>NZ_BAABHK010000001.1:0-1271995 GCF_039542055.1 Actinoallomurus vinaceus
CCGCCAACCGGGTCTTGCCCACCCCACCCGGACCCGTCAACGTCACCAACCGCGACACCGACAACAACCGCTTGACCTCGGCCACCTCATGCCGACGCCCCACGAAACTCGTCACCTCGGCCGGCAGGCGCACCGAATCCCGCCGGGTGAGCTGGTCGGAGTTCGTGACATCCATGGAAGCCTCGCATCGGCCTCCGCCCGGAGACCGGAGCGCGGCAGAGGCCGGGGACGCTGGGATCGCGACGGCGGGTTGCGTTTTAAACGCTACTCTACGCGGCAGACGCTCTGAATCGGCTTTTACGTCTGCAAATACCGCCGGATCACTTGCCGTCGACGGCGATCACATGAAACGTCCGCCGGCGATCTCCAGGACGGAGCCGGTCATGTAACTCGACAGGTCCGAGGCGAGGAAGAGCGCGACGTTCGCGACCTCGACCGGCTCTCCCGCCCGCCCCATCGGGATCTCCCGCATCTTCCCTTCCCACACGTCCGGCCGCATCGCCTCCGTCATCGCCGTCCTGATCAGCCCCGGCTGCACGGCGTTGACCCGCACGCCCAGGTGCGCGAGCTCCTTGGCGGCGGCCTTGGTCATGCCGACGATGCCCGCCTTCGCGGCGCTGTAGTTCGTCTGGCCGGCCATCCCGACCTTCCCCGAGATGGACGAGACGTTCACGATCGCGCCTCGGCCGCGTTCCCGCATGACCAGCGAGGCGGCGCGGATGCCGTGCCAGGTGCCCTTCAGGTGGACGTCGATCACGGCGTCGAAGTCCCCCTCCGTCATCTTCCGCATGGTGGCGTCCCGGGTGATCCCGGCGTTGTTCACCATGACGTCGAGCCCGCCGTACTCCGCCACGCACCGATCGACCAGCGCCGACACCTGCGCGGCCGACGTGACGTCGCACTCGACGGCGATGCCGCCGACCTCCTTGGCCGCCGCCCGGGCGGCGTCGAGGTCGCGGTCTCCGATCACCACCCGGGCGCCGTTCTCGGCGAACACCTGCGCCATGGCCAGCCCGATCCCCTGCGCCGCCCCGGTGATCACGGCGCTCCGTCCCTCCAGCAGACCCATGGCTCCTCCTGGGTTAGATCCGATCTCCGTGGTCATGCTCGCACGCGGGGTCAGGCGATCCGCTCGAAGACCGCCGCCAGGCCCTGCCCGCCGCCGATGCACATCGTCTCCAGGCCGTAGCGGGCGTCCCGGCGGCGCAGTTCGTACAAGAGGGTGGAGAGGATGCGCGCGCCGGTCGCGCCGACCGGGTGACCCAGCGAGATCCCGGAGCCGTTGACGTTCAACTTGGCCAGGCCGGCCTCGTCGAGCCCCCACTCGCGCAGCACGCCGATGACCTGCGCGGCGAACGCCTCGTTCAGCTCGATGAGGTCCATGTCGTCGAGGCTCAGCCGGGCGCGGGCGAGCGCCTTCTCCGTGGCGGGCACCGGGCCCAGCCCCATCAGGTGCGGCGGGACGCCGGCGACGGCCCAGGACACCAGCCGGGCCTGAGGGGTAAGGCCGAGCGCGTCGGCCCGCTTCCGCGTCGTGACCAGGCAGACGGCCGCGCCGTCGTTCTGGCCGCTGGAGTTGCCCGCGGTGACCGTGGCCCCCTCCACGCGCATGACCGGCTTGAGGGTGGCCAGCCGCTCCAGGGTCGTGTCCGCCCGCGGGTGCTCGTCACGGTCGACGACCCGCACGCCCTTACGGTCGCGAACCTCCACCGGCACGATCTCGTCGGCGAACAGCCCCTTGTCCTGTGCCCGCACCGCCCGTTCGTGGGAGCGCAGCGCCAGCTCATCCTGCTCCGTACGGCTGATCTCATAGCGCTCGCGGACGTTCTCGGCGGTCTCCAGCATGCCGCCCGGCACCGGGTGGTGCTCGCCGCCCGCCGTGACGCGGGCGCGGGCCAGCCGGTCCATCAGCTTGATCTCGGCTCCGGGCCGGTCCCAGCGCAGGCCGGTGGCGTAGTACTCGACGCCGCTCATACTCTCCGCGCCGCCCGCGATGATCGTGTCGCTCACGCCGGTCGCGACCTGCATCACCGCGTTCAGGACGGCCTGCAGCCCCGATCCGCATCGCCGGTCCACCTGGACGCCCGCGACCTCCACCGGCAGGCCCGCGTCAAGGGCGGCGACCCGGCCGATGGCGGGTGCCTCACCGTTCGGATTGCAGTTGCCGAGGATGACGTCGCCGATCTCGTGGGGGTCGACGCCGGTGCGCTCCACGAGCGCCCGGATCACCGTCGCCGCCAGCTCCTGCGCGCTGACGTCCTTCAACGCACCGCCGAAACGCCCAACCGGCGTACGAACCGGTGAACACACCACAACCTCGCGCATATCACCACTCCTCTCGCGCCAACCCTACGTTTCTGGCTCCGAGAGGAGTGGCTCGCCTTCCGCCAGACGGGAACGTCGCCGAGACGCCTCCCGACGCCTCGGCGATCTCGTGGAGGATCGTCGCGCCGCCGCGCGTCGCGGCTCGCAGGAAGCGGACCTGCCCGTCCGGGCAGGCGTCCAGCAGCAGCGCCGTCAGGGCGAGCCGGACGGATCCGCGCGATCTCGCCGGGAATTCCCGGGCGCATGTGCCGCCTCCACCAGCTCGATGGATTCCAGGACGAGACCGTCACCGCCCTCGATCGCCAGGTCGGTGCTGCCGCAGGCCGGGCACATCGCGAACAGGCCGTCCGAGGCCGTGGTCCGGTCGCACCGGCCGCACGTCATCCGCACCGGGTCGACGATCACCTCCAGGTGCGCCCCGTCGGCCACCGTCCCGTCGGAGACCAGGACGAACGCCTGGTTGAGCGCGGGTTCGCTGATCCGCAGCAGCGCCCCGGCCCGTACGCGCGCCCGGCGCACCGGGCGGCCGGCCGCGCGCCGCTCCACGGCGTGCAGGACCGCCTCCGCGATTCCGTATTCGTGCATGCGTGCTCCTCACATCCGCCGGATCTTCGGGTAGTGCCTGAGGCGTTTCACCATCGATCACCCCTCCTTCCGGTCCAGGGCCCCGCCTCCGGGTCCGCGAGCTCATACGAGATCAGGTCGAGGACGAGTTCGGTGGCCCTGGCGACGGCGCCGGCCACCGGCGGGCTCAGGTCCATGCCGGGGGAGGTGTCGGCCGGCTCGCAACCGACGATCAGGACCCGCCCGGTCGGGCCGCCCAGTGTCGCGGCGAGGGCCAGCACGGCCTCGGGCGTCATGTCGTGCGCGTCGACGAAGCCGCCCGTGACCTCGTCGGGGGCGGGTTCGAGCACGTACAGCGTCCCGGGGTCGCCGCCGCGCGGCATCGCGTCGAGCAGGATCGTCATGGCGTACCCGCCGGTCAGCTCGTACGCGAGGTGGATGCCGCCGATGCCGAAGTCGCTGACCTTCACGGTTTCGGGCAGATGCGCTGCGGCGAGCCGGCCGGCGACCACGCTGCCGAAGCCGTCGTCGCCGAGGGAGATGTTCCCGCAGCCCGCGACCAGGATCGTCATGGGCCGCCTCCCGGCCCGGCCTCCTCCAGCAGTCGTTCGACGGCCTCGTCCCAGGTCGCGACGGCGCGGGCGGACTTGTACCGCAGCAGGCTCCGCAGGGTCTCGTGGCGCAGGCGCAGCCAGCCGGTGCCGGGGAAGTACAGGTCGATCAGCTCCTGCCACAGCGCCACGGGCAGCCGGTAGCGCGCCTCGCGGTCCCAGGGCACCGGCGTGACCGCGAACCCGCGGTCCGCGCGGGCGAACACGGTGCCGCTGAACAGCAGCAGGAGCGGGATCTCGCCCTCGTCGAGCGCGGCGAAGTACTTGCCCGCGGCGACCTCCAGGTCGTACCCGCAGGGCACGGGCAGATCCACCTCGGTCGTCCCGGTGAACCCCGGCACCATGGTCGACAGGGTGGCGAGCTGGATCGCCTTGAGCGTCTCGCCCCAGCGGGCGACCGCGCCGAAGACGTCGGCGAGCAGCTCGGCCTCGGTCGCCGTGTACCGCCGCCGCGCCGGTTCGATCCGGATCTGGCAGCGCAGCGCGATGACATGCACGCCGCCCGGCGCGTCGTCGGTGATCCGCAGCCGCAGCACGAGCGTCGGGGAGGCGGCGTACGGGTCCACCCGCGCCCCGACGCATTCGAACCGCGGCTCAGCCATCGCCCGCCTCCTCTGCTGTTACCTCCTCAGACCGAGTTCCCGAGGGCGTGCTGCGTCAGATCCCACAGGACGTGGTAGACGGTCGTCTGCGCTTCCTGGATGCGGAGGACGGACGCTGACGGGATCACGAACAGGTAGTCGAGGGACGACAGCTCGGAGAGTCTGCCGCCCGGGTAGCCGACGAGCGCGATGGTGAGCATCCCGCGCCGGGCCGCCTCCTCGACCGCCCGGAGGACGTTGACCGATTCGCCGCTCACCGACAGGCCGAGCGCGATGTCGCCCGTGCCGCCCAGGGCGGCGAGCTGCCGGGCGAACACCACCTCGAAGCCCACGTCGTTGGACAGCGCGGTCAGCAGCGCGACGTCGGTGGTCAGGCAGAGCGCGGGCAGGGACTGCCCACGCGACGGGTAGGAGAACGCGGCGGCGACCTCTTCCGCGCCGGTGCTGCTGCCGCCGTTGCCGAACGTGAACAGCCGCCCGCCCATGGCGAACCTCTTGGCCATCGCCTCGGCGCACTCCGCGAGCAGGACCCCCGACCGCTCCGCGACCTCGCGCCGGAGCCGTACGATCTCCTCGGCCTTCTCCGCGGTGGACCGGCCGACCTCGCCCAGCACCGTCTCGATCTCGGACTCTCCCGAATACAGGAACGGGTACAACTCCCGCATCCCTTCCGGTGGCTCACTCCCGGTCATTGCCGCTCCCCCCGACCTAGCGCCGATCACCCCGCGCCACCACCGCGATGGCCTCTTTCGCGTGGACCAGGATCGTGTCGCCGACGGCCGCGTCGACCAGCGCGACGCTGACCTCCTCGTGCCTGCCGCCACCGACGTCGGCGACCGCCAGGTCGCCGTCGAGCAGGCGCACCACCGTGACAGGTACGGCCTCGTCGGAACAGGTGATGCACACCTCCTCCGAACACGGGCCGCGCTCGGTCACCCGATCACCTCGGGGCCGAGCAGGCCGGGCTGTTCGAAGAACACGTGTACGAGCTCCCACAGGACGTGGTACGTCGTCACGTGGACCTCCTTGACGATCGCCGGGTCGTCGCTCTGCGCGATCAGCAGGTGGTCGATCGCCGGGCTGTGGCCCAGCATCCCGCCGTCCCCGCCGGTCAGCGCGACGGTGAGCAGCCCCAGGTCGTGGCCTGCCTCCAGGCCGCGGAGCACGTCGACGCACTGACCGCCCGCGGAGATCCCCAGGGCGATGTCGTCCGGTGCCGCCCACTGGCGCACCTGGTGGGCGAAGACCTCGCAGAACCCCTCGCTGCACGCCACCCCCGTGATGGCCGCCGCGTCATTGCTCACCGCGATGGCGGGGAACGCCCGCTTGCCCACGATCACCGGATGCATGAACTCGACGGCGACGTGCGCCGCGTCCGTGCCGGCCATGCCGTTGCCGAAGGCGATCAGCTTGCCGCCGCGGTGAAAGCGGACCGCCATGTCCTGGCACGCGCGGGCCACCCGCCCGGAGTCTTCGGCGAGCATCCGGCCGGCGGTCTCACGCCTCGCGAACGCCTGACTGACCCGTTCCATGGGTGGCGTCACGGTCATGTGCACACTCCATTCCGGATCCGTACCGTCACGCTATGTCCATGTCGCTCTGGGAGAACACCCTGTCTCGCACAACCGGAGGTAAAGCATCCGCGCGGTCGTTAAGTTCTCGGCCACGGCGGTAGCGGGCAGGTCTCGGGGCTGCCACGCCGTGGGCAACATTCGACGTATGCGATCAACGTCCGCTCGGCTGCTGATCCGCGTCGAGGGGATCGTGCAAGGGGTCGGCTTCCGGCCGTACGTCCATTCCCTCGCCCGGCGGCTGGATCTGGCCGGATGGGTGGGCAACGACGCCCACGGCGTCTTCGTCGAGGTCGAGGGGCCACCCGATGCCCTGACGCGCTTCCAGGAGGGGCTGCGCGACGACCCGCCGCCCCTGGCGATGATCCGCCGGATGACCGCGACGCGGCTCCCGGTCCGCGGCGAGCGGGGGTTCCGCATCGCCCCGAGCCGCCGGGAGGACACTCGCGAGACGCTGATCTCCCCGGACGTCGCGACCTGCGCCGACTGCCTCGCCGAGCTGTTCGACCCCGCCGACCGGCGGTACCGCTACCCGTTCGTCAACTGCACGAACTGCGGGCCGCGGTTCACCATCATCCGCGACGTGCCGTACGACCGGCCGGTGACGACGATGGCCGGGTTCGCCTTGTGCGAGGACTGCGCGGCGGAGTACCACGACCCAGGGAACCGGCGGTTCCACGCCCAGCCGACCTGCTGCCCGGCCTGCGGCCCGACCCTGCGCGGCGCGTCGGCCTCCGGGGAGTGGGACGCGGTCGGCGATCCGATCGTGGCGGCGGTGGAGGTGCTGCGGGCGGGTGGGGTCCTGGCCGTGAAAGGGCTCGGCGGCTACCACCTGGCGGTCGACGCCCGGGACGAGCAGGCGGCCCGGCGGCTGCGTTCGCGCAAGCACCGTGAGGACAAGCCGTTCGCCGTCATGGTCCCCGATCTCGAGGCCGCCCGCCGGCTCTGCCTGCTCGACCCGGTCGCCGAACGCCTGCTCACCGGCCCGCGCCGCCCGATCGTGCTGCTTCCCCGGCGGCCCGGCGCGCCGCTCGCGGAGGCGGTCGCGCCGGGCAACCGCGAGCTCGGGATCATGCTGCCGTACACGCCGCTGCATCACCTGCTGGCGCGGGAGCTAGGCCGCCCGTACGTGCTGACCAGCGGCAACGTCTCGGATGAGCCGATCGCCTACCTCGACGCCGACGCGTACGAGCGGCTCGCCGGCATCGCCGACCGGTTCCTCACGCACGACCGGCCGATCCACATCCGCACCGATGACTCCGTCGTCCGCGTCGTACGAGGCCGGGAGCGACCCCTGCGGCGGTCGCGCGGGTACGCGCCGCAGCCGGTCTGGCTCGCCCGGCCGGTGCCGTCCCCGGTGCTGGGCTGCGGGGCCGAGCTGAAGAACACCTTCTGCCTCGCCAAGGGCGATCGCGCCTTCGTCTCCCACCACATCGGGGACCTGGAGAACTACGAGACGCTGCGCTCCTTCACCGAGGGGATCGCGCACTTCCGCCGGCTGTTCGACGTCACGCCGCGTGTCGTGGCCCACGACCTGCACCCGGAGTACCTGTCGACGAAGTACGCGCTGGCGCTGGACGACGTGGAGCTCGTGGGCGTGCAGCACCACCACGCGCACATCGCCTCCTGCCTCGCGGACAACCGGGAGGACGGCCCGGTGATCGGCGTCGCCTACGACGGCACCGGCTTCGGCGCCGACGGCACGATCTGGGGCGGTGAGCTCCTCGTCGCCGACCTGGCGGGGTTCTCCCGGGCCGGTCTCCTGGCCCCGGTGCCGCTGCCCGGCGGGACGACCGCGATCCGGCAGCCGTGGCGGATGGCCGCCGCCCACCTGGACGCGGCGTACGACGGCGCCCTCCCGCCGGACCTGGACGTCGAGGCCCGGCATCGGAGCGGCTGGGACGACGTGCTGGCCGTGGCGAGGTCCGGCGTGAACTCGCCGCTCACCTCGAGTGCCGGCCGCCTGTTCGACGCCGTCGCCGCGATCCTCGGCGTCCGTGACGCCATCAACTTCGAAGGGCAGGCGGCGATCGAGCTGGAGCAGCGCGCCGACCCCGCGGAGACGGCCGCCTATCCGGCCGCGATCGACGACGGAGACCCCCTGGTCATCCGGGTCGGTGACCTGGTCCGTGCCGTCGTCGCCGACCTGCGCGGCGGCGTTCCGGCCGCGACCGTCGCCGCGCGCTTCCACCACGGGCTCGCCGACGCCACCGTCACCGCGTGCCGACGGCTGTCCGCCGCGACGGGGATCGGCACGGTCGCCCTGTCCGGCGGCGTCTTCCAGAACCGGCTCCTGCTGGGCCGGGTCGCCGACGGCCTGGAACGCCACGGCCTGCGGGTGCTCACCCACCAGCGGGTGCCGCCGAACGACGGCGGGATCAGCCTCGGCCAGGTCGCCGTCGCCGCCGCCCGGCACGACCGGCGGCGCTGAGCGTCACGGCCGAAGGCGACTCCCCGGGGCACGCCGGAGAGGGGCGGGCCCGGCGGGCAGGCGCTGGACCACGATCGCCGCGGCGTCGTCGCTCAGGTTGCCGCCGACGTGACCGAGGAGATCGTCATGGAGCAGCCGGACGAGGGCCTCGGGATCCTGGCCCGCCCACATGGGCAGGCGCTCGGCGAGAGGATAGAACTCCCCCGAACCGTCGCGGGCCTCGATGACGCCGTCCGTGTAGAGCACCAGGATGTCGCCGGGTTCGAAGGCGAACGCCTGGGGGAGATGTTCACCGACACCGAGTTCGCCCAGCCCCAGCGGCGGCCCCGTCTGGTCCGGCTGGAGGGTCAGCACCTCGCCGCCGCGCAGCAGCAGTGGTGGCGGATGGCCGCAGTCGATCACGTGCACCACGGGTTCGGCGTCCGGGATCTCGGTGATGGCGGCGGTGACGAAGCACTCTGAACTGTTCGTGTTCGTCTCCGCGAGTTCGGTGAGGTTCCGGCACACGCTGCCTTCCAGGTGCGCCACGAGCCTTGGCAGGGTCGAATGGCGGTGCGACGCCTCGCGGAAGGCGCACAACAGGAGCGCGGCGTCGCCGACGGAGGCCAGGCCCTTGCCGCGTACGTCGCCGATGAGCAGGCGGGTGCCGCCCGCCGTGCGTGCGGCGGCGTACAGGTCACCGCCGATGTGGGCCTCCGCGGTGGCGGCGACGTACATCGACGTGATCCGCAGGGGGCCGATCCTGCCGGGCAGCGGGCGCAGGATGACCCGCTGTGCGGTCTCGGACACCGACCGGACCTGGATGAGCTGCCGCTCGTGACGCTCGCGCAGATAACGGAACACGACCACGAGCGACGAGACCGCCACCAGCGCGGCGATCTGCGCCTGGTGGTTGAGCGTGCCGATGCCGCCGTGCAGGAAGGCGATGACCACCTGCGCCACCACCGCCACGGCGCCGATCAACCCGGTCATCATCGGGCCCCCGAACGATGCCGTGAGCGCGGGTGCCACGACGAGGAGCGGCCCCAGGTGGACCGAGGGCGGGGTCAGGACGTCCGCCACCGTGATCACCAAGATGAACGCGAGGGGTATCACCACCAGTGCATGAGCCGGCTGCCATGCCGGGCGGAGATCGTGCAAGTGTTGCCCGACGCGCACCTTTCCTGCCTACCCCATGGGTAGGGAATCAGGCCAGTCACCGGATGCGCATCGCGCGCGGTGTCAGGCGCGGCCTCGGCGGGGCCGTCACCGGCGTGGGCGACTACGGCCGCGACGCGGCCCTATCCCAGAGCTCGGTCTCGCCGTTGACGTCCCACTCCTGGAAGGCAGCCGCGTAAGCGTGTTCGAGATCCGCCGAACCAGGCCTGTCCGGGGTGAGGGTGAAGTCGGGGTCGATCTGGGCGGCGAGGTCCTGGCCGGTGGCGGCGTTGGCCCAGGCGCGGGCGTTCTTGAGGTGGAACTCGACCGCTTGGCGGGTGAACTTCGGCCAGTCCTTGGGGCGGGCGTCGACGGCGGTCCGGAGTGTGGCGAGCGCGGCACGGTCGCGCTCGGTCAGGTCGTCGAGGTCGAACGGGCGGCCCTGCTCCATGGCGCGGACGGCGCCGGACTGCCCGACGCAGCACAGCAGGGCGTCGCCGACGTGCTCGCGCAGGAAGGCGACGTCCTCGGGGCCGTGGATCTTGTTGCCGATGACCCGGAGGGCGACGTCGTAGTCGGCGGCGTACTCCGTCCACTGCCGGTACACCGCGACGCCCTTCCGCGTGGGCTCGGCGACCAGGAAGGTCAGGTCGAAGCGGGTGAACATGCCGGAGGCGAAGGATTCGGCGCCGGCGGTGCAGTCGACGACGACGTACTCGCCGGGGCCGTCGAGGAGGTGGTTGAGGTACAGCTCGACCGCCCCGGTCTTGGAGTGGTAGCAGGAGACGCCCAGGTCCTCGTCGCTGAACGGCCCGGTCACCATGAGCCTGGCTCCGGCGGCCGGGACGGTCAGCCGGGAGTGGATCGGGTCGTCGCTGCCCAGGCGCAGCAGCCGGGATCCGCGGCCCGGCGGCGTGGTCTTCACCATCGCCGCCGCCGACGAGATCCGGGGGTTCTCACCCCGCAGGTACTCCTTGATCGCGGTCAGGTGCGCGCCCATGGCCGGGATCGCGGCGGCGGTCCGCTCGGGAAGGCCGAGGGCGACGCCGAGGTGCTGGTTGATGTCGGCGTCCACCGCCACGACCGGCGCGCCGGCGGCCGCCAGGTGACGGATGAACAGGGACGACAGGGTCGTCTTGCCGCTGCCGCCCTTGCCGACGAACGCGACCTTCATGCTTCCTCCCGGGTGCGGCCGATGCTGGTATCGCACAACGTAGCGATGTGAATACGATGTGCGATGGCGTTTCGACGGCACCGACTATAGAGGAAACGAAAACCGTTTTCACAATCTCGCGGCCGTCCCTGCCGCGCGGATCAGACGTGGCAGACCGTGCCGGCCGGAGGCGCCTGGCCGGTGATCAGGTAGTCGACCTCGTGCGTACGGGCGCAGGAGGAGTTGTACAGGGCGGTGTGCCCGTCCCCGTCGTACGTCAGCAGCCGGCCGCCGTCGATCTGCCGGGTCAGCGCCTGCGCCCAGACGTACGGGGTGGACGGGTCGTAGGTGTTGCCGACGACGAGGATCGTCGGGGCGCCGGTGACCCGCTCGGGGCGCGGCGGGTTCGCCGCCGGCACCGGCCAGCCGCTGCACCCGGCCGTTACGTCCCACATCTCCGAGTAGCGCCACGTGTGCGGCGCCACCTTCTTCACACGCGTCAGCCGGGCCCGCAGGTCCGCGAAGCCGCGCAGCCGCGGCGGGAAGTCGTGGCACCCGATCGCACGGTACGAGGTGTAGCTCGGGTCGTCCTGTATCCCCTGGGCCAGCGCCGCCGGATTCGACGGCGTCTTCTCGGCGTCGGCCAGGGCCGTCGCGAGCTGGGGCCACAGGAACTTCAAGATCAGGTACGAGTACGTGGCGGCGGTGACCTCCGCGGCGGTGATGGGGCGTCCGCGGGCCGGATCGACGATCTCGCCCTTGTCGGCCCGTGCCGTCAGGGCGTCGAAGTCGGCCACGATGTCCCGGCCGCGGAGCGGGCAGTCGGCCGTGGCCTGGCACCACTGTGCGAACCGGTGGAACTCCCGTTCGATCGCCGCCGACTCGTCCACGGTGTCCCGGGCGACCGAGCGCGTGTGGTCGACGGCGCCGTCCAGCACCATCGTCCGCACCCGACCGGGGAACAGCCGGGCGTACGCGGCGCCGAGCTCGGTGCCGTACGAGACGCCGAGCCAGGAGATCTGTGACTCGCCGAGCGCGGCGCGGATCGCGTCGACGTCGCGTGCGGCGCTGATCGTGTCGACGTGCCGGAGCAGCGGGCCCGTCGCCTGCAGGCAGTCGCTTCCGTGGCGGCGGTCGCTCTCCGTCAGCCGCCGGTACTCCGCCGCCGTCTTCGGAAGGGTGGGGGCGGCCGGGTCGTACACCGGCGTGGAGCAGCGTACGGGGGTGCTGTCCCCGACTCCGCGCGGGTCGAAGCCGATCAGGTCGAAACGCTCGCGCAGGGGCTTGAGCTGCGGCGTTCCGAGCAGCATCCCGCCCTGGGCGACCACCGCGGTGCCGGATCCGCCCGGGCCGCCGGGGTTGACCAGCAGCGACCCGAGACGGTGCGCCGGGTCGGTTGCCCGCAGGCGGTTCAGCGCCAGGGTGATCCGCTGCCCGCCCGGATGGGACCAGTCCAGCGGCACGGTGATGGTGGCGCACTCCAGCTGAGGCGGCGTGTTCTCGGTGTGACAGTCGCGCCAGGCGGGGGAAGGGACGGGGGCGCGTTCCGCCGCCACCGCGGCGGAACCCGAGGTCAGAACGGTGGTGGCGGCCATGGTCGCCGTCACGACGGACGAACGCTTCATCGAAACTCCGGTTTCACGGGGGAGCGGAGGACACGGGGCGCTCGCGGGCACGCGCACTCGCATGCCGCTACGGAGATCGTTACAGAACCCGGGCTCCTGGGGCATCGCTCGCCGGGAGTACCCGGGATCGGGGCGTGCTCCGACCTTCGGCTGAGGCCGCACGGCACCTCCGGCGGACGGATTCGATGCCCGATCGGGGAACCGCGTGTGCCGCTTCGGTCAAGAACGGGTCGGAAGGGGGCGTAACAACCGGGTGCGCCCGAAGCACTCCTTCGTGATCACTACCCGCTGCGGGGCCGGCACCGCGTCCTGCCGGGGCCTGTCGCGGAAAGGCGAGCGCGCATGCTGAAGGCCATCCTGGAGAGCATCGTGATCCTTCTCGGCCCCGAGCCGGATCTTCACCTGGGAGACGACGCCCACGCGCTCGATGCCGACGACTACGGCGATTCTTGGTAGAAACCGGAATTTTCGTGCGATGCGTGCCGTTCGATCACTCCGGGGACTTGGCGGCTTCTGCCGGGCGGTGACGTCGTGATGTCCGCACCAGCGGGGGGTTTGCGAACTCACGAAGCGGGCATGGTGCGTCATTAGCGCGCCGCGCTGTGGACGGTATCCGTCACCCTCTTGGAAACGATCAGTAATCGCGCGATGCTGTGATGGTCACGGGTGCCCCACGGTGTTCCGGACTGGAGGTCCCATGGACGTTGCCCTGGACATGTTCGCGTTGGAGTGTGAGGACTACACCCTCGCCATGCCGCGCGGTGAGGTCGATGCCTTCACCGGGCATATGTTCCGGGGGCGTCTGATCGAGCTCGTCACCACCGCAGACCGGCCGCTGTTGGTGGACATGAGCGGGGTGCCGTTCTTCTCCGCGGCCGGGCTCAACGCCGTGGTCGCGGCCGAGAAGCTGTCCAGGCGGCGGGGCGTCCCGATCGCCTACTTCGGCCTCGTGCCGTGCGTCGAGCGTCCGTTCCGCATCACGGGCGTCGACAAGGTCGCGCTGATCTGCCCGACGATGCAGGACGCCATCTGGTGCGTCGTCCCGCTCAGCGACGTGGAGATCGAAAGCTGGGACCTGCCCGAATAGGGATCACTCCGGGCGACCGCGACCCGCGCCCGGCATCTGTCGTGATCGACCGCTGACGCCGTGGCCCTCCAGGAGTCCCTGGAGGGCCACGGCGTTGGTCGTTACGGTTGGCCGACGTCGGTCGGCCAACGCGGGTGGGCCGGCGCGGTCAGCTCGGCCGGGACTGTTTCAGCGGGGATCGCCCGGGCGGCGGCGGTCGGGCGCCGCATCAAGTGGGCGTCCTCCTTGAGCGTCTCGACGGTCCGATGCGGGGTGGGGGAGACGGACCGCATCCGGCGGCGTCCCATGGCGTACATGACCGCTCCGGCGATCGCCCAGATCCCTGCGATGATCATGAAAGCCCAGGCGATGTCGAGCACGTGGCCGATTCCGAGTGCCGCAGCGAACGACAGCAGCACCACCACCATGTAGCCCGCGAATCCCGCCCCGCCGAACAGCCCGGCGGCCTTTCCGGCCTTGGTCGCCTCCTGGCGCATCTCCGCCTTCGCCAGCGCCATCTCCTGCCGCATCAGCTTCTGCAGGTCGGCGGTCGCCTCGCCGACGAGCCGGCCGATCGAGGTGTCCCCGGACACGGCGGTCCGTCGGATGCCGGTGTCGTGCACAGAGGTCGACATGTCAGCTCACCCGTCCCTTCGGTTCGCGGCCGATCGACTCGGTGCCTCCTCGAGGGTTCGCCATTGCTTCGGCCATACCCGCTGCGCGCCGTTCGACCCCTCGCGGCGTGTCACACGGAGGGGACCTGCCGCCGTGACGGCCAGGTCCCCTCCCGAGCACTCAGGGACGATTCGGTCCCGAGTTCGTCCACTCCGCGATCGCGTACACCTCGTACGAGGAGACCTCCCCGGGCCGGTGGAACCGGTCGGGCATGTCCTGGACCCTCAGGGTGCGGGGTTTGCCGTCGTCGCCCGGAGGGAGTCTCCGGCTGCCGTGCGGCGGCGTCGCCACGAGGTCCCGTACGGCGAGGAGGGTCCCGGTGCCCGGGTCGATGATCCACTGACGCCGGTACGTGCCGAGCTGCTTGGGCGCGGTGTAGATGCCGAGGGGGACCGTCGTCTCCAGCGGCAGGGAGATCACCGTTCCGGTGCGCCCCAGGGGATCGGTCGCCGTGCCGCCCGCCCGGACGCCGGGCTGTGCGGCGAGCATCCGGAACGCCGCCGCCCGTACCTTCGGCGGGGTGGGGGCGTCGGCCAGTAGGTCTCCGGCCACGTCGCTCAGCGCACGGACGCGCTCCTCGCCCCGCAGGGCACCCAGCCGCTCCTTCACGGCCGTCGAAGAGTACGCGTGCCAGTCGCCGCGCAGGGCGAGCAGCCTCTTCTCCAGCGCCTTCGGCTCGGTCGGCAGCTTGGCGATCTGCGCGGGTGTCATGCCGTAGAACCGTCGAACCTCGTTGCCCTTCATCGGTCGCGGATGCGGCGGCCCCACGGGGGACTTCGGGTTCAGGAACAGGACCCCCGGCCCGTCGGCGGTCGGAACTTGGACCGTCATCGGGGATCCCGCCCGCTGCCACTTCGCCTTGTCCTGGGCGGTCCACGGGCGGGCGGGCAGGTCGCTGTAGTTCCTGGATTCTCTGCCGTCGCGTCCGACCCAGCTGTCGTACTGCTGTTTCGACTCGATCTTGTAGTGATCGGCCCTGGTCCTGCCGACCGCGTAGATCGTTCCGTCGATGCGCCTGGTGTGCCAGTACGCGCCGCTCGGCGCCGCCTTCTCCGCGTTGGTCGCGGCGACCAGCAGTGCGTTGCCGCTGGTGCCCGTGCGAAGCGGGACCGTACGGTCGGGCGTGTGCCGGCCCGGGTCCGAGAGGACGGCCACGGATCCAGCGGCCACCGCGCCGGCCGCGACCAGGCCCATCAGCGGCACCATGAGCCGGCGACGGGCGCGCGAGTGCGGCATGGGGCCGGAGCGCCAGTTGGTGCGCAGGGCGAGCCGGTCCGGGTTCTCCTCGCGGGCCAGCGCCGGCCGCATCTGCCGCAGAGCGTCGATCTCATCCATCGTTCTTCGCCTCCGGGAGGGCCTTGCGGAGCTTCTTCCGAGCTCGGTGGATCTTGGCCTTGACGGTGCCGAGGGGCAGGTCCAGCGTTGCCGCGATCTCGGCGTACGAAAGATCGCCCCAGGCGAGGAGCAGGAGGGCGTTGCGGTCCTGGGCGTTCAGCGAGGCGAGGGCCTTGGCCAGCTGAGGGCCGAGTGCGGCGGCCGCCACACGATCGTCGGTCGCCTCGGCCACACCCGCCTCGGCGGGGTCGACACCGGTCCGGGCGAACGCCCGGTACATGCGGGTCTCCTGCCGGTGGTGATGGGCGATCAGTTTGCTGGCGATGCCCCACAGCCACGCGCCGAACTCCGCGCGCCCGTCGTCGAACCCCTCCCGGCGCCGGAACGCGGTGGCGAACGTCTCCGACACGACGTCGTCGGCCAGCGTGGGGCCGAGGCGCCGCTTGATGTAGGCGTGGAGTCGTGGCCCGTGGCGGCGGAACAGTTCGCCGAACGACTCGGGGTCCCTCAGGGAGGCGGCGACGAGTGCCGGATCGTCGGGCTCCTCCCTGGGTTGGCTCACTGCTCTCGCCGTGGCCATGGGCCGCTGTGTCCCTTCATGCGTCACTCTCCGTTTTCGGGTTTGCTGACGCCCTCTCTCTCCCGAAGGCCGGAGCCGGGTTGCGCGCGAACCGCCCGAATCATGCTCTCTATCGACGGCTGAGGCCTGTCCCGGGTCTGGCCGCAGGGCCGCGATCCGCGACCGGATCGTCACCTGTTCGCTCTGCCGGGTGCCGTACCGCTCGGGTACGGTGCCCGGCATGGTCGATGCGTTCGATGTGCGTGCGGAGTTGGCCGGTGTCGAGGACCGTACCGGTGCGTGGCGGTTCATCCAGGGGTTCGCGGCCGCGTGGGCGACACCGCTCACGGACGCGGACGGCTGGGACGACGCGGACCTGAACGCCGCCGAGACGCGGCTCGGCGTCACCCTGCCCGCCGCGGTGCGGGAGGCGTACGCGCTGTTCGGCCGGCGCGGGGATCTGACCAGCAACCAGGACGAGCTGCTCGAGCCGAAGCAGCTGTACGTCCACGACGGGCTGCTGGTGTTCCGCGACGAGAACCAGGGCGCGGCCCGGTGGGGCGTCCGGTTCGACGGCCCGGACCCCGCGGTGTTCATGCGGCCCGACCTGGCCGATGAGGACGCCGAGAGTTGGGAGCCGTGGCTGGACTCCTTCTCCCTCACCTGCGTTGAGATGGTGCTGTCGGAGACCCTGCACGCCGACGAGACGCTCGCCGACTATCGCGAGGTCGACGAGGACGACCTCGAGGTGCTCGAGCGGTACGCCCGCCTGCCCCTCCCCGAGTACCCGTCGGGGCAGCTGCCCGGCTCGCGGTGGTTCGCGGGCCTGGACGTCCTCGTACGGGAGGACCAGCGGGCCTGGATCACGATCCGCGCCCGTTCGGAAGAGGCTCTCGTGAACGCCTGCGAAGACTTCGGCGACGGCTGGCTGGCGTGACCTGGTCGGCTTGACCTGGCAGGGGTGACCTGGCCGGCGTGACCCGGTCGTCGTGACCTTTTCGGCGTGAAATGCCGAACGCCCCCGGCCGAATGACCGGGGGCGCGGACGTCGTGGCTCAGGCGGGGGCGGCCTCCGCGCGGGCCTTGCGCGGGAGCAGGAATCCGAGTCCGAAGGCCAGCGCGATCAGCCCGATGGTGACCAGCGCCGTGGTCTCGGCGGCGTCGAGCGAGTCGCGGCGGTGGGTGTCCAGGCCCGCCGTGGTCAGCGCCGTCACGACCGCCGGTGAGGCGGATCCGCCCGTGGCCCGGCAGCTGGCCGGCACGGTGTCCGGGTCCTTCTCGGCCTCGCGGTCGTGCACGCAGGTCCGGACGCCGGCGACGATCGGGGCCTGGGCCGGGGCGGGCACGCCCGCCCGGGTCAGCGCGGCGCGCAGCCGGGGCGCGGCCGAGGCGTCGAAGTTGTGGTGCGCCTGCGACCCGAGCAGCCCGAAGAACAGGGTGCCGATGACCGCGACGCCGAGCGACATGCCGAGCTGCTGGATGGCCTGCAGGGCGCTGGACGCCGAGCCGACCTCGTGGTCGGCGACCTCGCCGAGGATGATGTCGAACATCGGCACGAAGATCATGCCCATCCCGACGCCGCCGATCAGCAGCGGGGCGATGAAGTCGATGCTGGTGAGGCCGGGGCCGACGTACTGGAAGACGCCGTAGAGGACGGCCAGTCCGGTGCCCATGCCCGCCAGGCCGATGTGCAGGAGCCGGCGGCCGAGCTTGAGCATGAGCGTGCCGCTGATCGCCGAGCCGATCATCGCGCCGAATGCCCAGGGCGCCGTCGTGAGGCCGGCGCGCAGCGGGCTGTATCCGAGGCCGACCTGCATGAACACGCCGAGGGTGAGGAGCGTGCCGCCCATCGCCCCGGTGAAGGCGATCGCGAAGACGACTCCGGAGGCGTACGAGCGCCGGGCGAACACGCCGGGCTCGATCAGCGGCGTCGCGCCCACCCGCTTGCGGCGGATCTGGTACGCGGCGAACAGGGCGAGCACCGGAACCGAGCACGCCAGGAGGGCCTTGGTCCACAGCGGCCAGCCGAGCTCACGGCCCTGCACCAGCGGGAAGATCAGCATGAAGGTGCCGGAGGCGGCCAGGGCGACGCCGGGCAGGTCGAGCCGCGCCGAGCGCACCGCGGGCGGCGTCGCGGGCAGGAACCGCGCCGCGACGGCCAGCGCGAAGGCGCCGATCGGGACGTTCACCAGGAAGATCATCCGCCAGCCGGTGCCGAACAGGTCGGCGTGGATCAGCGTTCCGCCGATGATCGGGCCGAGCACCGCCGACAGCCCCATGACCGGCCCGAACGCGGTCCACGCCTTCTTCATCTCCTCCGGCGGGAACAGGTCCCGGATCAGCCCGAACCCCTGCGGCAGCATCACCGCCCCGAACGCGCCCTGCAGCACCCGCGACACGATCAGCATGGTGGGGGAGGTCGCCGTCGCGCAGGCCACGGAGGCGACCGTGAAGCCCGCGACGCCGATCAGCAGCATCCGCTTGCGGCCGAACATGTCGCCGAGCCGCCCGCCGATGAGCAGCATGACCGCGAGCGCCATCGTGTAGCCGGCCGCCATCCACTGCAGCGTCGCGTACGACCCGCCGAGGCTCGCCCGGATCGCCGGCGCCGCCGTGTTGATCACGGTGCTGTCCAGCAGGTCCATGACGCTCGAGGCGAGGACGGCGGAGAACGCGAGCCACCGCCAGCGGTACGGCGCGGTGGTCTTCTCGTCCGCCGCGAGCGGGGATTCGAGGATTTCGGTCAAGGCCATCTCCTGTGAACGAGGTCGATGGATAAGACGTTAGAGTCCATAGCGGCCACTTCCTGACCGCAATGACCGGAACCCTGAAAGACATGGCGAACACGAGCTCCCGCACCCTCCGGCTGCTGTCCCTCCTGCAGACGCACCGCTACTGGCCGGGCCCCGAGCTGTCCGATCGGCTCGGCGTCTCTCCCCGTACGCTCCGCCGCGACGTCGACCGGCTGCGCGAGCTGGGCTATCCGGTCGTCGCGCACCGGGGCGTGGACGGCGGCTACCAGCTGGCGCCCGGTGCCGCGCTGCCCCCGCTCGTGGTCGACGACGAGGAGGCCGTCGCCCTCGCCATCGGCCTGCGGATGGCCGCCCAGGGCGCCGTCGCCGGGATCGAGGAGTCGGCGGTCCGCGCCCTGACCAAGGTCGTCCAGGTGATGCCGCCCCGGCTGCGCCGCCGCATCGACGCGCTGCGCGCCGTCACCGTCCCCGCGGCCTGGGGCGCCGGCCCGACCATCGACGCGGACGTGCTCACCGCCGTCGCCCAGGCCTGCCGCGACGAGGAGCGGCTGCGATTCTCCTACCGGGCACGGGCCGGCGAGCAGTCCGCCCGCCACGTCGAGCCGCACCGCCTCGTCTCGCTCGGCCGCCGCTGGTACCTCGTGGCGTACGACCTGGGTCGGCACGACTGGCGGAGCTTCCGCCTCGACCGCCTCTCCGACCCGGGCAGCACGGGCGAGCGGTTCCGCCCCCGGGAGCTGCCCGCCGAGGACGCCGCGGACTTCGTCCGGGCGGGCATCGCCACCATGCCGCAGACGTACGCCGTCGAGGTCATCGTGCACGCCCCGGCGGCCAAGGTCCGCGCCACCGTTTCCCGCTGGGGCACGGTCGAGGAGATCGGCGACGACCGCTGCCGCCTGCTGATGACCGTCGACGGCCTGGAGTGGCCGACCATGCTGATCGGCGCGATCGGCGCCGACTTCGAGATCGTCGGCCCGCCGGAGCTCACCGACTTCGTCCGCGAGTGGGGCACCCGCTTCCTCCGCGTCACCGGCTGACGCGGAGGAAGCGCCGACCCGCTCTAGACGGTGGCCGCCCCGGAAAGTCCGGTTCCCGGAGTCTCCTCGGCGAGCGCTGCGGCCAAACGGTCACCGGCGGCCGGATCGTGGGCGGGGAGGACGACCAGCCCCGGGAACCGCGAGCGGAGCTCGTTCACCATCCCCGTCGCCGTGCGCATGTCACGCTTGTTTCCGACGCCCGGAAGCTTGCCGTCCATGAGCAGCCGGTCGTCGTAGGTGAGGTCGCCGACCATGAGAAGCGGTGCGTGCCCGGGCCGGCGGACCAGCATCGACAGGGAGCCGGGCGTGTGGCCGGGCGTTGGCAGCAGCATCAGGCTGCCGTCACCGAACAGGTCGTGCCCGCGGGTGAACGGCGCGAGCGTGGGTTCGCCGAGGCCCTCCATGTCGACCAGCTTCCACCGCAGGCCCGGCAGATCGATGTGGCCGGGCATCAGGCCACGGGCCTCCGGCAGCGGCTTGTGCAGTGACTCCCACTCCGGCCGGCTGACGACGATCTCGGAGCGGCCGAGGTGAGGCAGTCCGCCGATGTGGTCCTGGTGCAGGTGGGAGATGACGGAGGTGTGGACGTCCTCGATCCGGTGGCCGAGTCCCCGCAGCCCGGCCGCCAGGGTGTCCTCGGGGCCGATGTCGAACTTGGCGAGCCGCGAGTAGACGCGCCCGTTGAAGCCGCCGGGGAAGTAGTGCGGGTCCGTGACGGAAGCGCGGTCCTGGCCGGTGTCGAACAGGACGAGGCCTTCGCGGTGCTCGATGACGTAGACGTTGATCGGCCGGGGGGCGGTCCACCGGCGTGAGGAGAACAGCCAGACATAGGTGTTCTTCCGCGTCGGCCCGACGTGCTCGGGGCGGATGGCGACGGTGCCGGTGCTGATGACAGATACGGCGCTGATGGGGTCTGAGCCGCTCATGATGCTCTCCTTGAGGTCGATTACACGACATTAGATGACACGACATCTAGTCTCGTCAAGTGCCCTCAACGGATCAGTTGTCGTGTCATACGTGTCGTGTAACATGACTTGCCGGAGCCGGCGTACCGACAGCGAGGGGCGTGCACGACATGAAGCCGATCGAGGAGTTCCGCTACCTCATCCTCGCCGTTCAGCGGGAGGGGAACCGCCTCCTCGGCGCCGGCCTGCGGCCTCTCGGGCTCACCCCGTCCCAGGCCGAGGTGCTGCGGGTCCTGCACGATCACCAGCCGCTCACGCTGTCGGCCCTCGGGCGGCTCCTGGTGTGCGAGACCACCGCGAGTCCCAGCCGCCTGGTCGACCGGCTCGTGGCCCAGGGCCTCGTCGAGCGGACCACCGATCCGGATGACCGCAGGTTCGTCACGCTGACGCTGACGGCGGAAGGACGCCGACTCGAGCGGGAGATCGTGGCCATCGAGGATCAGCTGTACGCCAGCCTGGAAGAACTCATAGCAGGCCGGCCGCTCGAAGAGGCGCTGGCGTTGCTGCGCAGCGTGGCGAACGCCTTTCCGTCCGGTGAGGCCCTCGCTCGCCGCAAGGGTGACACCTCGCTCGCCGGCTGACTCGGCGGGCGCGGCAGCGAGCACGGCGATGCCGGCACCGCCCCTTGCGGGCGGTACCGGCAGCAGAGATCAGTTGATCGGGTTCGGGGTCCAGTTCGCCTGATCAGTGCCGAGAACGGTCATCCGCTGGTACAGGCCGACGACTCCACCGGTCTTGTTGAGCTTCGCCAGCACCGCGCCGGACGCGGTGATCTGAACGTCGAAGCCGTTGTCTCCGTAGACGTACAGGAGGCTCGGCGCCACGTAGGCGGGGTGCCCCTTCAGCTTCGTGTTGGGACGAGGAAGACCCTTCCACGGCATTCCGGGCTTGCCGGGGACGGCGGTCCCGATGGTGCCGTTCGACTTGGTGATGCTGATTCCGAAGTTGGACGACGGCCCCCCGGCGTTGTACCCCACGATGGCGCTGACCTCACCGTACGCGCCGTTGTTGAGCACCGTCCGATCCGGGCTCAACCCGGCGGGCACACCGCCGACGTGCAGGGGCATCTCGATCGGCCGGTCGTCGCCGAACTTCGCCGACTTGGCGATCTTGTACGCCGTCCTCGTCAGCTCGGCGCTGCTCCCGCTCAGCCCGTCACCCTCCAGGTCGGCCCAGCTGCTCGGGGCGTACTGCCAGCGCAGTTCGAACGACGACTGCCCGGACGGGTTCGGCTTGTAGATCCAGTAAGCGGGGTGGCCGTTGATGGATGCGGCGGGGATCCGCTTGGCCGGGACCTTACCGGGGAGGTAACCCAGGAACGGCTCCTTGCCGCGCTCGTACGCGGTGAGGGTCACCGAGGCCTCGCCCTTCCCCCCTTCCTGCGCGGTGACCTGGAAGAACTTCTCGTGCTGGTGATCGGCGACGTAGCCGTTGGCGTGCAGGCCGCGCGGGAGCCAGCCGAAGGTCGCGCGTGCCACCAGCGGGTCGCTGTACTTGGCCGCCTCCGCGGCGGGAGTGCCGTGCAGGGTGACGGGGGAGACGCCCGCCTGGGTGGCCACGATCGCGACGCCGGCGGCGGCCGCCGCCCCACCGGCGAGCAGCATGACCCGGACACCTCCGAAGCGCCGGCGGGTCCGTACGGCACGTCGTGCGCCGGAAGAGTCGGAGGAGATCACCTTCAGCAGCCGCTTCTCGCCGGTGTCGAGACGCTGCTGGGACGGTATCGGGGCGTCGGTGCGCATCGTGCGCATCAGATCGAGGTCGTTCACGGTCGGTACCTCAGCCTTCATCGGAAATGGTCATGGGGTTTCCGTCGCCGAGGGCGGCGCGGATCTTCTTTCGAGCCCGATGCAGCCGCGATCGGACCGTGCCCACGGAGATGCCCAGCGCCTGGGCCGTCTCCTCGTAGGACAGATCCGCCCAGGCGATCAGCAGCAGAACCTCCCGGTGCGCTCGGCTGAGACCGGCGAGGCCGGCCGCGAGCGCCTGGTGCATTCCAGCCGCCACGATCCGGTCGTCGGCACCCTCCAGCTGACCGCCGTAGGTCTGCACCACGGGGTCGGCGCCGCTGCGGGCGAACGCCCGCAGCATCCTGGTCTCCTTGCGGTGGTAGTGGGCCATCACGTTGGCGGCGATCCCGTACAGCCACGGCCTGGCGTCCGGCCGCCCGAGGTCGTACTTTCGGCGTTTCTCGAACGCCCGGTAGAACGTCTCGGCGGTGACGTCGTCGGCCATGTCGTCGCCGAGTCTTCGGGCGACGTAACGGCTGATGTGAGGGGCGTGCCGCCTGTAGAGCGCGGCGAAGGCCCCGGGCTCTTGCCAAGACTGCTCGATCACAGCGGCGTCGCTCACGCCCTGTCGGGTCGTCACAGTCATACGGCTCCTGTCTCGTGCAGCCGGTGCTCCGGCCGTGCGCGGTGTGCGCTTCACCCGCTTTTCCCCGACTCCGCGAAACGGGTTCCGTTCGGCGCGGACACTCATCGGCATCGCATGGCGATGTGGGCCTTGCCCTGCGCTGTCAGCCGTTGGTGCGGACCTGGTCAGCAAGCCCGAGGAGAGTGCAGGTGATCACGCGACACCCTGCACCACCGCCTTCGGAGGATTCGCCCATGAACAGCATCACCCCGGTCCGCGGCGAGATCGTCATCGACGAGCGTCACCTGTCCTACAGGGATTTCGGCGGCACCGGTCGGCCGCTGCTCGCTCTGCACGGGCACCTGTACGAGGGAGAGACCTGGGGCGCGCTGGCCGAGGCGCTCGCGCCGGATTGGCGCGTCATCGCCCCCGACCAGCGCGGTCACGGCGATTCGGATCGGGCTTCGTCCTACACCCGTGACGACTACGTCGCCGACGCCATCGCCCTGCTGGACCATCTGGGCCTCGACCAGGTCGTCGCCCTCGGCCACTCGGGCGGCGGCATCACCGCCTACCAGCTCGCCGCCCGCCATCCCGAGCGGGTCAGCGCGATCGTCAACGTCGAAGGCCCGGTCTGCGACCTCGACGACGGTCCGAGCGCTCTGTCATTCGTGCTGTCCATGCCCTACACCGCACCCTCGAAGGAAGAGCTGCTGGCGAGCATCGGGCCGCTGGCACCGATGCTCGGCGACAAGCTTCGCGCGACCGCGGACGGTGGCTGGCGGCTCCCCTTCCATCCGCAGGACACCGTCGATTCCGAGAGCGCCACTCGTGGCGACCACTGGGCCGACTGGACGGCCAGCACCTGCCCCGCCCTGTTCGTGCTCGGCCGCAACAGCCAGGTCATTCCCTTGGACGAGGGACGGGAGATCGTCGCCAAGCGCCCCAACACGCACCTCGCCGAACTCGATACCGACCACTTCGTCCACACCGCCGACCCTGAAGGTTTCGCCCTCGCGGTCAAGGGCTTCCTAGCGACCCTCTAACGTCAGACTTTGCCGTCGGTGTTGACGGATGAACCGCGTCAAAACGGACGCCGCACCGTCAACGCCGGAGGCAAGGCGTACATCCCGGCGGCAAAGACGGCATCGCCGCGGTGCCGTCGCCCTGAGCGCCGGTCACCGGGCAAGCGGGCCCGCGAGCCTTTCGAGCTGGTCGACCATGGTCGGTAGGTTCGCGGCGAGCGGATGGACGAGCACGTGGTCGGCGCCGGCGTCCAGGTGGGCGCGGATCCGGGACGCGATCGCCTTCTCGTCTCCCCAGGCGAGGATCGCGTCGATGAGCCGGTCACTCCGGTCGCCGGCGAGGTCTTCGTCGCCGTACCCGAGCCGCCGGTAGTGCCGCGTGTAAGGGGAGTCGACGCCACGCCGGCCGGCGCGGAGCATGGCGCGCAACCCGCCGCGGGCGGCAGCCGGGTCGGTGTCGAGGACGACGATCTGATGTGGGATCAGCAGTCCGCCGGAGCCCAGGGCGGCCCGAGCGTTCGCCGTGTGCTCGACCGGCTGGAGGAACGGGTGGACGCCGTCCGCGCGGTCGGCGGCCAGCCGGTGCGCCTTCGGGCCGAGGGCGGCGAGGACGCGCGGGTACCGGACGTCGGGCAGCAGCCGCTCGGCGGCGGCGTCCATCGCGTCGATGTACTCCCCGAGCCGGGTGAGCGGCCGGTCGCCGCTCTGGCCGCCGAGGCCGAGGATGAACCGGCCGGGGTACGCCTCCGCCAGCGTGGCCGCGCCCGTGTGCATGGCGACCGGGTCGCGCATCTCGATGTTGGCGATCCCCGTGCCGACGACGATCCGCTCCGTGGCGGCCAGCATCAGCCCGTGCTGGACGAGCGCGTCACGACCTGCGCCCGGGGAGGTCGACGGCGGCTCACCGCTCCACAGGGAGCCGTACCCGAGGCGTTCGATGCGGGCGAACTCCCGGCGCTGCACCGAGACGGGGGTCATGAGCAGGGTGGGCGGCGGGATCCACACGCCGAACCGGCCGAGCCGTCGCCGGGTCTCCTCCATGGTCATGACCGCCTCCTCGGGCTAATCGGAGGAAACCTCCGATTGCGGGCTCCACGATACGGAGGCTGCCTCCGATCGGCAACCCTGCCGGAGGTGGTGTTCACAGGGCGCGGCATCGACCCATGCCGCCGCGGTCACCGTTCTTTCGGCGGCTGGACCAGGTCGCCGGGGTCGGTGTTGGCCCCGCACAGGACGACGGCGGTCCGCTCGCCGTCCGCGGGCCGGTAAGCGCCGCCGATCAAGGCGGCCAGGGTGGCGGCCGAGCCGTGCTCGACGGCCAGTCGGTGGTGGTCCCACAGCAGTTGCCTGGCGCGGACGATCGCCGGATCGTCCACGAGGACGGATCGTACGTCGGCGGACCGCGCCCAGTGGAAGGCCGCGGGGAGGACGCGGAGCGAGCCGAGCGAGTCGGCGGCCACGGAGTCCATCGGGACGTCGACGATCCTGCCTGCCGCCAGTGCCGCGTGCAGGGCCGGGCAGCCCTGCGGCTCGGCGGCCACGACCCGGATCCCGTGCTGGTCGGCGGCGGCGGTGATGCCCGCGAACATGCCGCCGGCACCGACCGCGACCACGACCGTGTCCAGGCCCGGGACGGCGGCCGCGAGCTCCGGCAGGAGCGTGCCCGAGCCCGCCGCCGCCAGCAAGGCGTCGGCGGCGTACGCGTCGACCGCACCGGTCCGTTCGGCGAACTCCCCAGCCGCGGCCGTGTGGTCGGCGTCCACCCGTACGTCCGCGTCCAGGGCCCGCAGCCGGCCGACCATGACCGGCGCGGCGGTCTCGGGCAGGAACGAGGTCACCGGCACCCCGTACCGCCGGGCCGCCCAGGCGAACCCGAGGTCGGCGTTGCGGCCCGTGGAGGTGATGATCCCGGCTGCGGGCAGGGTGCCCGCAGCCAGGTGCGCGGCGACGAAGTTGGCCGCACCACGGGCCTTGAAGGAGCCGGTGTACTGCATGAACTCCAACGCCAGGTGCACTCCGCTGCCGAAGACGTCCGAGTCGGCGGGAACGACGGTGACCGGCCGGACCACGCCGGCGATCCGCTCTGCCGCCAGCTTGACATCGTCGTTCGTCAGCGAGTGCACGAGTCCTCCCAGGTAGAGCGGCCGGAGGAATACTGTAGGGCGCGCTCAGTCCCGCCACTGCTCCGCGGGGGACTTGCCCGGCAGCGGCCTGCCGATGAGGGCGAGGGGGACGAAGAAGCCGACCTGGCCGATCGCGATGGCCAGCGTGGCGAGAGCCTTCTCGTCGTAGTGCTTGGACGCCAGGGCGTAGAGCTCGTCGGAGACGCGCTCGCCGCGGGGGTTCGGGGTGTACACGGCCTCGACCAGCGCCAGCGCGGCACGCTCGGCTTCGGTGAAGTACGGCGCGTCCTTCCAGGTCGCCACGGCGGTGATGCGCTCTTCGGACTCCCCGGCTTTGCGCAGGCTGCCGGTGTGCAGGACGGTCAGGTAGGTGTTGCCCACGATCTGGCCGGCGCGCAGTTGCATCAGGCTGATGGTGGTCTGCGGGACCGTACCGTTCCCGGTGGCCTTGAACAGGGCTCCGGTGACCGGCCCGAACTCGGGGACGAGCTTGACGGGGTTGGGCAGCCGCGACTCGGTGGTCATGACGGGTTTCCTCTCTCGATCTTCGATCCGGTTCCGCTGCTATGACGGATCCGGTGGAAGGGATGTGACGGGTTTTTGAAGGAAGTACGAGGGAGAGCGGTCAGGCCCAGTTCTGGCCGGCCGGCTCCTTGATGGTGGCGTTGAGCCGGTTGAACATGTTGGTCACCGCGATGTTGAGGACGATGGCCGACAGCTGCTTCTCGTCGAAGTGGTCGGCGACCTGGTCCCACAGCTCGTCGGGCACCGCGTCACCGGAACGGTCGGCGATGTTGCGGGTCATCGCCTCGGCCAGCGCGAGCGCGGCCCGTTCGGCGTCGCTGTAGAACGGCGCCTCCTGCCAGGCGGCCACGGTGCCGACGCGCTCCTCGCTCTCCCCGGCCTTCTTCAGGTTCTGCACGTGGGCGTGGACGCACGCGCTGCATCCGTTGATCTGGCTGGCACGCAGCGCGGTCATCTCCAGCAGCTCGTTCGGGGCGCCACCGGAGTAGATCCCCTTGAAGATGGTCTGGATGCCCTTGAGACCGTCCGGCAGCACAAAGGCCGGGTTCTTCATTCGTGCCTGCATGTTCGTTCCTTTCAGCTGATTCGCAATCAGTCGGTGTGGCTGACCAGCGGCCAGTCGTTGTCGATGCGGCCCGCCTTGGTGAGAAGGCCACAGAGGACACCGAGCACCACCTGCGCGACGATCTCGACGCGCTGTCCCGGTGCCAGGTCCGCCAGGTCGGCCGCGGCCAGGTCGTCGTCGGTGACGTCCCCGCCGGTGCGCAGCAGCGCGGTCGCGAACGCCAACGCCGCGGCGGAGACCGGATCGTCGGACTCGCCGGCGCGGGCGCGAGCGGCTTCCGCGGCGCTCAGCCCGGTCAGGTTGACGCCCAGGTAGGTGTGGGCGGACAGGCAATAGTCCGATCCGTACTCCTGGGCGACCAGCAGCGCGATCCGCGCCCGTACCGGAGCGGGCAGGTCGCCGCCGTCGCGCAGCGCGACGATGAAGCCGAGGTAGCCCCGCAGCGTCGCCGGGCTGTTGGCCATTGCTTTGACCATGTTCGGCGTGACCCCGGCCGTACGCTGCATGGCGGCCATCAGGTCCGCGGTCTCAGCGTCGGCGGTCTCAGGCTCGATCAGCGGAAGTCGCATGCCGATGAGCATCCAGGGGCCGGTTGATACATTCGCGATGCGTTTGCGATGGATGCCCAGTTAGACGGGCTATGCCGCACGGGGGTGGGGGTTTGGGGCTGCGGTTCACGCTGCTCGGACCGGTGGAGGTGTCCGCCGACGGACTGCCCTTGCCCGGTCTGGCTCCCCGGCACCGTGCCGTGCTCGGCTATCTGCTGCTCAACGCCGGGAAGGTGCTGAGCGCCGACCGGCTCATCGACGCCGTCTGGGGCCTCACCCCGCCCGACACCGCCCGTGCGCAGATCCATGCCGCGATCACCGCGATCCGCCGTGTCCTGCGGGCGGCCGGTGCGGCCGACGTACTGACCACCCGCCCGTCGGGCTACGTGATCACCGCCGGTCCGGACCGGCTCGACCTGGCCGAGTTCACCGCTCGCGTCACCGCCGCGACGGTCGAGGAGATGCGAGCGGCGCTGGCACTGTGGCGAGGGGAGCCGTTCGCGGACGTCACCGCCGACTACGTACGCGAAGCACGCACCCTGCTGGAGGAACGGCGGCTGTCCGCCGTCGAGCGGCTGGTCGATCTGGAACTGGCGTCAGGCCGCCACGAGGATCTCATCCACGAACTGACCAGGCTGGTGGCGGCGCACCCGATACGGGCACGGCTCACCAGCCAGCTCATGCTCGCTCTGCACCGTTCGGGACGGCAGGCCGACGCGCTGGCGGTGGCGCGGAACTTCCGCACCACCCTGGCCGAGCAGCAAGGGCTCGATCCAAATCGCTCTTTCATCGCCCTCGAAGACGCGATCCTCCGCGACGACCTCCGGCTCTACCAGCCCGCCCAGCCGCAGCCCGGGGACGCTGCGCCCGCACCTGTACCGGAGCCGCCGGACTCTGCGCCCGCACCCGTGCCGGAGCTCCCGGTCACCGACTCCGCGCCCGCACCCGTGCCGGAGCTCCCGGTCACCGACTCCGCGCCCGCACCCGTGCCGGAGCTCCCGGTCACCGCCCTCGCCGACTCCGCGTTCACGCCACCCGGCGCCGGTCCGTCGCTCACCTCGCCCGCGCCCGAGGGACCCGCGCACCGATCGCCCGAACCGGACACTGCGGGCGCTCGGCGCGCGTATTACCTGCCGTACGACACCTCCGACTTCGCCGGGCGGACCGACGAACTCGACTGGCTCGCCCATGCCCGGCCGGGGGTGGTGACGCTCGCGGCTCTGGACGGAATGGCCGGCATCGGTAAGACGACGCTGGCCATCCGCGCCGCGCACCGGCTCGCCGACCGGTTTCCGGACGGGCAGCTGTTCGTCGACCTGTACGGACATACGGCGGGTCAGGAGCCGATGGACGCGGGCGCGGCGCTGGAGATCCTGCTGCGGCAGCTCGGGGTCCCGGGCGAGCGCATTCCGGTCTCGGTCACCGACCGGTCCGCGCTGTGGCGGGCGGAACTGGCCGGCCGCCGGGTGCTGGCCGTTCTCGACAACGCCGTCGGCACCGATCACGTACGGCCACTGCTGCCCGGCGCATCCGGCAGCCTGCTCCTCATCACCAGCCGACGGCGGCTGACCGATCTGGACGGCGCACAGACGCTGTCGGTCGACCTGCTGCCTCCCGCCGACGCGGTCGCGATGTTCACCCGCATCGTCGGCGCCCGGGCGGAGGCCGAGCCGGTAGCCGTGCTGGACGTGCTGCAACTGTGCGGATTCCTCCCGCTGGCGGTACGGATCGCCGCCGCCCGGCTGCGCCACCGGCCCCGGTGGACCGTCGCGTACCTGGCCGACCGGCTGCGCGACCAGCGCCGCAGGCTCGCCGAACTGGCCACCTCCGAGCGCGGTGTCGCCGCCGCGTTCAACCTGTCCTACGAGCAGCTCGACCCGGCCCGGCAGCGCATGTTCCGGCTCCTCGGCCTGCACCCGGGCCGCGACATCGACGCGAACGCCGCCGCCGCGCTCGCCGACCTGCCCCCGGAGACGGCCGAGGACCTGCTGGAAGATCTGCTGGACGCGCACGTCCTGCTGCAGCACGAGCCCGCCCGGTACACCTTCCACGATCTGCTGCGGGCCCACGCCCGTACGATCGTGCTCGCGACGGAGACGCGGGACGAGCAGCGGGCCGCGCTGGCCAGACTGTCCGAGCACTACCTGCACGGGGCGCGCCTGGCCGTGGACGTCCTCTTCGACTACGGGCGGAGCCGGTCGCCCCGGGTTCCCGCGCCGGACGGGTCGATCCTGTCGTTCTCCGGCGAGGCCGAGGCGACCGCCTGGCTGGAGGCCGAGCGGGCCAACCTGCTCGCGGTCGGCGCCCACACCGCGGAACACGGACCACCCATCACGGGCGACCTGGCGACGACGCTGCGGCCCTACCTCGACGCCCGTGGGCACCCCAGTGACGCCCTGACCCTGCACACCCACGCGCTGACCGCGAGTCGCCGGCTCGGCGACAAGGCGGGCGAGGCCACCGCACTGGTCGACCTGGGCTGGCTCAGCTACCGGCTCGGCGACCACGACGAGGCGCTGGCCCGCTCACGACGGGCTCTGGAACTGGCCCTCGAATGCGACGATCTGTATGCGGCCTCTCGTGCGCTCAACACCATCGGCAACGTCCACCTGCGCAGACGCGAATACGACCGGGTCCATGAGCACTTCGAGCACGGGCTCGCCCTGAGCCGCCGGATCGGCAACCAGGTCGGCGAGGCCCACATCCTGGGCAACCTGGCCCGCAGCTACCAACAGCAAGGCCGCTACAGCGAGGCCAGCGACCACCATCGGCAGGCCCTCGACCTGCATCGGCAGGTCGGCAACCGGGGCGGCGAGGCCCGCACTCTTGACCACTTGGGCGTCGTGTACCGAAGCCAAGGCCACTACGAGCAGGCGAGCGACCACCATCAGCAGGCATTGAAGCTCTACCGACTGCTCGGCAACCGGACCGAGGAGGCCTCCGCCCTCAACGGCCTGGGCGAGGTGGCCCGATCCATGGGCCGGCCCGACGAAGCGGTCTCCTGCCACGAGGTCGCCCTCAGCCACGCCGTCGAACAGGGCAACCGGCCCGAACAGGCCCGCGCCGAGCACGGGCTGGCACACGCCCACCGCGACCTCGGCCAGCCGGACACGGCACGCGTCCACGCCGAACGCGCCCTCTACGTCTACACCGGCATCGGCGTTCCCGAAGCCGACGAGGTACGCGCCCTCCTCACCGACCTGAGCTGACCGCTCACGCGGTAGGGACAGACACCGATAGGCGCCAGAGCCAGACGGGCCGTCCGGCTCGGTGTGGTCGATTTCATTCGACACCGCATCCGCGCTGCGGGAGGCTGCCCGCGATGACACGACGCACCGACACGCCTCCCGCCTGGGACGAGCGCACGCAACTGGCCACCTTCCTCGATTACGCCCGTGACACGGCCCGAGCCAAGTGCGAGGGACTGTCCGCGGAGGACGCCCGCAAGGCCCCGCTTCCGAACTCACCCTTGATGACGATGTGCGGCCTGATCGGCCATCTCCGCTGGGTCGAGTACCACTGGTTCCAGGTGATGTTCCTGGGCGAGGAGCCCGAAGGCCCCCTGACGGAGGCAACCGACGAGGACCCGGACCCCGAGATGCGACAGGCGATCGACATCCCGCTGCCCCGCCTTCTCGCCGAGTACGAGGAGCAGAGCGCCCGCTACCGCCGCCTGGTGTCCGACCATGACCTGAACACGACGGCGAGCCGCCCCTTCCGGGACGGCCGTCACGCGGACCTCCGCTGGATCGTCCTCCACCTCATCGAGGAGATCTCTCGCCACAACGGCCACCTCGACATCGTGCGCGAACTCGTCGACGGGCGGACCGGCGTCTGAGCACACGCTCGGGTGACAACGGCGGCGACCTCGACGCACTTGCCGCCGTTCGCACCGGAATCAAGGAGTCGGTGACCACACAAAGGGGGTCGTGGTGGTCACGGCCTGGAACCCGAGTGCGCGCAGAATGGGCGCGCTGGCGTCGGAGGCGTCCACCTGGAGGTAGGTGACCCCGCGGGCGGTGGCGAGCCGGGCACGGGCGGCCACCAGCGCGCGATAGATCCCCTGCCCTCGCCATGCGGGCAGCGTCGATCCGCCCCAGAGCGAAGCGAACTCCGTGCCCGCTCGAAACACGAGCCATGCGGCGGAAACGACCTCGCCGTCGGCCTCGGCGACCATGACCGCGATCTCAGCCGGCGCCGCGGAGATTCGCGCGATCAGGTCGTCGGCGAGCCAACTCTGGTTCTGGCCCCAGACGATGGACTCCATCGCCGCTATGCGGTGCATGTCAGCATCTGTGGTGACCTGGCGCAGGCGGACGCCGTCCGGCAGGACCGGCGCCCCGGCCATCTCGTCGGCGCGACCGATCATGACGGTCTCCTGCTCTTCGGGGACGAAACCGGCGGCCCTCAGGCGGTCGACGAGGTCGGCCGGTCGGTCATGCCCACGGGTCTTCCACTCCACCGCCTCTCCGCGTGCGGCGAAGTAGTCGCGTTGGCGCCGGATCAGCCCGTCGAGGTCAGAGCCACGTAGTCCCACGTCGCGCGGGCAGCTGATGAACCCGCGGAATTGGCCGACGATCCGCAGCAACGGCCCGTCCTGCTCGTATCGGACTCCCTTTGGAGGGGTGGGCGGTTCTCCTCGCATCTGGTCGTCATAGGCTGTGAGGAGATCGTCGATATCGGTCACGCGAATAGACCATACGGTCCACGTCAACCGGGTTTTTCCGTCCCGCCGCGATCGCCGGCGCTGAGCAGTCGGGAGGCGACTCATCCGGCGTACGCGACAACGCCATCACGATCCGCAAGGTCTGACCCCCGCCCCTCAGGCACCCCCTGGCGGTGTCTGAGGCGAAGGGGCCGCCTTTACGGTCGGGTGGCGACGACAGCGATTTCGACGTAGTCGCCGCCGTTGGCACCGGACCGGCTGGACTTATGCCATCCGCTGATGGTTGCCGTGAGCATGGCTCCGCCGATCACGGTCGGGTGGTGACGACGGCGACCTCGACGCACGTCCCGCCGTTGGCACCCGAGCGGCTGGACTTACGCCATTCGACGTTCTGCTGTTTCACAGCTCCTCCTGAACCTGCCGGATTAGATCCAACGACGCGGATACCGGCAACGCGACGACGCGTAGGGCCTCGTAGGTTTCGGACATCGTTTTGACTAGTTCTGGCTTCTCGTGGAGGTGATTGCTTGCCGGATCTTCACTGTAAGCCAGGTCTGGCGAGCCGTCGAAGCTAAGAATTAAGAAGCTTGAGGTGAGGCCCGCGTGCGCCCCGGTGGCATGAGGGATCATCTGTATGTTGATTCCTGGCCGGTTCGCCAGTTGGGCCAGTCTGTCGAGTTGGGCGTGCTGTGTTTCTTTGTCGCCGATTGCGCGGCGGATGACCGACTCGTCGATGATCGCCCACAGCATGGGTGGCTTATCGCGATTGAGGATTTCCTGGCGTTCGATCCGCGCGGTGACCAGATCGTCGATGACTTCGGGCCGGGCGGCCGGTAGACCCGCCGTGAGCAGGGCGCGGGCGTACTCCGGCGTCTGGAAGATGCCCGGAACCACGACGACATCCCACATATGGATGCCTGCGGCCTGCCGCTCCGCTTCGATGTAGTGAGCGAACGACTGGACGGGGTGGGTCTCGTGTTTGAGGAGGCCGTGGAGCACCATGAGTGCTCCGCCGGTGCTCAGGGCCTGGTCGCAGCGTTCGACGAAGTCGCGACGGGGGGCCTTCTGGGCGGTCTCGACGTTGCTGATCATCCCTTCTGAGTAGTTGATCAGCTTGGCCAGGTGGCCCTGGGTCATGTTGCCGGCGGCGAGTCGGTAGCGGCGTAGTTCGGAACCGAGCGCGATCAGCGTTGGACTGCGCATCTATGTCCCTTTCTGTACTGCTTTCCGGGGGGTTCACGGAGCCTCACTTCAGTGCGCGGCGAATTCATGAAGTGAAAGGCATTCCATGCTGGGTATCGATGCCAGCACCAAGCGTAGTTACCCGTGGTCAGGATGGTGGCGAATCGGCGGAATCGGAGAGATCACGAGGGGCGGTGCCGGTTGTGCGTCGAGTAGAAGAACGTCGTATCGCATGGGAGCGCGGGGAGATTAGAGGAGTGCTGCTGGGGGAGATACGACTCCCGATAAGACCCGAATCGGCGACGCCCGCCCGCCGTTTTCTCACGGCGGTCTCTCACGCGTGGGGGATTCCCGACGCCGCCGACACCGCCGAACTGCTCGGCTGCGAGCTCGTCACCAACGCGGTCCGCTACGCCGCCGCGATGCCGGGGTCGACGCTGCGGCTCCTGCTGATCCGGGACGGCGACCGGTTGCGCGTCGAGGTCCACGACCCGTCCGGCGCTCCACCGGCCGCCAAGGATCCGGCGCTCGACGCCACGAGCGGGCGCGGCCTCCTCATCGTCGGCGCGCTGTCCACCGACGCCGGCTGGCACCCCACCGCGCACGGAAAAGCGGTCTGGTTCGAGCTCCTGCCCCGCTGGCCATGACGGTGTTCCTAAGGCCACGCCGTGGATCGGATGCGGATACCAACCTCCTAACGGATACTTCGGTCATGACTGTGCTGGAGACGGATCGACTCATCATGCGACCGCTGACGGGCGACGACTTCGCCGATTACGCTGCGATGCTGGCCGATCCGGAGGTCGCGGGAGGGCTGGCGGAAAGTGTCGGCACCTCACCCGCCGACGCTTGGCGAAGTCTCGCCATGTTCATCGGCCACCGGGAGATCCGCGGCTACTCCCACTGGGCGCTCGTCGAGAAGGCCACCGGCCAGTTCGTAGGGCGCGCCGGGCCCTGGCAGCCCCACGGGTTTCCGGGGCTGGGAGTCGGCTGGTGCCTGGCACGAGAACACTGGGGAAAGGGCTACGCCACAGAGGCGGCCCGCGCTTCTCTGGACTATTGCCGCGAGGAGTTGGGCGCACAGGAAGTGATCTGCGTCATCCTGCCGGACAATCCCCGTTCCATAGCCGTCGCGGAGCGGATCGGCCACCGCCACCTGCGCGACATCCAATACCGCGGCCAGACCGTCCACGTTTACGGCCAGCACTTGGGCTCGGCCTCTCGATGAGCCGGGTCCGCTGACGCCGAGTGGCGGTTGTAAGGGCGACTACTTGTCTGACTGGGCGAGCTCGGCTCGGATCAGCTCGAGCAAACGCCCGACCCAGTTGCGTCCTTCGCCGGGACCGCGATCGGTCCAGAACGGTGACTCGGAGATGCCGGTGTAACTGATCCGCGCGTCCGCGGTGGACAGCAGAATCTCGGCCAGCTCGGGATGCTGGGTGAACTTGGCTCGGAGCAGGTCGGCCATGACGGCGGTACGGGCCATGGCCCAGTTCGGCCGCAGAGCGCAACGGCCGCCGGTCTCGTGCGCATCGTGGACGGTGGCGGCGTCCCGGATCCGGTCGTGATCGGAGCGGTCGGCGGCCGCGACAGCCCAATATCCATGGATGATCGTGGGGTAGGTCTGGCCGTTGTAGGAGAACGGGGCCGGGAACTCGTTGCGAAGCGCCCACAGGTCCGGATGTTCCGGCGGCTCGGTCGACGGATTGACGCGCTCATGCAACGTGATCGCCGCTGCCCCGGCCTTTACCGGATCGTCCGCGTACAGGACCGCGTAATGCTCACGGCTCTGTTCCACTCCTCGATCGCCGGCATTGAAGTACTCCAGGACCGTGCGATGCATCTCCGCGGTGGCGATCGGCCCGTCGCCGCCCACCGGCTCACCGATATCAGTGACCAGTTGCCGCAATGGGATGTCCTGCCGGTCCATGTCACCCAGCACGTACACCCGCTTGTGCGGTGGGATCGCCAGGTACGCCTCCCTGACCAGCAACCGGTTGTCCTCGGTAGGTTCCCGCTGGTAGCGCTTGATCGCCTCCCAGCACAGCTTCGAAGTGGTCGGCCGACCGTTCAGTGCTTCGATCTCGTCGCCGACCTCGCCCAGGAAACCCTCGTTCGTGATTGGCTCCGGATAGCGGGCCGACCACCGCGGCGTCTGCTTGGGGCGCTCCGGCACTGAACGTTCAGGATCTCTGAGAGCGACCTTTCCGGACTCGAGCCTCCGGCGGAGTTCCTCAAGGTCGAACGTCTCCCCGCACCTGATCAAACCGTCCGCGTAGGCGACGAGGTCGTCCATGTGGTAGCCGGAATAGCCCTTGACCCAGACGTGGCACCACGCCCCGTCGATACGCTCCCCATCCACCAACCGGTACGTCGGCCCCTTCCACGCCATCCACGTACGGTAGCGCTGGAATCGGTCCCGCTCGCACACAAACCCTCCGGCCGTACCATCGCCACCTGCGGAAACGCCCGCGTGGGCGAGAGTTTGTGTGCGAACGGGTCCAGGGACGTGGCTCGACGACTCCCCGCGCCGCCGCTTGTCCCGCCGCGGCACCGCCCGGTTCGCCGCTCCAGGCTCCGGCGCCCCGCCCGAGCCGCCCGCCCGAGCCGCTTGCCCGCGTAGCAGGCAGGCATAGGGCTGGGGGCCTAAGGGCGGTTAGGGCCGTGGCCACTGTCGACGGATGGGCACGGCGACGAGACTCCTTGATCACCCGAATTGAGGAGTCCCCCCATGAGTAGGTCTCGTCGTACGGCCATCGGCGTCGCTGTTCTCAGCGCCGCCCTGGTCGGGCCCCTCGGCGCCGCAGCCCAAGCGTCCGCCGCCCCCGCTCCCGCCAAGGTGTCCGCCGCCTCCGCTCCCGCACAGGTCCAGATCCAGGCGGGCAAGCAGCTGTCGATCAAGAGGCAGATGCAGCAGCGCGACTGGTGGTGCGTCCCGGCGGTCGTGCGGGCCATGCTGTCGATGCACCGCAGCGGTTCGAGGCTGCCGACCCAGTCCCAGCTCGCCGGCCACATGCACACCACGAAGAAGAACGGCACCACCTCCCGCGCCGCACTGCAGACGCTCAACCAGGTGGCAGGCCGGCACATCTACGATTTCAACACCGCCGGATCCTCCTCACGGCTCCTGTCTGAGATCAAGGCGTCCATCAACCGCAAGCACGGCGTCTACGCCTCGGTGTGGAGCAACCACACGCCGTGGCAGAAGGGTGGCAGCAAGGAGGGTCACGCGATCCTCGCCTACGGCTACTCGGGCAACACCATCTTCTGGTGGGACCCGGCCGACAACAGCAACCACAAGGCCTCGGCGGCCGCCTCCTACTCCGCGCTCAAGGCCCGCGGAATGACGTTCGTCACCGGCTGATCCGAGGACCGGCGACCCGCGTCTCACCCTTGGAGGTGAGCGGGTTACACGATCTCGTCGAGGTGGTCGGCGTAGTATCCGATCGCCCTGCGGTACGACTGGATGCGCGGGTCGCCGCTGGTCTCGGCCAGCACCTTGAGCAGGCTCCCCACCGCGTCGCGGGACTCGCCGAGGTTGTAGGAGGCCATGGCGAGGAAGGTGGTCAGCGCCGCGTCCCCCGGAAACTCCGCCAACCCTCGGCGGAACATCGCCGCCGACGACTCATAGCGGCCCAGCACCCGGTACGTGCTGCCCAGCCCCAAGAAGGCCCCGTGCCGGTCCTCGATCGACAGGCCGGAACCGTTCAGCGCCCGCTCGTAGAAGGGGACCGCCTCCGCCTCCAGTTCGAGCACGTCGTGCGCCCACGCGGTCTGATAGGCGATCTCGGCGTCTTCCGGGTATCGCTCGGCGAGTTCCAGCAGCCGCACGCGGGCCTGCTCGGCCTGCCCCTCTTCGCGGAGCAGCACGGCCTGCGACAGCGCGGAGTCGCGATCCTCATCCATGTAGACGCACGCTGCCAGCCGTCATCCGCCGACGCAAACCGCGCTCCGCCACCGAGCACGCCGTACGCGCCGGACCGCCTCGCCCGAGTTCGGCCCATTCGGCGGTCTCCGTACGGCACTCCTCCCGAGCACAGCGGCGCCATCAGCACTGGAGCGGTCCACGGTAGCCCCGGGCGCTGGCTATATTTACCGCCGTTCATGATCAAACCGGGGGGTAAGGGGCAATGCGGATGAGAGCGGTCACCAGGGACAGAGCGCGCGTCGCCATGGTGGCGGCGGCCGGGGTGGTGACCGCCGGGGTCGCGGTCGCGATCGGCGGGACCGGGTCGAGTCAGGCTGCCGCGGTCCGGTCGGCCGTGGTCGCCGGATCGGCCGCCGCGCAGCGTCACTCCGAGCGGGTCCTCTTCGACGGCGGGCGTGAGGCGGTCGGCGGGGTCAAATACCACTCGTTCCGCATCCCGGCGGTGGTGCGTACCAAGAAGAACACGGTCCTCGCCTTCGCCGAGGGCAGGGTGAAGGGCAGCGCCGACTACGGCGACATCGACCTGGTCTACAAGCGTTCCACCAACAGCGGCGCCTCCTGGTCCTCGCTGCGGCGGGTCGTCGGGTCGGGCGCCGGCACGTGGGGGAACCCCACTCCCGTGGCGGACTTGCGCACCGGCAGGATCTGGCTGTTCATGTCGTGGAACTCGGCCCACTACAGCGAGACCGGCGGGCACGGTACGACCAGGATCACGCAGTGGGGGCAGCGGAAGGTCTACCTGTCGAGCAGCCGCGACGACGGCCTCACCTGGAGCAAGCCCGTTGACATGACGGCGAAGCTCAAGCCGAAGAAGCTCGCGAACGGGAAGACCTGGGCGTGGGACGCCGTGGGCCCGGGGACGGGGATCCAGACGACGGTGAGCCACCCCGGGCGGCTGATCGCCCCGGCGCAGTTCCGCAACATCTACAGCGACGACAGCGGCCGGACCTGGAAGGTGCGGCGCATCGTCCACAGGTCCACCAAGGCGTACGAGGAGCAGACGGGCGAGTCCACGATCGCCGAGCTCGCCGACGGCACGCTGTACCGCAACGACCGGCCACTCAAGAAGTACTGGGCCACCACGAAGCGCCGAAGAGTGGCCCGCGGGACCATCGAGGGCGGATTCACGGCGTTCGCCCCCGACAAGGCGCTGCTGGAGCCGACGAACGGCTGCGGCGCGTCCACGCTGCGGTACAACGTCGGCAAACCGTCCCGGTTGGTGTTCCTGAACTCGGCCAGCACGAAGACCCGGACGCGGATGACGGTGCGCATCAGCTACAACGCCGGCCGAACCTGGCCGATCGCCCGTGCCTTCGGTGACGCGCCGTTGCCCGGGCAGAGCAGTTCCTACCAGGAAGGCGGCTACTCCAGCATGGCGACGCTCGCGAACCACCGCATCGGCGCCCTGGTCGAGGTCAACGAGAACGTGAACAGCGCCTCATCACACCGCTCGATCGCGTTCCGTACGGTCGACCTGAGCTGGATCCTCAATGGCAAGCGTGAACCGTCGTCCTGACGGGCGACCGCCACGCGTACGCTCCCACCGGCCGTGACCCGGGGGCCTGAAACCGGTCAGGCCGGCAGGGAGTCCAGTTGCTCCAGGAGCCGGGCCTTGCCCGATCGGTCCAGCCAGGTGGCGAAGTTCATGAGGCCTGGGTGGGCCTTCCGCAGGGGCGCGACGTCGGTGTCGAAGTAGCGTTCGTTCGCCCAGGTGAACACCTTGGCGGCCTCAGGGGCGTGCTCCCACAGGGTGTCGAGCGGCACCCGGGTGTGCGGTACCGGGCGGCCGGCCGCCGTGCTCAGCGCCGCGGCGATCTGCGGGGCGGTCAGCCTGTCTCCGGTGATCTCGATGGCCCTGCCCACGTATTCGTCCGGGTTCGCGAAGGCCAGCGCGGCGAACGCACCGATGTCGTCGATGGCGATGAGCTGCATCACCACGCCGTCGTGCCAGAAGACGTTGAGCGAGCCGTTCTGGAAGAACCGGGCCGGGCTGGTGAAGTCCTCCATGAACCCGGCGGGGCGCAGGATCGTCGCGGGGAGGCCCAGGTCGCGGATGTGCCCTTCGACCTGCCATTTTTCGATCGGTCCCCAGCCTCGCTCCAGGTAGAAGCCGTTCTGGCTTTCGGCGCCGCCGACCGAGGAGTAGACCAGGTGCCGTACGTTCGCGGCCTTGGCGGCGTCCGCGACGTTCTTGCCCTGGGCCAGTTCGTTGGGGTTGGCGGACTGGACGCTGTAGATGCCGTACGCGCCGCGTGCCGCCGCGTCGAGGGAGGTGCGGTCGTCCAGGTCGCCGCGGACGAGTTCGGCGCCGGCGGCGGCGAGTGCGATGGCCGTCGGCGCGGTGTCGTCTCGGACGAGGGCGCGGACCCGCCAACCGGCGGCGAGCAGGTGGCGGGCGGTGGCGCCGCCCTGGTTCCCGGTGGCGCCGGTGACCAGGACGGTCTTGTCGCGAGTGTCGATGGCGGTGTTCATGGATCGCTCCTGTTCGCACGGGGTGCCGCTGTGTCGACGTGACCATATGACTATTTTTGAAATTTGGTCAACTACTAACCGAAGATTGACTAGATTCGCCATCTGGTCATATGGTCCGCGTGTGAGCGCCTCTTCCGAACGACTCCGGGACCCCCGGCAGCGAGCCGAACGAGCCGCGAGGATCCTTGACGCGGCGGCCGATTTGCTGCTGCGCCACGGCTACCGGCGGGTGACCATCGACGACGTGGCCGCCGGAGCCGGCATCGGTAAGGGCACCGTCTATCTGCACTGGAAAGCGCGGGAACAGCTGTTCGGTGCGGTGTTCGCGCGCGAGGTGCTCCACGCGGTGGACGAGCTATGCCAGGCCCTGCGGCAGGACCCGCGGACGTGCCTGCTGCACCGCTTCGCCCACACCTACTTCCTGGCCATCGTGAACCGGCCGCTGCTGCGCAGTTTCCTGCTGGGCGACCCCGAGTTGCTCGGCAAGCTGACCGCCTCACCCGACACCGCACGCGATGACCGGCACAGCAGCGTGATGCGCGGATACTTCGCGTTGCTCGCCGAGCACGGCCTGCTGCGCGACGACCTGAGCGTCGATGAGGTCGGTTACGCCTACCAGGCGACCTTCGAGGGCTTCCTGCGGGCCGAGGGCGCTTCGCCGGTGGACGGCCCCGAGCAGCGGGCCGACCTCCTCGCGCGAACCGTTCGGCGCGCGTTCGAAAGCGAGTCACAGGCCTCCGACGCCGCCGTGGCGGACCTGGCCGCCGCCACCATCGCGCTTCTGGGAGACCTGATCGACGCCGACCGCGCCGAGTTCGGCATCCCCGAGGCCTGACGACGGCGGAGGCAAGCCGGATTTCGGGCGGTGAACCCGAACCGTTCTGACAGCGAACCCCGTACGCACCCCCGCCGCTCGCGACGGTCGCGCGCCCGCCGTGACCCTCGCGCGGTGGCCGGAAACGGCTCTATCGGTGATCGCTTCCGTTCATTAGACTCACGCGCCATACAGGGTCCTGGGAGGCGATCATGAGTCAGTCCCCCGACGAACCGGAACCGCGCGAAGAGCCCACTTCCGTTCCTCCCGACCGGCCGGCCCCCGGATCGCCGCCCTCGCCCGGGGCGCAGCATCCCCCCGCCGGATCCCAGCAGCCCCCGCCCGGATCGCCGCAGCCGCCCGCCGGATCCCAGCAGCCCCCACCGGGACCGCCGCAGCCGCCCGCCGGACCGTACGCCGGTCCGCCGCCCTGGTCGTACGGGCAGGGACCGTGGGGCAATCCGCCGGGGCCATGGCCCGCCCCACCGGAACCCCCCGGACCGCCGGGAGCCCCCGGACCGCCGCCCCTGCCGGGAACCTGGCCGCCTTTCGCCGATCCCGCCGAGCGGGATCGCCTCGCCGTCCACCTGATCTGGGAGGGCGTGCTCGCCCTCATCGCCGTCGTGCTCATCGCCGCCACTCTGGTGATGACGCCCCATCAGAATCTCACCGCCGCGTTCTCCCAGGCCGGGTACCTCGGGCTGGCCGCCGCCGGGCTCGCGTTCTCGATGCGGACGGCCTCGCCCAACCTCGCCGTCGGCCCCATCGCCGGGTTCACTGGCGTGCTGACCGCCTCACTCGTGACCCAGCACGGGTGGGGGAAACCGGTCGCCATGATCACGGCGGTCCTGCTCGCGACCGTCATCGGGTTCGTCCTCGGCCTGCTGGTCGCCGTCTTCTTGGTGCCGGGATGGGCGGCGACGTTCGGCGCGGCGACCGTCATCCAGGCGGCGATCCTCGGGTTGACCTCCAACCGCGGGATGATCCCGCTGCGCCTGGGGAGCGGAAGTTACCCCACCGCCCTGTGGTTCGCCCTGTTCGCCCTGGTGTCGGTCGGCGGCGGCGCGCTGTGGCTGGTCCCTGCCGTGCGCACACGGCTCGGTGCCGGCCGGGACCCCGGCGGCCTGCGCGTGTGGGACGGTCTGGGGGCCATCGCCGGCCTCACCGGATCGAGCTTCCTCGCCGGACTGGGCGGTATCGCCCTGGTCATGCGCCTTCAGGCGGCCGACGCCGCGAACGGCGCGAACCTCACCGTGTCGGCGTTCGCGGTCGTGCTGCTCGGCGGTACGAGCGTGTTCGGGCGGCGGGCCGGCGTCTTCGGCACTCTTCTCGGCTTCATGGTCGTCGCGCTCATCGGCACCCTGATCGTCTACAACAACGTCTCCTTCTGGGTGACGAGCCTCGTCACCGGTCTGATCGTCCTGGCCGGTCTCGGCGTCAACCGTGGGCTCGAGAGCATCACCGACGCTTGGAACAGACCGCGTCCCACGTCGCCGTCGCCGCCCACTCCGCCGCCGCCGCCCACTCCGCCGCCGATGGGCGCTCCGGTCGCCTGACCGCGCCGGGGGCGGTCAGGAGGAGCCGGCGACGATGAGGCCGGACTCGTACGCGGCGATGACGGCCTGGACGCGGTCGCGTAGGCCCAGCTTGGCGAGCACGTTGCTCACGTGCGTCTTCACCGTGTGCTCGCTGACGACCATGGCCGTGGCGATCTCGGAGTTCGACAGGCCACGGCCTAGGAGTACGAGCGTCTCCTTCTCCCGGCTCGTGAGCGCGTCGAGGCCGGTCGCGGGGGAGACGTCCGAGCGGGGCCGCCGCGCGACCAGGTCGGAGATCAACCGGCGGGTCACCGTCGGGGCCAGCAGGGACTCGCCCACCGCGACCACGCGGACGGCGTGGACGAGGTCGTCCCGGCGTACGTCCTTGAGCAGGAACCCGCTCGCGCCGGCGTACAGCGCGTCGTACACGTAGTCGTCCTGGTCGAACGTCGTCAGCATCAGCACCCGGCTGGAGGAACCGGCGCAGATCCGCCGCGCCGCCTCGATGCCGTCCATGCGCGGCATCCGGATGTCGAGCAGCACCACGTCCGGGGCGTACTCGGTCACCGCGGCGACCGCCTCCGCGCCGTCGGATGCCTCGGCCACCACCGTGAAGTCGGGCTGGGAGTCCAGGATCATCGCGAAGCCGCTGCGCACGAGCTCCTGGTCGTCGGCGATGACGATGCTGACGGTCACGGGGCCACCACCGGCAGGGTCGCGGTGACGGTGAAGCCGCCCGTGCCGCCGTGCGCGGAGGCGGTGCCGCCGCAGGCCAGGGCGCGCTCCCGGATCCCGATGAGCCCGTGGCCGGAGCCGCCGAGCGTGCCCGAGCCGGTTCCGTCGTCCCGAACAGTGATCACGAGTGACTCTCCCCAGTCCAGAGTGACCGCGACCTTGGTGGCGGCCGCGTGCTTGAGCGTGTTGGTGAGCGCCTCCTGCACGATCCGGAACGCGGCCACCTCGGCGTCGGCCGTCAGCCGGCCCGCGTCGCCGGTCACCGCGTAGGACGCGGCCAGCCCGGTTTCCTTGACCTGGGCCACCAGCGAGGGGATGGCCGCGGCGGTCGGCTGCGGGGCACGGATGCCGGTGTCCTGCTCCTCCTTGAGGACGCCGAGCGTACGGCGGAGCTGCGTCATCGCGTCCCGGCCGGCGGCGGCGATCGCGTCGAACGCCTTCTCCGCCCGGTCCGGCATCGTACGCACCGCGACCGGCCCCGCCTCGGCCTGAACGATCATCAGACTGACGGCGTGGGCCAGCACGTCGTGCATGTCCCGGGCGATGCGGGCGCGTTCGGTGGCCACCGCGCGGGCGGCCTCGGCCGCACGGTCGCGTTCCAGCTGGCCGGCACGGTAGGCGAGGTCCTGCAGCCGCTGCTCCCGGCGCTGCGCGAGCGTGCCGAGGACCAGGGCGGCCGAGCCGGTGAGCAGCCCGATCAGTGCCGTCGTCGGGCTCTTCATGGTGGCCACGCTGGTCACGGTGACCAGCACGACGGCGAAGATCCGATGCCACTTCCGCCCCACCCAGGCGAGCGAGTAGAGGGCCACCAGGATTCCCCAGGCGATCGGCTCCGACGGCCCGTCGTTCCGGATGTTGTACGCCATCAGCGACACGAAGATGGCGAGCAGGCAGAGGATGGGGAACCGCCGCCGGAGGACGAGCGGCAACGAGGCGCCCGCCATGAGCACCCAGACCCACGGTGAGAACGGACCCGGCTGCTCCGGCCGCGGGATCACCAGCGGGGCGTACAGCACGGCGAGCACGAGCAGGGCGACCCCCGCATCCGCGACGTACGGCCGCACGCCAGGGGACAGGCGGTCCCACGCCTTGAGCGCACTCACGTGAGCATCTTCCCAGTGTCCGGCTTCATACATTCTGTCGGTGAAAGCCGTTGGCTCGTCACACGAGTGCGTGGGCGGCGCGGTGCGAACCGCGGACGGCCGGCGGTGCGAGCGCGAGGACGTAGAGGACGCCGGTCGCGGGAATGTAGTCCAGGCTCGCCGCCGCGGCGACCGTGCCGGCCAGGATGAGGATGGGCGTCCACCAGGGAACGACCCGCGCGTTCACCACGGCCGCCACGATCGTGAGCCCGAGCAGCCCGACGTAGAACAGGATCGGCACGATGGTGTAGACGACCGGCATCACGCCGGGGACGTCCTGGATCTGGTCGAACATCCGGCTCTTGTCGGCGGCGTCGCGGGCGAGCAGGCCGACGACGATGTCGATGCCGATCTGCGTGATCGAGGCGGCCAGCCCGATCAGGCCGATCGCGGCGAACGCCGTGGCGGTCCGGCCCGGAGCGAGCCGGCGCAATCCGAGGATGACCGAGCCGAACAGCACGAGACCGGTCAGCATCAGCACGTGGCCGAACGTCCAGCCGAAGCGGCTCTGGCGGTCGATCAGACGGGCCACGCCGTACGCGCCCACGAGCGCTGGTGCGGCGACGAAAGAGATCCTGCTGATGTTCACGGCGACTCCCGAGGACGTGGGGTGATGCCGCAATCCTCGGGATCTCCGGCCGCCGGGGGATCGCCGGTGCGAGCCATCTTCCGGCCTCCCCCGTACGACCGATCCGCCTCCCTCGCGTGCCGGAGGAAGGCGGATCGGCCCGTACGAGCGCGTCAGATCCAGTGGTTGTCGTGGCGCAGGTAGAACGCGGCGCGTTCCTCGTCGCTCATCCCGTCCAGCCCCGCGGCGAGGCCCTCGAAGTAGCCTTCGCGCGGCGCGCCCGGGGAGAAATGCAGCAGCATCGAGGCGGGTTCCCCGGACTCATTGCGAAAGGCGTGGATGCCGCCCGCGGGCACGTGCACGAAATCGCCGGGAACCGTGTCGATCCAGCGCTCGCCGTTGTAGATGCGGACCGTTCCACTGAGGATGTAGAACGACTCGGAGATCGACCGGTGGAAGTGCGCGCTCGGTCCGCTCGGCTTCGGCCCGAACTCCCAGCGATACATGCCGAACAGCCCGCCCGTCGACGCACCGGTCGCCAGATAGTGCACGGTGTTGCCGGACCGGTAGGTGACCTCGGGCTCGTGGTCGGCCGGCCGGTAGGTGGCGCTGACCTCGCCGTGCTCGCCCTCGTAGCGCGCCGGTGGATAACTCACATCGTCTCCTTCACGTTCGAGCCGACATCGCTGGATGATCGATCAGGGCCCAGCCCATCGTGACACAGCGGCGTTCAGCCCAGGCGAGACGCTTACCCGGCGCGCCAGCGGCGAGGGGCTGTGGTGCTGGCGCGGAGGACGACCTCGCCGGTGATGCGCTCGACGCGGCTGCGGCGGGCGGGCTCGCGGAGGGCGAGGTTCATGACGCGCTCGCCGAGCTCTTCGAGCGGCAGGGCGACGGTGGTCAGCGGCGGGACCAGGTCGCGGACGATGGGGATGTCGTCGAAGCCGGCCAGAGAGACCTGGCTCGGCACGTCGACGCCGTGGTCGCGGAAGGCCGACAGGGCGCCGATCGCCATGACGTCGGTGAGGGCGAACACGCAGGTCGCCCGCAAGCCGCGGCGGAGCAGCTCGGTCGCGGCGGCGTAGCCGCCGTCGCGGGTGAAGGACTCCCCGATGATCTGGTCGTCGGGGAGGTCGACCCCGGCCTCGGCGAGGGCGTCGCGGAAGCCGCCCAGCCGGTCGGACACGGTCGTGAGCGTGTGGGGCCCGGTGAGCACGGCGAAGTCGCGGTGGCCCAGGTCGAGGAGGGCGCGGGCGAGGGCGGCGGCGCCCTCCCGGTTCTCCGGCTGGACGGTGTCGACGCGGAGGCTGCGGTGGCGGCTGAGGACCGCCACGCGGCCTCCGGTCCGCAGGTACGGGTCGAGCTCGGCGCTCATCGCCCGCTCCCACTCGCGGTCCTCGAAGCCGGAGCCGATCAGCAGGATCGCGCGGGCGCGCTGGGCGCGGAGCATGGCGACGTAGTCGACCTCCCGCGCCGGGTCGCGGAACGTGCTGGCGAGCATGACGAGCAGGCCGTGCTCGGCCGCCGTGCGGGTGACGCCGCGGGCGATCGCCGCGAAGTACGGGTCGCTGACGTCGTGGCAGATCAGGCCGATCGACTGGCTGGAGGCGCGGGCGAGCGCTTGCGCGTGCGCGTTGGGCGCGTAGGCGAGCGCGGAGGCGGCGGCCAGCACGCGTTCGCGCAGGTCGGCGCGGACCTGGGTGGTGCCGTTGAGCACGCGGGAGGCGGTCGCGAGGGAGACCTCGGCCCGCCGGGCGACGTCCTGCAGTGTGACGTGCGCGCCTCCGGCGCCCACTCCTGGGTTCAGGGTGCCGCCGGCCCCGGCCCCTGCCGCGCCACTTCCGCCGCTCGCGATGCCGCCTGCGCCTCCCGTGCCATCGGCGCCTATTGCGCTGCTTCCGTCGCCTGTCACGCCATCCCCTGAGTCGCTGCTGTCGGCCGTGCCGTCGGGGCTCACGTCGGGGGTCGGACCACGGGCGGCTCGGCTCGGCGCGCGCGTCGTCGCTCGGGTGCTTCTGGTCGGCCGCTCCGGCCTTTCGTCCCCCATTGTGCGCCCTCCTGGCTCCAGCATGCCGTGAGCGTGCGACCCAGATCGGGATCGGGACCCCTCTTGACCGCACCGTACGCCGTCCCTACGGTAGCAGAAAGCGCTTTCAGAATGCGCTTTCTGAGCCCGAGCGCGGGTCCGAGCACGGAGGAGCTCATGGTGAGTCAGAGCACCACGTCCAGTGTTCCGGTGGCCGGAGTCGCCGAGCGTGACAGACCCGGGCCGGGCGAGCGGTTCCGCGAGGCGGTCCTGCGGTCGTGGCGGCCCGTGGCCCTGCTCGTCGCCTGTTTCGTCGCCTGGTGGGTGATCACCGCCGCCAAGCTGGTCGAGGCCTACCTGGTGCCGTCGCCGGCCAAGACGTTCCAGGTGATGAGCGACAAGGCGGGCTACATCTGGCACCACACCTGGGTCACCACGTACGAGACGCTGCTCGGCTTCGTCATCGCCGCCATCATCGGCGTCCTCGCCGCCGTCGTCATGGTGTACTCCACGGCGATCGAGAAGACGCTCTATCCCGTCCTGCTGTTCGCGCAGGTCATCCCGAAGGTCGCGATCGCGCCGCTGCTCGTCGTCTGGCTCGGCTTCGGCCTCGCTCCGAAGGTCGTCGTCGCGGTGCTCATCGCGTTCTTCCCCGTCGTCATCTCGATGGTGACCGGGCTGAAGGCGGTCGACCCGGAGATGATCCAGCTGTCGGCGACGATGGGCGCGGGCCCGCTGCAGACCTTCGCCAAGATCCGTTTCCCGGCGTCGCTGCCGCACCTGTTCTCCGGGCTGAAGGTCGCCGTGACGCTCGCCGTCACGGGTGCCGTCGTCGGCGAGTTCGTCGGGGCCAACGAGGGCCTCGGATACGTGATCCAGCAGGCCAACGGCAACCTCGACACCCCCATGCTCTTCGCCGGTCTGCTCGTCATGTCCCTGATCGGCGTCGTCCTGTTCGTGCTCGTGGAGTTCGCCGAGAAGCTGCTCCTGCCGTGGCACGCGAGCCGTCGCGGCTCCGCCGTGACCACCACTTACTGACCCACCGCGTACGACGCCCCGCGACCTGCCTGACGGAGACCTGACCAACCCGACGGAGACGATATGAAACTGCGCAGCCTCGCCCTCGCCCTGGTCCCCATCGTGGCGCTCACCGCCGCGTGCGGGGGAGGGGGCGGCAAGTCCAAGAGCGCCTCGGGCAAGGAGCTCGACAAGGTCACGCTGACCCTCAACTGGTACCCCTACGGCGAGCACGCGCCGTTCTACTACGGCAAGAAGCAGGGCATCTTCGAGAAGCACGGCATCGACCTGGAGATCAAGGCGGGGCAGGGCTCGCAGAAGACGGTGCAGGCGACCGGCGCGGGCCAGACCGACTTCGGCTGGGCGGACACCCCGGCGCTGCTGGCGGGCGTCAGCCAGGGTCTGCCGGTCAAGAGCATCGGCGTCTACATGCAGACCACCCCCGCCGCGGTGCAGTTCTTCTCGGCCAAGGCGATCAAGACGCCCGCGGATCTGAAGGGCAAGACCATCGCGGCGACGGCCGGCGACGCCCCGTCGCGGACGTTCCCGGCGTTCCTGAAGAAGAACGGCCTGAGCGATTCGGACGTCCACCTGCAGAACACCGACCCGGCGGGCAAGATGGCCGCGGTCATCTCCGGCAAGACGGACGGCCTCATCGGCTATGCCAACGACCAGGGCCCGACGATGGCCGCCAAGTCCGGCAAGCAGGTGTCGGTCCTGAAGTTCGCCGACTTCGGGCTCAACTTCTACTCCAACGGCCTGCTCGTCGGTGACCGGAAGCTGAAGAGCAGCGCGGACCTGGTCAAGCGGATGTCCGCGGCCACGAGCGAGGCGTGGGCGGCGGCCGAGAAGGACCCGGCGAACGCCGTCGCCGCCATGCAGGGCGCGTCCCAGCAGCTCCCGTCGCCGACGGTGCTGACCCAGCAGTTCCAGACCACGCTGTCACTCCTGCACACGAACGCCACCAAGGGCAAGGCCCCGGGCGTCAACACCGACGCCGACTGGCAGCAGACCATCGGCGTCTTCACCCAGGCCGGTCTGATCACCAAGGCGCAGCCGCCGTCGGCGTACTGGGACTCATCCGCCGCCCCGCAGGGCTGACCGACCACGGAAGAGGTGACGACGATGGCCGGGCCCGGGAGCACACGGGAACGAGGATCAGTGACCGAAAAGGAAGCGAGCCGCGGCGGCAGTGTCCGGCTCGAGGACGTGGCCGTACGGTTCCGTACGAAGAAGAAGGACGTCACGGCGCTGCGCGACGTGTCGCTCGACGTGGCCGAGGGCGAGTTCGTCGCGATCGTCGGCCCGTCGGGCTGCGGCAAGTCGACGCTGCTCAAGCTGGTCGCGGGACTGCTCAAGCCGTCGTCCGGCGACGTACGGCTCCGGGGCGAGGCCGTCACGGGTCCGCGCCATGACATCGGGTACGTCTTCCAGCGGGCCGCGCTGCTGGAGTGGCGCAGCGCCCGGCGCAACATCCTGCTGCAGGCCGAGATGCGTCGCATGCCCGCCGCGCGGGCTCGCGAGCGCACCGCGGAGCTGATCGCGATGACCGGGCTCACCGGGTTCGAGGACGCCTACCCGCACGAGTTGTCCGGCGGCATGCAGCAGCGGGTCGCGCTGTGCCGGGCGCTCCTGCACGAGCCGCCGGTCCTGCTGATGGACGAGCCGTTCGGCGCGCTGGACGCGCTCACCCGCGAACAGCTGAACATCGAGCTCAACCGCATCTGGCGGGAGACGCGGACGACCGTGCTGCTGGTCACGCACTCGATCGCGGAGGCCGCGTACCTCGCCAACCGCATCGTCGTGATGACCGACCGGCCGGGCACGATCGCCGAGATCATCGATGTGGACCTGCCGGACGAGCGCGACTACGCCGAGACGATGGCGCGGCCGGAGTTCGCCCGCGCCACCGGCCGTATCCGCGACCTGCTCGGCGCCGCGTCGGCCGCCGACTGACCGGACCGACCACCCCGGCCACCGACCGAGCCCTCGGCCGTCGGACCGGCGACGCCGGTCCGACGGACACCGAGGCACCCGCAGAGAGGAACACACAGGGATGGCACGCAGGTCCATCGGGATCGTCCTGAACGGCGTGACCGGCCGGATGGGGTACCGCCAGCACCTCGTCCGCTCGATTCTGGCGATCCGCGACCAGGGCGGGCTGACGACCGCCGACGGCACCGTGCTGTGGCCGGAGCCCATCCTGGTCGGCCGCAGCGAGGCCAAGCTGCGCGCCATCGCCGAGCGGCACGGGCTCACGGAGTGGTCCACCGACCTCGGCCAGGCCCTCGCCCGGCCGGACGTCGACGTCTACTTCGACACGCAGATCACCAGCGCCCGGGCGCCGGCCATCCGGACGGCGATCGAGGCGGGCAAGCACATCTACACCGAGAAGCCGCTCGCCGAGGACGTCGAGGAGGCCCTCGCACTGGCCCGGCTCGCGGACGAGGCGGGCATCAAGCACGGCGTCGTGCAGGACAAGCTGTTCCTGCCGGGCCTGCTGAAGCTGAAGCGGCTCGTCGACGGCGGCTTCTTCGGCCGCATCCTGTCGGTGCGCGGGGAGTTCGGGTACTGGGTGTTCGAGGGCGACTGGCAGGAGGCGCAGCGCCCGAGCTGGAACTACCGGGTGGAGGACGGCGGCGGCATCATCGCCGACATGTTCTGCCACTGGCGGTACGTCCTCGACAACATCATCGCGCCCGTACGGTCGGTGCAGGCCCTCGGTGCGATCCACATCCCCGAGCGGGTCGACGAGGAGGGCAAGCCGTACGCCGCGACGGCGGACGACGCCGCGTACGGGATCTTCGAGCTCGAGGGCGGCGTCATCGCGCAGATCAACTCCTCGTGGACGACTCGGGTGTTCCGCGACGAGCTGGTGGAGTTCCAGGTCGACGGCACCGAGGGCAGCGCCGTCGCCGGGCTGCGCCGCTGCCGCGTGCAGCACCGGTCGATGACGCCGAAGCCGGTGTGGAACCCCGACCTGCCCGCCACCGAGGACTTCCGCTCCCAGTGGCAGGAGGTCCCGGACAACGCCGAGTTCGACAACGGGTTCAAGGCGCAGTGGGAGCTGTTCCTGCGGCACGTCGCCGACGACGGCGAGTTCCCGTGGGACTTCTACGCGGGCGTGCGCGGCGTCCAGCTCGCCGAGCTGGGCCTGCGCTCCTGGAAGGAAGGCCGCCGCGTCGAGGTCCCGGAGATCGCGAAGTGAAGATCGACCTGCCTCGCGCGGACGGCTCGATCGTCCCGTACACGCTCGGCGAGCCGCGCGCCCATCCGCGGCCGACGGCCCCGGCCACGTCGCGCGTCGCGTACGCCGCCGCGCACGTCGTCGTTGACCCCCTCGCCGACCCGGAGGCGATCGACTGGGAGACGACGCTGAGCTTCCGCCGCCACCTGTGGTCGTACGGGCTGGGCGTCGCGGAGGCCATGGACACCGCGCAGCGCGGCATGGGCCTCGACTGGCCGGCGACGCGTGAGCTCATCGAGCGCAGCGGCGCTGAGGCGCGGGCCTGCGGCGGGCGGATCGTCTGCGGCGCGGGCACCGACCAGCTGCCGCCCGGCCCGGCGCCGCTGGACCGGATCGTCGCGGCGTACGAGGAGCAGCTCGGCGTGATCGAGGCGGCCGGCGGGACGCCGGTCATCATGGCGAGCCGCCAGCTCGCCGCCTCGGCCGAGGGCCCGGACGACTACGCCGACGTGTACGGACGGCTGCTCGGCCAGGTCGCGCGGCCTGCCGTGCTGCACTGGCTCGGCCCGATGTTCGACCCGGCTCTGGAGGGCTACTGGGGCTCGGCCGACCTGGACGCCGCCGCGCACAGCGTCCTGGCGATCATCATCGAGCATGCCGACCGGGTCGACGGGATCAAGGTGTCGCTGCTCGACGCCGACCGCGAGATCGCGCTGCGCCGCAGCCTGCCCGACGGTGTGCGCCTCTACACCGGCGACGACTTCAACTACCCGGAGCTGATCCGCGGCGACGACGTCGGGCACAGCGACGCGCTGCTCGGCATCTTCGACCCGATCGCGCCCGCCGCGGCGGCGGCGCTCGGCGCGCTCGACGCCGGGGACCTGGAGGCGTACGAGCGGATCTTCGGGCCGACCGTGCCGCTGGCCCGGCACATCTTCGCGACCCCGACGTACTACTACAAGACCGGTGTGGTGTTCCTCGCCTGGCTGGCTGGCCATCAGACGCACTTCCGGATGGTCGGCGGTCTGGAGAGCGCCCGCTCCGTCCCGCACCTGGTCCGCCTCTTCGAGCTGGCCGACCAGGCCGGGCTGCTGCCCGACCCGGAGCTCGCCGTGGCCCGCATGCGCGCATGGCTCACCGTCCAGGGGGTGCCCTCATGAGCGAGCGAATCGAAAGCAGAGCGTGCCCGGTCACTCCTCCGACGCCGGGAGGTCGGCCGGGGCCGGGAGGTCGGTCGGGGCCGGTTGGTCGGGAAGAACAGGCTGGTCGGGCAAGGAGCGAGGCCGCATGACTGTCGAACGGTTCAGCCTGAACCAGTGGACGACGCGGTACTGGCCGCTTCCGGACCTCGTCGCGGGCTGCGTCGCCGCCGGGGTCACCGGCGTCGGGCTCTGGCGCGAACCGGTCGCCGAGTACGGCCTGGCCCGTACGGCCAAGCTGGTCCGCGACGCCGGGCTGACCGTCACGTCGCTGTGCCGTGGCGGGTTCTTCCAGCTCCCGGGCGCGATCGCCGACAACCGGCAGGCCATCGAGGAGGCCGCCGAGCTGGGCGCGCCCTCCCTCGCGCTGGTGAGCGGCGGGCTCCCCGAGGGCTCCCGGGACCTCGACGGCGCGCGGGTGCGGGTGGCCGAGGCGCTCGCCGAGCTCGCCCCGTACGCCGGGCGGTACGGCGTGCGGCTGGCGCTCGAGCCGCTGCACCCCATGTACTGCTCCGACCGGTGCGTCGTGTCGACCCTCGACCAGGCCCTCGACCTCGCCGCGCCGCTCCCTTCCGACCAGGTCGGCGTCATGATCGACACCTACCACCTGTGGTGGGACCCGGGCGCGTACGCCGCCATCGCGCGGGCCGGGGCGGAGGACCGGATCGCGCTGTTCCAGGTCGCCGACTGGATCACCCCGCTGCCCGAGGGCGTCCTGACCGGGCGCGGCATGCTCGGGGACGGCTGCGTCGAACTGCGCCGGTTCCGTACGGCCGTGGACGAGGCCGGCTACACGGGGCCGATCGAAGTGGAGATCTTCAACGAGGAGCTGTGGGCGATGCCCGGAGCCGACTCCCTGTCCCTGTGCCTCGACCGCTTCACCGAGCACGTCACCTGACATTTCTCGACCTCGCGCGTCAGCGCATCCTCCGCCGAAACCGCCCCAGACCCCCCGGAGGAAACATCGGATCTCTGACCCTTGACGCTCGATAAAACCTCATCTACGTTCGGGAAAGCGCTTCCAGAAAGCGCTTTCACCCCACGACCCCATGGGTGGCAGGATGACGAAGTTCAGATGGTGCCTTCTGACCGTCGTCGCTGTTCTCGCGGCCCTCATCATGCCGCAAACAGCTGCGCAAGCCGATGACCTACAACCCGTCAAAGACCCGATCCCCGAACGCCCGATAACCTCCGACCTGGGACTGGTCCTCCAGGAGTACGCCCAGTTCCCGAAGTCCGAGCCGACCCCCGCGCCCGTCGACCCCCGCCTGGTGCGCTGGGCGCGGATCAACTACATCGGCGAGGTTCCGGACGGTTCCGGCCGTATGTACGTGCCGGACCTCAACGGCAACATGTACATCGTCAAGAACGGCCAGCCGCACGTCTACCTCGACGTCAAGGCGGCCTTCGACCCGTACTTCTTCTCCGGGCGCGGCCTCGGCCAGGGCTTCGGGATCGTCGCCTTCGACCCGGATTTCAAGAAGAACGGCAAGTTCTACACGGTCCACAGCGAGCTGGCCTCCAGCACCACCAAGGTCCCGGACCTGACGCCGCAGCCGAACACTATCTACCACGGTGTCATCGACGAGTGGACGGCCGACGACCCGTCGGCGGACACCTTCCACGGGACCCACCGTGAGGTGCTGCGGCTCGGCTTCGCCGGGCAGATCCACGGCATCCAGGAGATCGGGTTCAACCCGAACGCCCGGCCGGGGTCGAAGGACTACGGCAAGCTGTACGTCGCCGCCGGTGACGGCGGGCAGGGCCAGGCCGCGGGCAACAACGACCCGCAGAACCTCGGGGTCCCGCAGGGCAAGCTCCTGCGCATCGACCCGCACGGCAACAACAGCGCCAACGGCAAGTACGGCATCCCGGCCGACAACCCGTTCGTCGGCAAGCCCGGTGACCTCGGTGAGATCTACGCGTACGGCTTCCGCGACCCGCATCGCTTCGGCTGGGACACCGGCGGCAGCCATCAGCTGTTCCTCGGGCACATCGGCGAGCACACCATCGAGGGCGTCTGGGACATCCGCGCCGGTGACAACGCGGGCTGGCCGAACCGCGAGGGCCCGTTCAGCTTCGTGAAGAACGACCGCTGCGACCTGTACACGCTGCCCGCGGACGACGCGAAGTACGGCTACGACTACCCGGTGGCCGCCTACGACCACGACCCGCCGGCCGGCTGGAACTGCAGCAGTGACATCGGCAAGGCGATCTCCGGCGGCTACGTCTACCGCGGCCACAAGCTGCCCGAGCTGTACGGCAAGTACATCTTCGGCGACCTGGTCGACGGCAGCGTCTACTACACCGAGCAGAGCCAGATGCGCCGCGGCGGGCCGCGCGCGCCGATCCACCAGCTGCAGACGTTCGACACGAACGGCAACCGCCTGACGATGCAGCAGTTCGCCGGCGACAAGCGGGTCGACCTCCGCTTCGGTCGCGACAGCCACGGCGAGCTCTACATGATCTCCAAGGCGAACGGCAAGATCTGGAAGGTCGTCGGCACGAAGCACTTCGCCTCGGGTCCGGTCGGCCACACCCACGTGGGCGGCACGGCGGGCGCAAAGAACTGGGCGCCGATCACCCCGTCGAAGTGGAAGTTCGAGGGCAACCAGGTGATCCTGGCCGAGGCCGGCGAGCAGCGCCCCGGCCCGCGTCGTCCGTTCGAGTACGCGGTCCTCACCAAGGGCCCGAAGTTCGGCACGGAGCGGATCGACGCGGACGTGCGGATCGACACTCCGACCGATATCAGCAACCGCGATGTGATCATCGTGTTCGGCTATCAGTCGGACACGCAGTTCTACTACGCCCATCTGTCGCAGAGCAACGACATCTACCCGCACAACGGGATCTTCGTTGTGAACAACGCCGACCGGCTGCGGATCGAGGACCAGTGGGACCCGCTTCGGTCGCGCGGTGCCGATCCGTCGATCACCGACATGAACTGGCACCACGTGACGATCATCCGCCACGTGGACACCGGTGAGATCGCGGTGTACCTCGACCACTCGAAGAACCCGCGGATGACGGCGGTCGACAAGACCTTCGCGTCCGGCCGGGTCGGATTCGGGTCGTTCGACAACATCGGCCGGGTCCGGAACTTCCAGGTCACCGGCACGGCGGTAGGCGACTGATCCCGGGCCCGGGCCGCCGTCCGACCGGTCCGGCGGCGGCCGCGGCCCGGGCCCCCTCTGCATCCCGGCGGTCACCTGCCCCTTGGCGGTGGCCGCCGGGATCCCCAGACACACGTGGAGGGAACGATGACAGATCTCAGCGAGGCGGCGGCCGCCGGCCGCCGTCGGCCCGTACGATCCCGGCGCCTCGGCGCGGCCCTCGCGGCCGTCGCGCTGTGCGCGCCGCTCGCCGCGGCCGCGAGCGCGGCCCAGGCGGATACCGGTACGACGGCCCAGGTCCGAGGACACCACGGCGACGGCAAGGTGCTGCCGAGCCTGCGCCAGAACCTGGTCGCCTACTACGACTTCGAGCATCCCGTACGGGGCAACCCCGCGCAGGAGCGCGACCAGGGGTCGTCCGGCACGACGATCAACCTGATCAACGGCGGCGGCGCGATGCGGGTCCGGGACAGCGCCTATCCCGGTGCCGGGCATGCGATCCAGACCCAGCAGATCAACCCGACGACGTTCGGCAATGACGACTGGAAGGCCGGGCTCTACTCCACGACCGGGGTGCCGACGCTACGCGCGTTCAACCACACCACGGCAATGTCGATCATGGGCTGGTTCAAGACGACCGGCACGAACCCGAGCCCGAACACCAACACCGCGGACCCGTCGGACTCCTTCGGCGCCGTCGCGCTGACCGGTGTGCTCAGCGGAGACTCCCAGGGCCACAACGTACGGGGTCTGCTCGAGATCATCGACGTGTCGGGGACCAAGCGCCTCGTCGCCCTCGGCCGTCGCGTCGACGGCAGCAGCTCCCAGACGTTCGCCGCGAACGAGGACTGGCACAGCATCCTGCCGATCGGCAAGTGGGTCTTCCTCGCCGCGTCGTTCGACTACGACAACGGCACCATGAAGCTGTACAAGAACGGCAAGCCCATCGACGGCTTCTACGTGCTGCCAGGAGACCCCTGGGGCGTCGAGGGGCCGCCGGAGCCGGACTACACCTCCGCGACCGACCCGCGCGGGATCAAGATCGGCGGCGGTTACCCGCAGAACACGCAGGAGGACAACCCCTGCAACTGCCGGTTCGACAGCCTGATGTACCTGAACAAGGTCGTCACCGACAAGGAGGTCTGGCAGCAGTACCGCCGGGCCGTCTCAGGTCGGCACTGACCACCATCCCCCGCCAGAACCGCGCGGTGAGCCCTTCCCCCCGGGGGCTCACCGCGCGGTTTGCGTCGTCAGGGACGGCCGAAGCCGACGAGATGTGCCTGCCAGTAGCCGGCGACGGAGCTGATCATCACGTTCTCCCCGGTCCGGGGGGCGTGGATGAAGCGGCCGCTGTCGACCATCATCCCGACGTGCCCCAGACCGTCGAGGAAGATGAGGTCGCCGGGCTGCACGTCGCCCTGCGCGACGTGGTGGACCGCGTTGTACTGGTCGGGAACGACCCGGGGGATGCTGACCCCGGCGGCGCGCCAGGACATCATCGTGAGACCGGAGCAGTCATACCCCTGGGGGCCGGTGCCACCGGAGATGTAGGGCTTGCCGAGCTGTGCGTAGGCGTAGTTCAGGGCCGCGCGCGCCGAGCCGGACGCCGGACCGGTGTACGACCCGCCTATCTTGCCCTTCGGAGCGCTCGTGGACTGGCCGAGCTTCTTCAGGAGGGCCTTCTGCTTGGCGATGGCCTGGTTGACCGCCGTCTTCTGCGCCTTGAGCTTCGCGACCTTCTGCTGGACCTCCTGGGCAGTGGTCTGCGCCTCGGCCTGGTCGCGCCGGAGCCGCTGCGTCGAGGCGAGGAACGCGGTGAGCTCCTGACCCCGGTTGCTGGCCAGGTGCGTGAAGGTCGACATCTGGTCGAGTGCGGCATCCGGGTTCTTGGAGGCCAGGACCGCGGTGGCCGGGTCGGACGTGCCGGTCTTGTACTGGTCGGCGGCGAGCTGTGCGACCCGCGCGTGCAACTGGTTGAAGCGGGTCTGCTCGGCCTTCGTCTCGGCGTTCATCGACTTGAGTCGCTTCTTGGCGGCGTCGAGCTCGGTCTGCGCCTTGTTGCACTGGTCAACGATCTTGTCGACCTTCGCGTTGAGCTTGTCCAGCTCCTTCTGCGCGGCGGCAGCCGACGGTTTGGCAGGCGCGGCGTGGGCGGTGCCGACCGTCGTCAGCGAGACGGCCACCGCGAGCGACGCGGCCGCGCAGACGCGGAGCGATCGCCGCAACCGCGAGCGGCCGGTGGCGCGAGCATGCGTCAGGGGGTGGGAGGGCGCCACAGAGTCCTACTCCTCTCCTTGCCGCCTTCCGGGTCGGCGATCGAGGCTCGGGCCGGAGCCACCCCGCCGGAACCTCATCGGTTCCGGACGCGCCTCGACGACTGTGATTTCCCGGGTTCCCAAGGGGATTCGGCGGACGGCTGTGCTTCCTGTGAAGCCGGGGGCAGCCGGGCATTCGGTAGTTTAGAGCTGATGAGGTGCCGTTTGCCAATCAATGTTTCGTTAACCTTTTGCGACGACGATGCCGCTCATTCCATGACTCTTGCCGACAAAGCCCGTCCGCGCGTATCCGGGGAACCCGGACGAAACCATCAGGCAGCGCTCAGCTTCGCCCCACCATGGAACGGGAGGACTCGGACCGGTCCACGGCGGCGGGCGCCCGGCGCCACCGGGTGAACGACAGGCGGACCAGCACGGGTGCCAGGGTGACGACGGCGAACAGCCGCACGCTCTGCACGCTCGACACGAGCCCGACGTCGGCGTTGGTCGCGACCGAGGTGGCGAGGACCGCGTTGATCCCGCCGGGGGTCGTCGCGAGGTACGCGTCGGCGTACGACAGGTTCGTCAGGCGGGCCAGCAGCCATGCGAGCAGTGCCGAGACGACGCTGATGACGATCGTTCCGCCCAGCATCCAGGGGAGGAGCCGGCGCGCGTGCCGGAGAGAGTCCGGGCGGAACCGCAACCCGATCTCCAGGCCGATGCAGGTGAACACGAGCGTCTGCAGCAGCCCGGCCGGCCGGAATCCGTGGGCCGCTCCGGAGAAGGTCGCCACGACGGTCACCAGCATCGGGCCGAGCACCATCGGTGCCGGCAGCGACAGGCGCCGCCCCACCTGGCCCCCCAGGACCGCCACGGCGCACAGCACCAGGAGCCCGGCCGGCTGATGAGCCCCGGCCACCAGGTGCAGCATCTGCGGGCTGACGGGCGAGTGCGGCTCGGCCGACCCGGCGCCGCCGTGCAGCAGGGGCCCGGCCAGGGGGACGACCACCGGCGCGGTCACCGCGATCATGGCGACCCGGGAGTACTGGGCGATGGCGACGAGCCGGGTGTCGGCCCCGAGCTCGTCCGCCGCGACCAGCATGGCGGCCGCGCCGCCCGGCACGGTGGCCAGCGTCGCCGTCCGCCGGTCGAGCAGACCGGTCCGCTCGATCCGCCGGGCCACCCCCACGCTGAGCAGGACGGTCACGGCGGTCACGATGGTGAGCGGGAGCATCGCCGGCGCGGCCGCACGCAGCGCCGCCGGTTGGATGTAGCCGCCCATCAGCACCCCGGCCATGGCCTGGGATATGCGGTATGCGCGGCGCGGCAGGGTGGCGGTGACGAGCCCGGACAACGCGAGGAGCATGCCCAGCAGCAGCCCGGCGAGCATGTACGGCCCCGGCACCCCCGCCGTGTGCGCTCCCGCGCCGATCAGGAAGGCGGCGGCGACGACGACGCACCAGCCCCAGGCCGGCAGCGGACGTCTCACCCGGGCGCTCGGCGGGCCGACCGTTCCGGACGGCCGGGCCTGTACCTTCCCCATCGACGACACATGTTCACTGTGTCCATCGACGCGGCCGTTGATGGTTATGACGGCGAACGCAATGGCCTATGAAGATGTCGCGCTAGGCCAAGATAAGCCCGCTTACACCGTGTTCCGTCTTAAAAACGGAGGGAATTCGACCGGGGTGGCGGCGCTTCGGCCCTCAAAGCGCGGTTCTTCGGCTTTCGGGGTATTCGGCTAGTGATGGTCGTGGGCCGCGTGGTCGTGGCCGGCGTGCTCGGCGTCGGGTGAGCCGCCCATCATCTTCAGCATCGGGATGCCGCCGGTCCGGACGAAGCGGACCAGCAGGACGGCGGTGAGGAGAAGGAAGGCGATGTTCAGCCACGTCGTGTAGTTCCACGAGACGCCCGCCTCCATCACCACCGCGTGGCGCTTGCCGGGAACGAGGCCGGTCACGCCGAAGACCAACTCGATGAGATAGCCGGCGACCACCATGGCCACGTAGAAGGTCCCGGTGATGAACAGGGCCATCCGGGTGCCGTAGTACTTCCGGTAGATCATGATGATCGGCAGGATGATCAGGTCGGCGAAGATGAAGGCGACGACGCCGCCGAAGCTGATGCCGCCGTTCCACAGCACCGCGGCCAGCGGGACGTTGCCGATCGAGCAGACGAAGCTGACCACCGCCACGAGCGGACCGACCAGCGGTCCCCAGATCTTCGCCGCGAGCGGGTGATCGACGAGGAAGAAGTGCTGCCAGAACGAGTCGGGCACCCATGCGGCGATCGCCCCCGCGATCAGCAGCCCGATGACGAGGTCTCGCAGGATCGCCGCCCACTCCATGACGAACACGTGCGCCACCGAGGTGAAGCCCTCGCCCGACAGGAGCCGCTGCCAGAACGAGCCCTCCCGCTGAACGGACATGTCCATCGCGGCGTGGCCCTCCATCGAGCCGGCCACGCCGCGTTCGGCCTGCTCCCGGGCCGCGCGTAGCAGCCGCTCGCGCAGGAACAGCCGGAACAGCACCGCCAGGACCACGATCATGATCGGGCCGCCGACGAACTCGGCGGCGGTGAACCGCCAGCCCATGAGCAGCGCCAGGATGATGCCGAGCTCGATCACGAGGTTGGTCGAGGCGATCTCGAAGGCCATCGCGGCGATGAAGCTCGCGCCCTTGCGGAACAGCGAGCGCGCCAGCGCCACTGCCGCGTACGAGCACGACGACGACGCGACGCCCAGGCCGGCGGCGATCGTGAGCGTACGGGGCCGCCCGTCGCCGAGCAGCCGGACGACCGTGGACCGTCGCACCACCGCCTGGACGATCGCCGACAGCAGGAATCCCAGGATCAGCGCCCAGAGGATCTCCCAGGTCATCGACCCGGCGATCGCCAGCGCGTGACGGATCGCTCCCATGCTCTCCCTCTTTTCGCCGGAGGTTACGGCCCATCCAGATTCCGTACCATATACCCCTATGGGGTTTATTGCCATACCGGCCGGGGGCCGACAGTGATTGGGACGTACCACGCCTCCGGCCGGATATGCCCGCCGCCTGTCGGCGGATCAGCAGTCCGGGCTCGACAGCAGGAGGGAGGCCACGCGTTCCGGGTCGTCGGGCATGGGAACGTGGCCGCAGCCAGGCAGGATGACGTGCCGGGCCGCGGGGAGGATCTCCCGCGCGCGGAGCGCCTGCCGCGGCGGCAGCAACCGGTCGTCCTCGCCCCAGCCGATGGTGACGGGCACGCGTGGCCGCGGATCGGGGGCGAACCGGTAGTGGCGCGTGTAGGGCAGCGTGGCGGGAAGGGCGGCCGACGCCGCGAACGCCTCGGCGGCGGCGCGGGCGTCGGCCGGGGACAGCCGGGCCGGGCGACCGTAGTACGGGCGGAAGAGCAGCATCCGGAAGGCCGCGACGCTCGCGAGCGCGGGCCCGACCGGCCCGGACAGGCGGGCGAGCCCCCGGCTCAGCCGCAGGGACGCCATCGTGGAACGGATTTCCCGGGTGTTCCAGAAACCGATCGGCGACAGCGCCACCGCCGACGCGACCTCTCCGGTACGTGCCAGCTCCAGGGCGATCGCGCCGCCGAGGGAGTTGCCCGCGACATGGGGGCGGTCGAGGCCGAGCGCCCCGATCGCCTCCCGTACCGCGTCGACGTACCCCGCGACGTCGTAGCGCGCGCCGGCCGGCAGCGACGGCGACTCCCCGTGCCCGGGCAGGTCCAGGGCGATCACCTCCCGTTCCTCGGCGAGAAGGTCGCGGACCGGACGCCAGGTCCGGCGGTCGAGGCCGACTCCGTGCAGGAGCACGAGCGGCGGGCCCGTGCCGGAACGGTCGTGCGCGAGCATGGGACTCCTCTCGGGAGCGGTGGTCGGGCTCAGTGGGCGTGCGGCATGCCGGTCGACCGGGGCCTGCCGGGCGGGACGAGCCACAGCGCGAGCACCGCGGCGATCGCGGCCGCGACGGCGAACACCGCGTACGCGTCGGTGAAGCCGCCGATCACGGGGACGGCGGACAGGCCGGCCGCGGCGATCGTGGAGGCGACGGCGACGCCGACGGCGGCACCCAGCTCGTGGAAGGTGTTGATCACCCCGGAGGCGAGCCCGGCCTCCTCGTGCGTCACGTGGGCCAGCGCGGAACTCGTCGCGGCGACGAAGACCGGCCCGACCCCCACGGTCGCGATGACGATCCCCGGGAGCAGGCCGGTGAAGACGCTGCCGTGCCCCGAGAGCCCGGTGAGCAGCCCGGTCCCGAGGGCGATCAGGCCGAGGCCGCCGACCGCGACCGGCCGGGTCCCGACCGTGCCGACCAGCCGTCCGCCCAGGTGCGCCCCCAGCCCTGTCCCGAGGGCCGCGGGCAGGAAGAGCAGGCCCGTCTCCAGGGCCCCGATGTGCCGCGCGTGCTGCAGGTACTGCGAGCCGAGGAAGAACATCGAGATCAACAGGCCGGAGGCGACGAGCATCAGGAACGCGCCCGCGGCGACCGGACGGCGGGCGAGCATGCCGACGTGCATCAGCGGGTGCCGTACGGTCCGCTCGACGAGGGCGAAGACCGCGTAGAGCACGACCGCGGCGGCCAGCGCCGCCAGCGTGCCGGCAGCGGACCAGCCGGCGTCACCGGCGTGGATCATCCCGTAGATGAAGGAGGCGGTCGCGGCGGTGACCGTGAGGGCGCCCAGCACGTCGAGCCGTCGTGCGCCGCCGCCGGAGCCCTGGGCGGGGACGGTGGCCGGGAGGGCGCCCAGCACGGCCACGCCGACCGGGACATTGACGAAGAACGCCCAGCGCCAGCCGGGCCCGGCGGTGAGCACGCCGCCGGCCAGCACGCCCGCCGCGAACCCGATGCCGCCGAGCGAGGCCCAGACGCTCAGCGCCTTGGTGCGCTCGGCGCCGTGGAAGGTGGTGGTGATGGTCGACAGCGCGGCGGGTGACAGCAGCGCCGCGCCGATCCCTTGGGCGACGCGGCCGCCGAGCAGGGACGCCTCGTTCTGCGCGAGACCCGTGACCAGCGAGGCCACCGTGAAGACCACCAGCCCGGTCAGCATCATCCGGCGGCCGCCGAAGGCGTCGGCGAGCCGTCCGCCCAGGAGCATCAGGCCGCCGAAGAACAGCGTGTACGCGGTGACGGTCCACGTCAGCGCCGTACGGCCGAGCGCGAGGTCGCGGCCGATGTCGGGGAGTGCGACGTTCACCACGGTGACGTCGAGGATCAGCATGAACTGGGCGACGCTGATCAGCGCGAGCGCCGCCCAGCGGCGGGGAGCGACCGGCGCCGGGGGACTGGCGTGGGCCGGGTGCGGGGAGTGCGTCGGATGTGCCATCGAGGGCCCTTCTAACGGTCGGACGTACCGCGGCGCGCGGCGAACAGGGCGACGAGCAGGCTGAGGACGGCGACGCCGGCGGCCGTGAAGAATTAACTCGAACATCTATGTTCGAGTTAACGTACCCCTGACGGGTATGCAAACACAACACCCCTGTACGACTTCCGCTAATCTCCTCGCATGGGGCCGAGCACGCGGCGCGAAGCCGCCGAGGGCCGGGCGGGCGGTCCTCGCCGCCGGGCCGACGCCGAGCGCAACATCGCGGCGATCGTGGCCGCCGCCACCGACCTGCTCGCCCGCGACCCGGACGCGAGCATGACCGACATCGCCCGCGCGGCCGGCGTCGGGCGGGTGACGCTGTACGCCCACTTCCCGTCCCGGGAGGAGCTGATCCGGACGGTGCTCGCCGCGGCGATCGGTCACAGCATGGGAGCCGTCGAGGCGGCGGCACCCGAGGAAGGGTCACCCGCCGAGGCATTCGCCCGGCTCATCCGTACGTGCTGGCCGATCCTCGACCGGTTCGGCGGCCTGCACGAAGCGGCCCGGCGTGCGCTGCCCGCCGAGGAGGTGCGCCGCCACCACGACCTGCCGATGGGGCGTGTCGAGCGGCTGATCGTGCGCGGTCAGGAGGCCGGGTCCTTCCGCGCCGACCTGCCGGCCGAGTGGCTCGTGACGACGGTGTACGCCCTACTGCACGCGGCGGGCGACGAGGTCCAGGCGGGACGCCGCACCGCCGAGGAGGCGGGGGACCTGCTGGAACGGACCCTGTCAGCCCTCCTGCGCGCCGACGCCTCCTCGTAAGCGGGTGTGTCCTCCCCCGCACAGGCACTCAGCAGTCGATTCGCGTCACCAAAGCCGGGGAGACGCCGGGCTGCAGGTCGGACTTGGCGACACTCTTAACCCAAGGGCGGATTCCAGGCGAAGGCGGTCCCCGTCGCCCTCATGAGGAACGGTGTGGGAATGGCGGACGCGATCGTGTCGCGCAGGCCCGCTGCCGTGCGGTTGCGGGTCTGCAGGAGGCGTCCGAGCCTGCCCGATGTCCGCGCCATCCGCTGGGTGCGAGGGCGGCGGAACGCGTCGTAGGCGCTCAATCCATCGACGACTCCTGATCGTTCAATGGTGGCGGCAAGGGTCACGGCGTCCTCGATCGCGAGGCAGGCTCCTTGACCGATGTCGGGTGTGACCGCGTGAGCGGCGTCACCGAGCAGGGCCACGCGGCCGTGGACGAAAGTGCGCAGCCTGGCATGCAGGTAGTACACGTCGTGGCGCAGCAGGGTGTGTTCCGGGGTTGCTGCGAGCAGCTGGGGGATCGGGTCATGCCAGTCCCGGAATCGGCTGGCCAGCCGGCCCAGGTCGTGTTGGGGGGCGGCGTGCTCCGGGACGCTCTCGCAGGCGAACCAGTAGACCTGGCCGTCGTTGATCGCGGCGATGCCGAATCGGGCGCCGCGTCCCCATGTCTCGGTCAGGATCGGTGGTATGCCCAGGGCTGTAGCCCGCTCGGCGGGGACAATGCCGCGCCAGACGGTATAGCCCGCGTAGTCGGGCCCTGGATAGCCGGGCAGCAGTGCCGCGCGTAGTGCGCTGCCGACGCCGTCGGCGGCCACGACCAGGTCGGCCGTTTCCGAGACCGGGCCGTGTGGGGTGTGGAAGGTGACCGTGGTCGCGTCGGCCGCGTTGGTGATCCGCGTGGCACGGTGGTCGGTGCGCAGGTCGGAGGGGTCGAGGCCCGTCATGAGCAGGCGGTGCGCCTCGGCGCGGTGCAGGGCGTAGAACGGTGCACCGTAACGTCGTTCGATGCCGGTGGCGGGAATGCGCGCCACGCGCCTGCCCGGTCGTAGACGGATCTCCAGCCCGTCCTGCTGCATGCCGCGATCACGCAGGGCCGCTCCCAGACCGAGATGGTTCAGGGCTTTGACGGCGTTAGGTGCGATGCCGAGGCCGGCCCCGACGGGCCCGATGGCCGGCGCCTGCTCATAGACCGCAACGCGCCATCCGATGCGCTGAAGGGCCTGGGCCGCCGCCAGGCCGCCGATCCCCGCGCCGACGACGATCGCCTTGCTCGTCCTCATGCTCGCTACCTCTCGCCGATTCAAACAGTCGTTTCAAACGATCGTTTCAATCGACTGTTATAGCATGTGCCTTCTTCCGGTGACACGAGGAGGCGCGGTGGCCGGATCTGACCAGGAGCACACGGCGCGGCAGTCGGCATCCACGCGAGAGCGGCTGCTCGAGTCGGCGACTCGGCTGTTCGGCGAACGCGGGATCGAGGCGACGTCGCTGCGGGCATTGACCGACGCAGCCGGAAGCAACATCGCCGCGGTCAACTACCACTTCGGGTCGAAGGAGGGACTCCTGCGCGCGGTCGTCGACCAGACGATGCGAGCCGTCAACGATGAGCGTGCCCTGCGGCTGGACGAACTCGAATCAGCCGCTCGGCCAATGTCGATAGCCGCCCTCGTGCGTGCCTTCGTCGAACCAGGCATCGGTCTGGTGGAGGGCCACGGCCATCGCGGATCCGATGTCGCGCGCTTCATCGGCCGCGTGATGAGCGAGCCGGACGCGCGGGTCCGACAGATCTTCGCCGAACAGGTCGAACCGGTCGAGGGGCGCTACCTGGCCGCGTTCGGCCGAGCCCTTCCCGATCTCGACGAGGATGGTGTTCGGTTCGTCTACACCAGCATGCTCGGGCTGCTCAGCGTCCACCAGTCAGGCTCGTTCACAACGCTTTGGGCGCCAGAGGAAGGCAGCGGTACGGCGGCGAGCGGACTCGGGATCGTCGATCGAGAGCGACTGGTGGCGTTCATCACGGGCGGGATTCTCGCCACCCTTACGGCTAGAGCCACCACCGTCCCGTGAGGAGGGCGGGTTTCTCGTTCAACAGGGCGGCTCTACCGCGTCCAGCCAACCCTGCGTCAGAGCCGGGCCACTGGTCAGCAGAAGAACCGCATCGCGGCGAGCCGGCCGCCCGCCGTGCGACGCGGGACGGGCGGGATGAAGGTCAGGCTCTCCGACCGGCGGTCGTACGACGCGGGACGGGTCCCGACCCCTGCGGAGGCGGGACCCGTCGCGGATGTGTCAGCGGGTGGGCTGGAAGCGGCGCAGGCGCAGGCTGTTGCTGACGACGAAGACGCTGGAGAACGCCATCGCGGCGCTGGCCAGCATCGGGTTGAGCAGACCTGCGGCGGCCAGCGGCAGGGCGGCCACGTTGTAGGCGAACGCCCAGAACAGGTTGCCCTTGATGGTGCCCAGCGTCCGGCGGGACAGGCGGATGGCGTCGGCCGCGGCCCGCAGGTCGCCGCGGACCAGCGTGAGGTCGGCGGCCTCGATCGCCACGTCGGTGCCCGTGCCCATCGCCAGGCCCAGGTCGGCCTGGGCGAGGGCCGCGGCGTCGTTGACGCCGTCCCCGACCATCGCCACGGTCTTGCCCTCGCCCTGCAGCCGCTTGACGACGTCGACCTTGTCGGCGGGCAGCACCTCCGCGATGACCTCGTCGATCCCGGCCTCGGCCGCGACCGCGCGGGCCGCCGCCTCGTTGTCGCCGGTCAGCAGCACCGGCGTCAGGCCGAGCGCGCGCAGCCGGGTGATCGCCTCCGCGCTGGTGTCCTTGATGGTGTCCGCGACGACCAGCACCGCGCGCGCCTCGCCGTCCCAGCCGACCGCGACGGCCGTCCTGCCCTCCGCCTCGGCCGCGGCCTTGGCGCGCTCCAGCGCGGCGGGCAGGTGCTGCGACCACTCCTCCAGCAGGCGCGTACGGCCGACCAGGACCGCGTGGGCGTCGACGATGCCCTGCACGCCGAGGCCCTCGACGTTCGCGAAGTCCTCCGGCCGGGGCAGCGCGCCGACCCGCTGGACGGCGCCCTTGGCGATGGCCTGGGCGACGGGGTGTTCCGAGGCGTCCTCCAGCGCGCCGGCCAGCCGCAGCACCTCGTCGGCGTCCTGACCGTCGGCGGTGACCACGTCGACCAGGCTCATCTTCCCCGTGGTGACCGTGCCGGTCTTGTCCAGCACGATCGTGTCGATCCGGCGGGTCGACTCCAGAACCTCGGGACCCTTGATGAGGATGCCGAGCTGTGCGCCGCGTCCCGTACCGACCAGGAGCGCGGTCGGGGTGGCCAGGCCCAGGGCGCACGGGCAGGCGATGATGAGCACCGCGACGGCCGCGGTGAAGGCGGCGGCGACGCTGCCGCCGGTGCCGAGCCAGAACCCGAGCGTGGCCACCGCGAGCGTGATCACGATCGGCACGAAGATCCCGCTGATCCGGTCGGCGAGGCGCTGCACCTGCGCCTTGCCGCTCTGCGCCTCCTCGACCAGGCGGGCCATCTGCGCCAGCTGCGTGTCGGAGCCCACCTTGGTGGCCTCGACGACCAGGCGGCCGCCCGCGTTGACGGTGGCGCCGACGACCGTGTCGCCGACCCCGACCTCCACGGGCACGGACTCGCCGGTGAGCATGCTCGCGTCGACCGCCGAGCTCCCCTCGACGACGACCCCGTCCGTGGCGATCTTCTCGCCCGGCCGTACGACGAACCGGTCCCCGGCCTTGAGCTGCTCGACCGGGACGCGCTCCTCGCGCTCGCCGCGCAGCACGGCGACGTCCTTGGCGCCCATCTCCAGCAGCGCCCGCAGCGCGGCGCCGGCACGCCGCTTCGACCGCGCCTCGAAGTAGCGCCCGGCCAGGATGAACACCGTCACCCCGGCGGCCACCTCCAGGTAGATGTTCCCGGCTCCGGAGGCGCGCTCAACGGTGAAGGTGAACGGGTGCCGCATGCCCGGTTCTCCGGCGGTGCCGAAGAACAGCGCGTACAGCGACCAGCCGAACGCCGCGAGCGCGCCCAGCGACACGAGCGTGTCCATCGTCGCCGCGCCGAGCTTGAGGTTCTTGTACGCCGCGCGGTGGAACGGCAGGCCGCCCCACACCAGCACCGGGGCGGCGAGGGCCAGCGACGCCCACTGCCAGTTCCGGAACTGCAGCGCCGGGACCATCGCGAGCAGGATGACCGGGACGGCCAGGGCGGTACTGACGGCGAGCCGGTCGCGCAGGGCCCGTACGGGGGCGTCGTCGGAGTCGGCTTCTTCCTCGGCCGGCTCTGGCGTGGGGAGTTCGGCGGTGTAGCCGGCCTTCTCCACCTGGGCGATCAGGTCGTCGGGGGTGATCTCGGGGCCGAAGCTGACGCTGGCCTTCTCGGTGGCGTAGTTGACGGTCGCGGTGACGCCCTCGAGTTTGTTGAGCCGCTTCTCGATGCGGTTCGCGCACGACGCGCAGGTCATGCCGCCGATCGCCAGCTCGACACGATCGGGTGTCGTGTGCGTGGTGGTGCTCATCACCCCTCCTAGCCTTCGTGGTGCTGGTGATCGCCGGAGGATTTCGAGTGCTCCGTACCCGCGCCGGCCGCGACGGTGAACTCCGCGGTGTGGACGGTCCCCTGGTGCTGGAAGTCCAGGTAGAGACGGTAGGTGCCGGCGGACGGTGCCTCGGCGTAGAAGGTCACGGTCGGGCCCGGCTTGGTCTTCCCGTCACCCGGCTCGCCGTCCGGGTGGACGTGGAGGTACGCGAGGTCGCCCTGGCGCAGCGCCACGAGGTGCCCGTACGCGGCGAGGTAGGGCTGCAGGTCGGTGACCGGCCGGCCGTCCCGGGAGATCGTCAGATCGAGCCGGCTCGCGCGCCCCGCCGTCAGCGCCCCCTTGAGGGTGACGGTGTAGCCGTCGACGGTGGCGGTCGTGGCCGGTGCGGGCAGCGGCCTTGGCGCGGCGTCGCCCGCGACCGCGGTGTCGATCCCGAGGGTCAGCGGGTCGGCGCCGGCGGGCTTGAAATCGGCGAACGCCCGGTACGTGCCCGGACCGCTCAGCGGAGAGGCGACCCGCCACGTGCCGTCGGCGCCCATCGTCGGGTGCACGTGCCGGAAACCGGACAGGTCGCGGCGGACGACGATGAGGTGCATCCGCTTGTCGTGCTGCGTGTCGAACGCGGTGACCGCCCGGCCGTTCGGCCCGATGATCCGGAATGCGAACGCGCCGGTCGCGTCGGGCACCGTGGTCAGGGTGTAGCCCCGGTCGGACACCAGCAGGCCGCCCGGCAACGCGCTCCGGTGGCCGCTTCCGTGATCCATGCCGCCGTGCGCGGCGTGCGGTTTCTCCTCGGCCCCGACGGGGCCGGCCAGCCGGCCGGCCCCCAGCGCCGTGCCGAACACCGCCGCCAGCCCGAGGCCGAAGATGCCGAGCCTGGCCGGTGTGTTCATCGCTGTCTCCTCTTGCTCCGGTCGTCTCCGGAGCCGCTCGCTTCGATCAGGAATCGACGACTTCGTAACCGGCCTCGTCCACCGCGTCGCGTACCGCCTTGTCGTCGAGGGGGGCGGTGCTGGCGACGGTGACCACGCCGGAGGCCAGATCCACCGTGACGTCGGTGACGCCGTCGATGGCGCCGACCTCGGCGGTGACGGCCGAGACGCAGTGGCCGCACGTCATTCCCTTGACCGCGTACTCGGTGGTGGTCATTCCGTTCTCCTCACGTGTCGTTCGAGGCCGGGGTTCCGGCCGAATCCCAAACCTATACCCATCGGGGGTAGGGCATGGCAGCGACCATAACATACCCCCCAGGGGTGTCAAGGAGTGATGCGTTCGCGAGGAGGCGGTGCTGGGAGGACGTCAGCCCATCTTCGTGATCACGCCGACCCGGGTGAACAACGTCTGGTTCGCATCGCCCTTGTAGCCGGTGAGGGAGAACCACATCTGGGTCGACGACTGGAGCACCAACTGGGCGTTGCTGCCATTGGGGCAGTCACCCTTGGTGACGCCCTCGACCAGGTTGACCGTGCTGGGATTGGGGACCGCCTGCGGGGCCCAGGCGTTGCTGACCTGCAGCCGCGTGGTGCACCGGTAGGCCGCGTAGTCGGCGGTCGCGGACGTCGCGCCCGCCGCGATGGTGATCCGTACGCTGCTCTTGCCGCCGGGGGACTCGGTGACGGTGCCGGACCAGGTGCCCGCCATGGTCGCCGGGAACGCGCTGGGCAGCGGCGCGGACGACGACGGCGAGGGTGTCGGGGTGTGGTCCGCCGCGTGGCCGGTCTGATGCGTGGTGAGCACGATCGGGACGGCGACAGCGGCGGCGGCCAGGACGACACCGGCCGGAATGCCGTACACGACGGCCGGTCGCCGCGAACGCGGCCGCTGATCCGGCGGCATCGCGACGGTCGGGGGCAGGTACGGGGTAGGGGTACCCGGCTGCCATGACGGCAGCGGCGCGAGAATCGCCGGCCCGCCGGGTGCCTGCGGCGTCCGGCGGCCGAGGAGCCGGAGCAGGACATCCTGCGCACCGGGGCGCGCCGCCGGATCCTTCGCGAGGCAGTCGGCGACGATCCCGCGCAGCGGCTCGGCGAGGTCCGCGAGGTCCGGTGGCTCGTGGATGATCCGCCTGATCACCTGCATCACGCTGTCCTGCCCGAACGGGGAGCGCCCGGTCGCGGCGAAGACGATCACACAGCCCCACGCGAAGACGTCCATCGGCGCCGCGGCCGGCGCACCGCTGATCTGCTCCGGCGCCATGTAGGCGGGCGTACCGACGACATGCCCCGTGAGCGTCCCCGCGGCGTCCAGCGCCCGGGCGATCCCGAAGTCGATCACGCGTGCGCCGTCGGGGCCCATCATCACGTTGCTCGGCTTGAAATCCCGGTGGACGACGCCTGCCTCGTGGATCGCGGCGAGCGCCGTCGCGGTCGCAACCGCCAGCCGGTGCAGCGCCGAGCCGACGCGCGGCCCCTGCTCGGCGACCAGCCGCTGCAGCGAGGGCCCCGGGATGAACTCGCTCGCGACGTACGGCGGGGTCCCGTTGAAATCGACCTCGATGACCTCGGCCGTACAGAACGCCTCGACCCGCTGGGTCGTCTGGATCTCCTTGACGAAGCGGCCGAGCTGGGAGACATCGTCCGGCCGTGAGTGCAGGACCTTCACCGCCGCACGCCTGCCGGTATCGTCCTCGCCGAGGAAGACGACCCCTTGCCCGCCCTCACCGAGCCGGCCGATCAGGGTGAACCGTCCAATGGTCGCCGGATCGCCCGGCCGCAGCGCGTCAACGTCGGACATCGCCCCGCCCTCCCGCTCCACGCCCCGGCGACGCGGCCGGAGCAGCGAAAGCCGGAGCACCGCGATTTTATCGATCAGCGGCCGGATAGGGCATACCACCGCGTCCCCCGACACACGCCACATCCGAGGAATTGACCTTCATGGCGTCGCATCCCATCACTCGCCCGAATCGCGGGACACCGCCCGTCTCTGGGATGTCGGGTTTTTCGGGGTGAGCCGCACTCCGAGGCGTGTGCTGGGCTCCTGTGGCAGGTGTGATGAGTGTGGTTAGACTCGGCTGCTCTTTGGCGATCGAAGGACACTTATCGGCAGGAAGAGGGACCTTGGTGGTCGAGGCGTCTGGTTCGCGAGCCGGTTCTGACTCTCTGTGTCTGGTCGCAGCGGCACCGTCGGTGACGCCCTGGTCGTTGCGGAGCGATCACGAGGAACTGGCCGCGGGCGGGGTGGACGCGGTGTTCGCCACGGTCGCCTCCCTGGAGGACACTGCGACGGCGGTGACCCGTGTCGGACAGTGGCTGGGCGTACACGACGATCCGCGCCATCCGGCACGTGTTGTGACCAGCGCGGCGGAGATCGTCGCGGCCAAAGCGGCGGGGCAGACGGCGGTGGTGCTGCATTTCCAGGGTACCGAGCCGTTGGGCGGTGATGCCGGGTTGGTCGGGGTGTTCGCGCGGCTGGGGGTTCAGGTGATGCAGTTGACCTACAACTACCGCGCCCAGGCCGGGGACGGCTGCTGCGAGCCGGGGGACGCCGGGCTGAGCCGTTATGGCGGCATGCTGGTCGACCGGATGAACGAACACCGGGTCGCGGTGGACGTCGCGCACGCCGGCGTGCGCACCGCTTTGGACGCGGTCGATCGAAGTAGCCGCCCGGTGATCGCCTCGCATGCGAACGCCCGTGCGGTGTGTGACAGCCCTCGCAACCTGCCGGACGAGCTGATCACCGCGATCGCCGCCACCGGTGGTGTGGTCGGGCTGTGCGCGTTCCAGTCGTTCATCACCGCCGCCGGGAAACCCTCCCTGGAGCAGTTGGTCGACCACGCGGTACACATCGCCGAACTGGTCGGGCCGGAGCATGTCGGGCTGGGCCTGGACTTCGCCGACGAAAGCGAAGAGGAGTACGACTTCTTCGGGTACGACGAGCGGTACTACCCGCGCCCGCCGTGGGTGTGGCCGGACGGTCTGGAATGGCTGCACCACGCCCGCAATATCGGGCCGGTGCTGGCATCCCGCGGGTTTACTCCCGCTGAGGTCAACGGAGTCCTCGGCGGGAACTTCCTGCGGGCACTCGCCGCAATCTGGGGCAACTGAACCACCGGACGCCCTACCCCGACGACCTCACGGATGATGGCCTCGCCCGCCGCCCTGACCGCCGAGCCGTGATGAGCGACCGGCGCAAGGAGCCGGATGTGCCGCCGTGATCGCCGAGGATTACCGGTGCCAGAGCACCAGAGACCCTCGGCGATCAAGCGATGACTGCCAGAAAACGGCTATTCGCTGCGGCCGACGGTGAGTGTTGCGACCTGCACGCAGTTGCCGCCGCCGGTGCCGCCGCCACCGGAGAAGCTGCTTTTTCGCCATTCCATGCGTGCGAGCGGCGGGGGGTTCGCCATCCGCGTCTCCCTTCGTGATCAAGCGATAACTGTGTAGCTCTGAGGGCTACTCGCCGGCTTCGTCTTCGTGGATGAGTGCTGCGACTTCAACGCACTGACCGCCGCCTTCACCGCCGCCGCCGGAGTGGCTGCTCTTGAGCCAGCGGATCCGGGACGGTCGGTTACTGTCAGCCATCCTGATTCCTTCCTGCTCAAGCGAACCTCTCTGCGGCTGACGCCAACAGATCCACCGATTCGCTGGGGGAGAGGGCCCGGTGGATGAGGCTTCCGAATCTGAGGGTACAGCGCCGTACGCCTTCCACACTTTCTACGTATATCGAGCCTCCTATTCCCTCGGTGTAACCGATGTCGGGGATGGGCTCGGGTAGTGAAAGGATTGTGAACGGTCCTCCGAGGCCAGGGCTCGCTCCCGCTGCTTTGGGAAGCACCTGCACGGTGAGGCTTGGCGATTCTTGAGCCTCGACGAGACGGCGAAGCTGACCACGCATGATCTTCGTGCTGCCGACAGGACGTTCCAGAATCGCCTCCTCCAGGATGACGTGAAACTCCGGAGGGGTCGTCTTGGAGAGAATCTGTTGCCGCGCCAGCCGAGCGGCGACACGCCGATCGATCTCGTCCGAGTTGAGGTCCGGCTCGAGGCTGGTGATCACCGCGCGAGCGTAGTCGCCGGTTTGGAGGAGGCCGGGGATGAGCAGCGTTTCGAATTCCCGCATCTCAGTGGCGGCGATCTCCAGGCTGAAGAGGGGATGGAAGTCCTGCGGGAGGTCGCGGCGGTAGGTGAGCCACCAGCCACGTTCGTTGGCGGTTTGGGTGAGGTCGAGGAGCTGCTTCCGGGTCTTCTCGTCGGCCTCATATAGATCGAGGAGTTGTTCGACGTCGCGGGGCTTGACCCCTTGATGGCGGTTCTCGATGCGGGAGAGCTTCGGTCGGGACCAGCGGGCGTGTTTCTGGCTGAGTTCGGTGACGGCCTGCTCGATCGTCAGGCCGGCCTGCTCCCGGAGCTGCTTGAGCGATTCCGTGAGCTGCCACCGGCGGACCGTCGCGCTGACCAGGTCGTCATTGTGATGGCTCATCCGATTTCTCCCTTTCGATCGGGGCTCGCGCTACCGCCCGTCATCACCGTTCGTGAGAATCCGTTGACAATCTGTAATTCCACTCTATGGTTAGGCGATGCGTAGCGAAGTCGTTACGCACAGTAGAGGGTGATCGCTGATCGTTTCAGTCGATCATTGGAAGCCGGGCACCGGGGACGTATCTGCCGGTCAGCGACTCCGCCCTCGGATGACGCAACGGCGTATCACTGGAGGTGGCGCCCATGTCCGTGACCGACACGGCGAACGAGCCGCATGACGCGGAGCCCTATCTGCGCACCCTCGGCGCACGCCTCCGCGCATTCGGCTGGCAGGAGGAACTCACCCTGCCGCAGGGCGGCAGCCCGTACCTCTGTGTCATCAACCCCACCGCTCCCGTGCTCAACGAAGAGATCACCGCAGCACCGACCGTGCCGGGGCTGTGGTGGTTCTGGTGGAGCTGGGGCGAACGCATCGCGTGCGTGGAGAACCTCGACCTCGTCATCGCCCGGATCGCCACGGTCCTGCGTGCAGGCGGTCGCTGACCAGCCCGCGGCCACTCCCCCTGAGAGGGCTCAATGTTCAAAGACTTCCGGCCCTGGCGCTGGAGCACTGTCATTCGAGGCATGGCCAAAGCCCATCCGAGAGGCTGCCATCAATCGGGCTCGACAGGCGGACTGCCCGTACGGCGGGTGAGCCTAGAGTCTCCGCCCGGCCAGCCGCTGGCGAGCGACGACCGTCATCGATGGTGTCGGCTCGACGGCGAGCAGGAGGCCGTACGAACCGCGCGCGCACTGGTAGGCAACGCACTTCGGGCGTGGGGGCACACCGACCTGCTCGACGACGCGACGCTGGTGGTCTCCGAACTCGTCACGAATGCGCTTGTCCACGCGTCGCCGCCGGTCACGCTGACCGTCACGTACGACGGCAGGCTCGTCGTCGAGGTCGCCGACGCCTGCCGGGACCTGCCGGTTGCGGGGCGTCCCGGCAGTAGCGGACGTTTCGGCCTGTGGATCGCCGAGGAACTCTGCGATCTCAGCGTCCTGCCCGGTCCCGATGGCAAGGTCGTCCGAGCCGTATTCGCTTCGGAGCCGGTTCCGGCCGACGAGGGACCGGGGCGATGAATGTCTTTCGGGGTTACCGTCAGGACATGCGAGCCGACGGCCGTGACTCATCGGGGGCAGGCGACCGGGAAAGTCCTCGGCCGGAAGACGAATATCCACAACATGTGGATGATGTCGCGGTGTTGGGTCGAAACGGCCCCCAGGCCGAATCATGGGCGGCCGTCGACTACAGACCGGGCGCGCCACGCTTCGAGGTGGAGCAGTACGGTCCCCGGCGGCTGTGGGATGAGGCTGAAACGGCGTATCTCGGCTGGCTGCGTGCCGGCCGTCCCGGTCTCGAACGTCTCGGAGTCTCCGTCACGACCAGCGGAGACCAGCGGTTCTGGCTCGATTCACCTGACCATCCGATCGGCTGATCGCCGTCGGCGTGATGTCAGCCGAAAAGGCGGACGAGGGCCCCTGCCCAGGTGTTCAGGAAGCCGACGGAGCTGTGCACGGCCCAATGCTGGGTGAGGTAGCCGACGGCCTCGATCAGCGGGGTCCACACGACGGCGCAGAACAGACTCGCCACGATGGCGGCGCCCCAGGACGGGCTGGGATCCGGCTTCAGGCCGCCCGCGCCGTACGCGATGCCGACCGCGCCGAGGATCAGCGCGCCGATCACTGCTCCCGCGAAGAGGTCTCCGACGAGCGCTCCCACGATCAGTCCGACGAAGACGCCGATGAGGGTCGTTATCGTCCCCATGGCCAAGGAGACGCCGGTCACCATCTCATACCGCGTGATCGCGAACCTGACGATGGAGAAGACGGTGACCACGCTCAGGGGCAGGAGAAAGGCCGCGGCGTAGTAAGGGGCGTGCACCGCCGGATGGGCGAAGCCCATGCCGAGGACCAGTGGGGTTCCGACCAGCGACAGCCCGGTCAGGACGAGGGCGATGTTGCGCCACAGCTTGGAAGCACGGCTCCGATCGTCCTGTCCGGCCTTGGGCATCCCGCCGTTCAGGGGCGAGTCGGCCTGCAACGTGCTGGACTGCGGTGAGGCGTCACCCGGTCCCGCCGTCGGGGCCTCGGAGAGGCGTTCTCGCCCGGATGTGGGCGGTGGCGTGCCGGCCGTGGCTTGACCGCCGTCGGGTTCGGGCCCGGTGCCTGCGGCCTCCGCGGTGACGGTCGGCGTTCCGACGGCTCGTAGTCGTTGCAGCGCTTCTTCCGCCGGCGGTCGTTTCGTCGCGTCGGGAGCCAGCATGTCCTCGATGAGTTCGCGCAGTGCCGCCGCGCGGTGCATCGAGATCGGCCGTTCGTACAGCGTGGCGTGGACCGTCGCGGCCGGATTGTCGCGGTGGAAAGGCGCCTTTCCCTCGACGGCGTAATAGAGGGTGGCGGCGAGGGAGAACAGGTCCGACGCCTCGGTGGGGCGTTGTCCCCGAAGGCGTTCCGGGTCGATGTAGCCCGGTGTCCCGATCAGTGCGCCGCTGCCGGTGAGCGTCGTGTCGTCCGCGTGCACAGCGATGCCGAAGTCCACCAGCGTCGCCTCGCCGGTGGCGTCGATCAGGATGTTTCCCGGTTTCAGATCGCGGTGCAGCACGCCATGACCGTGTACGAAGCGGAGTGCTCTCAGCAACTGTTCGGCGAGATCGGCGGTGCGCTCCTCGGTCAGTGGACCGTCCTCCCAGACGATCTGTTTCAGGGGGCGTCCTTCGACGAGGTCCATCACCAGCCACGGAAGGCCGTCCACGGTGATCAGGTCGCGTACGGAGACGATGCCCGGATGCGGCGGCATTCTGGCGAGGGTCCGCCCTTCGCGGCGAGCGCGCATCAACAGGTCCTCGGGGATCGCACCCCCCGCCGGGATGATCATCTGCTTCAGGGCGACATCGATCTCCAGGTGCTCGTGATGGGCGCGCCAGACCGTTCCCATCCCGCCGGTGCCGAGCCGTTCCTTCAGGAGGAACCGGCCGTCGATGACATCACCGGCGCGATGTTCCCCGCCCACCTGCGCTCCTTTTCTCCTCGCACCGCGCCTTGGCGGCCCGCTCCGCCGGAGTGTGCTCCTGAACCTTGCATCAGCCCCGTACGGAGCGCAAGGGAATGCCCGCCCTTGCCCCGATCAGCCGAGGAGGTGAGCCAGTCCTCCGGCCCAGCCGTTGAGGAAACCGGCGGCGCTGTGGCGTGCCCAGTGTTGCGTGAGGGCGCCCATGATCTCGAACCCGACGATCCACAGGGTGGCGATTGCGAGCGCGGCGATCACGCTGGTGGCCCGGGAGTCGGAGTCGCCCGGATCGAAGAACACGCGCCCTCCGATGAAGACACCGAACACTCCGGACACCACCGAGCCGACCACCGCGCATGCGAAGAGGTCCCCGGCGAGCGCTCCCACGATCAACCCGAGGGGAAGGCCGGCGATGTTCGTCAGCGCCGCCGCGAACAGCGGCCTCGCGAGCTCGCCTTCGAAGCGGGTGATCGTGATCCCTGCGCTCGTCAGGACGGCCGTGAGGCTCAACGGGACCAGATAGGCCGCCATGAGATAGGACGCGCTTCCGTCGAGCACGTAGCCCATGCCCAGCGTCAACGGCAAGAGGAATGCCACGGCGCCGAGTGCGGACAGGACGACGGGGTGCCACGACCGTCGTGCATCAGATGGCTCCGTCATTGCGGCGGCTTCGCCGGTGGTGGCGGAAGCCGTCGGAGACCGGGTCGATCGGTCGGCGGGTTCTGGGCCGGACCGGCCGCGGGGAACGTCCTCTGTCGTTTTGAGGGCTCCGGACTCCGCCGTCCCGTCTTCGACGCTCGGCGAAACCCGGTGATCGGAGATCGGCGACGCCCGTACGACACGTAGCCGGTCCAGAGCCTCTTCCGCCGAGGGGCGGTCGGCGACGGCGGGTGCCAGCAGGTGCTCGATGAGTTCGCGAAGTGGCCCTGGATCCGGCGCGAACAACGGCCGTTCGTAGAGCGTGGCGTGGAGCGTGGCCTCCGGATTGTCGCGACGGAACGGAGCCTTTCCCTCGACGGCGTAGTAGAGGGTGGCGGCCAGGCAGAACAGGTCGGACGCCTCGGTCGGGGGTTGCCCGCGCAGGCGTTCGGGATCGATGTAGCCGGGTGTCCCGATCACCGCGCCGCTGCCGGTGAGCGTCGTGTCATCGGGGTGTACGGCGATGCCGAAGTCGACGAGCTTCGCGTCGCCGCGCGCGTCGATCAGGATGTTGCCCGGTTTTAGATCACGGTGCAGCACGCCGTGGCCGTGCACGAACCGGAGGGCCGTCAGCAGTTGCTCGGCGAGTTCGGCGGTGCGTTCCTCGGTGAGCGGGCCGTCCTGCCAGACGACCTCTTTGAGCGAACGGCCCTCGATGAGCGCCATCACCAGCCAGGGAAGGCCGTCCACGGTGATCAGGTCGTGCACGGTAACGATGCCCGGATGGGGGGTCAGTGACAGCCGGGCGAGTGTCCGGCCCTCTCTGCGGGCGCGTACCGACAGTTCCTCGCGGATTCCGGCGCTGTCGTCCGCCGGGAGGATCGTCTGCTTGAGGGCGACGTCGATGTCCAGATCGCGGTGATAGGCGCGCCATACCGTTCCCATCCCGCCGGAGCCGAGCTGTTCTCTGAGGACGAATCGGCCGTGGACCACATCTCCGGCGCGATACTCGCCTCCCACTCGCGTTCCCTTCACGCGGCCCCGACCCGCTGCGCCGGAGATCACTACCGACCTTGCATGAGCGCCTGACCGAGCGCAAGCGCGAGAGCCGGTCGCGTATGTGGCACCGGTGGCCGGTTCCCCGGGCGCCGGCATTCGCCACCCGGGCGAGGTCCCCGCCGCAATGGCCGCGCCCGCCGACGGGTATCCGGCCGTGGCTCGCCTGCTGCGCTCCGAATAGGGTCTGCGGTCCTAACGGGATATGGGTCCACAGGATCAATGCGATGCGCGGGACGGGGACTTCGGGTTCATACCGCTTCCGCGTAGGCGGCGATATCGTGTCGCGACGGTAATCGCCGTTAAAGCGGGCCGATTGTGTGTTTCCTCGAACGAATCGGGTGATCTCCCGCCGGTCGAGCGTTTTCCCGGTCAGTCGGCCGGCACCCATTGGGAGGAAATCGTGAAGCGTCGGTGGATCGTCCCTGTCGGGCTCGCGGTCGGAGCCTCGACGCTCCTCTCCGTTCCCGCGGCGGAAGCGGCGAGCTGGGGAGCGCAGAGCAGCAGTGGCGTCAAATACGAGACGTGCACGAGTGCGCGCAGTTACAAGAACGTCGCCTACGTGACCTGCATCCAGCACTCGTCGGGCTTCAACAAAGCGCGCGTCGTGATCCGGGTTTCGGTATCGGCGAAGCGCTCCGTCAAGGGCAACCCTTATCTGAGGGTCATCGGCCGTTCGCACAATGTCAGCGCGCCGAGCTGTTCGGGAACTCTGGCGAAAGGCGCCAAGAAGCAGTGCGCGACGGCCTGGCTGAACGCGACGCGCATCGTCCAGTTCGGTGAGGGCACGATCTGGATCTCGGGCAGCAGGCGGCCCGGGATACGCGTCCGGGGAATGCACTTCTGGGGCAAGAAGCAGGAGAACGCCGAGAAGTACTGCGGCCCGGCCTCGGTCCAGGCGGCCATCCACACGATGAAGGGCTCGGCCCCGTCCCAGTCGACGCTGGCGGGCAAGCTGAAGACCAACACGTACGGGTTCACGCCGCCGAACAAGCTCGCTCCGGCGCTCAACGCCTACAAGCCGAGTGCGATCGCCTCGTACCACCTGTACGACTTCGGCTCGACCGGCCAGTCGACCGAGTACGCTTTCCGCCAGCTCTGGCGGTCGGTCGAGTCGGGCAACCCGGTGGTGTACCTCGTCGACCCGAGCAAGCTGCCCTGGTCGAGCGCGTCGGGCACCCGGGTGCGCCACTACATCGAGTTGCACGGGTACTCGGCGGTCCAGGACACGGTCGACTCCAACGTCACCGGCGGGTGGAAGGTCGACCGTTTCCAGGCGTTCGACCCCGCGAGCGGCTCGGTGCACAACATCACGCCGATCCAGCTGCTGAACGCCTCGGTGGCCTCGGACTACATCGACGACGACATGGTCTTCGCCGCCAAGTAACGGGTCGGCCCGTGGCCGCCGTGGTGTCACGGTGGCCACGGGCCCTCGCCGGAGTGATCGCCGAGCATCTCCGGTGTCAGGACACCGATACCTCTCGGCGATCAACCACCCTCGTCAGCGGTACGTCCACGGCTCCTGCCGGTGGCCGGCCGGGTTGCCCTCCCGGTAGGCCTGGTGCCGGTGGTGGCGTACGGCGGTACGCGAGACGCCGAGCAGCGGCGAGATGATCGCAACGCCGATCAGGAGGTAGAACGCCGCGGTCTCCACCTGGGTGAGGAGCTTCTCGTTGCCGAGGAACACCTGCAGGACGACGAGGACCATCGCGAGTGAGGCGATCCAGGTGAAGAACTGCGAGGCGCTCGGAGTGGTCGCCATCAGCAGGTGAAGGAGGCCGGTCGCGATCAGTGTGACCAGTGCCGCCGCGATCGGGAACGCGACCATCGCGTAGTCGGCGGACTGCCGCAATCCTCCGGGGCTGATCACGGGAGCCTGGAGCACGCGGTGCAGCACCAGCACCCCGACCAGCGCGACTCCGGCGGCGACCAGCGCCGTCGCCGCGCCGCCCGCCCAGAGCCGACCTGCGTCGGCGCGGGTCTGCTCGTCCCACGAATAGTCCGTCGAACTCATCGTTCACTCCTCGTCGGAGCGACGGCCGGGGGGCGGCCGCGCCCCTCGTCGGGGTCCGGGGAACCTCGCCAGGTTGTCGAAACGTCACGCTGCGTGTCAACACAGAAGGCTCTTCTCGGCACAATCCGCCCAAAAGTCACACTGGTAACGGCAAGATCATGGGGTCCTCCGCCGTCGACGCTTGTCTTCACGGCGTCCCGCGGACCGTACCGCCAGGGCCACGACCAGGATCGGGACGGCGGCCAGGGCGAACAGGCTCCCCGGGCCCATCCAGGTGGAGCCGAGCGCGTACGCGGCGTAGGTCAGCACGGCGACGATCTCCGAGCCGAAGCCGGCGACCGAGGTGACCGTGGCACGGGACTCGTCGCCGATCTGCTCTTGTAGGCGCGCGTCGGCGTTGCTCATCGCCCATTCGAAGACGCCGAAGGCGAGGGCGACGGGCAGCAGCCCCGCCGCCCGGCCGCTCGCCGCGCCGGCGGCCAGGCATCCGGCGGCGAGGACCAGCAGGCCGGCCGTCCACCGCGTGCCGCGTCCGGCGAGCCAGCCGCCCGCCGTCATCCCCGCCGTCACCAGCAGGACGAGGAGCGGGACGACGGAGGCCGGGGCGCCGGTCGACCCGGCGAGCAGCGGGACGTACTCGTCGAGGGCGCCGGCGGTTCCCATCAGCACCGAGACGATCAGCAGCGACCGGCGGACCGCGGGCGTACGGCGGACCTCGGCGAGGCCGGCGCGGAGCACCTCCCGATACCCGGGGCCGCGCTCGGTGCGGCCCCGCGAGCCGGGCAGCGAGCGGGCGGCCGTCGCGCAGAGCAGGCAGGCGGCGACGCTCGCGATCCCCGCGGCGCGGTGGCCGCCCAGGGCGACGACCGGCCCGGCCAGGCCGGTCGCGGCCATGACCGCCAGCATGCCCATGGCGTGCGTACGGCCGAGGATCCGCGGAAAGGCGTCGGCCGCGCCGTGGCGCGTGAGTTCCTCGTACACGAGGGCCTGCAGCGTCCCCGAGCGCAACGCGCCGCCCGCGCCCCAGAGCACGAAGCCGAGCGCGAAGGAGAGGTACGACGGGGCGAAGGTCCACAACGCGAAGCCCGTACCGGTGAGGAGCGGGGCGATCGTGAGCAGTGACCTGCGGGAGAAGACGTCGGCCCACAGGCCCGCCGGGATCTCCAGGACGAACGAGGTCACCGACCAGATGACGAACAGCGACGAGATCGCGGCGGGAGACAGCCCGGCCTTGGCGAACAGCACCGCGTAGACCGGATACAGGAGGACGAAGTCCTCGAGGAACGCGTAGGCGTACAGCCGGCGCGCGATTCTCGACTCAGGTGAAGATCAATGTCGTCGTCGCATGGCCGTAGCGTACGACAGCGTCGTCCGCGCGGCCATCGGGTTTACGCGCGCCGCGACCGTAGATATCGGGCACATTATTGACGACGATCAGAGGAACGCCTAAGGTTAGTTTGACCTTTCGAATCGCAGGTGAGTCGGCGATGAACCTGGACGACGAGCGCCGCGTATCCCCCGAGCCTTGGACGCTCACCCCGCGGGGATGACGGTATGGGACGCCCCGATGCCCGCGCGCCGCGGCGGGCCGCCGTGGCGGCCGACGACCGCGGATTCACGACGATGTTCCCCGAGGCAGAGCGGCTGCGCCCGGAGATAGCGCAGTCGTGGCGGCGCTCGTCGCTGTCCGGGCTCCGGCCGGACGCGCCGGCCGACCGGTTCACCGTCCTCGACGTCGACCTCCGCAGCAGGCTACTCGTGGCGGCCACGCCGGTACTCGACGCGATGGCCGAGGAACTGGCCGGAACCGGCTTCTTCGTCGCCCTCGTCGACCAGGAGTCGCGGGTGGCCGCGCTGCGGTTCGGCGAGCCGTCCGTGCGGGCGACGATGGAGGGGCTCGGCGCCGCCGTGGGGCGCTCGTTCCGCGAGGAGACCACGGGCACGAACTCCATCGCCACCGCCTTCGAACTCCGCCAGGGCATCGCCGTACGCGGCCGGGAGCACTACCTCGAGGCGTTCAAGCGGCTGAGCTGTTACGGACATCCGCTGATCGACCCGGCGAGCCGGCGGATGATCGGCGTCCTCGACATCACCTGCCAGACCAAGGACGACAGCCCACTGCTCGCCCCGTTCCTCCTGCGCGCCGTACGGGACATCGAGCGCCGCCTGCTGAACGGCGCGCGGGAGGCCGAACGCCGCATGCTGGCCGCGTTCCAGGCGGCCGCGCTGCACAAGCCCCACCCGGTGCTGATGCTCGGCAACGGCATCGTGCTGGCGAACCCGGCGGCGATCGAGACGCTGGACGGCGCCGACCACGCGCTGCTGTTCGGCCTGGCCGCCGACGGGCCGTCCGGCCGGCCGGCGACGCGGGAGCTGGCGCTGTCCTCCGGGCGTACGGCCCGGGTCGCCTGGTCGCGTGACGGCGACAGCGGGGGAACGCTGTTCGAGCTGTCCTTCCCCGATGACGGCGGGGAGCACGTGCCGCGTTCGGCGCCGCGCCGCGACCGGTCGGACCGGGAGCTCGAACGCCACCGTGAGCGACGGCTGCCCGTGCTCGTCCGCGGTGAGCCGGGCTCGGGACGCAGCACCGCCCTCCGGTCGCTGGCGGGACCCGCCGCACCGGCCGTCCTGGACGCCGCCGACATCGATCGGCGCGGCGAGCGCGCCTGGCTGGCCGACCTGGAGCGCCTGGCGGGCGAGCACGACGGGCTGGTCGCGATCGAGGCCGTGGAGCTGCTGCCGGAGCCCGTCGCCGCGAAGGCGGCCCGCCTGTTGCGCACCGCCAGGGCGTGGTTCGCCCTGACCGCGTCGTCCGCGGCCGAACTGGGCGGCGAGCGAGCCGCCCTCGCGGCGCACTGCATCGCGCGCGTGGATCTGCCGCCGCTGCGCGCTCGGCGCGACGAACTCCCCGAACTGGCCCGGGTGATCCTGGCCCGGCACACGGGAGGGAGACTGCGGCTGACGCCGACGGCCCTGGAGGTCCTCGCCGGTCACTCCTGGCCGGGCAACCTCCGGGAGCTGGAGGAGGTCCTCCGGGACGTCGCCGCGCGGCGCTCCACCGGGGACGTCACCGTACGGGACCTGCCGCCCGCCTATCAGGGCAGCCGCCGGTCACGCCGGCTGACCCCGCTGGAGCAGGCCGAACACGACGCGATCGTCGCGGCGCTGCGGGCCGGCGAGGGCAACAAGGCGCACGCGGCCCGGCAGCTCGGCATCAGCCGGACGACGCTCTACAACCGGATCCGCGCACTCGGCGTCGCGCTCTGAACGCCTCGGCCGGAGTGATGAACGGCCCGGCGGGGGTGACTTCCCTTACTCGGCAATGGAGATCACGGTTACCGGACCTCCAGGACGATCTTGCCGTCGACGCGCTGGCCGGTGAGGCGTTCGGTGGCCTTGCCGACCTCGGTCCAGGGCAGCACGTCGTCGATCGGGGAACGCAGCCGACCCTGGCTCACGAGGCCCACGAGCCGGGCCAGCATCGGACCGCAGTCGGTGCCGGCGGCCATGAAGCTGCCGAGCCACAGCCCCTGCAGGCGAGCACCGGGCGTGTGGTAGAAGTCCACGGGGTCGAAGCCGGCCCCGCGATCGAGGCGGTGACCCCGCCAAGAGTGCGTCGTCACATCAGGACGACGGGCTTGACCGTGACGCCCTTCTCGGAGTCCTCGGCGGCGCGGTTGATCTCCTCGAACGGGTACGTCCGGATCAGCCGGTCGAACGGGAACCGGCCGCGTCCGTACAGGTCGATGAGCTGCGGGATGAACAGCCTGGGGACGCTGCCGCCTTCGACGATGCCCCGCACGGACTTGTCGAACAGCAGTGCCGACATGTCCAGCGACACCTCGGTGCCCATCGGGGCGGCGCCGATGACCCCGCAGGTGCCGCCGAAGTTCAGGACGTCGACGGCCGTGCGCAGCACCGCCGGACTGGCCGTGGTCTCCACCGTGAAGTCGGCGCCGCCCCCGGTGATCTCCATGATCTGCTCGACGAGTCCGTCGGCCGCGCCGTGGAGGCCGTGCGTGGCGCCGAGCTCGGCGGCGAGCGCCAGCCGCTCGGGGACCAGGTCCACCGCGACGATCGGGCCGCAGTGCGCGACGTCGGCCGCCATGATCGCGCTCAGCCCGACCCCGCCGGCGCCGAAGACGACGATGGAGCTGCCGGGCGACGGGGCGAGCGAGTTCAGCACCGCGCCCGCTCCTGTCTGGACGCCGCAGCCGAGCGGAGCGGCGAGCTCCAGCGGCAGGTCCCTGGGCAGCGGCACCACCGCGTGCTCGGGCGCCAGCGCGTAGGTGCTGAACGACGACTGGCCGAAGAAGTTCGCGTTGATCGGCGAGCCGTCGCCCAGACGTACGGTCGCGGAGCCGTCGGCGCGGCGGCCGCCGAAGTTCCGGGGGAAGAAGTCCGTGCAGTACGAGGGCCGCCCGCGCAGGCAGTTGCGGCAGGTCCGGCAGAAGTTGAAGGACATCGCGACCCGGTCGCCGGGCCGTACGGAGATGACGTCGGAGCCGACCTGCTCCACGATGCCCGCGCCTTCGTGGCCGAGCACGACCGGGGGCTCCGGCGGATACCACTGGTCCCGGACGATGAGGTCGGTGTGGCAGATCCCGGAGGCCACGACCCGGACGACGACCTCATCCGGCCGTGGCTCGTCGAGGACGACCTCGCGCAGCTGGAACGGTGAGCCCTTGCCGGGCATCACGGCTGCGGTGGCGTACATGACATTGCCCCCTATCCCGCCAGGTAGACGGACTTGAGCTGCTGGTAGGCGGTGAGCCCTTCCGGGCCGAGTTCGCGGCCGATGCCGCTGTCCTTGACGCCGCCGAACGGCGCCACCGGCTCGGGCAGGTAACCGTTGACGCCGATGGTCCCGGTCCGGACCCGCGCGGCGACCGCGACGCCCCGGTCGGGGTCGGAGGTCCACACCGAGCCGCCGAGGCCGTAGTCGGAGTCGTTGGCGATCGCCACGGCCTCGTCGACGTCGGCGTACGGGGTGATCGCCAGCACCGGGCCGAAGATCTCCTCCTGGGCGATCGTGGCGCGGTTGTCGACGTCGGCGAACACCGTCGGCTCGACGAACCATCCCCGGTCGCGGCCGGCCGGCCGCCCGCCGCCCGCGGTGAGCCGGGCGCCGTCGCTGCGGCCCTTGGCGATGTAGGACTCCACCCGGTCGCGCTGCCGGGCGCTGACCATCGGGCCGATCTGCGTCTCCGGGTCGAGGGAGTCGCCGACCCGCAGGGCCCTGGCCAACTCGGTGACGGTGTCCACGACCTGGTCATACCTGCTGCGCGGGGCGAGGACACGCGTGCCGAGATAACAGGTCTGGCCGTTGTTGAGCAGGCACGCCCCGAACAGCTCCCGCAGGTGCCCGTCGAGGTCGGCGTCGTCCAGCACGATCGCCGCGGACTTGCCGCCGAGTTCGAGCGTGACCGGCCGCAGCAGCCGGCCGCAGGTCTCGGCGATCGACCGGCCGGCCGCCGTCGACCCGGTGAAGGCGACCTTGTCGACGCCCGGGTGCGCCACCAGGTGGGCGCCCAGCTCCCGCCCGCCCGTGACGATGTTGACGACGCCGGGCGGGAGCTGCGCGTGGATCACCGCCTGCGCCAGCAGGTAGGCGTCGAGCACGGTCTCCGGAGACGGTTTGATCACCATGGCGCATCCGGCGGCGAGCGCCGGCGCGATCTTGAAGGATGCGAGCGTCTGCGGATAGTTCCACGGCACGATCGCCGCCACGACCCCGATCGGCTCCCGCCGGACCAGTGCGGACCCGCCGAGCAGCCCCGTCCGGGTCTCCTGCGTGGGGGTCCGCCGGATCAGGTCGGCGTAGTAACGGAGCACCAGGGCGGGCATGCCCGCCTCGATCTGCCGGGCGATCGCGATCGGCATGCCGTTCTGGCCGCTCACCCGGGCGGCCATGTCCTCCGCCCGCGTGTCGAGCGCGTCGGCGAGGCGCTCCATGGCCTCGGCCCGCGCCTCGGGCGGCCACGCGGCCCAGCCCGACGGGTCCTCGAACGCCCGGCGCGCCGCGGCCACCGCGTCGTCGGCGTCGGCCTCGACGGCCTCGGGGACGTCCCCGATCTCGTCCTCGCTGTTGGGGGACCGGACGACGATCCGCCCGGTGCCGTGAGGCTCGGCCCATTCGCCGCCGATGAACAGGGAGTCGTATCGCAGTCGCATGGCGTCCTCCGTTTCGCCGGGAGAGGCCGGGCCGTCGGTGACGGCCCGGCCGGCTTCCGCCCGAAGCCATGGTCAGGCCGTCGGCGGCCCGCTAACTGTCCAATTTCTGGACACCGCCGCACCCGGTCGCGTCAGGGGAGAATGCCGGTCATGCCCAGGTCCACGACGACGGTGACGCCCCCTGCGGCGGCCCTTCCCGCGAACGAGACGAACCGCTACCTCGCCAAGGTCAAGACGTCCCTGGCCCGCCGGTGGTCGCACACCCGTATGAAGGAGCTGTACGACCAGGCCGACCTCGCCAGGTACCTGTGGGCGCTGGAACGGGAGGCGGAGGCGCTCGACGTGCTGCGCTCCGTCACGGCGGCGGTGCCACCGCCGAGCGGGGATCCGAACTACAACGTCTGGAGCCCGGTCGTCACGATGAACGCGCTGGAGGCGCGGATCCGCCGCCTCGCGGGCGACGAGACGGGGGCCGGGACGGCGGCCGCGCGGATCCTGGCCGACCCCGGGCTCGCACCGAACCGCGACTTCATCACGGGGGAGATCGCCGACGCCCCGGCCGCGCTGGACGAGGCGAACGCGGAGACGTCGGTGAAGTGGGCGTGCCACAAGCTGTCGCGGCGAACCGGCTCGCTCATCCACCTCCACGAACTGGCCGTCGCCGGCCACCCGTACGGCCAGTGGTACGACGCCAAGGAGGTGGACCGGCTGATCGTCGAAGGGCGCGCGCTGCTGGCCGCCCGGCTGCGGGCGGCGGCCTGACCCTCAGGTGACCAGGTCGTGGGCCGCCTCGGCGAACGCGCGGACGCGAGCGGTGGCGCCGTCGGCCCGCCACAGCAGACCCCAGAGCAGCGGTGGGGCGTCGCTGAACGGGACGTAGACGACGTCGGGGCGCGCGTAGTAGCGCCTGGCGTGCGCGCCGACCGGAAAGACGCCCTGGCCCGCGCCGATGAGGGTGAGCACCTCGTTGAACGTGGATGCCGAGGGACCGGGTTCGATCGGCCGTCCAGAGGGCGTGGTGCGCGGGGTGCGGTCCTCGCGCAGGGCCCCGGGCAGCGTGCCGGGGAGCTGGAGCAGCTTCACCCGGGCCAGGTCCTCCAGGGAGACCGACGCGCGGCCGGCGAAGGGGTGTTGGGAGGGGACGGCGAGAATGCGCGCCTCGGAGACCAGGACCGGGCCGGTGGCGATGTCCGGCTCGTCGATGGGGAACGTGCCCATGGCGAGGTCGACCTCTCCGGCCCGCAGCCAGGGCATCAGGTCGATCATCTGCGCTTCGCGAAGCTGAACGTCGCAGTCGGGATGGCGTCCCCGGAAGAGCTCGGTCGCGCCGACGAGCAGCTGCCCGCTCGCGGCGCCGACGAAGGCCACCCGGAGCATCCCGGTGAGGCCGCGGCCCGCGACGACGGCCTGCTCGAACGCCGCGGTGATCTGGTCCCAGGCGGGCCGTACCCCCTCGTACAACCGCTGTCCCGCCGCGGTGAGCTCCACCCGGCGGCTGGTGCGGTTGAACAGGGGCACTCCGACGCGGCGTTCCAGCTTGGCGATGGTCTGGCTGATCCGGGCAGTGGACACGCGCAGGCGCTCGGCGGTGCGGCCGAAGTGCAGCTCCTCGGCGAGGGTGAGGAACGCCTCCAGCTCGTGTCGCTCCATCATGACCGTTAAGTCTAGCTTGACGATCCTTGCGCAGAGCCGCGTTGATCGCGCCCTTCCCGCAGACGAGGGTGGAACCGCTCGACCACCCCTCTGACCTGCATGGGAGTCAACGATGTTCGTCACCGACGAGTACGCCGTGTCCGCCCGGCCCGGCGATGCGGACGCGACCGTCAAGGAGTTGCGGGATCGCGCCGAGATCCTGGACGCGCTGTACCGGTTCGGCCTCGGCCAGGACCTCAAGGACAAGGAGCTGTTCGCCTCGGCCTTCGCCGCCGACGCCGAACTGGACTTCCGCCCCGCGGCCGCCAGATGGGGCGGACGGCCGCCGGTGATGTCCGGCCGGGACACGATCGTCACCACCATCCTCGCCATGTTCACCGGCCGGGTGGACACCACCCACCAGGTCACCAACCCCCGCGTCGCCGTCGACGGCGACACCGCCCGGCTGACCGCCCTGGTGGAGGCCCAGCACCTGCTCACCGCCGACCACGGCACGTTCGCCCTGCTGAAGAACCCCTACGACGTCGAGCTGGTCCGCGACGGGGACCGCTGGGTCATCCGCCGGATGCGCATCGAGAACGCCTGGTACACCGGCGACCCCACCGCCATCTTCGGCTGACCGGACCGGTTCTCGCTGACCTCTCCTTCGAGTCCTACGGAGGCATCTCCTCATGCCCGAATCTCACGAGACCGGCTTCCGCCGCCCGGGTGCGGCACTGGCGCTGCTGGCCTCCGCTCAGCTGATCATTTCTCTCGACTACAACATCGTGTACGTAGCGCTACCGGAGATCGGCTCGGCGCTCGGATTCTCGGCGCAGACGCTGCAGTGGGTGGTGAGCGCCTACGCCGTCGCCTTCGGCGGGTTCCTGCTGCTCGGCGGACGGGCCGTGGACCTGATCGGGCCGCGCCGGATCTTCGTGCTGGGGCTGGTCCTGTACGCGGTGTCGTCGCTGGCGGGCGGCCTGGCCACCGCGCCCCTGCCACTGGTGACGGCCCGCGCGGTGCAAGGGCTCGGCGGCGCGCTGCTGTTCCCAGCGACGCTCACCCTGGTCTCCACCGGCTTCGCCGAGGGGCGCGAACGGAACCGCGCCTTCGCGGTGTGGGGTACGGCCGGCGGCAGTGGCATGATCCTCGGCTCGCTGCTGGGCGGGGTGCTGACCGACACGTTCGGCTGGGCCGCCGTCTTCTTCGTCAACGTGCCGCTGGCCGGCGTCGCGGCCCTGCTGGCCCTGCCGCTGGTCCCGCGCGGCGCCGTGCGGAGGACCGGCCGCCGGTTCGACCTGGCCGGGGCCCTCACCGCGACGGCAGGGACCACGCTGGTGGTGTTCGCCCTCGTGCAGGGACCGGAGTCCGGCTGGGGCGCGCCGGCCGTGGCGGGTGCGGCCGTGCTCGGCGTGGTGCTGCTGGCGCTGTTCGTCGCGATCGAGGCCCGCAGCACCGACCCGTTGCTGCCCCTGCGGCTCCTGCGCGGCCGCGACCTCGGCACCGGTGTACTGGTCACCTTCCTCTACATGGCGACCTTCGGCACTCTGCTGTACTTCCTGACCGTCTACTTCCAAGTGGTCCACGGATACGACGCATTGCGCACCGGCCTGGCCTTCCTGGTGCCGATGGCCGCGATCGTCGCCGGATCGCAGCTCGGCGGGCGGCTGGCGACTTCCCGCGGCACCCGAACCGCCATGATCGCCAGCCTGGTCGCCGGCGGCATCGGGACCGTCATCGTGGGTGCGAGCCTGACCACCGACGGCTCCTACCTGGCGCTGCTGCCCGGCCTGATCGTCCTCGGCGTCGGCCAGGGCGCCGGCTACACGCTGATGTTCGGCGCCGCGACCGCCGGGACCCCCGCCGACCAGCAGGGCGTCGCCTCCGGGGTGGCGTCCACCGCGCAGCAGGTCGGCGGGGCGGTCGGCCTCGCCGTCCTGGTCGCGATCGCGGGTGCCCACACCGGAGGACAGGTCGGGCCCGCGCTGCGTGCGGCCACCACCGACGGCCTGCGCACCGCCGTCTTCGTCGCGTCCACCGGGATCGCGCTCACCGCCCTGGTCGCCCTCGGCTTCACCCCCACTCGCCGCCGGACGGAGCACGCCGACGTGCTCGAACACGTCGCGGCCTGATCCACCACGAGAGAAGGAACATCATGAATTCCCTGATCGCCCTGCGCTCGGTCGTCCGCGGCCGGGTCCTGCTGTCCGGCGACCCCGGCTTCGACGCCGCCCGCCGTCCCTGGAACCTGGCCGTCGAGCAGCCGGTGGCGGCCGTGGTCGAAGCCGTCGACGCCGACGACGTCGCCGCGCTCGTCCGCCACGCCCACTCCGCCGGACTGGGCGTCGCCACCCAGCCGAACGGGCACGGCGCCACCGGCCGCACCGACGGCACGATCCTGCTGCGCACCCGGATGCTGGACACCCTGGAGATCGATCCGGCCGCCCGCCGCGCCCGCGTCGGGGCGGGCGTGCCGTCGGGCCGGGTGCAGGCCGCCGCCGCACCGTACGGCCTGACCGGCCTGCCCGGCAGCTCCCCGGTCGTCAGCGTCACCGGCGTCGCCCTCGGCGGCGGACTGAGCTGGTTCGGCCGCAAGCACGGCTGGGTCGCCGACAGCGTCACCGCCTTCGACATCGTCGACGCCGAGGGTCGGCGGCGGCACGTCACCGCCGACACCGACGCCGACCTGTTCTGGGCACTGCGCGGGGGAGGCGGCGACTTCGCCATCGTCACCGCCCTGGAGCTGGCCCTGCACCCGGCCCCGCACCTGTACGGCGGCCGGATCCTGTGGACGGCCGAGCACGCCCCGGACGTGCTGGACGCCTACCGGCGGATCGCCGCCACCGCCCCCGACGAGCTGACCGTCTGGCTGGACCTGCTGCACTTCCCCGGCGCGGACCCCATGGTCGCCGTCGACGCGACCTACCTCGGCGACGCGGACGAGGCGCGCGACCTGCTGAGCCCGCTGGACGGCCTCCCCGGACCGCTGTCGGACGGCAGGCGGGTCATGCCGGTCTCCGAACTCGGGACCATCACCGCCGAACCCACCGACCCGGGGGCGGGCCTGTCGCGCGGCGAGCTGCTGACCGAACTCGACGACGTCGCGGCCAAGGCGCTGCTCGCCGACCCGATCGCCCCGCTGCTGAGCGTGCAGATCCGGCATCTTGGCGGTGCGTTCACCCAGCCGTCGGACAGCCCGCACGGCCCGCTGACCGAGCCCTACGCGCTCTATCTGTTCGGCATCCCGACCGACCCGGCGACGGCCCAGGCCGTCGCGGACCGGCAGCGCGTACTCGCCGAGGCCCTCCCGGTGAGCGGCCGCAAGCCCCTCACCTTCCTGAACCCAGGGGAGACCGTGGCCGACGCGTTCGCCCCCGCCTCGCTCGCCCGGCTGCGCGACGTCAAGCACCGGCACGATCCGCACAACGTGTTCCGCAGCAACTTCCCCGTGCTGCCCTGACGGCCGGCGGCTCCCGTCAGGCGGTGGCGGCACCACGTGGCGGGACGTCGGTCACGCCGAGACGACGGTGCTCGATGTGACTGACCGCCTCGTCCAGCAGCGTGGCGACGTGGTTGTCGTACAGCTGGTAGACGACGCTGCGGCCGTGCCGGTCCCCGGTGACGAGGCCGAGATGGCGCAGGTAGCGCAGCTGGTGGGAGACGGCCGAGCGCTCCATGGCGATCGAGTCGGCGAGCTCGCCGACGGCGCACGGGCCCTGCCGCAGGCGGCTGAGGATGCGCAGTCGGCTGGGCCCACGCCGCCCGGCCCGCGACCCCCGTTCCCGCCGGCTCCGGCTGACGCGTCCTTGCGCGCGTCAGCCGCAGGGTGCCGGCCGGCACGTGTCAGGCCCGGACGGTCCTGAGGGCGCGGGCCCAGGATTCCAGCTGCTCGAACAGGACGACCGCCGCGTCGTCGTGCTGCTCACCGGGCTTGAACACCGAGAAGTTCTCGAAGTCGGTGAAGAGCGAGAACGACAGCTGCTGGCGTACGTGGGCCAGCTGCAGTTCGCTGGCGACGGCCCGCAGGTGTTCGATGGCCCGGGCGCCGCCGAGGGATCCATAGGAGACGAAGGCGGCGGCCTTGTTGTTCCACTCCCCATAGAGGTAGTCGATGGCGTTCTTCAGGACGCCCGAGGTGGAGTGGTTGTACTCCGGGGTGACGAAGATGTACCCGTCGAACTCGGCGATCTTCGCGGCCCAGGCCTTGGTGTGCTCGCCCTGGTACTGGCCCATGGAAGGCGGGATGGCCTCGTCCAGGTGCGGCAGCGGGTAGTCGGCCAGATCGACCAGCTCGTACTCGGCGCCGGTGCGGGCGCCGGCCCGGTCCACCACCCAGTCGGCGACGGCCTTGCCGTTACGGCCGGGCCGGGTGCTGCCGAGGATGACGGCGATCTTGAGGTCACTCATGTGATGTTCTCCTTCACGAGCCGGTCGGCCGGGTGGCGGGCCGGCGGGTGTACGGCGGGCGCGAATCGCGGCGTCGACCTGCAGGTCACGGCCTGCCAGGCCGTTGAGCGCGATGATGTTGTCGACTCACTTGAACTTTCAATCGTCACCCTAGGGAGCCTCGCATGAAATTTCAAGTGTCGTTGTTTGAAGTTTCAAGTGAGCTAGACTCGCGGGCATGTCCGAACGCCTGCCCGCCTCGAACGATCAGCCGCGCTGGCTGAGTTCGGACGAGTTGGACACCTGGCGATGGTTCACTTTCCTGCTGTACCGGCTGCCCACCGCGTTGGAGGCCCAGCTGCGCTGCGACGCACAGCTCAGCTTCGTCGAGTACTACGTCCTCGCCGCGCTGTCGGAGCGGCCGGAGCGCCGGATGCGCATGAGCGACCTGGCGGTTCTCGCCTACTCCGAGCTGTCTCGTCTCTCCCATCTGATCAGCAGACTGGAAAAGCGGGGCTTCGTCCGGCGTGAGCCGGACCCCACCAATGGCCGGTACACCCACGCGGTCCTGACGGACGCCGGCTACGCCCACCTCGTCGAGGCCGCACCGGGACACGTGGCCGAGGTGCGCGAACTTGTCTACGACGTCCTTGACCCGGCCGAACTGCAGGGTCTGCGCACCGCTGCCCAGAAGATCATCGACCGCATCGACTCCCGGCAGTAGGGCGACCGTTCATCGCAGGGCGGGTCGACGTGTGATGCGCCTCTACGTCGGACCTGCTGGTCTCTCTGGGGTGAGTTCCCGAAGCGTGCCGAAGAAGACCGCCGCGCTGTCCTCCCAGGTGGGGAACTCCTCCGCCCGCAGCCGGGCCGCCGCGGCGAGCCGGTCGCGCAGCCCGGCGTCGGCGCACAGCCTCGCCAGGGCGGCCGTCAGGGCGGGGACGTCGCCCGGTTCGACGATGAGGCCTTCGCGCCCGTCCCGGGCCAGGTGGGGGAGGTTGCCCGCGCGCCATCCGACGACGGACAGCCCGGCGGCCATGGCCTCCCCGTACACCGTGCCGTACGGCTCGCGCAGGCTCGGCAGGACGAAGACGTCGGCGTCCCGGTAGAGGCGGGCGACCTCCTCCTTCGGCAGGCGCCCGTGGCGGATGACCCGTCCGGCCAGGTCCCGCTCGCCGAGCCGTCGCCGGACCCGCGCGGCGTACGCGGGGTCGGCGTCCTCGTCGCCGGCCAGGTGCAGGCGGGCGGCGCCGTCGGGGAGGGCCGCCACCGCGTCGAGCAGGTCGAGGACGCCCTTGCGGGGCAGCCAGTTCGCCACGCACAGCAGCGCGGCGCCGGTCCCGGCGCGCAGGTCCGCGGCCGGACCCGGGGGTGGCTCGGGAACGTCGCGGCCCGGCGGGACGACGACGAGGCGGTCGCCGAAGCCCTGCCGGGCGAGCTCCGCGCCGAGCGGTTCGCTGGCGACGAGTAGCCGGGCGGCCCGCCGGTACGTCCACCGGTCCAGCACGGCCTGCGCGAGCGCGCGCGGCCGGCCGTGGTCGATGCCGCCGGGCGGCTGGTGCAGGATCGCGGCGACGGGCAGGCCCGGCGGCATGCGCACCGGTGCGAGGAACGCCGCGCAGATGCTGTCGATCAGCATCACGTCGGGGCGCTGATCGCGGACCGTCCGCAGGACCCGGCGCGCGGCGAGGGCCGGGAGCGGGAACGCCACGGACGGGAAGGAAGCGAACGTGAGCCGGGCGTCGTACGCCGGCGCGAGCTCGGCCATCCGCCGGTGGTAAAGGTAACCGCCCGTCATCGCCAGCGGATCGCCCAGAGTGACGAGGGAGATCGAGACGGTGCGGGTCATTCACGTGGCTCCGGCCGCTTTCGGGGCCGACGGTGTGTACGGCGGTGGTGAACGGTATCCGCTGATGCTGGCCCGGGCCCTCGCGAGCGGCGTCGACTGCGAGCTGGTGACGTTCGGGCCGTACGCTCGCCTGATCCGGGAGCCGGGCGGCCTGCGGATCCGGGTGCTTCGCCGGCGGGGGTGCTGGCGCGGGCATCCCGCGCACCCCCTCGCCCTGGGCCTACCATCGGCGCTGGCCGGCGCCGACGTCGTCCACACGCATCAGCTGCGCAGCGCGCCCAGCCGGCTGGCGGCTCTCGTCCGGCGACGGCATCTCGCGGTGACCGACCACGGGCTGGGCGGCGGCGGATGGTGCGGGCTGCTGCCGCGCCTGTTCGAGCGGTTCCTCGTCGTGTCGCGGTTCTCCGCGCGGACGCTGAACGCCCCGCCCGGCCGCACCGACGTCCTGTACGGCGGCGCGGACCCGGCCTGCTACCGCCCGGACCCGCGCGCCGACCGCGCCGGGGTGCTGTTCGTCGGGCGGATCACCCCGCACAAGGGGCTCGACCGGCTGATCCGGGCGCTGCCCGACGACGCCGAGCTGACCGTCGTGGGCAGCGGCGGGCACGATCCGCGCCCGCCCGAGTCCGGCTATCCCGCCCTGCTCGTCCGGCTCGCCGCCGGGAAGCGCGTACGGTTCACCGGTCCCGTCGACGACGCGGAGGCGGCCCGGCTGTACCGGGAGGCCGCCGTCCTGGTGCTGCCGTCGGTGCACCGGACCTGCTACGGGCGGACGGTGGCGATCTCCGAGCTGCTCGGCCTGACCGCCCTGGAGGCGATGGCGAGCGGCACACCGGTGATCTGCAGTCGGCTCGGCGGGCTGCCCGAGGTCGTCCGCGACGGAGAGACCGGGTTCCTCACCGAGCCGGGCGACGTCGGCGAGTTGCGGGACCGCATCCGCACGCTGCTCGCGGACCGCCCGCTCGCCCGCAGGCTCGGCGACGACGCCCGGCAGCTCGTCCTCGAACGCTTCACGTGGGACCACTGCGCGCAACGCTGCCTGACCGCCTACGCCACGATGCTCGAGTAGCCGCCGAACGCCTCCGGCGACTCCCAGACCCGTACGGACAGGGTCTCCGCGCCGGCCTTGCGCACCGTCTCGGCGAGCGTGTCGTGCGCCCAGCGCGCCAGCACCTCGACGGTGACCGCCGCCGCCTCGGGCGGGCGGATCATCTCCAGGTCCCGGTCCTCGATCCCCCCGAGCATGTCGGTGAGCGCCGCCTCCAGGACGTCCAGGTCGCAGACCATGTCCTGCTCGTCCAGGCGTTCGCGGCCCACGACGACCTCGAACCGGTAGTCGTGGGAGTGCGGCTCACCCTCCGGCGGCGGTTTGCCGGGCATCTGGTGGATCGCCCGTACCGTCTTGTTCAGCCCGACCTCGTACCCCATCAGCCTTCCCTTCCGTACGACAGCGCGGCGTGCATCAGGCCCTCCTCGCCGCGGTCCAGGGCCGCGAACGCATCGGCGACCCGTTCGACCGGGAAGGTGTGGGTGGCGAGCGCGTCCAGCGGCAGCCCGGCCAGCAGCGCGGCGGCCTCCCGGCGGCGGCGCTCGATCGTCCAGCCGACACTGAGCGCGGCCGGGATCGTCGAGACCTGCGTGCTGCGGATCGTCAGCCGGCGGCGGTGGAAGTGGCGGCCGAGCGGGAGCGTCGCGTCCTTGGTGCCGAGCCACGAGGCGATCAGCAGGGTGCCCTCGTGCGCGAGGAGGGCGAGCGCCGGTCCGGGCGCGTCCGGGCTCCCGGTGGCGTCGACCACCGTACGGGCGCCCGCGCCGCCGGTCTCGCGCCGGAGCACCTCGGCCAGTTCCTCCGGCGCCACGGCGCGCAGGCCCAGCGACGCGGCGAGCTTCCGGCGCCAGGGGAGCGGATCGGCGACCACGACGCGCGCGCCGGTCCGCTCGAGCAGGAGGGCCGTGAGCGTGCCGAGAACGCCGAGGCCGAGCACGACGACGGTGTCGCCGTAGCCGGGGGCGGCGTCCAGAGTGACCTGCAGGGCCGTCTCCACCAGCGGGAACAGCGTGGCCACGCGCGGGTCCACCGCGGGCAGGCGGATCAGGGAGTCCTCCGACGCGGTGAACACGTCCTGGTGCGGATGGAAGGCGAAGACCAGGTCGCCGTCGTCGGAACGGCCGACGCAGCTGTAGCCGTAGACGAACGGATAGCCGAAGGTGCCCGAGAGGGCGTCGATGCTCTCGTCGAGGGCCGTCTCCGGCGGGACCTCCCCGCGGTAGGCGAGCAGTTCGGTGCCCGAGCTGATCCCGGAGAAGATCGTCTCGACCGTGACCTGCCCGGGTTCCGGGGACTCGACCTCGCGTTCGCGGAGCTCCACGCGCCGGGGACCGACATGCAGAACGAACCGGGCTTTCACGGCGCGAGCCTACCCTTCCGCGGACTCTGGAAAACAGAGACCTCCGGCTGACCCTTTGGGGCGTCACCTCCCGTGATCGCTAAGGTGGGGCGGAATGGGTGGATGGTCCGGTGCGTAGGGGGATGTGGTGGAGTCACTCGCGCCCGGAGATCCTGCGCAGATCGGCCCGTACGAGCTGATTGGTCGTCTGGGGGCCGGCGGCATGGGACGGGTCTATCTCGGCCGTGCCGCCGACGGGAGGCAGGCGGCGATCAAGGTCGTCCGGCCTGAGCTGGCCGATGAACGAGACTTCCGCCGCCGGTTCGCCCGGGAGATCAAGGCGGCCCGCGCGGTCGACGGCCGTTACACCGCCTCGGTCCTTGACGCCGACCCAGATGCCGAGTCGCCGTGGCTGGCGACCGCCTACATTCCCGGACCGTCATTGGCCGATCACGTCGCCGACGGCGGGCCGATGGGTGAGGAGGACCTGCGCCGGCTGGCCACCGGCCTTTCGTACGCGCTCAGCGCGATCCACGCCGCCGGCCTCGTCCACCGGGACCTGAAACCCTCGAACATCCTGCTGGCCACCGACGGGCCGCGGGTCATCGACTTCGGCATCGCGCGGGCGGCCGAGGCCAGCGCGCTGACCCGCACCGGCGTGACGATCGGATCCCCGGGCTACATGTCACCCGAGCAGATCAACGGCGAGGCGGTGGAGACACCGAGCGACGTGTTCTCCCTCGGCGCGGTACTGGCGTACGCGGCGACCGGCCGGTCCCCGTTCGGGGCGGGCGCAACCCCGGCGTTGCTGTACCGCGTCGTGCACAATGCCCCGGATTTGACCGGAACGCCGGACGCCCTGATGCCGCTGATCGCCGCATGCCTGGACAAGAACCCTGCCGCCCGGCCGACCGTCCGCCAGATCCTGGCCACGGTGGCGCCACCGGTGATGGTCGCCCCGACCATCGTCGAGCAGGCCGACACTCGTGTCGCGACCAGGACGCTGCCCGTGACCCCGGCCGTCAGCCGGCGGCGGATCCTTGCCGCCGGCGGCGCGGCCGCGGTCGCCGTGACCGCCGCAATCACCGCCCCAGCGCTCTTGACCGGCCCCCGCAAGCACCTCCGTAAGAAGAGCCCCAGCCCGGCTCCGGTCGACACCCACCCGGTCAACCCGCCACGGACCCTGTGGCAGCGGCCCATCCCCTCCGAAAGTGAGGTGGCCGCCACCCGCGACGCCATCGTGGTGACCGAAGGTGAATCCGATGGGCTTCTGCTCGGCCTGAACCCGGCGACCGGCGCGCAACGCTGGAAGTGGACCGTCTCCAACAACAGCGCCATCGGCGGGGTCGTCGTGGTCCAGAACACGCTCTATGTGGCCATGGGGTGGCGGACCTACGCGCTCGAGGGCTCCAGCAGGAAGCGGTTGTGGTCTCCCGAGGTGGACTTCTCCGAGTTCGGCGTCTCGAACACGGCCGTGGTGGGCTGGGCTGATGACGGCTCTGGCTCCGGCTCCTCGACGCTGACCTGTCTGGACGTGGCCAACGGCCACCGGCGGTGGACATACGGCGGGGGCACCGCCGACAAGCTCTGGATCAGCGTCTCCGACAAGGTCGTGGCCTTCGCCGACGAGCCGAATGTGAGCGCTCCGAACGTCTACGCCGTCGATACGGCCACGGGTAAGGAGCGGTGGCGGTTCGCCGCCGGCAGGGTCCTCGGCCAGCCGCTCGCCACCGACAGGGCCGTGTACGTGGGCGGTCAGGAATCAACGCCCTTCTACGCGCTGGATGCCGAGACCGGTCAGGTCCGCTGGAAGGCCGCGTGCGGGCAGAACATGCCGGCGCCGGTGGCCGACCAGTCGACGGTTTACGTCATCGATGGCAGCGCCAACACTCTGCACGCGTTCAATGTCACCGACGGCTCCGAGCGGTGGAGATTCGACGGCAAAGAGTTCCGGGGCCTGTGGGGCCCGTTCAACGGCGTCGTCTACCTGACCAGCCTCTACGACATGACCTACGCCCTGAACGCCCAAACCGGACGTCTCCTGTGGAGCCACCACGCCACCAAGCCACAGCGGGTCGACGTCACCGGCGATGGCACCATCGCCCTCACCTGCTACACAGCCATGGATAAGAACACGGTGTACGCCCTGCGCGCTTAGCAGACCCATCGCGTATCACCAGGGGACCTGAACCACGGGCCGCCGGCGGGCGTCTGTTCTGTCGGAACACGACGGCGAGAGGCGGTTTCCATGGTGTCGAGGCGTGCCTTCCTGTTCGGCGGCGCGGGCGTCGGGGCGGTCGCGGTCGCCGGAGGGGTCGGGGCGGTCCTTGTGGAGGAGGACGTGCTGCCGGGCAAGGTGGCGTTCGACCGGGCCATCGGGCGTTGCGGGTCCGTGCCGAGCCCTCCGCCCACCCCCGGCGTGGTCCAGACGCAGACCTTCTCCTCGCGTCGGCGGGGCACCGACGTCACGGCCGTCGTCGTGCTCCCGGCGGGCGTCACGTCGCTGCGAGGACTGCCGGTCGCGGTGGCACTGCACGGCAACGGCGGCAGTGGGGCCTCGGCCGCCGCCGGTCTCCGGCTCGACCGGTACCTGACCGAGGCCGTGCGCACCGGCAAGGTACCGCCGTTCGCGCTCGTCGCGGTGGACGGCGGGCCGAGCACGTACTGGCACCGGCGCGCGAGCGGCGAGGACCCTCTCGGGATGATCGTCGATGAGCTGCTGCCCCGGCTGCGCCGGCAGGGGGCGTCGACGGACCGGTTCGGGGTGATCGGCTGGTCGATGGGCGGCTACGGCGCGCTGCTCCTGGCCGAGACGGTCGGCGCGCCCCGGATGGCCGCCGCCGTCGCCTCCTCGCCCGCGCTGTTCCCGTCCTATGACAACGCGCGCCGGACGAACCACCAGGCGTTCGACGACGCGGCCGACTTCGCGCGCAATGACGTGTTCGCGGGCCTGGATCGGCTGAGGGGCGTTCCGACCAGGGTCGACTGCGGCACCAGCGACCCGTTCGCGCCGATGGTCCGCCGGCTGCGGGCGCGGCTGCACCCAGAAGGGGCGATGAGCGGCGGATGCCACGACGGCGCGTTCTGGCAGCCGCACCTGCCGGACCAACTGGCCTTCCTCGGCGGTCACCTGCACGCCCGCTGACCGGGCGGTGGCCGTAGGCAGGTTTTATGGCTTCACGACTCCAGCGTGCGGGCGACGGCGTGGGCGACCACCTGGGACAGGTCGCCGGTCCGCTGGTGGATCTCCCACTGCTGTTCCGCGCCGTTACCCCGCTTGAGGACGCCGAGCAGGAGTCCTTCGACCGGGACGAGGTCGCCCGTGTCGGCGAGCACAGGCGTCGTGTGGTCGAGCAGTGCCCGTACGACGGTCTCGGCGGGGGCGGGGTGGCCGGTGACCGGATGGACGAGCTCGTGCCGGAGACCGGAGCGGGCCGCCCGCCAGGTGGCGAGCTTGAGCTGTGAGGTGCGCACCGGCGAGGCCGCCTCGCCCGCCCGCCAGGCGCGCGCGGCGGTCTCCACGAGCGCGGCGACGAGGGTGGCGACCAGCACGGCGTCGTCGATCAGGAGGCAGACGTCGGCGATGCGGATCTCGATCGTGGGGTATCGGCAGGACAGCCGCGCGTCGAAGTAGACCATGCCCTCGTCGAGGATCGCGCCGCTGTCCAGCATCGCCGCGATCGCCGCCCGGTAGGCGGCCGCCGTACCGAACAGCTCGGTCGGGCCGGAGGACGGCCAGCGGCCCACGACCTGCCGGCGGTAGCTGGCGTAGCCGCTGTCGGTGCCCTGCCAGAACGGGGAGTTCGCGCTCAGCGCCAGCAGGGGCGGCAGCCAGGGGCGGATCCGGTCGAGGACGGCGACGCCCTCGTCGGCGGACTCGACCCCCACGTGAACGTGACATCCGTTGATCAGGTGCTCGTCGGCGGTGAGGGAGTACTCCTCGGCCATCCGCAGGTAGCGCGCCTTGGGCGTGACCGTGGGCCGGACCGGCAGCGGGGAGGTCGCGAGCGCGGCGAGCGCCACGCCCTGACGCCGTGCGGCGGTCGCCGCGAGGTGGCGTTGCAGGCGGATCTGGTCGGCGAGCTCGGTCATGGACGAGCACGGGCGGGTGCCGGTCTCGAGCTGTTCGCACTGGAACTCGTTCTGGAGCAGGCCGCCATCACCTCCGTGGGGCTCCCGCCGGATTATGGCGTCGGCCGCGGCACGGGGCCGTCCACTGATCGGGTCGACGAGGAGGAATTCCTCCTCCACTCCCACGGTGCGAATATTCACTATGTCCTACTCTGCTGGTTTTCAGCGATGGAAAAGTAAAGGCATGGCAGTTCCAGTTCAGGCCGCACCAAAAAGATCCCCCGTGATCGTCGATCAGCGCCCCCGTGACAACGTCAGAGTAAAACGGCGGAACGCTCCAATTAACGGAAATCCTTGGATTAGCAGCTAAATAGCACTGATCGGCCATTGATTGGCGAACAGGAGTGGCGGGAGGGGCGGAAGCGACTAGGCGGACGGTCCCGAGTGCACCGGTTTGCCGGGACAATCGGCGGCATGTGGTTCGGCATCCTCGGTCCCCTGGACGTCCGGTCGGCCGAAGGGGAGACGATCTCCGTGGGCGGTCCCCGGCCGCGTGCGCTGCTCGCGATGCTGCTCCTGCACGCGGGCCGGGCGGTCGGCGTGGAGCAACTGGTCGACGGCCAGTACGGCGACGAGCCCCCGGCCGGGGCTCTCAACGCCGTCCAGGCGCAGGTGTCCCGGGTGCGGCGTCACCTGCCGCCTGGAATGCTCGAGTTCGACGGGATCGGATACCGGCTCGCGGTCGACCCCGACGACGTCGACGTCCACCGCTTCGAGCGGCTGGCCGGGGAAGGGCGGAGGCTGCTGGGCGCGGGCGGCCACGCGGACGCCGCCGCGATCCTCCGCCGGGCGCTCGGGCTGTGGCGCGGCCCGGCACTGGCCGACCTGCCCTTCGCGGACGCGGACAAGGCCCGCCTGGAAGAGCTCCGGCTGGCCGCGACCGAGGACCTCGTCGAGGCGCAGCTGGCCCTGCCCGACGGGTCACCGGTCGCGGAGCTGCGGCGGCTGGTGGCCGAGCACCCGCTGCGGGAGCGGCTCCGCGGTCAGCTCATGCGTGCGCTGAACGCCGCAGGTCGGCCCGCCGAGGCGCTCGCGGTGTACGAGGAGACCCGGCACGTGCTCGCCGAGGAACTCGGCGTCGACCCCTCCCCGGAGCTGGCCGCCATCCAGCTGGCCCTGCTGCGCGCCCAGGAGCCGGAGCCGGTGCCGCACCGGCGGCCGACGGCCCAGCTGACGAGCTTCGTCGGACGCGAGCGCGAGCTCGCGCGCATTGAGGAGCTGCGGGACGCGCGGCTCATCACGATCCTCGGGCCCGGCGGCGCCGGCAAGACCCGGCTGGCGATCGAGGCGGCGAGCCGCGGCCCGCGCGAGGCGGTCTTCGCGGACCTGTCCCCGCTGGAGGACGGTGACCAGGTCCCGCAGGCGGTCCTCGGCGCGCTCGGCCTGCGCGAGACCGGATTCCAGTCGCTCGAGGCGCCCGATCCGATCGCACGCCTCGTGGCGGCGATCGCGGACCGGGACCTGCTGCTCGTCCTCGACAACTGCGAGCACGTCATCACCGCCGCCGCGGCGCTGGCCCGCCGGCTGCTGGGCGAGTGCCCGGGGCTGCGGATCCTGGCCACCAGCCGGGAGCCTCTCGGGATCACCGGCGAGACGCTGGTGCCGCTCGCGCCGCTGGACGTCCCGCCGCCGAACTCCACGCCCGCCGACGCCCCGGACTACCCGGCCGTGCGGTTGTTCGCCGACCGGGCGGCGGCCGTACGGCCCGGCTTCGAGGTCGGACCCGACAACGCCGAGGCCGTCACGCGGATCTGCGCGGCGCTCGACGGGCTGCCGCTCGCCATCGAGCTGGCCGCGGCCCGGTTGCGCACTTTCCCCGTGGAGGAGATCGCCCGCCGCCTCGCCGAACACGACCGCTTCCGCCTGTTGTCGCGGGGCGACCGTACGGCCGCGTCCCGGCACCAGACCCTGCGCGCGGTCGTCGAGTGGAGCTGGGACCTGCTCGGCCCCGACGAGCGGGTGGCGGCCCGGCGCTTCTCCGTCTTCGCCGGAGGCGCGTCGTTCGAGGCGATCGAGGCGGTCTGCGGCATGGACGCGGCGGACACCGTGGTCGACCTGGTGGACAAGTCGCTGATCGAGACGGACGGCACCCGCTACCGGATGTTCGACACGATCGCCCTGTTCTGCGCCGAGCGCCTGGCCGAGACCGACGAGCCGGAGCGCGTGCGTGCCGCCCACGCGCGCTACTTCCTTGACCTGGCCCAGCGCGCCGACCCTCAGCTGCGCCGGGCCGAGCAGCTGGACTGGCTGGCCCGGCTCTCCGCCGATCATGACAACCTGATGGCCGCCCTGCGCTGGTCCGTACGCCATGACCGGGAGACGGCGCTGCGGCTCGTCGCCGCACTCGGCGCGTACGGCTGGCTGAGCGGGCGGCGCGGCGAGGCGGGGAAGGCCGCGGCCAGACTCCTCGAGACGCCCGTCGAAGGGCTGGACGAGGAGTACATCGCGTGCGTCGTCCAGGCCATGCCCCGGCCCGGTCCGGAGCACTGGAAACGGGCGGAGACGATCATAGGGACGATGGACCGGCCCCTACGGCACCCGTTCACCGCGGCCCTGTGGGCGATGACCGCCGGGCCGCCGGGGCCGGCCGGGCGCAGCGACCGCCTGCTGGAGGGCGACCCGTGGATCCAGACGCTGGAACAGCTCGGCGTGACCCTGATGATCCTGCTCGGCGGCGATCCGGCCGAAGGGGAACGCCGGCTCGCGGACGTGCTGACCCGCTTCCGTGCGATCGGCGAGCGATGGGGGACCGCCCAGGCGCTGGACTGGCTCGCGGTGATCGCGGGCCGGCGCGGTGAGTGGCCGCGCGCACGCGACCTCTGGCACGAGGCGCTCACGCTGCTCGACGAACTCGGTGCGTACGAAGAGACCGTCGACGTCCTCGTACGCCGGGCCGAGGCGCTGATCCGGGAGGGCGACCTTCCCGCCGCGACCGACGATCTCCGGCGGGCCGAAGAACTGTCCCGAAAGGCCGGCCGTGCGGACGCGCCGGCGTCGGTGCATCTCGGGTTCGCGGAGATCGCCCGGTTCGGCGGCGACCTCGCCGAGGCCAGGCGACGGCTCGATGAAGGCCTGCGCGTCTCCGGAAACGTGAGCTTCGGCGCCGAGACGACACAGCCGTGGATGTTCACCGCGCTCGGCCGGCTCGCCGAGGCCGAAGGGGACGACGACGCGGCCCGGACCTGGCATCACCGCGCCGTCGCCGCCGCACGGGAGTCCCCGATGGCCGTCGACCTCGCCGACGCCGTCGAGGGACTCGCCGGGATCGTCGTACGGGGCGGGGCAGGGGAACGCGCCGCGGTCCTGCTGGGGGCGGCGGTCGCGCTGCGCGGGACGGCCGTGGCCCGCGACCGGGACGTCGACCAGGTCGCCGCCCGCGCCCGCGACCTCGTCGGCGCGGAGGCGTTCGCCGCGGCGTTCGCGCGCGGTGCCGCGATGTCCCGCGCGGAGGCGCTGACAGTCGTCGACGAGGCTGTCAGCGGATAGCGGACGGACTGTCAACGCCCCCGGCGAGAGTCGGGGACATGAAGAACACGACAGTCCTGATCTCCGGCGCGAGCATCGCCGGCCCCGCCCTCGCCTACTGGCTCGAGCGCTACGGCTGCACCGTCACGGTCGTCGAGAAGGCCCCCGCCCTGCGCGCCGGAGGCCAGGCCGTCGACTTCAAGGGCCCGACCCACATGAAGGTCCTCGAGCGCATGGGGATCCTCGAGGAGGTCCGCCGCCGTCAGACCGGCTCGCACGACACCACCTTCATCGACGCGGACGGGCGGCCGCAGGCGGTCATGCCCGCCGAGTTCACCGGTGGTGCGATCGAGATCCAGCGCGGCGCCCTGGCCGCCCTCCTGTACGAGCGGACGGCGGCGCGGTGCGAGTACATCTTCGGCGACTCGATCACCTCGCTGACCGAGACGGCGGCCGGCGTGCACGTCACCTTCGAACGCGGCGCGCCGCGCACCTTCGACCTCGTGGTCGGCGCGGACGGCATCCACTCCAACGTCCGCCGCCTGGCCTTCGGCCCCGAGGATGACTACGTGCGCTTTCTCGGGCACTACTACGCGCTCGCCGACATCTCCGCCGGGGGCGCCGCGGCGCAGAGCGTGATGTACAACGAGCCGGGCCGCATGGTCTCGCTCTGGGGCAACAAGGCGTCAGCGTTCTTCGTCTTCGCCTCCGAGCGGCTCGAGTACGACCGCTGGAACACCGACCAGCAGAAGCAGCTCCTCGCCCGCGCCTACGAGGCTGCGAAGTGGAAGACCCCGGAGATCGTCGCCGCGCTGCCGAACGCCTCCGACTTCTACCTCGACTCGATCAGCCGTGTCGAGATGGACCACTACGCCAAGGGCCGGGTCGTCCTGCTCGGCGACGCCGCGTACGGCAACACCCTGGGCGGCTTCGGTACCGGCCTGGCCATCGTCGGCGCGTACGTGCTCGCCGGGGAGCTCGCGGCGGCCGGCGGCGACCACCGCGTGGCGTTCCAGCGGTACGAGGAGGAGTTCCGCGGCTACGCCAAGATCGCGCGGAAGGGCAACGCCGGTCCGTTCCTCGCCCCGCCGACCCAGGCCCGTATCACCATGCGGAACCAGATGTTCAAGCGCCGGTTCCTGCTCAAGTCGATGCTGTGGATGACCGACAGGTTCGCCTCGAACATCGACCTCAAGGACTACCCGGCCCCTCCCCCTGGTCACCGGCGCATGGCCCCGGCACACCAGGTATGACGACGGACCACGTCAGGCCGGGAAGGCGGCAGAACGGTCGCCGTCCCGGCCTGATGACCAGCGCGCGACGCCTATGTGGGGAGCTCGGCGATCCGGCGGCGCAGGTGGTCGGCCTGGGGGTCGTTCATCCCGATCGCGAGCGCTCGCTCGTAGGCGGTGCGCGCCTCGGCGGGCCGGCTGAGGCGGTGCAGCAGTTCGGCGCGGGTGGCGTGCCACCACGGATACTCGTCCAGGCCCGGGATCGCGTCGACCAGGGCCAGGCCGGCCGCCGGTCCGTCCAGCTCGGCCACGGCCACCGCCCGGTTCAGCCGTACGACGCCGGTGTCCTGGACGGTGAGCAGCACGTCGTACCAGGAGATCACGGCGTCCCAGTCGGTCGCGGCGTACGAGGGGGCGAGCGCGTGGCACGCGGCGATCGCGGCCTGCACGACGTACGCGTCCGGCCGTTCCGGGGTGCGCCGCAACGCCGCGCCGACCAGCTCGACCCCCTCCTTGATCTCCGTGAAGTCCCAGCGGCCGCGGTCCTGGTCGGCGAGCAGGACCGGGCGGCCCTCGGCGTCGACGCGGGCCGCGCGCCGGGCGTCCTGAAGCAGCAACAGCGCCAGCAGGCCGAGGACGGTCGGCTCGTCGGGCATCAGCTCCGCCAGGAGGCGGGCGAGCCGGATCGCCTCGGCCGTCAGCGGGGCGCGGACCAGGTCGCCGCCGGAGCCCGCCGTGTACCCCGCGGTGAAGATGAGGTAGACGGTGGCCGCGACTCCCGACAGCCGCGCGGGGAGCTCCTCGGCGGGCGGCACCCGGTACGGGATGCGGGCCCGCGCGATCTTCTGTTTCGCTCGGGTGAGGCGCTTGGCCATCGTCGCCTCGGGCACCAGCAGTCCGCGGGCGACCTCCGCGGTGGACAGTCCGCCGAGGGTCCGCAGCGCGAGCGCGACCTGTGCCTCCACCGCCAGGCAGGGATGGCAGCAGGTGAAGACCAACCGGAGGAGGTCGTCGCGGACGACCTCGGGAGGCTCGGGATCCGGAGGGATGAACGCCACCGCCTCCGCCTCCTTCCCGGCCCGGCGCGCCTCGCGGCGGATGACGTCGATCGCCCGGCGTTTCGCGGCGACCACCAGCCAGGCGCGCGGGTCGTCCGGCACGCCGTCCCGCGGCCACGTCTCCAGCGCGCGGACCACGGCGTCCTGCACCGCGTCCTCGGCCAGGTCCACGCTGCCGGTGACGCGGATCAGCGTGGCCAGCACGCGGGCACCCTCCTCGCGTACCAGCCTCGCCGCCGCGCCACCGGCCTCCATCGGTCAGAACTGGATGACCGGACGGACCTCGACCGCGCCGTCCCAGGCCGCCGGGATCTTGGCCGCGACCGCGACCGCCTCGTCCAGATCGGCGCATTCGAGCACGTAGAAGCCGGTCAGGGCCTCCTTCGTCTCGGCGTACGGCCCATCACTCGTGATCACGTCGCCGCCCTTGCCGCCGGAGACCCGCACGGTCGTCGCCGTGGCGGTCGGGTACAGCGCGTGGCCGCCCTTGATCACATCGGCGGCCGCCTTGCCGAACTCGTTGTAGTCCTTCGTCTCCTCGGCGTGCTCCGGCTGCGTCCAGTCGACGTCGCGCGTGTAGGTGAGGGCGATGTACGTAGGCATGACCGACTCCTTCGGGTTCTGGGCCGACTCCGGTCGCCGGCCTTCACTCTAAGGACGTACGGCCGGATCCCGGCAGGACACCTCGCGACGACGAATTCCCCGGGATCGCCGGGCCGGTCCTCAACCCGCCGCCGCGTCGCCTGATCCCGGTGCCGGGGAGGACAGGACGCGGTCGACGAGCGCGTCGACGTAGGCGGCACTGAGCGGGCCGACGCCGAACAGGACGCGGACGTACATCGGGGCCAGGATGTGGTCGAGGATGTCCAGGCCGTCGGGGGCGTGTTCGCCGCGTGCGCGGGCGCGGGCGAGCATGCCCTCGAGTTGGCGGCCGCGCTCGGCGAGGAAGCGGCCCCTGGCCTGGACGCCCGCCTCGCCGGCCGTCGACAGGGCGATGACCAGGCGCAGCACCGCCAGGCCGTCGGGGCCGGTGACGTCACGCGCCACGTTGGCGGCGTAGGAGCGCAGATCGCCCTCCAGGGTGCCGGTGTCGGGAATCGGGGAGGTGTCGGTGAGCCAGGTGATCGCCACGTCCGTGAGCAGGGCCTCGAGGGTGCCCCAGCGGCGGTAGACGCTCGTGTCGGCCACACCGGCGCGGGCCGCGACGTCGCCGACGGTGAAGTTGCCGTGGCCGCGCTCGGCGACCAGGTCGGTGACCGCCTGGTGTACGGCCGCGCGGACCCGGGCGCTGCGCCCCCCGGGTCGGCGGGCCCGCTGCTGTTCCGTCACGCCCTTCAGTTTAACGCAGCTGCAACTTGCGTTAAGAGTCGGACGAGACCTATCGTGCTGCTAACGCAGCCACCGACTGCTTTAGTGGGCGACCGTGGGAACCCCTCTTCCGCAACCCCTGGAGAACGCCATGACCAGCGTGATCGACCAGATCGACCGGGCCGTCACCATGACCGCCGCCATCGTCGAGGGCATCGGCCCCGACCGGCTCGCGGCCTCGACGCCCTGCGAGAAGTGGGACGTGCGCACCGAGCTGAACCACCTGGTCGGCGGCATGCGGATCTTCGCCGCCGAGCTCACCGGGACCGACGCCGGCGGCGCCCACGAGGACGACTGGCTCGGCGCCGACCCGCAGGCCGCCTACGCCACCGCCGCAGGCCTCGACCGGGCGGCGTGGCATCGCCCGGGTGTCCTCGAGGCGACGGTACGGCTGGGGTTCGGCGCCGTCCCCGCCCCGATGGCCGCGCTCATCCACCTGACCGAGGTCCTCGTCCACGGCGCCGACCTGGCGGTCGCCACCGGCCAGGAGGCGCTCATCGACGAGCCGGCCTGCGAGGAACTGCTCACCGTCATGTGCGGCATGGACTTCAGCGCCTTCCGCCGCCCCGACATGTTCGGCCCGGAGGTCCCCGCTCCCGCCGACGCCCCCGCGCACCGGCGGCTTCTCGCCTTCCTCGGCCGGCCGCTTTGACGCCCCGGATCAGCCGGGGTCGGCGGGATCGAGGACGCGGTAGCCCACGCCAGGCGAGGTGACGACCACGGGCGGGTCGCCGAGCTTGCGGCGCAGCCGGCCGATGGTCACCGGGACGGTGTTGGTGAACGGATCGGCGTGCTCGTCCCAGACCTGTTCGAGCAGGTCCTCCGCGCTGAGGTACGCGGGCGCGGCGCGCAGCAGCGCCTCGAGGACCCCGAACTCCTTGAGGGACAGGTCGAGCCGGCGGCCGTCGCGGACGACGGTGCGCCGTACCGGATCCAGTTCGATCCCAGCCGCGCGAAGCGTACGGGCCCGAGCGGCGGGCCGGCGGCGCGCGAGGGCGCGGACGCGCAGGACGAGCTCGGGGAAGTGGAACGGCTTGGCGAGGTAGTCGTCGGCCCCCAGGCTCAGCCCGCTGACCCGGTCGCCGGGCGCGCCGGCGGCGGTCAGCATGAGGACCATCGCCCGGTCGTCGTTCTCGGTGATCATCTGGCAGAGCACGTCACCGTGGATCCCCGGCAGGTCCCGGTCGAGGACGACCACGTCGTACGCGTTGCGGTCGAGCTTGGCCGCGGCCTCCAGCCCGTCGTGGGCGACGTCCACCGCCATGCCCTGGTCGCGCAGGCCCTCGGCCAGGACGTCGGCGAGGGACCGGGCGTCCTCGACCACCAGCACCCTCACGCCGGCCCGTCCGTCCGCTTCGCCATCAGCGTTCTCACGGCGGCCCGCCGATTCGCCCTGCCACCATGCGCTCTCACGCCGGCCCGTCCGTTCGCTTCGCCGCCGGCACTCTCACGTCGGCCCATCCGTCCGCTTCGCCACCAGCACCCTCACGCGGGCCCGTTCGCTTCGCCGCCGGCGTTCTCGCGCCGGCCCGCCGATTCGCTCTGCCACCATGCGATCTCACGCCGGGACGCCCGCCCGCTCCGCGCCGACCACCGACGGCAGCGAGACGCCGACGCGCAGGCCGCCGTCGGGGCGGGCGCGCAGGTCCAGAGTGCCGCCGTGCGCGGTGGCGACCGCCGCGACGATCGACAGCCCGAGCCCGGTCCCGTCGCCCGTGCCGGTCCGGTCGGCGCCGAGCCGCCGGAACGGCCGGGTCAGCCCGGCGACCTGCCCTGGGTCGAGCACCGCGCCGCCCGTCTCGACCACCAGGCGCGCGTTCTCGCCGTCGGCTGCGGTGGTGACGCGGATCCAGCCGCCGTCCTCGTTGTGGCGAATCGCGTTGTCGATGAGGTTGTCGACCATGCGGCGCAGGAGCGCCCGGCTGCCCCGTACCGGTGTGTCGCCGTCCGCGGTCTCGTGGACGGTCAATCGCCGGGCGGTGATTTCCGAGGACCGGGCGGCCACCGCTTCGGAGGCCACATGGGCGAGCGAGAGGATCGCGCGATCCGGGAGGTCGCCGTGCTGCGTCCGGGCGAGCACGAGGAGACCCTCCAGCAGGCGGTCGACCTGGTCGAGCTCGCCGCGTAGCCGGTCGGCGAGGGCGACCGTCTGGGGCGGCGCGGGCTCCGGCTTGGCCACCGCCACGTCCAGCGACGCCCGCATGGTGGTGAGCGGAGTGCGCAGCTCGTGGGAGGCGTCGGCGACGAAGCGCCGCTGGGCCGCGAAGGCGTCCTCCAGCCGTTCGAGCAGCTCGTCGATGGTGTCGGCGAGGTCCTTGACCTCGTCGGCGGGACCGGACACGGCCAGCCGCTCGTGCAGGCTGTCCGCGGTGATCCGCCGCGTCGCCGCCGTGATCGTCCGCAGCGGGCGCAGCACGCGGCCCGCGATCAGGCGTCCCAGCACGATCGACACCACGGCCATGACGGCCAGCGCGATCGCCGACCCCGCGAGCACCTGGCGGCCCTGGGCCGCGTGCTGCTCGGCCAGCTGATTCTGCAGCCAGTCGATCTGTTTCCGGGCCTCGGCCAGCGCGGCCTCCTGGGGCACCGGCTCCGGGCCGGGCACATGTGTGCTGACCTGTCTCGACCCGAGGGTCACGACGTTGGCGATCACCAGCAGCCCCACGCCGGACAGGAAGAACACGACGCCGTACAGGGCGGTGAACCGTGACCGTACGGTGCGGTCCGGCAGGCGGAACGACCGGGTGAGGCGGCGGACCGGCCCCATCGACATCACCATCTCCTCCGTCCGTGCGGGCACTCAGCATGCCCGGCCCGCCCTAACAGCGGGATAACAGCGCCCGTTCGGCCCGCGTTACGGCGTCCGCTCCAGGATCGGCCCGGTTCCCTCACAGCCGAGCGAAGAGGACGGGACAGTGCACAGGGAAGCAACCATCGAGGTCAACGGCCTGCGAAAACGCTTCGGGCCGACCGTGGCGCTGGACGGGATGTCGTTCACGGTGCGGCCGGGGCGGGTCACCGGGTTCGTCGGGCCCAACGGCGCCGGGAAGTCCACGACCATGCGCGTGATCCTCGGCCTGGACGCGGCCGACACGGGCACCGCGCTGGTCGGCGGCCGACCGTACGGGGGTCTGCGTGATCCCCTGCGCCACGTCGGGGCGCTGCTGGACGCCGCCGCGCTCCAGCCGAGCCGTACCGCCCGCAACCATCTGCTGTGGCTGGCCCACTCCCAGGGCCTGGGCACCAGGCGGGTCGACGAGGTGATCGAGCAGGTCGGGCTGCGGTCCGTGGCGCGGCGCCGGGCGGGCGGCTTCTCGCTGGGCATGCGGCAGCGGCTGGGGATCGCCGCGGCGTTGCTCGGCGACCCGCCGGTGCTGATGCTCGACGAGCCGGTCAACGGCCTCGATCCCGAGGGGATCCGGTGGATCCGCGGGTTCCTGCGGTCGCTGGCGGCGGAGGGCCGGGCCGTGCTGGTCTCCAGTCACCTCATGGGCGAGCTGCAGGACACCGCCGACCACCTCGTGGTGGTGGGCCGCGGCCGGGTCGTCGCCGACACCGGCGTCGCGGACCTGATCGCCGCCGCGTCCCAGGGCCGCGTCGCGGTGCGCACCCTGCACCCGGACCGGGCGATGACGGCACTGGCGCACGCCGGCGCCGCCGTGACCGTCACCGGTCGCGACACGCTCACCGTCTCCGGGCTGCCGGCCGAGCGGATCGTGACGTTCCTCTCCGCGAACGCCGTGCCGTTCTCCGAGGTCGCGGCCCACCGCGCGACGCTCGAGGAGGCGTACATGGAGCTCACCCGGGACGCGGTGGAGTTCCGCGCGGGGCGGGAGGCGGCCCGATGACCACCGTCTCGAATCGATCCCGCCCGCAGACACGGCGGCCGGGCTTCGCGCGGCTGCTGCGCGCGGAGTGGACCAAGTTCCGTACGGTCCGCGGCTGGGTGATCGGCCTGGCGATCGCGGCGCTGGTCACCGTGCTGCTCGGGCTCTTCTCCGCCTCGGGCAGCCAATCGTCGTGCGGCGGCCCGACCGATGTCTGCCCCGCCGTGCCGATCGGCCCGGGCGGCGAGGCGGTGGACGACAAGTTCTACTTCGTCCACCGGTCGCTGCAGGGGGACGGCTCCATCACGGTTCGCCTGACCTCCATGACCGGCCAGGTCCGCCTGCCGGACGCCACGCCCGGCGTCCGGAACGTCATCTCCAAGGTCGAGCCGTGGGCGAAGGCCGGCGTGATGGTCAAGGACGGCACCCGGCAGGGGTCGGCGTACGCGGCGCTGATGCTCACCGGCGCGCACGGCGTGCGGATGCAGTACAACTACACCCACGACGTCGCCGGCGGTCCAGGCGGCGTGTCGAGGACGTCCCCGCGCTGGCTGCGGCTGGTCCGCTCCGGCGACGACCTCACCGGCTACGAGTCGGCCGACGGCAGCCGGTGGTCGAAGGTGGGTACGGCCCGTCTGGCCGGGCTGCCGGCCACGGTGCGGATCGGCCTGTTCGCCGCGTCCCCGGGCGACCTGACGGTGACGCAGGCGGATCTCGGCGGGGTCGTCGCGGCGTCGCGCTTCGCCCAGGCCACCGGCGTCTTCGAAAGCGTGAGCGTGCGGGGAGGGACGTCGGGCGGCGCATGGAGCCACGACGACCTCGGAGCCACCAAGGAACCCGACGGGACGATCCACCATCCGGGCGGTGTCGTGGAGTCCGGCGGCACCTTCACCGTGACCGGGGTCGGCGACATCGCTCCCCGCACGGACGGCATGACCATCGAGAAGACACTCTCCGGACTGCCGGCGGGGCTGATCGTCGTGATCGTGGTGGCGGTGGTGTTCATCACCGCGGAGTACCGCCGGGGCCTGATCCGGACCACTCTGCTCGCCTCCCCGGGACGGGGCCGGGTGCTGGCGGCGAAGGCCGTCGTGCTCGCCGCGCTGACCTTCCTCGCCGGGCTGGTCGCCGCCGGTGTCACGATGCCGGTCGGCGCGCACATCCTGCGTTCCAACGGGAACTACATCCTCCCGGTCGCCTCGCTCACCCAGCTGCGCGTCGTGGCCGGTACCGCCGCGTTGGTCGCCGTCGTCGCCGTCCTCGCCCTCGCGCTCGGCACGGTGTTCCGGCGCAGCGCCCCGGCGATCACCACCGCCCTCGTGCTGGTCATCCTGCCGCGCATCCTCGCGACCACGTCCGTCCTGCCCGTGGACGCGGCGCGCTGGCTGCTGCGGCTCACCCCGGCCGCCGGGTTCGCGATCCAGCAGAGCATCCCGGCGTACCCGCAGGTCACCGCCTCCTTCTCGCCCCAAGCCGGTTGGTATCCGCTGCCGCCGTGGGCCGGTCTCGCGGTCTGCGGCGGATACGCCGCGCTCGCCCTCGGCCTGGCCGTCCTCCTGCTGCGCCGGAGGGACGCATGAGTGAGCGGAGCGAGCGAATCGTGAGGACAGCGGCTTGGGTCACTCCCTCGACGAAGGAGGGTTCATGAGTGAGCGGAGCGAGCGAATCGTGAGCACGGCGACTCGGGTCGCCCCCCCGACGAAGGAGGGTTCATGAGACGGGAACTGCACGCGGAGTGGACGAAGCTGCGCACCGTGACGAGCACGGCCTGGCTGCTGCTCGCCGGGGTCGCCCTGACCGTCGCCGTCAGCGCCGCGGTCGCCGCGACTGTGTCCTGCCCGGCGGCGGGCTGCCGGTACGACACCCCGAAGGTCGCCCTGACGGGAGTCCAGGCGGGCCAGGCGATCGTCGCCATCCTGGCCGTCCTGGTCATCACCGGCGAGTACGGCACCGGCATGATCCGGACCACGCTGGCGGCGATGCCGCGCCGGGACGCCGTCCTGGCCGCCAAGGCGACGATCCTCACCGGCCTGACGCTGGTCACGGGGACGATGTCGGTGCTCGGGTCGCTGCTCGCCGCACGGCTCATCCTGCCGGGCAACGGTTTCGTGCCCGCGCACGGTCAGCCGCCCTTGTCCCTGGCCGACGGGCCGACGCTGCGCGCGGCGGTCGGCTCGGTCCTCTACCTCGCGCTGATCGCCCTGCTCGGCCTCGGCGTCGCCACCGTCGTACGGGACTCGGCGACGGCCATCGGCGTCGTGTTCGGCCTGCTGTACATCCTCGCGGTCCTGCCGGTCATGGTCTCGGACCCGGACTGGCAACGGCTCCTGTGGCGGATCTCGCCGATGGAGGCGGGGCTCGCGGTCCAGTCGACCACGCGCCTGTCGAGCCTGCCGCTCGGCCCGTGGGCCGGGCTGGGCGTGCTCGCCGCGTGGGCCGCCGGGTCGCTGCTCACCGGCGGCCTGCTACTCCGGCTGCGCGACGCGTAAGGCCCGGCGTCGCGTCCGGCGCGGAGAGAAGGCGCCACTGGTTCACGCTCGGGCTTGATCCTCCACCATGACGGCGAAACCATCGAGATGGCGGGCAAGGCTGTACTCGAACAGTCCGTCCAGGTCCGACACTGTTTCCTCGTCAATCGTGGCCAGCAGTGGAAATCGTCCGCTGCCGAGGAGCTCGTCGGCCCGCTGTCGCTGTTCCAGCCACCACTGGTCGAGTGGCACACCGGTCTCCTGCTCCGCTTCGGTCTCGTCCGCCATGGGCAGGGCAACGGTGATGACCAGTGCGTGCAGCGTGAGTGCTTCGCGAATCCGCGTCGTCATGGGCAGCCCGAGCCCGTCGAGTGCGCGCAGGGTCCATTCGGTGTGCGCCATCATGTTGGGCACCAGCAGGGGGCGAGTGAACGACACGGCCCTGGGGAGCCAGAGGTGCCGCCGGCACAGCTCCCACTGTCGGCGGGAGATCAGTTCGAGCTTGGCTCGCCACCCCTCTGGCCCCGGGACGGGTAGCTCGGGTTCGCCGAAGACCTCGTCGGTCATCTGCGTCACCAGTTCGTCCTTGTTCGCCACGTGCCGGTAGAGCGACATCGGACCGACCCCGAGCTCGGCCGCGAGCCGTCGCATGGACACGGCGTCGAGTCCTTCGACATCGGCGATCGCGATGGCGGTGCGGAGGACCTCCTTCCGGTTCAGTGCCTGTTTGGGCCGCGGTCTCGGCGACGTGGTCAGGCCGGCCGGCTGCTTGGGGCGCGTGCGGGCGCTGACCACCGTGCCGGAACCGACCTTGGCTTCAACGAGCTCGTCGTCGCGGAGAGCCGCCATCACCTTGGTCGCGGTCGCGATCGCGACGCCCCACCGCTGGGCGATCTGCCGGATGGAGGGCACCCGGTCGCCGGGCCGCAGGTCGCCGGACAGGATCTGGGCACGGATCTCCGCGACGATCCGCCGGTAGGGCGGATCCGGTCGCTGCGTCGACGACGGCATGGGAGCTCCCGATCCATCGGTGAGATCGTCTGTCTGTCGCGAGTGTACTAGTTCAATTCCGTCAGTACTAGTTCACTTTGTCTGCATAAACACCAGGAAAAGGTCCACATCTTTGGTGACGTCGATACCATGTACGCACGGCAGCTGATACGTCGTACGCATCCACAAGAGGCCTAAGGGGAGACAGCGATGACAACGAACCACGAAGCAGAGGCCGCCGCTGACGATCGCCGGCCGCCGACCCTGGTGTTCGTCCATGGCACCAACTCTTCGTCGTTCTTCTGCTCGGGACTGATCAGCGAACTCACCCTGCGCGGGCACCGGGCCGTGGCCGTCGACCTTCCGGGACACGGCGCCGAAGGGTTCTTCCCGCGGGCGTACCAGGCTCCGCAGGACCTCGAGGCGCTGGCGACCGAGCCGTCGCCGCTCGCCAAGGTCACCATCGACGACTATGTCGAGCGCGTCGTGGACGTGGTGCGCCGCGCCCGTAGCCACGGGCCCGTGATCCTCGCCGGCGCCAGCCAGGGCGGCGTCACCGTGAGCAGGGTCGGCAACGCCATCCCCGACCTGCTCGAGCGGGTCGTCTACATGGCGGCGTACTGCTGCGTCGACCTGCCGAACCTGGCCGCCTATCTGGAAACACCCGAGAACAGCGAGAGCCTGCTTCCCCGGGTGATGGCGGCGATGGCCGCCGATCCGGCGAACCTGGGGGTGAGCCGGATCAACTGGCGCTCGGCCGACCCGGACGTGATCGACGGCATCAAGCAGTGCCTGGCCGGTGACTTCACCGACGAGGGCGCGAGGCGGCTGCTCAACATGCTCGAGCCGGACGAGCCCGCCGGCATTCCCATGGCCGACGCCCGGGGCGAAGCACAGACCTGGGGCCGGATTCCGCGGACGTATGTGCGCTTCACCCTCGACCGGCTGATTCCGCCGGCACTGCAGGACCGATTCATCAGCGAGGCCGACCGCCTCACTCCGGACAACCCGACCGACGTGCGAAGCGTTGCGGCACCCCACGTCGGCCCGTTCGAACGACCTGAACTGGTGGAGATCTTCTCCGAGCTGGCCGGCCGCTGACCGGCGTGGCCGCGACCGATGAGTTCCGTGCCGGGACCGCCGTCCCGGAGGTTTACCGGTGGCGGTGGGTGGCGTTGTTCGGGCTCCTGGCCGTCCTGGGTGGCCTGCGGTTTCTGCCCGAGTCGCGGTCCACGCGTCCGCCCAGGCTGGACCTGGGCGGTGTGGCCTTCGCGGGGGTGGCCTCGCTGCTGTTGGTCTTTCCCTTGGTGCAGGGCCGCGAGCTCGGCTGGCCGGTGTGGACGTTCTCGATGATGGCCGGGGGTGTCGTCGTCTTTGGCCTCTTCGGCTGGTACGAGAGCCGCCGGCAGCGTGCGGGCGCTGATCCGCTCGTCGTGCCGAGCCTGTTCCGCAAGCGGGGTTTCACGGGAGGGCTGATCGTGGGGGTCGTGTTCTTTGCCGGGATGGCCGGGTTCTCCCTTGTCTTCAGTCTGTTCTTGCAGGTGGGGCTGGGATATTCGCCGCTGCGGGCGGGGCTGTCCACGGTGCCCTGGTCGGTCGGTGTGATCGTCGGGTTCGGTGTCGCTCAGGTCGTGCAGCGGTTCGGCCGCCGGGTCATTCACGGCGGTGCGCTGTTGATGGCCCTCGGTGCCGGGGGAATCGTCCTCACCCTGCACCTGGCCGGTACCGGCGTCGGCCCCTGGCAGTTCGCTCCCGCGCTGATCGTCACCGGCATCTATCAAGTGCGTCGTCTCCGGCGTTGACGCGGGGAGCGCGGGATGTCACGGTGTGGGAAAAGGTTTTCCTGTGGCGTGAGGTGGCCCATGACCGGTCCCGCGAGACGAGACGTGCTCAGGATGGGCGCGCTGGTAGCGGGCGGGCTGCCGATGCTCGCCCGCACCGCGGCCGAGGGCACGGCGGGTGTCGCCGCGCGGGTGCGGCCGCCGCGATTCCGCGACGCCTGGTTCCCGATCACCGACTTCGGCGCCGTCGACGACGGGACGACCGACTGCACGCGGGCGATCGACGCGGCGATCCGGGCCTGCCACGCGGCGGGCGGGGGCCACGTCCTGGTGCCCGCGGGCCGGTGGGCGACCGGCGCGATCCACCTGCTGAGCCGCGTCGACCTGCACGTCGACCGGGGAGCGACCCTGCTGTTCAACACCGACCCGGCCGCGTACCTGCCGGTCGTGCTGACGCGCTGGCAGGGCGTCGAGGCGTACAACTACTCACCGCTGATCTACGCCCACGGGCAGCGGGACATCGCCGTGACGGGCCAGGGCGTCCTCGACGCCCAGGGCGACAACGGGCACTGGTGGTTCTGGGTCGGCTCCGGGCAGTACGGCTGGAAGCCCGGCATGCCGAACCAGCGGGCGGACTGGGCGGCCCTGGAACGGATGGGCGTGGAGGGGGTCCCGGTCGGGCAGCGGGTCTTCGGCGCGGGCCACTACCTCCGGCCGAGCTTCATCCAGCCGTACGCCTGCCGGAACGTCCTCATCGAGGGCGTCACCCTGCGGCACTCTCCGATGTGGAACGTCCATCCGGTGCTGTGCCGGAACGTCACGGTGCGCGACGTTTCAGTGGAGAGTCTCGGGCCCAACGGCGACGGCTGCGATCCCGACTCCTGCCAGGACGTGGTGATCCAGCGAACGAGGTTCGCCACCCACGACGACTGCATCGCCATCAAGTCGGGACGGGACGAGGACGGCCGTCGGGTCGGCGTCCCGTCGAAGAACATCCTCGTCGAGGACTGCGTCTTCACCAGCGGCGGCGGCGCGGTGGCGATCGGCAGCGAGATGAGCGGCGGCGTGTCGGACGTGGTCGCGCGGCGGCTCCGTCTCCCGCACGACGCGTCGCTCGACGAGGCGAGTGTCGCGTGGATCCTGTCGATCAAATCGACCTCGACGCGCGGCGGGTACATCCGGAACGTCCGGGTCACCGACGTCTCGTGCCCCGCGTGGACGTACGTGCCGTTCGAGGTCACCTACACCTACATGGGCGGCGCCGGCGGCGAGCTGTATCCGGACGTGTCGGGCATCACCGTACGGGACTGGTCGGTCGGCGGCCCCTGCGACTACGCCTACCGGATCCGCGGCGCGCAGACCGCCCCCGTACGCGACGTGCGCCTGACGAACCTCACGTTCGAGCATGCCGCACACGCGCCGGTCGTCGAGAACGCCGACGTCACGACGCGTCACGTGACCGTGCGAGGGGCCTAGGCGTGCGTCAGCCTGTGGGCATGCCGATCTGATCGCGTTCCAGTGCGGAGCGGAGTTGCGAGAGGGTCTGCGCAACGGTCGACATCAGGGGTCCGTCGAGAGTGCCTCCGATCAGCTCGGCCAGCCGCTCGGCGAAGGTGCCCTCCGCCGCGTCGACCAACTGCAAGCCCTCATCGGTCAGCGCCAGCAGCGATGACCGGCGATCCGATGGATTCGGTTGCCGGACGACCCATCCCTGCTTCTCCAGGCGGTCGACGCCCTTGCTGGTCGCCCCGATACCGACCGCGAACTCGGCAGCCAGATCCGCCACCCGGGACCCGGGATGGTCACGGAGGTGGCGCAGGAACTCGAACTGCGACGTGACGATCCCGTGCCGCTCGACCGGCTGGCCCCCGAGCACCCGTTCCCGGCCGCGATCGAAGACGCGCTGAGCGCCTACCGCGCACTGCTCGACAGCGGCGAAGACCCTTCCACCATCGCGTTCGCCGGGGACTCCGCCGGCGGTGGCCTCACCGTCACCACCTGCCTTGCCGCCCGCGAGCACGTCGGCGGGGTAAAGCCGGCCGATTCACATGGCCCCGGAGGTGACGTCGAAGCCGTTACCCGCACCAGTGCCGCGTGGGGTGTTGGCGAGCAGGGAAGACCACTGGTTCGGATTGGCTCTGGGGCCGTGTTCGGTTCGGCCAACAGGATGGGGCCTATGACGACGCAACGCGAGTTCCAGCAGGTCGACGTGTTCACCGACGAGCCGTACCGGGGGAACCCGGTGGCGGTCGTGCTCGATGGGGAGGGGCTGTCGGCCGAGGAGATGCAGCGGTTCGCGCGGTGGACGAACCTGTCGGAGACGACGTTCGTGCTGCCGCCGACGACGCCGGACGCCGACTATCGAGTGCGGATCTTCACGCCGTCCACGGAGCTGCCCTTCGCGGGGCATCCGACGCTGGGGACCTGCCATGCGTGGCTGTCGGCCGCCGGTGACCGGCAGCGCGATGTGATCGTGCAGGAGTGCGGTGCCGGGATGGTCACCGTGCGGCGGACCGATGACGGGCTCGCCTTCGCCGCGCCGCCGCTCGTACGGTCCGGCCCTGTCGATGAGGCGCTGGTCAGGAAGATCGCGGCGATGCTTCGTATCGACCGCGACGAGATCGTGGACGCGCAGTGGGCCGACAACGGCCCTCACTGGGTGGCACTGCTGCTCGCCGACGCCGATGCCGTGCTCGCGCTGCGGCCGGGCGACATCGAGACGCTGTACATCGGTGTGGCAGGGCCGTACCCGCCCGGCTCTCCTGAGGCGGTCGAGGTGCGGGCGTTCCACCCGACGGGCAACGGCACCGCCGAGGACCCGGTGACCGGCAGCCTGAACGCGTCGCTCGCCGAATGGCTGCTGCGCACCGGCCGGGTGACCGCGCCGTATGTGGCCGGCCAGGGCACCGTGCTCGGCCGCCGAGGACGGGTTCACGTCTCGGTGGACGGCGACGACACGATCTGGGTCGGCGGCGGCACGATCACCTGCGTCTCCGGCCGAGTCGAGCTGTAACGCCCTGCAAGCACTAGAACCGGTAGCGCAGGACCCGGCCGCTGTCCCGGCCGCCGGGAAGGCGCGCCCCCAGCCGCAGGCCCAGCCGGGCCGCGGCAGGGAGCTCGTCCACGTCGGGCTGGTCGACGACGTACAGATCGTCCAGGTACTCGAGCCCCGCATGCCAGCCCGCCAACGCCCGCGGGTCGTCGATTCCCCAGTGCCAGCTCCGCGCGACCTCGCGCAACCTGCCCCCCGCCCACCAGAATCGACGGCTCAAGCGGACGAGCCGCGTGCTGAAGCAGTCGAACAGCAGCTGCCCGCCGGCGAACCGCCCGCAGATCCGCTGGATCAGCCGCCTGCCTTCCTCCTCGTGCAGGTACATGGTCAACCCCTCGAACACGGCCACGGTCGGGCGATCGGCGGGTATCTCCTCCAGCCATCCCTCATCGGTGACCGAGGCGCCGAGCATCCGGTAGTCCCCGCCGGGATGTGGCAGCAACCGGCGGCGCAGGCCGATGACCTCGGGATAGTCGACGTCCAGCCAGCGCACCGACGACGACGGGAGGAGCCGGTGTACCCGGGTGTCCAGGCCGCAGGCCAGGTGCAGCACGGTGGCCTGCGGATGGGTGGCCAGGAACTCGGCGGTCCAGCGGTCCAGTTGCCGTGCGCGCAGCGCCAGCATGGCCGCGTCCCACGGTGCCTGCGTACCGGTCTTGCGCCAGTCGTAGTCGACGCTCCCGACCGCCTGGTCGGCGGTGTGGTCACCCAGGACGGAGTGCGGGGCACGGCTGTCCAGCGCCCTGGCGTACAGGGTGGCGAGCATCGTCTTCTGGACGGGGGTGAGATCGATCTTTTCGCGGTCCATGACGCCTCGTTTCGGGGATGGGGATGGGGATGGGAACTAGAACGGCAGAGCGACGAGGTTGTACGTGAGCGCGACCTTCAGGAACGCCACCCCGGCCAGGCCGATCGCCGTGTACGCGAGCCGTCCGCTCCAGCCCCACCAGCCCCTCCACCAGGCGGCGGCCGTGCCCGCGAGAACGCCGGCGGCCGGGACGAACGCCACAGCCATGACGACCGGCAGGACGGTCAGCGACGACGAGCCCAGCATGATCTTCTCCGTGAGGGCGTTGCCGTCGGTCATCAGCGACGCGAACCCCGCCAGGAACGCCGTGGCGAGCGCGCCGGTGACCCAGGCGGTCAGCCAGGCGGCGCGGGACGCGCGGGAGCGGACGGGGCGCCCGCGCAGACGCCGTACGAGCGCGGCCACCGGGACGCCCAGAAAGCAGAGCACCAGCACCAGGGCGCCCGCCCCGAACATCGGCAGGTAGAGCGCCGGGGAGTCGGCCCACTCCAGCTTCTCGTACGCCTCCGCGGGCGTCGCCGACGCGGACAGGATGCCCCGGCCGTCGAAGGCGATCAGGTCCTGGCCGCCGCGCTCCCGGAACAGACCGGGCCCGGCCTGCGCCCAGTGCTGGGTCTCCCTGTCCGGGTCGGGGGTCAGCCCGGTGGTCGTGAGGGCCCCGGCGCCGTCGGCCCGTACGGTCACCGACGAGACGAGGGTGGAGACCTTGGTCAGGGCATGGTGGCTGGTGCGGACCGACCGGTACGTCCCGGCGTACCGGGACACGTCTCCGGCCCGGGCGTCCTGCGGCGCGGTCGTCCCGCCGGGGAGGTACCGGTCGATGAGACGCTCGATGACGCTCAGGCCGTCCCAGCCGGCGACCGCGTCCGTGCCGTCGCCGTTGAAGGCGACGTAGACGCCGATGCCCTCGTCGGGGAGCAGTGCCATCTGGTCGTGGAAGCCCGGCACGTCGCCGTCCTTGAACAGGACACGCCGGCCGTTGCGCGGGCGCTCCTCGAACTGGTAGCCCATGCCGGGGATCCGCGGATCCTGTGCGAAGTGCCGTTGCTGCATCCGCCGGGCGACGTCCCGGCCGAGCCGGGAGTCGTTCGTCAGCTGGGCGAGCATGAACCGGCCCATGTCGGCGGGGGTCGAGACCGGCCCCGCGCCGGTCGGCGACCACGGCCCGTACTGGCCCTTCTCGACGGCGTACCCGGAGCCGGCCGGCCGGTAGCCGCGGGCCAGGGTGGCGTCGATCGCGGCCGCGTGCGGCTGGGCGAACGTCGTCGTGCTCATTCCCAGGGGCCGCAGCACGTGCTCGTCGACGTACCGCGCGAAGGGCTCTCCGGACGCGACCTCGACGAGGTACCCGGCCAGAGCCGTTCCGTAGTTGTCGTAGGCCACTACGGTGCCCGGCGGTCGTACCCTCGCCGGCTGCCGCTTCGCCAGGCTCTCGCCGAGGGGCTCGACGTCGGCCGGGTTCGCCCGGGCGGCGCCGACGATGTCGTCGTCGAAGCCCGCCGTGTGGGTCAGGAGGTTCTCCAGGGTGACGGGCCGGCCCGGATAGGTGTCGCGGATCTTGAAGTCGGTGAGGTACCGGTTGACGTCGGCATGCAGGTCGAGCCGTCCCTGGTCGACCAGTTGCAGGGCGGCGGTCGCGGTGAACAGCTTGGCCATCGAGCCCATGAAGAAGCCGGTGTGCTCGGTGTCGACGGGTCTGCGCGTGGCGACGTCGGCGACGCCGTACCCCCGGGCGAGGACCTGTCGGCCTCCGGCCACCACCACGACCGCCGCTCCGGGGATCCGGTCCTTGGCCAGCAGGCCGGGCACGATCTCGTCCATCATCGCCCCGACCTCGCGCGCGGTGAGGGCGTGCTGCCGCGCCCGCCCGTGGTCCGTTTCCGCTCCGGCGGGGGCTGCGGATCCCAAGGTCAGCACACCGGCGAACAGCAGTGCGACGATCTTCTTGAACATTCTCGCTCCATCGAGGTGTGCCGGGCGCCGTCGCGGCCGGCGCGGGCTACAGCGACGAGAACCAGGTCACGATCCGCGGGACCGACCGGAGCGCCGATCCGTTGTGGTCGGTGTCGCCCACATCGATGAGCGGGGCCGCCACGCCGCGGGCGCGCAGTGCCCGGACGCAGCTCTCGGCGTTGCGGATGGTCACGTCCTTGTCCCCGTGCGCGGCGTAGACGCGGACGGGGCTGTGCGGCGTCCAGCTCGTGCAGGTGTCGTCGTTCCGGCGGAGCGCCTGGGCCAGGCCGCCCGTCGGGTGATCGAACCTCTTGATGAACGCGGGCGTGAGGAGTTCCCGCGGCGTGGCGGGCAGGCCGGTGACGATCTCCGCCGGGGTGTGGTCGCCGTCGAAGAGCGTCTCGACCGTCGCGCTGTACGGCTGCCGGAAGGCCTCGGACGGAGAGGCGTAGATGTGGTGCAGCCGGTTCATCGAGGTCAGCCAGTACCCGAGGTAGAAGGTGACCTCTCGCGGGTCGAGCGACGTCCCGTGCAACCCTTCCGGCACCTCGGCGTGCTCGACGTCGTACGGGCCGCTGACCGGCGCGAGCGCGGCCAGCCGTCCCTTGGCCTGCAGCACGCGGCCCAGCGCCATCGCGGCCGCGCCGCCCTGCGAGAAGCCGGTGACCCGCACGCGCCTGTCCAGGACCCGCCCGTGGCGGGCGGCGACCTTCTCCGCAGCGCGCAGCATGTCGAGCGAGGCGCTGGTCTCGGAGGCGTGGTCCATGTACGGGTGGCGGCCTGGCCCGAGTCCCAGCCCGAGGTAGTCCGGCGCGACCGTGCCGAACCCCGCTCCGGCGAACAGGATCGACGCGGCGCGGTCGTAGCTCCCGGGGTCCACGGTCGCCGCGGCCTTCTTCGTCGGGTTGGTGCCGTGTTCGTAGACGACGGTCCGCAGCCGGCGGTTCTTGCCGCGCGGGAGGACGACCAGGCCGCTGGCGGTCGTCGGCCGGCCGCCCACGGCGATGGTCCGGTACACCACGCGGTACACCTCGACGCCGTACTTCGGCTTCGGCGAGCCGAAACTCATGGTGGCGAGGTATTCCGCGGTCTTTTCCTTGGCCATGACCGCGATGCGGGTCGCGGAGACGACGTCGCCACGCGTCGGCGCGACCGCGTGAGCGGGTGAAAGGGGAGTGAGCGCGAGTGCGGCGGCACAGGCGGCGAGGGTGGTACGGAGGGGTGTTCTCTGCATGACATCGACGATCTCCGGACGGGCGTACACGCCACCAGTGCCGGTGACACCGGCTCGACATGTAGAACACATAATCCGGTCAGATAACTAAAATTTGCCGCGTGGTGATCATCCTCGTGGTCCTCGTCGGTCTGGCCGTGGACCCGTGGCTGATCCACCCGAGCGTTCCGGCGGTGCTGATGCTCGCCCTGCAGGTCCTCCACTGCCTGCCGGGGACGAAGCGGTTCCGTGGCCGGTGGACCCTCGCCGCCCAGGCCGTCCTCTTCCCGTGGGCCGGACCGCCGGGCTTCCTCGCCGCCTCCGCGCTGCTCATCGTCGGGGGACGGATCCGCTGGGCGCTGTTCGCCGCCGTCGTGGCCGCCGCCGGGCTCATGAACCTCGGCGACGTCTACGCCTGCGCCAACGCCATGGGCAACGCCCTGGCGATCGGAGTCACCGTCTACGGCCTCACGAGGCTCAGCGACCTACGCGCCGAACTCCGCGCCGCCCGCGGCGAACTGGCCGCGGAGTCGGTCGCGGGCGAACGCGAGCGGTTCTCCCGCGACCTGGACGCCGTGCTGGGATCGGCCCTCTCGGAGATCGTCGGCCTCGCCGCGCAGGGGCGGATCGAGGAGATCCTGAGCCTGGCCCGCGAGACCGCGGTGCGCGTCCGGGCCACGCCCGCCGCCCCCACCGAGCCACCGCCCACCGACCTGACGCCCAGGCTCGCACTGCCGATCGTCGTCGTCGCGCACCTGGAGTACCTGGCCGTCGGCGCGATCTCGCTGTGGGACGCGTCTCCGCCCACCCCGCTGCTCGCCGCCGGCCTGGGCGGCCTCGCCGTCATCATCGGGCTGTCCGTCTACCACTGCCTGCCGCGCCCGCCCGGCGTACGGCCGCGCCACGCCGGCTGGACGCTCTCCGCCCAGACCGCGCTCGCCTGCCTGCCGCTCCTGATGCCGGGCGGGCCTGAGCCCCGGATGGTCGGCTTCGCCGCCGGGTCCATCCTGATCATCATCGGCGGACGTCTGGCCTGGCCGCTGTTCGGGGCCGTCGTCCTGAGCGTCCCCGCCGTCCTGCTCGCCCGCTCCGTCTCTCCAGGACAGGCCGCGTCCCTGACGGTCGACACGGTGACCATCGCATTGATCTTCTACGGCCTGGCGCTGCTCACCGGACTCGTCCACGAGGTACGGGAGGCGCGCCTGGCGCTCGCCGCGATGGCCCTGGCCCGCGAGCGGCGACGGATCGCCCGGGACGTGCACGACCTGCTCGGGTACGGCCTGTCCGCCATCATCGTCAAGGCCGAACTGGCCGCGCGGGATCCCCTCCAGGCCGAACGCGAGCTCGCCGACATCGCGCTGACCGCCCGCCGGGCACTGGGCGACCTGCGCGCCATCCCCGCCGACGACCAGCGGATGTCCCTCCGCACGGAGCTCGCCTCGGCGCACGAGGTGCTCACCGCCGCGGGGATCACCGTCCGCGTCGACGCGTCCGCCGACGGCCTGCCCGGGCCGGTCGACGCCCTGCTGGCGACCGTGCTGCGCGAGGCGGTCACCAACGTCCTCCGGCACAGCCGGGCGCGGACCTGCTCCGTGGAGGTGGCCGTCGCCGACGGCACCGTCCGTCTGCGCGTCACCAACGACGGCGTGCCCCAGGCCCCGGTGGAGACGCGCGGGCAGGGTGTCGATGGGCAGGGCGCCGGCGGGCAGGGCGTCGGCAACCTCACCGAACGTGTGGCCGCGATGGGCGGCCGGCTCACCGCCGGCCGGAGTACAGGGGAGGAGTACGAGCTCCTGGTCCTACAGCCAGTCGGCCTCGGTGGCGATGCGGACCGCGTCGATTCGGTTGCGGGCGTCGAGCTTGGTGACGATCGCCCCTAGGTAGTTCCGCACGGTGCCCTTGGTCAGGTGGAGCCGCGAGGCGATCTCCGAGAGCTCGGCGCCCTCCGCGGCCAGCCGCAGCAGCTCCACCTCCCGAGCCGTCAGCGGGTTCGGCCGCGCCCTGATCGCCGCCGCGGCCAGTCGCGGATCGATCACGAGCTCCCCGGCGGCCACCCGGCGGATCGCCTCCGCCAGCTCGGCGGGCGGGGAGTCCTTCACCATGAAGCCCCGGACCTGCGCGGTCAGGGCTCGGCGCAGGATCTCGGGCCGGCCGAGCGCCGTGAGGATCAGCGCACGACAGTCCGGCAGGCGCCCGGCGAGCTCGGTGGCCGCCGTAAGCCCGTCGACGCCCGGCATGTCGACGTCCAGCACCGCGACGTCCGGCCGGTGCTCGAGCGCCGCCGGGAGCACGGCATCGCCCCTGGACACCTCGGCGACCACCTCGATGTCGGGCTCCAGATCCAGCAGCGCGACCAGGGCACCCCGAATGAGATGCATGTCCTCGGCAAGGAGTACCCGGATCACGCACCACACTCCCCGATAAGTCCGCGCTGGGGTCCCAGGACGTCATCCTGCCAGGCGCCCGTACCGGCCGCCGCGCGACGCCCGCCCACGCGTTGCTCCCCCTGAAGTCAGGATCCGCCTCGCATGCGGGAGCGGTAGCCGGCGACCTTCACGAGGTTTCCGCAGCGTTCCATGGAGCACCAGCGGCGTCGGCGCGCCTGGGAGTCGTCGAGGAACAGGAGCGAGCACTCTTGGCTCTCGCATTCCTTGACCCGATCCAGGAGGGGGCTGGTGATCAGCAGTACCGCGTCGCGGGCCACGGTCGCCAGGGCGGCCTGCGCGGGATGCGCGGCCTGCCAGTGCAGGATCGGCTGCCGTCTTTTGTCAGCGTCGGTGTCCGCGCGGGCCAGCTGAGGTGTGAGGTCGGGGTGAGCGGCCGCTTCGTTGATCTGTGCGACATCGGCCGGATCCGGGGCGTTCCCGCCCATCGCGGCGAGCAGAACCCGATAGAGCGCCTCCCGCATCACGCGTGCGGCCGTCAGGTCTTCGGCGGTGATCCGCATACGGTCCGGCCCTGCCTGCAGCCGCGCCTCGCTGATCCAGCGGGCCAGAGCGCCGGGGTCGGCGAGCCTCTCGACGGGAGCGGTGTGGCGCTTGCCGAGAGTGGCGACGAAGTTCAGGCAGGGGCGCCCGCCGATGAACGGGAACGCCATCTCCGGGTCGGCGGGATCCCGTCGAGCGGGCGCGGGTCTGCTGGCCATCCTCCCACCCTATCGGTTGACACCTGTTCATCCGGTGTTGCACGATGACACCGCTTCAACCAGTGTCAAGGAAGGTCGGATGCATCATGAAGATCCTCGTCATCGGGGCCGGGGCGACCGGAGGCTTCTTCGGCTTCCGGCTCGCCCAGGCAGGCCGGGACGTGACCTTCCTTGTCCGGCCGCGCCGCGCGGCGGTCCTGCGCGAGCGGGGACTGCGCCTGACCGGCCTGGACGCTGACGACGTCCTCGTGCCGAAGCTCGTGACGCCCGGCGAGATCGCCGCCCCCTACGACCTTGTGCTCGTCTCGGTGAAGGCCGGTTCCCTGGTGTCGGCACTCGACGACGCCGCTCCAGCGGTCGGTCCACGCACCGCCGTGGTGCCCTTCCTCAACGGGATCGCGCACATGGACGTACTGAACACCCGCTTCGGCACACAGGCCGTGCTCGGCGGCGTGGTCAAGGTCGTCACCATGGTCAACGACGAGGGTGACATCGTCCGGCTCGATCCACTCGCGATGATGACGATCGGCGAGCAAGACGGTCGCTCGTCGCCTCGGCTGCGGGAGATCGAGCAGACGTTGGCCGGCTCCGGGTTCGACCTGAGCGTCTCCTCAGCCATCATCACGGCGATGTGGCACAAATGGGTGTTCATCAGCACCCTCGGCGCGCTCACCTCCCTGATGCGCGGCACGGTCGGCGACGTCGTCGCCGCCCCCGGTGGCGAGCGGCTCGGCCCTGCCATCCTCGCCGAAGCGGCCGCGGTGTCGGCCGCGGTGGGACGTCCGGTCCCCGCCGAGGAACTCGCCGCCACAGCAGCGGGGATGACCGAGGCCGGATCGACGGACACCGCATCGATCTACCGCGACGTGGCCGCCGGCCATCCCACCGAGGTCGAGCACATCCTCGGTGACCTGACCGCGCGGGCGCGGGTACTCGGCGTGAACACCCCGCTGCTCGACCTCGCCACCATGAACCTGAGGGTCCATCAAAAACGCGTCGCCGCCGGATCACGCACCACACTCCCCCGGTAAGTCCGCGCAGGGGTCCCAGGCCGAGTGGTTCAGGTGGGTGGGTCAGCGTCCGGTGGCGCCGTCGATGAGTTCGCGCAGGATGTCGGCGTGCCCGGCGTGGCGCCCGGTTTCCTCGATCAGGTGGGTGAGGGTCCAGCGCAGGGACGGTGCCGGGCCGGGCCGCCCGCCCGGGCGCGGTCCGGCCGCGGCGAGGTCGGGGCAGGCGGCGATCACCTCGTTCGCGCGGGCCGTGGTCTCCCGGTAGGCGAGGAGAAGGTCGTCGGCGCTCTCGTCCGGTTCTGGGCGGAAGGTGGCTTCCCAGTCGGGGGTCGGATGGCCGAGCAACCAGTGGCGTTCGACGTGGGTGAGGTGCTTGACGAGGCCGAGCAGGTTCGTTCCCGACGTGACGCCGGGCGTGCGGATCTGCGGTTCCGGAACGCCGTGCGTCTTGGCGATCACCGAGGCGCGCAGGTAGTCGAGGAAGCCCAGCAGCACGTCCTTTTCCCCGGACCCGGTCTTCGGGGGGCCGGTGTCGCGACGGTGGCGCTCGACGGAGCGGTGCGTTGGTGGCACGGTCGTCCTCTCTGATCAGGGGGCAAGGCGGGAGGTCAGGCCGCCGTCCTGCGGATGACCAGCACGTTGTCGATGACGGTCGCGGTCTGGCCGTCCGGTCCCCTCGCGTCCCGCCGGGGCATGTCCGCGCGCTCGACCTGCCACCGGGCCGGGTCGAGGGCCAGCTCTGCGGACACCTCGTCCGGTGTGGGGTAGTGGATTCCGGGGTCCTGGTTCCAGGACCAGGGCGCCGTCGAGCCGTGGTCGACGACCATGAGCCGCCCGCCAGGGCGCAGCGCGTGCGCGGCGGTGCGCAGAACCCGAGACCGGGGCAACGCGAACTGTGTCTGGAAGTACTGGGCGGACACCAGGTCAAAGCTGCCCTGAGGGAAGTCCTCGGCCAGGTCGATGCATTCCACCGATATCAATGCGTGCAGGCCGCGCGCCTGGGCGTTCTCGGCGAGGCGACGCACGGCGTTGGCGGAGATATCGACCGCGGTGACCCGCCACCCGCGACCGGCCAGCCAGAGCGCGTCACCGCCGGCCCCGCAGCCCAGGTCCAGGGCGGCGCCCGGGGTGAGGCCCCCCGCGATCTCGGCCAGCACGGGGTTCGCCCGGCCGGTCTGGGTGGGCCAGGGGACGCGGTAGTGCTCGTCCCAGAAGCGGGCGGCGTCGGCGCCCGGCGTCATGCCGGTGGAGTCCGGGCCCATTGGTGTTCTCTCCCTCGTGCCGGTCGTTGGGTACGGCAACCACCCTCACCCGCAGCCGCCGCCGATTGCACGGAAACTTGCCGAATCAGCAAGATGGGGGAGGGGCTGAATGTCGCCGACGGGTGAGGGCCCTTGTCCTGCGGTGTGCGCTCAGGCGGGAAAATTGCCGTGTGGCGGGACGGCACAGAACAAGGGCAGTCGCCCCGGACGGAAGACAGTCTCGTAACCCGCACCGGCGAGGATCGACTCGGCGTCGTCGATCGTGGAATGAGGAATCGCGTGCATATCGTCCGTTTCGTTGCTACCGGCGGTGACCGTCCGCTGGTGGGAGTCTCCGACGGGTCGACCGTGACCGAACTGGCCGAGACCCTCGGCGAGCTGCTCCGGCTTCCCCTGGCGGAGCTGCGGGACCGCTGCCGTACGGCCGACGGCCCGCGCCACGACGCCGCCGCCGTACGGGTGTTGCCCCCGGTGGACGGGCGGATGGAGGTCTGGGCGGCCGGCGTCACGTACCGGCGCTCCCGCGAGGCGCGGATCACCGAGAGCGAACGGTCGGCCGACGTGTACGAGCAGGTGTACGACGCCGAGCGCCCGGAGCTGTTCTTCAAGTCCGCGGCCTGGCGGGTGACCGGCGACGGCGAAACCGTCGCGATCCGCTCCGACTCCGCGGTCGACGTGCCGGAACCCGAGCTCGGGCTCGTCCTCAACCGGCACGCCGAGATCGTCGGCTATACCGTCGTGAACGACATGAGCTCCCGGACCATCGAGGGCGAGAACCCGCTCTACCTGCCGCAGGCCAAGATCTACCTCGGCGGCTGCGCGGCCGGCCCCGCCGTACGGCCCGCCTGGGAGGTGCCGGACCCGTACGCCCTGGACATCGAGCTCACCATCCGCCGTGGCGGCGACGTCGCGTGGACCGGCAAGGCGAGCACGGCGCAGCTGCACCGCAGGCTCGACGACCTGGCCGGCTACCTGTTCCGCGCGGACGTGTTCCCCGACGGCGCCGTCCTCGCCACCGGCACCTGCCTGGTCCCGGAGCTGCCGTTCACGCTGGCCGCCGGGGACGAGATCGCCATCACGATCGCGGAGGTCGGCACCCTCACGAGCACGGTCGTGGCGGGCCGCGAGCCGATGGCGTGGCTCGGCGACCCGGCCACGCCACGGTGAGGTTCCGGGGGCGGGCCGCACACGTCCCCGGAAGGTGGAAGACTGGGCCGCGTCGGTGTCGCGGCCGGTCGGCCGCGACGAAGTGAGGAGGCGGTGCGACGGTGGGCAAGCACAGCGCACCCCCCATCGGCAAGACCTGCCCGGTCTGCCGAGGCACCGGGAAGAACAGCGTGCAGCAGGACTGCGGCTCGTGCGGCGGAAAGGGACGGATATGAGCTACCCGCCGGCCGGCTGCAGCTACCAGGTGCTCTACATCGACCCGATGGGGCGGCACACCGAGTCGCCCCTGTTCGCCGACGAGTACTCCCTCGGCGACTGGTTCAAGGACAAGTCGGACTCCGGCGAGATCGACCGTGAGGCCGAGGCCGAGGGCCGCCCGGGAGGCTTCCGCATCTACTGCGTGACCGAGGGCCGCCGCATCGAGATCGACCACCTTCACCCCCGCCTCGTCCACGGCCGGCTGAACCGGCAGGCGTACGGAAGAGCCTGAGGACCTCCCCACCCGCCGGGCAGGGCCACGATGACGCCGGCCCGCGGCGGAGCAGAGGGATCAGTGGGGGCCGCGGGAGCGTGGGACGATCAGGCCTGTCTCGTACGCGGCTATGACGGCCTGGGTGCGATCGCGGAGGCCGAGTTTGTTCAGCATGCGGCTCACATGGGTTTTCACGGTTTCCTCCGTGACCGTCAGCCGGGCGGCTATCTCGGGGTTGGACAGTCCCTCGGCGACGAGCCGCAGGACCTGTGTCTCTCGCGGGGTGAGGGCGGCGAGTACGGCGGTGGACGGGGCGTCGGGTTTGGGGCGCATGAGGGCGAAATCGCTGATGAGGCGACGGGTGACGGTCGGGGCGAGCAGTGCTTCACCGGCGGCGATGACGCGTACCGCGTCGAAGAGCCGTTCGGCGGTGACGTCCTTGAGGAGGAATCCGCTGGCCCCGGCGCGCAGCGCGTCGTAAACGTACTCGTCCAGGTCGAAGGTCGTCAGGATGAGGATCCGAGGCCCGGTCGAGTCGGCGCCGACGAGCTGCCTGGTGGCCTCGATGCCGTCCATGCCCGGCATGCGCACGTCCATGAGGATGACGTCAGGCGACAGCTCGCGGCACGTCCGCAGCGCCTCGGCCCCATCAGAGACGGTGCCGACGACGATGAAGTCCGGCTGGGTATCGAGCAGATCGGCGAATCCGGTGCGGACCACGGGGTGATCGTCGGCGACGACGATCCGGACCGCCGGGGAGGGAGCGTTCACGCGGCCGTCTCGTCCTTTCCGGGAAGGTGGGCCTCGACGAGGAAGCCGCCGTCCGCGGCGGGGCCCGCGCGCAGTTCGCCACCGACCGCCCCGGCGCGTTCTCGCATGCCGGACAACCCGTGACCGCCGGCCGGCGCGGCGGCGGAGAGGCCGGGTCCGTTGTCGCGGATGCGAAGCCGCAGGGCGTCGGCGGTGTAGTCCAGCTCCACGTCGACGGCGGCGCCCGGCGCGTGCCGCCGGGCGTTGGTGAGGGCTTCCTGGACGATGCGGTAGGCCGCGAGTTCGACGCCGGGATCGAGCGCGAACGGCGGGCCGCGGAGGATGAGGCGGGTGGCCGCCTTGGACACCTCCCGTGACCCGTCGAGCAGCTCGTTGAGCTCGCGCAGGCCCGGCTGGGGCTGCCGGTCGGCGGCCGCGGCGGTCGTGTCGTCCGCAGCGGCCGTGTCGTCCCGCAGGACGCCGAGCAGTCGTCGCATCTCGGTCAGCGCCGCCCGGGCGGTGTCGCCGATCGCGGACAGCCGCTCGGCGCCGGCGGGCGGCATCCCCGGCGTGGCCAGCCGTGCGGTCTCCGCCTGCACGGCGACCATGGAAATGTGGTGGGCGACGACGTCGTGGAGTTCGCGGGCGATGCGTGCGCGTTCGCCGCGCGCCGTGTTCTCCAGCAGGGTCTCGGCGATGACCTGCCGGGCGGCCCTGTTCTCGGCGGCCTCAGCGTGTGCGCGCCGTGCGATCCCGGCCATGACGGCCGCCGGAGCCAGCGAGGCCAGCAGCAGCGTGAGAACCCTCGTCTCGCCGCCTGCCGGGTGGGCCAGCGCGAGCACCGGGAAGGGCGCGGCGGCGCACACGGCCGGCGCCGGCGGGCCGCCGCGGCCGAACCGGTACGCGGTGAGCAACTGCGTGGCCAGGGCCGCCACGGTCATCGTCTGGAAGGCCACCAGTGACAGCACGACCGTCCCGGTGATGACCAGGGCGGCCGCGGCCGGCTGGTCCCACAGAAGGGCGAGCGGCAACGTGGTGGCCAGCCCGAGCAGCGGGAGGATCACGAAGTACAGAGCGGTCCCGGTGCTTCCGGCCGACGGTGTGTTCCCGGCGTGCGCGATCGACTCGGCCACCGCGAGCAGCGCCGCCGCGCCGCCGGCCACGATCGGCGCGTGCGGGCCCGTGGCGATCCGCCGTCCCGCGCCGGCCCATCCGCCGCGCCGCTCGTACGCCCGCTCCACGAAGGTCATTGTCGCGGGCGTTAGGGCTCGTGGCATCCCTCGTGTGAGGGACTGGACGTCCCTGGTGCCAGCGACGGTGAAGTTCGCTCCCCGGCGCGACGACCGCGGCCCGTTCGCTGCCTAACCTGCCGTGACATGGAAGCAACCATCGAGGTCTCCGGGCTGCGCAAGCGCTTCGGCTCGACCGTGGCGCTGGACGGGATGTCCTTCACCGTCAGGCCCGGGCAGGTCACCGGCTTCGTCGGCCCCAACGGCGCGGGCAAGTCCACGACGATGCGGGTGGTCCTCGGCCTGGACGCGGCCGACGAGGGGCGCGCGCTGATCGGGGGGCGACCGTACCGGAGCCTGCGGAACCCGCTGAGCCACGTCGGGGCGCTGCTGGACGCCGCCGCCCTGCAGCCGAGCCGTACCGGCCGCAACCATCTGCTGTGGCTGGCGCACTCCCAGGGCCTGACCGCCAGGCAGGTCGATGAGGTGATCGAGCAGGTCGGGCTGCGCACCGCGGAACGGCGCAGGGCGGGCGGCTACTCCCTCGGCATGCGGCAACGGCTCGGCATCGCCGCGGCGCTGCTCGGCGACCCGCCGGTGCTCATGTTCGACGAGCCGTTCAACGGCCTGGACCTCGACGGCATCGTGTGGATCCGCGGCTTCCTGCGGTCGCTGGCCGCCGAGGGCCGTGCCGTGCTCGTGTCCAGTCACCTGATGAGCGAACTCCAGGACATCGCGGGCCACATCGTGGTGGTGGGCCGCGGCAGGGTCCTCGCCGACGCGAGCGTCGCCGACCTGATAGCGGCCGCGTCGAGGGACCGGGTCACGCTGCGTACCACGGCGCGGTCCGAGGCGATGACCGCGCTGGCGCACGCCGGCGCCACCGTGGCCGCGACCGACCGCGACACCCTCACCGTCTCCGGCCTGGCGGCGGAGCACATCGTCGCGGTCCTCGGCGAGCGCGCCGTGCCGTTCTCGGAGGTGACGGCCCACCGCGCGACGCTGGAGGAGGCCTACATGGACCTCACCCGAGACGCGGTCCAGTTCGCCGCCCCAGGGCCGGAGGCGGCCCGATGACCACCGGCACGACGACCCCGTACCGTTCGCGACGGCCGACCGGACGCGCCGGGTTCCCGCACCTGCTGCGCGCGGAGTGGACCAAGTTCCGTACGGTCCGCGGCTGGGTGCTCGCCATGACGGCGGCGGCCGTGGTCATCGTGTCCCTCGGGCTGATCTTCGCGACCGGCAGCCACTCCTCGTGCAGCATCGGCACGGTCGAGGTCGCCTGCCCCAAGCCTCCGACGGGGCCGGGCGGCGAACTGGTGGACGACCGGTTCTACTTCGTCCACCAGTCCCTGGCCGGCGACGGCGGCATCACCGTCCGCCTGACCTCGATGACCGGCATCATCACCTACCCCCCGCCCAACCACGACAAGATCGTCTCCGGCCTGGTGCCGTGGGCGAAGACCGGGGTCATCGTCAAGGACGGCACCCGGCAGGGATCGGCGTACGCGGCCATGATGGTCACCGCCGACCACGGCGTACGCATGCAGTACGACTACACCCACGACACCGCGGGCCGTCCGGGCCGCGTCTCGGCGGCCTCCCCCCGCTGGCTCCGGCTGAACCGCTCCGGCGACACGCTCACCGGGTACGAGTCGGCCGACGGCACGCAGTGGACCCAGGTCGGCACGACGCATCTGCCGCGCCTGCCGGCCACGGTCCAGATCGGGCTCTTCGTCGCCTCCCCGAGCGACCTGACGGTCGAGCAGAGCGCGCTCGGCGGGAGCGTCGGGCAGGCCCGCTACACCCAGGCCACCGCCGTCTTCGACCACGTCGGGCTGCGGGGAACGACGCCCGGCGGCCAGTGGAGCCGCGATGATATCGGAGCCGACGGGCAGACCGACTGGCAGCGCTATCACCGCCCGAGCGGGGTCCGGGAGTCCGGCGGCGCCTACACGGTGACCGGATCCGGCGACATCGCGCCGCTGACCGACGGGCCGCCCATCGAGCGCACTCTCATCGGCATGCTCGCCGGGCTGATCGTGATGATCGTGGTGGCCGTGATGTTCATGACCGCCGAGTACCGGCGGGGCCTGATCCACACCACCCTGATCGCCAGCCCGCGACGAGGGCGGGTGCTGGCGGCGAAGGCCGTCGTGATCGGCCTGGTGGCCTTCGTCGCAGGGGTGGCCGCCACCGCGATCACCGTCCCGTCCGGCACGCGAATCCTGCGCCGGGGCGGCGCATTCCCGTTCCCCGTGTCCTCGCTCACCGAGCTGCGCGTCATCGTCGGAACCGCGGCGCTGCTCGCCGTCGCCGCCGTCCTCGCCCTCGCCCTCGGCGCCCTGTTCCGGCGCAGCGTTGCGGCGATCATCACCGCGATCGTGGTGATCGTCGTCCCGTACGTCCTCGCCTTCGCCTCCGTCCTGCCCGATGACGTGACGCGGTGGCTGTTGCGCCTGACGCCCGCCGCGGGTTTTGCGATTCAGCAGAGCGTCCCGGAATACAAGCAGGTGATCGGGAACTACGCGCCGTCGGCCGGCTACTACCCGCTGGCGCCCTGGGCCGGGTTCGCCGTGCTCTGCGCGTACGCCGCGCTCGCCCTCGGCCTGGCCGCCCATCGACTGCGCCGGAGGGACGCATGAGTGAGCGGAGCGAGCGAATCATGAGCACAGCCACTCGGGTCACCCCCCCCGACGAAGGAGGGCTCGTGAAGCGAGAACTGCACGCGGAGTGGACGAAGCTGCGCACCGCGCCGGGTACCGGCTGGGTGCTGCTCGCGATCGTCGCGCTGACCGTCGCCGTGAGCGGAGCGGCGGGCACGACCGTGTCCTGCACCCAGGCGGGTTGCGGCCACGACCTCACCAAGCTGAGCCTCTTCGGAGTTCAGCTGGGCCAGGCGGTCGTCGCCGTCCTCGCCGTGCTGACGATCAGCGGCGAGTACGGCAGTGGCATGATCCGGACCACCCTCACCGCGATGCCGCGCCGGGTCACCGTCCTCGCCGCCAAGGCGGGCATCCTCACCGGGCTCACGCTGGCAACCGGGATCATCGCCGTCCTCGCGTCCCTGCTGGCCGGGCGTCTCATCCTGCCCGGCCACGGCTTCACCCGCGCCCACGGCTACCCGCCGCTGTCCCTGGCCGACGAGCCGACACTGCGCGCGGCCGTCGGCTCGGTGCTCTATCTCGCGCTGATCGCCCTGCTCAGCCTCGGCATCGCCACCGCCGTACGGGACGCCGCCGCGGCGATCGGGACCGTGCTCGGCCTGCTCTACCTCCTCCCCGTCATCGTCAGTCTGACCCCCGACCCGCACTGGCAGCGGCACCTGTGGCAGATCTCCCCGGTGAACGCCGGACTCGCCATCCAGGCCACCACCGATCTCCCCAGCCTCCCCCTGGGTCCCTGGCCGGGCCTGGGGGTGCTCGCCGCCTGGACCGCCGCAGCGCTCGTGAGCGGCGGACTCGCGCTTCGGCTCCGCGACGCCTGAGCTCGCCTTAGCCGACGGCAGATCTCCCGCCGGTGGACGGTGCCGCCATACGCGCGGTGATCTGCGAGGATCGGGGCTGCTCATGCCGAATCCGGGGGATCGGAGGACGGTTGTCCCAGCAGCGCCTGTCGTACGACGGGTCGGCGCCCGGTCCGGGCCTGGCCCGGTTGATCGTCGTGGTCGTCCTCGCCGCGTTCGCCGGCGTGTACGTCCTGGCCGCGCCGTTCCGGACGGGCGAGACCGTGCGCACCGTCGGCACGGTGGCGCTCACGGTGCTCGTGTTCGCTTCGCTGCTCGCCTGGGTGCTGCCCCGCGCGGCGAGGTTCCGCGGCGTCGCGCTCGCGACCGTCCAAGTGCTGCTCGCGGGCCTCGACGTGCTCGCGTTCGGCACGTCCGTCGGGATCCTCGCGTTCGCCGCCGGGACGCTACTGCTCACCTCGTACGCGCTGCCCGCACTCGCGGTGCTCGCGGGTGCCGCGGTAATCGCGGTCCTGCGGGCCCCGGGCGCGGCGGCCGCGGCCGACGCCGCGATCACGCCGGTCCTCGGCGCGCTGGTCGTCTACGGTCTCGTACGGCTGGCCGACCGGGTCGCCGACCTGGCCGCGGCCCGGCCGGCGCTGACGATGGCGGCCGTCTCCCGCGAGCGGCTGCGCATCGCCGACGAGCTGAACACCGGCATCGGCCGCGGCCTGGACGCCATCACGGCGGGGAGCCGTCGTGCCCTCGATCACCCCGAGGAGATCGACGAGGTCCTGCGCGTGGCCCGCGGTTCGCTGGCCGACGCGCGGGCGGCGGCCGCCGGCTTCCGCGCCATGTCGCTCGCGCCCGAGGCGGCGGCCGCGCGGGCGCTGCTGGCGGCGGCCGGGATCGAGGCGGAGGTGCGCACCGGGCACGAGGAACCGCTCGGCTCGGCGGGTGCGCTGCTGGCCACCGTGCTCCGCGAGGCCGTCACCGAGGTCGTCCGCCAGGGCACCGCGACCCGCTGCGTCATCGAGACCTCCGAGCGGGACGGGAGGGTCCGGCTCCGGGTGAGCAACAACGGCCCGCCCACGGCCGCGCGCGGCGAGGAGGGGCTGGCGGACGCCGCCGCGCGGGTCGAGGCGGCCGGCGGCACGCTGACCACGGGGCTCGGCGCCGACGGCCGGTTCGCGGTGGAGGCGACGATCGCGGCCACGCCGCGGCCGGTCAGCCTGCCCGACCCCACGGCGTACGGCCTGTCCGTGACCCTCCTCGCGGTGGTGGTGGCGGGCTTCTGCGTGAAGGCGCTCCTCCAGCTCTCCTGGGGCGCGAATCTGGCCGTGGCCGTCGTCGGGATGGCCCTCATCGCGGCCCTGCAGCTGCGCTGGGCGGTCGACGACCGGCCGCGCCACCGGTACGCGCTGATCGCCGCGCAGACGCTGCTCAGCCTCGCCCCGGTCCTGTGGATCGGCGCGACCTGGATCGGCGCCGTGGGCTTCCTCGCGGGCACCTTCCTCGTGGCCCTGCCGATCCGGATCGGGGCGCCGCTCGTGGCCGCGGCGATGGCCGGAACCGGAGCGATGTCGGCCGCGCTGTCGCTCGGACCGGCGCGGATCGTCAACTACACCGTGAGCACGCTCGTCACCGGCCTGGTGGTGTACGGGCTGGTGCGCCTCGCCCGCCTGGTCCGCGACCTGCGGGCGGCCGGCGAGGAACTGGCCCGGGCGGCGACCGTCCAGGAACGCCTCCGCGCCGCCCGCGACCTGCACGATCTGCTCGGGCACAGCCTCGCGGCGATGCTGCTCAAGTGCGAGCTGGCCCGGCGGCTCGGGAAGGTGGACCCGGCACGGGCCCGGGCCGAGCTCACCGAGGTCGTCGCGATGGCCGAGCAGGCCCGGGCGGACCTGCGCGCCGCCTCCGGCGCCGGCGAGCCGGAGATGTCACTGGAGACCGAGATCGAGTCCGCGCGTTCGGTGCTGACGGCGGCGGGCGTCGAGACCCGGGTCGAACGCGGCCACGGCCCGCTGCCCGGCCCGGCGGCCACCGTGCTGAGCACGGTGCTGCGGGAGGCGGTGACCAACGTGCTGCGGCACAGCTCGGCACGGCACTGCGTCATCACGACGACGAGCGAGGCGGGCCTGGTGACCCTCACGGTGGAGAACGACGGGCTCGACCCACGGGCCCGGCGCACCCCGCCCGGGTCGGGCATCGGCAACCTCACCACCCGCCTGGCCGCCATCGACGGCACCCTCACCGCCCGCCCCGACGGCACCGGCGGCTTCCGCCTCCAGGCCCACGTACGACCGGACGCCGAGGATTAGATCCAGCCCATCTCCTTGGCGATCCGGGCGGCGTCGGTGCGGTTGCGCGCGTTGAGCTTGTCGACGACGGCGGTCAGGTAGTTCCGTACCGTCCCGGCCGACAGGTGGAGCCGCTCGGCGATCTCCGGGGCCTCGGCGCCCTCGGCCGCCAGCCGCAGGACGTCCGTCTCGCGGGGCGTGAGCGGGTTGTCGGCGAGGTCCCACGCGGTCAGCGCCAGGTTCGGGTCGAGCACGCGCCGTCCCGCGGCGACCGCCCGGATCCCGGCGACCAGCTCGTCCGGTGGCGCGGTCTTCAGCAGGAACCCGCCGGCGTGCGCGGTCAGCGCCCGGCGCAGGTGACCGGGCTTGCCGTGCCCGGTCAGGATCAGCGTCCGGCACTCCGGGTGCGCCTCGTGCACGGCGGCGGCCGCGGTCAGGCCGTCGGCGCCGGGCATGTCGATGTCCAGCACCGCGACGTCCGGGCGGTGCCGCAGCACGGCCGGCAGCACCTGGTCGCCGCGGTCCACCTCGGCCACCACCTCGAGGTCCGGCTCCAGGGACAGCAGCGCGGCCAGGGCCCCGCGGACCACGTGGTGGTCATCGGCCAGCAACACCTTGATCACGGGTTCATGTGTACCAGGGGCCCGTCATGGGCCTGACCATGACGAGATCACGGTCGGCTCGTGATCACGTCTCTGGCCCGGAAAACCCCAGCTCACGAGACTTGTCGGCATGGATGACGTCGTGATGATGAACGCGGTGAGCAAGGTGTACGGCAAGGGCAGGGGCGCGGTCGCCGCGCTCCGGGAGGTGTCGGTCGGCATTCCGCGCGGCCGGTTCACGGCGGTGATGGGGCCGTCCGGGTCGGGCAAGAGCACGTTCCTGCACTGCGCCGCCGGGCTGGACACCCCGACGTCCGGCACCGTACGGCTCGGTGGGACCGAGCTGTCGGGGATGAACGAGACCCGGCTGACGGAGCTGCGGCGCCGGCGGGTCGGGTTCGTGTTCCAGGCGTTCAACCTGGTCTCGTCGCTGACGGTGGAGCAGAACATCACCCTTCCCCTGCGGCTGTCCCGTACGAAGGTGGACCGCGCGTGGTTGAGAGAGATCGTCGCGCGGGTCGGGCTGACGGAGCGCGTCGGGCACCGGCCGGCCCAGCTGTCCGGTGGGCAGCAGCAGCGGGTCGCGATCGCCCGCGCCCTCGTGACCCGGCCGGAGGTCGTCTTCGGCGACGAGCCGACCGGGGCGCTGGACACGATGACCGCCCGCGAGGTGCTCGCCCTGCTGCGCGAGACGGTGGACGGCATGGGACAGACCGTCGTCATGGTCACCCACGACCCGGTGGCCGCGTCGTACGCGGACACGGTGCTGTTCCTCGCCGACGGCCGCATCGCCGACGCGATGGACGCCCCGACCAGTGACAAGGTCGCCGCCCGCATGACCCGGCTGGGAGCGTGGAACTGATGCTCGGACTGGTCCTGACCACCCTGCGGCACCGCAAGGCCGGGTTCGCCGGGGCGTTCCTCGCGCTGTTCTGCGCCGCCGCGCTCGTCTGCGCCTGCGGCGCCCTGCTCGAGACGGGGTTGCGCGGCACCATCGCGCCCGAACGGTACGCCGGGGCGCCGATCCTCGTCACCGGCGACCAGTACGTCCACCAGGACAAGGTGAAGAAGGGCAAGGTCAAGCACAAGGCCAAGGGTCTCGCCGAACGCGCCTGGCTGCCGGCCGCGACGGCGGACCGCCTCCGCGCTGTGCCGGGCGTGCGCTCGGTGGTCACCGAGGTGACCTTCCCCGCCGAGATCCCGGGCGCCGCGCCGGAGAGCTCGTTGGGGCACGGCTGGGAGTCGGCCGCGCTGACGCCGTTCACCCTGGCGGCCGGCCGGGCGCCGTCCGCCGCGGACGAGGTGGTGATCGATGCCGCCACCGCGCGTACGGCCCGGCTGCACGTGGGCTCGCGCGTGCCCGTCACCTCGGCCGTCTCCACCGGTGCCCGCCGGGTCGTAGGCGTCACCCGCGAGGCGCTCCCGCACCAGACGGCGATCTTCTTCTCGACCGATGAGGCGCGGCGGCTCGCCGGACGCTCTGGAGCGGTCAGCGCGATCGGCGTGTTCCCCGCGACCACGGACGCGGCGGGCCGGGTCGCCGCCGCCCTCAAGGGAACGTCCGCGACCGTGCACACCGGCGCGGACCGGGGCCGGGCGGAGTTCTGGGACGCGGAGAAGGCCCGGATCAAGCTGATCAGCATGGGCGGTGCGCTCGGCGGCACGTCGCTGCTCGTGGCGATCCTCGTCGTCGCCGGGACGTTCGCCCTCTCCATCCAGCAGCGAGAGCGGGAGATCGCGCTGCTGCGCGCCGTGGCCGCCACGCCACGCCAGATCCGCCGGATGATCGGCCGGGAGGCGCTCATCGTCAGCCTCGGCGCCGGCGCGCTCGGCGCCGCCGCCGGTCCCCTCCTGGCGCTCTGGCTGCGCGACCGGTTCCGTGCCCTCGGCGCGCTGCCGTCCACGCTGAACCTCGTGCTCAGTCCCTTCCCGATGTTCGCCGCGGTACTGGCCGCCGTCGTGGCGGCCTGGGCGGCGGCCCGGCTGTCGGCGCGTCGCTCGGCCCGGATCCGGCCCGTCGAGGCCCTCGGCGAGGCGGCGATCAGCCGGCGCACCGGGCCGTTCCGGATCGTGGCCGGCCTGGCGTTCCTCGTCGGCGGCGTCGTGCTCACGCTCGTCCTGTCGTCCCTGAACACCGAGGCGGCCTCCAGTCCGGTCACGATGCTCACCGCGATCGTGTGGACCGTCGCCGTGTCCCTGCTGGCACCGGTGATCGCCCGCGTCACGGTCACGCTGCTGGGGCCGCCGCTGCGGACGTCCCCGATCGGCGGTCACCTCGCCGCCGCGAACCTGCGGAGCCGCTCGCGCCTGGTCGGCTCGGTCCTCGCCCCGCTCACCCTCTTGGTGGGTCTGACCTGCACGATCCTGTTCGCCCAGACGACGATGGGCCACGCCGCCACCGAACAGGCGAACGCCGGCACCGTCGCCGCTCACGTGCTCGGCCCGAAGGTGCCCGCCGCGGCCGCCGACGCGCTCCGGCGCACCCGAGGCGTCACGGCGGTCACCGAGGTCGTGCACAGCACCGTACGCGTCGGGCTGGAGAACTACGGCGTCCAGGGCGTCACGCCCACCGGGCTCATCCGGACCATGAACCTCGACGTACGGGCGGGCTCGCCGGCCCGGCTGGACTCCGGCACCGTCGCGGTCAGCGAGACCGCCGCCGCGCGCCTCGGCGTGCACGTCGGCGACCAGATCCGCATGACGCTCGGCGACGGCACCCCGTTCGCCCCCCGGGTCGTCGCGGTCTACGGCCGGGGCCTCGGCTTCGGCGACCTGACCGTCGCCCACGACCTGCTCGCCGCGCACGTCGACGACCCCCGCGCCGACACGGTGCTGGTCGCCGGCCATGCCGGAGCGGACGCCCTCCGGTCGGCGGTCCGGCCCTACCCCGGCGTCGCCGTCCTCGACCAGACCGCGGTGACGCGGGCCAGGGCCACGGCGAACGCCGAGGTGAACTACGTCGCCATGGGCCTGATCATCGCCTTCACCGGCATCGCGGTCGTGAACACCCTCGCCATGGCCACCGCCGACCGCACCCGGGAGTTCGCCCTCCTGCGGATCGTCGGCACCACCCGCCGGCAGGTCATGCGGATGCTCCGCTGGGAGACGCTGGTGGTCGTGTCGACGGCCGTGGCCCTCGGCACGGTCGTCGCCCTGGTCACGCTGGCGGCCTTCGCCGCCGGGATGGTCGGATCGGCCGCGCCGTACGTCCCGCCGGTGACGTTCCTCGGCGTCATCGGAACGGCGTCGGCGCTCGCGCTGATCGCGACGGTACTGCCCGCCCGCCTCGCGCTCGCCGCCCGCCCTGCCGACGTCATCGGCTCACGCGAGTAGTACGCCACGGCGATGGCGGTCCGGCCGGCGACCGCCATCGCCCACGCGCGTCGGTCAGCAGTAGGGGCCGAGGGCCTTCTTGACCTTGGCAGGAGCCGATCCCATGGCCGGTGCGTCGCACAGGCCATCGGTTCCGTACGTGACCAGGTGCCACTTGCCGCCGCGCAGCCGGAGCACCGTCCAGTTCGGGTCGGTCAGCCCGCGGACGTTCTTCATGTGCGCGGCCGCCCAGCCGTGGTCGCACACGATCCGGCCGTCCACCCGGAAATCCGTCGCCCCCGCGGTGTCCAACCCCTTGACGAAGTCCGACGCCGACGCGCAGCCGTCCGACGGGGACGGCGACGGAGTGCTCGCCGGTGAGGCGGACGACGCGGTCGGGGCCGCCGCGGCGGAGGACGTGGTCGGGGCCGGCGAGGCCGCGTGGTGGTGTTCGGCCTGAGAACGGCAGGCCGCCGCGCCGACCGCACAGGCGAGCACCATGAGGCAGAACAACGGCCGAACCACTGAGGCCCCCAAATGCGTCGGCGACGGCCCGGATGCCAGAGTCGACCGTACGGCATTCGTGATCAAAACGGGGCCGCGTCAGCAGTGCGAGCCGAGGGCCTCCCTGATGGCCGCAGGGGCCCCGCGCATGTCCTCCGTGTGGCACAGACCCTCCAGGCCAGAGGCGACCCCATGCCACTGACCGGCGGTGTAATGGAGCACCACTTGCGTCTGGTCGGACTCCGCGGTGGTGAGCTGTACGTGCGCGGCCGCCCAGCCGTGGTCGCACACGACGGGGTCGGCCACGCGGTACTTCTCCGGGTTCATCTCCGCATCCATCAGCTTGACGACCTCCGCGGCCGACGGGCAGAGAGCGGCCGTCGACGGCGAGACGCCGTGCTGCCGGGATGGATCGGCCTTGCCGCTGCAGGCCACAAGCCCGCCGGCGCAGGCGAGCACTACGAGGGGGATCAATGGCCGGAACATCGCACCTCCCGAGACATGGGTCGATGGCGACCGTACGCCATTCATGATCGTCTCGGCGGCTTTCGCCGTCATCCCACCGTGGGCAGGCCGCGGCTCGGGACGAGAAGGTCGAGGTCGGCGTGGGTGACGCCCGCGCGGTCGGACAGCAGATCGCGGCCGGTGCCGGAGTCGGCAACGAGCTCGACGGCCCGGGTGAGCATGGTGGGCCGCTCCAGCGGCCTGGTGGGGCCGGGCTCCTGCCGTCGCCAGCCGCGCGCGCTCATCACGCTCATGGCGTTCCGGTAGGTGTTCTCCTTCATGATGCCGAGCGTGCGCGCGCGGTAAAGCAGCGCCGCCATGCTGACGCCCCAGGCGGACTTGAGCTCGGCGAGACGGGTCCAGTCGGCCGTGCCGGGAAGCTGGTCGGCGATGACGGCCGCCGGCATGAGGAACTCCGCCGCGAACCGGTGCGCCTGGTCTTCGATGATCTTGCTGCCGGGCTCGGCGTCGGCGTGCATGACCAGATGGCCGAGCTCGTGCGCGCCATCGAAACGGTTGCGCCAGTAGTCGCCCTTGGCCGGGTTGAACAGCACCATGGGCCGTGGGTGCGCGCCGATGCTGAACGCGTCGACGCGTTCGGTCGACGGAGGCAGGACCAGCACGATCACGCCGTGCTTCTCCAGCAGCCGTACGAGGTGCGGGATGGGGCCGGTGTCGCCGACCATCGCCTCGCGCGCCAGCCGCGCGGCCTCGACCGGACCGGATCCGGCGATCTCCTCGGGGGACACCGGCCGCTCGGGCAGCTCGGCCAGCGGCAGCTCGACCAGCTCTTCAAGGGCGGTGACGATGTCGGCCGCGATCCGGCCGTACGCCAGTGCCTGGTCGCGTTCGATCTGGGTCGTGGACCGCAGCGACCGGAAGTGCGCCGTGTCCAGGGAGACCGGACCGCGCCCGGCGCGGAAGAACTCCACCGGCACCCCGAGTGCGAACGCCAGGCGTGACAGCGTCTTCTCCGACGGCCGGTGCACTCCGGCCTCGTACTGGCCGATCGCGGTCGGGGTGGTGCCGACGACCTGGGCGAGCTGGTTCTTGCGCATGCCGCGCAGGCGCCGCGCCAGGGTCAGCCGGTCGGCGTCGAACAGCAGCCGCGCCTCGGCGAGCCGCCGGGCGACGCGCTCGTCGGTGGTGTGGTCGTTCACTGGGCCGTTTCGATACTCGCGTCTCCGCCGACCGCACGCCGCGGGTGCAGCCGCACGGGAACGTCGGCCTCGTCGTCGGTCCACAGGGGCAGCGTGGACTGGACGGGCGTACGGCGCGGGTCGGCGCCGAGGGTGTCGTCGGTCAGCTGCCGGAGCCAGTGCCACGCCGGGCCGCCGTCGGCGTTCAGCCGGGGACGGCCGACGAACAGCTCCATCTCCAGCGGCTCCTCGGTGGCGCTGTGCGCCAGGACGAGCGTCACCACCTCGTCCATCTCGCGTACGGGGCCGACGCCGAGGTCGAGCGTCAGCTGCGGGTCGTCGGGGAACTCCTGCCGCGCGACCGCCTGCTTGGTGAAGCTGTCGCGGTCCCAGCGGATCGCCCGTACCGCCCCGAACCGGTGCCGCTTGAGCAGGATCCGGTAGCGGCCGTAGCGCCAGCCCGGCGAGCCGTTCAGATCGTGACGCCTGACCACTGCCGCGAGCGGGTCCTCGTCGGCCTCGGCGGGGTCCGGGGCGAATTCGCCCACGCGGAAGACGCGGTCGAGCTGGGTCTCCAGCACGTCGAAGGCCCCGGTGCCGAACGACCGCTCCTTGAACCCGGCGGCCCGGCTCATCGCGCCGAAGACGGCGAGCGTCGCCTCCGTGTGCGCCTCACGCAGCGCGTGTAGGAATCCGGCATTGAGCAGCGTGCCCCACGCTTCCCGATCCTCCGACATGCGAAGGACTATAGATGTTCCCAGCGGTCCCCGCGCGAAAATGAAGTCCCCGGCGCGTCGCCGCCGTGAGCCGGGCTGATCAGCGGAGATGAGGCCCTGCCGTCTCGGTCGACTGCAGGCGAGGGCCGGAGCGTCAACCGCGTGCGATGACCTGGCGGGCGGCTTCGAGTTGCCCGACCTTACTCGCCTTCAGCGCCTGAAAGTCCTTGGCATGGGCCCGAATGGCCTCGCTCTGGATGCGCTGCTCCACGGCCGCCCAGGTGGCCACGAGACCGGTCTTCGTCTTGCATCGCACATCCGTCTGAGCCGCGCGGACTTCTTGCGGCGAGGGGTTGTCCGTCGACCACCGATCGTCGGTGATGGCCGCGAGCGGGTCCGCGTAATGGAAGCCCGCGCCCGCCATGCACCCACTCCAGGAACGGAAGACCCGGACCACCTCCGCGTCGTGTTGAGAATCGTCGAAGGTCTTGAAGATGAGCTGATTGAACAAGGACTCGTTGACCTTCGGAGTCCCCGCCGACAGGCGGTCCTCCGCTTCCTGCGAGCACCCCTTCTCGGCCTCCTGGGCCTTCGAGGACAGCCCCTTCTCCCACGCGCTCACCCTGGCCTTGTACGTGGTCACGGTCGGGCCGTCGGGCGGCATGTGATAGCCGAAAAGGTCGGCGATCCGCGGTTCGATGACGCCGTAACGGCGGCGGTTCGGCGGCGCGCTGTCGGCATCGACGGGAAGCGGTGGCACCTCCCAGGTCACGCCGCGGCCGCGCATGCAGTCACGGACGAGGAGATTCTCGGCGGAATCCAGGGTCGTGGCCTCGGCCGGGGAGAAGTTGTAGGTGTCGAACGGCACCGTGAGCCGCCGCGCTTCCACGCCCGGCTCCGGGACTGCGGTGATGTTCGACCCCTGCGGTGATGCCGTCGTCTTCGCCGTCGAGCATCCCGCGGCTGTCATGAGAAGAAGCGCGAGGGCCGCGCTCCGTCGCCGGACCGACATGCTGAACTTTCCATGATTAGGGTGGGGTGACGCGGCAGCGCCACCCCGCCGGTGTCACGACTTGATGGAGGACACCCTGTTGTCCATGTTCACACCGAACTTGTTGGTCTTCAGGTTCTTGTCCTTGCTGTATTTCTTCGCCTGGTAGCCGGATACGCCGGCGCAGTTCTTCTTGTCGTAGAGCCAGACCTTGAAGCGGCTGCCATTATCCATCGAGCTCGCCTTGTTGTCGATTTTCTTGGGGAGGCTTTTTATGCACCCCTTCCCCAGGTGGTTGGTGCCCCAGCTCGCTCCATGGATGCTCATGCTCGGGTAATCGCCCAGGCAGAAGTACCCATTCAGGCATACCCAGTAGTCGCGACCTTTCGCCTGAGTGGCTGTGGTCGCCTGAGCGGCTGTGGCCGGCGCGATCAGACCAGCGGTGGTGAGCGACAAGGCGCTGACGGTGAGAGCAAGCGCGCGTTTCATGCACGTCCCTTCTTCGCGGGGCAGAGTCGTCATGATCATTCACGTCGGCCACCTGTCGAGGCCAGAGTCGCCAGCACCAATTCCATTACCTCGGCTTAGGCCGCAGGTCCCGTCCGAGTTCCGGCGAAACGCGGTCGGCCGGCGGGGGTTGAGTTGCGACTCTATTCTAGTACTAGAATAGAGCGGTGGTTGCCGACCTGACGCCCGCCGAGCTGACCTTGCTCGGCCTGCTCGTGGAGAAGCCGAGACACGGCTACGAACTGGACGAAGTCATCAGCGGTCGCGGCATGCGCGAGTGGACCGAGATCGGCTTCAGCTCGATCTACTACCTGTTGACCCGGCTCCGCGACCGTGGCCTGATCGCCGAGATCGACACGTCACGGCCAGCGCGGGGAAAGGCCCGCCGGGTGTACGGGCCAACGGACGAGGGGCGCCGGGTGTGCGCACGGGCGGCCGAGGCCGCGGTGGCCGAACTCCGGCCGATGTTCCCGCCCCTCCTGGTCGGTCTGGCCAACCAACCGGTCATACCGCCCGAGCGCCTCCAGGCCGCGCTCGACCAGCGGGCCGCGGCCCTGACGGAGAGGATCGCCGCCATCGGCGCGGCCCGCGACGCCCAACCTGAAATGCCCGGTTTCGTCCGCGCCATCTTCGACTACACGCTGGGCCAACTGGCCGCCGAACAGCAGTGGCTGGCCGAATACCGTGCGGCCGGCAGCCAATCTCCCGACAATCCCCCCGACAGGAAGACGGACGGCCATGACCAGCTATGACGTCAAACGAGAACTCAAGCAGTGCTACGCGCCGAAGAACGCCGACTGGGCGCTGGTCGATGTTCCCGCACAGCAGTTCATCGCCATCGACGGTCGCGGCGACCCCAACACCAGCGCCGACTACGCCCGCGCCGTCGAGGCGCTCTACACCGTCGCCTACACGATCAAGTTCACCAGCAAACGCACCCTCGGCCGGGACTTCGTCGTCGGGCCGCTCGAAGGCCTGTGGTGGTCCGACCGCCCGGAGGTGTTCACCACCCGCGCCAAGGACGCCTGGCACTGGCGCATGCTCATCAGCCAGCCCGACTGGATCACCGAAGACCTCATCGACGAGGCCAAACAGGCAGCGCTGGCGAAGAAGGGCCTCCCCACGATCGCCGAGCTCCGCCGCGAGACCCTGCACGAGAGCACCAGCGCCCACGTCCTGCACGTCGGCTCCTACGACGACGAAGGGCCCATACTCGCCAGGCTCCATCACGAGTACCTCGCCGCGAACAACCTGCGAATGTCCGGGCACCACCACGAGATCTACCTCAGCGACCCACGCCGAACCGAGCCCGCCAAACTCAAGACCATCCTCCGCCAACCCGTCCGGACGGCGAACTGAACGCAGCGTGGCACGCGGCCGCCAAGGTGAATCCGCCGCAGGATGGAAAGCTCAATTGTTGCTCAACTACCGAGACCTGCGATGGCCGAAGCCTAAGATCACCATTTGTGCGGGGGCGCTCGTCCTCGTCAGCGTCGCGGACTTGTAGATAACGACTTCTGGTCGGCAGCCCGTATTGGAGGACCGATCGATGAATGCACTTACTGAGCCCGAGAACCATCTACCGTCCGCGGATCATTTCGAACGCCTGGCGGCCGTGCTCCGCGCCGGCGGTTTCACGGTGACCGTGACTCCGCCCGCTCTCACCGTCCGCAACCCGGACGCCGACGCGGCGCGCACGACGGCCAGCAGCGGCCTGGCTCAGAAGGTCCTCTTGCGCGAGGACGCCGGACGGCTGGTCTGGTGCTGGGTCTGGCCCGGCCTGCGGCCCGCCAGGCGCGGCGACCCGATCCCGCCACCGGAGATCGAGCTGATCGGCCCGGCCGAGGAGATCGCCGAGACCGCTCGTCTCATCGCCAAGGTCATCCGAATCGACGAATCAACGGGCACGCCGCGATGACCGCGACGTACGACTCACCCCCTTCCGCGGCTGCAACGCGTGGTACCGACCGGATGAGCCGGGAGGAGTTCCGCGAGTTCGTCTCCTCCCGGTAGGCGGCATTGTGAGCGTTACCGCGCCGAGCCGACGGCGGCGGTGCGCAGGTGACCGAGCCAGGCGACGAGCGACGCGTCGAGCGCGGCCTGCATCGCGTCGACGTTCGCGCGGATCGGCTCGCCGTCCCACGATTCCTCGGTGTGCACGAGGACCCCTTCGGGTCGCTCGGTGAAGGTCCAGACGTGCACGCCCGTGATCCCGCCCGATGGGCCGCCCCACACGAGACGGCGGGGAGCGTCGACCTCCTGGACGGTCGACCGGATGTCGAGACCGTGGGTCCGCCAGTCGAACGTCATGCCCGCCTTGAGCGGGCCGTCGGCGGTGACCGACTCGATGTCGGGGTTCCAGGTCGGCCAGTCGCCGATGCCGGCCTGCAGTTCCCAGACCGTCTGCAGCGGGGCGTCGATGAGGATCTCGTGCCGGGAGATGACGGGCGCGGTGGTGTCGATTCCAACCATGGGAGAAGCCTTTCCGTGGTGAAGGGGGTGGGCCGCCCGGACGGGATCCGGACGGCCCGTACGAGGGGTCAGGAGAGGTCGGTGTCGGGGATCCAGGAGCCGTGGATGCCGCCGGGCACGCGGCGGGGGAGTTCGACGACCGCGATGGGGTCGCGGCTCAGGTCGGTCGCGTCGACGACGAGGAGTTCGGAGGTGTCGCGGACGATGTCGCTGGTGATGGTCAGCAGGTAGCCGTGGTCCTCGGCGGTGCCGCCTTCGGCCGGGACGAACACCGCCTCGCCGGGCATTACGCCGGGGCCGACCGGCATCAGCTGCCGGGCACCGGTCGCCGAGTCGTACTTGACCAGCGCGTACTCCTCCAGGCCCGCGCCGGGGAAGGCGACCGCGTAGCCGTACCGGTTCGCGCGGCCGAGCCGCTCGTCGTTGATGGTCGGGAACTCGGTGGTCAGGTCGTCGACGGCCTCCTCCGTCGCCTTTCCGGTGGCCGGGTCGAGCGTCCAGCGCGTCCCGAGCGCACCGGTGAGCGGCGTGTTGGGGTGGCCGGGCGCGCCGACCCACCACTTCCAGCTGGTTTCCCAGGCCGCGCGGTCGTAGCGGGGGCCCTCGACCGTGATGCGCCCCTGGGCGTCCTCGGAGGCGTTGGTGACGTGCAGCAGCGCGCCCGGCTCGACCTCGTACCAGGTCGTACGGGCGGGGCCGGTGCGGGGCATGACGCCGATCCGCGGGGCGTACGCGTCGCTCCAGCGGTACGGGATGCCGGAGTGCTCGGCGGGGTCGAACACGACGGACAGGTCGAGCCAGACGACGTGGTTCTCGGTGATGGCGAAGTCGTGCATCAGGGACGGGCCGGCGCCTTCGACGACCTCGGAGCGGATCAGCGCGCCGTCGGCGGAGGCGACGTAGTAGATCAGGTGTGGCGGGAACGGTGAGTAGGCGAAGAAGTGCAGTTCGCCCGTTACCGGGTCCTCCTTCGGGTGCGCGGTCATCGCCGTGGTGAGCTTCCCGCCGAAGTCGTACGCCCCGACGGTGTCGAGCTCGGGGGTGACCTCGAACGGCAGGTTGGCCTCCTGGAGGGCCAGGAGCCGGCCCGCGTGCTCGATGATGTGGGTGCCCGCCACGCTGGCGGCGAGGTCGATCGAGCCGTCCTCGCGCATGAGCGGCGCGTCGTGCTCGAACGCCGGGGTGCGCACCCAGCGGTTGCGGTACCACTCGGCCCGCCCGTCGCGCAGCCGCAGACCGTGGATCATTCCGCTGCCGCGGAACCAGTGGGTCGGGGTGACGCCGGGCCTGGGGTTGTGGCCGTTGCGGAAGTAGCGGCCGGTCAGCTCCGGCGGCAGGGTGCCGCGTACGCGCAGCGCGGTCACGGTGTGCTCGTCGGCGACGGGGGCGTAGTGGCCGGTGAGGTACGGCTTCGGAGGCTGGACGGTGGACATGGTGGCTTCCCTTTCGTGAGGTGCGGTCAGCGCTCTGCCGACGCGCCGCGGAAGGTGGTCTGAGAGAGGACGGCGGCCAACGCTGCGATCAGCGCCGCCCCGAGGAAGGCCGCGCGGTGCCCGGCGGCGAGGGCGTGCGACGCCGAGGCGTGCGCCGTGACCCGGTCCGTACGGGCGGTGGCGACGGCGGTGAGGATCGCCAGGCCGAGGGCGCCGCCGATCTGCCGGGTGGTGTTGACCAGGCCGCCGGCCAGCCCGGCGTCCCGGCCGGTCACCCCGTCGGTGGAGGCGGTGGTCAGCTCGACGAAGGCCGTCCCGAGCCCGGCGCCGATCAGCAGGGACGGGCCGAGGATCCCGGTCGCGAAGCCGGCGCCGGCCCCCGCCTGGGCGAGCCAGGCCAGTCCGCCGGTCAGGAGGACGAGGCCGGTGACCAGGGTCGCCCTGTGGCCGTATCGCCGGGCCGGCCGTGGGGCGAGCGCGGAGGCGAGTGTGATGGCGGCGGCCATGGGCAGCTGGGTCAGCCCCGCCAGGAGGGGGCCGTAGCCGAGGACCTGCTGCTGGTAGAGGGGGAGGTAGTAGAACAGCCCGACCCACACGGCGCCGAGCAGGATCATCACCAGGTTCGCCCGGCCGACCGCGCGCAGAATCCGCGGCGGGACGAGCGGGTCGGGGGACCGGCGTTCGATCCACCAGAAGGCCCCGAGGAGGATCACCCCGGCGGTCAGCGCGCCGACGATCGCGGGACTGGTCCAGCCGGATCGCCCGCCCATCGCCAGCCCGTACGTCAGGGCGACGAGGGCGGCGGTGACGGTCGCCGTCCCCGGCAGGTCGATCCGGGTCCCGGTGGAGCGCGCGGCGTCCGGCGGGACCAGCCGCGGTACGACGGCGAGCACGACGAGCGCCACGGGCAGGGTGGCGATGAAGACGGCCCGCCATCCGGAGACCTGCGTGAGCACGCCACTGAGCAGGACGCCTGCGGCGCCGCCGGCCCCGGAGACCGCACCCCAGACCCCGAGGGCGGTTCCCCGGGCCGGGCCCTGGTACATCACCAAGAGGAGGGACAGCGCGGCCGGGGCGAGGAGCGCCGCGCCGACGCCCTGCGCGGCCCGGGCCGCGATCAGCGTGGCGGCCGAGGGAGCGAGCCCGGCGGTCAGGGTGGCCAGGGCGAAGACGGTGAGGCCGGTGAGCAGGACCCGGCGCCGGCCGAACAGGTCGGCCGCCCGCCCGCCGGGCAGCAGCAGCGCGCCGAACGCCAGCAGGTACGCGTTGACCACCCACGAGAGGGCGGCGGGAGACATGCCGAGGCCGGAGCGGATCGCGGGCAGTGCGACGTTGACGATCGAGGTGCTCAGCACGACGAGGAACTGCGCCGTGGCCAGGACGGCGAGGGGACCGACGCCGACCCGGGAGACGGGGGCCCGCGTCGCCGGGCTGCTGGTGTCCATTCTGACTCCTCCCTATGAGTGGTCAATCACTCACTCTTTATGTCGAAAATAAGGCCGCTCGGTGCGAGCGGCCGTCGGCCGGGCGTCACTCCGCCGGGTAGTGGCGCAGCCCCAGCGTGAGCGTGCGCGCCCAGGGGGTGTCGAGGCCCTCCGCCTCCATCGCCACCACCGCGTTGCACAGGAACCCGCGTGCGAAGAACTCCTGGATCTGCTCTTCCGCGGCGCCGGACGCGGCCCGGACGTACTCCACCTGCCGGGCGTAGAGGGCCTGGACCGCGTCGCGGATGGCCGGCTCGCTCGCGGCGCAGTTGGCCTGCATCACCACCATGAGCAGGCCCCGATCGGCGATCAGCCGGGCGTACGCCTCCGCCATCGAGGCCAGCACCGCCTGCGGGTCGCCGCTCTCCGCCCGCGCCGCGCCGTCGGCGAGGCACTCGCGGATCCGCTGTGCGCAGTGGTCGACGACCGCGACGAACAGCGCCTCCTTGTCCGGGAACAGGCGGTAGAGGTAGGCCTGCGAGATCCCGGCGTGCTTGGCGACCTCGGTCGTCGTGGTCCCGTAGTAACCGCGCGCCGCGAAGGCGTCGATCGCGGTCCGCATGACCGTCGCGCGGCGCTCCTCGGCGGTCGACAGTGTGCGCTGGCTCGTCTTGCTCGGCATATGAGTAATAAACCACTCACACTCTTGTCCGTCAAGCCGCCTGGAGTGCCGGTGTTGACAATCGCGATCAAACCCATTTAATTCATTAACTATGGATGTAGATAAAGATGGCTCGCCGTCGCCGATCGAGTTCCGGCTCGATCCGGCATCGGGGGTGCCGACCTATCTCCAGCTGGTGCAGCAGGTGGAGCAGGCGCTGCGGCTGGGGTATCTGCGGCAGGGCGATCAGCTGCCGAGGGTCAAGGACGTCGTCGCCGGGCTGGCCATCAACCCGAACACGGTGCTGAAGGCCTACCGGGAGTTGGAGCACCGTGGCCTGGTGGCCGGACGGCGCGGACTCGGCACGTTCGTCGAGGGCACCTTGGACCGGGTGGGCCTGCGCGAACAGGCGGCGCTGCAGAAGAGCATGCTGGCCTGGATGCGCACGGCGAGCGAGGCCGGCCTGGACGATGCGGGTATGAGCGCCCTGTTCACGGCAGCGTTGCACGAACTGCGGCAGAGCCGGGAAGGCCGGCCGGACGAGGAAGGCGGCAGCGGTCGCGCCGGGGTGGTCGCGTGAGCGCCGCGATCGAGACGTCCGGGCTCGGCAAGCGCTACGGCCGTACGTGGGCGTTGCGGGACTGCTCGCTGGCGATCCCGGCCGGGCACGTGGTCGGCCTGGTCGGTCCGAACGGCGCCGGGAAGACGACGCTGCTGAGTCTGGCGGTCGGGCTGGCCACGCCGACGACGGGGCAGGTGCGGGTGGCGGGTGGCAGGCCGGCGGGATCGGCCGCCGCGCTGGACGCGGTCGCCTTCGTGGCGCAGGAGGCGGCGCTGTACCGCAACCTGTCCGTGGCCGACATGCTGCGGATGGGGCGCAGCCTGAACCGGCGCTGGGACGCCGAACGCGCTCGTGGCCGCCTGGCTGAGCTGGACATCCCGCCGGGCCGGAAGGTCGGCGCGTTGTCGGGCGGCCAGCGGTCCCAGGTGGCGCTCACCCTCGCGCTCGCCAAACGCCCGGAGTTGCTGATCCTGGACGAGCCGCTGGCCGCGTTGGACCCGGTGGCGCGGCATGACTTCATGTCGGCGTTGATGACGGCCGTGTCGGAGGACGGCGTCTCGGTGGTGTTCTCCTCGCACGTCGTCGCGGAGCTGGAGCGGGTCTGCGACTACGTGGTCGTCGTGCACGGCGGGCGGATCCAGGTGTCCGGTGAGGTCGAGGAACTGGTGGCCGGGCATCACGTCCTGACCGGCCCGTCCGATCAGGCCGACGCCGTCGCCCAGCGCTTCCCGGTCGTACGGGACCGGCGTACCTTCGCACAGGCTCACCTGCTGGTCCGTGCCTCCGACCCGGACGCCGCGCCGCCGGGCTGGCAGCGGCATGCGATCGGACTGGAGGAACTGGTGCTGGCCTACATACGCGAGCCTTCGGCCTCGGCGCTCCCCGGCCCGAAGCCCGCACCCGGCGAACAGGTGGCGTGCTGATGACGACGGTCGATTCATCGGTTCCGGGCCGTGGCGGCGCGCTGCCCCGGTTCGGCCTCGTGTGGGTGACGTGGCGCCAGCACCGGTTCGCCTTCTACGTCCTGTTGGGGATGCTGGCCGCCTTCGCCGTGCTGATGGTGGCCGTCGGTCTGCAGGCCCGCTCGACCTACGACCAGCTCGGACTGGGCCGATGCGCCTCCTTCGCCGGCGACCGCTGCCAACGCCTCCGCATGGAGCTGTTCGACTGGTACCCGCAGCAATTTCCCTTCTTGTTCCTGCTGCTGCTTCCCGCGGGCTTCGGCGCGATCACCGGAGGACCGCTGATCGCGCGGGAGCTGGAGACGGGCACCTATCGGTTCGCCTGGACCCAGGGGGCCGGGCGCACCCGCTGGCTGCTGACACAGCTGTTGCTGATCGCCGCCGTGCTGGCCGCGGTGGCGGAGGCCTACGGCGCCCTCTACACCTGGTACAACGCTCCGCTGGACCACGTGATGCGCTTTGGATTCGGCGACTACCTCGGCTTCGAGCTCGGGGGGATCGTCTTTCCGGTCCAGACGCTGCTGGCGTTCGTGGCAGGGGTGTTCGCCGGCCTGCTGATCCGCCGCACCATGGTCGCGGTCGGCGCGGTCTTCCTCGGCTCGTTCGGCCTCATCGCGGCGCTCGTCTTCAAGCTCCGCCGGTACTACATGACACCACTCGTCACCGCCGGCAAGATCAGCCCGCGTGACTGGGTGGTCGGCAGGGCGTACGTGGACCCGACCGGCCACCTACTCGACACCGGCCAGAGTCACATCCTGTACGTGAAGTATCTGGCGCAGCTCCCGTCGTCCGGCGACGGGCCCTCGGTCTCCTACAGAGACTGGCTCCAAGCCCGGCACTACACCATCGTGACCAGCTATCACCCCGCCGGCCGGTTCTGGACCTTCCAGTTCATCGAGGCCGGCTGGATGGGCCTGCTCATCCTGCTGCTGGGCATCGCCACCGTCCGGCTGGTCCGCCGCCGGATCGGCTGACTCGACGCCCGCCCGCCGCATCGGCCGGATCGACGCGATGCGGCGTCCACACTCCCGCGCTCGTCCAGTGGCGCCGGTGTCCTCCGGTGCCACCGGCGACGCATGCCCTCTGCGAAAAGGAACCTGATGAAACCAGAGATCACCGATGCGTCCCGGCCGCTCGGCCGGGCCCCGCGCAGCCACGCCCGCGTGCCACGGCTGGTCGCCGCCCTGCTGGGTCTCACCCTGGCGACGGCGGCATGCGGCGCTTCGCCGGGCCAGCAGGTCGCGGCCGCGCGCGCCGCTCGTGCGACGGCCTCGTACGCGTCCGAGGCTCCCGTACTGCCTCGCCCGACCGGCCCGCACGCGGTCGGCCGCACCACGCTGCACCTCGTCGACGAGCACCGCACGGACCCCTGGGTGCCGTCGGCGGGCGCGCGGCAGCTGATGGTGTCGACGTACTACCCCGCCCGGCCCGGGACCGGCGCGCCCGCCCCGTACATGACCACGGAGGAGGCCCGGCTGTTCCTGCAGGAGAAGGCTTCGGGCGCCGGCGTCCCGCCCGAGATGCTCAGTGCCACCCGCACCTACGCGCACACCGGCGCACGCCCGGCGCACGGGCGCTTCCCGCTGGTGCTGCTCTCGCCCGGCCTCGGGTTCCCGCGCGCCACTCTCACCGGCCTCGCCGAGGACCTGGCGAGTCGCGGGTACGTCGTCGCGTTGGTCGACCACACCTACGAGAACTCCGGCACGACCTTCCCCGACGGACGCACTCTGGCCTGTGCCGTCTGCGACAAGCCCCCCGCGGGCGGGCCCGTGGCCATCGCCCGGAGCCGGGCCAGGGACGTCTCCTTCGTGATCGGCAGGCTGACCGCCCACCATCCGGCATGGCCCTACGCCCGTCTGATCGACCCCAGGCGCATCGGGATGGCCGGGCACTCCATCGGCGGCAACGCGGCCGCCACGACCATGGCCGTCGACCAGCGGGTGCGTGCGGGGGTGAACCTGGACGGCAGCTTCAACGCGCCGATCCCCGCCACCGGCCTGGGCCACCGTCCCTTCCTGATGTTCGGCGCCGAGCATGAGGTCCCCGGCGTGGACGACACCTGGGGGCAGGCGTGGAGCAGCTTGAACGGCTGGAAACGCTGGCTGACCGTCGCCGGCTCTGACCACGGCACGTTCACGGACATGCCCGTCCTGTCCGCGTGGGCGGGCAGGACGGGGCCCGGGATCTCCCCGCAGCGCGCGGTAGAGATCACCCGCGCCTACGTCGGCGCCTTCTTCGACCTGCACCTCAAGGGGATCCCGCAGCCCCTGCTCGACGGGCCCTCACCCGCCGATCCGGAGGTCACCTTCCAGAACCCCTGACTCCACCGACGGCCGCCTCAGCGCAGCGAGGCGGTCGGGCCGTTGGGGGAGTCGCGCCGGGCGGTGACGACCGACTCGGCGACCGTACGGACCTCGTCCTCGGCCAGCTTCCGGTACCCGTCATCGGTGACGACGGCGACGCTGGGGTAGATCCGGCGGGTCAGATCGGGGCCGCCGGTCGCCGAGTCGTCGTCCGCCGCGTCGTACAGCGCCTGCACGGCCGCCACGACGGCGTCCTCCTGCGACATCCCACGCCGGTACAGCTTCTTCAGCGCACCCCGCGCGTACGGCGAACCCGAGCCGTCGGCGTGGAAGTCGGTCATCTCGTACGGCCCGCCGGTGACGTCGAACGAGTAGATCCGCCCGACCTCCCGGTCGAGGTCGTAACCGGCGAAGAGCGGCACGACCACCAGGCCCTGCATCGCGGCGCCGAGGTTGCCCTGGACGAGGGCGGCCAGCCGCCGCGCCTTGCCGTCGAGCGAGAGGGGGAGGCCCTCGATCTTCTCGTAGTGCTCCAGCTCGAACTGGAAGAGCCGGACCATCTCCATCGCCGTGCCGACGGTCCCGGCGAAGGCCACCGCGGAGTACTCGTCGGCGAAGTTCACCTTCTCCAGGTCGTGCTGCGCGATGACGTTGCCCATCGTGGCCCGGCGGTCACCGGCCATGAGCACGCCGCCGTCGAAGGTCAGCGCCAGCACCGTCGTCCCGTGCGGGATACCGAGCCCGGCGGCCGACTCCTGGAGCCGTCGTGGGGGCAGCGCGTCGGGCGCGACCGCGGCCAGCAGTTCACTGAACGGCGTGTTGGCGCTGCTCATGAACTCCGGGGGGAGACCTCGCGAGAAATCGACCATGTGCGCCCGCTTTCGATCAAGAGAGGAGTGCGACGCCTATCGTACGATCTCCCGCTTCCGGCGCACCCTCCGCGGGGAGCCGGTCGGCGAGGCGACTGAAGTATGATCGGCATCGAAGTATCGGACGATGCAGGGCGGGAGGCGATGGTGATGTCCGTGACGCGCACTGAGCCGCAGGACCGTTCCCCGGAGCATCCCGCGCCGGAGGCGTTCACGCTCCAGGAGGTCCTCGACGCGGTGGTGGACCCGGTCCGCCGGAGCATCGTGTGCCAGCTGTCCGCCTCGACGAGCGCGAAGAGCTGCGGCTCGTTCGACCTGCCCGTGGGCAGGTCCACCGCGACCCACCACTTCCGGATCCTGCGCGAGGCGGGTCTCATCCGGCAGTACTACGTTGGAACGTCCCGGATGAACGAACTGCGGCGCGAGGAGGTGGAGGAGGCCTTCCCCGGCCTGCTCGACGCGCTCGTGTCCGCGGCCGCCCGGCGGTAGTCGCGCGCGATGACGGAACGACAGGGCTGGCGGGGCCGCTACTTCGAGGACTTCACCCTCGGGGACGTCTACTACCACCCGCTGGGCCGTACGGTCACCACGACCGACAACATGTGGTTCACGCTGCTCACGCAGAACACCGCGATGGTGCACGTGGACCACCACTACGCCGCGCAGACGGAGTTCGAGCGCCCGCTGGTCGACTCGACCTTCACGCTCGCCCTCATCACCGGCCAGTCCGTCACCGACGTGTCCCAGAACGTCATGGCGAACCTCGGGTGGGACGAGGTCCGCCTGCCCGCCCCCGTTTTCGAAGGCGACACGCTCTACTCGCGGTCGAAGGTCATCGCGCTGCGCGAGTCCCGATCCCGGCCGAACGTCGGCATCGTCACCGTGGCCACGGAAGGCTTCAACCAGGACGGCGTCGTCGTGTGCTCGTTCAAGCGCACGCTGCTCGTCTACAAGCGCGACCACGCCCCCAGACCGCAGGTCCCGCGCCCGCCGGAGGACACCCTGCCCCCGGTCCAGGAGTGACCCGGTGGACGAAAGCGCCCTCCCGCTGCGCGACGTCACCGTCGTCTCGCTCGAACAGGCCGTCGCCGCGCCCTTCGCCACCCGGCAGCTCGCCGACCTCGGAGCGCGCGTCATCAAGGTCGAACGCCCTGGCGGCGGGGACTTCGCCCGCGGCTACGACGAGACCGTCAAGGGCATGTCCAGCCACTTCGTCTGGCTGAACCGCGGCAAGGAGTCCGTGGTGCTCGACGTGAAGGACGCGGCCGGACGGGCGGTGCTGCACCGGATGGTCGGGCGGGCGGACGTGCTCGTTCAGAACCTCGCCCCCGGAGCGGCGGAGCGCCTCGGCCTGGTCCCGGAGGAGCTACGGCGCCGGCACCCGCGGCTGATCACCTGCGGCATCTCCGGGTACGGCGACTCCGGCCCGTACCGTTCAAAGAAGGCCTACGACCTGCTCGTCCAGTGCGAGGCCGGCGTACTGTCCGTCACGGGAACGCCCGACGAACCGGCGAAGGTCGGGATCTCCATCGCCGACATCGCCGCCGGAATGTACGCCTACAGCGGCATCCTGACGGCCCTGTACGAGCGCGAGCGCACCGGGCAGGGCACCGACCTGTCGGTCTCGATGCTCGAGGCGCTCGCCGAGTGGATGGGCTACCCGTACTACTACGCCACGTACGGCGGCACGCCCCCGCCCCGTACCGGCGCGCAGCACGCGACCATCGCACCGTACGGTCCCTACACGGCCGGCGACGGTCACCAGGTCTTCTTCGGCCTGCAGAACGAGCGCGAGTGGGCAGCGCTGTGCACGCACGTCCTGCGCTGCCCGGACCTCATCGAGGACGAACGCTTCGCCCGTAACTCCCCGCGCGTCGAGAACCGGGACGAGCTCACCGCCCTCATCGAGGAGGCGTTCGCCGACGCGACCGCCGCCGAGGCCGTCCGCCGTCTTGACGAGGCCGGGATCGCCAACGCCCGCCTGCGGTCGATGGAGGAGTTCGCCGCGCACCCGCAGCTCGCCGCCCGGGACCGGTGGCGCCAGGTCGGCTCACCCGTCGGCCCCCTGAACGCCCTCCTGCCGCCGGTGACCGTGACGGGACGCGAGCCGCGCATGGGAGCGATCCCGGCCGTCGGCGAGCACACGGACGCCGTCCTCGCCGAGTTCGGCGAAGCGCCGACCGTCGAGGGCGGACCGTAGCGGCGGAACGTGGTCTTGCACGGGTGAGGGGCTTCCTGGACAGTGGAGGGCCCGCCTCCTGAAAGGCCCCCGCTATGTCCAGGGTGTCCTTCGCAGCCGTCCGTACCGGAAAAGTTCTGGCCGTGGCCCTCGCCACGGCCGCCGCCGTCACCGTCACCGGCGTCTCGCGGGCCGACGCGGACACGAGCCCGGCCGTCGTGGTCTCCCCCGCAGGGGAGAACTGGGTGTTCCGCGACGGCGACGGGCGGCAGGTGACGCTGCGCGGCTTCAACGTCTCCGGCAGCGCCAAGTTGTACGAGAACGGCCTGCTGCCCTTCCGCAGCACCGCCGACGCCGCGAAGTCAGCGCAGGCGATGCGGGACCTGACCGGTGCGAACGCGATCCGGTTCCTGATCAGCTGGGAGGGCGTGCAGCCGGCTCCCGACCGGATCGACTACTCCTACCTCGACCGGGCCGTTCAGCAGATCGCCGCGTTCACCGACCGGGGAATCCGCGTCCTGATCGACTACCACCAGGATCTGTACTCCTCCCACCTGTTCAACAGCGGCAGCTGGTACACCGGCGACGGTGCCCCGGAATGGCTGACAAAGGCCGGGAACTATCCTCAGGAGTCGTGCGGGATCTGCCTGCTCTGGGGGCAGAACATGCAGAACAACGCCGCCGTACGGCAGGCCGCCCACGACTTCTGGCACAACCGGACGCTCACGACGTCGACCGGCCAGGTCGGCGTGCAGGACGCCTTCCTCACCCAGGCCTCGGCCGCCCTCACGTACCTGAAGACCAAGCTGTCCGCGCAGGCGTTCCAGAGCGTCGTCGGGTTCGACCCGTTCAACGAGCCGTTCGACGGCGGGCTGGACGGGCAGAGCGGCCTGGATTGGGAAAAGACCTACCTGCTGCCCTTCTACCAGCGGTTCCGTACGGCCATGGACAACGCCGGGTGGAGCGCCAAGCCGGCGTTCGTCGAGCCGCTGGTGTTCTGGAACACCGGGTTCTTCGAGGAGGGCGGCCTGTCGTCGTCCGGACCGCTCGGCACCCGGCTCGTCTTCAACAGTCACTACTACGACGGCGGCCGCATGGTCATCGACCCGTCCGCCGCCTCCGACGGGACGTACGACGCGGCGATGAACCGGATCCGGCAGCGCGCCACGGAGCTGAAGACCGCCCCGCTGGTCTCGGAGTTCGGCAACCGGATGTCCGGGACGGGCAGCGACCGTACGCCGTGGATGGTCCGCGCGATGTACCAGGCCATGGACTACGGCACCCCCGGCAAGAACTGGTGGGACTCCGCCGCGAGCGGCGGCCCGGTGCTGTCGGGAACCCAGTGGCACTGGGACGTCTACAGCGGACACCACCACGAACTGATGAACGGCAACCCGGACAAGGTGCAGACCACCGGCGACGCGTGGAACGACGAGGACTTCTCGGTCGCGACCACCGACGCCGCCGGGAACGTCAGCCTCCGGCTGGACCAGCGCGTCCTGGACCGGCTGTACCCGTCCGCGGTGGCCGGTGACGCGCTCGCCTTCGCGTACGAGGACCTGGCCCGCTCCGGGTTCGGCGGGGCCGGCCAGCAGCAGGCGTGGCTCACCGTCCCGTCGTCGCTGCCGAACGTCGCCGCCCTGGTCAAGGACCGCCAGTACGGGGTTCTCGTCTGGCGCGGGACGTCCGGCACCGTGCCGACCGAGCTCCACCTGCCGCAGTCGTTCGCCCCGGCGAGCACGACGGTGGTGGGCGACGTCGGCTCACTCACCGGCCTCCCCGCCTCCGGCGCGGTCCGGGTCGCCGACGAGACCGGTTCGGCGGCGGCCCACCGCGTACTGCTCACCGCTCCGGCCGGGCTGCACGCGGCCCTGGTCGTCAACACCGCGACCGGCACGCCGGTGACGGCGGACCAGCGCGCCGCCGTCGCGGCCGAGCTCGCCGCGTGGCGTAACCGCGTCTTCGGCGGCTGATCACGGCTTACCCCGAGCGCGCGAACCGGTTCTGGGCGGCCTGTCCGGGATCGGAACGCGGCGCGCGCACCTGCGCGGGCATCGCCACCGAGCGGTGACGGCCCAGGCATGGGCGGGTGCTGTTCGGAATGCCTTCAGCGGGTGCCGCAGAAGGCGGTGTTCTTCGTCTTCTGGATCGCGTCCAGGATCTGTGTGGTGCGGGGGTCTGCGAGGTCGCGCAGGGTCACGGACAGGCTGATGTGCCGATGGCCGTCGGCGGTGTGCCAGCTCTGGCTGCCGTAGCCGACGATGCCTCCGTCGTAGCCCCAGACCGTGACGCCGCAGGGGAGTCGCATACTGTCCAGGCCCAGCCCGTCCGCCTCCTTGGCCGGGCCGCCGCCAGGAATCGGGACCGTCTTCTTCATCTCGGCGAGCCACGTCGCGGGCAGCAGCCGGCCGCCGAGCAGCGCGGCGTAGAACCGGTCGAGGTCGCCGGTGGTGGAGATCATCGCGCCCCCGGCTCCCGCGATCGAGGGGTTCATCCGGGTGATGTCCAGGGCCCGGCCGTCGATCGTCATGTATCCGTGCGCGTGCGGGCCGGGAATGTCGGGTCCGCTGTCGGGCACGGTCGTGTTGTGCAGCCCCAACGGCCGCACGATCCGGCGGGTGATCTCGTCCTGCCAGGACCGGCCGGTGACCTTTTCGATGATGAGACCGGCCAGCACGTAGTTCGTGTTCGAGTAGCGCCAGCCCTTGCCGGGCGGGAAGTACCGCGGAAGCGCGACGCCGCTGCGGGCGAGCTGTTCGGCCGGGAACGTGTGGAACCGCACCTTCTCCAGGAACTCCTGGCCGGCGAGCGGATAGGTCTTGGCGTCATCGAGGTAATCGGCGATCCCGGAGGTGTGGTTCAGGAGCTGCCGCACCGTGATGTGCTGTCCGCCGGGCACCCTGCCGGGCAGGTACCGCTCGACCGGGTCGTCCAGACCGACCCTTCCCTGCGCGGCGAGTTGGAGCAGGACCGTCGCGATGAACGACTTGGTGATGCTCCCGATCCGGAAGCGCCCCTGCCGGGGCACCGGTTGCGCGCCACCCAGCCGGGCGCGCCCACTGACACCCCGCCACCGGCCGTCGGTGCCGATCACTTCGGCCTGCACCCCCACCGCCCCCGCGGCCGTCACCGCGTCCAACGACCGCTGCAGCTGCCCTCCGTGGGCCGACGAGACCGACGCCCGGTCGACTGCGGCACGGGCCGAAGTGATCGGCACCGCCAGCGCGGCCAGGCAGGCCGCCCACACGGTCACGGTCCGTCGCCGGACCTTCGCACGCGCGTCCATCAGATACCTCCTGTGAGAACGTCGAATGTGACGGCACCACTCCACTCCCACACGGCCCGCGGCGGCGTCCCCATGCCGGGGGAACCTGGATCTGCCCCCGTGGCGTGATGACATCGCCTTGACGGATACCGCAGCGGGAGCCGAAGCCGTTGCGGCGGTTTTGCTCCCGAGGATTCGTGGCTCGCGGCTGAGATTCAGCGGAGGGCGGCGGCGAGGTCGTCCAAGTGCCGGGAGACGGGACCGACGGTGAGCAGGCCGCTGCCCGCGGAGAGTTCCGCCGCCGCGGGGGACAGCTCGGCGTGGGCGCGTTCCATCGTCTCCCGGTCGCCGACGGCGATGGCCGCCTGGGCGGTCAGGCACCACAGGGCCTCGAACAGCAGGTCCCGGGGCGGCTCGGGGACGTCGCGCAACGCGGCGGCGGCCGCCGTACGACGCCCCTTGGCCAGCAGCGTCAACGGGCGGGCCCAGGGCTCATAGGGTCCCCAGTCGGCGTCCTCGTCGGTCCGGGCGGGCCGTCGGTGCAGCACGCGCAGCGACAGGAGCGCGAGCGACGGCAGGCCGCGTTCCAGCCCCGGCATGCCGCAGCCGTCGAGCCGGGCTGCGGCGTCCCGGTACGCGGCCTCGGCGGCCTCCTCCGAGCCGGTCGCGGCGGTCCGCAGCGCGGCGTACCAACCGGTGAACACGCCGACCAGCGGACGTTCGTGGCGCTCGGCCAAGCGGTCCGCGGCGGCCGCGTGCCGGTCGGCGCCGGGGAGGTCCCCGAGGGCGCTCCGGGCCTGAAGGCGGATCAGATGACCCAGGATCTCGAAGGCGGACAGGCCGTGCCGGGCGGACAGGGTGACCAGCTCGGCGCCGATCTCGTCACGGCGCGGCGCTCGACCGGCGCGGTCGAAGCTCTGCATGAACGCCGCGTTGAGGGCGAACGCCAGCAGCGCCGGATCGTCCAGCCGGCGGGCGATCTCCTCCGCCTCCCGAGCCGCCTCGGGCCCGCGCGCCGCGCGGGTGCCGCGCGACTCCAGGGCGATCGTGGCCAGCAGCCGGGCCCGGGCCGCCTCCTGCCCGGCGGGGTGGGCGGCCAGCGTGCGCTCGGCCGCCGCGACCACGTGAGCGGCCTGCTCCGGGTCGTCGACCCGGGTCCAGATCGCCGGGACGTCGTACGCCCCGATCACTCGCGCGGTCAGCTCCGCGTCGCCCAACTCCTCGGCCGCCGCGATCGCCGCGACGCGATGCCGGCGGGCCTCCTGAAGGCCGCTGCCGCCGGTCACGGCGAGGTTGCGTAGGAGCCCCACGGTCGACTCCAGCCGGGCCCGGGCCCCCGACGGCACGGCGCGGTCGTACGCCGCCGCTGTCTGCGCCCACACCCGCCCCGCCGCACTGCCCGGCTCAGGGTCGAGACGGGCGGCGTGCGCGAGGATGTCGGCCTCCAGTTCGCGCAGTGCCGGGCCGGGGTCCACGCCGAGCTGCTCGACCAGGAGCGTACGGGCCCGGCGCAGAACGGCCAGCGCGTCGCCCTGGCGGCCGGTGCGGTACAGCGCCAGGGCGAGCAGCCGCCAGGCGTGCTCCCGCCACGGGTGCTCGGCCACGTGCGCGTCCAGGTCCGGCACCGTCTCCGCGGCCAGGCCCAGCGTCAGGCGCAGCTCGGCCCGGCGCTCGACGGCGTGCAGCCGCAGCTCCGCCAGCCGCGAACGCTCCGCCCGGGCCCACGGCTCGTCGGCGAACTCGGCGTACGCGGGCCCGCGCCACCACCCGAGTGCCTCGTCCAGCCGCGCGAGCACCTCCGCGGGCCGCAGCGTCGTGGACACTCCTGCGAACGGTAGCGCCACAGGCGCCCCTGCGGGCGGCGGCGTCGTGGCGGCGGTCACGGCACGTTCGAAGCGCCAGGCGTCCACCGCGTCGGGCTCGGCGCGCAGCGCGTAGCCGGGACCCTCGGTGACCAGGAGCCGGGCCGGCGCGCGGGGTGGACGCTGCGGCTCCAGGGCGCGGCGCAGGGCGGCGACGAAGGTACGGATCGCGCCGGTGGCGTCCTCGGGAGGGTCCTCCCACAGGTCGTCGGCCAGCCGCGTGACAGGGACGACGCGCCGTCGGGCGACGATCAGCCGTGCCAGCACGGCGCGGTGCCTCGGCCCCTTCAGGGCGATCGACTCCCCGGCGTCGTCCCACGCCACCACCGGCCCCAGCACGCCGAAGACGACCCTCACGCCCTGCTCCTCCTTCCAGGACATTCCGCCACTGGCCCCAGCATGCCGAAGACGCCCCTGCCCCCTGATAGCGGATTGGGCGGCTTCGTGGTGTCCTGGGTCAGGTCGCATCGAGGCGGTGCCGTGCCCAGTCCTGGGCTACCGCCGTGAGCCGTGCCGAGTGTGGTCGTGCGGCTGGTGATCGCGTCTTGTGTCTCCACAGGCCCAGCACTGTGGTCGCGAATGCTGTCACGGCGGCCGTCGGTGCCGCCTGCCATGTGGGGATCTGGCGTGCCCACGATTCCGCGCTTTCGGGGGGATGCCCGGCTGCCATGAGTCTGATCACCATGAATGCTGGATCTATCCAAGGTGCGCCGCGGGAGGCCCAGGCCCAGTCGATGACCACCACTTTGTCATCGTTGATGAGGAGGTTGCCGGGTTGTAGGTCGGTGTGCAGCAGCGCGTCGCCGTCGAGGAGTTCGTGCGCGGTCGCCTCCAGTTCTGCCAGGTGGGGCAGGTTCTCCTGCTCCCAGGGGTCCAGGTCGTTGGGTGGGTTCTGGGTGTACTGCTGCCAGACCGGCAGCCGGGCCCAGCGTGCCGCGATGCTGCGATTCGGCACGGCGCGCGGGGTTATCCGCTGTAGCGCCGCGACCGCCTCCGCGACGGGTGTCAGGTCTGCGGAATAGGGGGACAGGTTCGGGTGTCGTCCGGCCGCGTGTTCGAAGCCGAGCATCAGCCAGCCGTCGGTCTCGGTCTGCCACAGCAGCCGCGGTGCCAGGCCGTGGGGCAACAGGTGGTTGACGGCCGCCTCGTTGCGGTGCATCCACGCACTGGGTGCGGTGGCTCGGATGCCCTTGCAGAACACGGCCCCGCCGTTCAGATGGAGCGTGGCGGAGAACTCCGAGCTGCATCCCCTCTCGGGTGCCTTGGCATTGATGACCGTTCCGCCGCAGTGCTGCTCGACCGCGTTGCGGACACCTTCCGGCAGGGCGTCCCATTCGTGTCGGCTCATGGCGTTCCTCGCTGGATAGGGGGCGACCCCAGGCCGCCGAGCATATGACCTGGGGTCGCGTGAGAGGTGGATGTCACGGGCTGTCGGTGCAACCGGCGTGGCACTGCGAGCAGTCGACCGCGCGCGCCTGCCACATCTCCTCATCGACCGGGATGCCGGCCGCGCGCATCGCGGCGAGCGTGGTGGCGATCGAGCCGCCCTCGGCAGGCGGAACGTCTCCCGTGCAGGCGTTGTCGCACTTGCACGTGTGATCGTCGGTAGGGACGTGGTGAATGAACCGCCCCGCGACCCGCTGGCAGAACTCCGCGTATTCCCGGGTGTGGAGGACGAACGTATGCCAGCCGATGTCGACGGCGGGTGACGGGCCGAGACCCGCGCCCGGGTTGAGCGCGCACGCCTGCAGGAACCCGAGCGCCTCGGCCATGATCCGCTTGGCCGTCGGCTGGTCGACCTGCTCGTCCTTGACGATGCGCCGGACGAGCCGATCGAACAAGGCCGGGGAGATGAGATCCCGGGCGTTGACGGCCGCAGCCGTCCTCTCGAGCGTTAAGGTCATCTGGCTCCTCCTTAAGAGCCTCGGGTACGACTCGGTCGCCGTACCGATTTCCTCCTGGCCGATCGGCCGGAGAGTCAGAGGGCCTGGCAGTAGTGCCGGTGACTTGATCCACGGCTTCGGCCTGGCATGAGCAGTGGTCTGGGGTGTCCCGGCCGTCCAGGTCGCCGCCGGGCCTGAGACCCCATCACCTCGCCCGACAGCCCGCTGTCTCGGCGGTGGAGGCGCCTGGCCAAACGGCGGCGTGCCGACATCTAACTGCACCATGAGCTCACGTTCGGGCGGGGAATCGCGGGTCGGCCCTGACCAGACCCATGCCCACCACAGGGCGCCCTGGTGCTCGACGAGCATGATCGGCTGTGTCATCCGCACGTCACGCGGATTCCGTACCTCGACGATGCCGTCCGCGCGGACCGCCACGTTGAAGCCGGCTCGGATCAGCAGCGGCGCGAGCTTGAGCGCGTGCGCCTTGACCGTGTCGGCCGGCGGGGTGGAACTGACTTCCTGTGCGTGCACCTACGCCTCCGAAGATGTGGCGATTCGGTCACAGTTAGTTAAGGGCTGCGGGAACTGCGCCGGTAGAGGACAATGCGGAGCATGAGGGAGCACGGCTGTCGTGCTCCAGGATGCTCGGCAAAGGTGCACGCAACACGATGGCCGACGTTCATAAGGTGTGGGTTGATCGCATCCGCGCGGAGCGGAAGGCGCGCGGCTGGGACAAAACCGAGATGGCGCGCCAACTCGCCCGTGCAGCCGGAGAGGCACGCAACAGGCTTCCGAGCCACGAGAGCCTGCTGTCCTACGTCAAGCGCTGGGAGCGCGGTGACGTGGATGAGATCAGCGAGCGCTACCGACTTCTGTACGCCCGCGCGTTCGAGATGTCCGAAGATGAGCTCTTCACAGAAGACGAGGACGAAGTGGACCGTCGGGCGTTCGTCGGATCGTCATTGGCCGCTGGCCTCACGCTCACGATGCCCGGAAGTCCCGATCTCGACGCTGGGCGCCGGATCGGGACTGAGGCAGTCGCACGGCTTCGTAATCGGACGGCCCGGCTCCGGCGTCTGGATGACGTGCTTGGCGGCGCGGAGACGTATCCGGTCTACGCGGCCGAGCTGAAGTCCACGATTGCCATCGCCGACAAGGCGAGCTACACCGACGCGACCGGCCGCGCGCTCATGGGAGTCATCGCCGAGCAGGCTCAACAGGCCGGATGGGCCGCTTTCGACGCCGGATGGCACGCGCGGGCCCGCCAGCATTTCAAGCGCAGTCTCACCGCTGCCTCGGATACCGGAGACACATCTCTGATCGCCAACTCGTTGGCGTTCCTCGCTTATCAGAAGGTCAGCACTGGGCAGCCAGGCGTGTCCGAAGCTGACGCATCATGCCGGGTTGCGGACAGCGACGAGACGCCGCGAGCGGTCCAGGCTTTACTCCGAGAGCGTGCCGCTTGGGCCCATGCCGTCGCCGGCGATGCACGAGCCGCCGAGCATGCGCTCGATCTCGCGCGTGAAGCACTCGACGACGGCCACGACCGACAGGGCCCTGACTGGGCACTCTGGGTTGATCACACCGAGCTGCAAATCATGACCGGCCGCTGCTGGAGCGTCCTGCGCCAACCGGGCCGTGCCATCTCCGCCCTCACAGGTGCCCTTGATCGCTATGAAGACACGCACGCGCGAGATAAGGCGCTGTACCTGACATGGCTCGCGGACGCGCACATCGATGACGGAGACATCGAACAGGGCGCAGCCGTCACCCGCCGTGCGGTCGTGCTGTGCGCGGACGTCGCGTCGGCACGTCCGCGGTACCGCATCGCGGAGACACTCCAGCGGCTGGAGCCGCACCGCAGCGTGGTCGCGGTGGCCGCCCTGATTGATGAAGCGGAAGTGCTTCTCAAGCAGTCGCCCGGCTCACCCACTCCAGATACGCCGCCGAGCCGCCGAGAGGCGTGAAGGACACCTCAGGGTTGTCCCACGGGTGTGCATCGATGAGATGCGCCTCCAGCTCCGGATAGCGGTCCTCGGTGGTCTTGAGCACGACCTGCCACTCTTCTCCGGTGCCGAACTCGCCCAGATGCCAGAACGCTGTAGTCGCCGGCCCGAAGACCTGACCGGACGCGGCCAGACGCGCCTTGACAGCCGAGTTCAGCAACTCGATCGCCGTCTCGCGATTGTCCGCCGTCGTCGATACCTGTACATGGTTCGCCATGCAGCGGAGCCTAACGATGCCTACGCCCCTGAGGTGATCGATCCTTGCGCTTCTCGAAGACCATCGCGCCCCCTGGGGCGGGGTGTTGCAACGACCGCTAGAACCTAAGGATCCTCCTTCCGGGACATTCCGCCACCGGCCCCGGCACGCCGAAGGCGCCCCCGCGCGGGGCCCTCCTTCCAGGAGATTCCGCAGGTCACGTAGCGCGCTCATCGGATGCTCATTCGCACGCGGCAGCCTTAACGGCATCCCGACCACGAGAAAGGGCGAGAAACATGGCGCCTGCCATTCCCGGCTTCGAGTACCGGCGCGTCCCCGTCGCCGAGGGCGTGTCGCTGAACACCGCCGTCGCAGGGTCGGGCCCCGTGATCGTGCTGCTGCACGGCTTTCCCCAGACCCACCTGATGTGGCGGCACGTCGCCGAAGACCTGGCCGCCGACCACACCGTCATCTGCCCTGACCTGCGCGGCTACGGGGCCAGCGACAAGCCCGCCGAGGCCGGCCGCGACACCTATTCCAAGCGCACCATGGCCGCGGACATCGTCGCCCTGGCCCGTGCGCTGGGACACGACCGCTTCGCGCTGGCCGGGCACGACCGCGGCGCGCTCGTCGCCTTCCGCGCCGGCCTCGACCACCCCGAAGCGGTCGCGCACCTGGCCTGCCTCGACGTGCTGCCGACCGTCGACATGTGGGAGGTGATGCGCGGTGTCACCGCCGCCGTCGGCTTCCACCTGTACCTGATGGCCCAGCCTCCCGGCCTGCCCGAGCAGCTGATCGCCGGGAGCCCGGACGTCTTCTTCGGCCACTTCCTCGACATCTGGACGAGTGACCCGGACGCCATCCCCGCCGACGTCCGCGCCGCCTACCTGGACGCCTGCCGCGACGCGGTGCCGTCCATCGTGGCCGACTACCGTGCGTCGGCCGGCATCGACCTCGAACACGATGAGGCCGACCGCGCGGACGGCAACCGGCTGCGGATGCCGGTCACCGTCCTGCAGCAGGACTGGGGCGCCGCGCTCGGCTTCGACGCCGCCGCGCTGTGGAGCGCCTGGACGCCGGACCTGCGGCACCGCACCGTCGGCTTCGGCCACTTCATGGCCGAGGAGGCGCCCGCCGACGTCACCAAGGCCCTGCGCGACCTCCTCGCCCGCTGAGCGGCCCGCCGTTCGGGGGTGGCCGTACGGGGACAGCGGTGTGGGGACCGCCGTACGGGCCGGCTGCGCGGAGGGTCAGACGCGGTCGGCGGCGATGAGGAGGTACTGGAAGCTGCCGTCGGTGTAGGCGTCGAGGAACGTGTTCTCGATGCCGGTGGCCAGGCTGGACTGGGCGCGCAGCCGCCAGTACGGGATGGTCGCGGGGGTCAGGTCGACGACGCTGGTCGGAACCAGGCGGTTCGCGGCCATCTCCCTGAAGTACGTGCTGCGCGGGTGGATGTCGCAGATGTAGTGCGCGTTGATCTGGCTGACGGCCCGCGACGGCAGCCCGTATGCGTCGTTGTAGCAGCCGGTGATGCAGACGTACCGGCCGCCGCGGCGCAGCAGCCGCGAGTGCTCGGCGAACAACAGTCCGAGCTCGACGTACATGGTGGACTCGTTGTTCCAGGTCGCCTGGAACGCGCCGGTCGGGAAGCCGGTGTCGAGCATGTTGCGCAGGTTGAAGCGCACCTGGTCGCCGACGCCGCGCAGCCGCGCCTGCTCGTTGGCGAAGTCGACCTGGGCCTGGGAGATGGAGACGCCGTCGACCTCGCACCCGAACCGCGCGGCGGCCACGAGGCTGGACCCGCCGCGTCCGCAGCCCGCGTCCATGACGCGATCCGCGGGCCCGAGGGGGCCGAGGTGGTCGAGGAGGAAGTCGGCCTGCGCGCTTTCGAGGCGGTGCAGCTCCTCGATGAGCCGGGTCTCGCGGAGCTCCGGTGGGCTCTGCAGCACGGACCAGTCGACCTCGCCGATCCCGTAGTGGTGGTGGTAGATGCCGTCCACCTCGCCCAGCCGCAGGTTGACCGGGTTCCGTTCGGCGTTCCAGTAGTCGGCGACCGAGCGCTGATACGGGCTGACGGGGACTACGGAGGCGTGGAGGGAGTCTTGGACGGACGTCATGCCGGCTCCTTCGGGCGTGTGGGGGGATGTGACGGAGCTGCTGGTCATCTCCGCGGGCGCGGGACGCGGAGGCGTCCCGTCGCCGGCGGAGCCGTGCGTCGTATCCGTGGGCGGCCGGGCCGCGAGGGCCTCGGCCGCCCACGGATCAGCGGTAACGACTACTCGTGCTGTGCCATTCGAAGCCCCCTCCCATCCATGCCTGGGCTCCGCGCAGGAACCGTTGCAGCTCTACGGAGGGGACGGCGGCGAGTCTTTCCTGGCTGGTCTGGAAGTCGCGGACGAATCGGTTGTGCAGGCGCACGCAGGTCTCGATCGCCTCGCGGAGCGTGCACTTCTCCTCGGCGGCGACCCTCAGGACCAGGTTGTCCGCCTGCTCGTCCGCCGCCTCCCTGGCCACCGAGTGGAGGTCGTTGACGATGACGGCGGCCGTGCCCGCCTGCATCAGCGCGTGGTGAAAGTGCGGCTCGTAGAAGAGGTCGGCCGGAAGGGCGTAGCCGCCGACGACGTCGATCAGTGTCATGGACGTGTAGAAGCTGTCGTGCTGCCGGGCCGCGAGGTAGCGCCAGGCCGGCGGGAGCCCGCCGCTGTAGCGCCACGCGGCGTACGCCGCCCAGCTCACGTACATCTGGAACGTCGTGTTGCACACCCGCATGACCTGGGACGGCGTGGCGTGGCGCCGCAGGTGGGCGGTTGCCGAATCCAGCGCGACCAGGACGGGGTCGGCCCGCAGCGCCTCCTCGAGCGGGCCAGTGAACTCCCCGGCGGGCGGTGGGCGGTCCATCGCGGACATGACCAGCGCGAGCCGCGGTGGCAGTTCAATGGGCGTGGCCCCCAACTCGCTCTCGTCGGCGTAGTAGTCGTCGCTCGCCCACCAGGCGGCGTTCACCTGGGCGGCGAGGAGCAACCGGTCAGGGTCGTCGGTGTCGGGGTGGGCGAGCATGGCGAGCCGGCCGAACCCGGTGCGGCGGAACGCGTCGAGCCGGTCGGCGTAGATGCCGGTCTCCTCCGCCCAGGCGACGAGGGCGTCGTTCACCCGGTCGCCGAGGTCGTCGTCGACGCGGACCGTCTCCGGGCAGTACAACGGCGGGTACGAGCCGTCGCCCCACGGACGTTCGGCGTATCCGGGTGTGATGCCGGAGTCTGCCGCGGTCTCCTCGGGACAGAAGAGCGCGGGCCGCTCGACGCCCTCGGCCACCGCTTCGGACTCCGGCGGCCGGTCGACGGCGGGTGGCCGGCCCGGCCGTTCTCCTAGGGGATGGGTCTCCGGGATCGCCGTCCGGAGCGCGGCCGCCAGGCGGGCCGCCGACGTGCCGAGCCCGGTCGGGCCGGACGGCAGGCCCCGCGGGATCTCCCGCTCCACCGGTATGTGCTCCGCCATCACGAGCCCGGCGCCGCGATCTCGACGTTCTCCAGCACGCCGAGCGCGTCGGGGACCAGGACCGCGGCCGAGAAGTAGGTGCTGACCAGGTACGACGTGATCGCCTTCTCGTCGATGCCCATGAACCGGACGTTCAGCCCCGGCTCGTACTCGTCCGGGATGCCCGTCTGGTGCAGGGCGACCACGCCCTGGTCGTCCTCTCCGGTGCGCATCGCCAGAATCGACGACGTGTGGCCCGCGGCGATGGGGATCTTGTTGCAGGGGAAGATCGGTATGCCCCGCCACCCGGGGATCCGGCTCCCCTCCCACTCGACGGGGTCGGGGTAGAGACCGCGTCGGTTGCACTCGCGCAGGAACGCCGCGATCGCCTTCGGATGAGCCAGGAAGAACCGGGTGCTGCGGCGGCGTGACAGCAGCTCGTCCATGTCGTCGGGCGTGGGCGGACCCGACCGGGTCTGGAGCCGCTGGGAGTAGTCGGCGTTGTTCAACAGCCCGAAGTCCGGGTTGTTGACCATCTCGTCTTCCTGCTTCTCGCGCAGGGCCTCGATGGTCAGCCGCAGCTGCTGCTCCAGCTGGTTCATCGGCTCGTTGTACAGATCGGTGACCCGGGTGTGCACCCGCAGCACCGTCTGGGCGATGCCCAGCTCGTACTCCCGTGGCGAGAGCTCGTAGTCGGCGTACGTGGCCGGCAGCGAATGCTCCCCGGCGTGGCCGGCGGCCAGCGCGATCTCGGCCTCGCCGTGCTTGTTCTGCGGGACCTGCGTCACGGTCCGGAACCGCTCGACGTGAGCGGCGAGAGCGCCCGACCGGTCGAGCGTGGCGAGGAAGTCCTGCCGCGACAGCACCAGCAGCGAGCAGGCGGTCGCGGCGACGGCACTGTGGTCCCACGTGAAGTCCGGATCCGTCAGCGCCTCGTACGAGAGGTAGCCGCCGTCGCCCACCGGAGGCAGATGCGCCGCGTCGTCGAAGGCTCCCTCGCCCTCGCGCCTGAGCTTTCCGTGGGCGACCACGTAGAAGTGATCGCCGCGCTGGCCGTGCTCGACGAGCGTCTCCCCGGCCGGCAGCTCCCGCTGCGTGAACCGGGCGGCCAGCTCGCCGAGCACCTCCTCGTCGTAGAACCCGGCGAAGGGCGGGATCTCCCGCAGCGTGGGCGGGATGAGCTCCGCCCGGCGCGCGGTGCCGGCGATGCCGACGCGGCCCCCGCCCACCTTGTAGGTCATGCGCCGGTTGACCCGGTAGGCGCCGCCGGACACCTCGACCCAGGGCAGGACCCGCAGCAGCCAGCGCGAGCTGATCGCCTGCATCTGCGGCGGGGTCTTGGTGGTCGTCGCCAGGTTTCGTGCGGCTGCCGTGCCGAGAGTCTGTGGATACTGCTCTTCTGTCGTGTAGATCGGCTCCCGCGATGACGATGGGCTCAAACCGAGACCTCCCTCTCGAGCGCGGTCGGTCCGCTGAAGGACCCTTGACCCTACTGAGATCGCTCACTGAAGGTGATCGATCCGCGACTGAGCGTATGTGGGTATTTCGTGACGGGACACTCCCTCATCCGGCACCCTTGCCTTACTGATCCACGGCCGGACCGGCCGTGATCCGGGCGTGAGGCGCCGGAGACGGTCGTGGCGCCGTGGCCCGCCCCAGGTCGGAGCGTCGCCGCACCGTCCGGGCGTTCGGGAGCCGCACCCGTCCGGGCGCGCAGGCGCCGGACCGGCCGGGCCTCAGACGGCGGTGCGGCCGGGCCTCAGACGGCGGTGCGGCCGGGCCTCAGACGGCGGTGCGGCCGCCGTCGACGGGCAGGACCGAGCCCTCCACGAAGCTCGAGCGGTCGGTCGCCAGGAAGGCGATCGCTTCTGCGACCTCCTCGGCGGTGCCGGGGCGTCCGGCCGGTGCCTGGGCGGCCAACTGGTCGAAGTCGTCGCCCATCGCCGCGGTCCCCTCGGTGAGTATGGGGCCGGGGCTGACCGCGTTGACCCGGACGCCCCGCGGCCCGTACTCGGCGGCCCAGGCCTTGGTCAGCAGCACCAAGGCGGCCTTGCTCGCGCCGTACAGGCCCATCCCCGTCATGCCGACCTCGGCGGCCACCGTGGTCACGTTGATGATGGCGCCACGACCGCGCTCGGCCATCTCCGGCGCGAGCTCGGCGACGAGGAAGTACGGCGCCTTCACGTTCAGCGCGAACACCGCGTCGAAATCCCGCTCGCTCGTCTCGTGGGTCGGGCCGAACGGGTAGATGCCGGCGTTGTTGACCAGGACGTCCACGTGCCCCATCAGTTCCCGGGCCCGGGCGGCCAGCGATCGGGCGGAGGCCTCGTCGCGCAGGTCGGCGGCCAGGAAGTCCGCCCGGCCTCCGGCCTTGTGGATGTCGCCGACGACCTGCTCGCCCCGCGCCTGGTCGCGACCGGAGACCACCACGTGCGCGCCGAGCCCGGCGAGCGCGAGGGCGGCCGCCCGGCCGATGCCGCTGGTGCCGCCGGTCACCAGCGCCCCCATGTCCAGCAGCTCCGCCATTTTCGCCCCCATTGAAATCCGGTTTCGGTCGAGCCCTTCCCGGCTGTGACGGGGTGTAAGCCGATGTGGCGCGCAGGACTTGTGGGCGATCTGTTCAGATGTTGACGGCTAACATTGTTAGCCATAAGCTAACGGTGTTAGCTCAGCTCGCGCCCCAGGAGGATCTGATGAATCGGCCCGTCGCGCCGGCGCCCACCCCACACCCCGTCCTCCGTACCGCCGCACGGATCGGGTGGCTCGCTCTCGCGCTCTTCTTCACGGCGTTCGCCGTGCTCGAAGTGGTCAACCACGGCGTTCTCGCGCTCGCCGCGGCCGTGCTGTTCGCGATCGCCCCCGACCTCACGATGCTCATCGGGGCGTCCGAGGGCGGCCACGGCCGTCTCTCCCCGCGCGCCGTGCCGTACTACAACGCCGCGCACCGCTTCTGGGTGCCGTTCGCCCTGGTCGTCGCCTACTCTTTCGGGCCGGTGAACTGGCCCCCGCTCTTCGCCGCCGGTCTCGGCTGGCTCGCCCACATCGCCTACGACCGCGCCTTCGGGTACGGGCTGCGGGACCGGGACGGACGCCGGCGTGGCTGACCGCCTCTCGCCGCGGGCCCGGCAGATCGTCGCCGCGGCCCGCGAGCTGCTGGAGAAGGACGGCGCCGACGCGCTCACCATGCGTCGCCTCGCCGACCGGCTCGGCATCCGCGCGCCGTCCCTGTACAAGCACTTCCCGGACAAGGCCGCGGTGGAGGTCGAGCTCATCGCGGAGGGCATGGAGGAGCTGGCCCGCGCCCTGGAAGCGGCCGAGGCCGCCGGCCCGGACGACGTCATGGCCGGGCTCGGCGCCGCCTACCGCGCCTACGCGCTCGCCCACCCCCACCTGTACCGGTTGACGACCTCCGGTCCCCTCCCTCGTGACCTGCTACCGCCCGGCCTCGAGGACCGTACGGCGATGCCCCTGGTGCGGGCGGTCGGCGACGCGGACCGCGCCCGGGCCGTGTGGGCGTTCGCCCACGGGATGGTCGTCCTCGAACTCGACGGCCGGTTCCCGCCCGGCGCGGACCTGGACCCGGCCTGGCGCGCAGGACTCACGTCGCTCACCTGGCCCGCCTGACAGAAGGCGAAGGGCCGGCGGCCGGAGGCCAGTCGGTCGCGCGGCCCGCGCATAGCGGCCAGGGGCGATGCCGAACCAGCGGGTCAGGTGACTTTGGTCGGCGAAGCCGGTCTGCGCCGCGACAGGGCCGCGTCGACGCGGTCAGCCGCGCGCCAGCAGTTCGAGCGTGTCGACGACGCGGTTCGCGAAGCCCCACTCGTTGTCGTACCAGGCCACCACCTTGACGTGCTTGCCGTCGACGCGGGTGAGGGCGGCGTCGAAGATCGAGGACGCCGGCTGACCGGCGATGTCGCTGGAGACCAGCGGCTCGTCGGCGTACTCGAGGATGCCCTTGAGCCCGCCGTCGGCCGCGGCGCGGTAGGCCGCGAGCACCTCGTCGCGGGTGACCTCGCGTGAGACCGTGGTGTTCAGCTCCACGATCGAACCGACCGGGACCGGCACACGGATCGAGTCGCCCGACAGCTTGCCGTCGAGGTTCGGCAGCACCCGGCCGATGGCCTTGGCGGCGCCGGTGGTGGTGGGCGCGATGTTCACGCCGGCGGCGCGGGCGCGACGCAGGTCACGGTGGGGGCCGTCCTGCAGGTTCTGCTCCTGGGTGTAGGCGTGCACCGTGGTCATGAAGCCGTGCTCGATGCCGGCCAGGTCGTCCAGCACGGATGCCAGCGGAGCCAGCGCGTTGGTGGTGCACGAGGCGTTCGAGATGATCACGTGCTCACCGGGGGCATAGGCATCGGTGTTCACGCCGTACGCGAGCGTGACGTCGGCGCCGTCGGAGGGAGCGCTCACCAGGACCCGCTTGGCGCCGGCGTGAATGTGCGCGCGGGCGGCCTCCGCCGCGGTGAAGCGGCCGGTGGACTCGAGCACGATGTCGACGCCGAGCTCGGCCCACGGCAGGTTGCCGGGCTCGCGTTCGGCAAACACCTTGATGCGGCGGCCGTCGACCACGAGCTCGGTCCCGCCGACCTCGACGGGGCGGCCGAGGCGGCCGAGCGTGCTGTCGTACTTCAGCAGGTGCGCGAGGGTCTCGGGGGCGGTGAGGTCGTTGACGGCGACCACTTCCAGGTCGCTGTCGCGCTCCAGCAGGGCGCGGAGGGTGTTGCGTCCGATTCGGCCGAACCCGTTGACGGCGATGCGAGTCATGAAGGCTCCTTTCGTCCCGTCCCCATGGTCGGCACCCGGATGCCAGGCCGACAGTGGCCTGAAAGACAGTGTGCGCAAGGATCCCGCCACGACTTTCGCCACGGATCGCAAGGATCTCGCCAGCTCCTACCGGATCAGCGCAGCCTTACGCCGTACCGGCGGCCCGACCTGGGTGAACGCACGGACCTCCGGGGCTCAGGCCGAAAAGGTGTGACGGTACTCCGTCGGGGAGGTGCCGAGGATGCGCTGGAAATGCAGCCGCAGGTTCGCGCCGGTGCCGAGCCCGACTCGGTCGGCGACCTCCTCAACGCCCAGGTCGGTGCGTTCGAGCAGTTCGCGCGCCAGGTCCACCCGGGCGCGGAGCACCCACTGCATCGGCGTGTAGCCGGTGTCCTCCACGAATCGCCGCGAGAACGTGCGCGCCGACACCCGGGCGTTGCGGGCGAGCGCCTCGAGGGTCAACGGTTCGGAGAGATGCGCCAGGGCCCACTCACGCGTGCTCGCGAACAGGTCGCCGAGCGGCTCGGGCACACTCCGCGGAACGTACTGCGCCTGCCCCCCGCTGCGGTACGGCGCCGCCACCAGCCGTCTCGCCACGTGGTTGGAGAGCCCGACGCCGTGGTCGCGCCGGACCAGGTGCAGGCACAGGTCGATGCCGGACGCCGCGCCCGCCGACGTGAGGACGTCGCCCTCGTCCACGAACAGCACGTTCTCGTCCACTCGCACGAGCGGATGCCTCTCGGTGAGGGCCTTGGTGTAGTGCCAGTGGGTCGTCGCCCGCTTCCCGTTGAGCAGGCCCGTCGCCGCCAGCGCGAACGCCCCGGTCGAGATGGCCGCGAGCCGGGTCCCACGCTCGTGGGCGGCCAGCAGCGCGCCGACGACCGCCGCCGGTGGTTCCGTGGTCGCCGGCTCCCGATAGCCGGGGATGAAGATGGTGTCGGCGTGCTCCAAGGCATCGAGGCCCTCGGCCACGTGATACGAGAGACCGTCGCCGCCGGTCACCAGGCCGGGTGCGGCGCCGCACACCCTCACCTCATAGGGCATGTTCGGCCGGTGGGAGAACACCTGCGCCGGGATCCCGACGTCGAGCGGCTTCGCACCTTCGAGCACGAGCACGGAGACGTGGTGGTTCTTCCGGCTCATCGCGCCTCCTTCGACCGCCCGCGATCGAGCGGGCGTCCGCTCGCGCCGTGGCGTGGATGACAGCTATCGCAAGCATCCTGCCACGCGCGCGGGGAGGTCTAGCTCCCTAGGTGGCGGGCTGCGACGCGCTGTTTGAGGAGGCCGACCAGCATGTGGTTGACCGAGAGCATGAGGTCCTCGAAGTGGAAGTTGTTGTCGTTCTTGCCGACCTGGCCGGGGAACCTCGAGGTGCCGGGGACCACCAGGCACACCTCCGCCAGTTCCCTGCATCTGCCGCCGTCCCCCTTGGTCATGGCGAACGTCCTCGCGCCCGCGTCGACGGCGACCTGCAGCGCCTTCGTCACGTTCACCGAGTTGCCGCTCCCGGAGTAGGCCATGACCAGGTCCTTGCCGGTGACGAAGGGTGCGAGGGCCGCCGCGAACATGTCCTCGACGCCGATGTCGTTGACGAGCCCGGTCAGCTCGGCGGCCGACGAGCACAGGTTGACGAACGACAGCCGCTGGACGTCCGCCGGGAGGGGCCGTGTCTTGTCCTCCGTCACGAACGGATGGTGCTTGAAATCGCAGTAGGCGTGGTCGAGGGTGCCGGCGTTCCCGCCGTTGGCCATGGCGTAGACGGTGCCGCCCTCGTCGTACGTCTCGAACAGCATCGCGGCGGCGCGTTCGATGACGTCGACGGGCAGCAGCTCCAGGATGCGGCGCTTCTCGGCGAGGTAGAGCTCGATGGTCTCGGCGAGGTTCATGACCGGCCGCCCGCGTGCTCGGAGTCGATGCGGCCGTGCCCGCGTCCGGCGTCGTCCTGCCAGCGGATGACGTCGTCGAGTTCGGGGGTGGAGACCTCGATGGACGTGTAGTCCGTTCGCGCGATCACCCGGTGCAGCTCTCCCGGCGGGTTGGTCCAGCCGGTACGAGGACGGTGGACGGTGGTGGTCAGTCTCTCCAGGTCGATCACTGCGCTCAGGTCGTCGGGCGCGGTGGCTCCGGTCAGCACCGTGGCCTCTCCCTCGATGACGTAGTTGGTCTCCAGCTTCTGCCGATGGGACTGCAGGGACGATTGGTGGCCCTCGGTCATCCGGATGCGTTTCAGCGCGTACGGGACGCCGGGGAGGTTGTGGGTGTACCAGACCTCACCGCCCCAGGGCTTGTGCACCGTGTAGTCCGAGATGTCCGGACAGTGGCAGTCGGTCGCGCCCTCCGGCTCGGTCATCTCTCTGGTCTCGCCGAGGACGGAGCCGGCCTCGATGAGGACCGCCGGTTCGGCGCCGACATTCACGATCCGGTGGACGCAGCCCGGAAGGGCGTGCCAGCCGCCCAGGCGGCCGTACGTTCTGGTCTCTGTCGGGGTCTCCAGGCGCACCCGGCCGGCGATGACCACGAAGCTCCGGTGGTCACGCGGATGGGTCCTGTACGGGGTGGCGCGCCCGGCCTCCACGGTGTGCTCGGCGAACAGGTACGCCCCGTCGGCGGCCTGGTCGGCGAGCCGGCTGAGGTGCCCGTAATCGGTGTCGATCACGGTCGTCTGCATGGTTCCGCTCCCATCATGCGGTCGAGCCAGTTGTTCACGTCCTGCTCGCGCAGCGACCGTCGTGCCGCCGCCCGGCCTGCGGGGACCTCGCCGGAGGCCATCGCGTCGCGCATCGCCGAGGCGGTCGCCTCGACATCGAACGGGTGCACGGGCGTCACGTGGTCGGCCAGCTGCTCGTAGGCGCCCGCGTTGACCGAGAGCAGCAGCCGGGCGCGCTCGCCGAGGAAGAGTGCCTCCTTGGCGACGAGGTTCATGCCGTCGAACGTCGGGTTCACCAACGTGACGTCGGCCCCCGACAGGGCGGCGACGACGCAGTTGCGGGTCGTGGCGAGGTCGGGATAGATCAGCGAGACGGCGGGCCGGCCGGGCGCGCCGAACCGCTCGTTCAGGTCGGCGACCATGCCTTCGCACTCCCGCTGGAGCGCCAGGGTTCGCTCGGTCGGGCGGCCCGGCGGGGTGGCCACCGCGCAGAACCACCACTCTCCGGCCAGCCCGGGTTCGCGCTCCAGCAGGCTCCGGTACGCGGCGAACCCGCGCGGCAGGTTCTTCCACAGGTCGATGCGGTCGGCACGGACGATCATCCGCCGCCCTTGGCCCTCGCGGTCCAGCCGGCCGCGCCACTCGGCGGTGGCCGGCTCGTCGCGCAGCCGCTCCACCGCCGCGACGTCCAGCGGGAACGGGGCGACGGCGACCTGGGTCCGGTGCCCGTCGTACGTCACGCCGTCATCGTCGACGGTGCAGCCGGGCAGGTACCGGGCACAGCAGCCCAGGAACGCCAGCGCCCACCGGGTGCAGTGGAAGCCGACCACGTCGGCGCACAGCAGACTCGCGAGGATCCGGTCCCGGATGTACGCGGGGAGGACGCCGAAGTAGTCGGGCTCGCACCAGGGCAGCCCCTGGAAGAACGCGATCCGGCCGCGCCGCCCGTCACGCCGTCCGAGCATCTCCGGGACCAGGAACAGGTGGTGGTCGTTGACCAGCACGAACTCGTCCGGTGACCCCGTCATGAGCGCGGCCACCCTGTCGGCGTACGCGCGGTTGACCGCCTCGTAGCCGGACCACGCCTCCGCGAGCCGCCCGTCCGGCTGCCGTGAGGTGTCGAGCAGATAGTGGAACAGCCACAGCAGCAGGCGTACGCCGATGGTCTCGTAGTGCCGGTCGACCACGTCCCGTGGCAGGCGCAGCCGATGCAGCGTCACATCGCCGGGCAGCCGGGTCACCTCGACGGCGCCATTACCGGGCGGCCGGGTCGGCTCGGCGGAGCCGTCGCCGGGCGACCGGGTCAGCTCAACCGAGCCGTCGCAGGGAGGCGGGGTCGGCTCGGCGGAGCCGTTACCGGGCGGCCCGGTCAGCTCGATGGCGGCGTCGCCGGGCGGCCGGGACTTCCTGAGGGAGCCGTTCCCGCGAGAAGGTTGGGAGGGGCCGTTGACGGGCATGGTGGACACCCAGTCGCCGCCGTGCTCGCCGAACAGGGTCGCGAGCAGCGGCACCAGGCCACCGGGCGACCGGGGCAGCAGGCCCGCGCCGTCCTGCCATCGCGGCGCGCTGTTGCTGCAGACGATCAGTCTTACCCTGGGTCGCGGTCCTCCGCTCGGAGGGCTCATCGCGCGGTCTCCTGGAGGAGGGACGCGATCCCCGCGGCGTCCAGCCGGTATCGGCGGTAGAGGTCCTCCGGCGGTCCGGCCTGGCCGTAGTCGGGGACGGCGAGTACGTCATAGCGGGGCCGGTCGGGCAGGCTGAGCACGATGCGGCCAAGTTCGTCGGCGAGGCCGCCGACGACGTGGTGGTCCTCGACCACGACCGCCCGCCGGTGCGCGCCGACCAGACGCGCGACCGTCGCCCGGTCCACCGGCAGCGACGACACGTTGACCACCGTCGGCCGGACGCCGTCCGCGGCGAGCCGGTCGGCCGCCTCCACGGCGACCGGCACCGTACCGCCCATCGCGAAGACGACCACGTCGGTGCCCTCACGCACCACGTGTGGGACCCCGAACCGGAACCGGTATCCGTCTCCGTGAACCTCCGGCTGCGGCTGACGGCACAGCCGCAGGTAGCCCGGGCCCCGGCCGGTGGCGAGGTGGGCCATCATCTGCCAGGTCTCGGTGCCGTCGGCCGGGTGGAACACCTGGACGTTCGGCAGCGTGCGCATCAGCGCCAGGTCCCGGAGCCCCATCTGGGTCGGCCCGTCCCGTCCGATCGCCAGTCCGGCGTGGGTGCCGACCAGGACCACGCCCGCGTCGTTGAGCCCCACCGTCTGGAAGATCTCCAGGAACTTGCCGGTCAGGAAGTGGCCGAAGCTCGCGACGAACGGCCGGAACCCCTCCTGCGCCAGCCCGGCGGCCAGCCCGATGGCATTGGCCTCCGCGATGCCGCACTCGAAGAACCGGTCCGGGAACTCCTCCTTGAAAGGCAGCGTCCGGGTCGCCTTGGCGAGGTCGCAGTTGACCACGACGACGTGGTCGTACTCCCGGGCGATCTCGACCAGCGCGGTGCCGAACCAGTCCCGCGTCGACGTCATTCGCCGGCCTCCAGGAGGGTCTCCAGGAAGTCGACCGCCGCCGCGTACTCCGCCGCCGACGGGAGGTCGCCGTGGCTGCCGTTCAGGAGGACGCGTCCGGGGCCGAGCCGCCCCTTGCGGGTGTGGGCGATGATCGCCGACGGCCCGTCGGGGGCGCGTCGCCGGAACGCGTCGCGCAGCGCGCCGTGGTCGTGGCCGTCCACCTCGTCGACCTGCCAGCCGAACGCGCGCAGCTTGTCGGGCAGCGGGCGCAGCGGCAGGATGTCGTCGACCGCGCCGTCGCTCTGGCTTCCGTTGTGGTCGATGATCGCCACCAGGCCGGGCACCTGGTGCGCCCCGGCGTACAGGAACGCCTCCCAGACCTGGCCCTCCTGGCACTCGCCGTCGCCCAGCAGGCAGTACACGGTGGCGTCCCGGCCGTGGAGCCGCTTGCCGAGGGCGCGGCCGACGGCCACCGACAGACCCTGGCCGAGCGCCCCGGTGCTGACGTCCACCAGGTCGAGCCGGGTACGGTCCGGATGACCCTGCAACCGGCTGTCCAGGGCGCGCAGTGTGCCGACGTCCTCGGCGGGCAGGTCGCCGTCGACGATCAGGGCGGCGTACCAGGCCGGGGCCGCGTGCCCCTTGGACAGGACGAAGACGTCGCCGGCGGACGGGTCCGGCGTCCACTCCATCTGGTCGAACTTGAGCACGCTGATGATGTCCACGCACGACAGGGACGAGCCGGCGTGCCCGGATCCGGCCCGGTGGATCATCTCCAGCAGGACGAGCCGGCACCGGGTCGCGAGGCGGGCGATGCGGGCGGCGTCGGCGCGTTCGGCCGGGCCGGCGACCACTCCCTTACCGCCCATCGGCGCTCCCGTTGGCGTCCGCCACGGTCGTGTGCCCGGTGCTCCCGTTCCCGTCCGCCGGGGTCGCGTGTCTGGTGCTCCCGTTCGGGTCCGCTGCGGTCACATGTCCGGCGCTCCCGTTGGCGTCCGCCGCGGCCGCGAGTCCGGAGCTTCCGTTGGCGTCCGCCGCAGTCGCGTGTCCGGTGCTCCCGTTCCCGTCCGCCGGGGTCGCGTGTCTGGTGCTCCCGTTCGGGTCCGCTGCGGTCACATGTCCGGCGCTCCCGTTCGCGTTCGCCGTGGTCAGGAGTCCGGCGATGTAGTCGGAGACCGCGGTGATGGTCGGCTGCCGCCACAGCAGAGTGGTCGGCAGCGAGCAGCGGAACCGTTTCTCCAGCCGGCGCCGGACGACGACCGTGAGCACCGAGTCCAGCCCCTGCTCGACCAGCGGACGGGTGGGCGAAAGGTCGGCGGGGTCCAGCCGCATCTCCTTGGCGATCTGTGCACCGACCTCCTCGATCAGTACGGAACGCAGCTCCTCCGGGCCCAGTTGGGCGTACGAGTCGGCGGGCTGGGCGCCGTTCGCCCCGGCGTCCCCGGTGGACGGGGCGTCGATAACCGGGTAGCGAAGGCCCGACAGCCAGGCGATGACGTCGCCGGCCTCGTCGGTCACGCGTACCTGGACGGTGTCGGCCCGCTCGGGGTCGAGCCACACGTCGATGTGCACCACGTCCGGTGGTTCCCCGGCCGTGACCAGCCGGTCCACGTGGGTCACCATGCGCAGCAGCGGATCGCCGGGGAACGCGCTCGGCGCGACCGACATGGCGGCGTCCAGCACGGGGGCCCAGGTGGCGGCGGCCCCGCACCGTACGCGGGCGCGCAGTGCGCCGTGGCCGCGCAGGAGTTCCTCGACCGTCCACCCGAACCCGGTGCCGGGCACGCCGACGGCGGCCAGCCGCTGCGTGACCGAGCCGGGATCTGCCGAGGTGAGCGGCTGGGTGGGCGGCGTCGGTGGGTCGCCGAGGTCGGCGGGCGCCACGGCGGTGGCGATCATCTGCCAGGCCGCGTCCGGGTCGCCCGCGGTGCGGGCGGCCAGCCGCAGCCCGGACCCCTGCCGTACGACCTGGACCTCGCGGCGGTCGGCGGTCAGCAGCGGCGCCGACATCGTCACCTCGCCGAGCGCCTGGCCGCCGGACGCGGCGAAGAAGGTGGTCGCCAGCACCGCGGCGGGCACGATCTCGACGCCCTCGATGGCGTGACTGCCGGGATAGGGCCGGGTCTGGTCGTCCAGGGCGGTCCGCCAGAGCCGGACGTCGGTCCCGGCGAGCTCGATCGCGTCGCCGAGCAGAGTGTGCGCGTCCGGGTCGTGGCCGCGACCGCCGGCGTCGGGCGCCGACGGTGCGCGCCAGTGCCGGCGGCGCTGCCACGGATAGGTGGGGAGGGCGGCCGGTCCACCGGCCGGCTGGAGACGGCGCCAGTCCAGCGCGACGCCGGCGCAGTGCGCGGCGGCCGCGCCGGCCAGGAGAGTGGTGCGCGCGGGCCGGTTCCGGCGCAGCGACGAACCGACGAACACGTCCTCGTGCCCGACGGCGGACAGCGTCTCCAGCAGCGAGTGGGTCACCACCGGATGCGTGGAGACCTCCACGAAGGCCCGGTACCCGTCGGCCGCCGCCGCCGTGACGGCGTCGGCCAGGCGTACCGGCCTACGCAGGTTGGTCGCCCAGTACGCGCCGTCGAAGCCGGGCGCGGCCCGCGGGTCGTCCAGCGCCGTCGAGTAGACCCGCAGCTGCGGGGCGGCGGGAGTCAGGTCGGCCGCGGCGGCGGTCAGGTCGGCCAGCAGCGGATCCATCTGCGGCCCGTGGAAGGCCACGTCCGAGGCGACCCGCCGGGCGGGGACGCCCTCCTCGAGCCAGCCGGCCAGCACCTCGGCGACGGCGTCCGGGTCACCGGAGACGACCGTCGACCCGGGCGACGAGGCGATCGCGGCGACCACGTCGGTACGGCCCGCGAGCCGCTCCGCCGCGTCGGCGAACGGCAGCTGCACCATCGCCATCGACCCACGGCCCGCGACCCGCCGGAGCAGCCGGGACCGCCGGCAGATCAACCGGGCGCCGTCCAGGCGGCTCAGCGCGCCGGCCGTCACGGCGGCGGCGATCTCGCCGACCGAATGACCGATCACAGCATGCGGGCGCACACCGTACCCGCGCCACAGCTCGACCAGGCCGAGCTGCATCGCGAAGATCATGGTCTGGATGCGGTCGACCTCCGTCAGGTCCCCGCCGATGAGCACCTCCCGTGGGGAGAATCCGATCTCGGCGGCGAACACCGGCTCCAGCTCGTCGATCACGGCGGCGAACGCGGGCTCGGTCTCCAGCAGCTCCCGGCCCATGCCGGCCCACTGCGAGCCGTGCCCGGAGAACACGAACACCGGTCCGGGGCCGGGATCGGTGAGCACCCGGCCCGTGGTCACCGCGTCGTGCGGGGCGCCGGACGCCAGGGCGCGCAGGCCGTCGGCCAGCGCCTCCGAATCCGCGGCGGCCACCACCGCCCGCTCTGCCAGGTGGGCCCGGCGCAGCGCGAGCGTGTGCCCGATCGCGGCGGCCGGCAGGTCACCGGCCACGTCGGCGAGGGCGCCGGCGGCCTGCCGCAGCGCCGCCCGCGACGCGGCGGACACGGGGAACAGCAGGCCTGCGGTTCCCTCGGCGACGGGTGATGGCTGGCCTGCGGTCTCGTTGGCGACGGGCGACGGCAGGCCCGCGGTCCCCTCGGCCGGGGGCGGTGCCGACGGCGCCTGTTCGAGGACGACGTGGGCGACGGTCCCGCCGTAGCCGAAGGCGGAGACGGCGGCGCGGCGCGGGTGCGCGGAGCCGGGCCAGGGCGTCGGCGCGTCGACCACGCGCAGCCCGGCGCCCGCCCAGTCCACGGCCGGGGTGGGGGTGTCGAGCCGGCTCGGCGGCAGTTCGCGGCGGTCGAGCGCGAGGACCGCCTTGACGAGGCCGGCGATGCCGGCGGCGCCCTCGAGGTGGCCGATGTTGGACTTGGCCGATCCGATCAGGCAGGGCCGGTCCGCCGGCCTGCCCGCGCCGTACACGCTGCCCAGCGCGGCCGCCTCCAGCGGGTCGCCGACCGCCGTGCCGGTGCCGTGGGCCTCGACGTAGTCGACGGTGCCGGGCTCGACGCCGGCCTGGCGCAGGGCGCGGCGCATCACGTGCTCCTGCGCCTGGCCGCACGGCGCCATGATGCCCACGGTGCGGCCGTCCTGGTTGACCGCGCTGCCGCGGACGGTCGCGAGGATCCGGTCCCCGTCCCGTACGGCGTCGGTGAGCCGTTTGAGGACCACGACCGCCGCGCCCTCGCCCCGCCCGTAGCCGTCGGCCGCGGCGTCGAACGACTTGCTCCGCCCGTCGGGCGCCAGGGTGCCCGCGGCGTCCAGGGTGAGCGTCTCGCCGGGGGAGAGGATGAGGTTCACCCCGCCGGCCAGCGCGACGTCGGTCTCCCCGGCCCGCAGCGCCTGAACGGCCAGGTGCACGGCGACCAGCGACGCCGAGCAGGCGGTGTCGACTGCGAGGCTCGGGCCGCGCAGGTCCAGCGCGTACGAGACGCGGTTGGCCACCGCGCAGGTCGCCGCGCCGATGCCGGTCCACGCCTCGATGTCGGGCAGGTCCTCCAGGAGCCGGTGCCCGTAGTCGCCGGTGCAGACCCCGACGTACACGCCGGCGTCGGTGCCGGCGACGGCGTCCGGCGACACTCCGGCGTGTTCGAGGGCCTCCCACGCGGTCTCCATGACCAGGCGCTGCTGCGGGTCCATCAGCTCGGCCTCACGCGGCGACAGCCCGAAGAACTCCGCGTCGAAGTCGGCCACGTTGTCCAGGAAGCTGCCGCGCGGGACGGTGCGGCGGACCGCCGCGGCGTACGCCGGGCCGCGGTCGGCGTAGTCCCGCCAGCGGTCATCGGGTGCCGGCCCGCTCGCGTCCCGCCCCTCGCGCAGCAGGTCCCAGTACGCGCCTGGGGAGTCGGCGCCGCCGGGCAGGCGGCAGCCGATCCCGATCACCGCGATCGCCTCGGCCGGTCGGTCCATCACGCATCGCCTCCTCGTGTCCGCGCCCACACGGGCGACTCGAGCACCTCCACGACGGCGGCGGAGATGGTCACCCCCGGTCCGTAGGCGAACATCAGCAGGTGGTCACCGGGGCCCAGCTCACCGGTGCGGACCAGTCGCTCCAGCGCGAGGAACTGGTCGCTCGCCCCGCAGTGCCCGATGGTCCGGCCGAACTCCCACGTCGAGCGGGACGCCGGGATGTCCAGCCGGATCTCGCAGACCTGCTCGGCGATGTCCCGGGAGGTGTTCATGCACGCCACGCGCGTCACGTCGCCCGCCTTGATCCCGGCCTCCGACAGCGCCTGGTCGATCACCTCGGCCATCCGCTCGTCCAGCGTCACCAGCACTCCCGTGCCGTCACCCTCGACGACGGCACGCCGCCGGAACTCGTCGTTGTGGGCCGCGAAGTCCACCCGCCGGCCCTCGAGGATGCCGGGCGGGAACAGCGGCTCGGCGCAGCGGTGCATCTCCTCGGCCTGCGACACCGACACCGTGCACACCGACGCCAGCCGGGCGAACCCCGGCTCGGTGTCGAGCACGAGCGCGCTGCCCGCGTCGCCGGCGACGGCCCCGGGCAGCATCCGCCACCGGTCGACCAGCGGGGTGCCGTAGTTGTCGGCGGCGACCAGCAGCGCGGCCGGACGCCCCGGCGCGGCCCGCAGCCGGCCCACGGCCAGCTCCAGGGCGGCGAACATCCCGTTGCAGCCCTGCCTCAGCTGCGTGGCCAGAACCCCGTCGCCGACCAGGTGGCGTTGCACGTACGCCTGCGGGGGCCAGCCCTCCGGCCCCTGGTGCCAGGTCGAGACGTACAGCAGGAGGCCGAGTTCGGTGGGGGACCGGCCGCTCCGGGCGAGCGCGCTCCGCGCCGCGCGCAGCGCCATCTCCGGCGCCGGGACGTCACCGGCCACCGCGACGGAGGCCAGACCGTACAGCTCGACCTCGTCCGCGGAGTACCGGCCGGCCGCCACGGCGTCCTCGACGGTGACCGCGCCGGGGATGTACGACCCGACCCCGCTGATGTACATGTCCGCCGTCTCCATGCCCGCCTCCTCGGACTCGACCGTCGACGCTTCGCCCGCTCAGCGGGTGGTCACGCGTACTTCTCCGGAATGTCGAGGATTCTCAGTACGGCGCAGGCCATGGTGGTGCCGGCGCCGAGCCCGACGAGCAGCACGTCGTCACCGGCGGCCAGCCCCCCGGTGGCCAGCAGGTGGTCGAGGGCGACGAACTGGTCGCCGACCCCGAGGTGCCCGATGCTCGCGCCGTACTCCCAGGTGGTGTCGGCCAGGGTCAGCCCGAGCCAGTTGAGTCCCCGGTGTTCCAGGTCGTCCCAGCGCCCGTGGGGGAACGCCACGCGCGCCACCTCGTCGAGCGTGATCTCCGCCTCCTTGAGGGTGCGGTCGATCAGATCCATCAGCGTCGTCTGGATGGCCAGCATCACGGCGGCGCCGTCCCCCTCGATCAGCCGCTTGCGGAACGCCCGGTTGCGCGCGGCGAAGTCCAGCGGCCGGCCGACGGTCGCGTCCGGCGGGAACATCGGCACGCCGCCGTCGTTGACCGCCTCCGCCTCGGGCAGCACGGTCACGTTGACCGACCGCACCTCGGCGAACCCGGTGTCCGTCGTGACCAGCAGCGCGCATCCGGCGTCGCCCAGAATGCAGCCCTCGATCGCCCGCCACCGGTCGACCAGCGGAGTGCCGTGGTTGTCCGCGCCGACCAGCAGCGCGGTGCCGCCCGGCCGCAGGTATCCGGCGGTCAGCTGCAGGCCGCTGAACAGCCCGCAGCATCCGTTCCGGAGCTCGACGGCCAGGACGTCGCCGCCCACCAGGTGCTGCTGGAGGTAGTACTGCGGCTCCCAGCCCTCCGGGCCCTGGTGCCAGACGTCGGTGTACAGCAGGAGGTCGAGGTCGCGCGGGGACACCCCGCCGGACCGCTCGAACGCGTGCCGGGCGGCGCGGAGCGCCATCTCCGGCGCCGGTACGTCGCCGGCCACCGCCGCGCCGCGGAGACGGAAGTACTCGACCTCGTCGGCCGGGTAGCGGCCATCGGCGGCGGCCGTCTCGACGGTGACCACCGGCGGCAGATGGACGCCGATACTGCGCAGGTACAGGTCGGGGGTGCGCATCTGTCTGTCCCTCCTTCGGCGCGGGCACGCCGCAGTGCGGTGACCTACCGGGCGTCGGACATCGAGGCGGGGTCCGCCGCTCCGTCGCGGAGCAGCAGCATCGGATCGCTCAGCTCGTACAGGCCGCACATCGGCGGGCAGGGCTGGTAGCCGAGGAGCCGCTGGATGTCCTCGGGGTACGTGCGGACCACCTCCAGCGGCACGGACAGGTACTGGTTCTCCTCCTGCCGGAGGTTGCCGAGGTCGAGGGCGTACGACAGGCCGGTGCGGGGCGCGTCGGAGGCGTTGACGCCGGCGCCGTGGTACGTGCTGCCGAGCCACACCAGCGCGGAGCCGGCCCGCATCGCGGCGGGAACCGCCTCGTGGTCGCGGGGCGCCCGCTCGTCGTCCCACCGGTGGCTGCCCGGGATCACGCGGGTGGCGCCGTTGACCGCGGTGAACTCGCTCGCGGCGACCATGACCTGCACCCGGCTCTCCGGGCCCGGGTGGGTCCTCAGGTGAGCGGTGTCGTCGCGGTGCAGCCCCTGGAGCGGCACCCCCGGCCAGATCTGGATCGCCCGGGAGATGCCGAGCTGGATGGTCGGGACGAACTCCACGCGCTGCTCGCCGAGCCAGGCTCGCACCGGGCGCTGCAGGAAGTGCCGTGCCACGCCGAGGAAGTGCGGCTGCCGCAGGATCGGGACCGAGTGCGCCGACCGGCGGACCAGTCCCGGGAGGATCCGCGTCTTCTCGCCGACCAGCCTCCCGTCGCCGTCCGCCTGGCGTTCCAGGGCCGGCCCGAGGTCGTTCCAGAACCCTCGGAGCGTGGCGGCGTCGACGAAGTCCTCGACGATCACCGCGCCGTCGCGGTCGACCACCTCGATGGCCTCCTCGACCGGCGCCGACGCCGGGAGTGTGGTCAGCCTGAGATCACTCATTCCGCCTCCGGGAGCGTGCCTTCGAATCGGACCTGGGGGTCATGCCGCGGGTGGGCCGAACCATCGGGCGAGGGCGTCCGGCAGCGACGCCGGTTCGGCGGGGGTGCTCCAGGCGACGAAGCCGTCCGGCCGGATCAGCAGGGCGTCCGCCGGTGGCTCGTCGCACTCGGCGGTGACGATGTCGACCCGGTCGGACCAGGGCTCGGCGAGGGCCCGGACTCCGGGACCGGCGCCGAGGTCGAGCAGCAGCGGCCGCCCGGTGCGCTGCAGCTCCGCGACCCGTACGGTGCCGTCGCTGTGCTGCGGTTCCGCCGCCCGTACGGTGCCGTCGGCGCGCTGCGGCTCGGCGACCCGTACGGTGCCGTCGGCGTGCCGCAGCCGCAGGTCCGGGCTGTACTTCCCGACCAGGGGGCCGGTGAGCGCGGGATCGCCCATGTCGTAGCCGATGTGCAGGTCGTCGACCAGGGAGGTGAGCTGCCGGTTCGCCTCGTCGCGGAGCAGCAGCTCCCGGAGCAGCCGGCGCAGCGCGTCGACGTGGGGGCCGGGCCGCATCAGCGCGATCGAGGCGCGCTGGATCTCCAGGGTCTGCGCGCCGATCGGATGCCGCTCGGAGGTGTAGGTGTCGAGCAGGTCGTCGGTGCACCAGCCGCGCGCGACGGCGGCGAGCTTCCAGCCGACGTTCAGCGCGTCGCCCAGCCCGAGCCGCAGCCCTGGACCGCTCCAATGCGAGTGGACGTGCGCGGCGTCGCCGACCAGCAGGACCCGCCCGCTGCGGTACGTCTCGGCCTGCCGCGCGTTGTCGGTGAACCGGGTGATCTTCTTGACCTCGGTGACCGTCACCTTGGTCCCGCTGAGCCGCCGCAGCGCGCCCTGGAACTCCTCCAGCGTGATGGGCGCGTCCCGGTTCACCGGTGGGCCGTCGAACTCCAGGATGATGAACCGGGGCGGCCCCTCCTCGTACACCAGGAGCCCGCCGTCCTTGCGGAACCATCCGGGCAGGTGGAAGTCGAGGTCGTCGATCTCGGCGAAGGCGCGGTATCCGGTGGTGATCCCGTCCGTCCCCGGAAAGGCGACGCCGGACAGCTTGCGGACCATGCTCCGGCCGCCGTCACAGCCGGCGAGCCACTCCGCCTCCATCGCGTACGGCCCGTCCGGGCCGTCGACGTCGAGGCGCACCCGGTCGTTGTCCTGGGTGAATCCGGTGACCGTGTGGCCGCGCCGGACCTCGACGCCGAGCTCCTTCGCGCGCCGTGCCAGGTCCATCTCCAGCAGTTGCTGGGGCACCAGAAGGTCGGGCGACTCCGGCCGCAGGAGGAACATGCTGGCGAAGTGCCGGGCGCCGGGGAACTCCTTGGGCAGCAGGCTGTCCGGCCGCTGCTCGCCCGCGTCGATCCGGGCCTGCTGCTCGGCGGTGGGCGGCGTGATGGGGGTCTCGGCCACCCCGAGCATCAGGCCGCGGCGGTCCATGATGTCGACGGCCCGCCCGGTGATGCCCTCGGCCTTGGGCCGCCACTCGACCTCGGGGAGGCGTTCGAGCACCACCACCGGCACGTCGTGAAGCGCCACCTCACAGGCGAGCATGAGCCCGACCGGTCCACCGCCGACAACCGCCACCTGAGCATCCCGAACCGCCATTAGCACCCCTGTTTGGAGATGACAGTGAGCCTGTTGGAATAGTTGCGAAGAGTTGTCAGATCCTCCATCGCGGGCCGGTGCAATTAGGGCGGCCGGTGGGATCTGAGAGTTGACAGATGTGCATGTTCGGTCAGCGCCGATGCTAAGCGGACGGTACGGAAATGACTAGTGGTGTCATTTTTCGGATTCGTCATGCATAATCGGCGGCTGATGATCATCGGCGCGCCGGGGGTGTCTGCCCGGTGCCGAGGCGGGAGGTGGCCGGATGAGCGACAGCCCGATTGCCCGACCGTTGGAGACCGATCGGCCCACCCCTTTCGACCCGCCCGTCGAGCTGCGAAAACGGCCGCCGCTGAGTCGGCTGGCCTACCCGGACGGGCATCTCGGCTGGGTCGCCACCGGGTACTCCGTCACCCGGGCGATCCTGGCCGATCCGCGCTTCAGCACCCGCCGGGAGCTGCTCCACCAGCCGGTCGGCCGCGACCGTGCGCAGGAGCGGCCGACGCCCGCGGAGCCGGGCATCTTCCCGCACATGGACCCTCCCGAGCACACGCGGTACCGCCGCCTGCTGAGCCGTCACTTCGGCCCCCGGCGCGTCGCGGAGCTGACGCCGACGATCCGCCGGTGCACCGAGCAGGCCCTCGCCGGCATGGCGGACGGCGGGTCGCCCGCCGACCTCGTCGCGGCGTTCGCCGTGCCGATCCCGGCCCTGGTCATCTGCGAGCTGTTGGGCGTGCCGGTGGAGGACCGGCAGGCGATCCAGGCGGCCACCGCGGTGATGAACGACCTGGACTCAACGCCGGAGCAGGCGTTCGAGGCGGTGATGTCGATCACAGGGACGGTACGCCGCCTGGTCGCGAAGCTCCGCGCCGGGCCGGCACCGTCGGACGACGGGCTGCTGGCGCACGCGGTGGCGACCGGAGACCTGACCGACGACGAACTCACCAACCTCGGCATGGTGCTGCTGGCCACCGGCCACCTGCCGACGTCGAGCATGCTGTCGCTCGGGACGTTCGTGCTGCTGACCGAACCGGCGCAGCGGGCCCGCCTGACCGGGGACCCGGCCCTTGCCGAGCCCGCGGTCGAGGAACTGCTGCGCTACCTGTCGATCCTGCAGTTCGACGTGCGCCGCACCGCGCTGATCGACGTCGAGATCGACGGCCACACCATCGCGGCCGGCGAGACCGTCGTGCTCGCCCTGCCGGTCGCCAACCGCGACCCCGAGCGCTTCGCCGGCCCGGACACTCTGGACCTGGCCCGGTCCGCGACCGGGCACCTCGCCTTCGGCCACGGCGTCCACCAGTGTCTCGGGCAGCAGCTCGCGCGGACCGAACTGCGCATCGCGCTGACCGCGCTCTTCGAGCGCTTCCCTGACCTGCGCCTCGCCGTGCCGCCGGACGAGGTGCCGACCCGCGACCGGATGGCGGTGTACGGGGTGGACCGGCTGCCGGTCGCCTGGGGTCCCGCTCCAGCGCCCGTCGGCATTCACGACTGAGCGTACGTCTCTCCGAAAGAAGGACCGGAAGTCTGACATTAGGGATTACGAGGGGAACGATATGCGCATTCATCGGACCACTCACCAAGCGTGCCGAGGAACGCACTCCCGGCTGCGCCGATCTCGGAAAATGCGCAAATAATGAACGTTATTCGCCTTGCGGAGGGGGAACTGCGATGAGCGCGTCCGAGGACGACATGCTCGCGCGACCGACCTTTCCGATGGAGCGGACCTGCCCGTTCGCTCCGCCGGCCGAGTACCAGCGGATGCGCGACCGCGCGCCGCTCGTCCGCGCCGACCTGCCCAACGGGGCGCCGGTCTGGGCGGTCACCCGGCACGCCGAGGCGCGGCAGATCCTCGGCGACCCGCGGATCAGCTCGCACACCGGACGGGCCGAACGGACTCGCGGACCCGACGACGATCGTCCCGACGACGGCTTCTTCATCGACCTGGACCCGCCGGAGCACAGTAAGTACCGGCGGACCCTGATCTCGGAGCTGGGCGCCCGCTCGGTGGCCGCCATGCGGCCGCGCATCCAGCGGATCGTCGACACGGCGATCGACGAGATGCTGGAGGCCGGACCGCCCGCCGACCTCGTCGAGTCGTTCGCGCGCCCGGTCCCGGCGCGCGTCCTCTGTGAGCTGTTCGGCGTCCCGGCCGGGGACCACGGGTTCTTCGAGTCCCGGCTCCAGATGCTGGCCGTGATGAGCATCGACCCGCGGGCCGCGCAGGCCTCCCGGGAGCTTCGCGGCTACCTGCGCGACCTCATCCGCCGCGCCGAGCGTGAACCACAGGACGGCCTCATCGGACGGCTGGCCGCCCGGTACCTGCCCACCGGGGAGCTGACCACCGACGCCCTGATCAACATCGGTTTCCTGCTGCTGCTCGCGGGCTATGAGTCACCCGCGAACATGATCTCGCTGGGCGTGGTGACGCTGCTGGAGCACCCGGCGCAGCTCGCCGCGCTGCGCGCCGATCCGGGCCTGCTGCCGGGTGCGGTCGAGGAACTGCTGCGGTTCCACTCGGTGCAGGACTGGGTGAGTTTCGACCGGTTGGCGGCGGACGACCTCGACATCGGCGGTGTGCGGGTCCGCGCCGGTGATCGCCTGACGATACTGACCGCGTCCGCCAACCGTGATGAGCGGGCGTTCGAGAATCCGGACGAGTTCGACATCCGCCGCTCCGGGCACCACCTCGCCTTCGGCCACGGCGTACACCAGTGCGTCGGTCACAACCTCGCCCGCGCCGAGCTGGAGATCGCCTACGGCACCCTGCTGACCCGGATCCCGACACTGCGCCTGGCGGCCGGGCTCGACGAGCTGCCCTTCGCCTACGACGCCGCGTTCTTCGGGCTGCACGCGCTGCCCGTCGCCTGGTGATCCGGTTCTACACCGGCGGGGTGCCGTGGGTGTGGAAGGACGCGATCGTCTGCAGCCCCCAGGCCTGCCCCTTGGCGCGCTCGGCCTCGGTCCAGGTGATCGTCTCCCAGTCGGGGGCGAGGACGAGCCGTGCGCAGGGGTTGCAGAGCTCGATCCGGTTGCCGCCGGGCTCGTAGACGTACAGGAAGAACGTCTGCTGGATGGCGTGCTTGTGCGGCCCCGTCTCGATGAACACGCCCTTGTCGAGGAAGATGTCGGCGGCACGGAGGATGTCCTCGCGGGTGTCGGTGGCGAACGCGACGTGGTGCAGACGCCCGTGGCTGCCCGTCCGGTCGCGGGTGTAGACGAGGTCGTACGACTTGTTGGTGAAGGTCAGCCAGCGACCGGCGATCGTCCCGCTGTCGAGCCTGATCTGCTCGGTGGGGTGCCCGCCCAGGACGTCCCGGACGAACTCGGTGCTGCCCTCCACCTCGGCGGCCAGGAAGTTGACGTGGTCGAGGCGGCGGACGCAGACGCCGCGCGCCGGGTACGCCTGGGCCTGGTTCTTCAGCGAGGGCGTCAGCTCCGGCGGAGCGTCGTACCACTCGCTCTCCCAGTAGATCTCCAGCTCATGGCCGTCGGGGTCGCGGAAGACGTACGTGGGGCCGATCCCGGGGTCGCCGTCCCGCCAGCCGACGCCGTACCCGGCCTCCTCGATCGCCTTCACCCGCCGGTCGAGGGCCTCCTGGCCCGACGTACGGAGCCCGGTGCGGCGGATGCCGGACGTGGTGTGGGCGGTGAGTTTGAGGGTGTGGTGCTCGTAGTCGTCCCACGTGCGCAGGTAGACGGAGTCGCCGTCGGCGCCGTTCTCGGTCAGGCCCATGACCTCGGTGAAGAACCACAGGCTCTTCTCGGGTTCGGGCGTCAGGAGCTCGACGTGGGCGACGTGCGCGATCTCATGCAGGGGCGCCATGGGTGCCTCCAGGGCGAGGGAAGACGGTGCCGTCGAAGAGCTTGCGGGCCGTGCGCACGACGCTCGACCGGCGGACGGCGGGGCGGGGGGCCGCGTCGTCGAGTTCGACGACGACGTCCAGGCGGCCGGTGGGGTGCTCGACGCCCATGGGCGAGCCGGGCGCCGGGAGCTCGGCGAGGTCGTGACCGACGGCGCCGTCCAGGAGGAGCGCGGTGGCCACGGTCACGGCCCCGAGGACGCCGATCGACGCGTGGACGCGCAGCGGGATGAACGTCCGGGTGGAGATCGTCCCTCCATTGCGGGGCGGAGCGACGAGCGTGGTCTTGGGCACGGAGGCGTCCGCGACGTCGCCGAGGCCCATGAGCTTCCCGGCCTGGAGCCGGAGGGCCTGGATCCGGTCGCGCAGGCCGTCGTCGGCGGCGAGCTCGTCCTGGCTCTCGTACCCGGTCAGGCCGAGCGCCGACGCCTCCGCGACGACGACCGGCATCCCGTTGTCGACGCACGTGACCTCGAGGCCGTCGATCACGTCCCGGACCCGGCCGGTCGGCAGCAGCGCCCCGCAGGCCGAACCCTCCGTCCCGGCGAAGTCGATGACGATCGGGGCCGCGGTGCCCGGGACCCCGGAGATCGCGGCGCCACCGGCGTACTCCACGGTCCCGGACGGGGTGGCGAACGTCGCGGTCGCGACGCTGCCGGAGTTCACCATCCGGATGCGGACGCTCGTCTCCGGGTCGCCGGGCGCGACGAGGCCGCGTTCGACCGCGAACGGCCCGACGCCCGCGAGCAGGTTGCCGCAGTTCTGCCGGTCGGAGACGGTCGGCTCCTCGACCCCGAGCTGGAGGAACAGGTAGTCGACGTCGGCCTCGCCGTCGGCCGAGGGGGAGACGACGGCGACCTTGCTGGTGAGCGGGTGGGCGCCGCCGATCCCGTCGATCTGGCGGGGGTCCGGGGTGCCCATGACGCGCAGGAGCAGGTCGTCGCGGTCGGCCGGGTCGTCCGGCAGGTCCGTGGCGAGGAAGTAGGCGCCCTTCGACGTGCCGCCGCGCATCAGCATGCAGCGCAGCCCGGTCACGAGCCGTCCTCGCCGTACTTGACGTACTCGATGCCGAGTCCGGGGAGCCGGTCGCGCAGTCCGTAGCGGTCCAGTCCCAGCTCGCCCCGGCGGAAGGCGGCGCGGGTCGCCTCCTCCTTGGCGGCGCGGGCCTCGGCGGCCGCGAGGACGGCGGGCACGTCCTCGCGCGGGACGCACACCACGCCGTCGTCGTCGGCCAGGATCGCGTCACCTGGGCGGATGAGCTCGCCGGCGATGCTCACCGGGACGTTCACCGAGCCCGGCGTCGCCTTCACCGTGCCCTGGGCGCTGACCGCCGCGGACCACACCGGGAAGCCCATCGCGTGCAGCTCGGCGACGTCCCGTACGCCGGCGTTGATGACGAGGCCGCGGACGCCGCGGTGCTGCAGCGCGGTCGCGAACAGCTCGCCGAACATCCCGTCCGTGGACGGCGACGTGGTCGTGACGACCAGGACGTCGCCCGGCCGGCACTGCTCGACGGCGACGTGGATCATCAGGTTGTCGCCCGGCCACGACAGCACCGTCACGGCGGTGCCGCCGACGCGCGACCCGAGGTGGACCGGGCGGATGCCCGGGCCGAGGTACCCCGTCCGGCCCATCGCCTCGTGGACGGTCGCGACCCCGTGCGCGGCCAGGGCATCGACCTGCTCCGCGTCGGCGCGCGGCGGGTCGGTGACGACCACCGTCCTCATGCCAGCACCGCCGTCGTCTGCGGGTACACCCGGACGTACGCCTCGGCCAGCGTGTCGTGCGCGAGGCCCAGGTTGGGTCCGGCGTTGCGCTTGAGCTGCACGCCCCGTCGCTTCGCCAGGTCGGTGTAGTAGTCCCACATGTGCTGCTGGGCCGGCAGGCACTCCATCGCCTTGCGCTTGCGCTCGAAGACCGGCGTGATGTCGAGCAGCACGTCCGGCTTGAAATCGCACTGCTCCGGCTGGTGCGGTTCGAAGAAGAACACCGGCGGGGCCCCGAGGGGCTCACCCGGCGCGTCGTACCCGATGGCCTGCGCGAGGACGCGCGCCTGCAGGGCCATCCGGGCGGCGGCGGGGTGGTCGCCGTTGTACGGGTCGGTGAGCGTGTGGGTCAGCACGACGGCGGGCGTGAACTCCCGGTACACGCGGACGAGCCGGTCCACCAGCTCGGGGGTCTCCTGGAGGGGGTAGTCACCGGCGTCGAGGAAGTCGATCTCGGCGCCCAGCTCGGCGGCGGCGGCCTCGGCCTCGGCCCGGCGGATGCCCTTGATCTCTTTGAGGGTCCTGCCCTCGCGCCAGGCGCGGGCGGACTCGCCGCGTTCGCCGAAGCTCAGGCACACCACCTTCGCGGGGTCGCCCCGCTCGGCCGCCAGCGCGATCGCACCCGCGGCGCGCCAGACGAAGTCACCGGCGTGCGCGCTGATCACCAGCAGTCGACCGGCGGAGCTGGTCTCGGTACCCATCAGAACCCTTCTCGCGGTGAACGCTCCCCGAGCGGCACGGCCGCCCGGCACCCATGCTGGGCTCGGCTCGAACGGATTGTCAACAATTTTGCCGCAGCTCTTGTAGCGAAGAAGTGTCGCAATTACTCTCAGCGCACCAGGTCCGGAAGGCGCGCCGGACCCGCCTCCGGCGAAAGCGAGAGACGACATGCCTCCGAAGCCCGCAGACCCCTCGTACGTCGCTCAGCTCCGCAGACCGGCCACGGTCGTCGTGGTCCTGTGCTGGGTGTTCGTCCTGCTCGACGGCACCGACCTCTTCGTCTACGGCGCGGTCCTGCCGCGGATCCTGAAGGGGCACGAGCTCGGCATCACGGCCGGCCAGGCCGGGGACATCGGCAGCTACACCACGTTCGGCATGCTCGTCGGCGCCCTGTGCGCCGGCACGGTCAGCGACTGGATCGGCCGCAAGAAGGCCGTCATCGCGAACGTGACGCTGTTCTCTCTGGCCTCCGTGGCCACCGCCGCCGCCCCGTCCGCCGCCGTCTTCGGCGGCGCGCGACTGATCGCCGGCCTGGGCCTCGGCGGGCTCCTCCCGACCGCGATCGCGTACGTGATGGACTACGCGACGCCCGGCCGGCGCAACCTGATGGTCGGCGTCCTGATGACCGCCCACCAGACGGGCGGCATCGTGGCCGCGGCGCTCGGTCTGTGGGTCGTCCCGTCCTTCGGATGGCGATCGGTGTTCTGGCTGGGCGCCGTGCCGGCCGTCGTCGTCATTCCGCTGGCGGTCAGGTTCCTGCCGGAATCGGTGAGCTTCCTGGTGGCCAAGGGACGCCGGGAGGAGGCGGAGACGCTGGCGCAGCGGTACGGAGTCACCCTGGACGCGCCGGCCGCCGCGCCCCGGAGGTCCGACGCCTGGCAGAACGTACGGGCCCTCTTCGCGGGCTCACAGTGGCCGACCACGCTCAGCTTCTGGGCCGCGTCGTTCGCCGGCCTGCTGCTGGTCTACGGGGTGAGCACCTGGCTGCCCACCATGATGCGCGCCAACGGGTACGAACTGGGCTCGGCCGTCAGCTTCCTCCTCGTCATCAACCTCGGCGGCATCGTGGGGCTGCTGAGCGCCGGCCGCCTGTCGGACCGGGTCGGTCCGGTGCGCGTGACGATCGTCTGGTTCGCACTCACCGCCGTCGGGACGGGGCTGTTCGCCGTGCACATGCCGCTCGCCGTCACGTACCTCGTCGTGTTCCTCACGGGGGCGTTGCTGTTCAGCGCCCAGACGATGGTCTACGCGAGCGTCGGCAGCCGCCACGCGGCCGACAGCCGTGCCACCGCCGTCGGATGGGTCGCCGGCATGGGCCGGTTCGGCGCCGTCTTCGGGCCCTGGCTCGGCGGAAGGCTCGTGGCCGACGACGCCGCGACCTGGGGGTTTGCCGCCTTCTCGATCGCGGGGGTGGTCGGCGCGGTCATGATGGCGGCCGCGTACCTGAGCATCCGGCGCCGGCCCGTGCCCCTGGCGAGCGCCACCGTCGACGACGAGCTGCCCGGCCAGGCCTGACGCGGGTCCAGAACCGGTGTCGTTCGCGAACTGATCGCCGATGGGCGCCGTTCGCCAGGACCCGGATCGACACTCACGCTTCGGCGCTGAGGGTCTGTGCCACGGATCTGCGGGCTGCGACACGGGCGGGTACGGCGGTGAGCGCCGCTGTCGCCGGTAGGGCGGAGAGTGCGGTGGCGAACAGCAACCACGCGGGAGGCCAGGTCACACCTCCGGCACTGAAGAGCAGGCACAGGACGATGCCCATGGGGATGCCGGCGAGGGCACCGGGCAGCGTCGGAAGCAGTTGCGCGACGGACAGCCCGGCCGTGATCTGTCCGGGGGTGGCGCCGAGGGTGCGTGCGATGGCCATGGTGGGCCGGGCTTCTTGCGCCGTGGTCCAGGTGATGGTGACGGTGTTGATGACGGCGAGAATGATCAGCGCGGCCGTGACGGCCAGCATCATGTGTCGGCCTTGGTCGACCTTCAGATTGGTCAGGCTGGAAGAGCCTCCCAGGCCGTAGCCCCTGGCGGGCTGGGCGTTGAGCATCAGCAGGGCGATGATCGCGGTCAGCGTGGCCGTCATGTTGCATGCGTGCAGGATGGCGCGGCCGGGTCGGCGGGCGATCAGGCGGAGCCCGAGCAGGAGTGGGGCCGGCAGTAGCGCGGAGATTCTGGTCAGGTGGGCTCGGTGCTGGGGCTGGTGGGCGGTGTCGGCGAGTGCGGCGACGGTCTCGGTGCGCAGCGCCCGGATGGTCGGGCCGAGGGTGGTCAGGGCCGCGACGGCCAGGGCGATGATGGTCGTGACGGCGATGGTGGTGCCGGTCGGTCCGGTGGCGGTGGTGATCAGGCTGGCGGTGGGGTTGATGAGGGCGGGTTCGGCCAGGCGTGCGGCCGTCAGCCCGAGTGCGTCGGCGAGGAGCGCCAGGGTCAGGTATTCGGCGAGCAGGACGGCGGCGATGAGGCCGGGTGTGGCGCCGACGGCCTTGAGCAGTCCCACCCGGCGGGTCTGCTTGGCGGCGCGTCCGGCGGCCAGCGTGGCCACGCCGGCGATGGCCAGGAAGCAGAGCAGCCAACTGCCGACGACCAGGATCGGCTGGCTGTCCTTGAGCATGACCGAGTCCTGGACGACCATGAACTGCCAGGTGACGAAATGCGTGGTGGCCTGGTTGGGATCCACGGACGCCCTGTGTGAGTCCAGGAACGCCTGGGTTGCGGAGGGGTCGCGCAGCTTCAGGTAGATGGCGGAGGTCACCGACAGGCTCGCGGAGGCCAGCGCCCGAGTGTCCGGCTCGTTCAGCCAGACCAGACCGCTGTTGTCGCCCGGCCCTTCGGCCCCCATCTCCGCCCACGGGTAGACGGTGTAAGCCGCGGTCACGGCGATTCCGACGATCGGAAGCGAGCGGCCGGCGACGGTGACGTGGTCGCCGACGTGGACGCCCAGAGCGTTGGCGAAGCCGCGTTCGATCACGACCCCTCCGGGGCGTACCCAGCTGCCCGAGGTCACCAAGGGGCGGTCGACCGGGCCCGGTGTCGCCTTGGCGCCTTGCGCCACCACGTTCGACGTGGTGCCGCGCGCCGTGAGGGTCGCATAGAACTGGCGGTACGGTCCGCTGTGGGCGACGACTTCGGGAGCGTGTTCCAACGAGGTCAGGGCCGAGGTCGCGGCCCGGTCGCTGCCAGGGGAGAACGCCACGAAGTCCGGACCGGCGGTGGCCGCACGGGTCTGCCGGTACAGCGCTTCGGTCGCGCCGTGCAGTGACATGCCCAGGCTCAGCATGGCGGTGGCGGCGGTTATCGAGACCAGGAGCATCACCGCCTGGGCGGGATGGCGACGTACGTCGGCCAGAACGAGACGGAACACAAGCAGAACGCGGCCCACGGCCTTCAGTCCTCCAGTCCGAACAGGCCGTCGAGCCGCTCGGTGCGGCCTGCCGGCCAGGTGTCGTCGACCACACCGCCGAACTCGTTCATGCACCCTCAGATCCATTAACGGTTAGCTAATAGATAGCGGTTAGCCATATGGGCGTCAAGCGGGGTCTTCGAACGGGCCGTCGTGCTCGCCCCGGTCTCAGGCCATGTCAGATGGCCTTGAGGGCCTCGATGACGCTGGCCAGGTGGCGGCGCGCGGCGCGCTCGGCGGCGTCCGGGGCGTGCGCGCAGATCTCGTCGATGATCGCCAGGTGCTCGGCCAGCGAGACGTTCGGCCGGCCGGGCACCAGGGCCAGCCGGAACTGGTGGCGGACGTTCTGCGCCCGCAGCCGCTCGACCACGCCCGCCGCCGTGGCCTGGCCGCTGATCTCGATGATTCGGCGGTGCAGCAGCTGGTTGAGCTCGGAGTACTTCAGCACGTGCCCGTCGGTGACGGCGTCGCGCATGGCGTCGCCGATCGACCGCAGCTCGGCGATCTCCTCGTCGGTGACGCGCTCGGCCGCCTTCGCCGCGCACAGGCCCTCGACGACCATGCGCACCTCGGAGATCTCGACGGCCTCATCGAGGGTGACCGCGCGGACCCGGGCGCCCCGGTTCTGCACCCGCTCGACGAGCCCCTCGTTGGCCAGCTCGAACAGCGCCGCGCGCACGCCGCTGCGGCTCGCCCCGAACTGCTGGGACAGGTCCGCCTCGACGAGACGCTGGTTGGGCGCGAAGTCGCCCCGGACGATCGCCTCGCGGATCGCGGCGGTGACGTCCTGCCGCTCGACGGCCTCCGGGGCGGTCACGATCTGTTCCTAATAATGTTGACAATCTAGTCCGTCGGGTCCGCCGATCGCAATGCCGTGCCGGGCGGCCGATCACTTGACGATCTCCAGGACGGCCATCATGCCCTTGTCCTCGTGGTTGAGGATGTGGCAGTGCAGGACCGTCCTTCCGGTGAAGTCGGTGAAGCGGATCCGGATGACGATCTGGCCCTTCGGCGCGATGCTGGCGGTGTCCTGGCGGCCGTGGCCGTGGTGCGGCCGGCCGTTGACGCTCATCAGCTGGAAGCGGTTGGTGTGGACGTGGAATGAGTGCTCTTCGTTGCTGTCGTTGCGGACGACCCACTCCTCGACCGTGTTCAGCTTCGACCGGATGTCGACCCGGTTCATGTCGAACTGCCGGCCGTTGATGTAGTACTCGGTGCCCGCGGCGTTCTCGGAGAAGACGATGGTGTGCCGTGCGGCGATCTTGGCGTGACTGAGGTCTTCGACCGGCGCGAATGCGGTCGCCAGCCGTACGGGCCGTACGGGCGTCCCGGCCGAGACCAGGGTGGCCAGGGTCGCCTGGGGGAAGGTGTTCCCGGCGGGCCCGGTGCTGTACCGGAGCGTCTCCAACCGGGTGGTGGTGCCCGGCGGGCCGCCCTGGACCAGCACGTCGAACCGGGTCCCCGCGGCGAGCAGGAGGGAGTCGGCGGTCCAGATCCGGTCGACGGGGTCGGCGTCGTGCGCGATCACGTGGAACCGCTGTCCGCGCAGGTGGACGTGGTAGTAGATGTTGGCGCTGACGTTGGCCAGCCGCCACAGCTGGTACTCCCCGGGACGAATCCTGATGGTCGGGTTCAGCTGACCGTTGACCGTGCGGGTGGTGGGCGCGCTGATCTTCAGGTTCTGGGTCTTGACCGAGTCGCCTTGGACCTGAAAGTCCTTGAGCGCGATGACGTGCTCGGTGATGCCCCGGAGCGACCGCGGCAGGTGGTCCGTCAGCCCGTCGACGACGATGACGCCCGACATCCCGCCGGCCACCTGGGGCGCGGAGCCGGGGTCCGCGTGCGAGTGGTACCAGTAGGTGCCGGGCTTGAGGTTGCGGGTGAACCGGTACGAGTAGTGGAACGTCTGGTGCGGATTGATGCGGACGAAGATGTTGTCCGCGTGCCCGCTGGGGGACACGTGCATCCCGTGGACGTGCAGGTTGGTCGGCGCGTTCAGCCGGTTCTCCATCGTCAGCTCCATCCGGTCTCCCGGCCTGAGCCGCAGGGTGGCCGGCATGTACCGGCCGTTGTAGGTCAGCGCCCACAGCCTGCGCCCGCCCACGTCCACCAGACGCCGATCGACCACGATCTTCGTGCGCAGCCGCCCGTCGTGGCTCACCACCTGCGGCGGGTCCTGCAGCACGGGTGACGGCGGTGCCGGCCCGCCGGCGGAGCCCCTCAGCGGCGCGACGGTGAGGGCGACGACCGTGGACAGGCAGAGCAGACCGCTGTTAAACCGCATCCCCACCCCCGACGTGGATGCGCGTTCGAACGCCGCCGGATCCGCCCAGGCGGCGCGTCCGGTTAAGTCTAATTTCGGCCGTAATAACCGAATTCAAACCCTGTCCGGCTCTACCGGGCGTTCGCCTCCCGGACGCACCGGCTACGACAGCGCATCGGCGAAGCGGTCGACCTGCCCGGTGTCCGTGGACCAGCAGTAGAAGATGATCTCGTCGGCTCCGATGTCGGTCACCCGGTCGACGGCGGCACGGATCTCGCCCGGGGTGGTGAGCATCCTCCGCACGACCAGGTCGGGGTAGTCCGCCGGGAGCTCCGTGTACTCCGCGCCGCTGTAGTAGCGGCGAATGCGGCCCCGTGCGTCGTCGACGGTGCGGTCCGGGCCCAGCGCGGCGTTGAGCTGGGCGACCAGTCGGGGACGGCCGGCCCGGTCGGCCGCTCGCCAGGCCTGCTCGGTCGCGCGGAAGAGACCGTCCATGTCGTCGATGGGCGACGCGCACAGCAGGCCGTCCCCGAAGCGGGCGATGCGCTGGATGGCCGGTGGCGTGAAACCGCCGAACAGGATCTCCGGGCCGCCGCGGCGTGCGGGCGCCGGTCCGATCGGCCCGATGTCCTCCCCGTACGGCTCGCCGGACCAGACGCGGCGCATGTGGGTCATGACCTCGTCGAGGCGTGCGCCACGGCGATGCGTATCGATCCCCGCGGCCCGGTAGTCGTCCCGGCGGGCGCCGAGCCCGATGCCGAGGGTCAGGCGATCGCCGGACAGGCGGTCGAGGGTGGCGACCTGCTTGGCCATCAGCGCGGGCTGGCGGAGCGGGGCGAGCAGCACCTCCGTCTGAACGCGGATCCGGCGGGTGGCGCCCGCGACCATGGCGAGCGTCACCAGGGGCTCCGGGTTGTCGTACACCAGGCGATCCAGCAGGGCGACGGTGCTGAACGGGCCGGCGTCCGCTTTCCGCGCCCAGCCGAGCAGGACCGACGGATCACCGATGGGCAGGCCAAGACCGACGTTCACCTGTGACACCCCCCGTATGTGCCTACCTCTCTCTCACTACCCAGGAGCCCGGGTACGCCATCGGAAGCGCGTCAGCCGGTGCGATCGAGGCGGGCGTCGTCGTCGTACGACTCGCGGGCGTCGAGGAGCTCGTCCCAGTGCTGCTCCGCCCAGGCGCAGGCGGCCGCGATCGGTTCGAGCATGCTGCGGCCCAGCGGAGTCAGCTCGTACTCCACGTGCGGGGTGGCCTCGGCGTAGACGGTGCGGTTGACCAGACCGGCGCGTTCGAGGGATCGCAGCGACTGGGTGAGGACCTTGGGAGTGACGCGGCTCAGCGGCACGCGCAGCTCGGAGAACCGGCGCGGCCCCTGCTCGAGGCAGCGGATGATGAGCGCCGCCCACTTGTCGCCGAAGCGGATCGGGTTGAGCGACGACGGGCACAGCTCGTCGAACATGTCGGCGGGCAGAGGTTCCCTCATGACACGTCACGATAACCGGTATCCCGGCGGTAACCGCGGCTCTCGATAGCTTCCGTGAACCGGCCGGCGTACAGGATCGGCCCTGGTGAGAGGCGGTTCGTCATGAACATCGTGATCTTCGGCGCGGGCGGTCGGGCCGGGCGGCAGGCCGTCGCCGAGGCGCGGCGGCGCGGCCACCAGGTCACCGCCGTGGTGCGCGACCCCGCGCGCCACCGCGACCTGACCGACGCGCGGATCGTGGCGGGCGACGTCCTGGACGCGGCGAGCGTCGAGGAGGCGGCCGGCGGGCAGGACGCCGCCATCAGCGCCGCCGCGGACCTGGCCGTACCGCCCCACGACTTCTTCACCGCGTCGTCCCGCGCCCTGACCACCGGCCTGGCGAAGGCGGGCGTGCGCCGTCTGGTGGTGGTCGGCCTGGCATCGATCCTGCCCGGGGCGTCCGGCGCTCCGCTGATGGACGAGCCCGGCTATCCGAACGAGTACCGCTCCTTCTTCCTCGGCCACGCGGCGGGCCTGGAGGAGCTCCGGGCCGGTGACCTCGACTGGGCGTACGTGGCGCCGGCGGGCGACTTCGACCACGACGGCGGGCGCACCGGCCGCTACCGGGTCGCCGACCACGGCGACCCGGCGAGCCGGATCACGTACGCGGACTTCGCGATCGCGCTGCTCGACGAGGTCGAGGCACCCCGCCACCACCAGGCCGCCGTCAGCATCCGGGAGGCGTGACGCTTCGGGACCCACGACGGTCCGAAGGCCCGAGCCGCGCGGCCGTCGCCGAGGTCGACGGCCTCCTCGACGCACTGCCGACCGGCCCCGCGACTCGGGGCGGTCAGCGGGCGGGGAGCCGCCCGACGCCTCCGAACAGCGAGGTCGTCCGCGGTGCGCCGTCGTCGTCCGGGTGCCAGGTGTGCGGGCGTACGAGGCCGGGTTCGACCATCTCGTAGCCGTCGAACAGCGCCTGGATCTCCTTCTCGGTGCGGAAGACGATCGGGGAGGTGGCGCCGGCGAACCCGGCCTCCCACCCGGCGATGTCCTCCGGCGGGACGCCGTCGCTGGTCAGATGGGAGATCGTCACGTACGAGCCGGGGGCCTGGCGGCCGCGGAAGGCGGCCACGATCCGCGCCGGGTCCTCGGCCGGGGTGACGAAGTGGAACACCGCCACGAACAGCACCGCCACGGGCCGGCTGAAGTCGATCAGCTCCCGCACCTGGGGGTCGTCGAGGATCGTCTCCGGCTCGCGCATGTCCGCGGTGACGATCCGGGTGCCGTCCCTGGAGAGCAGCGCCTTGCCGTGCGCGGCGACGATGGGGTCGATGTCGACGTAGACCACCTTCGCCGCCGGATCGACCTCCTGGGCGATCTGGTGGGTGTTGCGCGCGGAGGGCAGGCCCGAGCCGACGTCGAGGAACTGGCGGATCCCGCACTCATGAGCCAGGTGGCGCACCGCCCGGCCCAGGAACCGGCGGTTCTCCAGCGCCGTGGACCGCACCCGGTCCTCGCCGATGATCTTGTAGAGCCTGGCGTTGGCGTCGCGGTCCACCTGGAAGTGGTCCTTCCCGCCGAGCGCCTCGTCGTACATGCGTGCGGCGGTCGGCACTCCCAACGGGATGTCGGGGAGGGACGTGTCGTCGGCGCGGGGCGGCTCCTCAGCGGGCACACGGCCTCCTCGGGCGATGTCTTGACCAAGTCCGCAACAAAGATCAACGCTAGCAGGAGGCATGTTCGCCCGACGGCCGGGTCGTGGTGAGAGGTCCCGTTCTGGGGTGCTGGTCCGGGTAGTTCCGGGATGCCGACCCGAATGGTTTACTGGCGCGATCATCCCGCTTCGGCGTGTGGAGAGTCGATGGTCCGGTTCGCGCCCCTCGCCCGGCTGCCGCGCCCGATCCGCTGGGCCGCCCGCGTCCTGATCACCCTCCTTGCGCTCGCGCTGGTGCTCACGCTGGTGCTCACGCTGTACGTGACGTGGACGGTCCGGCGGTCCTACCCGCAGGTCGGCGGGCGCGTCTCGGTCCCCGGGCTGGGCGCGGACGTCACCGTCCTCCGGGACCGGTGGGGCGTCCCGCAGATCTACGCCGACAGCGCCGAGGACCTGATGCGGGCGCAGGGCTACGTGCACGCGCAGGACCGGTTCTGGGAGATGGACTTCCGGCGGCACATCACGGCCGGGCGGCTGTCCGAGCTGTTCGGCCGGACCACCCTCGACACCGACAAGGTCGTCCGTACGCTCGGCTGGCGGCGGGTCGCCGAGCGGGAACTGCCGCTGCTGCGCCCCGACACCCGGCGCTACCTCGACGCGTACGCCCAAGGCGTGAACGCCTGGCTGAGCCGGCACCGCGACACCGCGACGCAGAGCCTGGAGTACTCCGTGCTCGGCCTGCAACGGACCGGCTACCACCCCGAGCCGTGGACCGCCGTCGACTCCCTGTCCTGGCTCAAGGCGATGGCGTGGGACCTGCGCAGCAACATGGACGAGGAGCTGGGCCGCGCGATCGCCGCCACGAAGGTCTCCCCGGCCCGCGCCGACCAGCTCTACCCCGGCTACCCGTACGACCGGAACCCGGTCATCGTCTCCGGTGGCTCCGGCGGCCGTACGGGCCCGGCCCCGCGCGCCCGCGCGCTGTCCCCGGCGCTGACCCGCGTCGCCGCCGCGATCCACGCCATGCCGACGATGCTCGGCAACGGCGCCCCCGGCCTGGGCTCGAACTCCTGGGTCGTCTCGGGCAAGCGCACGAACACCGGGAAGCCGCTCCTGGCGAACGACCCGCACCTCGCGCCGCAGATGCCGTCGATCTGGTACCAGGCCGGGCTGCACTGCCGCCGGCCGTCCGCCGCCTGCCCGTTCGACGTCACCGGGTTCACGTTCTCCGGCGTCCCCGGCGTGATCATCGGGCACAACGCCCGGATCGCCTGGGGCTTCACGAACCTCGGCCCGGACGTCACCGACCTGTACCTGGAGCGGGTCACCGGTGCGACGTACGAGTACCAGGGCCGCCAGGAGCCCCTCGCGCTCCGGACCGAACAGATCAAGGTGGCCGGCGCCGACCCGGTGACCATCACCGTACGGGCGACGCGGCACGGGCCGCTGCTGTCCGACGTCATGACCTCGGCCCGTACGGCGGGGAACGGCGCGGCGGTCGCGCTGCGGTGGACCGCGCTCGACCCGGGCCGGACCGCCGACGCCATCGTCTCGCTCGACACCGCCGGGAACTGGGAGCAGTTCCGCGCCGCGGCCCGGTCCTTCGAGGTCCCCGCGCAGAACCTCGTGTACGCCGACGTCGACGGGCACATCGGGTACCAGGCGCCCGGCCGCATCCCGATCCGCACGAGCGGCGACGGGCGCTGGCCGGCGCAGGGCTGGACCGGCGCGCAGGAGTGGAAGGGGTACATCCCGTTCGACGAGCTGCCCAGCGCGTACGACCCGCCGCAGGGCTACATCGTCACCGCGAACAACGCCGCCACCGGACCGGGCTACCCGCGGATGCTGACCCGCGACTGGGCGTACGGCTACCGCGCCGCGCGCATCACCGAACTGGTCCAGCGGACGCCGGTGATGGACGCGGCGACGATGGGACGGATCCAGCTCGACGACCGCAACGGCTTCGCGCCGACCCTGGTGCCGCACCTGCTGCGCGTCGGCTCCGGTCCCGCGGTGGCGCTGCTGCGCGGCTGGGACTTCACCCAGCCCGCCCGCTCCGCCCCGGCCGCCTTCTACAACGCCGTCTACCGCCACCTGCTGCTGCGGACGTTCGACGACGAACTGCCCGAGGACGCCCGCCCCGACGGCGGCGACCGCTGGTTCGAGGTGCTGCGGAACCTCCTGAACCGGCCGGACGACCCCTGGTGGGACGACGTACGCACGCCGGCGAGGGAGACCCGCGACGCCATGCTTGCCTTGGCCCTCAAGGACGCCGAGCGGGAGCTGCGCGGGCGGCTCGGCGGCGACCCGGCGAAGTGGCGCTGGGGCGACCTGCACACGCTGACGCTGACCAACCAGACCTTCGGCACCTCCGGGATCGGGCCGATCGAGTGGCTGTTCAACCGCGGTCCGCTGAAGCTCGCGGGCGGCGACTCACTCGTCGACGCGACCGGCTGGAACCCTCAGGAGGGCTACCAGGTCGACTGGGTGCCGTCCATGCGCATGGTCGTCGACTTGGCCGACCCGAACCGCTCCCGCTGGATCAACCTCACCGGCGCGTCCGGCCACGCCTTCGCGGACCACTACTGGGACCAGGCGCCGCTGTGGGCGCGCGGCGACACGATCCCGATGCGGTCCGACCCCGCGACGATCCGCCGCGAGGCCGCCCACACCCTGACGCTCGTGCCCTAGAAGTCGCCGTCGCCCAGGCTCGGTGTCAGCCTCGGCGGGCGATGAGCGGGCGCATGGTCTCGTTGTCACCGACGGCGCCGGTGACCCATGTTCCGCCGCCTGGGATGGCGGCCGCCCCGAAGAGGGATGCGGTGCCCGTGGTCGGTACCGCGTCGGCCGTCCAGCGCTCGCCGGTCCACCGCAGCACGGACATCCCGTACTCCGAGACGCCGGGGGAGAAGGTGTCGCCGACGGCTGTCAACCGGCCGCGGTCATCCGCGAGGTCGGTCACCTCGAGGGGGCCGTCCGGGGCCGGCGACGTGGCCCATGCGCGGCCGTTCCAGTGCATGAGGAGCGGGTTGCGGATCGCGTCTCCGCTGAACGTGGACTTGCTCCAGCCGCCCACCCATACGTCGCCGGTGCCCAGGACCCGAACGGTATCGACGCGCTTGGTCCACTGGTCGGTGGCGGGTTCGGGCAGCCGTTTCCACGAGCTTCCGTCCCAGTGAAGGGGTACGAGCCGCTCGGGGCGCTGGTCGTTGTCGGTGAAGTCGGTGCCCACGACCCACACGTCGTTCGATCCCCGTGCGTCCACGTCATTGAACCCGAAGTTATCGCCGAGGTCGGGCAGTTGAACGTTGTGCCACTGGCGGCCGTCCCATCGCTGGACGATGCCGTGCTCGACACCCGTCTGGTTGTCGTACGTCCCGCCGACCATCCATGCATCGTCGGGCCCGACCGCATCGACGGCTCCGGTGCTGGTCTGCTGGGCGCCTGTCGGGGCGACCTGGACAGTGGTCCAGCTACGGCCGTCCCAGTGGAGAAGGCCGCAGTCCGCGCCGGCCCACGCGTCGTCAGGGCCCGAGGCGCTGATGTGTCCGATCCGGCCGATGCGGGGCACCGGTACCTGCCGCCACTCGCGTCCGTCCCAGCGCAGCATCAGCGAGGGGAAGTCCGTCGCCTCGACGCACTCATCCGCCGCCGACCGAGCGTGTGTGACACCCCCGGGATCCGCCGGACCGAGGTGGTCGCGGCGCGCGAGGCCGACCTCATCGCTGACCTGGAAGCCCACGGCCCACGCGTTGTCCCGGCTGGTCGCCGCGACGCCCACGATGTTCGCTCGTCCCTGCACCGGCACGTCGTACCGCTGCCAGGCAGAAGCAGTCTTCGCCGTGGCAGGAGGCGAGGCCGCCGATGCGGCGGGTGCCGTACCGACGAGTGCCGCCGACGCGCCGGCGGCGATGGCCAGCCGCTTCACATGTGCCTTCATCCGGTAGGTGTCCTCTCAGCTGAGTCGTCTTTCAAGGTCGCCGCGGACGGGGAGTCCGCGGCGACCGGGGAACTCACTCGATCGACGCCGTCACCGCTGGCCGGCGCGGTCGACGATCTTCGCGGTGAGGCGGGTGAGGGAGTATGTGACGGCACCCACGGGGAGCTTCTTCCACCTGGGGTCCACGCCGTCGGTCTTCGAGATCGGCGCGTTGTGGCCGTTGTTGACGGTTCGCTGCCCCACCATCTGGTAGGTGGTCGGGTCGAGGAGGAACTGTTCGCCGTAGCCGTGTGTCACCGCGATGGCGGGGCGGCCGGCACCGTCCTTGACCTTTTCGACCTTGACGCCGGGGATCGTGGCGATGACGCGATAGAGGGCGGCCTGGGCCTTGGGCGGAATGCCGACCGGGGTGCTCCAGAGCCACTGCGCGGCATTCCCGAAGGCTGCCCCATCGCGCGTCGGGTATTGCCAGTCGCTGCGCTGCTCAGCGTCGACATCCTTGTAGATCTTCGCGCGGAGCGCCTTGGGATCCGTCGACAGTGATGCCGCCGAGTCGATCCGTTTCCGCATCTCCCGAGCGGAGGGGCCTCTCGTGTGAGAGAGCACCAGCTTTCCGTTCTGGAACGAGGCATCTCCGCTGCCGTCGAACCTCGTCCACGTCTCGCTGGTCACCGGGCGCGTGCCGTGCTCGGCGCCGACTCCGGATTCGAGCGTCTTCTGGTACAGCCACTGGTTCAGGCGCGGCTTGGCCTGCGGGCGCGTCTCGGCCGCCTCGGCGGCCTTGCCGAGTACCTCCGTCGCGCTCACCAGCCGTACGGACGGCGACTGCGATGGGGTGGCCCCGCCGCCCGCTCCGACGGTCAGGACACCGGCGGTCACGGCGGCCGCGGTCACCGCGGCGACCGCCGACGCGGTGCGCACGCGGTGCCGCAACCGCATCCGGCGGCCACGCCGTACGCCCCCATCGATCAGCGCGCTCACCTCGGGCTCGATGCCTCCCGCTGCTCGGTGCATGGCCTGGGTCAGCCGCTGCTCCTCGACATCCATCACTTGTTCTCCCCTTGGTCCTTCGGGTGGGCCATTCCTGCGGTGCGTCGGTGCCATCTCCTCGTCACCGGATCAGCACGTCGAGTTCGTCGCCGAGCGCTTCACGGAGCCTGCCGAGGGCACGCATGCTTCGGTTCCGTACGGCACCGGAACTCAGCCGGAGAAGGGCCGCGACCTCCTCGACGCTCTGGTCCTCCCAGTAGCGGAGCACCAGCACGGCACGGTCCTGCGCGGAGAGTTGCGCGAGCCCGTTCAGCAGCGTCAGGCGAAGCGCCTGATCGGAGTCGGCGGCCGCGGTATCCGGTAGCCGTTCTCTCGGTGTCTCTCCGCTGCTGCGTTTCCGGGCGTGAGAAAGGTAGGTCCGCAGCAGTACCTTGCGGGCGTAGGCCGCCGGGTTCTCGGCCCGTTGCACGCGCCGCCATGACGCGTAGAGCTTGCCGAGCGTCGTCTGCACCAGGTCCTCGGCCAGATGCCAGTCGTCGCACAGCAGGCAGGCGGTGCGAAAGAGCGAGGCGCTGCGGGCGGCGGCGAACTCATGGAAACCATTCGGTTCTTTGGCCATCGGACCTTCCTCGGCGTCGTCCGTTCGTCTTCTACTCCCCAGACGCCGCGATCCCCCAGGCACGTCACAAGGCGCGAGCGGCCGCGAATCGTCGGACCGCGGCCGTCGGGTGCGGACGGCCGCAGCATGGTGCCGTGATCAGGCGAGGGTCCGGCAGAGGTTCTCGACGTCGGCGTGGAGGTGGGGGAAGTCGCGCGTGTTGTCGGGTGTGATCGTGAGCCGGAACCTGCCGTGCACGATGTACCAGCCGGCGGGGTAGGCCTTGTTGCCGGCGTACACGCGGACGCTGGCTCCGCCGTTGAAGAACCACGCGGATCCGCCGTCCGCGAACTTGTGGAGGCGGCCGTAGCCGGACACGTCGCGTACGGCCGACCGGCCGTTCGCGGTGTTGGTGAAGCGGATCACGAGTGGCCCGCGGAACTCCTGGATTCGCGGCGTGCCGTCCGGGAAGGTCGTAAACGTCGGTGTGCCCGACCGCCCGGCGGGCAGAGCGTCGTCTCACGCCTACTCGGCGTAAAAGTTCGGCGGGCCGCCAGGCGACCTCACCCGGGGCCGGGCGGCTCAGGAGGAGGGCTCGTCCTGTTCGTTGATGTTCAGGGGTCGGTACGGGCGGTAGGGGCTGTTCGCGGACAGGGCGTAGCGGAGCACCAGGTGATCCGTGCCGTATTCGCGGCGTTGCTGGTAGACCCAGTACGCCGTGTGCGAGGTGTTCGCCCACTTCTCGAAGATCGCGACCTGCCGGATGGTCGCCTGACCGGTGGCATTGATGATCAGGTCGCCGGGGAGCAGCTTGGACGGGGGGATCTGCCGGGTGTAGCCGCCCCAGGCGAGGTCGGTGGAGTTGGGCCCCGGCGCCGGAAGTCCGAGGGCCATGGAGGCGTACCCGGAGCCGTCCGTGCGGTAGCCGCCGCGCTTCTTCGAGATGTCGTACGGGATGCGCCGGCCGCTGTGCGGGCGCCAGGTCCGGGCGCGTGCGAGGATCTGCGGCCGGGTGCTCCACTGCGCGTAGGTGGGGGCCGGGTGCGGTCGCCGAGCCGGTTCCGGCCGGAGTGACAGCCCGGCGGCGAGGCCGGTGGCGGCGGCGGCGAGAGAGCAGCCGAGCGTGATGCCGACGTGGAGCATCCGTCTTCGCCTCGGAGTGCCGGGCCGCCGGAACGCCGCCGCGTCGGAGCGTTCCGCGGCGATGTCCTCGCGCGCCACCCCCTCCGGCGACGTGTCGTTCCGGGCCGCCCCCGCCGCCGGGACGTCCTCGCGTGCAGCACCCTCCGGCGAGGAGCCATCGGGCACCGCGTCCTCCGGTGAGGCGATATGAGGCGTCGCTCCCTGCGGCGGGGCGAGATCAGGGGCTGAGCCCTCCGGCGAAACGACATCGGGCGCCGCTCCCTGCGACGAGGTGGCATCGGGCGCCGCGCCCTTCGGATCCTCGGCGGCGGGCGGCCGGGTGTCGCCGGCGTGCTCCGGGACGGAAGGGATTCGCCGGTCGTCGTCCGCGAAGTACCACAGCGCCCGGAGGCGCTGCTTGTCACCGCCGCACAGCTCGGCCATGGTCTCGACGGCCGCACAGGGGATCCACGTCTCTCCGCTGAGCCAGCGCCCCCAGGACGAGCGGCTCGCGTAGGTCTTCCCCTCCAGCGCGCGGAGGTCGTACCCGGAACGGTCCTTCAGGGCGCGCAACTCCTCCAGCAGGTTCCGGGCAGTTTGAGGGAGATTCGCCGGCAATGGGCGCCGTTGTCGGGTACGGCTTACGCGGGCACGCGTCATCTGTCGGCGATCCAATGCTCCCCCTCGACTTGGGCCGAAAGCCGATTGTGCCTATGACGCGTGACCAGTCGCTCCGCTGGCTGGTTCGATCGGTGGCGCGCCGGCATCCGCGCGGGACTCGGTCCCTGCTGCGGCAACAGCCGGACCGACCGGACTCGCCTCCCCTGAGGCGGTCGGTGCGGTCAGTATTCGGCACCTGCAATTTCAAATCGATTACAGATGCTTTACCGGCCCAGCCGTCGACACGAGGCACGGATGGCGACCGTCCCGGGATGGCCGGAGCAAGCGGCATGTAGTCGATATGTAATCGGGCCCGCATACGTTCCGAACATGGACTCGATCCGCGTTCCGCCGGCCGAAGCGAGGCGCCGCGTGCCGGTGGCGCGACGTCCGCGAAGCCCCCGCCGTCGGCTGGTGCCGTACGGGCGCCGTCGGTCCCCGGGACCATGCAGCCGCCGGGCGCTACTCCGCATGACCTGCGTTCTCGCGCTGGACGGTCTCCTGCGGCAGGGGAACACCGAGCTCGGTAAAGATCGACAGGCCTTCGCGGTGGAACGCTCGCGCGGCGTCCTCCTCCACGCCGGTCGCGTCGATGATGTCGCCGAGCAGCAGGAGACACCTGGCCTTCCACAGCGGGACGGAGACCGCGTCGGCGAGTTCGAGGGCCTTCTCGAGCAGACCGCGGGCGTGCCGGTGCTCCCCGCGGCGATGCCGCAGGTCGCCGAGAAGGTAGAGGATCCGGGCGCGCATCAGCCGGTCGTCTCGCTCCTCGGCGCGGCGCAGCGCCGTCCTGAGGGATCGTTCGGCGTCGTCGGGTCGGCCGAGGGCCGCGTAGGCACAGCCGAGGCCGTGGTTCGCGTACATGTCACCGAGCCGGCTGCCCGCCGCGGCCGACGCGTCGTTGACGTACTCGAACAGCGACCTGGCGTCGTGGTGGCGGCCGAGGGCGAGCAGCGCCTGGCCGATCCAGTAGGCGGACTGGACCTCGATGTTGGTGTACCGGGCGTCACGGGCTACGGCGCGGGCTGTGGTGAGCACGGACAGGGCGGTCTCCGCGTTGCCGCGTTCGTGGTGGACGCAGCCGATGACCATCAGGGCGTGCGCCCGGCCGGCGGCGTCGCCGACCTTCTGGAGCAACGCGCAGGCGCGTTCACCGTCGCGCAGTGCCTCGGAGAACCGGCCGGTCATCCGGTGGACCACGGCGAGTTGCCGCAGCACTCGTCCGGTCCCGTGAGCGTCTTCGGTCGCCTCGAAGATCCGCAGCGCTTGGCGGAGGCCGTCGAGTGCGCGGTCGTAATCGCGGCGCGCGGAGCAGAGTTCGGCGAGCCGCTCGAGCACGGCCGCCTCTCCGCGCCGGTTCCCCGACGTCCGCGTGGCCGGCAGGGCGACGTCGACGACTTGTTGCCAGGCGTCCACATAGTGTGCGGGCTGGAACAGGATGGAGGAACGGACGGCGAGTTCCCAGCACAGCTCGCCCTCACCGAGGCGTGCGGCATGGCCGACTGCGGCGGTCAGCCCGATCCGCTCGCGTTCCAGCCACTCTGCGGGCCGCTCGACGACCCGGTCGGCGATCTCATCGACGGGGAATCGCGTCGCGTCGCCGACCGTGGTCGTGTTGCCACCGCCGTTCACGGTGTGCACGCCACGGTCGGTCAGCGCGAGCCAGCCGCCCAGGGCCCTGAGCACGGCCGCCTCCCCCTCGGAGACGAGGTCCTCGGCGAGGCAGCGCTCGCGTGCGTGGTCGCGGACGAGATCGTGGAAGTGGTACCGGACATCGTCCCCAGGGTTGTGGACGGTCACGTCGAGAAGTCGCGCGTCGATCAGCTGCTCGAGGATCTCGGTGCCCTCGGAGAAGGAGGCGTCCAGGACGGCGGCCGCCACCCAGCCGGCGAAGTCGGGCGCCTCGAGCAGGCCGAGCAGCCGGTACAGCCGCCTGCCGGCGGGATCGAGGCCGTCGTAACTGAGGTCGAGGGCGGCCCGCACGCTCAGCCCACGATGGGTCAGTTCGTCCAACCGCCGACGATCCGCCAGCCGGGCGACGAAGTCGGCGATCCGCCAGTGCGGCTTGGCGGCCAACCGGGCGCCCGCCACCCGCAGTGCCAGCGGGAGCCCCCCACATATCGAGGCGAGGCGTTCGACCGCATCGGGCTCGGTGGCGACGCGAGGTGCGCCGATGATCCGGCTGAGCAGGTCGACGGCCTGCCCGTGGTCAAGGACGTCGAGCTCGATGAGCCGCACGCCCGGCAGCGCGGTCAGTCGCGACCGGCTCGTCACGATCACCCGGCACCCCTCGCCGCCTGGCAGCAACGGAGCCACCTGCTGCTCTTCGGAGGCGTTGTCCAGCACGATCAGCATGCGCCGGTCCGCCACCATGCTGCGGTACAAGGCGGCACGCTCGCCGAGCCCCTCGGGAATCGCCGCCGGGCCGACGCCGAGCGCACGCAGGAAGCGGCCCAGCACCTCACCGGGATCGGCCGGCTCCTGCTCCGCACCACGCAGATCGACGTACAGCCGCCCGTCGGGGAACTCCTCCCGCAGGTGATGCGCGACGTAGGTGGCGAGCGTCGTCTTGCCGACCCCACCCATTCCGGCGACCGCCGACACAACGACGGCGCGGTGATCCGCCGACAGCAGGTCGAGCATCCGATTCACCTGGTCGGCGCGGCCGGTGAAATCTCCGATCGCGGCCGGGACCTGGTCGGGGCGTACGGCCTCCGGGGCAGGCGCCGACGGCATCTCCTGACGCAGCACCCGGACGTGGGCGTCTCGCAGCTCGGGTCCGGGATCGACACCGAGTTGGTCCCGCAGACGGCCACGCGCCTCCTCATACGCCTCCAGGGCCTCGGCCTGCCGTCCACAGCAGGCCAGTGCCTCGATCCAGACGGCGAGAAGACGCTCGTCCAGCCGATGTCGCTCGATCAGCGGGCCGATCCGGTCGAGGGCCCGGCGCGGCGCTCCGGCCTCGAGCGCCACCCGCGCGTACTCCACCGTCGCGGCGGCCCGCTCCCTCAGCAGCCGGGCCATGGCGGCGTGGTCGATGCTGTCCGGTGAGACGTCCTCCAGCGCGTCGCCGCGCCACAGGTCGAGGCCCCGCTCCAGCGCGTCGAGTCGGCCCGCCGCGTCCACGGTCGCGGCCTCGGCCGTCAGCCTGCGGAACACCGCCACGTCCACGTCCCCGCGCACGACCTCCAGCGCGTACCCCATGGTCGTCCGCCGTACCGTTACGGCCGTTCCGGCCACGTCGGCGAGCCATCGGCGCAACCGGTACACCGCGACTCCCAGCAGCGATCCGGAGGTCCCACGCTCACCCCAGACCGTCTCGGACAGCGCCGAGGCCGACAGGCCCGACGGCCCGCTGAGCGCGAGCGCTCCGAGCAGTGCCCGCGATACTCCCGACGACGGCCGTACCAGTGTTCCGGCACGCTCGACGCCCACCGGGCCGAGCACCACGACATCGGCCGGCTCCTCGTCCCCGCCCCCGAACTCCCCGCGCACGTTCGTCACTCCCATCGTGATCGACACGTACGACATGACCGCCGATCCCTCCACCCTATTCAGAGTTCTGGAATCCGCGACCGATTCCCGCACGATGTCAAATGCGATCCCGATCGTGACGAAGACGGAAGTCGTCAGCGAAGCCCTTCGTGCCGGATGACGCCACGATGGGCTCGCGTGGCGATTCGACTCTGTGAGCGTCCCGCCGTACCCCGCGATGTGCCGGAAGCCGGAAACCCGCGGCTTGGAACCGCGGCCGTCGGGTGCGGACGGCCGCGGCATGGTGCCGTGATCAGGCGAGGGTCCGGCAGAGGTTCTCGACGTCGGCGTGGAGGTGGGGGAAGTCGCGCGTGTTGTCGGGTGTGATCGTGAGCCGGAACCTGCCGTGCACGATGTACCAGCCGGCGGGGTAGGCCTTGTTGCCGATGTAAACGCGGACGCTTGCTCCGCCATCGAAGAACCACGCGGACCCACCGTCCGCGAACTTGTGGAGGCGGCCGTAGCCGGACACGTCGCGTACGGCCGAGCGGCCGTTCGCGGTGTTGGTGAAGCGGATCACGAGCGGTCCGCGGAACTCCTGGATGCGCGGCGTGCCGTCCGGGAAGGTCGCGTCGGTACGGACCTCCTCCTCGTCCTGGACGATGTCGCCGTGGACGGTGAACGGGCAGACTCCGGAAGTGGTGAACGGCTGGGCCCGGTACGGCTGCCAGTCGCTCGCCCGGGCGGCCGGGGCGCCCAGGACGACGGTCGTACCCGCGATCGCGGCGATGATGGATACCTTCTGCATGACCGGCCTTTCGGTAGGGGTTTCGCGCATCGTCCGCGCGGCCCGCACCGGGGCTCCATGGTTTCGGCCGAAGCTGAAAGGTGGAGGCAATGTTGCGCTTGCGGCTCACCGCCGACGATCTGCTGCGGGTTCGCTTCGCCACCGGACCGGCACCGCTCCTGGAACTGGGCATGGCGCTCGCCACGCTCCAGCGCGACGACGCCGTCTTCGCGCGCTGGGCCCGCCGGACGCGGCTGCCCCGTACGGCGCTCCCGCTGTTGGAGCTGATCCCGCCGAGCGCCGCCGGCCCGCTCTTCGTCGATCCGGTCAGCGAGGGTTTCGAGGACGGTCTCGACATGGTGCTGTCGACGCCGCACGACCGTGCGCGGGCCGAGCTCGTCCGCACGTGCAGCCCGACGTCGTTGCCACGGCGCCTGGCGGACCGCGACCGCGAGGCCTGGGGGGCGCTGGAGCACGCGCTGCGCGACGCGTACGGCGTCGTCGTCGGGCGGGACGAGGCGCGGATCCGGGCGAGCTTCGACGCCGACCTCGCGTGGCGGCGGGTGGTCACCGCCGAGCAGGGGGTCGGCGCCGCGCTCGCCGGGCTGTACCCGGGCTCGCGCTGGGACGGCACCGACCTCGTGGTCGACGTCCCGGAGGACAGTGAACACGCGCCGCGGGGACGCGGCCTCACGCTGATGCCGTCGGTGTTCTGGACCGGGCGGCCGATGATCGGCACCCACACGGACGGCTCGATGCTGCTCGTCTATCCGGCGCTCACGCCGGTGCCCCTCGTCGACACCGAGCCGCCGGACGCGCTGGCCGCGCTCCTCGGCCGGACGCGCGCCGCCGTCCTCTCGATCCTCGTCGAACACCGGACCACCAGCGAACTCGCCCTCAAACTCGGCATCAGCGTGGCCTCGGCCTCGACGCACGCCAAGACCCTGCGGGGAGCGGGCCTCGTCGCCACCCGGCGGGAGGGCAAGGCGGTCCGCCATGTCGCCACCCCGCTGGGCCTGCGGCTCCTCCGGCAGGGCCTCACCTTCTGACGGCCGAGCCTGTCCGACGAGCCTCAGCAGCCCCAACGGGATGGCTACTCGAACAAGTGCCGGTTGGCGCGACTCCAGGCGAGCCTGCCGGTCACTTCGTTGAGAAGACCGTCGGCGACCCAGCGGGCTTGGGGCTGGTGTCCCTGCTCGGCAAGCCTGCGGACCTGCTCGATTCCATCGCGCTGGACGTCGATGACCGCGTCGATGACGCCTGCGGTGGAGGTCAGCCCGTAGGTGGCGGCGAACAACTCCAGGCGGTGGCGCCGGTCGGGTGGCTCGGGGTAGCGCAACCAGCGGACGCATTCGGCGTCGTCTCGAAAGGGCGTGACGTACTGCAGCGCGTAGGCGAGGTCGTACATGCGGTCCGCCGGACGGGCGTAGTCCCAGTCCAGAATCCCGACCGGGCGCTCACCTCGCCAGACGACGTTCCACGGGCCGAAATCGCCGTGGCAGATCACCTCGTCGTCGCCCAGCCCTGTCTCGCCGGTGAACCAACCGACCTCCTCGGCTGGGCGAAAGCCGGCGACCGCGTCGTGATAGTGGCGGAGCAGGCGGGCGAAGGCCATCAGCCCTGCATCGTCGACGACCTTGGCCCAGCCCTGCGGGCCGGACTCGCCGTCAATGTAGGTGAGAATCTCACGACCATCCGGGTCGATCCCCAACACCCGCGGCGAATACGGAAACCCGACGTCCTCCAGATGTCGAAGCAGCCCGTGGACGGCCGGCGTCCACGCGTGGGTCGGCCTGCGGACGGTATCGCCGACACGCACCACCCTGCGGTAGGGAGCGTCCTGCAACACGTGCTCATCCGCCATGCGTTCAGAGACTAGCGCGGCGCCGGATGAGGGCTTGGGCGACCTCCATAGCGAATCACTGCGGGTGACCTGCTGGTGCTCATCGGCTCGCAGGCCGCAGGAGGGCGTTGAGCTCCCCGTAGTCGAGCGCCTCGGAGAGCGTCCCATAGGTGCCGGTGGCGAGCAGCTCCTGCGTGCTTCGCCGTACGAGGGCGTACGCGGCCTGGGCGATGGACGAGCCGAGGCTGATCCGCGCCACGCCCAGTCCGGCGAGCGTGGCGACGTCCGGTGCTCCTGGACCGGCGAGCACGTTCAGGGGCGCGTTCAGGCCTTCCACCAGTGCCGAGACGGTCTCAGGGTCGGTGACACCGGGCACGAAGACGCCGTCCGCTCCGGCGGCGATGTACGCCTCGGCGCGTTTCAGGGTGTCCGACAGCCGGTCGTGCGGATCTCCAACGGCGAGCAGGTACGTGTCGATCCGCGCGTTGATGAACAGGGAAGAGGCGTCGGCGGCCTGGCGGGCCGCGGCGATCCGGTCGGCCTGCTCCGCCACCGGGCGCAGCGGCTCCGGCCCGGAGTGGTGCGCGTCTTCGAGGTTGATTCCGACGGCACCCGCGGCGAGGACGCCACCGACCGTCACGGCGACCCCGTCAGGGTCATCGGCGTAGCCGCTCTCGATGTCCGCGGTGACGGGGACGTCGACCGCGGCGACGACCCGGCCGATGAGCTCGAGGGCCGGGTCGCGGTCGAGCCGGTCGCCGTCGGCGGCACCGAGACTCCACGCGACGCCCGCGCTCGTCGTGGCGACCGCGACGGCACCGGCGTCCTCCGCCACCCGTGCCGACGCGGCATCCCACGCGTTGGCCAGCAGCAATGGCCTGCCGCTCCGATGCGACTCGCGGAACAGCAGGGCCTTGTCACGGTGCATCGTCGACGATCCGTTCTGGGGCGAGGACATGGACATGGCGGAATTCCACCAGCGCTCGCCGCATGGCGTCTGGCGGGTTTTCGACATCAACGTCATCGACGGCCGCCCCGGTCGGCGACAAGCCGCTGAAACCCGGCCTTGTCTCCCCGCCCTGGCCAGCATCGCCGTGCACGCCTCATGGCCGCGAGCGCGGGGAATCTTGACATCACCACCCCGCCTCTCAGACTCCTGCCTGAGCCCGCATCCGCTATCTCGCGTGACGTTCGAGATGTCGGACAGGGCTCGCCCCGGGTCACTGAAAGGCAGGGCATCCGCGCCGGCTACGACGTCGGTTCATCAAGGCCTCCCGCGCCCTGGCGCACCTATCCGGCGGCCACGCCGACGGATCCTGGCCCAAACGCCTGGCCGAACTCGCCCGCCCCGCCGTGCTCATCCTGGATGACTGGGCGATGCGTGAACTCAAAGCCGCCCAAGCCGACGATCTGTATGAGCTGGTCAGCGAACGCGCCGTGGCCCGCAAACCGCTGGTCCTGACCTCCAACCGGGCACCGAAGGACTGGTATCCGCTGTTCCCGAACAAGGTCGTCGGCGAGTCCCTGCTGGACCGGCTGATCAACAACTCCTACCAGGTGTTCATGGACGGCCCCAGCTACCGGCCCAACAAGCGCCCCACAACCTCCGCCGACACCGACAAAGCACCGAGGTAGTGCTGTGACCGGAAAGTTCGCCCGGTTGTCAGACGGCATAGGTGTCGGCGTGCCGCCGTGGCGGCCGGGAATGAGGGCGTTGGCGTTGCCGGAGGCGAGGCCGTCTTGAAGTTGCGCACCGTGGTCGCCAAACGAGAGCCTTCCTGAATATTGGCGGTTCCACCTCGCACGCGAACACCACCGCGTTCACCACCCACGACCAGGGGGAGTACGAGCTCACGGCCTGATCAATTCGCCCTCAGGAGGAACTACTCCCAGTAGACCTGGCGTGACTCTTCCTCCCCGGCCAGTACGGCCCGCAGTTCCTCGGGCGGCTCCGCGGGTAGGCCTATCGGGAAGACGTCCAGTCGGCTCGGCGCCTTCTCTCGGATCCGGCTCTCCACCACCGCCCACCTGTCGTCGGGCGACCAGGCCACGAGGTGCGCCTGGCGTTCCAGCGAGCCGTGCATGACGGGGCCGCCGGCCACCCGCCAGACGCTCGGCTCGCGCTGGTAGTCCGAGGCGAAAGGGCTCTGCGTGATGAGTATGTACCGGCCGCTGGGGGCGACTGCGAGGTCGCGCACCCAGTCCCAGTCCGTTTCGATGCGGCCGTGGACGCGGCCGGTGCTCGGCTCCGCGACCGTGATGTCGGGATGGTCCTCGCCGATCAGGAACATCCGGGACTCATCGGCGCTGAACGCCACCTGCCGTAGTCGGCCCGCGTCGAAGCCGTCCGGCAGGACAACGGACTCGTCCGCCCCGCCGTCGGCGTCGATGAACTCGACCCCCGGCAGGAGGTGCCGGGCGCGATACCGCCCCGTGCGGGACCGGACGCCCCCCGGCTCGTGTGGCGCCTCAGTCACCGCGCCGGCCTCCAGGTCGTACGCCCACTGCTCGTCATCAAGGAAGGACTTCACCGCCACGACGGGACGCCCCGGCACCCACATGAGTACCGGAAGCCCGACCCCATGGGCGAGGCGCAACCGCTCGGTCCAGTCCGCCGTCTCGTAGACGACAAGCTCCCGGCTCCCGTTAAGGACGGCGAGATGAGCACCGTCGTCGGAGAACGCCATGCCGCTCACCTGGCGTCCCTCGCGCCTCCCCGCGCGGAACGGCTCGATCACGTGCGCCGGGCGGGAGAAGTCGGGCACGTGCGGCGCGTCGCGCGGCTCGGGGGCACCCGAGCCGGTGTCCCAGACGGTCGACCGGGTATCCCCGGGTTCCAGTCCCTCGAGCCAGCGCGGGTCGGTGACCCGGACCACGTAGTCGCCCTGGACCAGCAGTTCCTCGTCCTGCCAGCCGCCGTCGCGCAGGTGGTAGAACATCCCCAGTTCGTCCCACTGCTCATCCGTCATCGGATGGTTGCGCGTGGCCACCCGCTCCACGCCCTCAATGAACCACCGGGCGTTGGCCGCCACCCAAGCCTCGTCCATCAACGGCTTGTAGTCGAAGACCCGCGCCAGCGGGCGCGGGCGGCCGTACTCCCTGTCCGCGAAATCCCACAGCAGCCGCAGGAAGAACACGGCGTCCTCGGGCAGCGGGAAGCCTCCCTCGATCGAGGGCTCGTAGTAAACGACGAACACCCGCAACCGAAGGCTCCGCCGGTCGCCGGCGATGCCGAGCACGCGGGCACCATACAGGTCGGTGGACATAGGAACTCCCAGTTCACGCTCGGGATCGGTGCCGGAAGGCGCAGGGTCAAGCTTGGCGGCAGGCACCGACATTCCGCCCGGAAACGATCACGTTGGACGGGAGCACGACGGGTCGCGGTTCCCGGCCGAAGACCTCAGATCTGTTCCGGTCCGCCGAAGAGGGGGAGCGTGGAGCGGTACGACCTCACCGCGTGACCGCCTCGGCCACTCAGAAGAAACCACTCCCGTCGTCGTTTCTTGCCCTGGCTGCCGCAGCGCATCGCATCGCCGACGAACTCACCACAGACGAACTGCGGCAGCATCCCGCCGCACGGTTCCTGTTCCAAGCCCGTAACGGCCGGCTCGACCAGAACGGCCTGGCCAGGCAGACAGCGACCATTCCGACTCCGTACCCCTGGTCACATCTCTCCGGCACCGGCCCAAGGATCCACATCCGTCGAGCAAAACCATGCCCACCCTGACGACAAGTAACGACAAATGCGGCTATTTCGGACGTCCACGTCGTGGGCATGCTCAATAACGTGATCACGGCCCGTCACACCACTGCTCAAAAACGTGATCGCCGACCGTGCTCAATTAGCTGATCACCTACAGCCGAGGCCGCTCTTCGTACGTGATGCCGTACTTGGCGGCGATGGGGTTCAGGCTGCGCGCGTCGAGCTCCCCGTCGGTGGTGATGTGCCGCCTGGCCTCGATCAGGTCCTCGATGAAGCACTCCCAGCCGCCGGGCGAGGAGATCTGAAGCACCCGCGGCGGCCGGCCGGAGCCGGGACGCATGGTGTGCGGGACGCCATACGGCAGCAGCACGAACTGCCCCGGCGTGGCCCGGTACGTCCGGTCGACGAACTCGACGACCAGTTCACCGTCGAGGACGAAGATGCCCTCGTCCGCCCGGTGATGGACATGGCGTGGGATCTGCTGGGCGACCACCATCTCCAGCAGCGACAGCCGGTCATCGGTGTCGGTCGAGCGGACCTTGGAAGCGAACGCGGGCGGCACCCGCAGTCGGCCGGGTCGTACGTCGCCCTTGCCCAGAAGGTAGAAGCGGCTCTTGTCGCCCTTCTCCTCGACCTCGCCGTTCAGGGCGGTGAACTCGTCGACCTGCACCCGGTCCCGGGCGCCGTCCTCGGCCGGCAGGGCGTGCCCGGCCTCGGCGTCCCCTGGGCTGCCTGGCGAGGACAGGCACAGCACGTGCACGGGCGTGTCGGACAGGCCGCGCATGGCGTGAGTGACGCCGCTGGGCAGGAACGCGCACATGCCCTCGGTGAGCCGGTGCGTCTCGCCGTCGAAGTCGATGCCCAGTTCGCCGTCGAGCACATAGACGAACGCGTCGGAGGTGCCATGGACGTGGGGCGGGAGGCCGCCCCGGCCGCGGTACTCCATCAGCGTGAAACGGCCCTCGGTGTCGTCGACGCCCGCCTTGACGGTCGTCCCCGGCGGAAGCGAGACGCGGGTGGGCCGGGACGCGTCGGCGTCGAGCAGGATGAAGCGATCTTCGGACATGAGCTATCCTCCGATATACGGATTCGGATTCCGATTCCGCTTAGTCTAGGTAAGGGAACGTTCCGGATGTCAAACGCCGCGTCCCGCAGGCCCCGCACCGACGCCGAACGCAACCGTGGCCGTGTGCTGCACGCCGCCACCGAACTGTTCGCCCAGCACGGCGATCAGGTGCAGATGGCGGACGTGGCCAAAGCGGCGGGCGTGGGCGTCGGCACCGTCTACCGGCACTTTCCGACACGCCAGGCGCTCATCGAGGCGGTGGCCGAGCAGCGCTTCGCCGAGATCCTGCGGTACGCACGCGAGGAATGCCTGGCGCGCTCCGACACGCGCCAGGCCCTGGCCTGCTTCTTCGCCCGCATCGGCCGGGTGCACGAAGAAGGCCGCGGGGTGTCCGGCGCCATCGAGGCCGCCCTCGGGGACACCGAGCCGCGTGGCCAGGTCGGCGCGGACCTCCTCGCCATCGGCGAGGAAATGCTCGACCGCGGCCGGTCCGACGGAACGCTGCGCGCCGACGTCAAGGTCGCCGACCTGTACATGATCGCCGGTGCGGTCGCCGCGATCAGCCGCAACGCCGTGGGCGACTGGCACCGCTTCATCGACATCGCCCTCGACGGCCTCCAGCCTCGCCCGTGACCCCCGGGCATCGTCCTAGGTGGTCTTACGAACGGTTCTCGGCCCCACCCGGCGAGCTGGGTTCGGCCCCATCGTGTAGCCGGGCGGTTACGGTTTAGCGAGTTTTGGCCCCATCTGAGGTGTTTGCAGCTCGCCCGGACCCGCAGGCCGCGTCCGCCGCTTGGGCCGATCGGCCTGCGGTCCATCACCGAGAGGAAGGTCCTGGCTGGTCATCGCCTCTCTGCTCGTTGCCCATTCTCTCCCCGCTCGCGCCAATTAGAGAAATTAATCCTCTTGTGTCCCATTTCGGCTTGACGTGGAGGGGTCTGCGGGTCGGTCACCGCAGGGACTTCAACGGCTGTGGGGCGGGAAGAGTGATCATGATCACGCCCCATTCCGGAACGCCTTCGGTGTTCAATGCGTCAATCTTGGCGTTCACAGTTCCCGGCTGGAACGGCAGGGGCGTGTCCCTAGCACCCCCTTGCCAGTCGCTGCCCCGACATCACTTGGAAGGAATCTCTTGCGCAAGTCTGCACAGCGAGCAGTACTCGCCCTCAGCGCGGCCACCGCGGTCGCCGGATCCGTGTTCATCAGCAGCCCGGCGATGGCGGCGTCGTCACCGATCGCGGCATGCGGCGGCGGCAAGTACCACGTTGTCGGCCATCACGATTTCAAGAAGAAGGGCAAGAAGGTGGCGACCACCTTCCTGCTGTATAACGGCAAGACCAACTGCGTGATCACGTGGAAGGCGCACCCGGACAAGAAATATGTCTCTGCAGGAATCGCCAAGTACGGTGACAAGAACTGGACGTGGCAGCACGGCCACTTCTCCACCTACGCAGGCCCGGTGAAGCGCTCGGCTCGCGGAGCGTGCATCGTCTGGGGCGGCGACTACGACCACAGCCGCCGCTGGACGCTGAAGTGGGGACACTGCGGCAAGTGACCTGCGCCTGAGCTGAAGGGGCGTGGTGGGGCGAGAAGGACGTCGACCCGCGACGGCCAACCCACCCGCCCCTACGCCGCATGCCCGACCCGGGCGGGCCCGCAGGGCGGGCACTTCAGTGAGATCACCAAGACAGCCACGATTGCGCCGGACCTCGGCGCGAACGGCGAGAAGCTCGACGAGTTCAAGGCCGACTTGCGCACACAGGCCACGAACTGACCCGGCCGGCACGGGAAACTTGTGATGTCACGGCCCTTTCAACGGGCGGACCGTCAGCCCATCCGCCCACGCTCCGTTCGGCATTCTGGTTCTACGGACACGTGCCGGTCGAAAAGCTCTGCGAACTTCTCATATTCGCTCCACGACTGCTCGATCAGAACTGCATCGGCCGCTGTTCCTGGCGGATCGGCGTGCAGTAAGGGGGAGGCGGTCAAATCCAGCTCCGTCCAGGTCGGCATTCTCTGGCGTCAGCCAAGGCGCGTGACATGGTTACCCCTACTACCCGAAGCCTCGCGGACGGTTCTCGGGACCTGCGCCACGGCGCCTCTACGGCCCCGCACTCCTATCTCGACCGCACCAAGGCGACGGACGCTGAAACTTCGCGTTAGCGCAGGTCGGCGATATCCGTTGGTTTTTCCGCCAGGACTACCGGGACCCCGACGAGGAGCAGGTCAGCGTGGAGCGCCCGGAGCGAAGCGAGGACGAACGACGTTGACGGGCGACGAGCGGAGGCCATCCTCGGCGACGAGGTGGGGCCAGAAGGCGCCCGGCTAGGCTCCAGCGATCAGAGCGTTGTGCATGTGGTCGTCCAACTCGGCTACGAACCGCTCGTTACGCCAGGCACTGAGAGCAAGGCGCGCCTCGCGTATTCGCTGGGCGGGTACCCGTCCGCGTGTGCTCGCCGTCAGGTCCACGCGCTCGTGGAGCTGGTACCGCTCGTCAGCGCGCCGGCCACCAGATTACGAAGCTCCGACATCCGTGCTGCCTCGATCCCGTACAGGGCGAACACGGTCATGAGTTGATCGAAATCCGAACCGGGGCCGAGGGCCGTCGTCCCGCCCTGATCGGCATAGACGCGGGCCAGCAGGAGTTGATAGCGCTCGCCAGGACGTACCGCCTCGTTCTCCCAGCGCGCGATGGTTCGCTGAATGGTGCTTAGACGGGCCTGGGCGACGGTGGGCATACGAAGGCGGCGGGCGGCATCCCTTAACGCGCGAGCCTGGTCGAGCAGGGACCAGCCTCTGCCCAGACGCAAGGTACGCAGGCGCTGGGCGGCTCGCGTCCTCTCCGGTGACGTCACGGCACCAGTACAACATGTAACTGTCGGTTAGACAGGCACAATGAGGCGAGGCTTTCCCTGCTCGGCTGCGTAGTTCGCCGTGTACCAGGTTCCGCGCGTTTGATCCACGCCATGCGGGAACGCGATCACGAACTCACTACGGTCCACCATCCAACGATTCCGGTGGTGATAAGCCTCGGCCGAGGGATGTCCCGGGTGCCGTAGCTCGATCAATTCGCTTAGCCGTCCCTTGTCCTGCGCGGTCGCTATCGCCTGGCGCGCTTCGGGGGGCTGATCAGCGGCCGTACCGGGCACTGCCACCGTGATCTTTGACCTTGCCTCGCTCACGAGCCAGAGAAGGGCAAGGGAGTCGATGCCGATTGCGCCTCCGAGGTAGAAGTGCGCTGCCTGGTCGGCGAATGGCGCAAGGTACTCAGCGAATACCGCGTTGTACTCACCGAGCGGCCGGTGTCCCGTCGCGCGGGTGCCAGTGATCGTGATCGCTGCTGGCATGCCATGCCCTTCTGTCTAGTCGCTTGAGACAGGTTCCGAGCAGCGGTCTTTTCCGTCTGCGCGGCGTACTCTGGCCGCAGGGTCACCGCTACTCGTTGGGAGTCCCCCGTGTCCGAGACTCTTCCCCCTGAGCTGACGCCTGGCGAACGTATCCGTGTCCTCCGTGAGCGTCGGGGCCTGTCCCGCCCGGTGCTCGCCAATCTGGTCGGCCGTGGTCCGGATTGGCTCAAGAAGATCGAGAGGGGCGAACGGGAGCTACGCGATTACACGCTCCTCGTGCGGCTCGCCACAGCTCTCCGAGTCAGTGATCTGTCCGTCATCACCGGTGGAACGACGCCGGTTCCGGTCGACGTCGCCTCGCGTCTCGTGCTGCCGTTCGTCGGTGAGATCCGCGATGCCGTGCGGGGCTCGTTGTTCTCGTCTCCGTCACAGGACGATCCGCCGTCCGTGGACGTACTCCGAGGGCGGGTGTCGGAGCTGTGGCGGCTGTGGCATTCCTCGCGTTTCCAGCGCTCGGAGGTCGGCCGGATGCTGCCTTCTCTCATCCGGGATGCTCAAGCGTCAACGCGCCACTTCGACGGGCCGGAGCGACGTAAGGCGTACGCGGTGCTCGCTGACGTCTACCACCTGGCGCAACAGGCGCTCGCCTACGCCTGTGAGCCGGAGCTGTATTGGATCATCGTCGACCGTGGCCGTTTCGCCGCACAGGAGGCCGACGATCCGGTGAGCCTTGGCGGGGCCGCGTGGACGTTCGGCAACGGGCTCCGAGAGACCGGGTATGCCGAGGAGGCCATACGCGAGGTGGAGATGGCCGCGAATGGACTCGCCCCTCTTCTGGAGGACGGCTCCAATGACCTGCGGGCCATGTACGGTGCGCTGCATCTGCACGCTGCGATCACCTACGCGCGGGAGGGAAGGGACGGCGACGCGTGGCGTCACTGGGACGAAGCCAATCGGGCCGTCGAGCGGCTTCCCGCTAACTACGCGCATGCTTGGACCGTCTTCGGGCGGGCGAACGTCGACATTCACGGCATCTCCATAGGAGTGGACCTCCGCACGCCCGGTGCGGCTCTCCAACGGTCTGAGGAGATGGATCTAGACACCGTTCCATCTGTTGAGCGGCGGTCGCGTGTCCTCGTCGAACTCGCTCGGGCACAGCACCAACGCCACGACCACGCGGGCACTCTCCACTACATGAACCGTGCGCACACAGCGTCGCCGGAGTGTGTCCGTTATACGCCTCTTGCCCGAGGACTCGTGTCGGACCTGGTACGAGAGGCACGAGGACCGCTGAAGAGCGACGCGGTCGCACTCGCTGACGCCGTCGGGGTCCTCGCGGGCTAGGGGTACAGCGTGTCCCCCTCTGGTCACTCTGTGCTTCCTACTGTTCCGGACCATGACAGGAGAGGGAACACGGCCAGAAGCTCCGGGGGACGCGCACACGGTCGCTGACGGTCTGGCGCGGGCCTGCCGGACGGAGAGGTTAAGCGCCGAAGCGCTCAGCCCAACGCGGGAACAGCACGAGCGCGAGATACGTCTCCTGACCGATCTGGTCCGGGAACTGGTCGGCTTCGGGTTCCAGGTCGGGATGAGTGACGCGGGTCCCGCTGTGTTCATCCGCTCGGCCACGGGGCGGCTCGTCGTCGTGATCGCGGTGAGCGGTGACTACTTCGAGTGGAAGTCGGGCGATGACGGTCACCTGGTGACGGATCCGGCTGGTGCGGCTGCTGCCATTGCCGCACAGGTCTGGACACGGGCAGGTGAGGCATGCGCGGCCCGACGGCCTGGGAGTCCGGGCGGTGCGCCGTGAACCTCCTGACCTCCAATCCCGCGGCGGTGGCGATCTTGACGCACCGCTTCCCGGGGGTGCCGCTCTGGTTCGGTGAGGCAACCAGATCCTGGTGGGCGCTCGCGCGAGTGTCGTGGGGCTGGCGCTTGGTAGAGGCGGCGGATGTGGAGGAGCTGACGCGGGCGATCATTCAGGCGGATACCTGGCCGCGCCCGCCCGTCCACCCTCGGCAGACGGTCCGTTACCTGGCGCGCGGTTTTCATCTCCCGCCGGACGCCGAGTCGACCCGGGCTGACCTTCCTGCGCTGAGGTGGCCTTAACGGCCATCGATCCGTACCAGCGCCTCAAAGGCGCAACGAATCGGAGATGGGAGGTGAGCATGGGCAGACACGGTGGAGGCAACAGCGACAGCAACACGCCGACGGACGGCAACAACCCGCAGGGCGGCAAGCGCGGCACCGGCGGCGACACCAACGACAACCCGAGCGACGGCAAGAGAGGTAAGTGAGCGATGACATCCCCTGACCCGCGTGCACGCGCCGAAACCCTCGCTGACCTGCTCGCGGGTCAAGGGGACCTCACCGATGAGCGGTGGCGGCAAGCGCTGGTGGAGGTGCCCCGGCACCTGTTCGTGCCCGATGTCGCCTGGGCGAATCCGGATGGTCCTGCCCCTGGATACCCGGTCGACCGGACCGGTGACGAAACGACCTGGTGGGAGGCCGTTTACTCCGATGCGTCGTTGGTGACACAACGCGACGACGGTGGCTCCGACGTGCTGGGCGACGGGCTGGCCAGCTCGTCCTGTTCGGCTCCGGGAGCGGTCTTCGCGTTCCTGGAGTCGCTCATGGTCAAGGATCACGATCGGGTCCTGGAGATCGGCACGGGAACCGGCTGGACGGCGGCGCTGTTGTCGCATCGCATCGGCGACCGGAACGTGACCACCATCGAAATCGATCCGGTGCTGGCGGAACAGGCGGCGGCGAACCTCAAGGCGGCCGGATACGCGCCTCGCCTGGTCGTCGGTGACGGTGCCGACGGGTGGCCGGACGGTGCGCCCTTCGACCGTGTCCACGTGACATGTGCGGTCGCGACGATCCCGTACGTCTGGGTGGAGCAGACCCGTCCGGGTGGGCTGATCCTCACCCCGTACAGTCCCGGCTACGGGTACGGCTGGCTGGCTCGCCTGGCCGTCATCGGCGACGGAACGGCAGTCGGGCGGTTTCCGAGTTCAGCCGGGTACATGCTGATGCGCTCGCAGCGCCCGGCACGCGGGGCCGCGTTCGACTGGGTGCACGAGTCGGATGACCGGGCCGAGTCGACGACCCGCCTCGACCCGCGACAGCTGCACGACGACACCGACGCGGACCTGTTCATCTGCGTCGGCGTTCCCGGCGTGCACAAACGCCTCTACTACGACGAGGAGACGGACTCCGGGGAAGCGACATTCTGGGTGCTCGACAACGCCGGGCACCACGGGTCCTGGGCGTCGGTGGACTACGTGCCCGGAAAGACGGAGTTCCTGGTCCAACAGTATGGGCCGCGCCGCCTGTGGGACGAAGTCTCCGAGGCGTACCTCCGGTGGCTGTCCCTCGGACGTCCGGCCCGCGATCGGTTCGGGCTGACGGTCTCACCGGAAGGCGAACGCGTGTGGCTTGATGACCCGATCGACCTGGTCGGAACGTAGTGGGGGCACCTTCCACGGAGGGGTGGGCGGGATCTTTCGCCTGTGTCCTGCCTTGGAGCGGGATCCGCCCACCTCACCCGCGCGTACCGGCGCTCAGAACCCTGGGCTGATCCAGTGCGCCATGACTACGGTGCGTCCGTCGTCGTTGCTGGCGACGGATGCGTGGCCGGCCTGCCCGATGCGGGACGCGTGGAGCGTCAGGACGTCCCCGGCGGCGAAGATGTGCGCGAACGTCTGCCCGGCGCTGGCCTGGAGTAGCTGATTCGGGCCGGCGATGCCGGTCACTGCCTCACTGCTGGGGATACGCGCGCCGTTCCTGAACAACGCTGTGCGGACGTACAGCGGCGCGTTCGTCGTGGGTTGAATGATCGGGCGGGCGTGATAGGAGACCTCCCACACGCCGGGAAAGGGAATCTTGAGTGCCGGGACCTCGGAGATGTGCTCGTCGGCGCGGTCGGCACCGGTGAGGGCGTGGTTGAAGGTGAGCGGGTCGGTCTGGATCCATGCCGAGCCTCCCGATTGGAAGGTCGCGGTGGCCGTGGATGTGCGGGCTTTGCGGTAGACGTTCGGCGTTCCGCCGGCGTGGGCCGGTGCGGCCATGAGGGCCGTCAACAGGGCGCTGCCGACGGCCGCGTTGACGACGGCGATCGACCGTCTGGATCGAGAGTGGGTTCGTGTGGTTGCTGCTCGCATGGAGATCTCCATATCTGTCTGCGCCGACGAACCCGGCGTACGTCTGCCGGATACTCTGCGTACTGGATCATCTACCATCCGTAACTGAGTGTGTCGATCACCAGGCCCATGTCGGTGCGGCGTTGACCCAGAAACGTTGCTGCTGGAGTGCTGCCGCCCGCCTTGGGACACCTGAACGATGCTGACCCGTCCGACTCCCGCAACGGCTGCCATGCTTGCGGCTCGGTAGGCGCTGAGGCCGAGCGAGGAGAAGGGGCATGAGCACTGTGGAGCTTCTGCCGGAGGACGAGCGGTTCATCGTCGGCACCGTGCGCGACTTCGTCGACCGGGACGTCAAGCCGGTCGTCCGGGAGCTCGAGCACACGAACACCTACCCCGAAGCCCTGATCGAGCAGATGAAGCGGCTCGGCGTCTTCGGCCTGGCCATCCCCGACGAGTACGGCGGCACCCCGGTCTCCACGCCGTGCTACGTGTTCATCACCGAAGAGCTCGCACGCGGGTGGATGAGCCTGGCCGGCGCGATGGGCGGGCACACCGTGGTCGCCAAGCTGCTCCTGCACTTCGGCACCGAGGAGCAGAAGCGGCGCTACCTGCCGAGGATGGCCACCGGCGAGGTCCGGGCGACCATGGCCCTGACCGAACCCGGCGGCGGCTCGGACCTGCAGGCCATGCGCACCGTCGCCCGCAAGGACACCGGCGGCTACCTGGTCAACGGGTCCAAGACCTGGATCACGAACTCGCGCCGGTCACAGCTGATCGCCCTGCTGTGCAAGACCGACCCGGACGCCGAACCCGCCCACATGGGCATCTCGATCCTCCTCGTCGAGCACGGCCCCGGGCTCACCGTCTCCCGCGACCTGCCCAAACTCGGCTACAAGGGCGTCGAGAGCTGCGAACTGGTCTTCGAGGACCATCGCGCGGGCCCCGACGCCGTCCTCGGCGGCGTCGAGGGCCGTGGGTTCGCGCAGATGATGAAAGGACTGGAGACGGGACGACTCCAGGTCGCCGCTCGCGCCCTGGGGGTGGCCCGGGCCGCGCTGGAGGACTCCCTCGCCTACGCCCAGGAGCGCGAGGCGTTCGGCAAGCCGATCTGGCAGCACGAGTCGATCGGCAACTATCTCGCCGACATGGCCACCTCCCTGTCGGCGGCGCGGCAGCTCACCCTGCACGCCGCCCGCGAGGCCGACGCCGGACGCCGCGTCGACATGGAGGCGGGCATGGCCAAGCTCTTCGCGTCCGAGACCGCCATGCGGATCGCGCTGGACGCCGTCCGCATCCACGGCGGATACGGGTACTCCACCGAGTTCGACGTCGAGCGCTACTTCCGCGACGCGCCGTTGATGATCGTCGGCGAGGGCACCAACGAGATCCAGCGCAACGTCATCGTCCGCCAGCTCATCGCCCGCGGCGGCCTGGACTGACGAACGACTCGCCAGGGCTTTTCGTCGGTAAGCCGTGCCGGACGGGTTCTCAGCGGGCGAGGTCGTCATGGATGCCTTCGTGCGGAGCGAAGTCCGCAGGATCTGCCGGCGTACTCGGCTTCGGAGGATGTACGTCGGTGCGGCCCAGGGCGCGGAGTGCGAGCATGCCGCCGATGCCGGGGATGACGGCAAGCACCGTGATTCCGGTGGTCCGGTTCGGGTCGCGCCAGGTGGCGACGATGCCGAAGAGCCAGGCGATGCCGTGGATGGGGCCGACCATCGCGGCGATCCCGTGAACGTCCACGGTCGCCATGTTGCCGAGCAGGATGGCGAGGCTGACCAGTTCGACGGTCGCGGAGACGCGCAGCGGCGTGCGCGTAGGCCGTGGTGTCGGTGTGGTGGTCGCGGCGATGGGGTCACGCTCCCGTGGTGGAGCCGGGGCGGACGATCATCAGGATGGTGACCGTGGCCCACAGCAGGTTGAAGGCGCCGGTCAGCATGGCCAGCCGCCGGATCTGGGCGGGCTCGAGGCGTGTCGCCGCCGTCTCGGTATCGGCGCCGCTGCCGCTCAGGCCGGCGATGGCGATCTCCTGAGCCGGAAGGACCAGCAGCGCGAGTACGAGCGCGGCGACGCCGGTCAGGACGATGGAGACGATCAACCAGGGGCTGCCCAGGACGTGCATGCTGCTCGCGGTCGCGAAGCCGAAGACGGGGACGGCCAGGCCGACGAGGGCGTAGACGCGGCAGATCTGGTGCAGCAGCCGTACGGCGGCGACCGGTTCAGGCCTGTCGGGTGCCGCGGCGGCCCTGCGGACGGCAGAGGGGAACATGCTGCCCGCGACCGTGACCGGGCCCACGGCGATGACCGCCGCGAGTACGTGGAGGATAAGGAGGATCTTGCTCATCGCCGGGTGCGCGCTTTCGTCGAAGGGACGGGGGAACGGGTCAGGCGCTGACCGGGGCGGGCCCGTGGTCGCGCCAGGCGACGCCGCGGCGCTCGTGTTCGAACAGCTGCTCCACGGCGAGTGCGACCTTCGGCCCCACTTCCCGTTCCAGCAGGTACAGGCCCAGGTCCAGGCCGGAGGTGACGCCGCCGGCGGTGACCAGGTCGCCGTCGTCCACGACGCGGGCCCGGGTGACGTTGACGCCGCCCATGCCGAGCACCTCCAGGCCCTGGTGGTGAGTGGTGGCGCTGCGGCCGTCGATGAGCCCGGCCATCGAGAGGATCAGCGAGCCGCCGCAGACCGTGGCCACCGTGGTGCCGGGCGCGGCCAGGGCCTTGGCCAGCAGCCCCGGGAGCCCGGTGGTCAGGGTCCGGCCGAGGATGGCGGGGATCGTGGCCTCCCGCTCCGCGTCGCTGAGGTCGCTCTCGCCCTGGGGGAGCGACCTGCCGGCGGCGCCGGGGACGACGATCAGGTCCGCGCGGTCCGGGTCCAGGTCGGCGGTGGCCGTCAGGGAGACGGCGGGGATCCCGCTGCGGACCTCGCCCGGGCCGTCGGCGGTGACCAGTTCGACGCTCACCAGGTCGGTGAATGCCTTCGCGGCGCTGAAGACCTCGAACGGGGCGACGACATCCAGCGGGTCGAAGCCATCGAAGAGGACAAACTGGGCGAGCATCGGTGCCTCACATCCGTTGTTCCGTCACGGCCACGCTCACGTTAGGAGACGTGGCGGGTGCGGGCCATTGGCTGAATCGACATATTCCAACGGGTTCTCGCCAACGCGCTGACCTGGTCGATCATGCATACCGCTGAGATAGCGCACGACTACGCATTGGCCGGAACTCGGCGTACGCTGCGTTCGTGCATACGGTGGCGATCCTGGTGCTGGATCAGACGGTTGTCTACGACATGGCCATTCCGGTCGAGGTGTTCGGCCGTGTCCGCCTGCCGGACGGGCGCCGTCCGTACCGGGTGCGGACGTGCGGGCCGCAGCCGGAGGTGCCGACCGAGACCTTCACCATTCACACCCCGTGGGGGTTGGAAGCCCTCGCGGACGCCGACACGATCATCGTGCCGGGCCGCAGTGAGACCGCCGGCCCGCCGCCTGTCGAGGCCCTGGAGGCGCTGCGTGACGCGGCCGCGCACGGCACGCGGATCGCCTCGATCTGCGGCGGTGCCTTCATCCTGGCCGCCACCGGTCTGCTGGACGGTCTGGCCGCGACCACGCACTGGATCGCCGCGCAGCAATTCGCCGAGATGTTCCCGAAGGTCGACGTACGGCCCGACGTGCTGTACGTGGACAACGGGCAGTTGCTCACCTCGGCCGGCGCGTCGTCGGGACTGGACCTGTGCCTGCACATGGTCCGTCGCGACCTGGGCTCGGCCGTCGCAGCCGATGCCGCCCGGCTGGCCGTCGCCCCCCTGGAGCGTGAGGGCGGCCAGGCCCAGTACATCGCCCACGAGCAACCGCCGGTGCCCCGCGGCTCGCTACTGGAGCCGACGCTGACCTGGATCGAGGACCACCTGAAGGACGACCTCACCCTCGAGGACATGGCCGCCCGCTGCGGCATGAGCACCCGCACCTTCAGCCGCCGCTTCCGCGAGCACACCGGCACCACACCGCTGCAGTGGCTGCTGCGCGCTCGGGTCAGGCGGGCGCAGTACCTGCTCGAGCACACCGACCACTCCGTGGAGCGGATCGCCACCCAGGCCGGCTTCGGATCCGCGACGGCCTTCCGCGAACGCTTCAAGCGCGTCGCCGGCACGACCCCGCAGGCCTACCGAGCCGCCTTCCGCGGCTCCCGCTGAACGACCACGCCCCCGATCAGGCGAGAGCAGGCACGATCCGCCTCGTGGCTGCGGTGATCAGGGACATGGTGGCCGTTGTCGTCGTCGTCCGGGAACGTGGTTGCCGTAGGCCGACGCCGTGATCGGGACGGCCGCGCGGCCGGCCGGGGAAGTGGCCTAGCGAAGGCGCAGCAGCCGCTTGAGGATGGACGGTGGCTTCAGTTCGCGGTCGAGGGCCAGGGGGATGGTCGCGCTGCCCGCCGTCACGGCGCCGAGCCGCGTGCCGCCGGAGGCGTGGCGCGGCGGATCCCCGGTGACGCGGACCGGCACGGTGAGCCCGCCCCAGCCGACCACCGTGACGGGGGCGGTCGCGCGTAGCGGAGTGCGCCCGCCCAGACCGTCGTCGACCAGTCCGACCCGCGCGCCCGTCGGGGCCAGCGTGACCGAGGTCAGAGCGTTCTCGGCGGCGACGATCAGCGGCTGCGCGGCCTCGATCGCGCCCATCGCGCTGGGGGACTGCTGGCCCATGACCGCACCGACGATCAAGGTGGTGACGTGTCCCGTCCGCTTGCGGGCGGCGAAGACGAAGTTGCCGCCCGCCGCGTCGGTGTAGCCGGTCTTACCGCCGACCACTCCATGGTGCCCGACCAGGACGTTGCCGGCGGTACGCGGCGGCCGCCCGTCGTTGGGTACGTAGGAGCGGAGGCTCACGGCCTCGGCGAAGGCCGGGATCTTCATCGCCGCGGTCAGCAGCTTGACCTGGTCGGCGGCGGTGCTGACGGTGCGCGAGTCGTACCCGCTGGGATCGGTGTACGTGGTGTTGGTCATCCCCAGCGATCGCGCGGCAGCGTTCATCTTCTCGACGAACGCCTGCTCATTGCCCACGTCCCAGCGGGCCAGCTCGTGCGCGACGTTGTTCGCCGACACGAGCAGGAGCGCCTCCAGCGCCTTGTGCTCGGTGAACGCCTGCCCCGCGACGACCTCGACGAGCGACTCGCCCCGCTCCTTGCGCATCGGAAGCCGGGCGGCCTCCTGCCGGGAGATCCGGTACGTGGGGCCGTCCGCGCCCCGCTGCAGCGGATGGTCGCGCAGGAAGACGTACGCGGTCATCACCTTCGCCACGCTGGCGGTCGGGGTGGGCGCCTCCCCGCCGGACGACCCCATGGACCCCAGCCCGTCCACGTACAGGGTCGCCTGCCCCTGCCCCGGCCACGGGAGGGCGGGAGCGGCACCGTCGAAGGTGTGCCGGGTGGCCGTCAGCGTGAGACGGACCGTCGGCTTGGGCATCGGCCGTACGAGCTGGCCGGTCACCACCCCTGCCAGCAGCACCATCACCACCACGGCGACGATCCAGCCGGTACGCCGCCGCTTGCGCCGCGGCTCCTCAGCGGGCGCCTCCGCCGGAGCCCAGGCAGGCGCCTGCGCGGGCGCCTCAGCCGGGGCCCAGGCGGGAGTCCGCGTGGGCGCCTCCGCCATGGGCGGCCGGACGGTCGCAGGCGGGGGCATCACGGTGGCGGGGGGCATCGTCAGTGGCGGTGCCTCCGCCATGGGCGGCCGGGCCGTCTCAGGCCGCGGTGTCGCGATGGTGGGTGGGATCGTCAGCTGCGGCACCTCTGCCACGGGCGGCTGGGTGCTCTCGGTCGGGGGCTTCGTGATGGTGGGTGGCATCACCGGCGGCGGTGTGGCCCTGTACGCCGTCGTCGCCGCCGGGGGCGGCGAGACGATCGGCAGGCCGTCCCGCTGCGTCGTACTCGCCAATCCGCCGCCGCTGATCGGACGGATCTCGGGGAGCGCCTCTTCGACCGTCTGGGGAGGCGGCGGGTACGCATTCGCGGGCGGGTGTTCCGGGCGGCTGAACCACGAGGAGGGCTCCGGTGCTCCGCGGTCCGGGGCGGGAGGAGCGCTCGTGGTGTCCGCGGCGGGCGATGGCGCGATCGGCTCCGTCTCGCCCTTGGTGCCTCCCGAACTCGACCATGGGTCCCATTCCGGGGCGGACCGCGTGGGCTGCGGCTCTTCCGCGGAGGGACGGTGAGGCGCGGGCGGCCCGGCTTCCGTGCCGGCCGGCCGTTTCTTGGGAAACGCCGAACGGGGCAGGTCCGAGACCGTGATGTCGGACGCGGCGGGCAGGTGCAGCTTGGGAGGAAGCCGGAATTCGGCGGTGACCGCCCGTCCGTCCTCCTGGTCCTCCTCGCCCGAGCCGGGCCCGCCCTCCTCGGTGCCGGGTTCGGGCTCTTCCGGCTCGGACTCCGGCTCGGGCGTCGCGTCGTCGGAGGGCGCCGTGGCGTCCTCAGGGCTCGCGGGCTCTGGCGCCGGGGCGTCCTCAGGGAGCGCGGTGTCGCCGGTGGTCGCCGTGTCCTCGGTGTCAGGGGAGGCCGGGGCGTCCTCAGGGACGTCCGTGTCGTCGTCGCCGTCGGAGGCGGCGTCGGCCGGGGCGACTTCGGCGGAAGCGGGTTCAGCCGCGCCTTCATCCGGATCCGGTTCAGTGCGTTCGTCCGGTTCAACGCCTTCATCCGGTTCGGCGCGCTCAGCTGGTTCCGCCGGCTCAGCGCGTTCGGCGGACGGCTCGGGACGTTCCTGGTCCTCCTGCTGCTCGTCTTCGGCCTCCGCCGTCTCGTCCTCTTCTTCCTCGGCCCTGGACGCCTCGGACGGACGGTCCGGCTCCGCCTCCGCTTCGGCCGCCGTCTCGGCCTCGGACTCGGGGGCGCGCTCCGAGGATTCCTCCTGGTCGGAGGCGGGCTCGACCCGTGCGCCGGAGTCGGTGTCCGTGCCTTCCTCGGCACCGGCCTCCGTCGGGGATTCGGGGCCGGGCGCGGGATCGTCCTGCGGGGGCGTCCCGGAGGTCTCGTGCTGTGCGTCGTTGTCCGGCTCACGTGACGCACCGTTCACGGCGCGACCTCCTCGACTTCATGACCAGGCAGGTGGACGAGACGACCGGGCCGGCGGTCGCAGACGATCTCACCGACGCCCCTCGTACGCCTGTGAAGATGCGCGGCTCGGCGAAAAGGTTCACGACCTAAAGCGATCTTGATCTGATCGTTGGACGGGGCCGGTCTCCCGGAATCCGGAGCGGGTACGTCTGGGCAGGTAGAGCGGGTGTTATGAAGGGGACATGAAGGCATCTCTCCGGCGATACCGGACGCCACCCGGCCGTCCGTTCGCCGGACGCCCACCTGATCACCGTGTGGCCCTGCTGAACCCGCGCAGTGTCGCCGGGCAGGTGTTCCTTCTCCAGGCCCTGATCGTCGTACTGCTGGTCGCGGCCGCGGTGACGATGGAGCTTCTCCAGTCGGCGTACGACGCCCTGCGGCAGGGGCGTCGAGAGTCGGTCGTCGCGGCCCAGGCGTTCGCGAACGCGCCCGGCCTGGTCCAGGCGCTGCGCAGCCGGAACCCGACGGCGGTGCTGCAGCCCCGCGCCGAAGCGGCCCGGAAGAGGGCGGGCGTGGACTTCATCGTCGTCATGAACACCCAGGGGATCCGCTACACGTACCCCTACCCGGAGTACATCGGGAAGAAGTTCGTCGGCGACATCCGGCCGTCGCTGCAGGGCCGCACCCTCATCGAGCAGGCAGGCGGGCCACCCCTGCCGGCGGGCCGGGGAACGGACGTCCAGGCGGTGGTGCCGGTGACCGATGACAGGGGCGCGGTCGTCGGCGTGGTGTCCGCCGGGCTCACGGCCAAGAACGTGGCGAGACAGTGGTTGCCGCAGGTGCCGATCACCCTCGTCAGCGGTGCGGCCGCGCTGGCGATGGCCGCCGGCGGGACGGCGCTGGTGTCCCGGCGGCTCCGGCGGCAGACGCACGGCCTGGAGCCGGCGGAGATGACGCGGATGTACGAGCACCACGACGCGGTCCTGCACGCGGTGCGGGAAGGGGTGCTGATCATCGACGCCGACCGGAGGCTGGTGCTGGCCAACGACGAGGCGAGACGGCTGCTGGGCCTGCCCGCGGATTCGGAGGGACGGCAGGTGCGGGAGCTGGGGCTGCCGGACCAGATATCGCGCTTGCTGGTGTCGGGAGAGCCGGTCACGGATCAGGTGCATCTGGCGGACGACCGGTTGCTGGCGGTGAACAAGCGGCCGACGTTCCTGAACGGTGTTCCGGGGCACAGCGTGGTGACGTTGCGGGACACGACCGAACTGGCGGCGGTGTCCGGGCGGGCGGAAGTGGCGCGTGAGCGTCTGAAGCTGCTGTACGAGGCGGGGATACGCATCGGAACGACGCTGGACATGGTGCGTGAGGCCCAGGAGCTGGCTCAGGTGGCCGTACCGCTGTTCGCCGACGTCGTCACGGTGGACCTGCTGGACGCGGTGATGCGAGGGGAGGAGCCGACGGCGGAGGGACGGCGGCGGCTGCGGCGTGCGGCGACCACCGGTGAGCTGCCGATGCTGCGCTCAGTGGGCCAACAGATCGCGTTCTCGTCGGCGGCGCCGCAGGCACGAGCGTTGCAGCAGGGCCACGGGCTGCTGAGCGCGGACCTGCGGCAGGAGCGGGGGTGGCAGGAGCAGGATCCGGACCGTGTCGGAAGGGCGCTGGAGCAGGGGGCGCACTCGCTGGTGAGCGTGCCGCTGCAGGCGAGGGACGTGCCGCTGGGCGTGGTGAGCTTCTACCGGGTGGGGGACACGCCGGCGTTCGAGCACGAGGACCTGCTGGTCGCGGAGGAGCTGGCGGCGCGGGCGGCGGTGGCCATCGACAACGCGCGCCGCTTCACCCGGGAGCACGCGATGGCGGTCACGCTGCAGCGGAGTCTGCTGCCGCGGGGGCAGCCGGAGCAGGACGCGCTGGAGGTGGCCTGGCGGTATCTGCCCGCGGAGGCGGCAGTGGGCGGGGACTGGTTCGATCTCATCCCGCTGCCAGGGGCGCGAGTGGCGCTGGCGATGGGCGACGTCGTCGGTCACGGACTGCACGCGGCGGTGACGATGGGGCGGCTGCGCACCGCGGCGCACAACTTCGCCGCGCTCGACCTCCCGGTGGACGAGGTCCTCGCGCACCTGGACGAACTCGTCGCGCGTATAGACAGCGAGGAGAGCACCGACGACACAGCGGAAGGTCACCGCGGATACGAGGTGACGGGAGCGACGTGTCTGTACGCGATCTACGACCCGGCGACAGGGGTGTGCACGATCGCCCGTGCGGGACACCCCGACCCGGTGGTCGTGGACCCGAACGGAACGGCCACCTGCCCGGACGTCCCGGCCTCGCCCCCGCTCGGACTCGGCGGATACCCCTTCGAAACCGCCGAGCTGCGCCTGCCGGAGGGCTCCCGACTGGTGCTGTACACCGACGGGCTGGTCGAGGACCGGACCCGCGACCTCGACAGCAGGCTGGCCGAGCTGCGCCGGACGCTGGAGCGGACCGCGGGACGTACTCCGGAGGAGACGTGCCGGACGGTGATCGACACGATCGTGCCGGCGCATCCCGTCGATGACATAGCGCTGCTGGTGGCGCGGACCCGGTTGCTCCCGCGGTCGCGCGTGGCCGAATGGGACGTGCCGGCCGAGGCGGCGGCGGTCGGCACGGTGCGGGCGCGCTGCGTGGAGACGTTGCGCGAGTGGGGCCTGGAGGAGATCGCCTTCACGACGGAACTGATCCTTAGCGAGCTGGTCACGAACGCGATCCGGTACGGATCTCCGCCGATCAGGGTGCGGCTGCTGCACGGCCGCCATCTGACCTGCGAGGTGTCGGACCGCAGCAGCACCTCACCGCGGCTGCGGCGCGCGGCGACCATGGACGAAGGCGGGCGGGGGCTGTTCCTCGTGGCGCAACTGGCCCAGCGATGGGGGACGCGGTACACCGCCGGTGGCAAGGTCATCTGGGCCGAACAGACCCTTGACGACGACGCGTCCACCGCCACGGGCGGCACGCTGGCCGACGTTCTCCTCGAGCAGTTCGACGATGCCGCTCACTGAGCGGCGGATGGCGGCGCGGGCCTACCGCTTGAACACGTTGGTCGGCACGGCGACCTGGAACGGCTGGTCGTACTCCGTGAAGTTCAGGGTTCCGGTGCCCTTCTTCGTCGGCGCGAGGCGCAACGGGTACGGCTTGCCCGTGGTCGCCACGTACAGCCAGCCGCTCTGATCGCGGATGCCGATGGCCGGCCGGCCCGCGATGGTCGTCGGCTTGCCTTTGACGAGCCGCCCCGACGGCTTGATGATCTTGGCGAACCCGGCCGGAGTGAAGTCCAGTCCGTGCGCGGACGCCTCGCTGGCCGAGCCGAGCGGAATCCATTTGCCGCCGACCGCCGAGGCCGCGCTCGACCCGACCGTGGCCTGGACGAGCTGCCGGCCCTTGCCGTAGACCTTGCCGCCGGCCCGCAGCACCGTGAACGCCACCGTACGGCCGCCGCCGATCGGGCCGCGCATGTTGCCCTTGAACCCGACGGGTCCGGTCCGCATGTCGATGGTGACCAGATCCGTGCCGCTGCGCACCTTGCCCTTGAGATGAACGGACTTTGCGGCGCGGAGCGCGGCGAGCGAATCGGACACGATCCGCGACGCCGACTTCGCCGCCACGCCGTTGTTCGCGGGCGCCGAGGAATGAGCGGGCGATGAGGGAGGAACCGCGGGACGGCTGGACGAGGCCGAGCCTTTGTCCGACCCCATCGGGTTGTTGCACGCTCCGGTCAGCATGACGGCCGACGTCGCGGCCAACGCGACGCCCCGTCGACCAGGGGATGTCCTCGGCACGGCCACTCCATCGGTAAGAGATCGTCTTCCGTGAAATACGCCAGGGAAGCCTAGTGATCGACGGAGTACTACATCAGGAAATGCCGAGAATGTCGCAAAAGATAGTTGAGCTGGTCGCGTGAACAGTTTCAGCATCTATTGGAAAACACCGTTCACGACGAGCCCGGGCGGGGGGAGAGCCCGCCCGGGCCCTTCTCTTCAGATCGCCCGGCTGAGGCCCTCCCAGCGCACCCGCCAGCCGTCGGCGGGGAAACCCGGAGCGTTCCGATCGGCTCCGCCGTCCCATCCCGCGCACATCAGCGCGACGGCGTACAGCAGTCCGCCCGCGCTGGGGAAGTACGGCGAGGGCACCCCGCTCCTGCCGCTGGCCGGCAGCCCCTGCTCGGTGAAGCCGAACTTGGGATGCAGCAGGAAGTCGACCGCGCGGCCGGGGTCGCCCAGCCGGGCGGCGTTCATCGCCAGCAGCGGGAAGTCCCAGGCGTACAGGTCGTCGACCGGCCAGCTCCGGTACATCTGCTGCGCCGTCGCCCGCATCGTGGGCACGTCGACGCCGTCGCCGGGCAACATCGCGTACGGGGCGATCGGGTCCGGGTGGTCGGTCGCGTGTTCGGTCCACATGTCCTGGACGCCCTCGTACAGCACGTACTTGCCGTCCTGGACCGGGAGGGGCGCGAGCCCGGCCAGGACGTCCGCCCACTCCTTCCGGGGAGGGAGGCCCAGCCGCCTGCGCCAGACCCCGGCGACCCGCAGCCCGAAGCGCCAGTAGGAGGTCTCCACGATCGGGTTCTTGGTGACCAGAGGGTCGGAGTGCTCGTTGGCGGGGATCGCCGGCGGTCCGAGGATGTACCGGCCGCTCACCGGGTCGCGGAAGGCGAAGGAGGCCAGGAAGTCGGCGGTGGCGAAGACGATGTCGCGCCACTTGCGCAATGTCGCGCGGTTCGGATGCGCCCGGTAGTCCAGCTCCGCGAAGAAGATCGGGTGCGGCTGCTGCCACAGCAGCAGCCCGTTCTGCAGGCCGGGGGACTCCCGCCCCTCGGGCCCGGTCATCTTGGGCCAGCGGGCGCCGCCGAAGCCCTGTTGCCGGGCCCGCTCCAGCGCGGACGGCAGGAAGTCCCGGTAGACGTCGAGGCTGCGTTCCAGCAGCGGCCAGCGGTTCCACAGCGCCAGGTGCGCGCTGTGCCACACCACCATCTCCAGGTGGAACTTGCCGTACCAGCCGTTGTTGACCAGCCCGGACTCCTGCGGCGGGTACTGCCCGCTCTCGTTGACCGCCAGGGAGTACTGGCTGCGTACGATGCGGCGCTCCAGCTCCTCCCAGCGGGGGTCATCGCTGCCGGACAGGTCGACGGCGCCGCCCGAGCGCCAGAAGGCCGGCCACCACGCGGAGGCGACCTTCGCCACCGCCTCCGGCGGCGGGGCGACCGCGCGCGCGTCCTCCGGCGTGAACAGGCAGGTCAGCTCCAGCTGTCGGCCTCGGGCGCCGGTGAGGGTGTAGCGGTGGACTCCGCCGTCGCCGCGCCGCAGCTCGCCGCCCTCCCGGTTCCAGGTCAGCGCCGTGTGGTACGTGGTGGCGTCCATGCGGTGCGTGATGCGCGCCCGCGACGGCCCCTGGACGCTCAGCTCGGTGACGTGCGCGTCCGGGCGGTCCCAGGTCCCGACGAAGGGCGCGCTGAACTTGCCCTGCCCCTTGGCGGTGGCGTAGGGGAAGTCCACGTACACCGTCAGCCGCCCGGTCTGGACCAGCGGGGAGTCGACGCGTACGGCGATCGCGTCCAGCGTGGGGTGGCAGGTCGTCTCGACCGTGACGGGAGCGCCGTCGAAGGTGAACCGGCTGTGGAGCGTTCCCGTCCACAGGTCGAGTCGCTGGCGCCGGTCGGTGAGGTCGGCCTCGGTCGCCTCGCGCCCGGCGGCGGTGCGCAGCGACAGGCCGATACGGGCGAGGTTGATCTTGTGTGGGTTCTCCCTGAGCCAGTTGTACAGCTCCGGCTGCCCCGCCTGGTCGGTCCAGTAGGAGACCTGGCGGCCGTGGGTGTCCCACGGCGTGCCCTTGTAGTCCTCCAGTTTCCTGCCCTCGGGCAGGGCGTCCTCATGCCAGCCCCACTGGGCCATCGTGGCGAACGGCAGGAACGTCTGCAGGCCCGTGATGTCGGCTCCGAACGCGAGGTTGCCGTTGCCGACCTGGAGCGGCAGTTCCGGATCGCTGGAGGTGCGCTCGATGGCGTGCCGTGCCACCAGCGCCTCGCGGTCGATGGGTCCGCCGTGTGAGGCCTGGGCGGCTCGTGCCGCCGGGTCGCCGAGGAACATCGACGTGGCGGCGGTGCCGACCGCTCCCTTGAGTACCGTCCTGCGCTTGATCAACGAGTCCTCCCTCGGCGGGCCGGGCCTGCCCGGCATTCGGCTCTGTGGACATCTGGATCCGGGACGACGGACCGCCCTCCGGGGCGGGGAAAACCTTTTCCCATCTTGCCAACGGACACGACAACGAACTTGGTGGTCATCGTAGACCGAGAAACCGCTTTCTGAAACCGCTTTCTCGGGGGCTTCTCGCGAAGCCCGGACGGTTCAGCCGGTGCCGTCGGGCGCGGTGCGGACGAGGCCGGACTGGTAGGCGATGACGACCAGTTGCGCGCGGTCGCGGGCGTGCAGTTTGGCCATGGCCCGGTGGACGTGGGTGCGTACGGTCAGGGGGCTGACGACGAGCTTCCCGGCGATCTCCTCGTTGGACAGCCCCTGGGCGGCCAACGCCATCACCTCGCGTTCGCGGTCGGTGAGGGCGACCAGGCGTTCGGGCGGTGCCAGGTGGGCATCGGGCTCGGGGGCGGCCAGGAAGCGGGTGATGAGCGCGCGGGTCGCCGCCGGGGAGAGAAGGGCCTCGCCGGCGGCCACCGTGCGGATGGCGGCGAGAAGATCCGCGGCGGCGGCGTCCTTGCCGAGGAAGCCGCTGGCGCCGGCGCGCAGTGCCTGGGCGACGTACTCGTCGATCTCGAAGGTGGTGAGGATGAGGACGCGCGTTCCGGCCATGTCCTGGTCGTCGCAGATGGCGGCGGTGGCGGTCAGGCCGTCGGTGCCGGGCATGCGGATGTCCATGACGACGACGTCGGGGCGGTGGGCGCGGGTCTGTTCGACCGCCTCCGCGCCGTCGGCGGCCTCGGCGACCACCGTCATGTCGGTGCACGAGTCGATCAGGATGCGGAAGGTCTGCCGCAGCAGGGCCTGGTCGTCGGCGAGCAGCACGCGGATGGTCATGGGATGCGTTCTTCTTCCCGTGGTGCGGGGAGCAGCGGGAGCTCGGCGGTGACCTGGAAGCCGCCCTCGGGACGGGGGCCCGCCCGCAGACGTCCGCCGACGGACACGGCGCGCTCGCGCATGCCGATGAGGCCGAAGCCGCGACCCGAGGCCGGCGCGACGCCCGCCGCGCCGCCGCCGTCGTCGGTGACCGTAATGGTCACCTGGTCGCGAGCGTACTCGAGCCGTACGCGCGCCGCCCGGGTGGCCGCGTGCTTCGTGACGTTGGTGAGGGCCTCCTGCACGATCCGGAACGCGGTGAGGTCCACTCCCGGTGAGAGCGGCAGGCGTTCGCCCTCGGTGTCGAGGGTGACGTCGAGGCCGGCGGACCGGAAGGACTCGGTCAGATCGGGCAGCTGCGCGAGTCCGGGGGCCGGGTCCACGGGTGCCTCCGGGTCATCGGCCTGGCGCAGGAGGCCGACGGTGGCCTTCAGCTCGCGTACCGCCGACGTGGTCGTGACGGACAGCTCGGCGAGGATCTTCTCGACCTGCTCGGGATGGGTGCGCAGCAGGTGCGCGGCGGTTCCGGCCTGCATGTTCGCCAGGACGAGGTGATGGGCGACGACGTCGTGCAGTTCGCGGGCGATGCGCATGCGCTCCTCGGTGACCCGGTGCCGTGCCACCTCCTCGCGGGTGCGCTCGGCGTGCTCGGCGCGGGCCTTGACCTCCTCCAGGTAGGCGCGCCGCAGCCGTACCGCGCTGCCGAGCACCGGCGGCAGCAGCACCCAGGCGGCGGGGCCGATGCCCTTCAGCAGCAGGATGGACATACCGCCGGCCGCCGGCGCGTCCAGCGGCCGGCCGTAGGGGCCCAGGAAGAGGTCGGCGGCCACCAGTGGCCCGGCGGACAGCAGGGCGTAGACCCGGGTCGTGACCCGGTCGGTGCGGACGGCCAGCGAGTACAGCGCGACCATGACCGGCCCCAGCAGCAGGACGGTCATCAGATAGCCCAGCAGCGCCATGACCACGGCGCAGACGGTGGTCACCGCCACCGTGGCACGAGGACGGCTGCGGTGCCACAGCAGGGCGGTGCAGGAGACGCCCGCCAACAGCACCCCGGGCCACCAGGAGACCGGCACGTGGTGGCCGAGGGGGCCGAGCAGGCTCCCGGGAAAGGAGCACGCGAACAACAGCAGAGACGCCACCACGTCCACGGATCGGACGTCGGCGCGCAGGGATCCCAGGTGTCGGCGGCGGCTGATGAGCATGATCGAGTTCCTGTTCGGGTGCTCTGACCAGGGTGGACGATAATTCGAAAGGAGCCAAATGCCGCGCACGGCCACCTTCCGGAGGTGGCCGTGCGTTCGTGCGTCAGGGCACGAGTGCGGGCTGCGGATCGGCCGGCTCGGGGGCGGGGACCCGGTGCGCCAGAGCCTCGCCCTCCACGTCCAGGCGGGGCAGCAGCCGGTCCAGCCAACGCGGCATCCACCAGGCCTTGTCACCGAGCAGGGCCAGGACGGCGGGCACGATGGCCATCCGGACGACGAAGGCGTCGAACAGGACCGCGATCGCCAGGCCGAAGCCGATCATCTTGATCATGGATTCGGTGGCGCCGACGAACCCGGCGAAGACCGCCATCATGATCAGCGCGGCGGCGCCGACCACGCGGGCGCTGTGCCGGAACCCCGAGACGATCGCCGGGCGGGAGCCCTCCCCGTGGACGTACGCCTCCCGCATCCGCGAGACCAGGAACACTTCGTAGTCCATGGCCAGGCCGAAGACGATGCCCACCAGGAAGATCGGCATCAGGCTCATGATCGGGCCGGTCTGCTGGACACCGAGGAGACCGGCGCCATGGCCGTCCTGAAAGACCGTGACGACCGCGCCGAGGGACGCCAGCACCGACAGCAGGAAGCCCAGCGCCGCCTTCACCGGCACCAGCAGCGACCGGAAGACCACCATCAGGAGGACGAACGCCAGTCCGACCACGACGGCCAGGTAGGGGATCAGCGCGTCCTGGACCTTCTGGGCGACGTCGATGTTGAGCGCGGTCGTGCCGGTGACCTCGAAGTTCGCCCCGGCCTGGGACTCGACCGCGGGCCGTTCGGCGCGGATGGTGTGGACCAGATCCTTGGTCCTGGCGTCGGTGGGGCTGGTGGCCGGGACGGCGGAGAAGATCGCCGTGTCATGGGCGGGGTTGAACCGGGCCGGGGAGACGGAGACGACCCCGTCGGTGGACGCGATCCGCTCGGAGACGGTGGTCACGGCGGCCGCCGGGTCCTTGGCGCCCTTGGCGTCCACGACGACGACCAGCGGACCGTTGAACCCGGGCCCGAAGCCCTCGGCGAGCGCGTCGTAGGCGCGTCGCTCGGTGGCGGAGGTGGGCTTGGACTCGTCGCCCGGCATGCCCAGCTGCAGGTGCCTCATCGGCAGCGCGAGCACCACCAGACCCGCGACGCCGACCAGCAGCACCGGGACGGGCAGGCGCAGCACCAGCCGTGCCCAGCGGCTGCCGCCGTTGTTCTCCGTGCTCTTCTGAGCGTGCCTGGAACCCTTCCGGACGCCGCGCGAGAGCACGGCGTCGGGCCACAGGCCCAGGATGGCCGGGACGAGGGTCAGCGAGATGAGCACGGCGACGACGACCGCGCCGGCGGCGGCCAGGCCCATCTTGGTCAGCATCGGGATGCCCACGATCGACAGGCCGGCCAGCGCGATGACGACGGTCAGCCCGGCGAACACGACCGCCGACCCGGCGGTGCCGGTCGCCAGCCCCGCCGCCTCGCGGGGCGGATGTCCCTTGGCGCGCTCCTCGCGGTAGCGGGACACCACGAACAGGGCGTAGTCGATGCCGCAGGCGAGCCCGAGCATCATGGCCAGAGTGCCGGTCGTCTCCGACAGCCCGAACGTGCTGCCCAGGGCCAGGATCGACGCCATGGACACGCCGACGCCGAGGATCGCGGTCAGCAGCGGCAGCCCGGCGGCGGCCAGCGAACCGAAGGTGATCAGCAGCACGAGCGCGGCGACGGCGATGCCGATGCCTTCGGACGGCCCGCCCGCGGCCGGCTTGGTCGCCAGCACGTTCCCGCCGACCTCCACGGTCAGGCCCGCGGCCCGCGCCTGATCGACGGCGTGCTCCAGGGACTTCTTACTGGCATCGGTGAGGTCGTCGGCCTTCACCTTGTACGAGACGGTCGCGTACGCGGTCGAGGCGTCCCGGCTGACGGCGTGGGCCTGGAACGGGGAGACCGCGCCGGCCACCTGCGCGTCATCGGCCGCCGCGGCCACGACTCCGTCGATCGTCTTTCGGTTGCCGGCCGCGGTGACCGTCTGCCCGTGCGGGGCGACGAACACGATCCGGGCGGTGGCCGCGTCGGCCGCCGAATCCGGAAAGCGCTGTTGCATCAGATCGAACGCCTTCTGGGATTCGATGCCCGGCATGGACCCGTCGTCGGGCGCCTGGGACGCCTGGGTGGCGCCGAACCCGATGGCGCCCAGCACCGCCACCCACAACACGACGACCGGCCAACGTCCTCGAAAGGCCAGACGGCCTAGCCGGTACAGGAAAGTAGCCACAGCGGACCTCCGCATCTGATCTCGGATACCGCCATAGCCTGGCCAAACGACCCCCCGCCCGTCGTCGTGCGGCTGCCGACACTTCGACTACTGAGATCGCAGTACGCCCGCCCGCGCGCCTAATGCCGACGCAGACGCCCGCCCTTTAAAAGGCGCCTCTCCCGCCGGATCGTCTTCGTCTACTCAGAAGGTGACACCTCTACCGCGTGTGGTGGCCACGACGCGGGCGGCGACGACGAGAGAGAAGTTGACGAGCAGCGTGTGGGGTTCATTGCTTCCCTGCTCGACGACCAGAAGCCGGGCGACGGCTCCGTTCTGCATCCACGTCGCCAGCTGATCTTCGGAGGGCGGCTCGTCCTGGAGCAGCAGCTTCCAGTCCATGGTCTGCCCCACAACCCGAAGATGAAGTTCGGCCGAGAGCTTCGAGTCACGCATCTCGATCCCTGCTCTGGGCGATTGAATCGAAACGATCACTACTTGACAGTCTATGACCCGTACACGAAGGCAGGGCCGTCCGTCGAACGGCCGACGGGGCTCGCGTCTCGGACGCGAGCCCCGTGACAGACTGCGGTGATGCTCAGGCGGGAATGATGTTCTCCGCCTGCGGGCCCCTCTCACCCTGCGTGACGTCGAACTCCACCTTCTGGCCCTCCTTGAGCTCACGGAAGCCCTGGGCGGTGATGTTGGAGTAGTGGGCGAAGACATCGGTGCCGCCGTCGTCCGGCTGGATGAAGCCGAAGCCCTTATCCGCGTTGAACCATTTAACGGTGCCTTTGGCCATTATCTTGTCCTTTTTGGGGTGCCGTCAGAGCCTGCGCCGTGCGGGCTCCACGTCGCCGAAATCGCCCCCGACCGGATAAGCCCGGAAAACAAAAATGCGCCTGAGGTCAGAGCCGGCAGGCGCACATAGAGTCTATGGGAACCACAACTGCAACTGCTCAGGACGCTACCACGGAAATAGTGTCGGTAGTTTACGGCAGATGCAAGAATTCATCCTTCGCGAAGAATTTCTCGGTCACCCTCCGGTACATGGAGTATGGTCGGTGGTAGCCGTGGAGTGTTCGACGTCGGCAGTCGAGTCGGCGTCACCCCGGTGTCTCACAGCTTGGGCCCCTCGTACGGGCCAAGACAGGTCGGCGAGCATGACGCCTCACCTCACCGCGGGTTGTTCCGCCATGGCGGTCCGGCCCCAGCGGTTCGGCCCCGGCGCGCGCTCTCAGGAGAATCGACTCGCCCGCGATCCGGCTGCCTAGCCGTCATCCAGCCGACCCCAGCGCGATCAGCGCTACACCTCGAGCTCTCGACGAGGAGCCAGACCGCCTGGTCACTCACTCTCGTTACGGCCGAATTCGGCCGCACCTCGGATCGGAGATCCACCCATGGATCACAACAACGTACGTGTCAGGCTGGTCAGCCGCCGGCTGCCCGGCCATACCGTCATCGCGGTACGCGGAGACCTCGACATCGCGACCACCGCGACCGTCCGCGACCGGATCCTCACCCTCCTGGAGGACACGACGACGCCGCTGGTCATCGACCTGTCAGGCGTGTCCTTCTGTGATGCCTCCGGACTGGCGATGCTCGTCGGCACGAAACGCCGTGCGGGGTCGCAGGGACTCACCGTCTCCCTCGTCGCGCCCTGTCCCACCGTGCGCAAGCTGCTGCGCATCACCGGCCTGGACCGCGCCTTCGCCATCCATCCCACTCTCGCGTCCGCGCAGGTGGGCCGTGCGCAGCCGGATCACATCAGCGCGGCATGACCCGTGGCCGGCCTGCCGGAAATACGTCCATTGCCGGCAGGACCGCCGGGCTCACGGCCGGTCTACGGATGCTCACCATGAAGGCACGCCCATGGCCCGGCGGTCACTCGCTGAGCAGGCGTGCTCTGAACAGTTCGAGTACCTGGTCGAGCGCTTGCCGGGTCGGTTGGCCGGGTTCGTCGATGAGATGCTCCGTGAGCACCGAGTGCGGTCTCATCAGCCCGTCCGGGCTGGCGTCGGCGTCGCCGAGTTCGACGGCGACGAAGGCGTCGCCGAGTTCGCGGCGCAGAAAGTCGAAGCGCTCGTCGGGGACCAACCGGTCGCTCCGGAAACGCAGCCCGAGGACCTGGAGTCCGGCCGCGCAGCGGTCCTTCACGATCTGGAGATCGTCGGGTGAGATGTCGATCGCGGCGCGTTTCCTGCGGGTGATCGGCAGTGGCAGTGAGGGCTGTGAGAGCACCGGGGCGAGAAGCCGGTCGTCGGTGGCCATGGCCAGCGCGAACCCTCCGGTGAAGCACATCCCGACGGCGCCCACCCCCGGTCCGCCGCAGCTGTCGTGCTCGTGCGCCGCCAGTGCGCGGAGCCAGGTGATGATCCGTGAGGTCCTGCCCGTCGCGAGGATGACGAACTCACGGCGTACGCACAGCGGGAGCATCGCTCGCGCGGCGGTGCGCGCGGTACCGAGCCGGCCGTGCGCGTCCGGGCTCGGGTCACGGCCGGCGACCCCGAACAGATCCGGCAGGACGACGGTCAGGCCGAGATCACGGACTCGCCGGGCGAACGCGGCGACCTTCGGCGTGATGCCGGGGATCTCCGCGAGCACGATCACCGCCGGGCCGGTCCCCGACCGCCATACGTCGAACGTTAGATCACCATGGGTGAAGGAATCGCGGGCGAAATCGACCAGATCGTCATCGGGCATCGTCAGTCCCTTACTCCGGTCTCGATTCCTCACCTGGTCAGAGCGACGCTATGGAAAATGACCGCCTGACACAACACGAGATGGCCGATACCGGAACGAAAAGGCGCCGTGACAAGTGCCGCCCGGCGCCGATGCCGGGCGGCAGGCCGACCGCGATCGGTCGCGGTGGGTCAGTAGTCGAGCAGATACTCGCCGAACTCGTGCAGCTCGCGGCCGGTGATGCCGAGCTGGTCGGTGTCGACGCGCTGGCCGCCCTGGAGGGAGACGCCCGAAGAGGTGCCGCGCAGCAGGTGGATCCGGCCGGCCGAGGCCTGCTCGCTCAGGTTGTCGTACGGGAAGCCGATCAGGAGGTCGGCCCGCCGGTCGCCGGTGAAGTCCGCGAGCTTCAGACCATCACCGAAGGTGTCGCCGTTGAACCTGGACGGGATCGCGTAGCCGAGGCTCTGGCGCGTGATGCTGGGGCCGCTCTTCGGGCTGAGGCCCTTCGCGGTGCCCGGACGAACGCTGAGGGTCCCGATTTTGTAGTTCCCGTCCTTGTCCTCGTGCCGGTCGATGCCGACGACGTCGGCCTTGCCGTCGCCGTTGAGGTCCCCGACGGCCCGCGGCATCCAGCGGTCGTTGTACGTTTTGGCGGCGCCTAGGCCGGTCTTGGTGCCGAGGAGCACGTTGTAGCCCTTGGGCCCCTTGTCGTCGAGCGAGCCCCGCTGGACGATCAGGTCGGCCTTGTGGTCGCCGTTGACGTCGCCGACCAGGCCGAGGTCCTGGCCGGCCCAGCCCTTGCCGAAGACCTTCTTGGCGCCGAGCCCCTTGCGGGTGCCGAGGCGCAGCTCGGCCCACAGGGCCACCGGGTCGTCGTCCGGGCCTTCGGCGTCCACGAAGACCGCGAGGTCGGTGCGGTGGTCGCCGTTGAAGTCGCCCGCCGCCGTCTTGATCTGCCGGTAGGTGCCGGCACCCGTCACCGCGGTGGTTGTACCGGCGACCGCGCGTTTCCGGACGTTTCGGAAGGTGACGAAGCCGCTGCCGGCCGGGGTCACCAGATCGGTGACGCCGTTGGCGTCGAAGTCGCCGAGGGTGATCTGGCTGGCGAACCAGCCGGCGCCGCGTGCCTTGAGGAAGATCGTGCGGGACGAGAGCCCGCGTTCGCTGCCGTAGACGATCACGATGCCGTTGTGCCCGTGGGTGGTCGCGGCGAGGTCGGCGTAGCCGTCCTGGTCGAAGTCGGCGGAGGCGATCGCCATGCCGAACAGGTCACCGCTCTTGGCGGCCCCCGGGACCCCGGCGCTGTTCTCCGAGATGATCTGCTTCTTCTTCGGGTCGAGCCCCTTCGTGCCGCCATAGACGACGGAGATGAAGCCGGCCTGCTGCGTGTCGCCCACGTTTCCCTCGGGGCTGGCGGCGACGAGGTCGCGGCGGCCGTCGCCGTTGAAGTCGCCGGCCACGGCAGGCCGCTTCGGCTTGGCAGCGGCGGACGCGGTGGCGGGCGACGCGTTCGCGGCGGTCTCCTGGGCGACAGCGAGAGCCGTGACGGTGCCGAGCACGGTGATGGCGGCCAGGGCACCGGTGAGTGGCTTGAATGGGATCTTCACGGGACCTCTAATCGGGCCGGGAATGTCACATTCTGGACGCTCCAAGATCATCACCGGTTTACCCGAGTGTCATCGCCGGGCCTACTTGAGCCTTCGGGTGTAGACGACGCGGTCGACGAGGCGTTCGGGCTGGCCGGGCGGGGTGAAGTAGAGGTCGAACGTGGGCTTGCCGCTGAGGGTGACGACGGTGCGCATCGGGATGGTCTTGCCGAGGTAGTCGGGGCCGAGGACGCCCGGGTCGGTGAACTCGCCGGGGATGGACAGCACCGACGTGACCGCGGTGACGGGGGCGCCGCGGTAGGTCATGGCGGTGGGGGTGACGCTGTCGAAGGTCGTCCACTCATAGCGCCGGTCGATGGTGGAGAAGCCGAGGATTCCCAGCCGGTAGTAGCGCTTCCCGGCGAGGGTGCCGTCGGTCTTCTCCTGCAGGAAGCGCCCGCCGGTCTTGCTGATCCAGTTCACCTTGACGGTGATGTCGCGGGAGACGACCGGCTTGCCGCCGGTCCCCAGAAGGTAGTTGGTCTTGACCGCCTTCCAGGTGCCGACCAGCGGGTTCAGCGCGCGGTGATACGGCCCGGGGTTGAGGTTGTCCGCGGGGGAGGACGCGGCGGGTCTCGGAGCGCTCGCGACGCCGGTCGTACCAGCCGCACCGGCCACGCCGGTCAGGCCGAGGACGGCGGCGGCCGCGATGACCGGCAGCGAGATCTTCTTGATCAAGGTTGTTCCCATCGACGAGTGGGGGCTTGTCAGCGAAAGTCGTCGGCGTGCGCGTACGCCCAGTCTTCGAAGGTGCGGGGCGCGCGGCCGGTGACCTCCCGAACGGTCGGGTGGACCGTCGACTCGTCGAGCGTGCCGTCGACGTAGAAGTCGAAGAACGCGTCGACGTACTCAGGGGGCGTGCTCTTCTCCAGCTCGGTGCGCGTCCCCTCGTCCGACAGGCCCACGAAGCGCAGGTCGCGGCCGAGCACCTTGGCCAGCACGGTGAGCTGGTCGGCGGGCAGCAGCGCCTGCGGGCCGGTCAGCTCGTGGATCCGGCCCTCGTGCCCGCTGCCCGTCAGCGCCCGCGCGGCCACGGCCGCGATGTCACGAGGGTCGATGCACGCGGCCGGGACTTGGGGGAACGGCACGCGCACCGTGTCCCCCTCGCGCAGCTGCGGCACCCAGCGCAGCGCGTTGGACATGAACGCCCGCGGTCGCAGGAACGTCCATGCCAGCCCCGAGTCGCGTACGGCCCGTTCGGACAGTGTCATGTAGCGGGAGATCGCATTGCCCATGTCCTCGAGCGCGGCCGATCCGCCGGACATCAGCACCACATGCCGTACGCCCGCGTCCCGCGCCCGAGCCAGCAACCGGGGCATGTCCGGATAGCCCGGAAGCAGGAACATTCCGCGTACGCCCCGGAGCGCCTCGGTCAGGCCGTCCGGTTCGTTGAGGTCGCCGAGGACGGGCTCGGCGCCGTCCGGCACCGCGGCGTCCGGCCTGCGGACCAGTGCGCGCACCGGTGCGCCGGCCTCGAGCAGCGCGGCGGCCAGCTCTGAGCCGACGTTGCCGGTTGCGCCTGTGACCAGGAACATCGCTTCTCCTACAGTTCTCGGATGAGTCCGGCCGACAGCGCGATGAGCGCCACGGCGATCAGCAGGGCGCCGACGCGTGTCAGCGTCGTGCCGGCGGATCGGGCGCCCGCCCGGCCGACCCCGAGGTGGACGAAGAACCCGCCCGACTGGGCCAGCACACCGACCAGGAGGATCACGCCCCAGGCCCATTCCAGGCCGTTCGAGTAGTCGGCGCGGGGGAGGTAGAGGAAGTAGACCAGGGTCAGCACCAGCAGAACCCCGGCGTGCGCGTGCCCGGCGCGGAAGAAGCGCTCGCGCAGTTCGCCCAGCCGGTCGCGGTCGGTGGTGACGAACCGCAGGAGCGCGTGACCACCGAACTCGACGGTGACGATCGACAGGAGCGACACGACCGGCAGGACCTTCGTCGGCTCCATCAGCCGCGCCTGCCTTCCGCTCCAGGCGGTGCGACCGTCTCAAATGATCGTTTCTTCACGAAAGGATGCTGGCACCGGGGCTGAATGCCTCGGTAGTGTCCCCGTCATCAGCCGGGTGTGAATTTGTCACGGTTCTCAGGGAGATCTGTGGAGCGGGCTCCCGACGACCTGTCGCTGCGGCCGGCCCCGGGCCTGCGGACGGTCGTCCCCTAGCGGGATATCCAACCAAGATCCACATCGCGCTCCGAAAATGTCGGCACGCATCGCTACCTTGGGTGATCAATCGAACACAAGGAGGAAGCGTGGCGAATCGGGATCTCGCACTCGAGCGACGCCAGGCCAGGCAGAAGGAAGCGCGCAGGCTGCGCGGCTTGGAACGTGAGGCGGCGGCACGGGCCCGGGTGCGCCTCGCGGCGCGGACGACGCCGCCGGAGCGGGTGGTCCTCCACCTGGGGCCCACCAACTCCGGCAAGACCCACGATGCGATCGAGTTCCTCGTCGCACAGGCCGAACGGGGGCTGTCGGGCACGTACGCCGCTCCGCTGCGGATGCTGGCCCGGGAGGTCTACGAGAGGCTGTGCGCACGCCTTCCCCGCGAGCGCGTCGGTCTCGTGACCGGTGAAGAGCGGATCAACCCGCAGGCCGACGTCGTCTCCTGTACCGCCGAGTCCGCGCGCACCTGCGGCGACGTGCTCGTGATCGACGAGGCGCATTGGCTCGCCGATCGCGATCGAGGCCATGCCTGGACCCGGCTCCTGCTGTCCGGCTCCCACCGTTACATCCATGTCGCGGCCGCCTCCGAGGCCGGCGCCGTACTGCGCACCGCCCTCGCCTCGGCGGGTTGCCTCGAGATCGCGAAGCACTCCCGATACGCCGAGCTCACCCATGCGCCCGCGATGCGCCCTGGAACGATCCCCGCCCGCTCGGCCGTGGTCGCGTTCAGTCGCAGGGCGGTGCTGGCCCTGCACCGCGAGCTGATCGATCACGGTCGCAGCGCCACCGTCCTGTACGGAGCCATGCCGCCCGGTGCGCGCCGAGAGCAGATCCAGCGACTGATCATCGGCGAGGTCGAAGTGATCGTCACAACGGACGTCATCGGACACGGCATCAATCTGCCGCTGCGTGCGGTCGCCTTCGCCGAGACCGGCAAGTTCGATGGCAAGGAGCGTCGTCGGCTGCGCTTGTGGGAGGCGGCCCAGATAGCGGGACGAGCCGGACGACGCGGCCTCGCCGCCGGGGAGGGCCTGGTCGCGGCGTACGCCGGCGGCATCCCCGGGTTCTCGCCGGACGCCGGGCTCGTACGTGCCGCCGTCGCCGTGGCGAACGGCGCGCCGTCCGACCTCTCGATCACCAAGGCGAGCCTGCGCCCGGACTGGTGCGAGCTCGGCGACCCCACTCCCGCCGAGATCCCGCATGCGCTGAGCGGTTGGCGGAAAGCGGCCCGCCGTGAGGCATCGGACCATCCCTGGCTGCGTCCCGCGCCGATCGACACCCTGCTCGCGATGTGGCAGGCGGCCCGTGCCGCGGTCGGCGCCCGCGCCACGGTGGACGCCCCATGGCCCGGCGACGGCCCAACGGTGTGGCGGCTCATGACCCTGCCCGTGGACGCGGACGGCGCCTTTCCCGAAATCGCCTCCGCGGTGCTGACGGACCGCTCCCTCCGGAGGCTGCTTCGCCCCGATTCCGTCATCTCCCGGATGAGCCTCGACGAGGCGGAGCGCCATGCCGCGATCATGCGAGATTTAAGCTCGGCCGGCCGGTCCTTCGGCGTCGTCGGCGGCGTGTCTCCCGAAGAGGCCTCGGCCGGTGAGGAGACGGCGTCCCGGCGCATCGTCGAACTGGTCGCCCGGCGCAAGCCCCTCACCAATGCGTCGCTCTGCGCGTCATGCGGTCGGCCATGCGCCCCGTGGTTCCAGCGATGCGACGACTGCCACCAGGCCAGGTTCGACTGGTACGACGACGATCCGTTCACGTGGTGACCACGCTCGGACCGGTTCCCCCCAATAGATACCGGAAGGTGGCTAATTTGATAGCGTAAGACACCATGCGAATCTCGGCGCGAGCGGACTACGCGATCCGTGCGCTCCTGGAGCTGGCCGCCGACACCGGCCGGCCGCTCACCTGTGAAGCCATCGCCCAGTCGCAGGGCATCCCGCACCGGTTCCTCAAGGCGGTCTTCCGCGACCTGCGACAGGCCGAACTGGTGCGCAGCCAGCGCGGCTGCGAGGGCGGGTACTGGCTGAGTCGCGACGCGGCCTCGATCTCGCTGGCGGCCGTCGTCGCCGCGGTCGACGGCCAGCTGATGACCGTGCACGGGGAGAGCCTCGGCGACCAGAGTTACCCGGGCCCGGCCGCCCGGCTGTCGGAGCTGTGGGCCGGAGTGCGGAAACGGTTCGAGGACATCCTGGCCGGCGTGAGCCTGGCCGACCTGCTGGCGGACGATCCACCCGAGCCGGCCGTGTCGTTGCTGCGCGACGCGGCCCTCGGGCCTGTCTCGAAGTCCCCGTCCGTAGCGAGCGGTGTCCAGGCGCCGCCTGGACACCGCGCAGTAGGACAGCGGGGCTTCGAGACAGGCCCTAGCGTGACGACACCGATGGGAGCCCTCTGATGGCGGACGACTGGCACGGCGAGCTGCGGCACATCCGCGGTGCGCAGCTGACCGGGGACACCGGTCAGACCATGGGCATGACCCGGCTGGAGGCCATCTCCGGCAAGACGGTCGGCTCGTCGAAGCTCTGGACGGGCAAGACCCTGGTGGCACCCGAGACCAACTCCGGCGACCACCATCACGGCGACACGGAGACCTCGATCTACGTCGTGTCCGGCAACCCGGTGTTCGTCTTCGCCGACGGTGACACCGAGGTGCGCCTGGAGACCGAGCCCGGCGACTTCGTCTTCGTCCCGCCGTACGCTCCGCACCGCGAGGAGAACCCCGGCGACACCGAGGCGGTCGTCATCATCTCGCGCAGCAGCCAGGAGGGCGTCGTGGTGAACCTGCCCAGTCTGTGGTCGCCGGTCGACCGGTCATGACCGCGGACGGCCCGCTGACCGTCGTGGAGTTCACCGACCCCGCGTGCCCGTGGGCGTGGGGTTCGGAGCCGAAGTTCCGCTGGCTCCGCGCCGCGCTGGACGGCGTGGCCGCCTGGCGCCGCGTCTACGGGATCCTGTTCGACGATGACGACGATCCGGCGCCGGACCCCGACGCGGAGGCCGCCTGGTACCACCGCTACATCGCCGGCATCGCCGCGCACACCGGAGCGCCGTACGCCTCGCGGCTGCGGTGGGTGGCGCGGAGCAGTTGGCCCTCCTCCCTCGCGGCCAAGGCGGCCGAGGCGCAGGGCGCCCAGACGGCCGCCTTCGTCCTGCGCCGGCTGCGCGAGACCACCTTCCTGCTGGGCGCGCCCGCCGACGACGTGGAGGGCGTGCTCGACGCGGTGACCGGAGTGCCCGGCCTGGACCATGCCCGGCTCGTCCGCGACCTCGTCTCCGACGACGTGCGTTCCGCGGTCCGCCGCGACTGGACGGAGACCCGGGAGCCGTACCCCGAGGTGCTCACTGTGGAGGGGGCCGGTCCGCATCCGGGTGCGGCGAAGGAGGTCGGCGGGCGGTACCGGTTCGCCCTGCCCACCCTGGTGTTCACCGGCCCCGCCGGACGGGCGGTGGTGCCGGGCTGGCGGGAGCTCGGCGAGTACGTCGAGGCGGCCGCGCGTGTGGCGCCCGGGCTGTGCCTGGAGGTCCCGCCCCGTACCCCCGAGGAGCTCCTGGAACGCCACCGCAGCCTGACCGGTCCGGAGCTCATCCTGCTGGCCGGCTCGGCCGCTCCGCCGCGCGGCGCCGTCCGGTTCGACGGTGCCGGCGGGCCCGTCTGGCTGCACCCGGTGGAGGCCGCCACCCACCCGGTCTCCCGCCTCTGACCTCCGCCTCGGAGCGCATGAGCGCAGGTCGCATATAAGACACATCTAGGTAGCTATTGACAGGATTTCCTACCAAAGCGACCATATAGGTATGACTTCGACGCATCCGGGCGTGGTCTGCCGCTTCGTCGACTACCGGCGTACCTCCAGCGCCCTGTGTCGGTAGCAGCGGGCCCCGGGGCCACCGCCGTCGGCGGAGCCCCCTCCCGCGCGACCGCTCCGCACGCCGGACTTCTCCCTCTCTCCTGATCTCCCCACCGCCGCGGAGATCCCCCTCTTCTCACGACTCCTCCGGAGACCGCCACGCGCCGTCCCCGGGACATCGCCGCGCGACCCGCCGTCCCTCCGGTACCCCCGACCGTTCGCGAAAGGTGGACTCGACCCCCCATGAACACCGCTCTCTCCGAACCCAGCAGACGCTCCTTCCTGGGGCTCGGCCTCGCCACCGGCTCGTCGCTCCTGCTCGCCGCCTGCGGCTCCGGCGGCGCGGCGGGTTCCGGCGGGGCCTCGGCCGACACGCTCAAGTGGGGCTGGGCCCTGCCCACGTCGTGGGACCCGGTGACGTCGTCGGCGGGCTGGGACGTGCACGCCCTCTCCCTCGTGTACGCCGGGCTCACCAAGCACGACTCGCAGGGCAAGGCGGTCCCGGCCCTCGCCGAGTCGTGGGCGTACAGCGAGAAGGGCAGCCGCGTCACGTTCAAGCTGCGGCCCGGCCTGAAGTTCAGCGACGGCACGACGCTCGACGCGACCGCGGTGAAGAAGAGCATCGAACGCGGACGCGACGCGCCCAAGTCGCTGATCGCCGCGCAGCTCGCCGACATCAAGACCGTCAGCGCCCCGGACCCCACGACCGTCGTCATCGACCTCAGGTCACCGAACTACCAGATCCCCAGCCTGTTCGCCGGCAAGACCGGCATGGTGGTCAACCCGGCGGCGTTCGAGCGCAACGCCGCCGGACTGGCCACCAAGCCGGCCGGCGCCGGCCCGTACACCCTGACCTCGTACGTCGAGAACTCCCAGGCGACCCTCAAGCGCAACCCGAACTACTGGGACGCCGCCTCGATCAAGGTGGCGAACTTCCAGCTCTTCCCGCTGCCGGACGCCGCCACGGTGATCGCCGGGCTGCAGTCCGGCCGCTACAACGTCGCCCAGATCCCGGGCAGCCAGGTCGCCGCGGCCAAGGCCGCCGGGCTCGAGGTCCAGGTGATCCCGTCCCTCGTGGTCTCGGTGCTGGACGTCAACGTCACCAAGCCGCCGTTCGACGACCCCAACGCGGCGCTGGCGCTGAAGTTCGCGGTGGACCGCGCGGCGCTGCTGAAGACCCAGCAGTTCGGCGTCGGCGAGGTCTCCTACCAGCCGTTCCCCAAGGGCTACGTGGGATACGACCCGGAGCTGGAGGGCGTCTACGCCTACGACCCGGCCAAGGCCCGCCAGCTCCTCGCCAAGTCCAAGTACGGCATCGGGGCACCGGTCACCATCACCGCCTCGGCTCCCGGCAACCTCCCGCAGCAGCTCCAGGCCCAGCTTCAGGCGGCGGGATTCAAGCCGACGATCGAGACGATTCCGCAGGCCGAGGCCACGCAGATCATCTACATCCAGCATTCCAAGGCGCTGGCCGTGGACGGGTTCGCCGGCCGCGACTCGACCGCGCAGACGTTCCAGGTGCTGTTCGGCTCCGAGGGCCTGATGAACCCGGGCCGCACCACGTCACCGGAGCTGACCGCGGCGGTCCAGAAGATCGTCCAGACGCCGCTGGACGATCCGAAGTACCCGCAGGTGGTGCAGGCCGCGACCGCCGTGGCCGTACGCACGATGCCGAACGTCTTCCTGTTCACGACGCCGCGGATCCTCGCGCACACCAAGTCGGTGTCGCCGCTGCCGAAGGACACCGTCGTCCAGCGGTTCGAGGGGGTCACGGTCACATGAACGCCCCGGATCGTCACGGGAACGCCCCGGATCGGAGCACCCGATGAGCGCCGTCGTCGCGGTGCCGCGGCCCGGTGCCGCGGTCGCCGAGACCCGGTGGCTGTCCGGCTGGGCCCGCAAGGTGCTGCGGATGCTGGTCACCACGGCCACGGTCTTCCTCATCACCTCGTTCGGCACGTACGCGCTCGGCGCGCTGTCGAAGACCAACCCGGCCGCGGCCGTGCTCGGCGAGACCGCCACCCCGGCGGACATCACCCGCATGAACCACCAGTTCGGGCTGGACCGGCCGCTGGTGGTGCAGTACGCGACCTGGCTGGGTCACGCCTTCACCGGCGACCTCGGCACCTCGTACTTCACCTCGATCCCGGTCGCCGCCAGTATCCGGCAGGCGCTGCCGGTGGACCTCGGCATCACCGGTCTGGCCGCGCTGTTCGCCGTGCTGATCGGCGGTACGGCCGGGATCGCGGCGGCGCTGAACGGCGGCGGGCGGCTGGACCGCTCGGTCACCGCGGTCTGCTCCGTCCTCAGCACGATCCCCGGGTTCGTCATGGGCATCGTCCTGATCGTGGTGTTCTCGGCGACCCTGCGGATCCTGCCGGCCGGCGGATACGTGAGCTTCGGCACCGACCCGGTCCAGTGGTTCCGGTGCCTGCTCATGCCGTCCTTCGCGCTGAGCCTCACCCTGGCGGCCCACGTCGCCCGGCAGTTGCGGACCTCGCTGGTCGCCACGCTGCGGGAGAACTACGTCGTCGGGGCGACCGTGCGCGGTCTGTCGCGCCGGAGGGTGCTGCTGCGGCACGCGCTGCGCAACGCCTTGGGACCGGCGCTGGGCATTCTGACGGTCGGCGTGCCGGCGCTGCTCAGCGGCTCGGTGCCCACCGAGCGGATCTTCAACCTGCCGGGCGTCGCGCTGCTGACCCTCCAGTCGTCGGAGCGGCACGACATCCCGGTGATCCAGGGGACGCTGCTGGTGACCGTGACCACCGTACTGGTGTGCAACCTGGTCCTCGGCGCCCTGCTCGCCCGGTTCACCCCGCAGGCGAGGAGGTAGCCGTGCGTACTCTCCGTCGCGCGCTGCGGCTGCGGTCGGCCCGGCTGTCGGCCGTCGTCCTGGCCGTCGTCGCGGTGGCCGCCGTGTTCGGCCACTGGCTCGCGCCCCTCGACCCGCTGGCCCAGGACTCGGCGCACGTGCTGTCCGGTCCGAGCGCCGGTCACCTCCTCGGGACCGACGGAATCGGCCGGGACGTGCTCAGCCGGCTCGTCGCCGGCACCTCCTCGTCCATCGTCGCGACGCTGGAGGCGGTCGGCACGGCGCTGCTGGTCGGGATCGTCCTGGGCATCGGCTCGCTCTGGCTGGGCCGGGGGTACGAATGGGCGTCGCTGCGGTTCGTCGACTCGCTGCAGACCCTGCCGTACGTCGTGTTCGTGGTGGCCGTGGTCGGTGTGCTCGGCAACGGCCTGACCCAGGCGATGCTCGCCATCGGGCTGCTGTACTCCCCGATCTTCTTCCGGGTGAGCCGGGCCGCCTCGCTCGCCCTGCTCCGTGCCCAGTACGTCGAGGCGGCCGAGCTCTTCGGCGCGAGCCGGCTGTGGATCCTGCGCACGCACCTGTGGAGCAAGATCCTTCCGACCATCGCGGTCACCGCGGCGCAGGCGAGCGCCGAGTGCCTGCTCGCCGTGCAGTCACTGAGCTTCCTGGGCATCGGGGTGCAGCCACCGGCGCCCACGTGGGGCGGCATGCTGGCCGACGACCTGAGCTTCCTGGCTCAGCAGCCGTGGGCCCCGTTCATCCCCGCCCTCACGATCATGATCACGGTGGGCGCGCTGAACGCCATCGCCGACGCGATCAGCGACAGCGCCGACCTGCCCGTCGTGGACTCCTCGCCGACCCAGCCCGGCTCCGTCCAGGAGGTGCCCGATGCCGCCGTCGCCGTCCGCTGAGACCCGAGCCGAGCCCCGGCCCACCGCCGCACCGGCCACTCCACTGCTCCGCGTCGGCGGCCTGCACGTCACGGTCGGCGACGGCGCCGCCGAGGCCGTCCGCGACGTGTCCTTCACCGTCCGACGCGGCGAGTCCGTCGGCCTGGTCGGCGAGTCCGGCAGCGGCAAGACGCTGACCTGCCGCTCGATCCTGGGCGTGCTGCCGAAGGGCTGCGCGGTCAGCGCCGGGACGGTCGACCTGGCCGGCGTCGAGCTGACCGCGCTGACGCGCCGCGAGTGGGACGGCGTACGCGGCCGCAGCCTCGGCGCGGTCTTCCAGGACCCCGCGTCGTACCTCAACCCGTCGATCACGGTGGGCCGCCAGCTCACCGAGTCGCTCCGGGTGGCCGCCGGGCTGCCGAAGGACCAGGCACGTAGCCGTGCCGTCGAGCTGCTCGACTCGGTCGGCCTGCGCGACCCTGACAGGGTCTATCACCGGTACCCCGACGAGCTGTCCGGCGGAATGCTGCAGCGGGTTCTCATCGCGATCGCGATCGGCGGAGAGCCGGACCTGCTCATCGCCGACGAGGCGACGACCGCGCTGGACGTGGTGGTCCAGGCCGAGGTGCTGGACCTGCTCGCGCGGCTGCGGGCCGAGCGCGGCCTGTCGCTGCTGCTGGTCACGCACGATCTCGCCGTGGTCGCCGAGACCTGCGACCGGGTGCTCGTGTTCTACGCCGGGGAGCTCGTGGAGTCGGGCCCGACCGAGCGGGTGCTGCGGTCGCCGGCCCACCCGTACACCGAGGCGCTGCTGCGGGTCGCCACGCCCGGCTCGGTGGAGGTGCTGCCTGGGCAGCCTCCGGCGACCGGCGCGGAGCTGCCCGGCTGCCGCTTCGCCGACCGGTGCCCGTACGCCGAGGACCGGTGCACGGCCGGACCGGTGGCGCTGCGCCCGGCGGGCGCCGGGCGTGCGGCCCGGTGCGTACGGATCGACGCCGGGGAGGAGTCATGACCCTGCTGGACGTCGACGGGCTCTCGGTCTCGTACGGCCGCCGGTCCGGCCGGGTGCTGTCCGACGTGAGCCTGAGCGTACGGCCCGGGGAGATCGTCGGCGTGGTCGGGGAGACCGGCTCGGGCAAGACGACGCTGGTACGCGCCGTGGTCGGCCTCGCCCCGGCGGAGGCGGGGCGGGTCACGTTCGACGGCACGGAGGTGACGGCGCTGCGGGGGCGGCGGCTGCGCGCGTTCCGCCGGGCGGGCGGGATCCAGCTGGTCTTCCAGGACCCGTTGCGTTCCCTCGACCCGGACCTGACCGTGGCGGCGATCGTCGCCGAGGGGCTGACCGTCGCCGGCGGCCTCACGCGGTCCGAGCAGGCCGAACGCGTGGACGAGGCGCTGACCCGCGTCGGCCTCGACCCCGCGCTCGGCTCCCGCCGGCCCGGGCAGATCTCCGGCGGGCAGCGCCAGCGCGTCGCCCTGGCCCGTGCCATCGCGGTACGCCCGAAGCTCCTGCTGTGCGACGAGCCGGTCAGCGCCCTGGACGCCTCCAGCCGCAACCGTGTCCTGCTGCTGCTGGACCGGCTGCGCCGCGAGCTCGGCGTCGCGATCGTGATGATCTCCCATGACCTGACGTCGCTGGCCGGGGCGGTGGACCGGGTCGCGGTGCTGTTCGGCGGGCGGCTGGTGGAGCAGGGCCCGGTCGGCGAGGTGTTCGGCGACCCCGCCCACCCGTACACCGCGCTGCTGGTCGCCTCGGCCCCGAGCATCGGCGAACGTCCGCTCGGCCGGCCGGCCGCGAGCCTGCGCCCGCCCCTGGACCGGGAGCCGTGGCCGCACGGCGACGGGTGCCGGTACGCCGCGCTGTGCCCGTTCGCCACCACCGAGTGCGCCGTCGAGCCGCGGCGCGAAGCACGTACGGGTGGCCGGGCCGTGGCCTGCCACCACGCCGACACCTGGCCCGACCTGGTCGGGCGGACAAGAGGAGCACTGACATGAGCATCGAGTTCATCGGCATCGCCGCCACCCAGGCGCACACCGAGACCGAGGTCGAGAAAGCGGCCGACGGCCCGGTGGTGAACGCGGAGTACCTGCGGGCGCTCGCCAAGGCGCACGAGGACGCGGGGTTCGACCGGGTGCTGGTCGCGCACTCGTCGGCCAGCCCGGACGGGTTCATCGTCGCGGACCAGGTGCTCACGGGCACCGACCGGCTCGGCGTGCTGCTGGCGCACCGGCCCGGCTTCGTCGCGCCCACCCTGGCGGCGCGCAAGTTCGCCACCCTCGACGCCTTCCATCCGGGCCGCGTCGCGCTGCACGTGATCACCGGCGGCGACGACGCGGACCAGGCGCGGGACGGCGACATCAGCGACAAGCCGACGCGCTACCGGCGTACGGACGAGTTCCTCGACGTGCTGCGCCTGGAGTGGGAGTCCGCCCGGCCGTTCGACTACGACGGGGAGTTCTACCAGGTACGCGGCGGATTCACCCACTTGCGCCCGGACGGCCGCGTCCCGGTCTACTTCGGCGGCGCCTCCGCGGACGCCGTACGGGTCGGAGGCAAGCACGCCGACGTGTACGCCTTCTGGGGCGAGCCGCTGGCCGGCATCGCCGAACGCATCGCCGAGGTACGCGCCGCGGCCGCCCCGTACGGGCGCGACCCGCGGTTCAGCGTCAGCCTGCGGCCCATCCCGGCCGCGACCGAGGCCGAGGCGTGGGAACGGGCCCGCGACATCCTCCGGCTCACCAAGGAACGGGTCGGGGAGCTGAAGAAGGTCTTCAACATCGACGGCTCCGCGCAGGAGGGCAGCCGGCGGCTGCTGGACTTCGCCGACCAGGCCGAGGTGCACGACAAGCGGCTGTGGACCGCGATCGCCAAGGAGACCGGAGCCGCCGGGAACTCCACCGCCCTGGTCGGCAGCTACGAACAGGTCGCCGAGTCCCTGCTCGACTACGTCAATCTCGGCGTCGGCACCCTGCTGATCCGCGGGTTCACCCCGCTCGCCGACGCCACCGACTACGGGAACCTCGTCCGCCTGGTCCGCGAGCAGACCCTGACCGGCGCACCCGCCTAGAGAAACGGAAGCAGAGATGACCTTCGAACTCCTCGGCATGGTCGGGACGCGCGACGCGTCCGAGACGCACGGCGACTACTTCGGCACCATCGACGCCGACTACCTGACGAGGTTCGCCCAGGCGCACGAGGCCGCCGGCTTCGACCGGGTCCTCATCGGGTACGGCGCGACCGGCCCGGACGGGTTCGCCGTCGCCGCGCACGTCCTGAACGCCACGACCCGGCTCAAGGTGCTGATCGCGCACCGGCCCGGCTTCGTCGCCCCCACCCTCGTCGCCCGCAAGCTCGCCACGCTCGACCACCTGACCGGCGGCGGCCGGGTCGCCATCCACCACATCACCGGCGGCGACGAGGCCGACCAGAAACGCGACGGCGACTTCGCCGACCACGACCGGCGGTACGCGCGGACGGCCGAGTTCATGAGCCTGCTGCGGCGCGTGTGGGAGTCGGACCGGCCGTTCGACCACAGCGGCGAGTTCTACCAGGTGGAGAACGCCTTCAGCACGGTCAAGCCGGCCACACCGGAGGGCATCCCGCTGTACTTCGGTGGCGCTTCGCCCGCGGCGATCGAGGTCGGCATCCGGCACGCCGACGTCTACATGCTGTGGGGCGAGCCGCGGCAGCTGATCGCCGAACGGATCGCCGCGCTGCGCGAGGCCGCCGCCGCGCACGGCCGTACGCTCCGGTTCAGCCTCTCGGTCCGGCCGATCATCGCCGACACCGAGGACGCGGCCTGGGAGCGGGCCGAGCGGATCCGCGCGCTCACCGCCGCACGGACCGGTGAGGACCACGCGTTCCGGATGTCGACCTCGGTGGGCTCGGCCCGGCTCCAGGAGCAGGCGGCCGAGAGCGAACGCCACGACGAGCGGCTCTGGTACGGCATCACCGCGCTGACCGGCCCGGGCGGCAACTCCACCGCGCTGGTCGGCACGGCCGAGCAGGTCGCGGAGGCCCTGGACGGGTACCGCCGGGTCGGCATCGACACGATCCTGATCCGCGGCTTCGACCCGCTCGAGGACGTCGTCGACTGGGGACGGCGCCTGGTACCGCTGCTGCGCGCGAACGACGCGGCGCTGGTCTGACCAGGTGACCGTCCTTCGGCACCCACGCGGCCATCACCGCAGTCGAGCAGCCGTGGCGCTCGTCGGCGACAACGGACTGATCAGTAACAACGCCCTGCAACGCCACTACCGGGACGTGCTGTGCTCCCGAGTCCACACCCCACAGGACGACGCCATCACCGCCGCGGCCGGCCGCACGGCACTCGCCCGTGTCGCCCCCTGACAGCTGAGGAACCGACCATGACCGAACCCGGCACCCTGCCGGCCGTACGTACCTGGCTCCCCGCGCCGGAGCTGCACCAACGCGGCACCGTGGTGCTGTTCCCCGGCCGAGGCGAGCACAGCGGCGTCTACGAGCGGCTGGGCCGACGGCTGTCCGCCGACGGCTACGCCGTACACGCCGCCGACAGCACGCCCGGCGACGACCTCGACCTCCTGACCCGGCTCGTGAGCGAGACGCCCGTGACCGGCCCTCTCGTCGTGGCCGGCTCGGACACCGGTGCCCTCCAGGCCCTCGCCGTGGCCGCCGCGTCGGCCCGCCCGCCGGCCGGCGTCATCCTCGCCGGCCTCGCCGACCTGGGTACGCCGCCCCGGCTCTCGTGGGACGACGAGCTCGAAGCGCGTACCGCCTGCCCCACGCACCGGCGACGGCTGACCGAGGACGACCGCTTCGTCCGCGGCGCGCTGTCCGGACCGTTGCCGCCCGCGTTGTTGTCCGCGGAGCTTCCGCTCGACCGGATCGACCTGCCCGTACTCCTCCTGCACGGCGACGCGGACCCGGTCACCGCACCGGAGATCGCCCGCTCGATCGCCGCCCGGCTACCGGGAGCCGAACTGGGCGTCGTACGCGGAGGACGGCACGACGTCCTCAACGACATCGACCACCGCAGTGTCGCCGCCCACATCGTCCAGTGGCTCGAACGCCTGCGCTCCGGCCCGGACCAAGCCCCTGTCGTCACCGTCGAGACCCTCAGCTGAGACCGATTCCCGTCCCACCTCCCGACAACGAGGCGAGATCACCATGGCCAGCATCCTGACCGTCTCCGGAAGCCCGTCCGCCACCTCCCGCACCGCCCGGCTCCTCACCCACGTGGCGGAACGGCTCACCGCCGACGGCCACCAGATCACCACCCTGGACGTCCGCACCCTGCCCGGCGACGCCCTGCTCGGAGCCGATTTCGGGCACCCCGCCATCGTCGCGGCCACCGCACTGTTCGACCGCGCCGACGGGGTCGTCATCGGCACACCCGTCTACAAGGCCGCCTACTCCGGCCTGCTGAAGTCCCTGCTGGACCTGCTCCCGCAGTTCGCGCTGACGGGCAAGACGATCCTGCCCCTGGCCACCGGCGGGTCCACGGCACATGTCCTGGCCATCGACTACGCCCTGCGCCCCGTACTGACGTCGATGGGCGCCGACCACATCGTTCAGGGCTGGTTCGTCCTGGACCGCGACATCACCGTGCACGAGGACGGGACGACCACCATCGAGACGAGCACCGATGAGGCCCTCGGCCGCCTGATCGACCAGTTCTCCACGGCCACCGGCCGCGCCCCACGACTGGCGAAGGCCGGCTGAGCACCCGACCCCGTCAGCGACGACGGCGCCGACGATCAGCACGGCCCGGCTGCCGGACATCGCGGACGGGCTCCCCTGAAAGGGTCCTCAACCCCGGAAAAATGTCATCCCCGGCTTGTACGGTTTGGGCTGTCGATGCGGAAGGCGACGTTTATCCGCCTTCTCGGCCCTCGTCTCCCGAATCCCCGTTGGAAGGCCCGAAAACCGTGCAAACGACCCAAGAGACCACCTATCTCGAACTCTCCCAAGAGGGCGATGGAGCGCACAAGTTCTATGAGGTCACGGTCGACGGCGCGACGATGACCATCCGGTACGGCCGGATCGGCGACGCCGGGCAGAGCAAGACCAGCACGTTCCCGGATGAGGCAAAAGCGAGAGAGACGGCCGCGAAGAAGATTGGGGAAAAGGTCCGGAAGGGCTACGCCCCCGCCGTACGCGGAGCCCGAAAGAAGCGGGGCATTTCCCGTGGCCAGGCCATGAGCGCCCATGGCGGGTCGGCCCCCGCCCGCCGCGCGGCGACGCGGCGGGCTCCGGTCCTGTGGCGATACGCCTCGGGCTCCGCCGCGTTCGGGATCTTCATCGACGACCGGCTGTGCATGGTGGGCAACGAGGCCGGTCTGATCACGTCACTGACGCATGATGCCCAGGTCGTGCAGCAGGTTCGGCTGCCCGACGGTGTGAAGTGCATCGTCGCCGACGACGCCTGGCTCTACGCGGGCTGCGACGACGGCAACGTCTATGACCTGTCCGGAAAGGTGCCCAGGCTGGCTTACCAGATCTCCCCGGACATCGACATCTACTGGCTCGACATCCACGACGGCATCCTCGGCGTGTCCGACGCCCGCGGTGGCGTCGTCGCGATCGACCACGAGGACGAGTTCCTGTGGCGCCGGCAGGGCCGCGGGACGCAGGGCTGGATGGTGCGTTGTGACGCCGCCGCCGTTCACCACGGTCACAGCGGCGGCGTCACCAGCTACGACTGGCGTACCGGCAAGGAGCTGTGGCACCAGTCCACCGGGCCGGTGCTCTTCGGCTGGCAGGAGCGGTCGACGGTCTACGCGGGGACCACGACCCGGACGGTGGTGCGGCTGCGCAAGGACGGCGGCCGGGAGCGGACCTACGACTGCGACGCACCGGTCTTCTCCTGCGCGACCGCGGAGGACGGCCGGTACGTCTTCGCCGGGGACGGCCACGGATCGATCTACTGCTTCGACGAGACGGGCACCCGGCTGTGGAAGCTCGGCACCGGCTGCGGCGCCGCCTACTCCATGCAGTACCACGACAAGCGTCTGTACATCGTGACCACGGACGGCTCGCTGGCCTGCATCGATGCGAGCGAGGAGGCCATCAGGGCGGCGGAGCAGGGCTCGGTCCCCGACGTCGTCGACGTCAAGGCGCCGGCCGCGGTCGAGACGGTCACCCCGTCGGCCACCGTCGACGTCGTCCATGACAGCAGCGGCGGCATCGTCGTGGAGTGCTTCGAAGAGCACGGCCATCTTCGAGTCCGCGTGGTCTCTCCCGGCTTCGACCAGAGCTGGCGGGTTCAGTTCCCGAAGGGGATCCGCGAGCGCGGCGCCCGTTACGTCGTCAGCGAGGTACGCGAGTCCGGCCGCGGCGGTTTCTACCGCGCCTACGGCGACATCCACCGCCTCGCCTGACGACGCCCGGTCGACGAGCGGGGTGATCCGGTCGACGGCGAGCCGGGAATCCCGCTCACCCGCGGCCCGTACACCCCGCGCGGCGGCGAGGCCGTCGGGGTTCGAGGTCAGATCCGGTCGTCGCGCTCCGGATCACCGGCATCGCCACGACGCAGGATCGCCGGGCGCCGCGCCCACCGGCTGCCCGTCTGCGTCGACTTCTTGAGCATCAGATCCGTATGGTCCCGGATCTCCTTGAGATGGCGGCGGTCGTCGTCGGTGAGGTCCAGCGGCCGCTCCATCCCCTGGTCGGCCACCGTGGCAATGAGATTGATGCGGAACATCGCCTCGAACAGGCTGGATCGCCTGACCTCACGGTGGAAATCGGCGGCGACCTCCTGTCCGAACTCTCCCCCCACGACCCGGTCGGCCAACGCCATCGCCCAGTCGTACGCGACCTCGCGCGGTGTGCCGAACGTGATCAGGCCGTCGTACAGCCTTCCGACGACCTGGAGCGCGCTCGTCCCCGACGCGATCGCCTGCGTGCGTGCGAGACCGTCCAAGACCCATTCGAACGGCTGCCCGTGGTGAAACGCGGCGATGCAGCGGCCGACGACGGTCTCGACCTCGTCCCCGAGCCGTGCCGGGGGATAGAGGGGCGGCGCCGCGGAGCCGTGGGGCCGCACCGGGGGCGGCTCCATGAACTTCGTACGGGGCACGGTCTCCGGCGGATATTGCCGGCGCATCCGGTCGAGCCAGTCGCGGGCGTCCGGATCGGAGGTCAGGTCGGGCGCCTCCGAGAGGCTGGTGACGAGAGCCTGAATGAGCTGGGCGGCGTCCTGGGGAGCAGCGCGCTCGGTCAGCCGTTCGGTCAGGGACAGGACGTCATCGGCCCGGCCACTGTGGATCTGCCATCGCATCCCCCGCAGGTACGTGCTCATCCCGGAGAGCAGGTGGGCCCGGTTGCCGGGGTTCCAGACCTCGATCTCCCAGTGGTTCACGAAGCCGTCGGCGTAGTGGGCCCAGTCCCTGGTGGCCACGTTCATCATCGCGTTCGGGAGTGCCGCGGTGGCCAGACGGAGCACGTCGAGGGCCCCTCGCATGGCGGGGTCATCCGGATTGAGATCACCCAGACGTTCGGCCCAGTAGCTCTGTTCGTCCGGTCTTAGGGGACCCCGGGTGTTCAGCCATTCGATGAAGGGCTGCAGGACCAGGTGCAGCCGGCGCCTGTGGCACGCCGCGCCCAGTAGTGCGCGGACGCAGTTGCGGCCGTACCCGGCCAGTATCTCGATGTCGCCACGGCTTGGGGCTCGCGGAGAGCGGGCCAGCACCATGTGAAAGGGGTGCGTCAACTCGGGCTTGACGGGCGTCAGCCAGTCCAGCCCGGAGCGCAGATGCGGAGCCCGGCCCTCGGCGAGCCGGGCGATCAACTCACAGACGGCTGCCGGGTTCTGCGAGAGAGCGACCAGGCTCTGGCCGTACTCACTGGTCTGCCCGGTGGCGATGACCTCCTCGTAGAGCATCTCGGCGAGGCCGTACAGGCCACCCTCCAGATCCTCGCGGCGGGCGGGCGACAGGATCAGGCCGGCCAGGAACCTGTCGGTGCACGCGAGACGCTCGGCCCAGACCAGGTAGTGCCGTACCCGCCGGCTGCTCGGCGCCCACAGCAGCCGCTTGGCGGTATCGATCAGACTGTCGACCAGCAGCGCCGGATCGCCCTTCGCGATGATCGGCAGCCAGTGTTCGATCCGCGGAAAGTCCTCGTGCTCGCCCAGGCCGATGAGATAGCCCAGGGCCTTGCGGCGGTCGTCCGGCTCCAGGTCGATGATCTGGCCGCTGTCCAGCAGCTCGCGTACTTCGGCGGGATCACCGTCGTCCGCCCGGATGCGCTCGATCACGAGACGTGGCCGTTCGAGCCGTTCCAGTGCCTGTACGGCGTGCGTCGAATCCTCGAACCGTCTGGGCTCGATCTCGGCCGCCAGCCGGCCGATGATCCATGACGGCTCCCGGCCGCCGGTCAGCAGCGCGTCGAGCCGCTCGAGGTAGGCGAACGCGGCCGCCTCATCGTGCGGTACGTGGCCCGAGCCTCGCCAGATGACCGGCTGAGTCTCGTCCCGTGCCCGTCTGGCGAACGACAGCCTGATGCGGTGCCGCGTGGCGCTGTTGGTCCACGTGGAGGCCGTGAACCTGGTGCGGTAGCCGTACGGCAGCAGCGAGATCACCGCGTCCAGGAACCGCAGCCGTTCGAGCAGCTTCGTCTGCTCGGCCCGTACGACGCAGACCGCGCGGCGAGGGATCAGCAGCAGGGCCGCCGTCTCGCGTACGGTCTGCTCGCCGAGCGCCGCGATGTCCGCGGCGAGCCGTCCGGGGTCGAGTTCCGGCACCTGAACGCGGATCGGCTGAGAGCCGTGGTCGCGCGGTGACAGGTCCTTCAGCGCCTCGTACAGCTCGACATAGGACACCGGGTGCGCGCTGAGCTGCCGGTACGGCACGCAGAAGTACCTGGTCTCGGCGATGTCCCGGCCCACGCCGTCCTTGTCCCCGGTCCACGTCTGTATCGCCAGCCCGAGGTGGGCGTCGTCATTCGCGCCGACCCAGCTGAGCGTGACCCGGGGCAGCGCCTCCGGCGAGTCGGGAGTGCCAGGGGTGAACCGCGCGATGATCTCCTTGAACTGAGCGGGCTGGTAGCGCCCACGGCTGGCGGCCGTGACCGAATAGTCGTCCCGCTCTCCGGGCGGCTTCCCCCAGAGCGCCCACTCCGCTTCGATCCACGCCATCGTTTCTCTCGCCCGCTCAGTAGGTCGTGGGGCCGGCGAGCTGCTGGCCCAGCCACAGCAACGGCTCCAGCACGTTGATCGGGTAAACGGCGCCCCGGATCTTGTGGCCGCCGTGTCCGTCGGGCACCACGTTCTGATAGTCGGCGGCTCTAAAACGGACCGCCTTTCCCAGGTAGAAGCCGACCGAGGAAGTCGCGAAGTAGCGGACCCGGCTGTCGTGGAAGTAGCGCTTGATGCTCTTGCGTACCAGGGCGGCGCTGCCGGTCGGCGACACCTTGCACAGGTCCTCGAAGAGATCCTCGGCGTTGTCCTCGTGCACCCGGGGGAACATGTGGTCGTCATCGACGTCGACGGTCAGATAGCCCCGCCGGTTGGCGGTCTCGTAGACGCGCGGCTCGTCGAACTTGGTGATGCAGACCGCCAGATGATGCGGCAGATGGGGACCGTCGAAGCGGCGATCCTGCAACGCCCGCCGGGCGATCTGCGCCAGCGTGCCCTGGAAGTACTTGTACGCGTCGCCCTTCTCCTTCTCCCGGACCGGGTCGTAGAGATAGACGATGCCGTCACAGGCCGCCAGGTTGTCGATCAGCCGCTCGGTGTCCGACCGGGACTCGTCACCGCTCTCGTCCTCGTCAAAGCCGAGATCCTTGAGCGTCGCCGCGTCGTCGTCGGTCCTGGCCTCGCTCTTGAAGTTGTCGCCCGGCGCGTCGAGGAGGTCGACGTGGAACTGCAGCGGCACCTTCACGATCTCCTTGCGCCAGCGCCCGCCCGTACGGACCTCGCTCTCCGACATCATCACCCAGCTCAGCTCGGCCATGCTCTCGGTGGCGCGGGGAAAGCGGCGCCGATCGGTGAGTGCCGAGGTGCTCTCGGTCAGGAACGCGACGGAATCGTCGTTCACCCCGACGAGTGCCCAGTCCTGCCGGCTCTGGGTCACGGCCACGTTGAGCGCGGCGAGAAAGGAGGTCTTCCCGCTGCCGGGTGCGCCCCACAGCCCGATACGTCGCATCACCCGCTGCGGGCCCGGCCGGCCTGGGGGCGTCTCGCGGAGGGTCACCATCGCCTCATTCCTGGTCATCCTGGTCGAGCAGTGGGAAGGGAAGTCTCTGGACGCGTGGCACGAGCACGCCGATGTCCACGCCGAGCCGACGGGGTTCGGCCTCGGGCAGCTCGTGCAGCGCCTTGGCGCCCAGCCGGAGCCACGTCGACCGGTCCTGCGTGTTCAGCCGGTCGACAACGGCGATGCGGGAGACGTCGGTGTTCCGCTCCAGCATGCGGAGCAGCTTGCTCCAGTCACGGCCGTACGGGCAGGGCAGCACGCTGTTCTCGTTGGCCCTCGGCGGGTGCGGCGGGCGACCGCCGACGGTCATCAGCACGGTCTTTCGCTCCCCGGCCGTGGGCACGATGCGGCCGACGGCCTCGAAGAGCATGTCCTCGACCGGCGCTGCCTCGTGATATTCCGACTCGACCGCGCGTAGCCGCGTCAACGTGGTGAGCGCCTCTGCGGCGGGGGCCAGCCACGCTCCGTGGACCACTCGGCGGTCATCCAGCCGCGAGTCGAGCGCGTGGTCGCCGTAGCCGAGGATCGCGATCCGGAGCAGGTCGGGCTCTGGGCACTCCTCATCCAGGAGCTTGATCAGCTCACGGATCAGGCGGAGCCGGGCGTCCACCGCCTCGCGGCCACCGCCCAATTCCACCCCGCAGACCAGGTCCACGGCTGCCACGGACGGCTCGAGCCGCTGGGGGATCAGGCTCAGCAGCTCCGACCATCGCCGTTCGTCCGGTGCCACGCCCGCAGGTTCGACGAACCGGACGCGTGCCGGCCCGTCCAGCACCGCGCGCAGCCGATACGTCCCCGGGCGCAGCTTGACCGACTCGGTGGACAGCAGCCGCGGATCGCCGTCATGCCAGGTGACGGTGGCGAGCACGGTGCCGTTCTCGTCGGACGAGACGCAGCGCACCGGCAGGACGGTCTCGTCGCCGGGCCGCGCGCCCACCGCGAAGAGCTGGCGGGACTGCAACATCACCTCGCGGCTCGTCGGATGCACCGCGGCGACCACGAGTTCGTACGGCTGGTGCAGTACGGAGTCCTCGACCAGCCGCCCCAGCAGCGGGCCCAATGACATCGACGAGCCCCGCACCGACGACGCCGGCTCGTGCCGGCGCGCCAGGAACGCCACCGCCCACTCGGGCAGAGTCCAGCCGGACACCGTTGAGACGATCACGACAGGCCGGCCCACCTGGATGAGCGCGGCGAGTGCGCGTTCCAGCGTGGCCCACAGCTGCTCGTGCTCGAACGCCGCGATGCCGCCGGCGAGCTGGAAGGACCGTACGACCGGGTCCGGGGAGAGCATCGGCAGCAGGTCTTTCCAGTCGGCCAGGTCGCGCGCCGGCATGACCTCGAGCCATCCCAGTGGCCCGACACCCACCTGCGTGGTGCCGACGCCCTTGTCGGTCACCTCGATGACGGTCAGCCGGTCGGAGCCGTTCAGCGTGGCCACCGCCTGGTGGAGGATCTCGGCCGGCACACCCTCCGGAGCGACGTCGGGACGCGCGGCGCGTACGGCCCGTTCCCATTCGTCGCGGTCCGGAATGCCGCCGCGGATACACGGCATCCGCCGCCCACTCTCGTCCGGGAAGACCCGTGCGGCCGCGATGGCGTCGAAGGCGCGACGTGCCGCCTCAAGCTCGCCCTCCCCGCCGGTACCCGGAGGACGACGGGCCCACCCGCAGGCACGGCAGATCGGTTCGCCGTCCCACGGTCGCCCACAGACCGGACACCCCGGACGGCTTGGTCCCCCCTCGGAACCCGCACCACCGCCGGCTGGATCGCTTGGGCCACCGGCCGAAGCCGCAGGGGTGGAGTCATCTTCGGGGTCTACTCCACACCAGGCAAGAGGTCTATTTTCGGGCATTTCGGACAACGATCCTCAGGTTGGCCTTGATCATTGAATCCGTTTCGGACGTGCCGACGTCGAATGTGAGGGAGTCCATCCTGGGGCGATCATACGGATATGATCATACAGACAAGTGTGTCTTTCTGCACAGATGACGCACAAACCGCGAGGTAGCCTCATGGACTCGACCGGATGCAGCCCGGTCATCGGGAGAGCCATCCGCCCCTACCCCGAACGACACTCGGCATATGCGACGGGTGTTGGGCATGGTCTTCGCGTCCATGGCCTCGCCCATCAGAGAGAGTGCACGTGAGACGTTTTCTGATCTGGCTTTCCGGGGCCCGCCCCGAGGTCTTGGCCCGCTGCCCCACCGACTACGGAAAATACGAAGGCATCGGCAGTGCCGTGCTCATCACATCGGTGATGGCCGGCATCTCAATGACCTTCGCACTCAACACCGCACTCATGGTCGCACTGCCCATCGCGATCGGCTTCGGTCTGGCGTGGAGTCTGGCGATCATGAGACTCGACCGGTGGCTCGTGACTTCTATTCAGCGACGCGAAAGCGCGTGGAAGAATTTCATTCCAGCCCTTCCGCGACTCGTGCTCGCGCTGTTGTTCGGGTTGGTCATCTCCACGCCGCTGGTCCTCCAGATATTCAAGCCGGAGATCGATGTACAGATCGTCCAGATCCAGGAGAACCAGGCCAACGCCTTCAACAAGGATCAAGTCAACGGCGCCGTCGGAAAAGAGATCACTGCGCTTCAGGGGCAGGCGCAGCGGCTGCAGCATGTCATCTCCTCGGGCGGTGATGATCCGATCGACCCGGCCTCCGATCCAAAGGTCGTCGGGCTCACCAAGCAGCGCGATGCTCAGGCGAAGACGGCCAACGCGCAGTTCAAGGACTGGCAGTGCCAGCTCTATGGCCCGTGCAAACCGGTCGGTGACGGCCCGTTGGCCAAGGCCAAGGAGACGAGCTATCGGCGGGCGCAGAGCGACCTGGACGACCTCAATAACCAGATCGAGGCCCGCAAGCGCGAGCTCACCGCCACCGACAGCAACGGCAGGCAGGCACGGGTCGCCTATGCGCGCTCGGCGCTCCCGGGCGTACAGCGGCAGCTCCAGACCCTCCAGCAGCAACAGCAGGCCCGTCAGCGGGCGTACGACGCGAGCAACAAAGCGTCCAAGGGGCTGCTCATCAGGCTCCAGGCACTCGATCAGGTCGCCAAGAAGAACGGCACGCTGCGTTCCGCGCAGATACTGCTGTTCCTGTTCATCACGGCGATCGAATGTCTGCCCGTCATCGTCAAGCTCCTGCACACCTTCGGCCCGCCGAACAGCTACGAGAAGATCCTGGCGCTGGAGGAAGACGTCCTGGTAAGGGTGGCCACTGAAAAGCTCAAGAAAGTGCACCTTCAGGAGCTGTCCGGCGACGTGGACGGGGACGACGTCAGCCGGATCTGGGACAGCGGGCCACGATCGGGCACCGTCGAAATGCCGAGCGAATCGCCCTCCGTGAGCGAACCTCTCGACCACGCACAGGTACGGCCCATACCGCGGCCGCCGGACACCTGGGAGCACCGAAAGCTGTGGAGCATACGCGACACGCCGATCCGAGGTGACGACTCATCGTTCGTCCCGGCGCGTCCCACCACGCCGGACGAGACCGTGCCCGAGACCGGTGAGCTCTTCCCCGACGACCCGGACTTCCCGGGCGACGAGCGCGCCGGATGAGAGGCCGCCCCGGAAAGGTGATCGCCGGGCGCTATCGGCTCACTTCCAAGCTCGGCCAGGGTGGGATGGGCGGCGTCTGGCTCGCCCACGACGAGATCCTCGACCGCCGCGTAGCGCTGAAGGAGATCGTTCTTCCGCACGGCGGTGGCGCCGAGGAACGCGACCAACTGAGAGTCAGAGCCTGGCGCGAGGCGGTGGCAGCCGCCCGCCTCCAGCACGGCGGCATCGTACGGATCTACGACGTCCTCAAAGAGAATGGGGACCCGTGGATCGTGATGGAGTACGTCGCGGGACACTCTCTCGCCGATCTGATCCAGAAATCGCCCGAGTCGCTCACCGAGCGCTACATCGCCGAGATAGGTCTGCGCGTACTGGACGCACTGCGTGTCGCCCACGCCGAGGGCGTGCTGCACCGCGACGTCAAGCCCGCCAACATCCTCATCGGCCGTACGCCGGACGAGGTGATGCTGGCGGACTTCGGGATCGCGACCATCGAGGGCCACAGCCCCATCACCCGTGAGGGCTCCGTGATCGGCACGGTCGCGTACATGGCCCCGGAACGCATCATGGCGAGCGGCAAGGTCGGCCCCGCCTCCGATATGTGGTCATTGGGCGCAACGCTCTACACGGCAGTGCAGGGACACTCGCCGTACCACCGCGACAAGGACATCGCGATCATGCTCGCGATAACCTCCGAGTCTGAGGCCCCGGCGCCCCTGACCGGCGCACACCGCCTCCGCCCGGTGATCGAAGGCCTCCTCAGGAAGAAGTCCAACGCACGGATGGCTGCGGACGAGGTAGCGCAGCTACTAGGCCGAATCGTCGCCGAGAGCACGTCGGTCTACATCTGCGGCCTACCGCCCCGCCCCGAACCGCCGAAACCGGACCCCGGCCGTCCGGACCCGGGCCACCAGAGGCCCGAGCCGGGACTCAGCGCGCCCGAGCAGCCGATCCGGCCGGGAGGCCCAGCGCCGGCCGAACCCGACGGCCGGAGCGCTCCCTTGTCGCCCTTCGCCGTCATGGCAGCCGGGGAACCGACACGAGCCGTCATGATCATGGCCAGGATGGGCCCGCGCGCCGCCGGCGGCGTCCTGGACGACATGGCGTCCGAAACCACGGCCGCCGCCCGCATGATGAGCGCGATGTCCACCGAAGACGCCGCAGGCGTACTGGATCACGCACAGCCCAGGACCGCCGCGGCCGTACTGCTGGCGCTACCGTCGACCCGAGCCGCCGAGATCCTGTCCCGGATGGCGCACAAACCCGCCGGAGCCGTGGTCGGAGCGATGTCCGCCCGCATCCGCCCCACCGCCGCTGTCATCCGAGCGATGCCCAAAGCCGAGGCCGGCCGGGTGTTCAACAACGTGCCGCCAAGAGTCGCGTCGAGCGTGCTCCTCCAGTTGAAGCCCCGACCGGCCGCGGCGGTGCTCGCACACATGGCCGTAAGGCCGGCGGGAGCCATAGTCGAAACAATGTCCGCGAAGGTCCCGGCAGCGGCAGCAGTGGTCCGCGCGATGCCCATCGAACAGGCTCGGGGCGTCCTGACCCACACTCCGCCCAGAATGGTCGCCTCAATCCTGTCGGTCGTGGAGGCCTCCTGGGCCACCCAGGTCCTGGCCGAAATGGACCAACCAGTCTCCGTGCAGGTCATCCGCCACCTGAACGAAACCCCGAGCACCGGGAAATGACAATTCGGTGTCCCGCCGGCTGTGTTCGTCAGACGGCCGTACGGCCACCGTCCACGGGCAGGACCGCGCCTTGGACGTAACTCGCCGCGTCGCTCACCAGGTAGGCGATCGCCTCGGCGATTTCCCCTGGTGCGGCCGGGCGGCCGACCGGGGCCTGCGCCGCAAGGGCATCGAGATCGTCGCCCATGCCGGCGGTGGTCTCGGTACGGGTAGGGCCAGGTTCGACCGCGTTGACCCGGACCCCCTGTGGGCCGAACTCGGCGGCCCACGCCTTGGTGAGCAGGTTCAGCGCCGCCTTGCTCGACCCGTACAGCGCCATGCCCGCGACACCGTACTCGGCGACCATGGTGCTGACATTCACGATCGCCCCCTGACCGCGCTCGGCCATCGCCGGGGCGAGGGCCGCCACCAGGTGGAACGGGGCCTTCACGTTCAGGTCGTAGACGGCGTCCACATCGCTCCGCGACGTCTGCTGCGTCGGGCCGAACGGGTAGACGCCCGCGTTGTTGACCAGGATGTCCACCCGTCCGCCGCCCAGGTCGACGGCCTCCCGCGCGAGCTGCCGCACCGACTCCGCGTCGCGCAGATCGGCGGCGACGAAGTCGGCCCTGCCGCCCCGGTCACGGATGGCGGCGACCACGGTCTCGCCACGGGCCTGGTCCCGGCCCGCGACCAGCACGTGCGCGCCTCGCTCGGCGAGCAGCGCCGCGGTGGCGGCGCCAATGCCGCTGGTCGCCCCGGTCACCAGGGCTACGCGTCCGGCCAGATCAAAAGAACCCATGAGATCGTCCTTCACATTCGGAAATTGAGGCGCTCCAGCGAGGACCTGGATGCCGGTCACACCGTGTGATGGTCACCGCGCTGAAGTCGGCCCCCATGAGCCGTGATTGGTTACGCCGTGTACAAGAGCCCAGTGCGCCGGCTGCTTCCCACTGGATCGTTCGCGTACCCGTTGGCCGCTATAAGGCGCCGTTAGACCCGTGGGCGCCCTCGGCAAGTCCAAGCGGCGAGACCGCTTCAACGGTCGCCGGCGCCGGACCCGAATAACCCCTGGCAAGCGAGGCTGGAACGGACGCAAGCCACGCGTATGGCCGTGTGGCGCCGCGCTGACCAGGCGTGATTCGATCGGCGTGTGGACATGCGGGAGATGCGGGCGTTCGTCGCGGTTGCCGAAGAGGGTAGTTTGTCCGCGGCCGCGCGCCGGCTGCATCTGAGCCAGCCGGCGCTGTCCCAGACGGTCAGCGCCCTGGAACGGGAGCTCGGGGTGGAGTTGCTCGTGCGCAGTTCCACCGGAGTGCAGGCCACTGAGGCCGGCCTGACTCTGCTGAACGAGGCCCGTGCCGTCCTGGCCCGCCACGACCAGGCGCTGGCCGCTCTCGCCCGGCACACCGCGACCGGCGGCGGCGTACTGCGCATCGGCATCCCGCTGGAGCTGCCGCCCGACCTGCTCACCCGGCCCCTCGCCGATCTGGCAGAGGCCTATCCGGCCACCCGGGTACGGGCCTACCATCTGTCCACCGCCGCGCAACTGGCCGCCTTGCGCGCTGACGAACTCGACGTCGGCCTGGTGCGCGAGCATCCCATCGGCCCGGACCTGGACGCTGTCCAGGTCGTTGAGGAACGGCTCGGCGTGCTGATATCAACCGATCACGCCGCGAAGATCGCCGGCTCTGACGGCATCCGCTTGGACGCGCTCGCCGGATTGGACTGGGTGAGGTTCCCCCGCTCGGGCAGCCCTGCCTGGTACGACGAGCTCACCGCGATCCTGCGCGGTCATGGCCTTGACATGGGGCCGCCCGCGCCGGAGGGGCAGGCGCTGATCGCGCCGGTCAAACTCGCCGCCGTCGCCGCCGGGAACGCCTTCGCCTTGGCGCCGCCGGACTGGCCCCGGCCGGTCCCCGACGGCATCACCTGGTCCCCGCTGGTCGGCCATCCGCTCGTCCGGCGTACCTGGGTCGCCTGGAAGACCGAGTCCCGTCGCCGTGACCTGGGCCACCTCATTGTCGCCCTCGACCCGTCGAGCTCCGCATAAGAACCCGGCGCAGCGCTACGCCGGAGCCCTCGTCGTCACTGCGGCCGAGCTGCGGGCTCGGCTCCACGGTGCGGTCGGGAACCACAGGTAGTTCAGCCGGCCGAGTATCCGCACGTCCCAGTAGAGGATGGTGAACACGCCCGCCACGAGGAGCGAGCACGCCGTCAGCACGGCGGCTGACGACTCACGTCCTGACGGCGGAGGAGTCCGTGCCGCAAGCGTCCCCCTTGGGACTTGTCCGGACGGATTGTCCAGATTCGGCAGTCTCAGAGTACCGCTCGATCGAGAATTCCCTGCTTATCTCGGCGTACTTGATATGGGATTCCGCATTCTGGGAGAAGCGGCGCCGTGCCGTGTCCGGATCGAACGCGCGGCCTACCGCGAGTAGTCATCCAACGTTCCCCAGATTTCTTTGTCGGTCGATCAAGTTTTCCTTGACCCGCGCCACATGCCATGGCACGATTTGTTGGTCTCGCGATAAAGAAAGCCGATCAAAGGAGGACTTGCCTGCAAGTCCGCATCGGCGAGCAGGTGCAGGACCGGGACGACTGTCAGGCTGTCCGCTCACCACCGCGAGCCTGAGCCCGGCGCCGTGACCCCGCCGATCACTCAGACAACAGGAGTAGCAACATGACCATCGAAGGCAAGACCGTGTTGGTGACCGGGGCCAACCGCGGCATCGGGCGGGCGCTGGCCGCCGAGGCCCTGGCCAGGGGCGCCGAGCAGGTTTATGCCGGCACCCGCCAGCCCCTGACTCACCCCGACGAGCGGGTCACCCCCGTGACGCTGGATGTCACCGACACCGCACAGGTCCAGGCAGCCGCCGACCAGGTCGGATCGCTGGACATCCTGATCAACAACGCCGGCATCATGCTGCCCGACCTCCCGTTCGACCCCGCCGTGCTCGAACGCCACCTGGCCGTCAACTTCTATGGCGCCAATGCCGTGACCCAGGCATTACTGCCTGCGCTGATCCGCTCCCGCGGGGCCGTCATCAACATTCTGTCGGTGATCGCGCTCGCTCCCTTGCCGCCCTTCCCGTCTTACTCGATCTCAAAGGCGGCCGCGTTCTCCCTGACTCAGACACTGCGCGCACTCCACGCCGGGCAGGGGGTCAGATTTCACGCGGTCCTGGCCGGCCCCATAGACACCGATATGGTACGCGAACTCGAGGTACCCAAGGCCTCCCCCGAATCTGCCGCACGGGCCATCTTCGACGCGGTGGAAAAGGGCGAGGAGGACATTTTCCCCGATCCCGCGTCAGCGCCTCTGGCGGAAATCTGGAACGGCGGAGCGGACAAGATCCTCGAGCGCCAGTTTGCACAACTCGTGCAAGGAGGGCCCCCCGCGCCATAAGCAACCTGTGCAGGTCAGGCCCGAGTTGTCAGGTAATGGCAACTCGGGCTTTGATCGTTGGAAACCGTGGCGACCGGCGTTATGGAAGCTTGAGTTCGGGGTGGTAGACGTCCATCCACACGGCGAGGTCGAGGGTCCGCTCCAGACCCAGCCGCGTCAGCCGGTCCATCGCGGACGAGTCGCGCTCCGTCGCAGCCTCGAGCCAGCCCCGGTCCACCAACTCGAACACTTCGTGGTTCCGGCGCGTCAGCAATTCCTTGCCCTGATGCTGGAGCTCCCGACTGTAATAGGGGTCCTGAGTCGACGGATAAGGGCTCTTCGGCCGCCAGGCGACCGATTCTGGAAGCATCTCTTTGGCCGCTCCGCGCAGCAGGCTCTTCTCCCTGCCGTCGTACGTCTTCAACGACCAGGGTGCGTTGTAGACGTATTCGACGAGCCGGTGGTCGCAGAACGGCACCCGGACCTCCAGCCCGACCGCCATGCTCATTCGGTCCTTGCGGTCGAGCAGGTACCGCATGAAGCGGGTCACGTGCAGATAGATCATGACCCGCATGCGGTACTCGAAGTCGTCGTCGGAGTCGAGCCGTTCGACTTCCCCGACGGCGCTGTCGTACCTGTCCAGCCGGTACTCCTCAAGCTTCAGCTGTGACACCAGCTGCGGGTTCAGCCCGGTGGCGTCCTTGTCGAAAGGGCCCACGTTGACGGCGATCCACGGAAACACGCGTGCGCGCTGGATTTCGGGGACGTGCATGTGCTTGTACCCGCCGAATATCTCGTCCGCCGATTCGCCGGACAGGGCGACGGTCGATTTCTCGCGAATCGCCGTGAAGAGCAGGTACAGCGAGAAGTCCATGTCGCCGGCCCCCACCGGCACCTCTCGCGCGATGAGCGCGGCCTTGCGGACGTCGGGGTCGGCCAGCGTCTTCGGGTCGAGCACGATGTCGGTGTGCTCCGAGCCGACGTGCTCGGCGACGGCGTGGATGAACGGTGTGTCCGGGGTGTCACGCAGGTCGTCAGGCTTGAAGTTCTCCGCCTGGCCCATGAAGTCGACAGCGAACGTCGGCACCCGCTCGCCGCCGAGATGGGCCGCGGCCAGCGCGGTGAGCGTGCCGGAGTCCAGCCCGCCGGACAACAGCAGGCAGCGTGGCACGTCGGCGACGAGCTGCCTCCGCACGATGTCGTCCAGGAGCTCGCGAACCCGTCCGACGGAGGTGTCCACGTCGTCTGTGTGCGGCCGGGTCTCCAGCCGCCAATAGGTGCGCTCGCGCACGCCCGCGACGTCGACCGTGACCACTGTGGCCGGCTCGACCTGTCGTATGTCCGCCCAGATCGCGTGTCCCGGTGTAAAGGCGTACGAGAGAACTTCGCGCAGTCCGTCTGCGTCCACCACGCGTTTGACGAGCGGGTTGGCCAGGATGGCCTTCTGCTCCGAACCGAAGAGCACGCCGTCAGGCGTTCGGTAATAGTAGAGCGGCTTGATCCCCATCCGGTCGCGGATCATGACGAGCTTCTGGTCCCGCGCGTCCCAGATGGCGAACGCGTACATGCCGTTAAGCCGGTCGGCGAGCGCCGCCCCCCAGCGCAGGTATCCGCGCAAGACCACCTCTGTGTCGCTGGACGTCGCGAAACGCTCGCCCTGCCGGGTGAGCTCATCGCGCAGTTCGACGAAGTTGTAGGTCTCGCCGCTGTAGACGAGTGTCACATCGCCCTGTTCCGTGTGAACGGTCATCGGCTGCGCCCCGCCGACCAGATCGATCACGGCCAGTCTCCGGTGGCCGAGGGCCGCGTGCCGGTCGACCCACGTGCCGCAGGCATCAGGACCCCGACACGCCATGGTCTCGGTCATCGCGTCCAGGACCTTCTGCTCATGTGTGAGGTCGCGGTCGAACGAGACCCAGCCGGTGATTCCGCACATCTGCCCGCCTCCTGTGGCAATCAAATAGGTTCGCTCTTGTCCGGAACTCGCAATCGAATGAGAACAAGCATTACGCGATCACAGGTAAGAGGTCTTCTTTCCTCGTGCTCAATGCCGCACATACGGCGCATGCGGGATCACCATGGATTCTCGACGAGCCAGCAGGCGGAGGACTCCCGCGGGCCGACGGTGGGCAGTTCGATCACGGCCACGGGTGGGCCGGCGAAGTCGGTGGTGTCGATGACGACGGCTTCGTCATGCCCTAACGCCGTGTTGTGCGCGAAGACCAGCACCCAGCCATCGCCTTCGCCGGCGGAAGGGGAATCGGGGACGAACACGGGGGCGCCGAGGTACCTGCCCGGTTCGGCGTGGTGCAGGCGGGACGTGCCCTCAGTCAGATCGTGGCGGATCAGAGCGGTGCCGCTCCGTCCGTCGCCGGTGAGCAGCCGGGTGACAGCGTGACGGTAATACGAGCCTTGATAGCGGGGGTCGACGGTGGGCAGATCCTGGGCGCGGGCGTCGACGAGCTCGTCGCGAATGACGCCGCGTTCGGGATCCACTCGCCGGCGCCGCAGGCTCGGTGTCCGGTGGCCGTCGTCACGCACCAGGTCGACCACGATGGCGCCGTCGCGCAGCTCGAACGCGTTCACGGGCCGATCGGCAGGCCCTGACCGGGCGCGCCTGGTCCAGGGGCAGCCGGGGACGGCGCCGACCCACATGACGTCCTCCCGACCGCCCTCCCGCGGTAGCACTCCGATCTCGTCCGGCCCGAGGAACAGGGCGTACCGTTCGGTCAGTGCGAACGCGTATCGCGTCGGGTCGTCCGACACCGGTACGGGCTCGTACTTGCGGACGCGTCCCCGGATGTCCACCGCGACGTATCGCAGAGCCCGCCGACGGGGGACGGCGACGGCGGCGAAGAGCTCGCCGGTCAGCGGATCGTGGATCGGGCGGGACGAGAACCCGGAAGGCAGCGTGTCGTCGAAGTCGCAGCGGGCCTTGGTGCGTAGATCCGGTGTCAGTTCATAGGGGAGTACGCCGTCGCCGAGCGCGAGGATCTGCCGGCCATGGCGGATGACGGCCTCGGCCGTGTTGTCCGATGAGCAGCGGCGCGGGCCGGGGGAGGGGAGCTCGCCGGTCTGCCGACACACGGCATCGGTGCGGACCCGGCGCGTCAGGTACCACTCTGCACGGCCCTGCCGGATCCGGAGGGCACCGACGTAGGGCTGGCCGGTGCCGGGCCGGTCCCCACAGCCGTCCGGGCTGATCCGGAACAGGGTGCCGTCGAGGTCCGCGGGGAGCCGGCCCTTGACGGCGAGAGTGGAGCAGTCGATCTCCCTCGGAACGCGCAGGTCCGGATGTGCCATCGAGTTCACCGTTCGGGCATATCGGTGTTACATAACAGTGTTGGTCAAATGTCGGCGGGGGCGTCGGTGGATGTCAAGGGTGAGTCCTCGCCCGGCGCAGGCCGCATGGGCGGGTAGCCCAGCGCGTACGGACCGATGCTCGGCAACGCCAAAGAAGCGGCCGGCGTGTCGCGGGTCCATATTTGACGCATATGTCACGTATCGCCGACCCCGACTTCTGGAGGGCGCGCCTGTGCGCGGAAGACCGAAAATGCTAATTCCGGTTACATAACAATGTTCGTCCAATATCGACGGGGGTTTTGGGATGTCAAGGGTGAGTCCCCGCCCGGCGCAGGCCGATCTGCGCAACGCCCTGATGGAAGCCGCCGCCCGCGTCCTGGCGCAGGACGGCCCGGTCGGCCTGAGCACCCGCCGACTGGCCAAGGAGGTGGGGACCTCCACGATGGCCATCTACACCTACTTCGGGAGCATGGACGATCTGGTGCGGGCCGTGGTGCATGAGGGCTTTGCCCGGCTGAACACCAGCATGACCGCCATCGGCGACTCCGCGGACCCGGTCGCAGACGTCGTGGCACACGGCCGGGTCTACCGCTGGAGCGCGTACAAGAACCCGGACCTGTACCAGGTGATGCTGGGCGCACTGAACATCGCGAGCTTCTCCCTCACCGACGAGGATCGCCGGCACGGACGCTACGTGCTGGACATCCTGATCGGCTCCGTGCGGCGGTGCATGGCCGCGGGGCGGTTTCCCGAAGGCGACGCCGAGCTGGTGGCACACCAGTTCTGGACCGCTCTGCACGGCATCGTCACCCTCGAGCTCGGCGGCTACCTGTTCGCGCCCTACGACGCCGACGCGTGCTTCGACGCCCAGGCCCACAGTCTGATCGTGGGCAACGGCGACGACGGCGCGCGCGCCTGGGCCTCGATGCGTCGCTCGGCCCGGATTGCCGAACGGGCGCTGCGCGCCTCCGGAGAGCTGACCGGCTGGGATAAGCCCGAAGGGTTGAGACAGTGGATCTGACAAAGTACGCGATCAAGCACGCCATCGCCATGATGTGGGACAGGTATAACGAGCCGCTGTCGCTGGACGATATCGCCGATTCGGCGATCATGAGCAAGTTCTATTTCTCTCGGACGTTCCGGTCGATGACCGGGACCTCCCCCGGGCGGTTCCTGTCCGCCATCAGGCTGTTCAAGGCGAAACATCTGCTGTTGCAGACCCCGTCGAGCGTGACCCACATCGCCTACATGGTGGGCTACAACAGCCTTGGGACGTTCACCAGCCGATTCAGCCGCAGCGTGGGTTCCTCGCCGGGGGTCTACCGTGCGAAGTCGCAGGCGGGCGGGCACGCGCTGGTCGGCAGAACCCGGCCGGAGTCGACCGGCCGGGCCGGCGAGGTGGCCGGCTGCCTGGTGGCCCCGCGGGCGGAGTACCACATTCCGACGCGGACCTATGTGGGCCTGTTCGCCAGCCCGATGATCGAGGGCCGGCCCGTCGCGTGCGACATCGTCGACGGCTCCGGCCCGTACACCTTACGCGACGTGCCCAGCGGAACCTGGTACGTCCGGGCCGTAACGGTCGACACGCGCGAGGTCGACCCGCGCCCCTGGGCCCGCCGGCCGCGATTCCTCGGCGTCGGTGAGAACGTGACCGTGCGCCAGGACGGGAGCTCGGTCACGCAGGACATCGACCTGCGCAAGGCAACGCCCTTGGACCTGCCGATCCTGCTCGCACTCCCCGAGCTCGACAACTTCGACAGCTACGACGACCCGGTCCTTCGGCTCCCCGATCGCGACTGTCGCGATCCGGTGGCGGCCGCGTTCGACGGTGCCCGCGCGCTGGCGAGGGTGGCGCACAGGCGACGCGGGGGCACAGACGGCTTCAACGCGCCGACTCGTGCGGCGTTCGGAACGGTCCCGCAGCCCGGTTCCGGGTAAAGGCTCCATCGGCGACGTAGCGCGCCCGGCGGGCACGGGAGTCGGGATCGAGCCCCGCCGGTTCGTCGGTGTCGCCGGGAAGCGGGTGGAAGGCCCACCAGCCGACCCACCGCGCCGACGGGTGAGGCGCCGGGTCATCAACGTCACGGCCGACCGGTGGTCCTTGATCCAGTCGCCCTTGCCGACCTCGTACGGCGTCAGCGTGGTCGCGGCGACGAGCCATTCAGAAGCCGGGGCCTGGTCCCGGCTCCTGGCGCGTGATCAACTCGAACCGGCCTCGCCGGTGATGACCTCCAGGGCCCGGCCCTTGGTCTCGATCCCGATGCGCCAGAACGCCACCATCGCGGCCGCGAGCGGGATGGCGCCGATCACCGCGGTCTGCGCGATCGACGGCACCACGGCGCCCGCGACTCGACGGCGGTGTAGCCCAGGCGCTGGATGTTCGTGGGCACCCATTGCTGGAATCCCCGCTTCTTTCAACGTGCTCGGTCCTCGAGCACGCGCAGGGCACGGCTGGAGAAGCAGGCGCCGCGCGCCACGTCGAATACTCGTTGCATCGCGGGCCTTACCGAGGTGTCCGGCAGCGCGCATCGCTGACGCCCGGGAACGCCAATGCCTCGAGGAACCGCATTCAGGCCCATGGAGGGAGACCACGGTGTCGCCGATCGCACACCACACCACGTCGGCCTGTCACGGGGAAGAGGAGGTCGCGGGATGAACGGCACCCGGATCGCCGTGGTCGGGATCGCCCTGCGGTATCCCGACGCCTCTTCTCCGGACGAGCTGTGGTGCAACGTGCTGGCCGGGCGGCGGGCCTTCCGCCGGCTGCCGGAGGAGCGGATGCGGGCCCAGGACTACTACTCGCCCGACCCCGCCGCGCCCGACCGGCACTACCTGCGCATGGCCGCGGTCCTGGAGGGATTCGACTTCGACCGAGTCGGCTACCGCATCGGCGGGAGCACGTACCGGTCCACCGACATGACGCACTGGCTGGCGCTGGACACCGTCGCGCGCGCCCTGCAGGACGCCGGCCTCCCCGGCGGCGAAGGTCTGCCAAGGCAGGCCACCGCGGTCGTGATAGGCAACACCCTGACCGGTGAGTTCAGCCGCGCCAACCTGATGCGGCTGCGCTGGCCGTACGTCGAGCGCACCGTGGGCGCCGCGCTGCGCGAGCGGGGCTGGGACGACGCGGCGCTCGGGGACTTCCTGGCGGACCTGGAGGCCCGCTACAAGGCCCCGTTCCCGCCGATCGACGAGGACAGCCTGGCCGGCGGCCTGGCCAACACCATCTCCGGCCGGGTCTGCAACTACTTCGACTTCGGCGGCGGCGGCTACACCGTCGACGGCGCCTGCTCCTCCTCGCTGCTGTCCGTGGCCGCGGCCTGCAACGCGCTGGCCGCGGGTCAGATCGACGCCGCCGTCGCAGGCGGCGTGGACCTGAGCATCGACCCCTTCGAGGTCATCGGCTTCGCCAAGACCGGCGCGCTGGCCACGTCGGAGATGAAGGTCTACGACAAGGGCTCCAACGGATTCTGGCCCGGCGAGGGCTGCGGCATGCTCGTGCTGATGCGCGACGAGGACGCCGTGCGCCAGGGCAGGTTCCGGTACTCGACCATCGTCGGCTGGGGACAGAGCTCCGATGGCAAAGGTGGTATCACCCGCCCAGAGGCCGCCGGACACCGGCGCGCGATCAGCCGCGCCTATGCCGCCGCCGGCTTCGGCGTCGAGACCGTCGGCTACTTCGAGGGCCACGGCACGGGCACCGCGGTCGGCGACGCCACCGAGCTGGAGGCGATCAGCGGCGCCCGCCGCGCCGCCACGGGTCCGCATGCGGGCACCGCCGCGATCAGCACCGTCAAGGGCAACTTCGGCCACACCAAGGGCGCGGCCGGCGTGGCCGGCCTGATCAAGGCCGTGCTGGCGGTGCGGCACCAGGTCATCCCACCGGCCACCGGGCATCATGACCCGCATCCGGTGCTGCTGGCCGAGGACGCGGCGCTGCATGTGCCGGACGGCGCCGAGCTGTGGCCGGACGGCGCGCCGGTCCGGGCCGGCGTGTCCTCCATGGGATTCGGCGGTATCAACGCGCACATCGTGGTGGAGCATGCCGACGGTGCCCGGCGCCGCTCGGTCGGCGAGATGACCGAGCGCCTGGTGCGCTCGCGTCAGGACTGCGAGATCCTCCTGCTGGACGCGGTCGGCGTCGCCGAGCTGCGCGGCCGGGTGGCCCAGCTGGTCGGCTTCGCGGCCCGGCTGTCGTTCGCCGAGCTCGGCGACCTGGCCGCGACGCTGTCCGGGGAGCTGGCCGGCCGGCCGCTGCGCGCGGCGGTCGTCGCCGGCTCGCCGGAGCAGGCCGAGGAGCGGCTCGGGCGGCTGCTGGCCCTGCTGGACTCCGGCGCGCGCCAGGTCCTCGACGCCGCCGGCGGGGTGTTCCTGGGCACCGCGGGCCGACCGCCGCGCATCGCGTTCCTGTTCCCGGGACAGGGGGCCGGGCGCCGCGCCGACGGCGGCGCGCTGCGGCGCAGGTTCGCCTCCGTGGCCGAGCTCTACCGGGGCCTGGCCCTGCCGGCCGGCGGGGACCAGGTGGCCACCGCGGTGGCCCAGCCGCGCATCGTCGCCGGTTCGGTGGCCGGGCTGCGGGTGCTGGCGGCGCTGGGCGTCACCGCGGCCGGCGCGGCCGGGCACAGCCTCGGCGAGCTGACGGCGCTGCACTGGGCCGGCGCCATGTCCGAGGACGCGTTGCTGGCCCTTGCCGCCGAACGCGGCCGGGTCATGGACGACGCCTCGGCCGGCGGCGGCACCATGGCCGGGATCGCGGCCGTCGCCGCCGAGGTCGAAGCGCTGCTGGCCGGAGAGTCTGTTGTCATCGCCGGCTACAACAGCCCGACGCAGACCGTGGTCAGCGGTCCGGTCGAGGCCGTCGAGCGCGTGATGGCGCGGGCGCGGGCACGGGGTCTCACCGCGACCCGGATCTCCGTTTCGCACGCGTTCCACTCCGAGGCGGTCGTCCCGGCCGCCGAGCGGTTCGGGCGGCATCTGGCCGAGCAGGACTTCCAGCCACTTCAGAGCACAGTGGCGTCGACGGTGACCGGTGCGGCGCTGCCGCTCGACACCGACGTAACGGATCTGCTGACCCGCCAGGTGCTGGCCCCGGTGCGGTTCCACGAGGCCGTGGCCGCGCTGGCCCGGGACTGCGACGCCTTCATCGAGGTCGGACCAGGGCGGATCCTGCGGGGCCTGGCCGCCGAGATCGCGCCGGCGGTGCCGGCGGTGTCCATCGAGTCCGACGGCATGTCGCTGGCCGGACTCTTCCACGCGGTCGCCACGGCGTACGTGCTCGGCGCCCCGATCGAGCACCGCGTGCTGTTCGACGACCGCTACGTCAAGCCGTTGCCGCTGGACAAGGAGTTCGTGTTCCTGGCCAGCCCCTGCGAGGCCGCGCCCGAGGGCGACTTCGCGGTGGTCAAGGAGGCGATGACGGACCGGCCCGCCGAAACGGACGCCGCATCGGCCGCGGCGGCGTCCGGGGCCGAGGGCGGGGCGGACGCGCTGACCGTCCTGCGCCGCCTGGCGTCCGAACGGGCCGAACTGCCGCTGGACGCGGTGCGCCCGGACAGCAACCCGATCGACGAGCTGCATCTGAGTTCGATCACTGTCGGCCAGATCGTCACCCAGGCCGCGCATGAGCTCGACGTCAACGCCGTGCTGGCGACCTCCGCCTATGCCACCTCGACCCTGGTCGAGCTGGCCGAGATGCTCCAGAGCCTGGCCGACACCGCGCGGACCGACGACGGCGCCGCCGAGCAGGTGGCCGGCGTCGCGCCCTGGGTCCGGGCCTTCACGCTCGACCTGGTGCCCACCGGCTCGGTGCCGCCGGCGGCGCTGGGGCGGCCTGCCGCGCAGTGGGAGCTGTTCGCGACCGACGGCCACCCGCTGGCCGAGCCGCTGTGCGACGCGCTGAGCGTCACAGGCATCGGCGACGGCGTCCTGCTGTGCCTGCCGGCCGAAGCCGACGAGGACCACGCCGACCTGATGATCTCCGCGGTCCGCGCGGCGCTGTCGCGGGTGCGGCACGCGCCGGTGCGGTTCGTCGCCGTGGGCGGGCGCAAAGGCGCGGCAGGCCTGGCCAAGACCCTGCACCTGGAGGCCCCGGCCGTCACCGCGACCGTCGTCGCGCTGCCCGATCCCGAGGGGCTGCCGGCCGATGAGATCGCCGGGGCCGTCGCCCGGATCACCGCCGACGCCGTGGCCACTGCGGACTTCGCGGAGATCTGCTACGACGCCGAGTGGGTGCGCGCCGTCCCGGTCCTGCGGCCGCTCCCGACCACCGGCGCCGGGGCCGAAGGCGCCCGGCCGGCGTTCGGACCCGGAGACGTTCTGCTCGCCACCGGGGGCGGCAAGGGGATCACCGCCGAGTCGGCGCTGGCCCTGGTCCAGGACACCGGTGCCGCGTTGGCCCTGCTCGGCCGCTCGGACCCGGCGACAGACCCTGAGCTGGCGATGAACCTGGAACGCCTGCGCGGGCAGGGGATCCCGTTCCGCTACGTCCACGCCGACGTGACCGCCGCCGACGAGGTCAAGGACGCGGTCGAGGAGGTCCGGCGCACGCTTGGCCCGGTCACCGCCGTGCTGCACGGCGCCGGTCGCAACGAGCCGCGCTCGCTGGTGGACCTGGACGAGACCACGTTCCGCCGCACCCTGGCCCCGAAGCTGGAAGGGCTGCGTACGGTGCTGACCGCGGTCGCCTCGGACCCGCTGAAGCTGCTGGTCACCTTCGGCAGCATCATCGGCCGGGCGGGCCTGCGCGGCGAGGGCGACTACGCCACCGCCAACGACTGGCTGACCGACATGACGCGCCGCTACGCCGAGGAGAACCCCGAGTGCCGGTGCATCGCCCTGGAGTGGTCGGTCTGGTCCGGGGCCGGGATGGGAGACAAGCTCGGGGTCCTGGAGGCCCTGATGCGCGACGGGATCTCGCCGATTCCGGTCGCCGACGGCGTCGCCATCCTCAAGGCCCTGCTCGCCGACCCCGCGACGCCGGGCACGGTGGTCGTGACCGGCCGTGCCGAGCGCCTGGACACGATCACGCTGGAGCAGCGCGACCTGCCGCTGGGCCGGTTCCTGGAGCGGCCGCGTATCCACTACGCCGGCGTGGAGCTGGTGGTCGACGCCGACCTGTCGGCCGCCGACGACCTCTATCTCGGCGACCATCTCCTGGACGGCGACCTTCTGTTCCCGGCGGTGCTCGGTATGGAGGCGATGACCCAGGCCGCCTCGGCGCTGACCGGCCGCGTGGGCGCGCCGACGCTGGAGGGCGTGGAGTTCCTGCGCCCCATCGTGGTCCCGGTCGACGGCCGGACCACCGTACGGGTCGCGGTCCTGGCCGACGGCCCGGACACCGTGCGCGCCGTGCTGCGTTCCGGCGAGACCGGGTTCCAGGCCGACCACTTCCGGGCGACGCTGCGCTACGACCTGCCGCTGCCGGACGCCACGCAGTGCCCGGTGGCAGCGGATACGGATCCTGAGATCCCACTGGACCCCGGTGGCGAGTTGTACGGTCCGGTGCTGTTCCAGGGCGACCGGTTCCAGCGCCTGCTCGGCTACCAGGCCCTGGCCGCACGCGGGTGCGTCGCGCGGATCTCGAACGCCGCGCGCGACGACTGGTTCGGGCCCTTCTCCCCGCCGGGCCTCGTGTTGGCCGATCCCGGGACCCGGGACGCGCTGATGCACTCGATCCAGTGCTGCGTACCGGACGCCACGCTGCTGCCGGCCTCGATCGAGCGGCTGTGGCTCGCCGACCCGGCAGTGGCGCGGTCGTCGGCGGAGGTGACCTTGCACGCGGCCGAGCGGTCGCGCGACGGGGACACCTATATATACGACATCGAAGTCCGCGACAGTGTCGGAGCCCTGGTCGAGCGCTGGGACGGCCTGACCCTGCAGGCGGTGCGCAAGCGGGACGGGACCGGGCCGTGGCTGCCGGCGCTGCTCACCACGTACCTTGAGCGCAACGTCGAGCCGGTTCTGGGCGACACCGGTCTGCGCACCGTCGTGGTCCCCGACACCGTGGTCCCGGACGGTTCCGGCGCGAACAGCTCCACCGTCGCGGCCCGCCGCGGGCGAACCGACCGTGCCGTCGGCTGGGCGCTCGGCCGACGGACCGAGGTCGGGCACCGTCCCGACGGGATGCCGTGGGTCGACGGCTTCCAGGTGTCGTCCTCGCACAGTGCCGGGATCACGTTCGCGGTGGTCATGCCCGGCGACCGCGCGGCGGAATGTGATGTCGAGGCCGTGACGGCGCGCACCGAGGGCGAATGGGCGGATCTGCTCGGCGCCGACGGGGCAGCGCTGGCCGCGACCCTGGCCGCCGAACGCGATGAGGACTACTCGGTCGCGGCGACCCGGGTCTGGGGCGCCGTGGAGTGCCTGCGCAAGGCCGGACGGGCCCGCCCGGCCCTGACCGCGGACACGGTGGACGGCGCCGCGTCTGGACCGTGGGCGGCGCTACGCGGCGGCGACCGGCGGATCGCGTCGTTCGTCACCACCGTGCGGAACGTGGCCGAGCCGCTGGTGTTCACGATGTCGGCGGCCATCGACGGGAGCGAGGCGAAGTGATCGGGACACAGGACTATTACGAGTACCGGCACCTGGTCGGCTTCGAGGAGACCAACCTGGTGGGGAACGTGTACTACGTCAACTATCTGCGCTGGCAGGGACGGTGCCGCGAGATGTTCCTGCGGGAGCACGCGCCGGAGGTCGTCTCGGACATCCAGGGCGACCTGAAGCTGTTCACGCTCAAGGTGGACTGCGAGTTCCTCGCCGAGATCACCGCGTTCGACGAGGTGTCGATCCGGATGCGGCTGGAGGACCTCACCCAGACCCAGATCGAGTTCGCGTTCGACTACGTACGGCTGCGCGAAGGGATCGAGGACCTGGTCGCCCGCGGCCGGCAGCGGGTGGCGTGCATGCGCGGCCCGAACACCGACACCCGGCCCACCCCGGTGCCGGAACCGCTGCGCCGGGCCCTGAGCCGGTACACCATTCGCGGTGCGCGGTCCGCGGCGGTCCCGGTCCCGGCCCGGGGGAGGAGCTGAGCGGAGATGGCGACGGCCAACGGCATGCCGGCCGGGAACCCGGCCGGCACCTATGAGCCCCATGAACTGCGGCGCGTCTTCGGGCGCTTCGCCACCGGGATCACGATCGTGACCGCCGGCCGCGACGAGCCGCGCGGCATGACCGCGAACTCGTTCACGTCGGTGTCCCTGGATCCGCCCATGGTCCTGATCTGCGTGCTGCGCGACGCCGCGATGCACGAGACGATCCTGCGGCATCGCGCATTCGCCGTCTCCGTCCTGTCCGACCGGCAAGAGCGTGTCGCCCGGTACTTCGCCGACCGCGACCGGCCCCGCGGCCGGGCCGAGTTCGCGGCCGTGGAGAGCGTCACCGGGCCGCGCACCGGCTGTCCGGTACTGCCCGACGCGCTCGCCTGGTTCGAGTGTTCCCTGGCCGCCGTCTATGACGGCGGGGACCACTCGATCTTCCTGGGCGAGATCGCAACCCTCGGGCACGGCTCCGGCGAGGACGCGCTGCTGTTCTACGCCGGCGCCTACAGGCGTCTCGACGTCCCGGCCGACTGGCGCGACCAGATCCTCCTGTGAGGGCGCCGACGAGGGGTTTCAGACCCTTGTGTCCAGACGGCGCTCGATCGCTTCGATGATCTTCGGGCGCAGCTCGGCAGCCTTGACGATCTCGTCCACCGACCCGACCTCGACGGCGCGCTGGATGCTGTGCACGCGGTCGAACTCGGTGGCCACCTCGGCGAGCTTCTCGGCCCGCACCGATGCCCGCAGTTCGTCGAGTTCGGCGGCCAGCGCGGCGCAGTCGGCCCCGGATGCGGCGGTGACCCGGGCTTCCAGGTCGTGTACACGTGGGTCGTTGGCGGTCCGCGCGTTGACATCTCTGGAGAACACCACGGCTGCCGCCGGGGCGCCGCCGAGCACCGAGGCGAACGACGCCTCCAGCGCCAGTACCGTCATGTTCGGGTTCAGCGCCTTGGAGAACACCACGAACGCGCCGCCGTGGTACCGGGAGATCACGCAGAACACGATCGGCCCGGCGAAGTTCACGATCGCCCGGCCGATCTCGGCGCCGTACTCCAGCTGCAGCTTGCGCATCGACTCCGGGGAGCCGTCGAACCCGGACAGGTTCGCCAGCACCACCAGGGGGCGGTTGCCGCTGGCGGCGTTGATGGCGCGCGCCACCTTCTTCGAGGACTGCGGGAACAGCGTGCCGGCGGTGTAGGTGTCCGGGCCGTCGGTGGGCGGGAAGCCCTTGCGCGCCACCTGCCGCGACTCGATGCCGACCAGGCACACCGGCAGGCCGCCGAGGTGCACGTCGGCCACCACCGCGGTCTCGGCGTCGGCCATGCCGGCCCAGCGCTCCAGCACCGGGTGATCCTGGTCGGACAGGGCCCGCATCACGGTCCTGATGTCGAACGCCTTCTTGCGGTCCGGGTTCGCCGTCGCCGAGAAGATCTCCCCGACCGTCGCGAACTCCGAACCCGGGAAGGTGTGCGGGAAGCCGGAGATGTCGCGGTCGGTCGGGTCGTTCGTGGCGGCGCGGCGCGGGGCGTCCTCGCCTGGGGCGATGTACGTGTGGTCGTAGTGCGCCATCAGAACGTCCCACGCCGCGGCCAGGTTCGGTGCCCAGTACTGCGCCTGCCCGTTCGGCCCCATCACCCGGTCGTAGCCGCCGATGCCGAAGTTGTCCTCGGCCGAGACGCCGCCGGAGAAGTCCAGCGCCTGCTTGCCGGTGAGCACCATCGCCGAGTCCGGCGTCATCACCAGCACGCCCTTGGTGTGCATCAGCATCGTGGCCTCGGCGTTCCAGTACGCCTGCGCGCCGACCGTGATCCCGGCGACCACGACGTTCACCTCGCCGCCTGCCTGGGTGAACTCCACGATCCGCTTCAGTGCCGCGGCCACCCAGTCCATGTTCTCGGTGCCGGAGGTCATGGAGATCCGTGCGCCGGCCGACAGCGCGTACCACTCGACCGGGACCTTCATCTCCTCGGCCAGGTCCAGCGCGGCGATGACGCGGCGGCACTCCGGCTCGGACAGCGCGCCAAGGGACTTCGTCGGGTCGCCGATCAGCACCACGCGGGTGACGCCCTGGTGGTGCCGCCGGGTCCTGGTGGTGACCACGCCGGCCACCATCGCCGCCCTGTTGCGGCCCTTGGGCCGGTCCACCGGCACCAGCTCGTGCCGCTCGTCGAGGTCGCACTCGGTGAAGTCGCCGAGCAGGTCGGTCAGCTCGTACGGATACACCGTGTTCCGGCCGGCCGCGCGGAGCACCTTCAGCCGGTAGTCGTCCAGCGGCTCCACCGGGTCGAGCGTCGGCTCGCCCACACTCAGCGTCGGGTTCCCGGCCGTGTCGAACCGCACCCTCACCGCGATCTTGACCAGCTCGCCGGTCTTGCTCGAGCGCTGGCGCCCGATGAGCTCGATCTCCTCCAGGCCGGTGTTGAGAGTGGTCGCCATCACCCGGTCGGCGATGTCGAGAAGCTCCTGGCGTGCGAGGGTGATCGGCGGCCAGACGTAGGCCACGATCCGGTCGGTGGGAAAACGGCTGCCGGAAGGCCGCCGATACTGCGCGCGCCGGATCGAGTCGAGACACGCGGCGATCGCGTTCTCGGCCGTCGGCAGCGCCACCAGGCGGCCGTCGTGCTCCCGCAGTTCGGTGAGGTCACGAATCTGGGTGAAGGCGACGAGCCGATCGTCGGCCGGGTTGCCCCGGGCCACACACCGGTAGAGGTACACGTCCTCGTCGGAGGACGGCAGCCGGGTGAGGTCGAACCCGCTCAGCCGCTCCAGCTGCATGCGCTGGGCGATGTACGGGTGCAGACCCCGGATCAGCCGATCCTCGGTGAGCCCGGTCGCGGTGCGGCGGAACGTGAAGTGGTGGTGCATCGGCGCGTTCCGGCGTCCCGCGACGGTGGTGGTGACCCGGCGCACCTGGTTCGGCAGCGAGTGGGCGGCCATCACCTCCCGGAGCGCGGTCGCGGCCGTGTCGGAGTCGGGCTGGTCCTCCCACGACAGGTAGATGTCGGCGTCCAGCGCCTCGTCGTCGGCGGCGATCGCGGCAAGGCCGTCCAGCGCGTCGCCAAGCCGCTCGAACGGCGCCGCCGCCGAAACCAGACGCGACCCGTCGCGCTCGGCGACCACGAACGTGCACCCACCGACGCTCGCGGTCCGTACGCCGGTCAGGCCCTTGTTGCCGTAGTAGCGCCGGGTGAGCACTTCGAGCATGACCGAGTTGTCCAGGCCCGGGTGCGCCATGCGCTGCCCCAGCAGCCGCACCAGCGGTTCGGTGCTGCGGACCATCCCGGCGATCCGCTCGGCGCGGTCCGGAGCCTGCGGGTTCTCGTCCAGGTAACGCAGGTTCTTGCGGACCCTGGCGTAGACGCGGGCCCGGTTGCGGCGCAGCAGCGGCTGGCCGAACCACGCGTACACCACGCCGCGGGCCAGGTCGGCGACCGCGGGGTAGCGGGTCTGGGCGGCGGCGATCAGCCGCTCCAGCACGCGACCCGTGGGCTCGCGCGCCGCCACCGGCGGCAGCGGGTCGTTCAGCCACTCTCGAAGCACGGCGGCGACGATGGACACGTGTCGAGGCGCATGCTGCCGGGCCAGGAAGATACGGAACACCGCCGCCTCGAGCTCGGGGGTGCGCTCCAGACCGGTGACGCCATAGTGCGCGAACGTCCTCGCCAACGTGTTCTGGAACGTCTGCGGCAGTCCTGCGCGTTCGACGTCGAGGCTCTGCAGGTAGGTATGGAAGTACTCATGCGCGCTGTGCGCATGGTCCACACCGGAGGACCGGCCGTACGGTCGGCCGGCCCCGAGCTCGGCGACGTCCGCGAACACCTCGATCAGCCCGAGCTCGGCGGCCAGCCGCTCGTCGCCGCCCTCGTACGCGGGTCGCGCTGCGAGGTATTCCTTCAGGGCGCGGTCCTCGTCGTGCGGGTCCACGTCATAGCCCAGCAGGAGGCTGCGGAGTTCGTCGACATCCTGAGATCCGCCGCCCACCACGCGCGCCGGTCCGGTCGGCGGGCCCAGGTCGACGGGTTGCGCGGGCTCGGCCGCGGCGCCGTCCTCGCCGACCGGTTCCAGTCGCAGCAGCGGCGCACCGGTCTCCACCTGGCTGCCGACCGTGACCGTGAGCTCCTTCAGCCGGGCCTTGAACGGGGCGCGGAGCACCGTCTCCATCTTCATGCTCTCGAGCACGACGACCGGCGCCCCGGCCTCGACCTCGACGCCGACCTCCGCCGGGGTGGCGATGACCAGCGCCGGGGCGGGGGAGCGGACCATGCCGCCCTCGTCGCGGCTGACGCGGTGCGTGACGCCGTCCACCTCGACCAGGTGCACCGTGCCGTGGGTGGCGGTGAGCAGCCGGTGGTGCTCGCCGTTGACCACGATCCGGGCGGTGTGCCGGTCGAAGTGGTCCAGCTCGACGTCTGCCGTCCGAAGTTCCGCGCGTGCGGCTTCACCGGTGTCGATGCCGACCCGGAACCTCCGCACGCCGACCCGGGCGGCCCGTACCCGGTAGCCGACGCCGCGAAGCCTCATCTCCACCGGCGTGCCGCTCTCGTGCCGCACCCGCGGACGGCCTCCGGCGGCGGTGGACAGCAGGCGGTGCCGCTCGATCTGCTCCTGCTGCTCGTAGGCTTCGATCGCCGCGGCGGCCAGCGCCACCCCGGCGTGCCGGTGCGTGGCCAGGCCGCCGGCGGCGCGGACCCTGTCGATCCAGCCGGTGTCCACACTGCCGTCGATCATCTCGGGCTGCTCCAGCAGATCCAGCACGAAGCTCTTGTTCGTGGTGCCGCCCTCGATCACCACACTGGTGTCGGCCATCGCGCGCCGCAGGCGCCCCAACGCCTCGTTCCGGTCCCGGCCGTAGGCGATGACCTTGGCGATCATCGAGTCGAAGTCGGCCGGGATGGTGTCGCCTTCGCTGACGCCGGTGTCCACCCGGATCCCCGGCCCGGTCGGCAGGTCCAGGCGCGCGATGCGGCCGGGAGAGGGGGCGAAGTCCCGGTCCGGGTCCTCGGCATTGAGCCGGGCTTCGATGGCGTGCCCGCGCTCGACGGGCGCCACGCCCTCCAGCGTGCCGCCGGAGGCGACGTGCAGTTGGGCCTTCACCAAGTCGAACCCGGTGACCGCTTCGGTGATCGGGTGTTCCACCTGCAGCCGGGTGTTGACCTCCAGGAACGTGAAGCACCTGTCGCCGGGGTGGTAGAGGAACTCGACGGTCGCAGCCCCCTGGTAGCCGACGGCCAGGGCGAGCCGCTCTGCCGACGCCTTCAGGTCCGCGGCCTGCCCGGCGGACAGTACCGGCGAGGCCGACTCTTCGATGATCTTCTGGTTGCGGCGCTGCACCGAGCAGTCGCGCACGCCCAGCGCCCACGCCGTGCCCTGGCCGTCGGCGATCAGCTGCACCTCGACGTGCCGAGCGCCGGTGACCAGGCGTTCCAGGAACACGACCGCGGAGCCGAAGGCGCGCGAGGCCTCGGCCCTGGTGCGCTCATAGGCGTTGACCAACTCGCTCTCATCGGTGATCACGCGGATGCCTCGCCCGCCGCCGCCGGCGGTGGCCTTCAGCATCAGCGGGTAGCCGATCCGCTGGGCGGCGGCCACTGCGGCTTCCACGGTCTTCACCGCGCCGCGGCTCCATGGCGCCACCGGAACGCCGACCTCCTCGGCGATCAGCTTCGCCTCGATCTTGTCGCCGAGCCGGCGCATCGCCGCCGCGCTGGGACCGATGAAGGTGACCCCGATGCGCTCGCAGAGCTCGGCGAACGTCGGGTCCTCGGCGACGAAGCCCCAGCCGACCCACGCGGCGTCGGCGCCGGTGGCCACCAGCGCCCGCTGAAGCACCTTCAGGTCCAGATAGGGTCGCGCTGCGGCGGGGCCCAGGTCGTAGGCGGCGTCGGCTTCACGCACGAAGGCGGCGTCCCGGTCGCCGTCGGTGTGCAGGGCGATGGTCTCGATGCGCGTCGCGGCCTCGGCGGAGAGCTCCCGGACGGCGTGGATGAGCCGCGTTGCGGCTTCTCCACGATTGACGATGGCGACGCGACTGAACACCGGCCGGCCCTTTCTCGTGAGATCGGCCGGTCGCGGTGACGCGATGGGCGGCGACATGGGGCATTCACCGACGCCGTCGCTGCGAGGCCGACGGGATCACGGTAATCGGGTCGTGGCGGCGGAATATCTTCGTGCGTGCCCCATGACGTCCGACGAATCCGCGCTGGCCGCGAACCGCATCGGTGGGCACGCGGGAAGTAGTCCGAGCCGCGCGGTGGTCGCGACGATCGTCTCCACAGGCGGCGTCCCGCCGTGCGACCGATCACGATTGGGGGCCATCTTGAGGGAGATCACGGGCCGTATCCTGCGGGCGGCCGGCTTGGCGCTGCGTGCCGCGAGAGTGGGCTGCGTCGTGTCCGGCTACGGTCTGCTGTTCGGCGCGTCCGCGGCCGGTCGGATTCTCAGCCGAAGGCGAAGTGGCGGCGGCTTGGGCGACGGTGAGAAGTGGGTCAGGCTGCTCACCAGCCTTGGGCCGTCGTACATCAAGATCGGCCAGCTCGTGAGCACCCGCCGGGACCTGCTGCCGCCGGGGGTGACCGGACCGCTGGCTCGGCTGACCGATTCGGCGCCGCCACCGAGCAGACGCCGTGTCCAGCGGGCGGTCCGGGCCGCGTACGCCGGGTCGCACTGGCCGTTCCGCGAGTTCGCCTGGGAGCCGGTGGCCTGCGGCAGCATCGCGACCGTGCACGAGGCCGTGGCCAGGGACGGCCGTCGGGTCGCGGTCAAGGTGCGCCGGCCGGGCATTCAGACCGTGATGGAGCGGGACTTCGCGCTGACGCGCGCCGTGATGGGTGCGCTCGGCGCCGTACCGAAGCTGCGCAAGATGCCCTTCAAGGTGATGCACGAGCAGGTCGGTTCGGCGATCCTGCGGCAGTTGGACTTCCCGGCGGAGGCCGCGGCGCTGACCGAGCTGCGGGCGAACCTGTCCGGGTTCGGCAATGTGCGCATCCCCGAGCCGCTGCCCGGCCTGTGCACGCCCGAGATCGTGGTGATGGAGTACATCAGCGATCTGAAGCGCTTCGAGCCCGGTGACCTCGACGCCGACACGCGGCGCCAGGTGGTGCGCTCGGTGCTGGCGGCGGTCTACGAGATGCTGTTCATCGACGGCGTTGTGCATTGCGACCTGCACCCCGGCAACCTGTACTTCGACGAGCGGGCCGGCCTGGTCATGCTCGACGCGGGGTTCGTGATCCGGCTGCCGGACGAGGTGCGTCGTTCCTTCGCCGACTTCTTCATCAACATGGCGATGGGCGACGGCTGGACCTGCGCGCAGATCGTGATCGAGAGCGCCGCGCACATCGCCGACGACTGCGATTTGGAGGGCTTCCGCACTGGCCTGTCCGAGCTCGTCCAGGAGGCGTCCGGAGCCAGGTCCGGCCAGTTCGACCTGGCGCGCTTCGCCGGCCGGCTGTTCGATCTGCAGCGCCTCTTCGGCCTTTTCCCTGCGCCGGAGTTCGCCTTCCCGCTGCTGTCGCTGCTGGTCATCGAGGGAATGATCAAGGACTTCGACAGCGGCGTCGACTTTCAGGCCGAGGCCGTGCCGATCCTGCGGCGCCGCAACATGCCGCGGGACCGCGCGGTAGGGCTGCACCGGTGAAATCCGGGCGGATCCTTGCCGTAGAGGGCCGTCGGACCGTACCGGGACAGCGGTCAGGGCATCCGTATCTCGCGCAGAAAGGCCGGGAGCAGCCAAGGCCGGCGCCCTGAGGCGACCACCGCGCCGCTCAGCGCCGTGCGGGTCACGCTCGTTCGGTGGAACAGCATCAGGTTCAGGGCAGCGGGGCGGAATCGGATGCGCACGTCTGCCCGGCCGGACGGCTCCTCGGCGCGGAACACGCCGGTGTCCAGGACGAACGTCACCGGCACGGTGTGGGCTGAGCGGAATTCCACCGCGATGCTGCCGCGACGCACCGGGCGATCGTCGTGCAGGAGGACACCGGTGCCGTTCCGGATGATCTCGACGAGGAAGAGCTCGAAGAACAGCCCGGCCTCGTCGTCAGGGATCCGCCAGGGCGCCCCGGTGCCGCAGGCGATGTCTCGTCCGTGGATGTGCAGCTCGTTCATCAGGTGCGCGAAGACGCCGGCCAGCGGAAGCCGCGAACCGCCGAGCCATTCGACGGTTCCGCCCGGGTCCTCGTCGGCGGTGCGGGTGAGCATCTCGCGGACGGAGGAACGCAGCCGGGCGGCCAGTCTCGCCGGGTCGCGCTCCCGATAGGCGCGCAGTTGCGTGGGGTTGAGGCCGGCATGGATGTTGTCGACGGTGGCGGTCGGCATGTGCCGTCGGACTTCGGGAATCGGCAGAGGGCCGGCCGCGGCGGAGCCCAGGACCGTGTAGTTCCAGGCGATGCCGGTCACGTGCGCTGCGGTCTCGGCGACCGACCAGTGGCCGGTCGCCGAGACCGACGGATCGGGCGTGGACTCGATCAGAGCCGCGAACCGTTCACCACAGTCGCTGACGGCGGTACGAACGGACGTCCACTTCTCCTGGGTGACGCGGGTGGCCGCCGCTGTGCGTGCGCTCACGGTGTCGGGAACTGTCGCGCCACGAACCTGTCGAAGGCGGAGTCGGGGAGTAGTCGGCGCATGCCGAGAGCACTACGCGCGAGTGTCCCGACCGGGTAGCGGGCTTTCGGGTTCCGTGCCAGGACGGCGCGTCCGACCACCTCCGCCACCTGCTCCGGTGTCCTCGCATACCGGCCGGCGATGGTCTTGCCCTCGTGGACGTCGATGGCCCAGGCCGCCAGCTTGTCGTAGAAAGGCTGGTAGGCGCTGCCGGGTTGGCCGGCGAACTGCGTCAGCGCGGTCTCGAAGAAACGGGTGCGCACCGTCGCGGGCTCGATCAGCGCCACCCGGACGCCGAAGGGCGCGACCTCCAGCCGGAGCGCGTCGCTGTAGGCCTCCAGGGCATGCTTCGTGGCGTGGTACAGGCCGCCGCCGGGCGGCGAGAAGCGGCCCATGATCGAGGACACGTACACGATTCGGCCGGCACCCTGCTCGCGCATACCGGGCAGCACCATCCGGGTCAGGCGCAGGGCGCCGAACAGGTTGGTCTCGAACAGGGCGCGGGCCGTGTCCAGCGGCACGTCCTCGACCGCGCCGTACACGCCCGTGCCGGCGTTGCTGACCAGGACACCGACGGCACCGTGCTCCTCGACGACCTGCTTGACGGCCACGGCCGCCGACTCCTCGTCGGTGACGTCCAGTCGCAGGGGTCGGATACCGAGCGCGGCGAGATCCGCCAGCGCACCGATGTCCCGTGCCGAGGCGAATACCGGCAGGCCCGCGCGGTGCAGCCGGATCGCCGCGGCGCGGCCGATCCCGCTGGAACAGCCGGTGACCAGTACAGCGCGGGAGATCGCCATTGCCAGGTCCCTTCATCCGCAGTCGCCGGCGGCGACGGCCTCAGCCGTCAGTATGCGCACGGACATTGGACGCGGACCTCTCCTCGATTGCGGTATCCGAGCGACGCTCGGCACGTCGTGAGAAGAGCTTGTGGCGCACCCAGGGAACTGGTGGTGGCGAGCGGATCCGGCGTACGACCCCGTGCCCACGTGACCGGCCGAGCCGCCACGCGTCACGGTCTGCTCAGGGCAGCAGCGCCAGCTTGCCGACGGTGGCCCGAGCTTCCAGTTCCGCCAGCGCCTTCGGCCCGTTGGCGAGATCGTAGACAGTGGGATGGGCGGGGCCGAGCACCCCGGCCGCGAGGAGCCCGGACAGTTCGCCCATGACCTCGCCGAAGATCTGCGGCGCGAATTGGGTCAGGGTGCCGATGTTCAGGCCGATGACGTGGATCTGGTGCTTGAAGACCAGTTCCCAGTTGGTGATCGCGGCTTCGCCGCCGGCTAGGCCAGAGACGACGACCCGGCCGGTGACCCGCTTGGCCGCGGCCAGACTGGCGTCGAGGGTGGCGCCGCCGACCGACTCCAGCACCAGATCGGCGCCCGCGCCGCCGGTCAGCCGCAGGACCTCCGAGGCGATGTCGGTGCCGCGGGAGTCGATGACGTGGTCGGCGCCCAGCGCCCGTACCACCTCGTGCTTGCCCGGTGAGGCCGTAGCGATCACCGTCGCGCCGTAGTGCTTGGCCATCTTCACCGCGGCCTGCCCGGTCCCGCCGGCCGCGGCGTGGATCAGCACGGTCTGACCCGCGGTGACGCCGCCCAGTGGTCTGAGCGCGGCCAGCGCGGTCGGCCAGTTCACGACCAGGCCGAGCGCCTGCTCGTCGGCCCAGCCCGCCGGCACCGGCACCGCCCCGGCCGCGGACAGCACCATGTACTCGGCGAAGGCGCCGTATCCAACGCCGATGACGTGGCTGCCGGGCTCCAGGCCGGTCACCCCCTCGCCGATGGCGGTGACTTCGCCGACGCCCTCGATGCCCGCCAGGTAAGGCGGCTGCGGGCCGCCGCCGAACGTGCCGCCGGCCTGATAGATGTCGCAGTAGTTGACACCGGCGGCGGTGACGCGGATCAGGACCTCACCCGGGCCGGGCGTCGGCACCGGCGCGTCAGTGATCAGGCGCAGGTCCTGCGGGCCGTTCAGTGACGTTTGCTGCAGGGCGCGCATGGTCGCGGGAATGCTCGTCGCAGTCACCCGATGCAAGTTAGCCCGAACAGGTCGCCGCAGGGCACCGGCACGCCCGCTCCTTCATCGCATCAAAGTAAATTTGATCGAACGGAAAACAAGCAAGGAGACGTGTACAGGTGGCTACTCGCGGCAGGCCGCGCACGTTCGATCCGGACACGGCCCTGCGTCAGGCGCTGGAGGTGTTCTGGGAGCGGGGTTATGAGGGGACCTCGCTGAACGACCTGGTCGCGGCCATGGGTATCGCCTCGGCCAGTATCTACGCCTGCTTTGGCAGCAAGGAGGACTTGTTCCGCAAGGTCATGGCGCTTTACGGCACGACCTCGGGCGGGCCGCCCAGGCGTGCGCTGAGCGAACAGCCGACCGCGCGTGCCGCGATCGAGGCCATGCTGGGCGCCACCGCCGATGAGATCACCCGCCCCGACGCCCCGCGCGGCTGCATGCTCATCCTGGCCGCGCCCACCGGCGCCGTGGAGAACCACGCGGTCCGGGAATTCCTCGCCGGGTTGCGCCGCGGCATGCTCGGCGAGATCAGGGACCGGCTCGCCCGCGGTGTCACCGACGGCGACCTCACCGTGTCGCTCGCCGAGCTCGACGCCATCGCCCGCTACTACACCACCGTGGTGCAAGGCCTTTCCATACAAGCCCGCGACGGCGCCACCCGCGCCGAATTGGAAGCGGTCATCACCTGCGCGATGGCCGCGTGGGACACACTCACGTCCACGCCGTCACACGTCGGCGGTTGAGCCGAAGAGCACGCTTGGAGTAGTCGCTCACCTTTCCTTACGCCGACGATTTGCCTGTCCCCACTGCTCGCTGGCGGTCAAGGGAAAGGTCTGCAGATGGATTCGAACTCAGGGGTCCGCGTTCGCCTGATCGACGAGGCGGACGCGACGGGCCGTTTGGCAGAGCTCTACGAGCGGGCCAAGGAGGTGACCCGGCTGGACTTCGTGCCCGACATGTTCCGGCTGGTCTCCTCCCGGCCCGAACTGCTCGAGACCATGCTGGCCGGCTACAACGGCGTCTTCAATCACGGCCGGCTGCCGCGGGAGACCAGGGAGATGATCTCCGCCTGGACGTCGAAGGTGAATCAGTGCCCGTACTGCGTCGGCACGCACAACTTCTTCCTCCAGGTCTTCGGTGGCAGCAAGGAGCTCGCCCATGCCATCGAAACCGCGGAATCGCCCGACGACCTCCCGGTGGACGAACGCGACCGCGTGCTGCTGCACCTGCTGACCAAGCTCAGCCTCAGCGCCTATCGGATCACCGACGCGGACTGGCAGCGGGCACTGGACGTCGGCTGGACGGCGGATGACCTGCTCGAGGCGTTCTTCTGCGCGGCCCTGTTCAACTTCATCACTCGTCTGGTCGACGGCCTCGGGCTCGGCACCACGGTGACGAGGAGCCGCATCTCCCAGCAGGAACTGCCGGACGGCTCCGGATCGGCCACGGCCGCCACGGTCGCCACGGCGGACTGAGGCCGGGGCCGACCATGGAACCATCCCGTGCGGTTCTGATCACCGGTGTCTCATCACTGAGCGGCCTCTCATCGGGTACCGGCAGAGCTCTCGCGCTCCGGCTGCACCGTGCCGGATGGCCGGTCTACGCGAGCGGCCGGAGCCTGGAGGGTCTCAAGGATCTGGCGCAAGAGGGCATCACCACCCTGCGAGTCGACGTGACCGACGAGGAGTCGATGACCGCGGCGGTCGACCGGATCACCGCGGAGCACGGCGCGGTCGGCGTGCTGATCAACAACGCCGCGTACAGCCTCAACGGCACGATCGAGCAGACCCCGGTGGACGAGGTTCGCCGGCAGTTCGAGACGAACGTCTTCGGGCTCTCCCGGATGACGCAATTGGTCCTACCGGGCATGCGGGCGCAGGGGGCGGGCCGCATCGTCATCATGTCCTCGATCTTCGGGCTCTTCGCGACCCCGGGGCGCGGCTACTACGAGGCCACGAAACACGCGCTCGAGGCGATCGGTGATTCGCTCCGGCTGGAGGTACACCGGTTCGGCATCAAGGTCGTGGTCATCGAGCCTTCGCCGATCCTCGGCGCGTTCGTCCCGACCACCGTGGGCGATCTGGGGCTCACTCCCAGGTCCGGCGAAGATCCCTACGGCGATTTCTGGGAGCGCTTCGTCGTCTGGCACGGCGCCTATCGGGAAGTCGAGCATCCGAAGGGCCGGGGTCGGCTGTCGCTTCGCGCCGGCGACGTCGCCGCCCTCGTCGAGAAGGCGATCACCGTACGCCGTCCGCGGATCCGCTACCGCATCGGTATACCGGTGCGGCTGCTTCGACCGCAGCGCGTGCTCTTCGGGGAGCGGGCCTGGGAGAAATTCGTCCGCACGTTCTTCCCGACGCCGTAGCCGGTGCGCGCCGCATTATGGCGAAGCCCCATTCACCTGTTATGGGCAAAACGGGAGAAGACTGCAGCGCTCGATATGAGGACACTGAGCCATAGGTGACGTAGACGGGCCGTCGGCGGTCGAATTCACACTTCACGGCGGCAAGAGAGGGTGGCGCGTTATGCGCAGGATACTGATCGTCGGCGCTGGGCAGGCCGGGCTGCATCTCGCGCTCGGGCTGCAGCGGCACGGATACGACGTGACCGTGGTGTCGGCGCGGACGGCCGACGAGATCGAGCACGGCAACGTGATGTCGACGCAGTTCCAGTTCGACAGCACGCTCAAGTTCGAACGCGACCTCGGGATCTACTTCTGGGACGGACAGGCACCCCACACCCCGGACACCCGCTTCATGCTGGGCGCCGGCGGGCCCACTCCGGTCGTCGAGTGGGGCAGCCCGCTGAAGAAGCCGGGCGCGGACGTCGACCAGCGGGTCAAAATGTCGCGCTGGCTCCGGCTGTTCGAAGAGAACGGTGGCGACCTGGTCATCCACAAGGCCACTGTCTCCGACGTCGACAAGTGGGCGGGCGCGTACGATCTCGTCGTCGTCGCCGCGGGCAAGGACCGACTGGCCGAGATATTCGAGCGCGACGCGGCCCGTTCACCCTTCACAGAGCCACAGCGCATGCTCTCGGTCGTCTACGTCAACGGCTTCCAGCCCGATCCGGCAGGCCCCGGCGACCACTCGGTGGACTTCCACCTGCTGCCGGAACGGGGCGAGATGATCGTGATGCCCGCGCTGACCGTCTCAGGTCCCTGCCACATCCTGTTCTTCGAGGCCATACCCGGCGGGGAACTGGACGTGTTCAGCGACGTCTCCTCCCCCCAGCAGCACCTGGAGCGTTTCGTCGAGCTGCTGGAACAGCACGTGCCATGGGTGCGCGAGCAGTACGGCAAGCTGGAGCTCACCGACCCGGGCGGTACGCTGCGCGGCGGGTTCACCCCCACCGTCCGGCGGCCGGTCGCGACGCTGCCCTCCGGCGGTCGGGTGCTGGGCATGGGGGACGTCGTCGTGGCCAACGACCCAATCACGGGTCAGGGGTCGAATATGGCCGCCAAGTGCGCGGCCGTCTACCTCGACAGCATCCTGGACCACGGGGACCGGCCGTTCGACGACGCCTTCATGGAGCGCGCCTTCGAGACGTTCTGGACGCTGCACGGGCGCGCGACCACCGAGTGGACGAACATGATGCTGTCGCCACCGCCCCCGCACGTGCTCGAGCTCCTGGGAGCCGCGAGCCAGTTCAGCGCGATCGGCAACCGCTACATTGAGGGATTCGACGACCCCAACGACTTCGCCGAATGGTTCATGGATTCCGACAAGGCCGCCGCCTACCTCGCCGAGGTCGTCGGCGCCGCTGCCGGACCGGCTCGCTGAGACCCGTCAAGGGCCCGGGTCGGGCGCCGTGACCAGTACGGACTCGCGCTGTCGCGCTTTATCGTTTCTAGGTGCGAATAGTTGACGGAGTTATGGTGGCAGCATGGATAAAAAGCGCAGCTACAACGAAGGATGCGCGGTCTCTCATGCGCTGGATCTCGTGGGGGAGCGTTGGGCGCTCCTGGTGGTTCGCGAGCTCATGCTCGGGCCGAAGCGCTTCGGCGACCTTCGAGCCGGCCTGTGCGGTGCCAGCTCGAACATCCTGACGAGGCGGCTTCGCGATCTCGAGGAGATCGGTGTGCTGCGCAGGCACCGCGCGGGTGTACCGGTGAGCACGACCGTGTATGAACTGACCGACTGGGGCCGGGCCCTGGAGCCCGTTCTCTTCGCGCTGGGCAACTGGGCGGTGGTGTCGCCCTTCTGGGACCGGCAGGCCCCTTCGACCGTCGATTCGCTCCTGCTGGCGTTGCGCTCGATGGCCGGGATGATCTTTCCCGGTGGTGCTCCCGTCGCCGGCACTTGCGACATGCGAGTGGACGACGATCGGTTCACCATGCGCTTCGGTGACACCGGACTGAACATCGCCCGTGCCGCCGCCCACGAGGCCGACGCTGTCGTCCAGATCGACGCCGGCACCCTGAAAGCGTTGATCAACGGCGACGAGACGCTCGACGACGCCATCGACGCGGGGCGCGTGACGCTCGGCGGTGACGAGCGGTTGATCAGGTCCCTGATCAAGTAGTCGGAAATTGCGCTCTGATACTGACGTTCGATTTAGCGTGACGGTGTTGCACGGGCTCGGAGGCCTCTGTAGGCTCGCAGTGCAAAAATTGAAGCAGATGCTTGCAGAAAGTTCAGAACTCTAGTCAGCCTCGCCGCAGGCCTGCAGAGCCTCCTGAAGGAGTGAGCACACCATGGCATCCGCCGAAACCGGGGTGGCCGCACCCCATAAGGGCTGGACGCTGATCCTCAGCTCGTTAGGCGTCTTCATGGCCGCCCTGGACGCCCTCGTCGTGACCACGGCCCTGCCCGTCCTGCGCACCAGCTTCAAGGCGAACCTCGGCGACCTCGAGTGGACCATCAACGCCTACGTCCTCACGTTCGCCTGCGTCCTGCTGTCGGTGGCCGCGCTGGCCGACCGCTTCGGGCGCCGCAGGGTGTACGCGATCGGGCTCGTCATCTTCGCGGCGACGTCGGCGGTGGCGGCGCTCTCCCCGAACGTCGGTGTGCTGATCGCGGCCCGCGCCGGCGAAGGGCTGGGCGCCGCGGTCATCATGCCCGTCTCGCTCACGCTGATCAGCGACGCCTTCCCGGTCGAGAAGCGGGGCGCGGCGATCGGCATGTGGGGCGCGGTCTCGGGCTTCGCGGTCGCGGTCGGGCCGGTCTTCGGCGGTGCGGTCGTCAACGGGCTCAACTGGCACTGGATCTTCTGGTTCAACGTACCCATCGGCCTGGTGGCCGGCCTGCTCTCGCTGTCGCGGTTGACCGAGAGTTACGGACCGCGCCAGCCTCTCGACCTCTACGGGCTGGCCCTGGCCTGCGTCGGCTTCTTCCTCCTGGCCTGGGGGCTCGTACGGGTCAGCAGCGTCGGCTGGGCAAGCGCGCAGGTCGTCATCTCGCTGATCGCCGGAGCGGTCGTCGTGGCGGTGTTCCTCGTGGTCGAGAGGCGCAGGCGCACGCCGATGGTGCGCCTGGATCTCTTCCGCAACCGGGCCTTCAACGCGGCGAGCTGGGTCAACTTCTTCATGTACGCACCGCTGTTCGGTGCGCTGTTCCTCATGTCGCAGTTCTTTCAGTCCGGGCTCGGCGACTCCCCGCTCAGGGCGGGCCTGCACCTGCTCGCCTGGACGGGCGTGTCCATGTTCATCGGCCCGGTCGTCGGTCCCCTGGCCGACAAGTTCGGCAACCGTCCGTTCATGGCCCTGGGCATGGCCCTGCAGGCGATCGGGTTCGGATGGGTGGCGATGGTCGCCACGCCCGGCATCGGCTTCGGTGGGCTCATCGGCGCGCTGCTGGTCGCCGGAGTGGGCATCGGCATCGTCTTCCCGACCGTCGCGAACGGAGTGATGACCTCGGTGGGGCCGGACCAGACCGGCATCGCCTCGGGTACCAGCGCGACACTGCGCGAGCTGGGTGGCGTCTTCGGGGTCGCGCTCACCGCGAGCGTCTTCGCCCACCCGGGCAACTACACGTCCCATCAGACCTTCATCACCAACTTCAGCCACGCGCTCTGGCTGTGCGCGGCGTTCTCGGCGGTCGGCGCCCTCGTGTCGCTGGCGTACCCGGGACACGGCGCTCTCCAGGCCCAGCACCGGCCGCGCAGCCTCTCGGAAACGGCCATTCCGTCGACGGCCGACGGCTGATTCACATGGCAGAAAGGAGACGAGGCCGGCGCATACCTTCCCATTCCGCGTGATCCTTAGCACACGAGAGAAATGAGGGTACGAGCTTGACTACGCAAGAGCAGAAGCAGGAAGAGACCGCCGTCCTCGACGTCGTCAAGGGCGTCCACGAGGCCTGGAACAAGGCCGACCCGGACCTGTTCGTCGCCGATTACCTCGAGGACGCCAGCGCGACCCTGCCCGGCTCGTTCATGAAGTCGCGCGAGGAGATCCACGCCGCCATGGCGTTCTCGTTCAACGGGCCGCTGAAGGGCACGCGGGCGTCCGAGAAGGTGCTGGACGTCCGGTTCCTCAACGACGAAGCGGCCGTGGTCATCACCGAGACCGGCGTTCTGATCCCCGGAGAGAGCGAGGCCCCGCCCGAGCGGACGGCGTACGCGACCTGGGTGCTCACCAAGCGGAACGGCAAGTGGCTGCTCGCGGCCTACAGCAACAGCCCCTCGGTCGGGCCCGGCCAGCGGTAATCGCGGGCTGATATGACTGTGCCCCGTCCCGGGCCGCCCGGGACGGGGCCACTGCGTTGGGTCAGCGATCGCGCAGCAGCGCGGCCGCCCGTTCGCCGATCATGACGACGGTGAGGTGCGTGTTGGCGCAGACCATGCTGGGCATGATGGACGCGTCCACGACGTGGAGGTTCTCCGCCCCGTACACCGCGCAGTGCTGATCGACGACCGCCCGCGGGTCGCCGGCCGGCCCCATGCGCGCCGTGCCCACCGGGTTGTAGGCGCTGTCGACGGCGCTCTCGATGTAGCCGCGCAGGGCCTGGTCGTCGTCCATGACACGCTCGTCCACCGCGACCACCTGCTCGCCCTTGTCGAAGATCTTCGGTGAGCGGGCCAGCTCCCAGCAGCCCCTGACGCCGTCGGCGAGCAGGCCATAGTCGCGCTCGTCGGAGAGGTACCCCAGATCGACGGCAGGAGCGGCGTACGGGTTGGACGACGCGAGGGTGACCCGGCCGCGCGAGTGCTGCCGGCGGAGCACGACCATCACGCCGAACACCGCCCTGGCCCCGGCGACCCGCCGTAGTTCGGGGAAGTGGTGGGTGAGATCGAAGCGGTTGACCATCGCGTAGTACAGGTCGTTGAATCGGTCGGCGCTCGTGCGGGTCACGATCTGGCCGGTCGACTTGCCCTCGTTCTCGTAACCCGGCTTGGGAGTCATGAACACGCCGATGCGCGGCTGGTCGGTCAGCCCCGCGCCCACGCCGGGCAGATCCGCCCGCACGGAGACGCCAAGTGCCCGCAGGTCCGCTGCGGGCCCGATACCCGAGCGGAGCAGGATCGCCGGTGAGCCGACCGCTCCGGCCGCCAGGATCACGCGCCGCGCGCGGATCGCTTCGAACGAGCCGCCATCCGCGGACAGGACCACGCCCACCGCGCGCTGTCCCTCGAACACGACCCGGTCGACGATGGCGCGGGGCAGGATCGCGAGGTTCTCACGCTCCGCGGCCGGCCAGAGGTACGACATCGCCGTCGAGACGCGGATCCAGGGATCGCGCCGGTTCGACGGGATCGGCCCGACGCCGGTCGACTCGGGGTGGTTGTGGTCGTCGGCCCACGGGTGGCCGGCGGTGAGGCAGGCGTCGCGGAACTCCTGTTGCACCGCGGTCAGTTCCTCGGGGCGCCACCGCCGGATGGGCACCGGGCCGCCGCGGCCGTGGAAGTCGCGGCCGCCGAAGTCCAGATCATCCTCGAGGGCACGGAAGACCGGGTGCACGTGCTCCCAGGACCACAGGGGGTTGCCGTCCTTCGCCCACTCGTCATAGTCCTGCGGCGTGCCCCGGATCGCGACCGTGTTGCCCACTGCCGAGGAGCCGCCCGTGACCTTCGCGAGCGGGAACATGACGCGGCGGTTCCGCGTGAGCCGAGCCGTGAACCCCCAGCTGTGATCCACCAGCGACATCGTGTTGGCGTCGAGGAGGTCGTCCGGAGTCGTCCCGGTCGCCCGATAGTGCGGCCCGGCCTCGACCAGCAGCACCCGCCGGCCGGGGTCCTCACTCAGGCGGGCGGCCAGCACGGAGCCGGAGCTGCCGGCCCCCACGACGATGTCGTCAAAAGCCTCCGACGTCGACATGAGTGCTCCTCAACGCTTGCGGGCGAGGCCGGACCACATGGGCAGCGGCTTGGGTCCAGAGGCGCCCTGTGGCGGCCTCCACAGTTCCGTCTCCACGACCCCGGGCGGTACGACGTCCATGCCGTCGAAGAACCGCTCGACCTCGGATCGGGTCCGTCGCGTCACGGACTCGCCGGTCTGCTTGTCCATTTCCGTGAGCATCGCGTTCATCGCCGTGTCCGCGTCATCCTTGGCGAAGTGGGAGAGCGCCAGATAGCTGCCGGAGGGGACGGCGCCGAGCAACTCGTCCAGGATCCGCTGGGGCCCGTCGGAGTCGTCCACGAAGTGGAGCACGCCGAACAGGATGAGCCCGACGGGCCGGGAGAAGTCGAGCGTCGCGGCGGCTCTGCGGAGGATGTCCTGCGGATCGCGGAAGTCGGCCTCGAGGAAGACGGTGTCGGGGTCGGAGGCGAGCAGATACTGCCCATGGGCCGCGACGGAGGGGTTGCTGTCGACGTAGACGACGCGGCAGCCGGGCGCGACCGCGCGTGCGGCTTCGTGGGTGTTGCCCATGGTCGGCAGTCCGCTGGCCAGGTCCAGGAACTGCCGAATCCCGCACTCGCCCGCGAGGTGTCCGACGATACGCCGGAGGGAGTCGCGCGCCGCGTGGAGGTCGACACGCACTCCCTCGACACCACCGGTCTCGCCCGGCCAGTTGACGAACGCGTGGTCGCCGACGCCGCGGTCGGACGCGAAGTGCTGGGTCCCGCCGAGCAGGTAGTCCATGATCCTCGCCGTGTTGGGGATCATCGGGTTCACCCCGGCCGGTGCCTGTTCCAGATCCATCGTCGGTTGGTTCTCCAGCATGCTGCAGCCTCCTTCGCGCCGCGGCACCGGAGCTCGCGGCGTTGACGAGAACAGCGTGATCCCGCGGGCACGCCGGGGCTTCTCTCTCCGTGCCCGGCGCGCGAACAGCGCCGGGCACGGACGGAGTAGTCCGCCGCGCCCGCCGATGCGACGCTCGACAAGAGAGACGCGGAACTCCGTGTCCCGGAGGCGACGTACGACTGTTTCGCGTCGCGCTTCCCGCAGCCCAGGTCAGCGAGGATCATTTATGACGCCTCAATACGATGACATCGTCGTCGGCGCCGGGTCGGCCGGCGCCGTACTCGCCGCACGGCTGAGTGAGGACGCGTCGCGGCGCGTGCTTCTCCTCGAGGCCGGCCCTGACTATCTGACGCCGCAGGAGACACCCGGCGACATCCGCTCCGGCAACGCGATGTCCTTTCACGACCACGATTGGCAGTTCAAGGCCGACATCCGCGACGGGCGCAGGATCCGCTATCCGCGCGGCAAGGTGACAGGCGGCTCGTCGGCCGTCGGCGCCACGGTCGCGCTGCGCGGGATTCCCGCGGACTACGACGAGTGGGCGCGAGCCGGGAACCCGGCGTGGTCCTGGCAGGAGGTGCTCCCGTACTTCCGGCGCCTGGAGGACGACCTCGACTTCGGCGGTGAGTACCACGGACAGGGCGGCCCGTACCCGATCCGCCGCTGGCGCCCCGACGAGCTGGTACCGGGACAGGTCGCCTTCGTCGAGGCCTGCGTCGAGGCAGGCTTCCCCGAGGCCAAGGACCACAACCATCCCGAGGCCACGGGCGTGGGCCCGATCCCGTCGAACCGGCGTGACGCGGTGGACCGGGTCACCACGGCGATGGCCTACCTGACGCTGGCGCGCGGGCGCCCCAACCTTGACATCAGGGCCCATACGGTCGTCGACCGGATCGTCTTCGAGGGGGAGCGCGCGGCCGGCGTGGTGGCCGGCGCGGCCGGCGGCGGCTACGAGACGATCAGCGCGCGGCGCGTGATCCTGGCGGCCGGCGCCGTGGCGTCGCCGATGATCCTCATGCGGTCCGGCATCGGCCCCGCGGCGGAGCTGCGGCGGCTCGGCATCGACTGCCGCGCCGACCTGCCGGGCGTCGGGGCGAACCTTGTGGACCACCAGCGAACCGGCGCGTTCCTCACCCCGCTCGCCGGAGCGTGCGACCCGTCAGGCCCGTTCCTTCAGGAGATCCTCCGCACGACCGCGTCCGGCTCCGATGAGACGAACGACCTCCAGTACTACATGGTGAACCACTTCGACCTGGCACACTTCCCCGAACTCCAGATGCTCGCGGGGACGACGATGATCCTCGGCGTCATGGTGGTGTCGCAGCGGCCGCGCTCCCGCGGGACACTCATGCTGACCTCCACGGATCCGCTGTCGCAGCCGCGGATCGAGCTGAACTTCCTCGGCGACGGTGGTCGGGAGCTCGACCTTCTCGTGGAGGGTGTGCGCACCTCCTGGCGCCTGGCGAACCACCCCGGCATCCGCGGGCTGGGGCAGGGCTTCGTCATCCTCCGTGAGGCGATGATCGATAACGACGACATGATCCGGCAATACGTCAAGACAAGCCTCGACAGTGCGTACCATCCGGTCGGTACGGTGCGGATGGGGCCGGCGGAGGATCCCTCGACCGTCGTTGACGAGCGGTGCGCGGTGCACGGGCTGGAGTCCCTCTACGTCTGTGACGCTTCGGTGATGCCCAACACCGTCCGCGCGAACACGAACCTCACCTCGATCATGATCGGCGAGCGTACGGCCGACTGGCTGCGCGAATAGCCGGACGGCATGGACCGGCCGGGGCGGATCATCCGCCCCGGCCGGTTCCATGCTCGGCGGAACTCCGTCAGGTCACCGGGCGTACCGTCATCTGCAGGCCGCCGCGGATCCGCAGGGTCAACATCGCCTCGCCGGTCACCTGGTATCCGGGTGCCTTTGTCAGACGCAGGTCGCGGGCGACCGTCGCGAGCGCGACGGTGGCTTCCATCATGCCGAGGCTGTTGCCGACGCAGAACCGCGGCCCCGCGCCGAACGGGATGTAGGAGTAACGGTTCCTGCCCGCTGACGCGGCGGGGGTGAATCGCTCCGGATCGAAGCGCGTGGGCGCCGTCCAGAACGTCGGGTGCCGGTGCAGCAGGTACGGGCACAGCAGCACGTCGGCGCCGGCGGGGACGGGGAATCCGCCGATCTCGTCGTCCGCGCGGGCGATCCGCGGAAGCAGCCAGACCGGGGGATGCAGGCGCATGGTCTCTTCGAGGACCTGCGTCGTGTAGGTGAGCCCGCGCAGGCTCTCGGCGGTCAGCGGGCCGCGGCCGAACACTTCGACGGCCTCGTCGTGCAGCCGCCCCCATGCCTCCGGGTGCTCGTCGAGCAGGTGTAACGTCCAGGTCAGCGTGCTGGCCGTGGTCTCGTGCCCGGCGAGCAGCAGGGTGACCAGCTCGTCGCGCATGCGGATCCGCCCGGCACGCTGGTCGGGTTCGTGGCGGACCGACTCGATCAGCCGCGAGATGATGTCGTCGCCGGCGGGCCTGGCGGCGCGATCGGCGGCCAGCTTGTCGACGATGCGCTGAAGGTCCCGCCTGGCCCGCCGGAAGCGTGTCTGCAGAGGCAGCGGAAGCCAAAGCGGCACCGTTCCCAGCGTGATGGCGTCGAACATCGCCTGGTTCTGGACGGCCTCGAACGACCCGCCGATCGACTCGAACACGCCGAGGTCGGCGTCGACCAGCGTGCGCCCGAGCACGCCCAGGGTGAACGCGGTCATCTCCGCGCGCATGTCCACCGGGCCCTGGCCGACATGGGAGCGGAGCCGTGTCGTCAGCTGCTCGGCCTCGTCGGCGATGGCGCCGAGCTGACCGGCGATCCGTCTGGCCTGGAAGACCGGCTGGATCGTCTTGCGCTGCTTGCGCCAGAGCTCTCCCTCGCTGGTGAGCAGGCCGTCCCCGAGGGCGCGCCGGGCGTGGACCATGCCCAGGCCCTTGGTGTAGTTCTCGGCGTTGTCGGCCAGGACGTGCTTGGCGTAGTCGGGGTGGTTGAAGAAATAGAGCGTCTTAGGCCCGAGCCGCAGGCGGACCGCGTCACCGTACTCGGCGGCTGCCCACGTCATGACATCCAGACGGCTCCGCACCATCCTGGCCAGGACGGCCAACGTGGAGGTGAGGGGCGGCCCGGGCATCCGATGGCCGGTCCGCGCGGCCGGCGGACTCGTGGTCGTCACGGCGCGGTCCGCAGCTCGGCGAGCCCCGAGGCGATGCGTCGCCGCCAGAGCTCGTAGGCGGGGACGTCCGAGGTGCCGAAGGGCTCGGCGCGGGCCGCGTCGGCCAGGTCGGACGCCTGTTCCGGCGTGACGCCGCAGAGCAGGCCGGACGCCATCGTGGTGTGCGGCGTCACAAGGCCGGCGCGGAACCGGGCGGCGCCGGCGAACACACTGCCTTGCGCGACCTGCGGCAGGTGGTTCCGGCCGCGCCGCAGGAAGGCCCGCAGCTCCGCCTCGTCCGCCGCGCCCGCGTACGTCGCGGCCAGGCCGGCGCCGCTGTAGAGATCGGCCCGCCGGCTCTCGTCGAACGCGTCGATCAGGTCGGCGGCCACGTCGGGGTCGGCTCCGCCGACGAACCAGATCGCCCGCCCGATGCCCTGGTCGATCACCCGGCTCGCGTACCGGGCCGGGCCGCCGGCCGGCCAGGGGAAGTTCGGCTCCTGGTACTGCCGGCGCACGTACCGGTCCGTATAGAAGTAGGCCTGGTGGAATCCATAGCCGTCGAGGGCGAGCCAGCGCAGCAGCGGATCCGCCGCGGCGGCGGACGCCTTCGCCCAGCGGAACCGCGGCAGCCGGGCCATGGCCCAACCGATCCCGACGTAGACCATGTACACGTGGTTCCGGGCCCTGCCCTCGAGGAACCGGCTCACCTGGCGGCCTCCGAACGGGAGGCCGTCGCGTATCGCGAAGCCCATGCCGGCGCCCTCGTAGGCGAAACCGCGAAACTGCCACGGCAGCTCCTCGAGACGCTCCTCGGCCTCCGCCGGCTCGCGCGCCTCGGCGGCGTACGCGTATCCGGTGAGGAAGGTCTCGCCTATCGTCTCCAGCATCGTCCGCGCGGCAGGACCTTTCACGTGGAACCCGCGGACCGAAAGGTTCGCCTCCTTCATACTCGGCGTCAGAATTCGGCGTCTGAGCGCTCGCCAACCACTGGCCATTTTTCCTCTCCTCTCGGGGGATCGCCCGAAGGCCCGAAGATCCGAGCGGGATCTCGCAACCCGGCGTTCGGCGCGCCCACTCCCTGTTTGCCGACATGACGCCGCGTCAGTGCGACGCGAACTCCGGGTCCCACCGCACGGTCGGCACGGGCTCGGGAAAGAACCGGTTGTCCAGCTCCGGCAGCGCCATCAAGATCGGCAGGTCGGTCAGGTCCACGGCGCGCATCGGGATGCGGAGTTCGACGTTCTGGCCGTCCCGCATGACGACGGGCTCTCCCGCGCCCACGAAGCGGGGATTGCGGGCCCATGGTCGGGGATCGACGTCGGCCCAGCGCACCGCGACGGCGACGGCGCGGACGTACCACTCACCGACAGGCACCGAGCCGAGCCGGTACTCGCGCACGCGGCAACCGTCGGTGGGGCAGTCGAGGATGTCGCAGGAGACCGGCATCCCCTCGACGATGGGGCTGCCGAACGCACCGACATAGACGCGAAGCTCCGTGCTGCCCGGCGGCAGTACCACCGTCCCGTGCACCGCGCCGGACCGGCGGTACGCGTCCGTCTCGGGGGGCGAGAACGACGGCCGGTCACCGTGCAAGAGCGCCCGGAAGCGGGTCGGCGACACGCCGACACTCCGGGTGAATCGGGTGGTGAACGTTCCGAGGCTGTTGTACCCGACCTTGTAAGCGATTTCCGTAACGCTCAGCGACGTCTCCAACAGGAGGCTCTTCGCTCTGGAAAGGCGAATCGTGCTCAGGAATCGCCCCGGCGACGTGCCGGTGACGGACCGAAAGACCCGCGAGAAGTAGAACTTGCTCAATAATGCGGCACCGGCAATGTCATCCATGGACAGTGGTTCACTGTAGCGATCCCACATCGTCGTTATCGCGCGCTCCACCGCCACCCTGCACATCTCCTCCACTGGACCCCCATCCCCTAGATGCACCCGATTATGCGCACGTCTCCTGCGGCCATACTTCTTTGACGTTGCCTGCATCGGTGTGATCAGGCGCAAGCACGGCGACCGGCCCGGCTGAGAGCTCCATGCCGGCTTCTCCGAAATTGCGGTTAATTTGGAAGAAGCCACGCGCCGCCGAGGTCCCTAGGCTGATCAGGGTTACTGCGTACTCCCACCGCACGGGATCGAGGTGATGACGCAGGCGACGCTCTTCCACCGGAGCTGTGCCGTTGCCGAATTCTCACCAAGGCAAGGTAAGAGAAGACCGGTCGCGGAGCCCGGCACCATGCTGGTCATGGCGAGTGCAGGCGCTCTACAAGAAGCTCATCCACAGTCAATCGCGATTATGGGGAACCATGTTGACCAACCGATATGAAGTGGCAATCCTCGGATCGGGAATCGGTGGCTCGATGCTCGCGTGCATCCTCGCCAAGCAGGGGGTGTCGACTCTCCTGCTCGAGGGGGCGAGCCATCCGAGGTTCACCATCGGTGAGTCGTTGATACCGGAGACCGGCCTACGCCTGCGTATCGTCGCCGACAAGTACGGTGTCCCGGAGATCGGATGGATCGGCACGTTCCACAAACTGCGTAACCACGTCAGCAGCAATTGCGGCGTGAAGCGCTCGTTCGGCTTCATGTATCACCGTGCCGGTGAGGAGAACCGCCCCGAGGAGATCAACCAGTTCGGGACGCTGGCACCGCCCGTCGGCCCCGACTCGCATCTGTTCCGCCAGGACACCGACGCCTTCCTCGCGGCGCTCTCGGTCAAGTACGGGGCGACGTTCCACGCCCAGACGCGTATCTCCGAAATCAAGTTCGGGGACGACGAGGTCGAACTGCGCGCGGACTCCGGCCAGAGGTACCACGCCAAGCTCCTGATCGACGCCTCCGGCATGCGGTCGATGGTCTCGGACCAGCTCGGCATGCGCGACGAGGTGCCGCGCTTCCGTACCGACACGCGCGCCATCTACACCCACATGATGGGGGTCAGAAGCGCTGATCTGCTGCTGGACTCCAGGAGCAGGCGCCGGCTGATCTCGCCGCTCGGCCAGGCCACCATGCACCACGTCTTCGACGGTGGCTGGATGTGGGTCATACCGTTCAGCAACCACCGCGACGCCACCAACCCCCTGACGAGCGTGGGGCTGATGCTCGACCGGCGCAGGCATCCCGAGCCGCAGGGGACGCCGGAGCTGGAGTTCCGCCGGATCATCTCCGCCTACCCGACGATCGCGCGCCACTTCGCCGAGGCGAACGCCGCGCGGCCGTGGATCAGGTCGGGCCGCATCCAGTACTCGTCGCCGCACCTGATCGCGCCCCGCCTGATCCAGCTCCCGCACGCGGCCGCGTTCATCGACCCCCTCTATTCCAGCGGCATGTCGGTGCTCATCGTCGCGGTCGACCTGATCGCCGAGGCGCTGCTGAAGGCCGTCGCCGACGACGACTACGCCATCGAGCGGTTCCAGTTCGTGGAGGACGTGGTCAACCGCGGGTTCGACCACTACGACGCGATCGTGTCCGGGGCGTTCGACTCGTTCGCGAGCTACGACACCTGGAACGCGTGGAACCGCAACTGGGTCATGGGGAGCCTGCTCGGCACGTTCGGCCCGTTGTCGCTCTGGATGCGCTACCACAAGACGAAGGATCGCTCGTACCTGCAGAAGACGACCGAGCCGAGCCGCATGGGTGTGCTCGGTAGCCATCTGCCGGGCGTCGTCGAGGTGGTACAGGCCTCGCGTGCCGACATGGACGCCGCGATCGCCGGCGAGATCACCCACGCGGAGGCGAGCGAGCGCATCTTCGCACGGTTCCGCGACGTCGAGTTCCTGCCGCCGTACATGGGGTTCGGCGATCCCAAGAAGACCGCCACGGCGACGTTCACCCTGATCCCCGGTGCCCGCCACGTCACCTGGTACCGGCTCCACGGCGACGCGACGTACCGGGAGAACTGCACCTTCCCGCTGCTGACGTACGCGCGCGACGGCGCGGCCTTCGTACTGGGGGAGGCACGTCAGGCGTGGCGGCGTGGCTTCTCCGCCCTGCGTGACGTGTTCTTCGCGGACAACGGCGATTGGCACCACACGGCGCCGGCGCTGGCCGCACACCGAGACCTCGCGACGCCGATTCGGGCGATCGCCCCCTTCGCGGACGAACTGGCCGAGTTCGACCGCACCGAGAGTCCGCGGAGCGCGGCCTCATCGACCGGGGTCGGCTGAGCGTGCCGCGCCGCGGCCCAGGGCCGTGCGCGGCGGGATACGCCCGCGTGCTGTTCCGCCCCGCGCATGCGGCTGCCCACCCATGCCCATTCGATGAGACGCCCCACATTTTCATGAACGTCGTTTCGAGAGGAGATAGCAGTGAGGCTACGTGAGCGTCTCCGTCGGCTGGTGCCGGGAGTGCTGGTCGTCGTCGTCGGCACGTCGCTGTCCATCAGCGCGAACGGCGCGGTCGGGGTATCCGGCGGCGCACAGGCCGCCGCGAAGTACAAGTTCCAGGAGCTGCCCATCACGCTGCCACCTGGCTACGACAACCAGCACATGAACACGATCCGTGAGGTGAACCCGGCCTATTACAAGATCCGCTCCTGGATCTCCGCGGTCGGGGCCAGCATCGCCATCAACGACGTCACCGGTCACGGCCGCGCGGACGGCATGTGCGTCGTCGACACCCGGACCAACAAGGTGATCGTGACCTACACGCCCACAGCGCCGGCAGGCGACCGGTTCACCCCGTTCACCCTCGACGCGGCACCGCTGCCGTACGACGACACGATGGCACCGACCGGCTGTGCGCCCGGCGACTTCACCGGCGACGGCCGCATGGGCTTCCTCGTGACGTACTGGGGACGGACCCCGATCCTGTTCCTGCCGAAGTCGGACGCAAAGACACCTTCACCGAGCGCGTACGCGCCGCGGGAACTCGTGCCCGCACGATCGCTCGACGGCAAGTACCACGGCCCGCGCTGGAACACGGACGCCGTGTACATCGGCGATCTCGACGGCAGCGGGCACCCGTCGATGGTCGTCGGCAATTATTGGCCCGACTCGGACGTGCTGGACCCGAACGGCCTCAAGAACGTCGTGATGCCCAACAGCCTCTCTTCCGGGAACAACGCCGGCGGCGATCACGTGCTGCGCTGGGTCAGCGCGGCGTCGGGCACCGACCCGCGGGCCAACTATGTCGAGCAGGAGAACGCGATCCCGTTCCAGGTCTCCACCGGCTGGTCGCTCGCGATCGCCGGAGCCGACCTCACAGGTGACGCTCTGCCCGAGGTCTACATCGCCAACGACTTCGGCCACGGCCATTTCCTTTACAACAAGTCGACCCCGGGCCGCATCAAGTTCATCGAGGCCAAGGGGGTACGCAACCCGACGACCCCGAAGTCGTTCGCGCTCGGAAACGGCTCCTTCAAGGGAATGGGCGTCGACTTCGCCGACCTGAACGGCAAGGGCAAGTTCGACTTCCTGGTCAGCAACATCAACGTCCCCTGGGGCCTGCAGGAGAGCAACTTCGTCTTCGTCAACCAGGCCAAGAACGATGCCGAAATGGCGCGGCAGCTCAGCAGCGGGACCGCCCCGTTCACACAGGAGGCCCAGCAGTACGGTCTGGCGTGGACCGGCTGGTGTTGGGACGTCAAGACGGGCGACTTCCTCAATGCCGGCGAGCAGGACGTGGTCCAGACCGACGGCTTCATCAAGGGCAGCGTCAGCCGGTGGAACTGGCTGCAGGAGGCGGCCACGATGAACGACGATCTGCTGTCCAACCCGGCGATGTGGCCCAACTTCCAGCCCGGCGACGACGTTTCGGGCCACGAGGCCCTCGCCTTCTATGTCAGGAACTCCAGCGGCGCCTACGTGAACATCAGCTCCGCGCTGGGCCTCGCGGTGCCGACTCCGACTCGCGCGGTCGCCACCGGCGACACGACCGGCACGGGCACACTGGACTTCGCGGTGGCCCGGCAGTGGGGACCTCCGGCGTTCTACGCCAACACGGCGCCGCACCGCGGCAACGCCCTCGAACTCAAGCTCTACCGCCCGTCCACCAACCCGGCCGACGCGAGCAACGGCCTGGGGGCGATCCGCGCTCCCGCCTACGGCGCCACAGTGGAGATCACGACGCCGCAGGGCACCCAGATCTCACAGCTCGACGGTGGCGGCGGCCACGTCGGTTTCCGCAGCTTCGACGTCCATTTCGGGCTTGGTCCGTACGCCGGCCCCGTCTCAGTCCACATTCGGTGGCGTGATGTCAACGGAGCCCTGCACCAGCAGAAGCTCTCGCTCATGCCCGGCGTCCACAACCTCGTGCTCACCGGCACCGTTCAGGAGGTTTCCAGCCGATGACCGCCGTCTTGAAACACCCTGCGGGCGACAGCGCTCCGTCGAGCGCGACGGTCAGACCCGCGAAGCCGAAGCCGGATCCGCGGTATCTCGCACTGCGCAACTTCGCACTGTCGATCAGCATCTTCAACGTCTTCGGCTACACCCTCCTCGGCTTCGAGCAGCCCTACATATGGCCGATCATCGCCGTGCTGACGGGGTACACGACCGAGATCACGCTCGAATTGATCAGCGCGTGGGCGTACCGGCGACGGCCGCGGTTCCTGGGCGCGGGACCACGCGGCATGTACGAGTTCCTGCTGCCGTCGCACATCACGGCCCTCGCAGTCAACATGCTGATCTACGCCAACAACCAGATCCTGCCGGTCATCGTCGGCGTGTTCGTCGGTGTCGCGGGCAAGCACGTGTTTCAGGCACCCGTCGGCGGGCGGATGCGGCACTTCATGAACCCGTCGAACTTCGGCATCACGGCGGTTCTGATCTTTTTCAGCAGCTGGGTCAGCATCGCGCCGCCGTATGAGTTCACCGAGAACGCCAACACCTACTTCCGCGTGATGATCCCATTCATCATCATCACCGCCGGCACCGTTCTCAACGCCATGCTCACCCGCAAGGTGCCTCTGATCGTCGGCTGGATGGGCGGCTTCGCCATCCAGGCCTTCGTCCGGCACGGCATCTGGGACGTCGCGCTCTTCTCCGCGCTCGGCACGATGACCGGGGTCGCGTTCGTGCTCTTCAGCAACTACATGATCACCGACCCGGGAACGACGCCGACGAAGGCGCGCGCCCAGTTCATGTTCGGCAGTTCGGTCGCGGTCGTCTACGGGATTCTGATGGAGTTCAACGTCACCTACACCCTCTTCTTCGCACTTGTGATCGTCTGCAGCGTCCGCGGCCTCGGCTTGTGGGGCGCCCACTTCATCAAGCGTTCGCGCTCTCGGCGCATGTCCGACGCCACCCTGGTGACCGGAGAAGGACCGGTCCGGGTGCCGGAGGCGACGGATGTGGGGGCTGCGCAAGCATGAGCGAGCACCGCCCTGCGGCATCGATGCGGTTCGCCCTCATCGACTGATCACAAGCCGCCTCACCGGACTGGAGTGATCGCCACCCACGACAGGGGCGATCACTCCATCTTCGTCGGCGAACTCCTTGATATGGGCCGGCGGGCCTCCGCGGACACGGCCAATCGTGGCCAGAACTGACACCCAGGACTTCCAGCGTTCCTCGGCACGGTTCGATACTGTCAATGCGTCGCAAGTTCGCTCATTTGTGCAATACCGGGTGGGCTTGGGATATACGCCGGGGTGCTCGGAAAAGGGAGATCTCTGCCATGGACGAACAGGTAGTCGGCGGGTCGGCCGGTGAGATGCCCGACGACGCTGCCGGAGCCCATGTGTCGCCGGCGGCGTCCGTCACGCCCAACGATCCGCAATACGCCGACTGCGTGCGTGGCGGCAATCAGCGGTACATCGGCGCACCGGAGTCCGTTCGCATCGTCAACTCCACCGAGCAGGTCGTGCAGGTGGTGCAGGAGGCGGTCGACAACGACAAGCGGTTGACCGTCATCTCCAGCGGGCATTGCTTCGAGGACTTCATCTTCAGTCCGGACGTCCAAATCGTCATAGACATGTCGCAAATGGACAGAACGTACTATGACCCCGCACGCAACGCAGTCGCGGTCGAATCCGGCGCAACGCTCCTAAAAATCTACGAGACAATGTATAAGGAGTGGGGCGTCACCATTCCGGCCGGCTTGTGCTACTCGGTCGCCGCGGGTGGACACGTCAGCGGCGGCGCTTGGGGACCGTCCAGCCGCGACCACGGCCTCGTGGTGGACCACCTGTACGCGGTCGAGGTCGTGGTGGTCCGCGGGAACGGCCGCGCACACGCCGTTGTCGCGACGCGGGACCCGAACGACCCCAACCACGACCTGTGGTGGGCGCACACCGGTGGTGGTGGCGGCAACTTCGGGGTGGTCACCCGATACTGGTTCCGTTCGCCCGGCGCGACCGGAACCGATCCACGCGGCCTGTTGCCCCAGCCTCCCAAAGAGCTGCTGCTCAGCGCGATCGCCTGGTCCTGGAACGACATCGACCAGACCGCGTTCATGAACCTCGCCCGCAATTACGCCAGCTGGCACGTACACAACGGCGATGCGGATAATCCGCTGCGCGCCGTGACCAGCTATCTGATCCTCAATCACCGGTCCAACGGGCAGCTCGGCCTGATCACACAGGTGGACGCGACTGTGCCCGGGGCGGAGCAGATTTTCGCGGACTACCTGCGATACATCACCGACGGGGTGTCGGCGAAGACCGGTGCGCTCACCAACGCGATGACCGAGCACAGCCCCAAGCCGCAGTTCGCGGAGCCCATCCGGCTACCGTGGCTGGAAGCGACGCGGTTCAACGGCACCACCAACCCCGCCCAGAACGATCCGACGTACCGCGCCGAGTTCAAGTCGACATTCATGCGCGGCGTGTTTCCCGACCAACAGCTCGCTGCGCTCTACCAAGGCCTGAACGCCCCCACGATCAACAATCCGTTGGTCGGCGTGCAGTTCACGCCCTATGGCGGGCGGACCAGGGCGGTGGCGCCGACCGCGACTGCGTCGGTGCACCGCGGTGCGGCGTTCAAGATGCTCTTCTCGGCACAATGGCACGACCCGACCCAGGACGACGTGCACATCTCCTGGGCGAGGGACACCTATGGCTCGCTGTACCCCGACACGGGCGGCGTTCCGGTGCCCAATGACGTGACCGACGGCTGCTATGTGAACTACCCGGACGCCGACCTGTCCGACCCGCTGTACAACCGGTCCGGCACGCCCTGGTACACCCTGTACTACAAGGAGAACTATCCACGCCTCCAGCAGATCAAGCGGCGTTGGGACCCGAGGAACTTCTTCCGGCACCGGCAATCCGTGCAACTGCCGTAGCCGGGACTTTGGCCGGCCTGATGGGCATCCCTGATGCCACGCGGGCGATCAGGCCGGCGTCAGGCCGGCGTCGTGCTCGCCGAGGTCGACGACATCGGCGACGATGCAGGTGATGTTGTCGGGGCCGCCGCCGGCGTTGGCCGCTTCAACGAGGTCGCCGACCACCTGGTCAGGATCGGTGATGCCGGTGAGAGCCTTGTGGATCGCCTCCGGGGAGACCACGTCCCACAGGCCGTCGGAGCACAGCAGATACCGGTCGCCGACCAGCGCGCCGCGCAACTGCAGGTCGGGGGCGATGTCGGAGCGGCCGTCCAGCGCCTGCAGCAGCATCGAGCGGAAGGGATGCGTGGCGGCCTCCTCCTCGTTGATCTTCCCGTCGTCCAGCAGCGTCTGCACGAGCGTCTGGTCATGGGTGATCTGATAGAGGCTGTCGTCGCGCAGCAGATAGGCCCGTGAATCCCCGATCTGCACGAGTGCCAGCTGCGCCCCCGACCACAGCATCGCCGTCAGGGTCGTCCCCATCCCCTGCAGCGACGGATCGGCCTCGACCAGGCCATGCACCTTCTGGTTGGCCCGGCGGACCGCCTCCTCCAGCGTGGCGACAAGGTCGTCCTCGGGGACGTCGACGTCCACCGCGCGCAATTCCTCGATCACGGCCGCGCTGGCGATCTCACCTGCCGCGTGGCCTCCCATGCCGTCGGCGACGGCCAGGACACGCCTGCCCGCGTATGCCGAATCCTCGTTCTCCTCACGCAACATCCCGACATCTGACCGCGTGGCGTAACGGATCCCGATCGTCATGCGGGCAACCCTACAGATCACGCCCGATGGCGCGTTCGGACTTGCCGCGAGCCGCAGGACGGACGGCGACCGGGTGCAGACGGACGGCCGGCGGCTGCGATCAGCCGCAGCCCGGCCCGGCAGTTTGACATCCTCCGCTCTGCTTCCACGTTCGTCTGATTCCCTTCGTGATCAGCTTTCGGTGCCGCAGGCGACACGATCTCGGCGACCTGTATCGCGTCTTCGGTAAGAGATAGGCGCGTGGGTTACAGCGAAGACGCCGCTCTGCCGTCCAGTGGGACGACGGTCAGCGAGTACCTGCTCGTGACGGCGCGTACGGGGCCGTAACCTCGCGGTCTATCTCTCAGTGAGTGCATCCGCGCGTGCGCTGCAGGTGTCGGCACACACAAGAGGGGAGACCACGATGGGGGAGCTGTCCGTGTGGCACTGGCTGATCGTCGCGATTGCGGTACTGGTGCTGTTCGGGTCCAAAAAGCTGCCGGACGCGGCCCGTTCGCTGGGACGATCGTTGCGGATCTTCAAGTCGGAGGTCAGCGAGTTGAACAGCGACGATGAGCCTGCGGCGCGCAGCGTGAACGCCGCCTCGCAGACGGCGGTCGATTCCGATCTCGAACCGTTCCCGCCGCCGGAGCAGCGCGTACGACGAGACTGAACCGTCGCCCCGGGCGCCAGCGGGAAACGCTCTTGATCCGTGACGCCAGGGTCGGCGTGACGATCTGCCGAGGAAGATCCAGACCATGTTCGACATCGGGTTCGTGAAACTCGTGCTGCTCTTGGTGCTGGCATTGATCATTTTCGGCCCGGAACAGCTGCCAACGGTCGCCCGCAAGGCCGCGCAGACGCTGCGCCAGGTACGCCGGCTGGCCGAGGTCGCCACGGGCGAGATCAAGGCCGGGCTCGGACCTGAGCATGCCGACCTGAATCTCATGGACCTCCACCCGCGCCGCTTCGTCAAAAAGCATCTGCTCGACGATCTCGATGGTGATCGCCATCCGTACGATGACCGACCCCTTCTCCCGTACGGTGAGCGCCCGCCTTACGACACCGACGCCACCTGAGGCGGACGCTGACCGGGTCGCCATGGCGCCCGCGTGGCCGGTGTCGCGGGAACCCCGGCCGGTCATCAGGCCGACGAGACATACACCTCGACCGTCCTGCTCACCTCTTGGGGTGGATGTCATCGCATGTCCGCCTTCGCGGCCCTTCGGCCACAGAGAGGGGGGTTACGGCCGGCCGGGCCGCGTCTTCCGCTGTAACCAGCGCGCCTATCTCTCACTGAGGGCGCGATTCGGAATCGCCGATCGCCGAAGACCTTTGGAGGTACGCGATGTGCTGCCACCGACCACACTGCCCGCCGGCCGACGCCGTCGACCGGGCCGCCGCGCGCACCGTCGCCCGCCATCCCGAGCAGGGGTGGAGCCTGCTGTGCAACGGTGTCGTCCTGTTCGACGACACCAGAGAGTTCCTGCCGGACGGCGGTGCCGTCCCACCGCACCGCCCTTCCGACGTCCGCCGACTGCCCGTACCGGAGGCGCGGTCGCGCCGCATGGCGCGGCACGGTCCACAGCGGAAGCCGGCATGTCACTGCTGTGAGTGCGGAGATGCGGCGTGAGTACCCGGCCGATCAGCGATCACGGCCTGTTGTCCGACTGCCGCTCGGCCGCCCTGGTCACCTCCGACGGCTCGGTGGACTGGCTGTGCTCGCCCCGCTTCGACAGTCCGGCGATCTTCGCCAGGCTGCTGGATGAGGACGCCGGGCACTGGTCCATCCGCCCGTCCGGGCCCGCGGAGGTCACCCGCAGGTACCTGCCGGACACTCTCGTCCTGGAGACGACCTTCCACTGCCCGGGCGGCACGGTCGTGCTCGTCGACGCGCTGGCCTTGGGCGAACACGAACGCGGGCACGGGCTGGGTGTGTCCTCCCCCGGCGTCCTGCTGCGCGAGGCGATCTGCGTCGACGGGCGTGTCGACCTGGAGGTGACCTATGCGCCCCGCCCCGAGTTCGGGCTGGTCCACCCCCTGCTGGAACGCCGGCGCGGCGCTCTGATCGCCCATGGCGGCGCCCAGGTGCTCACCTTGTCGACGCCCATCGACTTTCAGGTGCGCGGTTCGACCGCGCACACCGCGGTCACGCTCAGAGCCGGGGACCGCCTCGGCATGGCCCTGGATGCCCGCCCCGTCTGGGAGACCGAGTCGGCGTGCTGGACCCCACGGCTCATCCACCGCCGCATCAGGGACACGATCGTGGGCTGGCGCTCCTGGTCCCGGCTGCACACGGATTACCGGGGACCCTGGCAGGACAAGGTCGGACACAGCGGACGGGTGCTGCGCGCCCTGACATTCGCCCCCACGGGAGCGATCGTCGCCGCGGCCACCACATCCCTGCCCGAACACGTCGGCGGACAGCGCAACTGGGACTACCGCTACACCTGGATCCGGGACGCCAGCATGACCGTGCAGGCCCTCACCACCGCATCGGCGTGTGAGAGAGAGCAGGCCGCGTTCTTCACCTTCCTCGCCCGCTCCGCGGCCACGCAGCTCGACCGTGGCGTGGACCTGCAGATCATGTACGGCATCGGCGGCGAATGTGACCTGACCGAACGGCCGCTCCCCCACCTGACCGGCTGGCGTGGCAGCACACCGGTGCGCGTCGGCAACGACGCATGGCGGCAACGACAACTCGACATCTACGGCGAGATGCTCGACGCGGCCCACCGGCTCTCCTGCGACGCGACCGAGCAGCACCTCGACGGGGTCACACGAGCCTTCCTCCGTGGCGCGGCCGAAACAGCCGCCCGTCGCTGGCGGGAGCCGGACCAGGGCATCTGGGAGACCCGCGGGCCGAGCCGGCACTTCCTGCACTCGAAGCTCATGTGCTGGGTCGCGCTCGACCGGGCGATCGCCCTGGCTCCCGTCCTGGGGGCCACCGCCCTCGTCGACGACTGGGGGCGTACCCGCGCCCAGATCCGCGACGCGATCCTCACGGAGGGCTGGAACCCGCGGACCGGCACGTTCACCCAGGCGTTCGGCGGCACCGAACTCGACGCGTCCGCGCTGACCATCCCGATCGTCGGATTCCTGCCTGGCGACGATCCCCGGGTACGGGCCACCGTCGCGGCCATCGCCACCCGGCTGGCAGACTCACGCGGGCTGATCCGCCGCTACGACACCTGCGACGGGATCGCGGGGAGAGAAGGCGCCTTCCTCCTGTGCACTTTCTGGCTCGCGCACGCACTGGCCCTCACCGGCCGGCGCGCACCCGCCGAGCAGGTGTTCCAGACCGCCGCTTCACACGCCAACGACGTCGGCCTCCTCGCCGAAGAGGTCGACTCCTCGACCGGAGAACCCCTCGGCAACTTCCCGCAGGCGTTCAGTCACATCGGCCTGATCAACGCCGCGTCCGCCATCCGCGACGCAGACGGCGGACGAACCCACGGCCACCGTCATTCCCGGCCGGACCCGCTCCTGACGCACCGACCACTGGCGCCTACGGCCGCGGACCGCGTGGGTGTCGGCGGCGCCGCCTTGGCGGCACGGTAAGGCTCTTCTGCGCGCGGCTTCCCCGCCCGGAGTGCGATGGTCACCGCTCGCCAGTAGCAGTGAGGAGCGCAGGTGCTGTTGGCGTGCGAGCGGCGGGTTACGGGCACACGGTGAGGGCACAGTCCGAACTCGTCGATGGACCGGGGAGTCCTAGCTGATGGATCAGTAGTCGTGTCGGTAGGTGGGGATCGGTATGAGGAAGCTGGACCGGCGTCAGGTGTTGCTGTCGATCGGTGCTGCGGGCGCCGGCTTGGCGGCCGGTGCGGTGCCCGAATTCCTCCGCGGCACCGACGCGACGACGACGCCGCGACACGTACGCAAGGCGGCCCACACCGTTCGGCCCGATCCCGGCTACGCGCACGGACAGCCGCTGCAGGCGCTGCGCCGCCCGATCCACAACCTGCACGACCTCCAACCGGCGGCGCCGCCGAACGCGGTGGCGTTGACCATCGACGACGGCCCGCATCCGGTGTGGACCCCGAAGATGCTGGATCTGCTGGCCGAGTTCGGCGTTCCGGCGACGTTCTCGCTCATCGGGACGCAGGTCACCGAAGAACCGCGGTTGGTCCAGCGGCTCGTCGCGGACGGGCATCAGGTGTCCGACCACACGGTGACGCACCCGTTGAACCTGCCCAACCTCGCGGCGGCCCGGATCCGGGAGGAAATCGGCGGCGCGCACGACAGGATCGCGCAGGTCACCGGTGTGGCACCCAAGTTCTTCCGCTCTCCGGGCGGCGCATGGTCGCAGCAGATCATCGACGTCGCAGCCGAACACGCCATGATCTGCATCGACTGGCAGGTCGACCCACGTGACTGGGCCCGCCCCGGCACGATGACGATCACGGACCGGCTGCTGCGCGCGCAGGCGGGCGACATTCTGCTCTGCCACGACGGCGGCGGCGACCGGTCGGAGACCATCCGCGCGCTGCGGACGGTCATCCCCGCGCTGAAGCAGCGCGGCCTCACCTTCGTCGCCCTCTGACCAATCCACCTCGGCATGACGCGGTGCCTGCTCCATTCCCTTCGACGCCGGGTATCAGCGGGCAACGCCCGTGTGATCAGATACGCCCCCGTCTTCCAGGTGGGGTGACGCGGTGGAGTTCCAGCGCGGTCGGTACGAGGGCGATTCCGAGGCTGCTTGCGGGAGGCCATCCGGGGTACGGCGAAGCCGCGCCGGACATGTGAACGTCCGTGGGCCGACCCCTTCCCCCAAGAAGCTCTGCCCGCGGACGTTCACCTTCATCGGCCTGGACTGAGATTCCAAGCTTCTGGGATGACGGGTCAGCAGTCGACCAGTTCGGGTTTTTGGTTGAGGATCTGGGCGCGGGCTGTGACGAACTCCCGGTATGCCCGGTCGGCGCCGGGGCGGAAGACGGCGACTCGGTGGCAGTTCTGGAACGCCAGTCGTACGTCGAAGTGCTTCTCGAGGGCGGAGCGCATGGCGTCGCTGGCCATCATCCGCAGGAGCTGGCCGCGGGCGGTCTCGTCCGGCGGCGGGGTCTGATTGTCGGCGAACTCGCCACCGCCGTCCCGTAGTTCGTCGACGAGGCCCGTGACGACCTGCCAGCCGTAGGGCAGGGACGTACGAATGCAGTCGACGAACGCGGCGTCGTCGACGTCGCCGCGATGGGCGTCCTGGAGCAGTTGCGGGGACACGGTCAGCGACATGGTTTCTCCTGTCGGATCGATGGGTCGCCAGGGACGGTAGATCGGACGGGCTGAACGGTCAGGTAGCGGTGGCGTCACAGACTCGTTGCCGGGGCAGGTGACGGGCAGGCCCGCCGTTGATCGGCGGTAAGGGTGCTGGTGGCGGCCGCCAGGGCGAACAGGGCGCCGCAGATGACGGCTGTGCCGGCGGCGGTCGCGACGCGGTAGTGCAGGGAGACGGCCAAGCCTGCCGCCCCGGAGGCGGCGCCGAGCAGGCCGCCGAGCAGTGTCGCGGGCAGGATGCGGCGGGTCCACAGCAGCGCCGAGGCGGCCGGGCCGATCAGCAAGGCCAGGGGGAGTGCCGCGCCGACGGCCGGTGCGGCGGTCATGACGGTGATGGCGAGCAGGGCCAGGAGACCGCTGTCGATGAGGCGGGTGCGGTATCCGAGGGCCCTTGTCGCGCCGGGGTCGAAGGCGGCGAGTGCGAGTTCTTTGTGTCCGAGCGTGAGGGCACCGGCGACGAGGGCGGCCACGACGGTCGCCATGGCGATGTCGCCGGTTCCGGCGGTGAGGGGCGAGCCGACGAGGGCGGCGGTGAGGTCCTTGCTGAAGCCCGGCCGGGCCGATATCAGCACGACGCCGAGCGCGAGGGCGCCGCTGACCATGACACCGGCATGCTGGTGATTCCGTCGGGACGCGATGCCGTGGCGGCTGGTCACGGCGACGGCGCACATGGCGGCCAGGCCGGCGCCGAGCTTGATGTCGGTGCCGGTGATGGTGGCGGCGACGATGCCGAGGAAGGTGATGTGGCCGAAGGTCTCGGTGAAGAACGCCAGGCGCCGCAGCACGACCTGCACTCCCAGGGCACCACAGACCGCCCCGGTGAGCACCAGTTCCAGCAGGGCCCGCTCGGACAGCCCGCTCATCCGGTCTCCTCAACGGTCTTCATCTGCGGCCCCGCGGTGACCGGGGTGGCCGGATCGGCTGCGGGCCGGCGGCCGCGTCGCGCGGTGACCGCGTTCCGGGCCGTCGTGGCAGCCAGGGACAGCGCGAAGAGGGTCCCGGTGACGACGGTGATGGCGCCACCGGCGGCGACGTCGTACGAGGTGGAGATGAGCACGCCGGTCAGCCCGCTGCCAGCGCCCGCGGCCACCGCGATGGCGGTCATCGCCGTGATGTCGTGTGTCCACAGCCGGGCGATGGCGGCCGGGGCGACGAGGACGGCGACGGCCAGGATCGCGCCGACGGCGGGCACGGCGACGACGATGACGGCCTCGACGGTGAGCAGCAGTGCCATGTCGATTGCGGTCGGCCGGTATCCGGCGGCCGCGTACGCGCTGGGATCGAACGCGCGGAAGGTGAGCTGCCGACCCGCGACGGCCAGGAGGCCGACGACGATGAGACCGACCACGGTCACGGCGAGCAGGTCGCTGTTCCCGACGGTGAGGATCTGTCCGACGGTGTAGGCGGTCAGGTCTTTGGAGAAGCCGTCGCGGGCCGACAGCAGGACGACGCCGAGCGCGAAGCCGGCCGACAGCATGATGCCGATCGCCGTGCTCGTGCCCTGCTCCGGGCGCCGGGACAGCGCCAGGACGCCCAGCACGATCAGGACGCCGAACAAGCCGCCGCCGGCGTAGAGGTTGATGCCGGCGATCGCGGCCAGGACGACGCCGGGGAAGGTCGCGTGTGTCATCGCGAGGGTGAAGAACGGCAGCCGCCGGAGCGTGATCTGGACGCTGATCAGGCCGCCGACCGTGCCGAGGAGCACGGCCTCGAGGATCGCCCGGCCGACGGCGGTCATGGCGCTCCCTGCGGTGCAGGGTGTGGCGAATGCCGCCGTCGCCGGGTGGTCGCGGCCGCGAGCGCGATCAGGTAGCAGGTGATGAGGACGAGGACGACGGTGCCGCCGGAGGCGAGTCGCAGCCCGTGGTGGATCGAGGCGTCGTAGCTGACGGTGAGTCCGGCCCACCCGGCCAGGGCTCCGAGGGCGGCGGCGATCGGCACGATGAGCGCGATCCGGTCGGACACCGCGCGGGCCGCGGCGGCGGGGACGATCAGCAGCGCGATGACCAGGATCGTGCCGACGGCGCGTACGGAGGCGACCACGACGAGCGCGACGATGGCGTTGGTGGCCAGGTCCAGCAGGCCGATCCGGTGTCCGGCCGCCTGGGCGCCGTCGGCGTCGAAGGCGCGGGCGAGCAGCGGCCGTCGCAATAGTACGAGCGCGGCGATGACCAGCGCGGTCACCGCGAGGGTCTCGGTCAGCTGTTGGGGGGTGACGGTGAGGATCCGGCCGAACAGGAAGGCCGTCAGGTCGGCGGTGTAGCCGGATTCGCGGGAGACGAGCACGACGCCGATGGCGAAGAAGGTGGTGAGCAGGACGGCGAGTGCGGTGTCCTCGGTGACGGCCCGGTTCCGGGTCAGGAGGGTGAGGAGACCGGCGGTGGCGGCCGCGGCCAGCAGCGCGCCCCAGAAGATCCCGCCCTCGCCGGCGAGGAGGTAGCCGATGACGACGCCGGGGAACACGGTGTGGGTCAGGGCGTCGGTCATGAAGGCCAGACGGCGCAGCAGGATGAGCACGCCGACGGTGCCGGCGAGCGCTCCGAGGATCATCAGCTCGGCGAGGGCCCGGGCCATGAAGGGGAACCGGAACGGTTCGATGAAGGTCTGGTACACGGTCGGCCCTTCAGGAGTGGGCGACGATGACGCGGTCGCCGCGCAGTTCCAGGGCGTGTCCGCCGTAGGTGGCGCGCAGCCGGTCGGGCGTCAGGGTCACGTTCGTGGGGCCGAAGCCGTACTGCCGGCGGTTGAGCAGGCAGACCTCCTCACAGGCGAGGTGGGCGAGCGCCAGGTCGTGGGTGGAGACGACCACCGCGGCACCTTCTTCCTTCAGCCGTGCGATCGCGTCCAGGAGGGCCTGCTCACTGACGGCGTCGACGCCGTTGAACGGCTCGTCCAGCAACAGCAGGCGCGGCTCGGCGGCGATGGCCCGGGCCAGCAGCACGCGCTGACGCTGCCCGCCGGACAGCGTCCCGAACCGGTGCCGGGCACGGTCGGCCAGCCCGACCTGCTCCAGGGCCCGGCGGGCGGCCTCCTTGTCCGCGGCCTTCGGCCGGCGCAGCCATCCGATCCGCCGGTAGCGGCCCATGAGGACGACCTGGCCGACCGAGATCGGGAACTCCGGGTCGAGCGTGTCGGCCTGCGGCACGTACGCGACGTCGCGGCGCGCTCGTGCGGGGGTCGTGCCGAGGACGGTGATCCGTCCGGAGGCGAGTGGGACGAGTCCGAGGACCGCCTTGATGAGGGTGGATTTGCCGGCGCCGTTCGGGCCGATCAGGGCGACGGCCTCACCGGGGGCGACCATGCCGTCGATGTTCTCCAGCGCGAGGGCGGGGCCGTAGGCGACGGTGACCTCGTCCAGGTCCAGCGCCGGAGGCGGGATGTCGGGTTCCACGGTCAGCCCTTCAGCGCGGTGACGATGGTGGTGGTGTTGTGCCGCTCCATGTCGAGGTAGGTGGCCCCGGCCGAGCCGGCCGGGCCGAGCGTGTCGCCGTACAGGGAGTCCTCGCCGGCCTCGACCTTCACTCCGGCCTGCTTCCCGATGGCCTCGGCGGTCTTGGGCGGCAGGGACGACTCGGAGAAGATCGCCTTGACCCCGGTCGCTTTGATCTTGGAGACCAGGGTGTTGAGCTGTTCGCCGGACAGTTCGGCGGAGGTGTCGAAGCTCGGGATGATCGAGCCGACGAACGTCAGGTGGTAGCGGTCGATGTAGTAGCCGAACGCGTCGTGGTTGGTGACCAGCTTGCGCTGGTCGGCGGGCAGGGTGCCGATCTGCTGGGCGATCCAGGAGTCCAGTTGTTGCAGCTTGGCGGTGTAGGAGGTCAGGTTCGCTTCGTAGGTCGCCTTGTCGGCCTGGTCCTTGGCCTCGAACGCCGCGGTGATGTTGCGGCTCATGATCTCGGCGTTCTTGGGGTTGTGCCAGATGTGCGGGTCGCCGGCCGCCTCCTCATCGCTGCCGTTGCCCTTGCGGACGGCCACGCCCTTGCTCGTGTCGACCAGCGCGCCGTGGAACCCCGCGGACTTGATCGTTTGGTCCAGCCACCGCTCCAGACCGACGCCGTTCTCGAGCACCACGTCCGCCTCGGCGATCGCCTGCACGTCGGCGGGGGAGGGCTCGTAGTCGTGGGGGTCGACGTTGGGTTTGAGGATCTGGGTGACCTTGACCTTGTCCCCGCCGACGTTGCGGGCGAAGTCGGCGACCTGCGTGGTCGTCGCGACCACCTTCAACTTCGCGCTGCTACCTGAGCCGCCGGCGTCACTCGCGGAGCTGGAACCACCGCAGGCGCTGGCCGCGGCCAGGAGGCCCGCCAGAACCGGTGCGGCCAGCTGGGGGGTTCGGATGCGCAACGTGTCTCCTCGCGGTCGGCACGGATGAGATGCAAATGAAAACCAATGCCATGTTCGTCTTAACGGTAATGGTTGTCAATATCAGTAGATGTCCGTACGGTCGGATCATGGGCTCGCATGCCGCCACCGCCGACCACCGGTCGCGCGACGGGACCGCCGATGACATCGCCGTACGGCTGCGGACGGCCGGGCTGTCGCCGACACGGCGGCGACGTCCACGAGCACCCCGCCTCCGACGACGGCACCTGGCTGAGCCGAATCGCGGCCGAGGCCGACTTCGAGCCCGACCCGCTCCTGGCCGAGGTGCACGGCGTGTGCGGCCGGTGCCTGCGAAGCCAAGGTGATGGCCTGGCGGGTTGATACGGTCGAGAGACGGCCGATGATCAGACCACGACCAGCCGGAGTACCCGCCCATGACCTCGCACCCGACCGAACGCCCCGCACAACAGACTTCCGCGGTCGGCAGAGGGACGCGTGTGCGAGGCACCCGGCAGGCCGAGGCGCTCAACCAGGTGCTGGCCGACCTGCCGGAATTTCGCAGCGCCCAGGACATCCACGCCGAGCTCCGCCATCGCGGCGAGCGCATCGGGCTGACCACCGTCTACCGCCAACTCCAGGTCCTGGCCGAAGACGGCGCGGTCGACACCCTCCGCGACGAGACCGGCGAGACGCTCTACCGCCGCTGCGAGACCAGCACCCACCATCACCACGTGACCTGCCGCTCGTGCGGCCGCAGCGTCGAGGTCGAAGGCCCCGCGATCGAACACTGGGCCGAACACGTCGCCACCGAAGCAGGCTTCACCGACATCGACCACACCCTGGAGATCTTCGGCCTGTGCCCCGACTGCGCCGGTCAGCGCAGCTGACGTTTGTCTCGGCCGGTCATCTTGTCGTAGAGGGCGGCTCGACGCATCGATCGAGAAGGCTCATCCGACCTGGAAGAGCAGGACCACGCCGCGCTCGCCTGCGCATGACCTGTTGTGCGGCCGTCGCCGTCCCGATGCGCGTCGTGATCAAGAAGGCGCCCGCCGCACGCAGGCACCTGGGTTCAGGTCACCCGTACGTGGTCACCGGTCTGGGCGCACATCAACAGGATCGCCCTGCCCCAGCTGATCGCGACCGGTCAGCGGTGCATCGCCGAACCAGCCGACCCCACGAATAGGGCGGCAGATCCACCGAGCGTCGGCGCCGCCGCCACAGTTGCCACTGTTCACAGGCACCTTCTTTGGGCAGGACGAGACCGAGGGGGGTTCACCGATGACAGCGATGACACAGCACCGGCAACATGCCACTCACGATCATGCTCACGGACCGGGATGCGGCCACGTGGCCGTGCCGCACGGCGACCACATCGACTATGCCCACGACGGGCACCTGCACCGGCCACACGACGGACACGTCGACGAATGCGAGGCCACTGGCCACACGCAGCATGAAGGCCATCCGCATCGGCATGGTGAGGGCTGTGGCCACGTGAGCGTGCCGCACGGTGACCACGTCGACTACATCCACGACGGATGCCGGCACGCGGCCCACGAGGATCACTGGGACGAGCACTGACCATCTCGCGTCACCGCCACCGCTGAGCGATGCCCTCGTCTCGCCGGTCTCCGGCAGAGTTGGGGGCATGCGGGCGGGAGCGTTCTTGCTGGCGGCGCGGTTCCCCGGGCAGGACGACGGCGAGGTGGACCGTACCCGGGAGAACATCGCCCGGCTCGGTGCCGAGGTCCCCTCTTACCTGCGCGAACGGCACGGCCACCGATAAGCATCGACCAATCTATGCACGGTCGTGCTCCGCCTCCAGCCGTGTGACGGGGCCGGCCATGTCACTTGCTGATGCTCACGAATCAGCCCGATGCCGTATCGGATACTGCCGGGCCGTACCGCGACATACGAGTAACCATCGAGCACTCGACCCGGTCCTCCGGACAGCGACCCGTTGCGGTGGCGCATGGCCGAAACCGCTGTCCGGTGCGCATGCGGCGGGTCTACGCGACTCGCACAGGCGCTTTCCCGCTTCAGCCGGATGAAGCCGCCCGGCGGGCGTTCAGCTGGTCGAAGCCGACGGCCACGAGGATCAGTACGCCGATGCCGATCTGCAGGTAGAAGGCGTTGATGGCGAGCAGGTTGCCGCCGTTGTTGAGGACGCCCATGATCAGCGCGCCGGTCGCGGCGCCGATCGCGCTGCCTTTCGCTCCGAACAGGCTCGCGCCGCCGATGACACAGGCGGCGATCGCGTTGAGCTCGAACCCGGTACCCGCGGTGGGGATGCCTGCCCCGAGGCGGGAGGTCAGTAGTATCCCGCCCAGGCCGGCGAGCAGACCGGAGATCGCGTACACGGAGATGGTCACCGTGCGGACCGGGACACCGGCCAGACGGGCCGACTCGGGGTTCGAGCCGACGGCGTACACATAGCGTCCGAAGACGGTGCGGGTAAGCAGGAACCAGACGACGACCGTGACGAGCGCGGCGATGATCAGAAGGTTGGGGATGCCGAGGACGGTGCCGTTCGCGATGGTCTGAAAGCCGGTCGGCAGGCCTTGCACGGTCTTCGCATCGGTGATCACCAGGGTCGCACCCCGGGCGATGCCGAGCATGCCGAGGGTTGCGATGAACGGCGGCAACTTGGCGCGTGTGACGAGCAGGCCGTTGATCGCGCCGAGCACGGTGCCGAGCGCCACTCCCAGCAGCAACGCCACCAGGATGGGCATTCCGCGGACCAGGAGCAGCGCGGTCACGCACCCGGACAGCCCGAGGACCGATCCGACGGACAGGTCGATGCCGGCGGTCAGGATGACCAGCAGCTCGCCGACCGCGATGATGCCGAAGATCGCGACCTGACGGGCGAGATTGGACAGGTTGCCCGTGGTGAGGAACTCGTCACTCGTCAGCGTGAGGATGCCGACCGCGACGAGCAGCACGACGAGTCCGCCGCTCTCTCGGCCGGTGATGTCCCCAAGAGTGACGACCCGCCGCCGAGGCGGGGCCGCAGCCGGCGCGGCGCCACCCGTCCCCGAAACGGCCGATGCCCCGCTCGTGATCGTCGTCGTGGGGATCGGCTCCCGCCAGATCAGTTTAGGAATCACGGTCGGCCTCCTCCGTACCGTCGTCGGCCACCGCATCCGCGGCGGCCTTGCCTCCGTCACCGCTGGCCAGATGGAGCACGTCCTCCTCCGAGGCGGACCGGCTCAGCTCACCGGCGATCGCGCCGTCACGCATGACGAGGATCCGGTCGGCGAGTCCGAGGAGCTCGGGCAGGTACGAGGAGACGATGATGATGCCCAGTCCTCGCGCGGCGAGGTCCCCGATGACCGAGTAGAGCTCGCCCTTGGCACCGACGTCGATGCCTTTCGTCGGCTCGTCGAACATCAACACCTTCGGCTTGGTGAGCAGCCACCGGGCGAGGAGCACTTTCTGCTGGTTGCCACCCGAGAGCGTCGACACCGGCTGGTCGTAGGAGCCGGCGCGCAGCCGCAGGCTGTCGAGCAGCCGGTCCGCATCCTGGCTCTGTTCACGTCCCGGTAGCAGGCCCCGGCGGGAGTCGCGGCGCAGGCTGGCGATGGTGACGTTCTCCCGGATCGAGAGTTCCGGAAGCAGCCCGAGCACCTTGCGATCCTCGGTGAGCAGGCCGATGCCGGCGCTCATCATCGTGCGCGGCCCGCCCGGCCGCACGCGCCGTCCCTCGACCTCGACACGCCCTGCGGCGGTCGGGACGGCTCCGAAAACCGACAGCAGCAGGCCGCTGCGGCCGGACCCCAGCAGGCCACCGATGCCGACGATCTCGCCGGCCGCGACGTCGAGGTCGATGCTCGGCGACCGTTCGAAGCGGCGCAGCCCACGGACCCGCAGCATCGGCACTCCCGCCTCCCGGCGGACCTCGGGGTACAGCGAGCTGACCTCCCGCCCGACCATCGCCGCGATGAGGCGGTCCTCGTCGTAGTCGCCGATCGGCCCGGCCTCGGACAGGCCGCCGTCACGTAGAACGGTCACCCAGTCCCCGATCTCGAACATCTCCTCGAGGCGGTGGGTCACGTAGAGGATCGCGACGCCGCGGTCGCGAAGCCGCAGGATGTGCTCCATGAGATGGGCGGACTCCGCCTCGGTGAGCGCGGTGGTCGGCTCGTCGAACACGATCACCTTGACGGCGTCGGCGGTCAGGACCTTGGCGATCTCCACGAGCTGGCGGGTGGCGGCCGGCAGCCGTTCGACGATCGCGTCCGGGCTGAGGTCCTCGAGTCCGACCTCGTCGAGCGCCGTCCGCGCCCGGCGACGCAGGTCGCCTCTGGCGAGGACACCCGCACGCGCCGGAAGCCGGCCCATGAACAGGTTCTCCGCCACCGACAGGTGCGGGAGCAGGCTCAGCTCTTGGTAGACGGCCTGGACACCGGCGGCGCGCATGTGGGCCGGCGTCGGCGCGGTGACCGGTTCGCCCTCGATCTCATAGCGACCGCCGTCCCTGCGAAGGGCGCCGGTGAGCACCCGGATCAGGGTCGACTTGCCGGCGCCGTTCTCTCCGGCCAGGCAGTGCACCTGACCGGGGATCAGTCGCAGCGAGACGTCCGTGAGCGCCTGGACGGGGCCGAACGACTTCGACACGTCGTACAACTCGGCCACCGGCACGGGAGGCCCGCTCATCAGCCCACCTTCGCGGTCGGCGGCTCGAGCAGCCGCTTCACGTCGGGCTCACGCATGTTCTTCTTGTCGACCACCACCGCGCCGGGGTCGATGTTGCGCGGCGGGATGCGGTCGACACTAGCCATCGCGGCTCCGAGCACTCCCTGGTAACCGAAGAAGTAGGGGTTCTGAACCACCAGGGCGTCGATCGCTCCGGTGGCCAGCGCGGCGTTCTCCTGGGGGTCGGAGTCGAACGCGACGACCGGGATCCGATCGACAGCGCCGTTGTCCTTGATCGCCCGGGCCGCGCCGACTCCCGACGTGTTGTTGTCGGCGAACACTCCGAGCAGGTTCGGGTTGGCGGTGAGCGCGTCGTTCACCTGCGAGGCGGCGGTGTTGATGTCGTTGTTGTTGAAGCGCTGCAGGGACACCTTGATGCCCGGGCAGTAGGTCGCGAGCCCCTGCTTGAAGCCGGTGTCGCGCTCGACGAGCGACTGGATACCGGCCACCGACGATTCGATCATGATGACGCCGGTGGTCTTCTGCTGTGCCCGGAGCAACTGGCACATGCGCTGCCCGCCCTGCGCGCCGGCCTTGACGTTGTCGGTTCCGATGAAGCCGTCCGACGGTCCGGTGATACGGCTGTCGACGGTGATGACCTTGATTCCCGCCTGACGTGCCCGGCCGATGACGGAGTTCAGCGCGCTCGACGAATTGGGCGCGATGACGATCCCCTTGACCCCGCGGGAGATGGAGTTCTCGACCAGCTGGACCTGCTCGTCGATGTTCGTCTCCGACGTCGGCGCGAACGCGCCCACGGTGAGACCGAAGTCGCCGCCCGCCTGCTTCGCACCGGCCAGCATGACCTGCCAGAAGGAGGAGTCACTCGCCTTGATGATGACATCGATCTTCTTACCGCCGACCGCGCCGGCACCCTTGCCACCGCCTGAGGAGTCCGACGAGCCGATCGCCCGGCCGGCCACCACGCCGATGACGAGCGCCACCAAGGCGATGGCGGCGACGAGGGAGAGCGAGAAGACGGTACGCGCCCGGGCCATGGCAGCCTCCCGAAAAAACCTCAGATCAGATTCTTGTCGGGGGCATCTCTGGCGGCTGCCGGGAAATTCATAATGAACGGTGGAACGCCGACCGTACGCAGATCATGAATACCGAACCGGACTCGCGGATGGGAATCCGTAGCCGCATTCTCCGCACCTGACCCGTAGGCCTCGTGCGTTCCTCCCGTGACAATTCGAATACTTCCGGTTCCAGGCAGACGCCTGGAAGAGATGTCCTTTTCGAACTCTACCCCTCTGTACCAGGCAGGCCCGGATCCGGGAAGGGGAGAGAGCCATGATCGTTGTCTTCGGGGAGGCATTGATCGATCTGGTGCCCGCAGACGGCCCTGACCAGTGGCGGGCCATGCCGGGCGGCGGGCCCGCCAACACCGCGGTCGCGCTGGCACGGCTGGGCACACCTGTCGCGCTGGCATGCCGTCTTTCGAACGACGCCTTCGGTCGCCGCCTGCGCCGCCATCTGGAGGAGAACGGCGTCGATCTGTCGCTCGCGGTCAGCGCGACCGAGCCCAGTTCCCTCGCCGTCCTGGGCTTCGCCGGGCAAGGGGTGCCCGACTTCCGGTTCTACGTCCAGGGCACCGCCGACTGGCAGTGGACGGCGCATGAGCTGCCCGAGCGGCTGCCGCCCGCAACCCGGGCCCTGCATTTCGGGACGCTGGCGAGCGTCCTGCCGCCGGGCGCGGAGGTGCTGCTGGCATGGGCGACAGGTCACGCTCACGCCACGGTCATCACCTACGACGTCAACGTGCGTCCGTCCCTTCTGCCGGACCGCCGAACGTACCACGACCGTATCGACGCCTGGCTGCGCATCGCCCACGTGGTCAAGGCCAGCAGCGACGACCTCCGCTGGCTTCATCCCGGCCGGGACCCTTTCGATGTGGCCCGTGACTGGATCGACCGGTACGGGAACCGCCTCATCCTTATCACCTTCGGCGCCCGGGGAGCCACAGCCGTGTCTGCGGACGGGTTTCCGGTCCATGTCCCCAGCGTCCCGGTCGACGTCGTCGACACAGTGGGAGCGGGCGACACGTTCACGGCGGGCGTGCTCCATTCGCTGTTCGCGCAGAACACCCTCAACGTCGTGCCACCGGCGGTGAGCACCAGCGCCATGGACCGCGCGCTGCGCTTCGGGTCGGCCGCCGCCGCCATCACGTGTACGCGTCCAGGGGCGCAGCCGCCGACCGCCGCCGCCGTCACCGAGCTGCTCGCCTGACGCCGGTCCCGCGTGAACGGAACCGGCTCTGGCCGACGCCTGGGTACTGCGCTCAGGCAGGCGTGGACTGCATCAGTCCGGGTGCCGTGCCGGGAGGTCCGGGGAGGGCGCGCCGTCGTCGAGCCAGCGGCCGATCTCACCCCCGTCATCTCGCCGGGCGTCCTCGATCACCATGGGGCGTACGCCTCCGGCGCCTGCGGAGCGAAGACCCTGGTCACGGGCGTGATCACCATCGCTTGGGACCGCCTGGGGCGTGTTCGTCCCGGCCTCGTCCTCAACGCCGGCGGCGGCGAGGATCTCTTCGGGCCTGCCGCTGTCCTTGCCGGTGGCCGCCATCGCCAGCGCGGCTTTCGCCGAGGCCGTTGACGCCTCGGGCGGTATGACCAGCAGCATGATGTGGTCTTGCGGGCCACGGGTCACGATGATCTTGTGGTTCACGTCGGCGAACCGCCCGACCCGCACGACGTGCCCGCCGACCCTGAGCCGGCGGGGGATGTCATCCCAGTCCCGAGCGTCGATACCGAGCCGCAGGATCGTGCCGACCCGTGCGTTCAGTGACGAGACGAGGAGCGGCAGTTCCACGCTCGCGTTACGCGAGCGCGGCCACCAGCCGCCGTCGAGGATTCCCCGGCGCCTCAACGCCGGATCCAGGCTCAGCCGGGACGCCAGCGGGATGGCAGGAGACAGAACGTCTGTTTGATCAACATGCGGTGCCATGACATCGGCCCCGTCCTCGGCCCGATAAAGGAACCGGATCTCCGTACACCCAGGACGACGTCAACTTGGCTATCGGCGCACGAAGTGCCCTCGGTAATTCCCATTATACCCCGAAAATGCTGGTCCGAATCGATGTGGTGCTTTTAGTCCGCCATTTTTTGGCGTCATGGGGCCCGTCGTCTGAAGCACCGGAATGCAGGCCCACTCCGGCCTCCGGTCGAAGAAGGGTGATGGGTGCCTGTCAGCCGGGTGCCGGCGGTTCCGGGCACGGTTCGAGTCGCCGTCGATGTGCGGATCAGGAAGCGGTGGGCCCTGTGGCCGTCGCAGCGGTTCGCTGTGCTGTTCTCAGCACCGGCCGGCCCACCAGGTTCCGGCGCGCCAAGGTCTGGCTGAGCGGATGGTCGGCGATGGTGGTGAGGGAATCGACCGGACGCAGGTCAACAATGCCTGCGACGCCGGGGGCGGCCTTGGCCGGCCCGCCTGTGCTGTCCGACGGCATGATCAACAGGTTGACGGCATCGGCCCCCGCGAACATCAGCGTGATGAGGCGGGGGTCGGTGCCGCGGCGCCGGCCCACTTCGATCTGGCGTCCCCGGGCTGGGATACGGCCGGGGATCTGGTTCCAGGCGTCGGTGTGCACGCAGACGCGCAGCGTGGTCCGGCCCAGCCGTTGATCGACAGCGGCGATGAGGCCGGGTAGCTCTGCCGCGGCGTCATGGGAATAGGGCCACCACGCCCCATTCAACGGGCCCCGCCCGGAAAGGACAGGGTCCAACCTGAGTCTCACCGGGGAGTCGATCCTGGGGAGTGCACTGGCGACGGCGCTGAGCGGTGTGTGGTGAGAAAGCAGTGTCGGCGTGTGGTGAGAAAGCAGTGTCGGCGTCATGATCGCCTGGCCTGTCCCCGGCCCGCGAAAGGTCCAGTCACGCTGTATCGCCGGGGGCGACGCCGACCTGACCGCCAACGCACGAAAAGTCCTCGGTATTAACGGCATACCCCGCAGACTCTGCAATCACTCTATTCGGGAGGTAAAGACCGCGCTGAGCACACGTTCGCGGGCTGACGGTGACTGTGCCGCGCCGGCCTCACGAGGGAGGGGCGTGGGTTCGGCCGGGTGCCGATCCGTCCTGGGGGTGGTTCGAGGGCGGCGGGGCGCTGTCGTCGGGCCGGCCGCGACGGGCGCGCACCGCACCGGGATGTGCGCGCTCTTCGGGGTGCGTGCGGACGCGCAGCACGCTGGCGATCGTGGTGACGATGAGGATGAACAAGATGAGGGCGAGCGAGAGCGAGGTGGGGATCTTTGGGACGGACTCGGTGACGTCCTCGTGCAGGAACAGCAGGATGAGCTTGACCCCGATAAGGGCCAGGATCAGCGAGAGCCCGATGGCGAGATAGACCAGCCGTTCCAGTAGCCCTTCGATGAGGAAGAACAGTGCGCGCAGGCCGAGCAGGGCGAAGGCGTTCGCGGCGAACACGATGAACGGTTTGTTGGTCACCCCGAAAACTGCGGGGATGGAGTCCAGGGCGAACAGCAGGTCGGTGCTGCCGATGGCGACGAACACCAGTAGCACCGGGGTCATCACCCTCCGCCCGTCCTCGACGGCGAGCATCCGGCCACCGTGGTAGCCGACGGCAACGGGCATGATCGATCGCGCCCGGCGTACCAGCCACGTGTCCTCCACGTCGGGTTCCTCGTTGCGGTGGCGGATCAATTGCACCGCTGTCCACAGCAGCACCAGGCCGAACAGCAGGAAAGTGAAAGAGAACAGGCTGATCGCGGCCGCCCCGATCGCGATGAACACCGCGCGCAGGCACAGCGCGAACGCGATGCCGTACAGCAGGATCTTGTGCCGGTACTCGGCCGGTACCGCGAAGCGAGTGAAGGTGATCGAGAAGATGAACAGATTGTCGATCGACAGGCTTTTCTCCACCACCCAGCCCGCGAAGTACTCGGTGCCCGCCTGCGCGCCTGCCGCCGCCCACAGGATCAGCCCGAACCCGACCGCGACGGCGATGTAGAACACCGACCACACGGTGGCCTCGACCAGCCCGACGGAGTGCGGGCGGCGCACCGCCACCAGGAGGTCGAACGTGAACAGCGCGACGATCAGGCCGATCAGCGCGGCCCAGGCCTGTACAGCGAAGCCGTTCACCGTCCACCACCTCCTTCACCTACCGTCTTTCCCCTAAAGGTGGTCGACGGTGCCCCCGCGCCACTCGACTAGGAGAAGGGTCGCGTCGGCGGTGGTGATCCCGCCCCTTTCCCGCAGGCTCGTTTTTCATTTCCCCCCGCCAGCCTTTGTCCCTAACGTCTCTTCGGAGTTCCGGCCGGCGAACGCCACAAAGGGTGGGACATCGACACTTCTCGGTACCTCCGATCTATGCTCATCGGCTAACTCCGCTCTCTAGAAACAGTTCCACCTGTCGATGAATTAAAACGGTGCGGATAGTGCGGTGAACGATGCTGGAAGGACAGGATGGCGGGGTTCTGGATGACGCCGTCGCGGATCTCGATGGCTCGTCGGACGGTCTGGTCCGTGTCCCACGCCGGCGGGCCGGCGAGCACCGTCGGCAGGTGGGGCAGCAGAGCCTCGCTGATCTCCCAGGTGGCGGAGTCCCACAGCAGTGAGGGGCTGTGGTCGACGGCGTAGTAGTGGACGGTCGCCCACGGTGAATGTCGGGCGTGTGAAGGAGGTGGGTCGTGCCCAGGTGAAGCCCATTCCCTCGTCGCAGGACACGTCGATGATGAGGCTGCCCGGGGTGAACGCGGCGAGGCAGTCGTCGGTGACGAACGTCAACGGCGCGTCGGGGTTCTGGAGCACGCAGTTGACGACGATGTCGTGTTCGGCGAGGAAAGGCGCCACGGGTACTCGGAGACCCTGCCGCAGCACATGGATGTGGCTCGGATCATCGGGGTCGTGATCGAGGCCGACGATGCGCGCGGAATGGATCGGGGAGGCGACCGCCGTGACGCTGCGGTTGGTGAGGATGTGCACGTCGTGCACGCCATGCGCGTTGAGGGCGGTCACCGCGCCGCGGCCGGTCGCCCCGAAGCCGATGACGGCCGCCCGAAGCCTGCGGCCGTAGTCGCCGGTCGCTCCGACGAGTTGCAGGGCGTGCAGCACCGAGCAGTAGCCTGCCAGTTCGTTGTTCTTGTGGAAGACGTGCAGGCTGAACCAGCCGTCGTCGGTCCAGTGGTTCATCGCCTCGAAAGCGATCACCGTCAGCCGCCGGTCGATCGCCAACTGTGTGAGCTTCGCGTTCTGAACGCAGTGCGGCCAGCCCCACAGAATCTGTCCTTCGCGCAGCCTGGTGACGTCCTGAGACAGCGGCTTGGGCAGCAGGATGACAGCGCAGTCCGCGATGAGCTGGGCACGGGTTCGCAGCCCTGCCACGTACGGTGCCAGCCGTTCGTCCGGCACACCGAAGCGTTCACCGTAGCCGTGCTCGAGGTAGATGCGTTTCCGCAGGTCGGCGTCGATCCGTTCCAGATGCAGCGGGTGGATGGGGAGCCGGTTCTCGTTCTCCTTGCGCGACCGTGACACGACTCCGAGAGTGAGCTTGTCCACGCGCGTGGCTAGCGTCGCCCTCGTCGTGTGATCCGCCGCCACGTCGCCGACCCGAATGCGGCCGTACCCGCTATCGCGCCGGCGACCGCCTTGGGGTTTCGGCGTGCCCAGGCCGCTACCTTCCCGGTCACACGGCGGGTTCGCGTGGCGGCACCGCCGGAAACCTGTCGCACTCGTACCGGGGCCGATCGCCGCGTCCTGGCCGCCACATCGGTGACGTGCCGTGTTCCTTCTCGTAGGGCTTCGCCCGCCTCGGCGGCGCGTTGCCGAGCGCGGGCGCCGGTGCCGGGCTTCGCCTGCTGGGCGTCCGTCGTGGCGTCGGCCTGGGACGTAGCGGACGTGTCCGCCGCCGCGGATACGCCGTCGGTCTGGGAGGAGGCGGATCGTTTCGTGGTCATCGCGGTGTGCCCTTCTTTCAACGCCATGCTCGTGGGAAGCGGCGACGTTCTGTATCGGCTCACCGGTCGGCGCGCCGATTCGTTCAGCTGATGGGTTCGGCTTCTTCGGTCAGGAGGGTGGCCGGGGTGGCGGGAGTCACCGGGGTCGCCGTTGGCCGCGGGTCGAGACGAGGAGTCTCGGCAGGCGCGTGCGCCGTGCCGGTGCCGCCGGGCCCGGGCCCGAGGCGGTCGAAGAAGCGGAGCAGTTCGACGGGGACGGGCATGACGAGTGTGCTGTTCTTCTCCGCGGCGATTTCGACAACGGTCTGCAGGAGCCGCAGTTGCAGGGCGGCGGGATCGGCGGCCATGGTGGCGGCGGCTTGGGCGAGCTTTGTCGAGGCCTGGAATTCGCCGTCGGCGGTGATGACACGGGCGCGGCGTTCGCGTTCGGCCTCGGCCTGGCGGGACATGGAGCGTTTCATCGCGTCGGGCAGTGCCACGTCTTTGAGCTCGACCCGTTCGACCTTGACCCCCCAGGGCAACTCGGTGGGGCCGTCGATGATCGCGGTGAGTTCGGAGTTCAGCCGGTCGCGCTGGGACAGCAGGGCGTCCAGGTCGGCGCGGCCGATGACCGAGCGCAGCGAGGTCTGGGCGACTTGGGAGATGGCGAAGGGGTAGTTCTGCACGTTCACGGTGGCCTTGACGGCGTCGACGACCCGGAAGTAGACGACCGCATCGACGCGGACGCTGACGTTGTCCTCGGTGATGCCGTCTTGGGCGGGAACGCTCATGGTGATGACCTGGACGTTCACCTTACGGAGCCGGTCCACGATCGGTGTGATGAAGGTGAGTCCCGGCGGTCGTACGGTGCCTTGGACACGTCCCAGCCGGAACACGACGCCGCGCTCGTACTGCTGCACGATCCGCACCGACAGCATCAGCGCCAGCAGCGCCACGGCGACAAGGGCGACGGCGACGGTGATGAGGGTGGTGTCCATGCCATCAGCCAACCGCCATGTCCTTGGCACGGAAACCACGAACCTGAGCAGGGCTGATCACGCCAGCTGATGACCGGCCCGCCGGCCCGGCGTTTCAGCCGGCGGTCCGGTCCGGTACCGCCAGCCAGCCCAATCGCTGCGACATCGCCCGCGCGCAGGTGACGATGGCGCGTACGTGATCGGAGGCGTCGGTCGCCCGCCACAGAATCGACCACGGGTAATGGGACACCGGTTCGATCAGCGGCCGCCAGATCGTTCCGGGGAGGGCGGAGATGCAGGAGGAGGGCACGCAGTACAGGCACCGTCCTGCCGCGACCAGAGCGGCGGCGGCGCGGATGCTCTCCACGGTGCCTTCGTACACGGCGGGCGTGAACCCCGCCGACCGGCACATCTCAACCACGAACTGGTTGAACTCCGGCGCCTGCACGTCCTCGGCGAGCAGCAGAGGCTCTTGGGCGAGCGTGGCGACCGGCACACCGTCCAAAGACGTGAATCGGTGACCGTCGGGGACCAGTACGCCCAGCGGGTCCTTGCGGAACAGGTGTGAGGCCACCCCGGGTGGGGCGAGCGCGGCCCGGCCGATGCCCACGTCCAGGCGGCCGTCGAGGAGTTGCTGGTATTGCTCGGGCACACCGGCCTCGACCTGGTGAATCACCAGATCGGGATATCTGGCCTGGACCTCGTGCAGGATCTGCGGCATCGAATCGTAACTTGCGTCGATGATGCCGACGCGCAGGCTGGGAAATGTTCCGGCCGCGCTGCGGGCGACCTGCGCCGCCCGGTCGACGTGAGCGAGGATCTGCCGCGCCTCGACCAGGAACGCCGCTCCCGCCGCCGTCAGCCCGACGTGGTGGGTGCTGCGCTCCAGCAGGCGTACCCCCAGCTCGCGCTCCAGCCGCTGCAACTGCTGACTCAACGCCGACTGGACGATGTGCTCCCGGGCGGCCGCCCGGCCGAAATGCAACTCTTCGGCCAGCGTCACGAAGTAGCGCAGCTGGCGAAGCTCCATGCCCGCCACCTCCACTCACCGCCGGGTTTCACCTGCCACCACGGCCTGGCGTGACCGGTATCCCGGGCGCCGGTCCGCACGCATCATGTACAGGCTCGCACGCGGCACAGGTCCTGATCCAGGTTTGTGATGAGGTTCCCGTCGGTCAGCGTCATCGCCCAGGTCCGAGGGCTTGCCCGCTTGTCTGCCATAGGGGGCGCTCGCCTGGTGATCAGGGCAGGTGATGAGGCTTGCGCGGGTTGCCGGTTTCCGCCCGGCCCCGATGCGGGTGGACTGGAAGTGATCAGCCCGGCATGGCACCGCGCAGGTTTCGGGGAGAGAGGGCGCAGATGAGTGCGGATGGAGCCGGCATGGCGCTCGACGCGCGAGGCGTCAGCTCGAACGGGTCGGCACCCCGATGTGAGCATCTCGATGCGCTGGTGCCGGTGGCCCCCCACTCGAGCACGTGCCGGGAATGCCGAGCCGCCGGTGAGCACTGGGCCGGCCTTGTGATGTGCCTGACATGCGGTTGGGTGGCGTGCTCTGACGACTCGCCCCGTCGGCATGCGCTCGCGCACTACGAAGAGACCGACCATCCGGTGGTACGCGCGTTGCAGCCCGGGTCGACCTGGAGATGGTGCTACGTCCACCGGCGTGCCGTCTGAGCAGTCCACGCCCTGTCATCTCGGTCATCTCGTAACAGCCGAAGGAGCAAGCAGAATGGTCGTTGAACCCGTAAGACCGGGTACACGCCCTCGCCGGGGACCACCGGCCGACGGACGCGGGAGCGCGTATGCCGAGTTGTCCCGCCAGGTCAAGCGAGCGGGACTGCTCGATCGCCGGCCCGCCTATTACGCACTGAAGATCGCGGCGAATCTCACGTTGTTCGCTGCCGGGTGGGTCGTCTTCGCCCTGCTGGGACGCTCCTGGTGGCAACTACTGGTCGCGGTCTTCCTCGCGGTGATGTTCACCCAGGTCGCGTTCGTCGGGCACGACGCCGGGCACAAGCAGATCTTCGGTTCGAAACGCGCGAACGACCTGCTCGGCCGCCTGCATGGTGGTCTGTTGGTCGGGCTGAGCTATGGCTGGTGGGTCGACAAGCACAATCGCCACCACGCCCACCCGAACCACGAAGGCCACGATCCCGACATCGCAGGCGGTGCCATCGCCTTCACCCAGGCCCACGCTCGCGCGCGCCGCGGACTCGGCATCCTGCTGGCCCGCTCGCAGGCCTACCTGTTCTTCCCGATGCTCCTGCTGGAAGGACTCAACCTGCACGTCGCAAGCGTCCGGGCGCTTCTGGACCGCAGTGGATCACCGAAGGCGAAACCGACCGAGGCGATCCTGCTGCTGATCCACGCGGCGGGCTATCTGGCGGCCCTGTTCCTCGTGCTGTCTCCTTTCCAAGCCGTGTGCTTCCTGCTCGTGCAGCAGGGCCTGTTCGGCGTTTACATGGGATGCTCGTTCGCCCCGAACCACAAGGGCATGCCCATCCTGGGCGAGGACGAGAAGGTCGACTACCTGCGCCGCCAGGTACTGACGTCCCGTAACGTACGCGGCGGCCGGTTCACCGACTTCGTACTCGGTGGCCTGAACTATCAGATCGAACACCACCTGTTCCCCAGCATGCCGCGTCCCAGCCTGCGGCGCGCCCAGGCGCTCGTGCGTGCTCACTGCGAACAGCACGGCATCTCCTATACCGAGACCTCCCTCGCCCGTTCCTACGCCGAAGTGCTCCGCCACCTCCACATGGTCGGCAGCGCCACTGGGCGGACCCTCATGGCCACGGACTCAAGACCGGCGGATCACGCCGGTGCGACGTGAAAACCTCCGGAGAAAGGAACGGGCGATGTACAAGCGAATCCTCGCTGCGATCGATTGGACGGCGAGTACGGAGGCCGTGCTGGACCAGACCCGGCACCTGGCGTCGCTGACCGGTGCGACGGTCCTCGTTCTGCATGTCCGGGCCACGGACTTTCCGTCCCTGCCGTCGATCCTGGGTGCCCTGGCAAGCCAGGCACTGGCCGGTGAACCGGCGGCGAGCGACGCGGGCAGCGTGGCGCAACGGATGGTCGATGACGCTGTCGCCGTCCTGTCCACGGCGGGCGTGCACGCCGAGGGCCTGCTGCTGGAAAGTACGCCGGGACACACGCCACGGGCCGTACTGGATCAGGCGCGGGAGCGGGAGGTGGATCTGATCGTCCTAGGGCGCCGGCACCACGGCGGACCGTCTGCGCTGTTCCGGTCCAACGTCGCCGACGAGGTGTTTCGTCACGCGGAGTGCCCGGTCCTCATCGTGCCCTGACACGCATGCTTTGAGCCGTCGGTGCCTTCTGGTTCCGTATCGGGCCGCCATCAGCGGACGGGGGCACACTTGAAAGTGTCGGGGTCCGCAGGGATGAAGCGCGGATGAGGGGTCCCGCAGTCAGTCGGTCGGGGGCGCGCCCTCCTGGATTCCGTGTGGAAGGGGACCGGCCGTGTCTGACAAGGTCGTGTTGATGCTCCGGTTCAGCGCCGGTGGTGAGGACGGGTGTGCCGCGGCTCGCGCCAAATCCGGGCGGCCTTGGCGCCCTCGATTTGGCGGATCATGTCGTTGCGGACTTCCGTCACGGCGGCGCTCAGCCTGTGGGCGGCCGCGGTGGCCACCAGATGGGTTTGCCCGGCGCCCCGGCATTCCAGGGTCACTCGCGGATCGGCGCCATCGCGGTCCTTGATACTGAGGTGGAGCTCGACCGCTGTGTCGGCGAAGGAGCGCAGCCGGGTCACGAGCGGCGCGAGACGGCGAGTCACCCATTTCGCCTCGGACTCGGCAAAGCCGGTTCCTAGGTGTGGTTGGCGGGCAAGAGTCTGCTGACGATGATTCATCTTGTCCTCATCTGTCGTTTCATTGCCGGATGGGTGACCCGTTTGCTGTTTCTCGATTTCCGGCCCTGGCCAGCCATCCGGTCAAGGCCCCTATCGACAACGGCCGTCAGTCGCGACGCCGACGGGCCAGGCGGTGTAGCTGGGAGATGCGCGCGGTGCCGATCATCAGCGTCACCGCCATCCCGGCGACCATGGCGATCAACAGACCGACCGCCAGCGGCAGGGTTCCGTGCAACCAGAGAAAGGAGACCTGTGCGTCGCGTGTGTTCTGCAGGATGAACACGATGAACGCGACGAGCACGACTACCGCGGTCCATACGCCGACCCACGCCACGCTCGTCCGCGTGACTGGGACCGGTCGCATCTTTGGCGCAGGGCGTGCCGGCGCGGAAGGCGACGAACGCACGGGCGGTGCCGACGTGGCGGGTTCAGCGTGCCGGCTGGTGGGTCCGTTACGGGAGTGATGCAAGAGGGGCATGACATCCCCTTCGGTAGGGCCGGCATGACGGGCAACCAAAAAACCGGGATGTCGTCGTTTCCGGATACTCAAAAGCATACACCCGAAATTACGGAAAATGCGGTCTTTCTCGGAGAATTGGGGCCGGGCGGCTGAGTTTTGAAATACGAACTGGAGGGTCGCGCTGTCTCGTGCTTGAAAATAGAGCCGGATCGATCGAGCACACCGTACAGGTGATCTCTCCTGGTGATGGGCCTTGCTGGAGTTGCTTGTTTCCGTTCGGCTGCGGGCCGGATTGACTCAAGGGCGATCGGCCGGCTTGTCGGTTCCGATTCCTCGGCCCGGGAGGCCGCGGATGGCCACACGCAGGCCACTCCGCCGCCCCAACGCTCACAAGGAGGTCCTGTCGTGCGCCGCAGATACGGCATCAGGCTGATCGCTCTCATCTATCCGCTCATCGACGCGATCGTGGGTCTGGAAGAGGCACCACCCGGACGCCGTCCGGCTCGGCCGGTTCGCCAATGGGCTCCCGGCCATCTTCGGGCGGGTTCTGGTGGCGCTCGATACCGACCTGTGCATCACCGGCGAACGGCCGCATTCGCTGGCGGCATACGGTGAAGATAGCCATGGTCACGGTGCTCGCCAACCCACGTGCGAGCAGCGGGCCGGAGGGGGCATGCCGATGGGGGCTGGACGGTCACGGCGTCCACGTCGCCGAACTCGCCACCGAGCTGGGCCGCCAGGGCCACCAGGTCACCATCTACGCCCGCCGCCAGGACCCCGATGAGCATGACCTGCTGCGTCTGGCGCCCGGGGTGCTGGTCGAAGAGTTCACCGCCGGGCCGGTCGCGCCGCTGCCCTGGCAGGACGTCCTGCTGCATGTCACCGTCCTCGGTGAACAGCTCGCCCGCCGATGGCGGCAGAAGCGCCCTGAGATCATCCATGCCCACTCTTGGATGAGCAGCCTCGCCTCGCTCGTCGCCGAGCAGGGTCTTCGTATCCCCCTCGTGCACACCCCTCACGGCCCGGCCCTGCTACAGCGGCGTGACGGAGAGCAGGCCGCAGCCGTATTGCGGCGCATCCGTCTGGAGCGCGCCATCGGGCGCACCGTCCCGGCCACCATCACCACCTGGACCGGCCAGGAAGACGAGCTGATCCGGCTGGGCGTCCCCCGCCACCGGATCGACGTGGCGCCGGGCGGTGTCGACACCCGCGCCTTCAGCCCGCACGGTGGCAGCTACCCGCGTGGTGAACGTCCCCGGTTGCTCCTGCTCTCCCGGCGCGCCGAACAGCACGGAGCAGTGACCGCCATCCAGGCGCTCACGCGGATCCCCGGTGCCGAGTTGATCATCGCCGGCGGGCCTGGCACCCCCGACACCGATCCCCAGGCGCACCGTCTGCATCTGCTCGCCAAACAGGAGGCGGTCGCCGATCGCGTCTTCTTCCTCGGCCCCATCCAGCGCGACCGCGTCCCCGAACTGATGCGCTCGGCCGACCTGCTGCTCACGCTGCCCCGGTACACGGGTTTCGGCAGGGTACCGGTGGAGGCGATGGCCTGCGGTATTCCCGTCATCGCGACCGGTGTGGGCGGGCACCTGGACACCGTCCTTGACACCGTCACCGGGGTCCACGTCCTACCGGACAGACCACAGGAGGTCGCCCGCCAGATCCGCGGCCTGCTCGCCGATCCGACCCGCCGCCTCGCGCTCGGCATCGCCGGCGCCGACCGAGCCCGCTCCCGCTACGCCTGGACCCGCATCGCGCGGCAGATCACCACCGTCTACGACCGCGCGACCCAGAACCCGTGATCCGCCCCAGGACACGGCGACGTGAACCCAGCGCGGCCGGTACGCACTCCGGCCGGGCCCTACGGGCATCCGGCGTCCAGGCCGCCACCGGCGGACCGTACGCCGCGGCATCGACATCGAGTGCCCCGCGTGTCGGAGTCGATAGGTCTGCCCCACACCGCCGGCTTTGCGTACCGTGTCGGTCCGGGCACTGTCCGGGAGACCGGCCTCGCCGGTCACGACCGGCATCACGTCCCCTGGCCAGGTCTACCGCGATCACGGCGTCACAACCGGCACGACCGCCTTCAACCAAGACCACGTCCGTGCCCAGTGGCCCGGAAACCTGCCTCTCGCCACCGCCCGGTGCGACGACCCATTGCTGAGGTCTGCCCGACAGCGACCTCGAAACGGAGACACCGATGGAAATGCCAAGGCTCGCCGGGGGCGAGCCGGGCGACAGCCCTGGGAGCGACAGAGCGGGCGGGCGTCCCGACGGGCGGATGCGTGCGCCGGGCAGCCGAGTCATAGGCCGGTACCGGCTGGTGGACCAGGTCGGTGAGCCCGCAGGTTGCAAGGTCTGGAAGGCCTTCGACGAGGTGTTGAGGCGTCCAGTGGCGATGCTCACATTCGCGCCTGGGGCGGCCGACGCGGGTGAGGTCGTAGCGGCCGCCGGAGCGGCCAGCCGGGTCGGCGACGTACGGTTCGCCCACGTCTTCGACGCCGCGGACGACGCGGAGGGCGCCTATGTCGTCACCGAATGGCCCTCTGGCGAGTCGTTGGAGGACCTGGTGGCCGACGGGCCGCTGGAGGTTGCGGACGCGATGTGGATCGTGGCTGAGGCGGCGGGGGCGCTCTCGGCGGCGCACGCCGCCGGCGTGGCGCACCTGCGCCTGTCACCACGGGCGGTGCGGTGGAGCCCCGACGGCGGAGTGAAGATCACCGGGCTGGCCGTGGACGCGGCACTGGCGAGTACGCGCCGCGATGACGGAGCGCTGGCCGACACACGGGCGCTGGCGGCTCTCCTGTATGCCGCGCTCACCAGTAGATGGCCAGGGGAGGAGGAGAGCACGCTGGCCTCCGCGCCGATGCGTAGGAGAAAGGTCTATCCTCCGCGGCAGGTACAGGCCGGGGTACCGGGGCGCATCGACGCGATCATCTGCCGAGCCCTGCTGCCCGAATCACGGCGCGGCAACCCGCCGATCACCCATCCGGCACAACTCGCCGCCGCCCTCCCCGACATGATCGTCCGGGCCGCTCTCTCCGTTCGTTCGCACACCGGCCGGGCCAGGCCGAATGCGCCACGGTGGCCACGCCGTCCCCGGCCGGGGACGCTGATCCCTTCTCCCGACGGGCCGGGGGAGTGGGCAGCCGAAGCCGATCCCGCATGAGCCACCCGGGCCGCCGGACGGAGTCGGATCCGGTGTCGCGGATCAGCGTCGTGACACTCTCGGTCGGCGCCGCCTCGACGACACGGGCATGCAGCCGTTCGTCGAGCCGACGACCTTCCGTCGGCGGCGAAGGCGAGCAGAACCTGGCGCTCATGCAAGCCGGCGTGAGAGGCGCGGGAAGCCCGGTCATCAGTCCGTGTGATGAGCCTTGGTCGAGCTCATGGTTTCCGCGCGCGCGATATCGCGGTTGGCTGTTGACATGCACTTTCGTGTGCGTTCGTCCCAGCCGCCCCCGACCGGCGGTCTTTGGCGGCGGTGGCCTGATGTTTCGTGGAACGGACTGTTCGGACGGGTGACGCCATGACATCGGAATCGCGTTGCGAGACGCCGCCGGTCACGCTGTGCGCGTGCGGGCACCCCGTCGACGAACACGATTACGTCGCTTCCCGCTATTGCAGGGCGACCTCCTCGGGCGCCTTGAACCGAGACTGCGTCTGCATCCCGGTAGCCCCCAAGCCGTACCTCCGTTGATGACGTCGGCGACCGATCGGGAACGGTACTGCAGGCTCAGCATCGATGGGGGAGTGGGGATTCTCGACCACGGTCGGGCCCATCGGCTACGGACCGGAAGGACCGACTCGCGACAACCCCTTCGCCGGCCGCCCCTACGCCGAAGAGACGCAGCGTTCCATCGACCAGGAAGAAGTAGTCCGGCTGCTACGAGAAGCCGAGGTCAGGGCGACCGACCTGATCGGCAAGCCCTTGACACGCTCCACCGGGTGATCGACCTGCTCCTCGAACGCGAAACGATCGATGGCAGGGACCTGGCGGTGATCATCGGCGTCCCCGAGCACTAGAACGGCCACCTCACGGCGGGCCCGCTCTCATGATCCGGCCGGATCGGCGCCATCCCGTGCGCCGCCGGGTACCTCCTGCTCATGGGCCTGTTTGACCGGCTCATGGACTGGTGACCTACCCGGATCGGGGTGATGCTGGATTGAGGGAGTGCTCAGTGACCCGCTGACGATCCACGTCGGGGAGCAGGGACATTCGTCAGGGCATAAGGATCAGCACGGGGGTGAGATGGCCATGACGGAGAGCGAACGGCGGGCCCGTAAGGTCATGGTGGATCGGTCGGAGGGGTTCGGCGAGCGGTTGCTGGGGATGCTGCTGGACCGGGCGCATGAGATGCCACCGCAGCTGATCGCCCCCTTGGTCGCGGAGGAGGTCGCCAGGGTCGGTGGCCGGGATGTGTCCATCCTCCTGCAGGATTATGGCCAACTAGTGCTCGCGCCCCTCCCGGGAAGGGGACTCGTGGTCGGAGGATCAGAGTCGATCGACGGTTCCTCGGCCGGCAGAGCCTTCCTGCGTGCGACCCCCGTCGAAGAGCCACAGGCCGACGGTGTGCGGATGTTCCTGCCGCTCCTGGACGGCAGCGACCAGGTAGGGGTAATGGCCGTCACCCTCGACGCCGTCGACGACGATGACCGACGGTTGCTGCGGCGACTGGCCGGTCTGGTCGCCGACATGCTGGTCACCAAGAGCAGCTACACCGATCAGTTCTTCCGGGCCCGGCGCCGCGAGCGGATGAGCGTGGCCGCGGAGATCCAGTGGTCACTGCTGCCTCCGCTGATCATGGTCACTCCGCAGGTCGCGGTGGCCGGGATCCTCGAGCCGGCCTACGACGTCGCCGGCGACAGTTTCGACTACGCCCTCAACGACGACATCGTCCACTTGGCCGTCATCGACGCGATGGGCCACGGCCTGAACGCCGCGGTGCTGGCCACCGTCGCGATCGGCGCCTACCGTCATGCCAGACGCGCCGACATCGGGCTCGCGGAACTGTACGCGTTCATGGACGCGGCCGTCGACGAGCAGTTCGGGCCCGATCACTTCGTCACGGCACAGATGGCGCGGCTCGATGTCCGATCGGGAGTCCTGCGGTGGGTCAACGCCGGTCACCCTGCGCCGCTGCTGATCCGCGACCACCGGGTCGTCCAGGCGCTGGAGAGCCCGGGAACGCTGCCGGTCGGCTTCGGGGGCGACGAACCGCAGATCGGAGAGGAAGAACTCCGCCGCGGTGACCGGGTGCTGTTCTTCACCGACGGCTTGGTCGAAGAACACGAGAGCGGCGGAGAGCAGTTCGGGGAGAAACGTCTCATCGACTTCATCGAGCGTGCCGGGCGCCCGAGCGAAGGCATCCAGGAGATGGCGCGCAGGCTCTCTCACGCCCTCATGCGGGAAAGAGGCGGGGTCACCAGTGACGACGCGACCCTCTTCCTCCTCGAATGGCGCGGCGGCACCGCAGACCATCTCGCCACGATGGACCCGTAGCCTCCCTGGTCATCGCGGTTCACCCTTCCTCAGAGCCATGTTTTGAGGCGAACGCCCGTGCGCGGCATCACGCCGGCCGCGGGCTCGAACCCTCACCTGACGGCTTCGGGTCCCTCGGTCAGGAGGGTGGCCGGAAACGCCGGCGGTGCTGTGGGGGACCTTCGGCTCTGTGCAGGGGCGGGTCGGGGGGTGAGGCACGAGCGGAGAGGATTGGAACCGAAAGGAAGCCAGATGTCTGTGACCGTGGCGTCCACGTCCCGCCCAAGGGATCGGCCCGGTGTGGCTTCGCTGGAGGTGACCGCTGCCGGGTCGCTCACCGCCGAGGAGGTCCTCGGCCGGGTGGGCGGCAGGCGTGACGGTCTGGGCGCGGAGGAGGCGGCCGACCGGCTGCGGTCGGCCGGCCCGAACGCCGTGCGCTCACACCGGGCCCGCGCGCTGCCGGTCCTGGTCCGCCAGCTCCGCTCGCCCCTGCTGATACTGCTGGCGGTCACCGCGGTCGCGTCGTTCTTCGTCGGTGAACGCGCCGACGCACTGATCATCGGGGCCATCCTGGCGGCCTCGGTGGGGCTGGGATTCGGCAACGAGTACCGCGCCGAGAAGGCCGCGGAGGCGCTGCACGCGCAGATATCCCACCAGTGCGTCGTCCTGCGCGACGGGCACCCGTGTCCGATCGACGTGACACGGCTGGTGCCCGGCGACGTCATCATGCTGCAGCTGGGTGAGGTGGTCCCCGCCGACGTACGGCTCGTTGCCACCGTAGGCCTGGAGTGCGACGAATCGGTCCTCACCGGTGAGTCCCAACCGGCGGCGAAGTCCACCGACCCCGTTCTGGCCGGGTCGCCCCTGGCCGAGCTGGCCTGCTGTGCACTGATGGGCACCGTGGTATGCGCCGGATCCGGCACCGGCGTCGTCGTCGCGACCGGCGGCCGCGCCGCGTTCGGCCGGATCGCGCTCGGGCTCGGAGAACGCCCGGCAGGCCGACTCCGCCATCGCCCCCGCCGGAGAGCGCCGCCACGAGGAACGGGCCAGACCGGTCGCACATCAACGGATACGATCGCGCACCGATGGCAGCGGCGGGGCCACCCGATGACGGTGCGGCAGCCCCAGGCCCGCCGACAACGGGTGAAATCCAGCCAGGCGAGGCGTCCGAAAGGCCCGCCGACGACGGTCTGACGGCAGCGCCGAATCGCGGTTCCGGTGCTCCCCGGGGAGCCCGCGGATACCCATGCAGGCGACTCGGCCGAGGTACGGCAGAGCCTGACCGACGAACATGACCGCATCGCCCACGACCTGAACGACAGCCATCGTCCGGCCAGATGGTCGCCGTGAGTCTGCATCTGCACATCGCCTTGACGCGCATCGACGACGCCCACGCGACTGAAAGGATCCGCCACGCCATCGGCGGGCTGGATGAAGCCATTAAAGATCTTCGCATCACCATCTTCGGATTCCGGCAGTCCGAACGCACTCCAGGACCCTCGCCCTACCGGCACGACCAGAACTCGTATGCGGTCGGCACGATGTTCGCGGGCATGAGAACGGCTTCGGGTGCTCGAACGCTACGGACACCTCGTCCCACTCGGCAACGACCGCTCCGGGTAACACCAAGCCCTGCGACATCGGGGATCAGCGGCTCAACCGGCCGACGAAGAACCCGGCCATCACTCCGACGGCCAATCCGACGACACCGCCGATGAGCAGACCGGCGACCAGCCCGGCCACCACGCCGGTGGTGAAGAACACGGTCAGGCCGACGGCCAAGCCCACGATCAGGCCGGCGATCAACCCGGCCAGCAGGCCCAGGAACAGTCCGGCGATCAGTCCCGGCACGCGCCACCCCCTCCCTGCCCCCTCACCAGGGCCGGCGCCTGACACGCTGGAGGGCATGGCTGGTGCCGTGCTATCGGCGCTGGGCGGATATGGGTTTATGTCGGTCACGCCCCGAAATCCAACTTACTCATCTGCGGAAATACCCCGGATCGTCCTGCGGAGGCCTGCGGGCGGCAGGAAGCGGGGAGCCGGATTGGCGGACGGGGCGCATGGCCGCAGCCGAAGGCGTTGCTGGTCGCGGCCACCGCAGGCCTTCGCAGCCCGAGCTCGGCGGCGAACTGGCAGTTGCTCGGGTGTGAGCAAGCTTGGCGGGGGTTGCCGGGCGCAGGTCCAGGCAGATGTCGGCGGGGCGCGCGTCGCCGGCGCTTCCCGCCCGGTCTTCCTTCTGCCTGTGCGGCCAGGATGGGGTGCGGGAGAGGGAGAGTGTCGGGTCAGCCGGTGGGGGGTTGTGCTTCCCTGGGTGGGGTTTGGTTTGGGGGGTTGAGTGTGGTGGTGAGTCCGGCGAGCAGGATGTCGAGGCCGCGTTCGAGTTCGGTGGCGCCGTCGTAGGTGGCCAGGACGGGGGCGAGGCTGCGCAGGAGGGGGAATTGGTCGATGGGGAGTCGGTGCAGGCCCAGTCGTAGCAGGTCGTCGGTTTCGGCGGGGTTGTCGATGAGTTCTTGGAGTTCGTCGAGGATGTGGCCGTGGAGGAAGCCGAACAGGGCCCGGTAGATGTGCAGGGCGGCCGGTGGGCTGAAGCCGGCTGTGGTGAGCAGGGTGAGGATGTCTTCCAGTGGCCGCAGGGTGCCTTGGGGCCGGAGCGCCAAGGGGGTGGCCAGCGGTCGGGTGACCAGCAGCGGCACGACGCGCGGGTGGGTCAGCGCCAGTGAGCGGTACTCGCGGGCGACGGTACGTAGTTGGGCGACCCAGTCAGGGTCGGTGGGGTCGACCTTGAGTTGGGCGAGAACGGTCTCGGCGACGCCGTCGAGCAGGGCGGCCTTGTTCGGGGCGTGCCGGTAGACGATCATCGGGTCCCGGTCCAGGGCGCGGGCGAGGCGGCGCATGGACAGCGCGTCGACTCCGTCACGGTCGATGATCCCCAGCGCAGCGGCCAGCACCACCTTCCGGGTGATCTTGCCCCCGCCGTTGCCGACCGTGCCATCGGCGTCGTCGTTGGCGTCGATGGAGTCAGCCGGTGGTCGAGTCATCGCGGCAGCACCTTCCTGATGGCCTTCTCTGGCGTCGTTCCCGATGTCTTCTCGCGCCGTCTGGGGAGCGCCGCCTCTGGCATGGCTGAGTTCGGTCGCGACCATAACGCGACCATAATCCCCGATGTGTAGGTCTACGGTGTTGACGCCACTCTACCGTGGTGTTGCACTGTAGACATACGGTGTAGACGGTAGGAGGGCGTCATGATCCTCATTCTCGGGTTCGTCATCCTGGTCGCCGCGGCGATCGTTGGTGTGACCGGTGTCCTGGCCAACAGCGGCAGCGGGCACGAGTTCACTCATGGGTTCGCGGTGTTCGGCTATCACGTGACCGGCTCGACCGGCACGCTGTTCCTGTACGGGCTCGTGGTCGGCGCGATTGCGATGCTGGGACTGAGCCTGCTGCTGGGCGGCGCCCGCCGGACCTCGGTCCGCGGCCGTACCGCACGCCGGGGCCTCGCTCAGTCCAGGCGCGAAACCGCCGCCGCGAGTCAGGAACGCGACAAGCTGATCGACCAACGCCAATCCGCCCAAGGCGACGCCGCACAGAACACGGCAACCGCGCCCGGGGAAGACGCCGGGCACCGCAGGCGGCACCTGTTCGGGCACTGATCCACCTCCGGCCAGGCCCCGGCCCAGCCGGCGCCGCCCTCCGCTGCATCTTCGCTTCCATCGAGACAGGCAACCATCATGATCATTGCTGGAATCATCCTCATGATCGCCGGATTCCTGACCGGCATCACCATCCTGTGGACCATCGGGATCATCGTCCTGATCGTCGGACTCGTGCTCATGCTGATGGGCCGTATGGGGCACGCCGTCGGAGGCCGCCACCACTACTACTGACAGTGACTAAAGACAGGCGCCGCTCACCCCGGTGCGGCACCTTCTCCAGGGCCGCCGCGTAGTCTGCGACGAACTCTGCGATGTCGTCCGGCAGCGGGGTGGGCCGCGGCGGCGACGGCGGTCCGGTCCCCGTCTTCCGGCTCGGGTTTGTGTTCTCGGAAGCCGGGATTACTTCTGGGAACGCGTCTTTCTCACCGCGTCCGGGGACACCGTCTGGCCTGCTGAGAGCCCCGCCACTCCTACGCGAACGGAGCAGCATGAACGAGCCACTGAGGGTGGCGGGAGCCGGCGATGCCCCACATGTGGCCGATGTTGGTGGCGTACGCCGAAGCCGGCCAGGCCAGGATGCATGGCATGGGTGTGCTTCAGATGACGGCCTGGAGGTCTGGGGCTGGTGGTTCTGCCGGTTCGGTGTGCTGGTGCCGGGGTCCGGGGAAGGCGAGTCGCAGGATGCGCTTGTAGACCGATCCGGTCTGTCGGGCCAGTGAGCCGGAGGTGTAGGGGAGCCCGAATCGTTCGCACAGGGCACGGATTCGTGGCGCGATCTCGGCGTACCGGTTGCTCGGCATATCGGGGAACAGGTGATGCTCGATCTGGTGACTCAGATTGCCGCTCATGAGATGCAGGAGACGGCCGCCGTCGATGTTGCAGGAGCCGAGCAGCTGGCGGACGTACCACTCGCCGCGGGTCTCGCCTTCGAGTTGTTCCTCGGTGAAGACTTCGGCGCCTTCGGGGAAGTGGCCGCAGAAGATGATGGTGTGCGCCCAGACGTTGCGGGCCAGGTTCGCGGTGAGGTCGCCGAGCAGGGCGGGCACGAAGCCGGGGCCGGCCAGCAGCGGGAACGCGAGATAGTCCTTGACGATCTGGCGCCGTACTTTGCCCGCGATGCCGCGCAGCTGGGTCCAGGTCTCTTTCAGGCTCTTGTCCCCGGCCGGTATGCGTTCGACCTCCAGGTCATACAGTGCGATGCCGTACTCGAAGACCAGCGCGAGCAGCACGTTGTAGATCGGCTGGAGAAGGTAGATCGGATGCCAGCGTTGCTCCGGGCTGACCCGCAGCAGCGAATAGCCGATGTCGCGGTCCTTGCCGAGCACATTCGTCCAGGTGTGGTGAACGAAGTTGTGGGAGTGTTTCCACTGGGCGGCAGGGGAGGCGGTGTCCCACTCCCAGGTCGTGGAGTGAATCTTCGGATCGCGCATCCAGTCCCACTGCCCGTGCAGGACGTTGTGGCCGATCTCCATGTTCTCCAAGATCTTCGCGGTGGCCAGCGCCGCGGTCCCGGCCACCCAGGCGGGCGGCAGCCAGGACGCGCACAACAGGACACGGCCGCCCAGCTCAAGCTTGCGCTGGGTCGCGATGACGCCGCGGATGTACTGTGCGTCCCTGTCCCCGAGGCTCGCGATGACCTCGTCACGGATCTTATCCAGCTCACGTCCGAACTCCTCGACGTCGGCCGGACTGACAAGTGCGGTGGTCGACATGATCCCCCCTCTGCGTTAAAGCTCTATCTCGACTGGGCCGGCGGCGGCCGACACACAGGTCTGGACAAGGTCGCCCGCCTCACCGTGGACCTGACCGGTGCGCAGGTCACGTACCTGCCCCGAGGCGAGCCGCCCCACGCAGCTGTGGCAGATCCCCATCCGGCAGCCGCTCGGCATGAGAACACCCGCGCCCTCCCCGGCGATCAGCAGCGGTGTGCCGCCGTCGGCGTCGGTCTCCCGGCCGCTCCTGGTGAACCGGATCCGGCCGCCCTCGCCCCCGGCCGCCGGTGCGGCCGGGCGAAAGTGCTCGACGTGCAGCCGATCAGGCAATCCCGCCCAGTGCTCCTTGGCTTCGTCGAGCATCTTGGCCGGTCCGCAGACCCACGCGGAACGTTCGGCCCAGTCCGGGCACAGAGCCGGCAGGTCGGCCGGCCGCAGGCGTCCCCGCGTTCGCGTGTGCCGCTCATACAGCCACAGATTCGGAAACCGCGCCGCCAAGGCCCGCAGCTCCGCGCCGAAGATGACGTCTCCTGGCGTGGGCGCCGAATGCAGCAAGACCACATCGGCGACTCCGGGCTCCGCGGCGCCCCTCGCGGCCGCGGGGGTCAAGAGGCCGTGCAGCATCGCTCGAACGGGTGTGATGCCGCTGCCGGCCGTCAGGAACAGCAGACGCCGCGGTGGCGGCTCCGGGAGGACGAACTCACCATCTGGTCTGGTCAGGTGGACGATCATGCCAGGCGCCGCCTGCCGTACCAGGTAGCGCGAGACCAGCCCGTCCGGGTCCGCCTTGACGGTGATCGTGATACACCCGTCCGGGCGTCCCGGAGGGCAGGACACCGAAAAGGACCGCCAGTGACGCACCCCCTCGATATCGACACCGATCCGCACCCACTGCCCCGGCCTGTGCCGAACCCAACCACGGCCGGGACGGATCACCAGTGTCGCCGCGTCCGCGGTCTCCGCGTGTATCGCCTCCACCCGGCCCTTTAGCTCCCGCCCGCACCACAGCGGATCGAACAGCGCGAGATAGTCATCCGGGAGCAGCGGCGTGGTCAGCCACCGCACGGCGTCCGCCAGGCCTCCCAGGACGGCCGACCGGACCGCAGCGCCGGACGCCGTCCAAGAACGGCCATGCGAAGCCCCTGCGACCAGGACGTCCACCGCCCGGTCCCACCCGTCGATCGGACCCGCCCCCATAAGGGCGTGGTACCCGGCATAGCGACTACCACCCACCTCGGCACGCCGGCCCTTCTACCGTCGTGACCAGGCCTTGCCCAGGCCGTGTCGATGACGTCGGCGAGCCCCGCCGCCCGACCTGCCGAGCTGAGCCCGCGCGCCGGTTGCACGGCCGTCGCGCGTGGTGTCCTCATCGACCGGTGCTGCTCATCCTCCCCGCCGCGCTCGCACCGCTTCGGCTTGCCTCCGGCCTTCGGGTTCGCGATCTTCTTCCTCCTCGCCCTGGTGCTCCTCGCCTTGTTCGCCCGCGTATTCCGGCTCCTCGACCTGTTCGCCCTCACCCTCATACTCGCCGTACTCTTCGAGCTCTTCGGGTTCTTCAGGTTCTTCGGGTGATGCCTTCTCCTCACGCAGTGCGGTCTGGTGGTCCTTGACGACCTGGCTGTCGCGAATCTCACCGCGCCAGCCCTCGATCTCGTCCGGGCGCAGAATCGCTTGTGTCATGACGTGGCGGCGGAAGTGTTTGAACTCCAGCCGGGCCCGGCGGCCCTGGGCGCGCCAGAGGTTGCCGGTCTTCTCAAAGAGCCCCTGCGGATGGTATTCGAGGACCAGCGCGATGCGGGTGAGCTCCGGCGCGAGTTCGTGGAAGGTGACGGCGCCGTCCACCGAGCCTTTGGGTCCTTTGGAGCGCCACACGATGCGCTTGTCGGGGATCTGCTCGAGGATGGTCGACTCCCAGGTCCGGTGCGACCAAAAAACCTGCGCCTTCCAGTTGAGCTTCTCATCCGCCGCCTGCTCGACGCTCTCCACCTTCTTCATGAAGCTGGGGAAGTCTTCGAACTGGGTCCACTGGTCATAGGCCAGGCGCAACGGAACGCCGACGTCCAGCGTCTCAACGATGTTGATGACCTTGAACTTCTTGCCCTTACCACCGCCGCCCTTGCCCAGCTTCTGCTGCAGTTTCGTCTTAGTGAACGCCTTGAGTGCGTTAAAGCCCGGTGCCAGCCGGTCCTTCAGCGACGAACCGCCGTCGCCTCCCCCGCCGGTGAGCGCCGACAGCAGGCCTGCGCCCCCGGGGTTTCCGGTCAGCGCCGACAACAGCCCCGAGCCGCCCATTTCGGAGTAGTCGGCGAGCCGTCCGGCGGTGCCCTCGACCTTGCCGAGCAGCGAGGTGGCACCCCGCATCGCCACGGCCGTCAGAAGTTTCTGCAGTTCGCCGGTCAGACGGTCGGTGTGCAGGTCCTGCATGAGGTTCCCGCCCGGTGCTTTTCCCGCCGCGCTGTGGACGGTGTCTTGGAGTCGGTCGGTCACAGGTCTCACCTCCGGGTCCGTCGTACGGGCGGTCGGCCCGCCGGCCTGGTCCGCCGGGGCCGCTCCGCCTCGTCGTCGTCTTCGGGTTCGGTCTCTTGTCCACGGTGCTGCGGGCGCGGCCGTACGCCCGCGGACGCCGGGCGCCGCCTCGGCCGTTCCTCCCGCTCCCCCCTGACCGGCTCTTGCTCATAGCCTTCCTCCTCGTCGGCCTCGACCCGACCCGAGCGGCCCTCGTCGGCCCCATCGCTCCCTTGGCCTCCGCCTCGAGTGGGCGTGGCGGGGCGGCTCAGCGACCGGGTGCGTTCCTGGATCCGGTCGCTCAACGCATCGATCTGGCTGTTGACCGCCGCCACCGCGGCCGCCTTGCCCGCCTCAAGGAGCCGTCCGCGTACGGTGTCGGTGAGCGTTTTAAGCTCGGGCGAGGAAACGAGCAGTTTGGTGCCCTGCCTCACCAGCCTGGCAGGGTTCTTGCCCAGCCGGGAGGACGCTCTGGCGGCGGCCAGGGTCATCACCAGCTTCAACTTCCGCGTCCGGCCCAATAGATAACCCACACCAACGGCCACGCCGATGTTCATGATCAATCCCCCCCGTCCAAGGCCGACGGAACCGTTCCAGCGCTGGCCAGGCGACCGCAGCGCGGTCGCCGTCATGAGGCCGATCCGGAAGAATCCACTGCTAAACCCGGCCCTACCCGGCTGTTTGGGGCGAAACCCTGCGCAGCAGGGGTGGTGTACGCCGGCGAGCTAAGGCGGCCATGGCAGGGTGACCGGGCGCCGACCCGGATCGGTGTCGAAATCGGTGGGCCTTACGGGGCAGCCGTACCCACGCCACCCAACTCCAACGGCACGGCAACGGTATTCGTTCAGCTGGTGGGTCCGGGTTCTTCGGTCAGGAGGGTGGCCGGGGTGGCGGGAATCACCGGGGTCGCCGTTGGCCGTGGGTCGAGACGAGGAGTCTCGGCAGGCGCGTGCGCCGTACCGGTGCCGCCAGGTCCGGGCCCGAGGCGGTTGAAGAAGCGGAGCACGACGACAGGATCATCATCGATTTGCGTTCCTGAGTACTGCACATCACCGCACCTCCCTTCCACAGTCACCGCAACTTTCAGGACCCTGCGACCCGCGGGTTGCTACCGGCGGCGCCGGGCGAGGCGACGCACCTGTGTGATTCGGGTGGTGCCGAGAACCAGCGTGACCGCTATCCCGCCACGTTCCTGGCCTGAAGGTGCGGGCACACGACGGGTGGGCGCGGCGCGGATCAAATCACTGAGGACATTCTGCGCGCTAACCATCAAGTTGACGCCGTCCTGGGCGAATGGAAAGTCGGCTCCTTTGCAGGGGTCGAGGGCGGAGTCGATGTCATGACACCGAACGCAGTGGGTCGAATAGACGTTCTTTCTTCCACGATCGGCTCAATGGTGTTGCGGGCGCCTCGGCCCCCCAGCCAGCAGACCGGCACCTCGGTCTGGAAGTGTGTCCTTAATAACTGATCGGCGCGGCGCCGGGTGGGGGGAATGCCTGGAGAATGCCGGTCAGGTGCATGATCCGTACGACACTGTGCTGTACGACGCCGTCGAGGTGGATTGATCCGCTGTGGTCACGGGCGTCGTTGCGGGCGCGCATGAGCGCGGACAAGCCCGCGCAGTCGATGAAGGTCAGCCCGCTCATGTCGATGGTGACTGTCGTGTGGCCGTTGCGGAAGTGCTGTAGCAGGGTGTTGCGTAGCAGGTCGGCGTTGCTGATGTCGACTTCGCCGGCGAGGTGGACGGTCACCCGCTCGGCGTGAGCGTCACTGGTGATCGTCAAGGCCGTGCTCGTCATCGGATCCTCTCCGAGGGCCGGATCGTGGCTGCGCTGTGGACGGCGGGCCAGCTGATCGCTCAAGCCAATCCGTTCGGCCGCAGGCCGGAAACAAGCGAGGCCAGAAAGGCCTATCGCCAGAGGAGATTGCTGCGGCGACGTGCTCGATCTGCTCATTCTGGCGGTACGTGGCGGAATGCCGGGGCGCTGGGGCAGTGGTCTGACTTCGCCACTGCCGAAGGCGACTGAATCTGGGGGCACTATGGAAATGCCGGGCCTGCCTGGCAGTGTGATGGCGTAAGTAACAGGACCGGACGGGCGGCAGGGCCGCCAGCGCGGAAGGCACCTATGAGCCTTGGAACGGCGCCGAAGAAGGTCGTGCCGCGGGTGCCGCTGCGGCATGGGGAGGGCAACAAAGAGCATCTGACCAGCTTCGGGGGGCTGGCCGCGCTGTCGCTTGATGCGCTCAGCTCGGTGGCCTACGGGCCGGAAGCCATCGTGCTCGTGCTGGTGGCGGCCGGTACATCGGCGCTTCGGTTGACCGTGCCGATCACCTTGGCCATCGCGGGCCTACTCGTCGTGCTGGTCGTCTCCTACTGCCAGGTCATCTCGGTGCATCCTGACGGCGGTGGCGCGTACGCGGTGGGCAAGAAGGATCTGGGACCCACGGTCAGCCTGCTGGCAGCCGCCAGTCTGGTGGTCGACTATGTGCTGACCGTCGCGGTCAGCCTCGCCGCGGGAGCGGCCAGCCTGGCATCGGCATTCCCGTCCTTGAGACACCACATCCTCGCGATGTGCCTGATCGGCCTGGTTTTGATCACTGCCGTCAACCTGTGGGGCATCGCCGAAAGCGCACGCGTCCTCATGTTGCCGATGGTGGCGTTCCTGGCCGCGATCTTCGGTGTCATCATCGTCGGTCTGGTACGCGCGCATCCGGCCGTTGTGGTCGGCAGCGCCCAGCCGGTCCACGTCAGCGAGGCACTCGGAACGATCGTGATCCTGAAGGCATTCGCGGCCGGCTGTTCGGCCCTGACCGGGATCGAAGCCATCGCCAACGGAGTCCCGACCTTTCGCCGGCCGCGTGCCAGACGCGCTCAGCGCACAGAACTGATGCTCGGTGCGCTGCTGGGGGCGATGCTGATCGGGCTGGCGGTACTGATCGGCCGCGAGCATGTGGCGCCCCGCGGCGGAGTCACCGTGCTGGCCCAGCTCACCGCCGGCTCCTTCGGCACCGGCTGGGCCTACTACGCGACGAACATCGCCGTCACCGTGGTCCTGGCATTGGCCGCCAACACCAGCTTCGGCGGCCTGCCCGTACTGATGAGCCTGCTGTCCACCGATGACCGGCTGCCCCACCTGTTCGGTCTTCGAGCCGAACGGCCGGTTTACCGCTACGGCGTCGTCGCCCTGGCCGTGTTCGCGGCCGTTCTGCTGCTGGCGACCGGTGCCGCAACCCACCGACTGATCCCGCTGTATGCGATCGGGGTATTCATCGGATTCACAATCAGCCAAAGCGGGCTGGTCCGGCACTGGCACGGCCGGCGCTCCCGGCGCTGGCGGCTGCGCGCCGTCCTCAACGGCACCGGTGCGGTCTTGACCGCGACCGCCGCCGTCGTCTTTCTCGCGAGCAAGTTCACCTCCGGTGCCTGGGTCGTGGTCCTCACCGTGCCGGCGCTGATGCTGCTGTTCTCCCGGATTCAAAGCTACTACCGGGCAGTAGGACTCGAACTCGACCTGGGCCGGCACCCGAACCGCCCGCGACCGGCCGAGAGCCTGGTGATCGTGCCCGTCGGCGGGATCAGCAAGCTCACCGAGCATGCGCTGCACGCGGCGCTCTCCCTCGGCGACGACGTCGTCGCCGTCAGTGTCCACCCCGAAGCAGCCCAAAGCGCCGCCTTCCGCACCGAATGGGACCGCTGGAACCCCGGCGTGCGACTGGACACCCTCAACAGCCCACACCGATCGCTGGTCCACCCGATCGTCGACTACGTCCGGCGAGCACAGCAAGATGACCGGCAGGTCGCCGTCCTCATCCCCGAAGTCCAGCCACGCCGATGGCGCTATCGGATCCTGCAGAACCAGCGCGGCCTGCTCCTGGCGACCGTACTTCGCGCCAGCACCGACGCCGTCATCTGCACCATCCCCTATCGGCTCACAACCCGATAGCCGGGCATCGGACACCGACTGGATGGGCTGGGAGATGCGGCCTCCTGGCAGGATACTTGCCACATGGTCAACGACAGTGCGCGGGAACGGGCCATCTACCAAGCGCTCAAAGCGGCTGACGAGGTCGCGGCGGCTCTTCAGACACATCTCATCGAAGAGCACGAGGCCGACCCGGAACGTGCCGCCGAACAGAGTACCTTCACCAATTCACTCAAGCTTTTGCGCCAGGCTCGCGAGCGGCTCGGTAACGGGTTGCGCGCCATCGAGGCCGACACCATCGCCGAGACTGATGAGATTTCTCTGCGCAACGAATGATCAAAAAACAAGCGGGACATACGGCGTAGCGCGCAGGGTTCGTGTCGCACGAAAACAGGATCGAGCATTTGATTTTCGAACCGGCGGGGTCGGCCGTTAAAACAGCAGGTCGCAGTGCCCGCGACGAGTACGTGCCGTCGAGCCACCTCGTCCGCCCCAGCACGCGGCGTGCGGGGCAGGGATCGGCCTGTCCGCGCGCCTGTCCCGCTCGGAAACTCGGTTTGGTGCCTTGAGCTGGGGTTTCGCTGCGGGATCGGTGTCGTGGCTGGCCCCATCTCGGGGCGTTGTTGTCGCTGGCCTACCGGTTGGTCAGGTCTCTGCCCGGCCTGCTGAAGATGCTGGTCCGTTCCGATGTCTCCAAAGACTTCGAGCTGCTGGTGCTCCGCCACGAGAACCAGGTGTTGCGCCGGCAGTTGGGCGGCCGACCGCGGTGGGACCACGCCGACCGGCTCTGGCTTGCGGCGCTGTCGCGGCTGGTAAACCGACGCCGGTGGCCCCAGATCCCCTCTTCACCGCCGCGTTCGGGGAGGTCTTCCAGGCTGAAGGGCTGCGGATCATCAAGACGATGCCGCAAACGCCGAGGATGAACGCCATCTGTGAACGCGTCATCGGCACCCTCCGCCGCGAACTCCTGGACCGGATCTTGATCCTCGGCGAACGGCATCTGGCCCGGGTACTCCGCGAGTGCCTGATCCACTACAACCTCCACCGCCCGCACCAGTCTCGGTGACAGCGGCCCCCGGATACCGAAACCAGGCCGACCCCGCGCGCAGCCGAGCTCACCGACCTACGATCCATCCGGCGAAGACCTGTGGTCACCGGCGTGATCAACGAATACCACCACGCCGCATAACACCAGCTCAGACTACGTAACCCAATGTTCGAGCGGCACACCCCGGGAAGCGTCGCCAGGCCGGCCTGATGGCCCTGGTTCCTGGGACCATGGACGAGGGCACACTTGAGAGTGTCGGGGTCCGCGCCGACGAAGCGTGGACTAGGGGGCCGAGGTCAGCCGGGTGGGGCCGCCCACCTGGATTCCGCGCGGAAGGGGACCGGCCGTGCCTGACAACATCGTACTTATCCTGCGATTTCACCCGATAGGCGGGGAAGATGTCTCCGTGGTATGCCGGGATTTCACTGACGAGAATGAGGCGCTTGAATCGGTCGCTCATGCCATTGACGAGCATCGCAGCCTGGTCTTGAACGAGGCGAGGTATGAGCGCGAGCCCGACGAGACCGGCGTGGTCATCAACATGGCCAACGTGGTGTCGATGCGGGTGTCGAGGACCGATGGCGCCGCGACGGGCCAGTACCTCTAAATTAGCCGATCTTGACGGTACGCCGGTTCAGCGTCGGTGGTCAGCACGGGTATGGCGCGGCTCCGTACAGCATCGCCCTCACCTGCCGTCACGAACCGCAGACACCGGCCGGAGCGGCCCGCGCGGGACTTGGCGGCCACCGATGAGCATGGCACCGGAGCAAACCGAAACGACCCCGGTGCAGTCACACCGGGGTCGCCCTTTCGGGCCGCTACACGTGAGAGTGCGTGGCCCATATCGAATTTATCGCAGGCAGGGTCTGATCGCCAGGAAATCAGGCCTGTCGGGTGCTGCGCGGCTCGAAAACTCGGCTCAGCATCTTGACATACGGCGTTTCGGCACGGCCGCGATGGCCCGGGGCGCAGCACCCTGGCGCGCGCTGTACCTCGCTCCTCTACGCATGAAGGGGCGTGCACGCTGCGACCGAACACAGGAGCGAGCCAGGACGCAGGGCGCCTTGCGGCTTGTGAGGGCGCGGCGTTTCCGGGACTCCCAAGGCAAGATCACATGATGCGGGGCGCCATCCCTGGCCGCCTCAGCGGGGCTGTCTCCAACCGGCAGGCCGAGCGGCCTGCCGGGGCGTGGCAGTCCGGTGCGAGACCGATGACGACGCTCCTACCGGAAGTCACGCTCCGACTCTGGCTCGGCACTCTCGTATTGGCCGATGTCGCCCTCGTAGTCGTCGTGGTCATTCGCCGCCTGTTGACGAGTCCGCTCCTGCCGGGGCGGCTCTCGGCGTGCTCGCTGTCCCCGGGCCGGCTCCTCCTGCGACTCCTCGGCCTCCTCTCGCTGTCCGCCCTTCGTGACGCCCGGTTCGCGCATCGATTGCAGCTTCTCGCCGATCGCGGCCTTCTTCGCCACTGACGTGCCCGCGTCGACCAACTGAGTACGAATATCTGCCGTTAGCTTGTCCAGTGGGGCACCCAAAGGGGTACGCCGTAGCACTTCGCGCTCATCTATGGGGACTTTGCCTCCCGCTGCTGCCAGGAGCGCAAGAAGCGCGGCCAACCGCTTCTTGTGTCTACGCCCCAGCAGGTAACCCACGACGACGGCAACCGCCATCTGACTTCCGCACTTCATGCCTTCCCCCTCCAGCGCGACCCACGATCACCGGAACCCGGTGCCGGTGTGCGAGTGAACGCACGCAATCCGGGCCGTCGGCCGACCGGAGAGTCGGCGAAGACCGCCGGGGCCTAGTGGACCTACGCGAGCTCCGTCCCACGATTAGCTCGCCAAGGACCGGGCGCCACCGCACTATTGGAATAGCGGCCGGACCGCAGGTCACCGCGTGTTGGTTCGACTGTACCTCTCGGCAAATCACCGAAGATCGGGTCCTCCCTCCTGTCCGCAGACCGCTTCACCACGACCTCAAACCGGACAGAGCTTCCGCGCCGCCCCGTCGTTGCCCGCCGACATCGACCCAGTCATGCTGAGGGTCGCTTACCCGCCGGTGACCGGTTCCAGCAGTCCGGACTCACGGCGGCCACGGTGCGGCCGCTCGCGTCGCCGGTCCAGCTCCACCTGCCGGTCAGGACGTTGACGGTGTGGAGTCCTCGTCCGGCCTCTGCCAACCCGTCGGCCTCGCGTATCGTCGGCTCGCTTTCGCGACCGTGCTCAGCGGCAGGTCTTCGCGACGCGTAGCGCCGATCGGTTCGGCTGCACGGCGGTCGATGACGGCGGCGCGGATTGCCTTGACGAGGACCAGGTCGGGGTGTCCGCACGGCGTGACCTCACCGGCCGCATCCCACCCGCCGTCCGTACGCCTACCGGGGCGTGGTCATCCGGCGTCCGCCGCGTGACGCGAGGGCGCGCCGACCGTGTGCAGATGGCGGAGAACAGCGACGGGAGCCGGTAAGGCGCTTCGTGGAACTCGACATCGCCGCTCCCCTCTCGGGGGCACTGCGGTCCGCCGGTTGCGGGCAGCCCTGTTCCGGCGGGGGTTGGGCCTGTTCGGTAGGTGGGTCGGTGCCGGTGCTGTGCCGAGGAGTCAGGGGTGGTGCGCCGTCGTCGAGCCAGCTCGGATCAGGGTGCGTCCGTCGTGGCCGGCCACCCATACCTGGGACTGGGACCCGGACATGTGCGCCTCCTCGTGCGGAACGATGGGGGCCTCAACATGGCATACCCGCCGCTTCCTGCGGTCGCCCACTGTGCTCGGAGGCTGATCAGGTGTCCAGCGCGGCGAGGTGGTCGGCGGTGCCCCCACGCCATTCGATCAGGAAGAGGGTCGCGTCGTCGCTGGTGGTCCCGCCGCGTGCGCGCATGAGGGCGTGAGAGAGTCCGCGGACCATCTCCTGCGCGCTTTCGCCGAGGTGCCCGGCGTCGTTGATGAAGTCGAGGAGGCGTTCCTCGCCGAACTGCTCGCCACCGGTCTCATGCTCCTCGACGAGGCCGTCGGTGAACAGCAGGACCCGGTCACCCCGCTGGAGAACCTGCTCGCTGATCCGCGGCCGGTCGCCGCCGAAGCCGACCGGCAACGTTCCCGGGCCCTCCAGTGCCTGGACGACCCGGTGGTCGCGGATCAGCAGCGGCGCCGGGTGGCCGGCGTTGACCCATCGCAGCAGGCCTGATCGGACATCCAGCCGCATCATCTGCGCCGTGACGAAGTGGTCGGGCCCGAACTGATCGTCGATGGCCGCGTCCATGAACCCGTACAGCTCCGCCAGCCCGACATCGGCGCGTCTGGCGTGCCGGTAGGCGCCGATGGCGACGGTGGCCAGCACGGCCGCGTTCAGGCCGTGCCCCATCGCGTCGATGACGGCGACGTGCAGGACGTCGTCGTTGAGGGCGTAGTCGAAGCTGTCGCCGGCGACGTCGTAGGCGGGCTCGAGGATGCCGGCCACCGTGACCTGAGGGGTGATCATGGTCAATGGGGGGAGCAGTGACCACTGGATTTCGGCGGCCACGCTCATCTGCTCGCGGCGCCGGGCCCGGAAGAACTGATCGGTGTAGCTGTTCTTGGTGACCAGCATGTCGGCGACCAGACCGGCGAGCCGCCGCAACAACCGCCGGTCATCGTCATCGACGGTATCGAGGGTGAGGGCCAGAACCCCCACCTCGTCGCCGCCGTCCAGGAGCGGCAGGAACATCCGCACACTGTCGATCAGCGGTTCTTCGACGAGAGCTGCATGGAGGAAGGCGTCGCCGGCCGGGGAACCATCGATCCTCTCGGGTTCGCCGGTCAAAAGCCCCCGGCCTGCAAGTGGCGTGAGCATCAGCTGGTCATAGTCCTGCAGGAGGATCGAGACGTCTCTGCCGCCGATCCTGTGTACTTCCTCCGCGACCAGCGGGGCGATCAGCTGCGGTGGCATCTCACGAGCCCGATCGAGCAACGCACCCAGCAGCCGCTCAGCGAACCCCTCCGAGCGATCCAACATCACCCTGCCGGACGGGCCCTCGCGTTCTGTCATGGTCGCCCTCGTCTCCCCGGCCGGTCGCCGCCCGGCGAGTCCCGACCGCCCCGCGGCCCCTGCCCTCTCTCCCAGCATCGCCCCCGGTCCGCGGGTACGCCAAGCGGCCCTTCGCCTCTGACCTGTGGAGGTCGCGCCAAAGGACGGACGGCCTATATGTGAGCAGATCAGCGGATGGTCGATGGCGCGGAAGGAGCCGACCTCGATGGCGCGGCCGTCGGGGGTCGGGTGTCTGAGGTGGTGAGGTGTCCTGGCGCTCCGCCCATGGCGTGCTGGCTTGCCGTAGCAGGCTGATCACACTGTGTGAGGTAGGGTCGATCTCAACCGAGGATTTCCGCACGCTGACAGCAGAGTTGGCGTCGCCCCGGTCTCTTACTAATTTGACCTTTCTTTCAAAGAGGTCAAGACGGGTCGGCGAGCATGGCGCCGCAACGGATCATCATCCGCGACCAGGCGCGATCGCACATTCGCGATCTGTGTTCTCGACTGCCTCGGCTCCACGGTGCCTCGACTGGGCACTCGCTCCCGGTGAGACCCGCATGCTGACGTGCGAGGGTCACGTTCGTCAGGGTTAGCGCGCTCGTCATATCCCCGGCTCGGCCGAGCTCACGCCGAACCCACCTCATCTCTTCGGATCGGAGATTCACCGATGCGCCATGACCCCGCCCGAGCCGGCTTTCTCAGCCGCCGGATGCCCGGCCATATCGTCCTGACGGTCCGCGGAGAGCTCGACATCGCGACCACCGCGCGCCTCCGCGATCAGATCGCCGGCATCCTGGATGACGCCACCGCTCCGGTGATCATCGACTTGTCGGGCGTCTCCCACGCCGATGCCTCCGGACTTGCCATGCTCGTCGGCGTACAACGCCGGGCCAGGCTGCGTGGACTCACCGTCGCCATCTCCGAGCCCGGCCGCGAGGTGAGCGAACTGCCGCGAACCAGCGGCCTCGACCATGCCTTCACCATGTATCCCACTCTCACCGCGGCCCGCCGCGGCCCGGGACGCTCCGGTCACCCGGCCGTCGCATGACCTCCGGTGACAAACCAGATCCACACCCGCCGGAGGTGGAGAACCCCACGGTTGCGGATCAGGTTCACGGGAGTGCGAACGCCGCGACACCGCGCGCCAAGAGCGCCCAGACGGGAGCGTCGGCGGAGGAAGTGCTCCACCGGTGGGGCCACGTGGTCGAACCGTCCTCGTGGCGACCGCATGTCGTGCCGGCTGATCCGGCGGCCCCGGGTGAGTGCCTGTGCGGTGAGCCCGCGGACTTCGTCGTGGAGACGAACTGGTTCGGCGGACGCCACTCTCAGGACCCGGTATGCGGACGTCACGTCGACGAGGTCGTACGCGCCATCCAAAAAAGGCAGGCTCGGCGCAACGGAGCGTGATTGAACCGATGATGATCAGACATCACCAGAGTGCCGTCACCATGGCTAAGACCGAACAGGCTCAGGGCGCTTCCAAGCGGGACGCACAAGGATCCAGCAGCCTCCATCCTCGCAGTCTGCCGAGATCACCAAGATGCGGCACATGCTCGCCGGCATGTAGCCCTATGCCGTACGGGCCGGCGACACCGGACGGCGCCGGGACGTCATGGGACGATCAGATTCGTCTGCTGCGAGGGGCCTGCGGGCACGTGGCGCCATGTTGAGGCCCATGCTCATGTACGGCTCTTGAACGCGATCGCCCCCAAAGCCCTGGCGGCTTCGCCGCCGATCGGGCTACGACGCGAACGCGCCGGAGGCGGCTACGTGGGACGGACTGCGGTCGGCGGTGGTCGCGCTGACGTGGTAGGTGTCCGTGGCGAAGTCGTGGCCGTTGACGGGGTGGTTGAACTGGACCCCGAAGGAGTAGGTGCCCGCTTGGAGCGTCTGGCCGGGGTTTAGGGCGATGTCATACACCAGGCCGCCCGGGACTCGGTTCACGGTAGTGGTGATGTCGGCGGAGTTTATCGTCGACCATGATCCGGTTGACTGCACCGTCGAGCCACCGGAGACCTTGACGCTCACGTGGAGTCCCCGGATGGGGCGGGTCGTGGTGACGGTCAGGTTCTCCTGGGCCCAGTACTGGTTGCTCTGGCGATCGATGGTGCCGATCGCCCTCAGTGGTCTGGCTGTGGGTGCCGCACTGGGACGGCCAGGCGTTGAGGTGGTGCCCGCCGTGTGGGTGGGCCTCAGCGTCAGTGTCGGTTGCGGGACCTGCTGGTGATGTTCCGGAACGGCGCCTCGGCTGTTCGACGGTTTTCCGGCCTGGCTGGAGAGGCGGCTGTCGTGTCCCCCGCCGATACCGAGGGTCACGGCCGCTGCGATGCTCACCGCGGTCGCCGCTGCCGCGATGCCCAGCGGGATGCCGATGGGGCGAAGCCGCGCGAGGCGGCTGGGTCTGGCCGGGCCGACCGAGTGGGAGCCCTCGGCGGTGAGGTGCTTGAACCGGTCTTCGATGCGTATTAGTTCGGGCTCGTGCCTGTCCGCCTGTTCGCGCAGCTCGGAGGCCAGCCATGCGGCGTCGGCGTGGGAGGTGCGGGCGTTGCGGGTCCGGCGGCGATTCATTGGGTCGCTCCTTTGGCGGACCGGCGGGTCCGGCCGCGTGTCACGGTCGCGGCGGACCGCGATCCGCGCAGCAGGGCCGCGAGTTCTTCCAGGCCACGTGAGCTTTGGCTCTTGACGGTGCCCACCGCGATACCGAGGGTTGATGCGGTCTCCCGTTCGCTCAGCCCGTAGTAGTAGCGCAGCACGACACAGGCGCGTTTGCCGGCGGGTAGCCGCAGCAGAGCCTCGCGAAGGTCGACCACCCCGGCAGCGTCAGGCGGCTCGGTCCGATCTTCGCGGCCGATGCCCCACAGCCGCCAGCTCCGACGCTCGCGGACCAGCGTTGCGGTGCGGTCCGCGGCAAGGTTGGCCACGATGCGGCGCACATACGCCAACGGCAGGTCGGTGGCGGTGACCCGGCTCCAGTGCCGCCATGCCTCTGCCAGCGCCTCGGCGGTGATGTCGTCGGCCGCGTCGTGCTCGCCGGTGAGCAGGTAGGCGAAGCGCGCCAGCTCTCGGTAGTGGTCGGAGAAGAACGCGTCGAACGCGGCACGATCGCCGGCTGAGCGTGCGGCTTCAGCCGCGCCTTTCGGTTCGCGCACGCCGGGGAATCTAGCAAAAACATTTGGTGCACTTTCCCGGCAACTTTTCGCGCCCGTGAACGGACAGGAGGGCGACGCACGGGACACCGCGAGCCCGCGCACGGACATCACTGCCAGGAGAACCCCAGGTGAAGAACCTTCACGGCGGGCGCGAGACCTCGCGTTCCGGCCACGTTCCGCGAGCGTTCCGCCGACACGCGCTGCGCACACCCGTACTGATCGGCGCGGCCGCCGCACTCGTCGGTGCTGTACCGGTTGTGATCACGCTCACCTCGAGCGGGGACCCGAAGACCGGCTCCACCGTCGCGGCGCGAGCGCACCTCGATCGGCGATCGCCGACGTCTCATCAAGCGGACGCGTCGATCGGCCATAGTCGGACGGGTGAGTCGGCCGGCCGCGGTTCCGGTCCCTATGCGTGGGCGAACGCACCGATCAACGGCGGCGGATTCGTCACCGGACTGGTGTTCAACCCCGCCAGGAAGAACCTGGTGTACGCGCGCACCGACATCGGTGGCGCGTACCGATGGGACCCCCGGACCCGATCATGGATCCCGCTGACCGACTGGATCAGCCAACGCGACAGCAACCTGTTCGGCATCGAGAGCCTGGCCACCGACCCGGTGAATCCCAATCGGCTCTACCTCGCCGCCGGCACCTACACCAGCGCGTGGGCGGGCAACGGGGCGATCCTGCGCTCCACCGACCAGGGCGCCCACTTCACCACCATCCCGCTGCCCTTCAAGCTCGGTGGCAACGAGGATGGGCGGTCGATGGGAGAGAGACTCGCCATCGACCCGAACGACGACCGCGTCCTCTACCTGGGCACCCGGCACAACGGGCTGTGGCGCTCGGCCGACTACGGTTCCACCTGGCACCCGGTGGCCTCCTTCCCGGTCAAGGGTGACACCAGCAGCGGCATGGGGATCGGCTTCGTCACCTTCGACAGGTCCAGCGGCCACGCCCACACTCCCATCAGGACCATCTACGTGGGCGTCGCGGACGGCGCGACGAACCTGTACCGCAGCACCGACGGCGGGGCGAGCTGGTCCGCCGTGCCCGGTCAGCCGACCGGCCAGTTGCCCCAACACGGCGTGCTGGCCTCCAACAAGGAGCTGTATCTGTCGTACGGCAACGCTCCCGGCCCCAACGGGATCACGGCGGGCTCAGTGTGGCGGCTCGACACCGCCACCGGCACATGGACGAACATCACCCCGGCCTTCGACGGCTCCGGCTATCGCACCTACGGCTATGCGGGACTTGCCGTGGACCCCGAGCACCCGGACACGGTGATGGTCGCCACCCTGGACAAGTGGTGGGCCCATGACGAGATCTACCGCAGTACCAACCGGGGCGCGTCCTGGACGGCGATCAGCCCCCACGCGGTCTACGACAACTCGGCCGCGCCGTACATCCCCAAGGCGATCGGGAGCTGGATCGGCACGCTGGCGATCGACCCGTTCGCCCCTGGCCACGTGATCTACGGCACCGGCAGCGGCATCTGGGGCAGCGACGACGCCACCAACGCCGACCGTGGAGCGGCCACGCACTGGAAGGTGCGCGCCAAGGGCCTGGAGGAGACCGCGGTCCTCGGCCTGATCTCGCCGCCCGGCGCCGCATCGGTCATCAGCGCCCTAGGCGACGTCAGCGGCTTCACCCACACCAACGTGCACGCCGAACCCCGTACGAACCTGACCAACCCCGAATTCAGCAACACCACCGGCCTGGACTTCGCGCAGAACGCCCCGAAGGTGGTGGCCAGAGTCGGCATCGGCCACACCGCGAACGGCGGATACTCCACCGACGGGGGTCTTCACTGGCGCCCCTTCAACAGCACCCCGCACGCCGGCGCCCAGGCCGGGACCGTCGCGGTCTCCGCCGACGGCAGGACCTTCACGTGGGCCCCGTCGGACGACGGCCCGTTCTACTCACGGGACCACGGTACGACCTGGAGTGCCGGCAGGGGACTGCCCGCAGGTGCCCAGGTGGTCGCCGACCGGTCGAACCCGAACAACTTCTACGCCCTGACCGGCGGCGTGCTGTACGCCAGCACGGACGGCGGCGCGACGTTCACCGCCCGTACCACCTCCCTGCCGGACGGCAGCCTCAAAGCCGTCGGCGGCATACCGGGTGACCTGTGGATCGCCGGCGGCAGCTCCGGGCTGCTGCACTCCACCAACGGCGGAGCGAGCTTCACCAGGCTCACCACGGTGAAGGTGGCCCAGGGCGTCGGCTTCGGCAAACCCGCCCCCGGTGCCCACTACCAGGCGATCTACCTCATCGGCACGGTCGGCCGCGTGTTCGGCGTCTTCCGCTCCACCGACCAAGGCCACACCTGGCTGAGGATCAACGACGACCGGCACCAGTTCGGCAACCTCGGCACGATCATCACCGGTGACCCCGACCTCTACGGCCGGGTCTACCTGACCGGCAGCGGACGAGGCGTCATCTACGGCACCCCCCGCTGAACACTCCGGCCCGGCAAGCGAACCGGCCGCTGTCCGCGTCATCGGCCAGCGAGCGGGCGGCCGACGCGCCGAGTGGTGCTCGGTGGCCGCGGTCTCGCCGGTCGGATCGGCTCGTCGAGGTCATAGCTGATCGTCTCGCCATCGTCGGTGAATCTCCGCAAGAACGACGCAGCCCTGATGTTTTGGGCGGCAACCTTTTCGTTTCCTGCGAGGACTGAGTAGTGCAACATCGATTCGATCTCCCGAACGGATGGACATGAAGGCAACGAGGCAGGCCGCGCGGCACCGCAGGCGCAGGCTCGGGCTGATGATGGGCACTCCTTTGGCGCTGATCGCCGCGGGCGTTCTCTCCTACCTGGTCATGGCGTTCCCCTCCGCCCGCAAGGCCGATGCCGGGAATGTCGCGGCGACGCCCGCCGCCGGCACCCCAATGATCGTCCAGCCCGGGCCGGGCTCCCTGACCGCGGCGGCTGGTCCGACCACCGCAGCGGCGCAGCCGTCGGCCCCGCGCACCCGGCGGACGGCTTCCACCGTGGCACCGTTGGCGGGACGGATCCGGCCCAAGGTCACCTACCGAGGAGTCGCCACCGCCTACGACGCCGGGAACGGCGGAGGCGCTTGCCTGTACGGCCCAAGCGGTGACCTCATGATCGCGGCGATGAACCACACCGACTACGAGGCATCCAAGGCGTGCGGGGCCTACGTCCGCGTCCACGCGGCCAACGGTGCCTCCATCACGGTCCGGATCACCAACGAATGCCCACTACCCTGCGCACCCGGGCAACTCGACCTCAGCAAACAGGCCTTCGCCAAGCTCGCTAATCCGTCGCTCGGCCGGATCCCGATCACGTGGAGGCTGCTGAGCCCCCGCATGTCGCGCACGATCTCGATCCGGTACAAGACCGGGTCCAGCCGTTGGTGGTGCGGCATCCAGGTGATCGGCCACCGGAATCCGGTCGCGCGGCTGGAGGTCCGCAGCAGCAACGGCTGGCGTCGGCTGCCCCGTACCCCCTACAACTACTTCATTTCCGCCGACGGCAGCGGGTGCGGCGGCGCGATCAGGATCACCGACATCTACGGAGAACGATTGACGATCAAGGGGATCGCGCTGCGGCCGAACGTCGCACAACCGACCCGTGTCCAATTCGCCCGGCACTGACCCCCGTCGACCACGACGGCCAGGCGATCGACGTGTACGGGAAGCACACCCCGGACACCTTGGGCCAGCTCGCCGGCGTTCAGCCAGAGACGATGAGGCGGCTCGGGTGATGAGCCTGGATCTTCTGGTTCGCCCCGCCGAACTGCGTGAGCGCGGTGGCGACCTCGTCGAGGTGCGCCCCGCGGGAGGCCTTGACGAGCACCACATCGCCGGCGGCGAGGTGGCCGCGCAGCCAGTCGACGGCCGCGTCGTTGTCGGCCAGCGCCACCGCCCGCTCTCCCGCGCCGGCGGCGAGCGGCCGGGCGGCCCCGCCGACCGCGGCCACCACGTCGGCTCGGCAGGCGGCGTACTCCCCGATGGCGCGGTGCTCGGCCTCGCTGTCGTCGCCGAGCTCGAGCATCCCATTCGTTCCTGCTGGGGAGCAGGTGAGCGGCGATGCGGAACCAGCGTGCCTCCGGCCGGTCGGCCGAGGTCTGTATTCGCCGGACGACCACGGTCAGCGTGGTCTTTTTCGCGCTGATCGCCGCGTCGAGCAACTCGCGGTCAGCGTGTCGCGGCGGGTCGTGCAGAGGCCCATCCAGTAGGCGTCGCTGGAGCCGACGCGCGTCCTGCTTACCATGGGAGAAACGGAACGGGCCCGCGATGTCTGGGCCTCCGCACGATCCGTGATGCTCACCTTCCAGAACGGCGGTACTGACGGAATACGTCTCTCCCTGGACGAGCCCGGGCAGGCGCTCGGCGCCCTTGAGAACCCGGCCCTGGGAGACTGACGTAGCCGGCGCCTCGGAAGCCGGCAGGACGGAAACGTCTGGTCGGTCCTCTTCAGGGGGCGGCGCCTCGATGGTCTCGTGAGCCGATGAGGGCGAACGAGAGTGCATGTGCGGTTGGTGCGCGACGTGGGGGGAGCGAGGATGACCGAGCCGACTCTGGATGACGAGCAGTTCCGGCGGCTCGCGCGGTACGGCCGGAGCGAGCGCGTCGAGGCCGGGGATGTGCTGTACACCACCGGTGACGACTCTTATGACCTGGTCCTTCTGGAGACGGCGAGCGCGCGGGTTTTGCGCGACGCGACCGTGACCGAGTCCGAGCAGGTGATATACGACCGCGGGCCGGGTGAGTTCCTCGGCGAGCTCAACCTCCTGACCGGCCAGACCGTCTATCTGACGGCCCGCGTCACCGGGGCCGGGACGGTCAGCAGAATCGGTCCGGAGGATCTCCACCGGGTGCTCTCCGAGCAGGTCGACATCGTGGACGTGCTGGTCGAGACGTTCCGGGTACGGCGAGAGATCATGCGGGCGTCCGCAGGTGGGGCGCTGGAGATCGTCGCCCGGTCGGACGAGGCGCGCGGCCGGGCGTTGCGCGCGTACGTGACGCGCCTGAATCTGCCGCATTCGTGGTTCGACGCGACGTCGCCGCCCGGACGCGCGCTGATGACGGCCGTCGGCGCCGAGGAGACGGACCTTCCCGCCGCCGTCGTCAATGGCGAGGTACTCCGCAAAGCGACGCCGGGGACGCTCGGCAGAGCGCTCGGCCTCGCCTTTGGCACGGACCGGGGGCACATCGATCTCGTGGTCGTTGGGGCGGGCCCGGCAGGTCTGGCCGCGGCCGTGTACGGCGCGTCCGAGGGACTCGTCACGGTTCTGCTCGACAGAGCCGGTCCCGGAGGACAGGCGGCGACGACCTCACGGATCGAGAACTACCTCGGCTATCCCGGCGGGATCAGCGGCGAGGAACTCACCCGGCGAGCGATGCTTCAGGCGCTGAAGTTCGGCACCGAGATCTCCGTACCCTGCGAGGTGAGGGGTCTGGACCTCGGCGACGCGGAGTGCCCGGCCGTGACGCTGATGGACGGAACGCGGGTACGGGCGCGCGCGGTGATCGTCGCCACGGGCGCCTGTTACCGGCGCCTGGACGTCCCCCGGTGGGCCGAGTTCGAGGACGCGGGCCATATCCGGTACTCGGCGACCGAGCTCGACGTACGAGGGTGTGAGTCGCGGCCGGTGACCGTCGTCGGAGGCGCCAACTCGGCCGGGCAGGCGGCGCTCTTCCTCGCCTCACGCGGAGCGAACGTCGACATGGTGGTCCGCGCCGCCGCGATCGAGGACGGCATGTCGGCGTACCTGTCCGACCGGATCCGGGCGCACCCGCTGATCCGGGTACGGGTCCGGAGTGAGATCCGCGCGCTCGACGGTGAGGACGGCCTGGAGGCGGTCGTCGTCGAAGGGCCCGAGGGCCGGCGGGAGCGGCTGGAGAGCCGGGTGTTGTTCTGCTTCATCGGCGCCGAGCCCGCGTCGGGATGGCTGGACGGGCTGGCTCTGGACGACCACGGGTTCGTGCTCACCGACAGCCGGCTTCCCCAGGGAACACACGCGTCGCCGCTGCCCTTCCAGACGAGCGCACCGCGGGTCTTCGCGGTCGGTGACGTGAGATCGGGGTCGATGAAGCGGGTCGCGTCCGCCGTCGGTGAAGGCGCGGGTGCCGTGGCCTCCGTCCACGCGGCACTCGCGTCACGGGATCACGGTTGAACCGGGCCACCGGGCCGAGACGTGGCGAGCACGCCGGCCGCGGGACTCCGCGGCGTGACCCCCCGCCGCTCCCGATCCGCGCAGCGAGGCGACGGCGGCGGCCCGTAGCACCCCGGCATTTCGGTGCTTACCAAAACCGTTATTCCGGGAAACGATGAACCGATACTCGCAGGTTGCTACGTCGTATCTCCAGCACATGGCGATGAGGCAGCACGTCCCATCGGATCGATCGATCGGACGAGGCCGGAGTGGAGTCCGCGAATCCAGTGGAGGCGACCACGACCCGGCCGGGCTCGATTAGATAGCGGATGCGGAAGAATTCCGGTCCGCGCCGTTGGCTGACCTCCGAGGAAGGGTCTTCTTCCGTATAGGCGTACAGCGCCTCCTTGGTCAGAAGCAGGCAGTTCAGGCTGGCGAACTCCGCCCGGCTCCGTATGTCGGCGGCGGCAGCGGCGATCGCGGAGACCGGATCGCCGGTCCGCAGCAGCGACAAGACGCGAAGGAAGTAGCGCTCCGAATCAGTACCGCCCCCGGCATCGGCCAGGAGATCGGGATCAATCAACTCGTCAATCGCGTCAGGTGGATTGAAAAAACCATTGTGGGCGAACGCGAGCGTGCCCGTAGAGAACGGATGGGTGTTGTTCGGCTCGGTCGCCAGGCCCGGAGTGGCGAGGCGTATGTGCGTGATAGCGGCATCCGTGACCGTTTCCGTGGCCTCCCCATACCTTTGACTGGACCACGCTGGAACAGCCTCTTTGACGACAGTCAGGCCGCCATCATGCCATGCCGCAATTCCCCAACCATCCGCATGTTCGCCGGATAGTTCAGTAAATTGTTCGAGCATATCGGAAAGTGTGTCGGTCAGGCGACTTGGCGCCTTTGAGACAACACCGAGCAGGCGACACATAGACGAGATCCTTGTCCGTGACGCATGGCGTCATAGCGCGATATGTAGTTGATTGATCAAACGCTTCAGCGTGTGCGTCTGAGAAATGGGCTGATCAGGCGAGCCCTTGCGGTATCCGACGTCTTTCGCGTCCGTCGAACACGCAGACCTGTGCCGTTCTCCAGACGATGGGCAAGTCGCGACAGTGCCATGTTGATCGCGACGTACACCGCGGCCACGACGAGATAGGCGGGCAGTACGATGTGGTAATACTCGCCCAGTACCTGGGCTTGATGTAGCAGTTCTATGTAGCTGACCACGTATCCGAGCGTGGAGTCCTTGAGCAGCCGAACCAGCTGTCCTACCAGTGTGGGGGTCACCTTGCGTACGGCCTGCGGAATCACGACGAGGTGCATCGCTCGCCGATATGTCATGCCAAGGCTGTAGGCGGCCTCGGACTGGCCCCGATCGAGCGCGAGTATTCCCGCGCGACATATCTCCGCTATCACCGCGGAGTTGCTCGCGACGATCGGGACGACGAGCTGCCAGAAGGTCGGCAATGTCAGTCCCAGGCGGGGCAGGCCGAACAGGAACACATACAGGAGCAACAGAATCGGGATTGCGCGGAAGATCTCCACGTAGGCGCGAGCCGGCCAGTGCAGGTATCTGGACCGGGAGAGCCGAGCCAGTGCCACCAGTGCTCCGAGCGGGAAGGCGATGGCGGCGGCGACTGCGGTGACCACCACGGTCGCCTGCACTCCCACCAGCAGAAACCGGATCGTCGGCCACTGAGCGAACATCCGCCACTGGTCCGCGGCCAGCATCCCGTGGTCGGCGAAGCGGTGAACCGCCAGGAGGGCCAGCGCGCCGATCGCCACCAGGGACAGAGCCGTGGCGATCCTTATCCGGCGCCGACCTCGCGGGCCGGGAACGTCGAACAAAGTGTTCGCCTCCGTGTTCACCGGTTGATCGCCAACTTTCGCTCCAGTCGACCGGTGACCAGTCCTCCGGTCAGCGTCATCAGGACATAGATCGCGGTCGTCACCGCGAAGATCGGAATTGGGATGTCGTACCTGATTGTGAAGACCTGGGCTTCGCCGGTCAGTTCCCGAACGCCGACCGCGGCGGCCAGCGACGTGTTCAGGGTCAAAGCGATGAAGATGTTGCCCAGCGGCTGCACCATCGACCGGGTCGCCTGCGGCAGTACCAGGTGCCGGAGAATCTGAATGAAGCGGAAGCCCAACGCGCGGGCGGCCTCGATCTGACCGGGTGGGACGGTGCGGACGCCCGACCGGATCACCTCGCAAATGAATGCGGCCCAATACAGCGCCATCGCCACCGTGACGGTGGTCAGCAGCGAGTACAGCAATCCGATTTCGGGGAGGCCGAACACGAAGAGCACGAGCCATACCAGCAGCGGGATGTTACGGAACACCGCCACATAGACGCTCGCCAGCGTGCGCATTGGTACCACCGGGCTGATCAGGAGGACAGCGAGCAGGACGCCGAGGGCCAGCGCGCAGGCGAATCCGCAGATGGTCATCGCCAGGGTGAGGAAAAGGCCGTGGGCGAGCTGCCCGCTGTGGTCGATGATCGCATTCACCGATATCAGCTACCCGCGACGGAACCGATCGCCAACGGGCGTGGGGCATCGCCGCTGACCGCAGTGCCGATGGTCGCCTTCCACAGCTCCGACCATTGCCCGTTGGTCTGGATCAGCTTCAGCCAGTTGTTCACGAATGTCTTCATTTCGGGCGCCGATTGGGACAGGCCGATACCGTACGGCTCAGTCGTGAACGGCTGGCCGACGACCGTGACCTTATGGTCGCGGTACGCGTCACCGAGCAGGATGCCCTGATCGAGCACGTACGCGTCAGCCCTGCCATCTTCGACCGCCTGCACGCATTGGGTATTTTGGTCGAACAGGACGACCTTCGCCTTCGGCGCGGCCTTCTTGATGTCGTTGGCGGCGACCGAGCTGGTCTCCGTGCACACCGTCCTGTTGTTCAGATCGGACGCCGAGTTGATCGACTTCTCGCCCTTCTTCACAAGGATCGCATCGCCTGATGAGTAATACGGGCCGGCGAACGCCACCTTCTTCGCCCGTTCGGGGGTGATGGTGTAAGTGGCAAAAACGGTGTCCACGGTTCCGTTCTGCAGCAGCGCCTCGCGCGTGTTCACGCTGACCTGCATCAGCTTCACATCGGGTTTTCCGATGATGTATTTCGCCAGCATCGCGGCGAGGCCGGCGTCAAAACCGCGGGTTTTGCCGCTGATCGGATCCTTCAGCGAGAACAACGCCGCCGTTTCGGTGCCGCCGACGATCAACGTCCCTCTACTTTTGATCTTCGCCATCAGGCTGCCGGCCGGAATGTCCGACCCCCGTGCAGTCGGAGCGGCGTCGATGACCTGCTGGTACGCATCGGCCGATCCCGACGCGGGGGGAAGACCTTGCCCTGACCCGTCACCGCATGCGGAGGCAGCGGCGACCAAAGCGCAGGCTGGAATCAGGGCGGCGCACATCCGCCGCTTGGCGTCAACAAGGATCATGCCATGCTCCCTATCGTCGAGATTCGTCAGTGGGTAAGAATTTTGGCCAGAAAATCGCGGGCTCGGTCAGTCCGCGGTTTGGTGAAGAACTCAGCCGGAGTACCGGTCTCGACGACCTGGCCCCGATCGAGAAAGACGACACGGTCGGCGACCCGTCGCGCGAAGGCCATCTCGTGCGTGACGACGAGCATCGTCATTCCCTCTGCGGCGAGTTCGGTCATAACGTCCAGGACCTCATTGATCATCTCTGGATCGAGCGCTGAGGTCGGTTCATCGAACAGCATCACCTTGGGCTCCATGGCCAGTGCCCTGGCGATTGCGACTCGCTGCTGCTGCCCACCGGAGAGCTCGGCCGGATACGCCTTCGCCTTGTGGGCGAGGCCGACCCGCTCCAACAGGTCGTGGGCGCGCTTCGCGGCATCCGATTTTGAGATGCCGCGGATTTTGACGGGAGCCAGAGTGATGTTCTCGTGCACCGTCTTATGTCCAAAGAGGTTGAAGGACTGGAACACCATGCCGACATCGGCCCGCAATCGCGCCAGATCACGGCCTTCCTCGGGCAGCACCTTTCCATCGATGACGATCTGTCCCGAGTCGATGCTCTCCAGCCGGTTAATACACCGACACAACGTCGACTTTCCTGACCCGGACGCGCCGAGAAGAACGACGACCTCGCCCGCGTACACATCAACGTCGACATCACGCAACACAACCTGGTCGCCGAAGGATTTGGTCACCTTGGCCAGCCGCACCAGTGCGTCTGCAGCATCCAGGACCAAGCTGTCAGGCTCAGCCATAACGAGCATCACCTCGTTCCACATTCAGCGGCCGACGTGGCGCGCGTTCGTTGGCGATCGATGTCGCCAAGCATGAGGTCTCGCTTTTCCATTCGTCCAATGAAGGATTCTTGTCAGATCAATAAAAGATCTTTATGCTCGGCGTCCATGTTCGACCCACGCCATCTCGAAGTCCTGGCAGAAGTGGCACGTACCGGCACCTACACGGCGGCTGCGGCCACTCTGGGTTACACGCAGCCGGCGGTGAGCTACCACATGCGGATGCTGGAACGAGCGGCCGGCACGCCGCTGGTCATCAAGGCCGGCCGGAGGATCCAGCTGACGAATGCCGGAAGAATCCTGGCGCGGCAGGCAGAGACCGTGCTCGCCGCGTTGCGAGCTGCTGAGGATGAACTCGCTCCGTTCGCGGCGACGCGTGGCGGGCGCGTGCGTCTGTCCGCGTTCCAAAGCGGTTGCGTCAGCCTGGTACCCGCAGCACTCGCAGACCTCCGCAGAACCGACCCCGAACTCGAGGTGGTCCTTACCCAAGCCGGATGTGGCAGATCCCACGAGCTGCTGATCGCCGGCGAGGTGGACCTCGCTCTCATGTGCGACCTGGACGACGACCCCGTGGCAGACGACGCCGTCCACACCGACGCGCGGCTACACCGCGTGCCGCTGATGACCGACCGGCGCTGCGTGCTGCTCCCCGCCGACCACCCGGCCGCCAGCGCATCCACCGTGGCGCTCGCCGATCTCGCGGAAGAACGCTGGGTGCTGGAAACTCAACGATCACGCGTCATGGCCGCGTGCAGGGCAGCCGGATTCACCCCGAAGATCGCTGCGACCAGCGACGACCAGCTCACCATCCATTGCCTTGTCGCCAGTCGAGTCGGCCTGGCCGTGATGAACGAACTCGGAACCACCGCGCACAACGACCACCGCGTCGTTGCCCGGCCCCTGCAAGACTGGCCACGGCGACAGATCTTCGCTCTGCTGTGGCCGGACATGAACCGCGTCCCACAGGTCAAAGCATTGATCGCGGCACTACACGCCGCCGCCACTTCCCGTGACGCCCACCCACCCCCGCCGGCGGCTACCTAGCGAGGTCGACCAGACCCCTGCCTCGGCGTCGGCCGTACCGGCTGGCCGTCACCCCGATTTATCAGATCCGTAACACAAGTTTCGGTCGCGCGAGAATATGATCCCAGCTCTGAGCGGAGTCCTCATGCGTTGGGAAGGCCGCCACGGAGAAGTCGTCATAGGGAAGCGTGGCCATGGTCAGCCCCGTCGATCGTCGGTACAGGCAGGCGGCCGGATGGCGGATGTCCATATGGAGCGCTGCGGCCGTCCCTCACGCGTGCGTTCAAGCCGCCTCCGGTCATCTGATCGGCGGCGTGTTCATCATCGACCCGGCCGTCGCACCGGCCACGCCGAGCCGCACACGGCCCGTGACCGTGGCTGATCCACGATCCGTCGTCGCCGCATCACAGGCGGCCGGACGGCCCGCCTGGGCCCGGACGTCCGCCCCGGCGGTCACCGCGCGGCGTTCCAGGCGGCGCACTGGAACCGAAAAACGTCAGAGCGGTCCGGTGGTGCCGCTGGCCGATCTGGACGCCGTGCACCGCGGCGTCGGCGACGCGGGTCCGACCGGCACGCGGGGCGGAGAGCCCGTGCAGCCCGCCTTCAGCGGCGCGCCGGTGCCCGCTCCTGGTCCGACCGGGTTGCACGACGGTGCGCTGGAGGGTTTGGCGGACTTCAATGCTTTGGTGCGCGAACAGGAGGAGGCCGGCGCGGCGAGCGGCCCGGTCCGGGATTTCGGGACGGGACTGAACGGTGCGGTGGATCTGGCGCACATCGCTCCGGTGCCGCAGGGGACGGTTGAGTGGCTTCGGCGGCAGGTGTTCCGGGTGGTGGAGGGCAACACCGAGCCGGATGCGCAGTTTCATGCCGATGTGGAGCGTGTGCTGACGAGCCGTCTGCTGACCGCGGAGTGGACTCGGCTGTTCAGCACGTCGGGGTTGCCGTTGCGGGTGAAGTACAAGGGGCGGTGGTATCCGGTCTCGCTGCGGTTGTCGGCGACGTTGGTGGGCAAGGCGGATCCGGGGATGCCGTTGATGCCCGACGGCGGTCCGCCCGTGACGGTGCAGCGCTGGGCTTTCGGTATCGGTGAGACGGACGACACCGCGGCAAAGGGCAGCGTGCGGCCGGGCTCTGCCGCCTATACCCACTACTTCGAGACCGACCGCGGCAAGCTGCACCAGGTGGCGGTCAGCCCGCAGCTCAACATGGTCTACAACCAGGCCACCAGCGTGGTCACGACGGGTTCGACCATCCAGCCCATGGTCATCCTGCGCGTCCGGGAGCGTACCTTCCCCTACGAGTACGAGATGAAATGGGAGTTGCGGCCGGGAGACGCGACATCGGAGCTCTTCTCAGGCCGGGTGCCAGTCGACGGCTGGCAGGCGGTGGGGGAGGGGCCGGCTCCCGACAAACTGGTGGTGTGGTTCCCCAAGCACCTGTCGCAAGCGGTGCCGGCTCTCCAGGATCCGAACGATCCGGCGACCGTGCCGGCGCCGGTCGGGCGGCTGCTGGACGAGGTACCGCTGTACGGTCCGGTGAACATCCCCGAGCACGACCGGTTGTTCGCCGACGTCATGGCCTCGTTCTCCGGTCATCTGGGCAACTTGTCCGACTGGTCGCGGGAGGAGCTGAGGGAGTTCTTCAGCGAGGGCAACCTCCGGGCCAACCTGCCGTCGGCATGGGGCGGGTCGGTGCCGTCGCCCACCTTGTACGCGAAGTCCGGGGCCGTGGTCGGGTATCTGAAGATCGGCCTCGACCTCGACGGGGGTGACCGGATCACGGGGCCGACGACGCAGAACGCGGTGGTGGAGACGTATGTCCTGCGGTCGCTGCGGATGCAGGGCAGTTCGTCGGTGACCAATTCCCTGGGGGTGAACCTGCCGATTCCGGGGTTGTCGTTCGTGCTGGGAGGCGACGAGGACCCGAAGACCGGGGTGGACGGTATCGGCGGCACCCTGACCGTCCAGGCCGGCGTGAACCACACGTTCGCCCACACGTTGAGTTCGGGTGGCAGCGCGCGGGTGGTGCGCTCGCTACGGGCGGCCAAGCCGTTGTTCCAGGTGGCGCCGCAGGCGAGGGTACGGGTCACTCTGGTGCGTCCGGCTGGTACGGAGGCGCATCCGGTGGCGGGTACGCCGCTGGCCGATGCCGGGAAACGGTACCCGGTGACCATGAAGGTGCCGTCGCTGGCGACCCTCGGGCATGCGCCCACGCAGCCCCGGTACCTGCCGGCGCATCTGGCGCATCTGCACTCGCTCGGGGTGTCCACAACGCCTTTGCAGGTCAGCGACGTAAAGCCGCTGTTCGATCAGGCGGAGCAATGGCTTGGTGAGCACGGTTTCCTGCCGTCGCAGTCCACTGTGGCAGCGGCGCTGGACACGGTCACCCAAAAGTCCGTCCGGGCCAGCCGACTGAACAACATGCGCAAACTGGACCAGGCGCGGTCGCGGTTGGGGCTGCGCTCGGAGCTGGAGGAGATGATCCAAGGCGGTGCCGGCATCACCTTCGAGCTGCCCACGACAACGGGTGTGTGGCGAGCGACGGTGAAGCTGACAGCCGAGCGCAGGTACACCGGGCAGGACGCCGAGGTGGAGCACTACTGGACCTTGCCTGATGTGCAGACGCTGAACTACACCGGCTCCACCATCGGCGGGGACGAGCAGTTCAGATCCGCGCCGTTCGCGTGGAACGCCAGCGTCACCGGCTCGGTCACCAACCCGCTCAAGAGCAAGCAGGTCACTCAGCGGCTGAACCGGATCACGGGCGAGTACACCTACAACCGGCAGACGGCGAAGGTGAACGGGTCGAGCTCCGGCACCGGACATGAGTACTACCTGCTGAGTCCCACCGAGGACGGAAGCCAGTTGTTCCTGGTCCCGGTCACCTATCGGATGGAGTTCTCCTTCAGCCACGGACCGGCCCCCGAGCCGGCGGAGGCCAGCGGCTCGGTGCGGCTGGCGGTCCCGACGTTCCGTACGCTGAGCGCGCCGCTCGCCGCCCCAGCCCCGCGGCCGGTGACCGTCCGCGACCAGACGGACGAAGACATCGCTCGGCTGGCATTGCCCGGGGACGGCCACACCTACCACGACGGAGTGCTGCGGCTGCCGGACACGGCCGTGCTGGAACGGGTCGAGGGCAGCAAGGCGCTGAAGGAAACCGTCCACAACATCTTCAACGACCTGGAGCAGGAAGCGGCCGAGCTGGAGCGCGCCGCGCAACAGACCGTGCCCCCGCCGATGCCCGGCGCCTGGCCGCCGAACGACGCGGAGCTCGATCTGGAGGCGCAGGTCGGTCCGGACCGTCTGGGGCACGGCCCGATCCTGCCGACGCATCACGTACCTGCGGATACGACCGCACGCGCGGCCGAGGCCCCGGCCGCGTCTTCGTGGGCCAAGGCCCTCACCGACGCGGCCACGTCCGTGGCCAAGACCGCCGCCTGGGAAACGGCGAAGTGGACCGGGGCGGTGGCCGCGTGGCGGTTCGTGCGGCAGGTCGCGGTGGGGGAGCCGGCCGCGAACGGGGAGTCGGCGACCGAGCAGGTACACCAGAACGCGCTGTCCCCCCAGCACCTGACGGCGAATGCGCTGCGTATCTTCCGTGACTCCTACGTGGTCGAGGGCGGCGGCACGGCCGGTGCGGTCGCGGGGACCGACGTCACGGTCGAGGTGACGGGGTACATCACCGACGTCCGGTTGCTGCCGCAGCCGCCGAAGCTGGACAGCGAGCGGTGGCTGCAGTCCACCAACTTCTCCATGACCACCGACTCCCGCACCGCGGGGCATCACGTCGCGGGGTCGGTGGCCGGTCAGTACGGCACCGCGCACCGGTCCTTCAACCCGGCGGGCACGTATCAGTTCGGTTCCTCCACGACCGACAGCTCGGTGGTGAACGACAACACCGGCGCGTTCCGGGTGACGACCGAAGACACCACGCTGGCCCACCGGTTCACCGCGAAGGTGGTCTACGCCGTCACCGTCCGCCGGGGGTTGAGCAACATCCTCACCGGCACGCTGCGTCCCGGCCCCAGCCTGGAACGCACCCGCATGGTGGAGGCCCCCGACGGGCTGGAATTCCTACTCGTCGACAACGATCTGCGCAACCATCCCGAACTGCTGGCCATAGGCGACTTCCCCCCGCTGTCCGAAGGCCGGCCGCGGAACCGGATGCTGCCCCCGTGGTACATCGACGGCGGCGGCGCCATGGGTGCGGGCGCGGTTACCGAAGTCCACCTGCAAGGCGGCAGAAACGCCCTCCACAACGCCGTGATCGCCGCGGTGGAGGAGCAGGCTCCGGGAGTGACCCGGCCCGGTCACGCCACCTATCTGCGCAATGTGCTGACGCGGATCAACGAGCACACCTCCACGCTGGGTCTGCGGACCCTGCCCAACGCTGGACCGAACGGCCACACCGCCTTCCACTTCATCCACCGCTCCTGGCTCGGGCCCCGGCTGGTGGAGGTGGCGTTCACCGCCCGGCCCGCGCCGGGCATCGACCTGGCGGGGATACGCGGCCGGATGGTGGATCCGAACTCCGGTGTGGACAACGTCTTCGGTCGCTCCAACGGTGACGGCGCGGCGCTCAAGGTGCCCGGCGCGACCGGGGTGAGCACCACCCGGACCACCAGTCACGAGATGGACTTCGCGCCGCTGGGCCAGGTCAGGGGCAACCAGAGTCGGCCGACCCTGCGCCTGTCCGGTAACCGCACCACGACCGACGTCCAGACCTCCGCCCGCGAGTTGCGGACCTGGAAACGTACCGTCAACAGCGTCGAGTTCAACGGGGTGCCGTACGCCTACGCGTGGACCGTCAGCTCCCGCCCGCTGGACGAGGCACTGCTGGTGCGCCTGGTCGGCGCCGGGCTCAGTGGTCTCGTATGGGCCGGGCGGGCCACGCGCATCCTCGACCTGCTCGACCCGGTACTCCAGCACCTTCCACGTCCCGTCAGTCAGGCGACCGGCTGGCAGCCGGCGTCGGTGAGTCTGCGGTTCGACGCCGATGAGGCGCCGGATGACGGCGGCTACCGCGCGGCATCGGTCCAGCCCGGCCTGTATGCCTTCGACCCGACCGTCACCCCCGGATCCACACCGGGCGGATACGTCATACAGATCGGCCCGGACGAGGTCCCCGCCGATGCGCGCGGGTTGCTCTCCGGCCCGCGGTGGGTCCCCTCACGGCCGTTCCAGATCTACGACTTCGGCGGGATACGGCAGTTGGGCCAGGCACTACGGAACGTGGACCCGTCGCTGGAACAGGATTTGGCCCCACAGACCTCTCAGTCTGCCGAGGGTATGTTCCTGCGGCTCAACCAACTCGTCGCCAGCAACCGGCTGACCCTGCTCGAGCCCGCCGCCACCGCCCCCATCCTCGGGCGTCGCGGTGGCAAAGGCACCTCGATCAAAGTCACCTTGTACTCCCCCCGTCAGGAGACCACCAGCAAAGACGTCGCCATCGACCGCGTCGAGCTGTCCACGGACGGGTTCATCAACCGGACGGACAAGTCAACCGCCTTCTCGCTGACCTTCGGTGGTTCGCCGCTGAAATCCGACGGGACCGACCGCGGCGGCCCGTCCATCCCCCTCCTCGGCGGCACTGAGAATTTCGGCCAGATCTCCAACTTCTCCAGCCAGCGCCGCGAACTGTTGCGCATCGGCACCCCGAAGGAAGGCGCCGACGGCTCCGGACACACCGGCCACCGTATCCGCGCCGTCGCCGTACTGGAGGTACGCGGCCCCTCCGGCACCCGATGGGTCGTCGGAGACTTGCTGCTCCGTACCACCGAAACCCCGCCGACCCTCACCGAGAAGACCGAGAGCGCCGCAGGCACCACTCCCTCCGAGTCCCGCATCACCACCGGTACGGATGAGGCACCGTTCGTGGACCGGCCAGGGCAGGTCATCGCCGAGGCCGCCGGGTCCGAACCTCTCGACTGGCAGAAGAGCACGCACAGCCGGCCGCGGCGCCCGAACGAACCGGAGGCGTGCGTTTCGGTCGCCGTCGTCGTCCTCGTGCCGGCGGTGGGCCGGTGACCGGAGCCTTGGGCGCTGTTCCCCGACGACGCCCCATCGAAGGGGTGGCCACCGGGGTGTCACAGACGCCAGCGGAGAGATCCGCTACAGTGACGCGCCAGTCACTCGATGAGCCCAAAAGTGTACGGTGCCCCGGAAGGTCGGAAGCGTCGCCCGTCTGCGCTGGTCACCGGGAAGGCCAACCGTGTCGATCATCTCGCTGGGCCGGGACGTCAATGGTGGAGTCGCCGCTTGGCGCACGTCACGTTATTGCACTGCGACGGGGAACAACGCGTGTGTCCAGGCCTCGGCCGCCATTCGTCACGCTGATGGCCGGTTCAGCCTCACCGTGGCGGGCGCGGGCCGTAGCGATACGGCGACGAGGCTGAATGAACGGCTGAAGAAGGTCCTCCCGCCGTTCGAGGGAAATTCCGTCGACTGTGTCATCCGCATGGAGTCTGTGCGCGCCGACTTCTACAAATCACCTCGGGTCACGCGCGATGATTCCGCGCTGGGCACCGGCCGGCACCAAGACGCCCTGGCCTCGGCCGTGGGTGGCGTCTGGCAGCCGGTGGGGAGCTCGCTCGAGATCGTGATACGGCGGCTGGAAGAGCTCGGCCACGGGGCGGCCGCGTTCGTTCTCACCTCACCACCAGGTGACCAGAACCGACACGGCTTCGTCCTACGCAATGAGGACGGAACAGTCTTTCGGATCGAGACCCAGGAGACCGAGGGCGGACGGGTCAGCCCGGCAATAGTGCAGGGCTGGATCAACCCGGTCACCGGGCAGCCGATGGCGCCCTCGATCGGGACGCGAGTCATCGTCGTCGACTCGTCGGGCCGCGCGGTGCCCCTGGCCGAAGACCTGGTCTCCGTGGCGAGAACCGTGGACGCGGTGGTAGACCCGTCGCGTGACCTGAAGTACAAGGCCATGGGCGTGGAACTGGAAGTCGGCTTCATCGTGCATGGTCACAACGGCGTGCCGCTCGACCACGAAACCGTCCTCATGGAGGACGACAATCTGGGGATCAAGCTGATAACCGATACCTGGGAAGTGGTGGTCGCCGGCGGACGCTACTTCCCTTCGCGAGAAGCGGCGGCCGCCGCCCGCGTGGGACGGGTGACCACGCGGGCGGTCAAGGTCATTGAGATAGTGAACAAACCCCCTGTCGGCGTCATCCTGCCGGAGGAGTCCAACCGGCCCTCACTCGAGCAGGGTTACCGGAGCATCCGGGAGGTTCTGCGGATCCTACGCACGGCGCGGCCCCACGGTGGTGTCGCCGGGCCCGGCCGGCGAGGGACCTCTCTGCTGGACCTGTTCCCACCCGCGCCCGGGCGGCGATTCTTTCGGGCGTCAGCTCAACTCTCCATTGTGCCTGGCCCCTGGGGCACACAGTGGGGCACCCCGCAGATATCGGTAGGCCTACCCGGGGAAAGCATCCCGGCTTTTCAGCGATTCGCTGCGCGCCATAACGGTGGCTTTCCCTTCATGCAGAGATACCTGGCATCGAGCCTGGGATTCGCTGCGTCCGTCACCCGCGACTTCATACAATTTCGGATCAAGAGCGACACCTCGGTGGACGGGTATGCGGTGGTGGCGCTGGACTATACGCCGGCAGTCAGTCTGTTCGCCTCGGCCATGGAGCTCTTGGCCTCACACGCCTACGCTGAAGTCCACACCTACCTAATAAATCCCGACGGCCGAGCGAAGAACAATGTTCATGCGACATTGCGCACCTCATTCTCGGGCGTCCTGCAAGCGCTTCCCGTTGCAGCGCGAGAATATATCTACAAGAATGCCCGCCCCATCAAAACGCGACTGCGAGAATATATCGAATATGACTTCGCTCAAGATATTCGGCGCCACAAAGAACAGCGCATTCGGCAGAATCTTCCCGCCCTCGACATCTTTAAATATCCGTTGCAGTACCAGGACGAATTGACCCTGGACGACTACGTCAACAACATGTTGCAGCCGAGGCACCGGCGACGAGTCCACGTCGACCAAGCGGACGCCATGAACGTCCGGACGAACTTCGACAGCGCCGACACGAACGACGGCCGACTCACGCATCCCCTCATTGTCGTGGAGTGGCGTAACCTTGGTAAGCGGTGGTTCTCCATCGATGAGGTCGAAGAAAAGTACCGGGCCGTCGCGGGCTTCGCGCAGCTGGCTTATGGAAACAGGGAAAAGCTTGCCCTGAACGAACAAAACCCGGAAGGCCAAAAATTCACCGAGGCGTTGAATGCCGCAGTGGGCCATCTGAGCGGTCTGCCGAGGGACGGCGGCCTGGTGTCACAGGTTCGCGAACTCCTGGAGGCGGTCGTCGAGGGACCGGCCGAGTCGCTCCGTACTCCGCTAACCCGAGGCGCGGTGACCAGCAACGTCATCGCCGACACGGTGGTAGCCCTTCATTCGTTCTCCCGGTTCGGTGATTGGCAGGTGGGGCCGCTGAGAGCCGCGCTCGAGGCTCTCAGGTCGACGGCCGCTCTAACCGTAGGGCCGGGAAATCGCACACTCATGTACCGAGCTGACGGGATCATCGACGAACTGTGGCGCCGGGAGATGGACCATCTGCTGGTGGTGTTCGCCGACAGGCAGAGCCGCCTCCTGCCCGGTCAGCGTGCCGACCTGGATCGGTTTGCGGCGCACGTCGTCGATCAGGCAAGGAGAGGGCCGCGTCTGCGCCCGGCGCTCGTCGTGCGCGTGGAGAGCCCTGATGGCGGCGTGGCTTCCCACGGGCTGTTCCGCCGGCTGTTCCGCATCGTCCGTAGCGTCCCCGCGGGGGAGATCGTGGCCGGTGACCTGCGGCTGCTGATCTACAGAGAGCTTTCGATGCGCGGGATGGACCCGGCGGTGGTCGCGGTCCAGACGCGGGCGCGGTCGCTCGATACGTCCGCACCACGACATGGTGCCGGGCGTCCCGTGTGGGTGTCGGTCGTGCCGGTGCCGGTGCCGGTGCCGGTGCCCACGAGCGCGTATCGGCACGGTGGCCGTTCGCAGCAGGCCGGCCCCGGTCGTTCCGGGGTATACCGGAGTGCGAGCGCCGGCGACGGTATTCGAACTTACGGCATCCGACGCGGGGTGCCGATGGGGCGGGTTTCGTTCCAGCCTGTTCCATCCCGGCCGACGCCGATGAGGGGAGGCCGGTCGTTGCCGGTTCCCCCGTCCATCGCCGGTGATGGTGACCGGTCTTGGGTGGTCGCCCGGTTGCGGCTTCCGCGGAACACAGACGTGGTGATGCCCAGACGTGGTGACGGCCCATGGGCCGGGATCAACCGTCCGGTCCCGGGGGTCACGACGCAGCCGTCGATCAACCAGAGCGTCTCCGCCCTTGAGGAGGGGGCGGTGGCGGCCGAGCTGGCCAGGTTCGTCGCGGAGCGCTATCCGGTGCTGCACGCACTGAACCCCACCGGCAACACGATGAACTGCAACCAGGCGGTCGTAGCCGTCGACTACATGCTCAACGGGGACGCGCAGGTACGGGTGCCGCCTTCCGGCACCGGCGGCTGGTACGGGCTGGACCTGCTCCAGGACCGGTACGGGGGCCGCTGGGTGGAGGTCGACGGCTACGACGACATCATCACCCGCATCGCCGGTGAGCCTGGCAGCCGTGGCGTGGTCTTCATCGGCGCTCGCCAGGGTGACCCGCACCTCTTCAACGTCATCCACACCGACGTCGGCGTGGTGTTCCTCGACGGCCAGATCGGCGGCCTGGCGGCGCTGCCGGCCAACGCCGTCGAGGTCGGGCTCATGATGTACCACCCCAGCGGCAAGGCTGAGGGGACCGCCGGCCCCGGGCTCGCGGCGCTGCGGTGGACGAAGAGCAGCCAGAGCGTGGCCGACAAAAACGGCGAGAAGTACTGCGTCGAGGTCACCTCGATCGGCGAGACCGGCAAGCGAAGCCGCACGCGCTTCGGAGGTCCGACCCCCTCCCACGGAACGCCGTCGCCGATCAGCTAGGCCCGAACTTCGCCGTCTGGCCCATCGACACTCCTCCCACCAGTCGTCGGACGGAGCGGTCGTCACCAAGCGCCACCGTCACATCACGCGCTCCTATCGCCGCCATCGGGCAGGTGCCCGACCCGGACGACGGCTGGGATCCCACCGAAGCGTTCGGACCTCTGTGCCGATGCGGAATTCACAGAGTGTCCACTCGTCATAAAGTGGATCACCCTAGCTTTAGTTAGTGTCGCGTGAATACGAAAGCATCGTGGATCGCGGACTCGGCGTGAGTCGACTTCCATCGCCGGGCTCACGCCCATGGCATGTGTGTTTTCCACCGACAGAAAGCAAGGTCAAGAATGGCCACGATTACGACTACAGACGGTACGGAAATCTTCTACAAGGACTGGGGCTCCGGTCAACCGATCGTCTTCAGTCACGGGTGGCCGCTGTCGTCCGATGACTGGGACACCCAGATGCTCTTCTTCCTCCACCATGGTTATCGGGTGATCGCCCACGACCGGCGCGGGCACGGCCGGTCGGCACAGGTCGGCGACGGTCACGACATGGACCACTACGCCGACGACCTGGCGGCCTTGACCGAGCACCTCGATCTGCGGGACGCCGTCCACGTCGGGCACTCCGCCGGCGGCGGCGAGGTGGCACGCTACATCGGCCGTCACGGCGAGAGCCGGGTGGCGAAGGTGGCGCTGATCAGCGCCGTGACGCCGTCCATGCAGCAGACGGCGGCCAACCCGGACGGGCAGCCTCAGAGCGTCTTCGACGGCCTGCAGGCCGGGCTGGCCGCCAACCGCTCGGAGTTCTTCCGGGACGTGGCGTCCGGCCCGTTCTACGGTTTCAACCGGCCGGGCGTCGAGCCGTCCGAGGCGGTCATCGAGAACTGGTGGCGCCAGGGCATGACGGGTGCTGCGAAGGCCCACTACGACTGCGTCTTCGCGTTCGCCGAGGAGGACTACACCGAGGACCTCAAGAAGATCAGTGTGCCGGTCCTGGTGATGCACGGCGACGACGACCAGATCGTTCCCTACGCCATTACGGCGCCGCGAACGGCCGAGCTGGTGCAGAACGGCACGCTGAAGACGTACGCGGGCTTCCCGCACGGTATGCCGACCACTCAGGCCGACACGATCAACGCCGACCTGCTGGCCTTCATCCGCTCCTGACCAACCGTGAGGCCGTACTCGCCTGAGCTCGCCGCACCCGGGCTCAGGCCAGGCGGCTGGTTGTATGAGAGCTCGCTGATGAATCGCCGGCCCAATGTGGCGTCAAGAATCCCTGCACTTGCTCTCCAGTCGTACGTCTCATACTCGCCTCGCCGCCGACGTTCGGTCGGCGGCGAACATCTACGAAGGAGCAAGACAGTGCGAAGGAAACTGATCGCGCTTGCGCTGGGCGTTGCGGCGGCTGTCGCTGTCGGCGCGGGTCTCGAGACGGCGATGGCACATCCGGCAACCGGCCACGTCGCCCTGCGTACACCGCTCGTGCACTAGCGTCACGTAGTCGCTGCACCAGGCCTGAAGCCAAGTTCCTGGGCTCGCCGCCGCGAACGCCGCGGCGAGCCCGAAAAACAGACCCCCACGGTCGTCCTGGTGCATGGCGCCTTCGCCGACGCCTCCAGCTTCGCCCGGGTCATCCCCGAACTCCTCGCCGACGGCCTGTCCGTGGTCGTGCCCGCGATGCCTAATCGCAGCCTGGTGGGCGACTCCGCCTACATCGCCCCCGTGGTCCGGCAGATCCCGGGACCGGTGGTGCCGGTCGGGCGCTCGGTCGAGCGTTTCGGCTACCAGCGGGCGGGCATGACCACGGTCGAGGCCGCCTCCTCGCACCTGGTGATGCTGTCCCAGCCGATGCGGGTCGCCGACCTCATCCGCGAGGCAGTGCGCACCGTCACCGGCTGACCCGGCGATCTGGGGCGCTGTCCGTGTCCACACGCCGGGTGGCGCCCCATGCGAAGGCAGTTCCGTCTTCTTCTCACCCTCCACCCCGCAGAACATGGAGTCACCATGTCTCTCCGTCTTCGTCGCCGTGCCGTCGGCACCGCGGTCGCTGTCGCCGGTCTCCTCGCCGCAGGCACGGCCGCGGCCCTTCCGGCCGTTTCGGCGCCGGCATCGGCTCACGCTGTGCGCGCTGAAGCGACGCAGGCCAAGCCGGCGATCGTGCTCGTGCACGGCGCCTGGGCCGACGCGTCGAGCTGGAACCCCGTCATGAGCCGCCTTCAGAACGCGGGTTACACGGTCTACGCTCCCCCGAACCCCCTCCGCGGCGTCCAGTCGGACGCGCAGACCATCGCCGACTTCGTGAACACGATCCCCGGCCCGGTCGTCCTGGTCGGCCACTCCTACGGCGGGTTCGTCATCACCAACGCCGCCACCCTCAGCCACAACGTCAAGGCGCTCGTGTACGACGACGCCTACATCCCCGCCAAGGGCGAGACGGTGTCCCAGCTCAACTCGGCCCAGCCCGGATCGTGTGTGACCGCCGCTCCCAGCACGTTCCTCAACCTGGTCCCTTACCCCGGCGGTCCGAAGGGCGACGTGGACGCGTACCTGAAGTACGCCCCCAACGGCAGCTACCAGGGCTTCGAAGGCTGCTTCGCGAACGGCGTCCCGCCGGCGCAGGCACGCCTGCTGGCCGCCGGCCAGCGGCCGCTCGCCGTCAGCGCGACCTCGGAGCCGTCGGGCGCCCCCGCCTCGAAGACGATCCCCTCGTGGGCCATCGTCGGCACCGCGGACAACGTCATCCCGCCGGCCGAGCTGCTGTTCATGGCCAACCGGGCCGGATCCCACGTGGTCAAGGTCCCGGCCGGTCACCTGTCCCTGCTCACCCGCCCCGGCACCGTCGCGGACACGATCATCGCCGCGGCCCGCGCCGTCGGCTGACGTCCCCTCGACCGCCCAACGGCTGATCCTGACCCCTCTGCTCCTGAAGGCCGACCGGCACCACCGGTCGGCCTTCGCCACACCACGCCCCCTCGAATACGATGAGATCAACTTCTCGACACTCACTCAGAGAGCATGCAGTCCGGCGAGGACCCTCGAGAGTATTTCCTCGCTATGCGAATACTGTGATGGCTCCTCCGGGGTGTGAACGCTCAGGATGCCTTTGTCCTGCAAGTCGCCGAGGAGCACGTGCACAACGCCCAGTGGAAGATTCATGCCGGATGCCAGGTCGGCGACGGTGATCGGGGATTGGCAGCGTGCCAGGAGGCGTAGGTGTTCCGCCTCCAGGCGCGCGCGATCGACCTCTGATGCGGAAGAACCGACCACGATGGCGAGTAGATCGAATGATTTCCCTGGCGATTCGGTCCGCCCTTGGGTCACCGCGTAGGGCCGGACGACCGGCCCGGCGGCGCTATCGAACCAGCGGTCATGTTTGGGCGGGTTCACTGAGCATCAGATCCCGAAGGGTGCTTCAATTCCTGGCCCTGGTGGTGTGGCCATGGTGCCGAGCGGACACGTCTAACCAGCTAGCTGCGGCAGCCACCCAGCGGCCATCTCGGGTACCCACGCCTCCGTCTTTGATGTTTCACTCTTCGAAATTCTCGTCACGTCCTTGGAGCCATCCATTTTGAAAGGATTCCATGCGTGACCGTATATCCGTCGGAGGGCGGGTGCCAGCGAGGTCTTTTCCGGTCGGTTCATGTTTGGCATGGTCCTTACGCAGTTGCGGCGCCATATTTGCTTGGCGGACCCGACGGGGCAGTTTTCGGACCGTGCTCTCAGTTCGCCCGTCGATGGACAGAGGAGGCGAAATCTGTCCGACGTCGGCGGACGTATGTTCAGCCGTCACATCCGAGTCAGGCGGTGCCGGAGTTGCCGTCTCCTTTGAGATGTCGGCAGGCACCGGAGGACGCGACTCCAGGCTTGAGGCGGGGAGCCGACCGGATTTGGCGACTGGCTCATTGAACAAGCCGTTTTCAGCGGCGAATCCCCGATCGCGGGTGATCAGGTCGGATGGAATCAGGGCGACAGCCTGTACCCCGCCGAGGGGCGATGACCTGAGTGTTACGCGGATTCCTCTACGAGAGGCGATCCTTCCGACGATGAACAGCCCAAGCCGGTTACTGTCGGCGAGATCAAATTCCGAAGACGACGTCACCCGCGCGTTGGAATCGGCCAACTCTTGGGAATTCATCCCGATGCCCCCGTCCTCAACCTCGACCACGTAACCGCTGGCCACAAGTTCTCCGCGCACACGCACATACGTATCTGGTGGTGAGAAGGAAGTCGCGTTCTCGATAAGTTCCGCCAGCATATGGGTAACGTCGGCGACAGCCTCACCCACCAGTGCGGCGGCCGGCCCCGCCTCAACGATGACACGGGTATAGTCCTCGACCTCGGCGATCGCGGCCCGCAGGACATCACGTATGGGCACCGGGTTGTGCCAGCCGCGGGCTGGTGGCGCGCCGGACAAGATCACCAAGCCCTCGGCGTGGCGGCGCATACGGGTCGTTAGGTGGTCGAGCGCGAAGAGGTCTTTCAAGGCAGCCGGCTCGGTTGCCCGCAACTCCATGGCGTCGAGCATGGAGAGTTGGCGGTGCAGCAAAGTTTGATTCCGCCATGCGATGTTGCGGACGACCTGGTGGATGCTTTCCCGCAGATGTGCCTCACTGATGGCCGCCTCGATAGCGGTTCGTTGCAGGGTGCTCAGCGCATCGGCAACGTTTGCGACTTCTTTGCTCGTGCCGATGTAAACGCGCGGCGCTTCGGCGGTGACGTCTACTCTCTTATTTTCTCTAAGGTGCTTGATCACCCTGGGGAGGCGCTCGTTGGCCAGATGGAGCGCGGTCCGCTGAAGGGCGGTTAGCTCACGGGCCAGGCTTCGGCCGAACCGTGCTGAGACCGCGATAGAAAGCGCCACGGCGACTAGACCAAGTCCGCCTGCGACATATAGCAGCAACATAATTCTGTCGCCGATGGGCTTGGCCTTGCTGGCCAAAGCGACGCCGGTCCGGGCGATCGCTTGCTGCAATGCCGCCATGACCGATTCGGTGGCAGCCCGCCAGCTAAGCGCCGTCGGCGCCAGCGAGGCTCTCGCACCACCGGCGATAACGGCGCCTTCCAGTGTGCGAAGGTCGGCGAAGCTTGAGGAAGCGGCCAATTGGCCGAGTGGGGCACGTAGGCTCGGGCTCAGATCCGCCATTCCAGTATCGAACAAATAACGTTCGTTGTTCGCGGTCTGCACGAACATGGCGTACTCCGGGGCGGTCAGCTTCCCGGTCCTACCGGCCAGAGCCCCGGTCACCAGTGCATCCTCGCGCGCCAGGAGTTCTTCGGCCTTGCTCACATTGACGATCGCGAGACCTTCGCGGTAGACGTTCAGATCGTTGATCATCACGAGGCCGCTGTAGAGATGCATGAACGAGTCGATCAACGCGCCGTAGTCATCGATCGCACGCAGCGCGTCTGCCGTTCCGGCATCGACCCGCAGGCGTATGTCGGGCAGCCCGTCGAGTTGCTTCAGCAACTCGCCGAGCCGCTGTGTGGTCAAGGGGCTCGACGTGCGGCGAGCAGCAGCTGACAGCACCGATCGACGGAAGGTCTCCACCATCGCGTCCGTGCCCGCCCGGCTGCGTTCGACCGACGAGCGCCCCTGCGAACGAGCCGTTGCGACATACGGCACCGATGTGCCCCGCTCCAGTTGGAGCGCGAGTGTGAGCGGCATACCCGGCATGGCGATCTTGTCGAACGTGGTCGACGCGTCGTACTTGGCGAGGGCGTCTCGGGTCGTCACGTAGGCGCCGAACGACCAAATTACCGTCAGTGAGGAAAGAGGCACCAAAAGCAGCGTCACTAGCCGCAACCGCAGCGAACGGCGCGTAGAACGCTTGTGTGTAGCCATGACAGCCCTATCGGATTCGTATGGGCGCACGACAGGCGCAACATCAGCGCAGGATCGCCCAATGCGACTGATTGCACCATCTGGTGGAGAACCGACACAAGCGCCTCAAGTGCCACAAAATGGACTCAGTGTGTCAGGGGCGTAGCCGGGGTCGCTGGTCATCGATGGTGAGGACGGCCGGGTGGGCCCGCGTTCCGCAGACCCCACGCTCGTCGAACGCAGGGAGAGGGAGACAGGCGTCTGACGTCGTCGGCGTACGCGGCGTGTTAGGCCGGCTGGAGTGTTTGGAACGCCGTGGTCAGCGCTGCGGCGTATCGGTTGTTCCAGCGCGCCGCCGCGGCGACGACAAGGATGGTGTACTGATGCCCATTCGCGGTGAAGGCGCGGCCATAACCGTGCAGCCTGTGGTGGCGGCCCCGGGCCGAGGTGAACTCGATGTCGGCCGTTGTCCAGCCGCGGGCGGAGAACGGCTGGCCCCACCGCAGAACACGCATGGCGGGGAACGTCGATCGCTGAATCATCTCATGCTGAAATCTTCGCCAGTGTTCGACGGGGTCGGGCACGTCCCAATGGGTGGCGCTCACCTGAACATAGGCCCCGGTCTTCGGCTCGGTCCATCGTACGGAAGCGGAGGTCAGCGCCTTTCGCCGCCATTTGGCCGGTACGTCGAGCGTCGTCATGCCAGGGCCGTTCGCCTGCCGAAAACCAGCCGCTACGGCGGAGGTCGAGTTGCTGCCATGGTCGGACTTCTCGCCGGGCGGGCGGAGTACGACGAAGCCCACCTCGGCCACGGCGAGTACGGTCAGCGCCGCCAACGCCAGCGTCCTCCATGTTCTGGTCCGCGACGGTTTTCCCGTGGGCGGAGCCGCTTCCCGCGTAGGCTCGTTTTGCGTGTGCGGTTCGATCGGGTTTTCCGGAATGGCCGTGTCTGGAGTAGGAGACGCCTGCTGGATGACTTGAGCGAGTCCCTCCGCCGCCTGCTCGGCCGACATCCGAAGCGTCACGTCCTTGGTCAGGAGGCCTCTCAGCACAGGGGTGAGCGGCCCGGCGTGGCGTGGCGGGGTGGGCTCATCGCTGTAGACCGCCTGAAGCGTCTCCATGGCGGTGCCGCGAGTGTAGGGCGGTCGTCCCTCGACGGCGGTGTACAGCGTCGCTCCGAGGGACCACAGGTCGGAGGCGGGGCTCGCCCATTCGCCGGCGACGCGTTCCGGGGCGATGAAATTCGGAGATCCCAGGACCGTGCCGGTGCGGGTGAGGGCCTGTTCGCCCTCGATCGCGGCGATCCCGAAATCGGTGATCACCACGCGGGGGGTCGCGGCCATGTCGCCGGATTCGGTGAGCGTGAGTAGTACGTTCGGTGGCTTCACGTCGCGGTGCAGGATGCCGGCCGCGTGTGCGGCTCGGAGCGCCTCCAGCATCTTGACGCCGATCACGGCCACCTGCCCCGGTGACATCCTGCCGTCGGCTCTGATGACATCGTGCAGCGAGCGGGCATGGAGGAGTTCCATGACGATGCAGGGCCGACCGTCCTCTTCGAAGACATCGTAAACGTTCACAATGCCGGGATGGGACAGGCGTGCGGCCGATCGTGCCTCTCGCAGCGTCCTTTCGTAGAGCACCTGACGCTCGGCCGTTGTCAGGCCGGGCGGAAAGTAAACGGTCTTGACCGCGACTTCGCGGTGGAGTCGCTCGTCGAGACAGCGCCAGACGGTTCCCATTCCGCCGTTACCGACGCGCGACAGCAAACGGTAACGTCCGGCCAAGACCGAGTCTTGTCTCAATTGTGTGGTGGACATGATGTATCGATGCAATTAATGTGACAGCGCGTCGAGGCCAGGCCTCAGCGGACGATGGTGAAGATGATCAGATCGGCGATGACGGCCACCACTGTTGCGACCAGCAATGCCGATCGTAGAGTCGGCCGTCGCCTGGGTGACTTTACGGAGGGCTCTGCCGCGACGGGTGCTGACGACTCAAGCAACTCGGACAACTCGGCGGGTGTGACGGAGGGGTCATTCGTGACCTGTTCGAGCATGGCCACGACTTCCGCAGCCGTTAGTCGCTCGTCGGGATTCTTGCAGAGGAGGCCATCGATCACGGGTTGGAGAGGGCCGGCCTTCTCGATCGGAGCAGGGTCGTCGTTGAGTACGGCGACCAGACTCGCCACCGCCTCGGGCTTATTGAACGCCGGTCTCCCCTCGGCCGCTTCGTACAGCGTGGCACCGAGGGACCAGAGGTCGGATGCGGCGGCCGCGAGTTGGCCGCCTACACGCTCGGGTGCCATGTAGGCCGCGGAGCCGGTCAGAACGTCGGAATTGAGGGTCGTCGCGTCGCTGTGCGCGCGGGCGATGCCGAAGTCGGTGAGCACGGCGCGTACGGACCGCGACTCGTCGACGAGTACGTTGCCCGGCTTGACGTCGCGATGCAGAATGCCGGCTTCGTGCGCGACGAGGAGTCCGTTCGCGACCTGCAGACCGATCTTCGCGACGAGAAGCGGCTCCAGCGGGCCGTTCTCGTCGATCAGGTCTCTGAGCGAAGGAGCGTGGATCAGTTCCATGACAATCCACGGCCGGCCTTCCTCCTCGACGACGTCGTAGATCTTCACGATCGCCGGATGGGACAGCCGGCCGGCCAGCCGGGCCTCCTTGAGCGTCCGCTGGTTGACCTCGTCATATTCGGCCGGTGTGAAATCGGATGGCAAGATCATGGCCTTGGCCGCGACCTCGCGGTCAAGAAGCTCGTCGTGGGCGTGCCATACCGTACCCATTCCGCCGCGGCCGATCTGTGATAGCAGACGGTAACGCCCACCCAGCGTGGAACCTTCTCCTAGTGACATGACCCCTATAAGTACCAAATCGTCAGCTCAACGCGGAGCTGGAACGCCTTACCGAACGTCAGGCAAAGGACGTGCTTGATCACTGGGCGGCGCGAACGGCTCCATTCACCCGTCGTCGCGCAGCACCTAGTTTACGGTTCGAGTCGGCTGCGGCATAGTGAATGGGTGCCACAAAATAGAACGAGAATGTCATGCGTGAATGAGTTCCCCCCGGGAGCGGAGGCGAGCCGTCATGTGCTTAATGTGATGCAACTCATGCAACTCATGCAACCCCTTACCGACGCAGCACCACTTGCGGATGTCGCGAGCGACGCGGGACCGAACGGGAATCACCTGCCGACGCTGCGATGGTCGGCGTACGAGGCAGGGATCGCTTCGGACGGGCGCGAGGCCGATGACGCTCTGCGGGACTGCCCGGACCTGCTACGTGAATTTCCGGCACACTTCGGCGACCTCGACGCAGAATCGGCCGTCACTGAGGGAGCTGAACTTCCACGTGAGGCCATTGTCGTCGGTAACGAAGCTGTCATGGACGCCCGGGCCGGAGCCAGCCGTGTGTTCTGTCGGGGTGCCGGCGCCGTGCTGCGGGGGGACGATACCGGATGTCGCGAGGTCCGCGGTCACGACGTGTGAGTTGGTCGAGGGATGCGGGCTCCGTGAAGAACCGGCGGGATTCACCTCGTGTGTCGGTGTCTGCCCGTCCTTGCGGAAAGCCGGCCTCCCGCCCCGCATCCGCGGGGGAGCGGAACCGTGGGCGATCTGGTGGGCGATGGCGTTCGCCCACTCGGCGCGGTTCTTTGGCAAGGGCGTGTTCTGCACCAGCACTTTCCGGCCGGCTTCATGCACAGCGTTTGCGTCGACGTTGTCACCGGTCCAGCCCAGGGTTCGGTCCGTGCGTAGAATGCCGTTGACGAATTTCAGCAGGTCAGGGTCATTCAGATGCCTGAGCCAGCCGCTCACGCCCCACAGAATCCGCTGCGTCTCCTCGACGGGCCCGTAAGTGTCCGGGACTGGGTGGACTGGCCCGATACCGTCAGCCACCTTCCTCAGGGCTTTGGCGAGCGATTCGGCGTTTGCGGCCGGATCGCGGATGTACTCGCCGAGTTCCGTGAGGATCGCCTGGACTTCTGAGGTGGTCAGTATCGGAGCCGCGTCATCATCGACCACCTCCAGTGCGCGGAGGGTGTCACTCACTGCCGGATCCGTGCTGGTGCTCAGCTCTCTTGCCAGCCGCCGCCGGTGCTCGATCCGTTGTGGATCGTTGTGTACGGCATCCCGCATCGTGCGCGCGGACTCATAACTCTGGGTTGCCAGCTGTTTGAAGTCCGTGAAGGTGGCCTTCACGTCATTGAGTGTGCGGGCCCGCCGGTGGCTGGAACGTATTTCGAGCAGCACCAAGGGGGTCCGAAGCTTGCCCTGTGCGGTGTCGAGGCCGGTGAAGCGGGTACGTACGCCGAGGGCCTGGTACTGGTCGATGATCTGCCCAGGATCGGGAAGCAGGGCGTTGTCGAGGTAGTCACCGATCGTGGCGTCGCTCTCGTCGTCCAGCCGTACCTTTAGGGCGTCACCGGTCAGCCCCGGTCTTTCGACGCCCGCTGTGCGAAGCAACTCCGCGCGGATCTCCGCCGCGCGGTCGCGTAGGAAGTCTTGGACCGGCGGTGGCAGTGCTGCCCGCCATGCCGCGAGATTGGTACGCAGGGCGACGGGGGTACGGTTCTTGATCATCTCCGGGTCCTGTGGGCCACCCGGGAAGGCTGCCGTGACCTGCGTGTACACGGTTGCCAGAAAGAACCTGAGCATGGAGACGTCTCGTTCGTCCAGCAGGTCGGCGGTGGGCGGCGCATAGCGCGTGCCGTGATACAGGGATATCATTTCCCCGGAAAACCGGATGCCGTCCGAGAGCCTCCTCTTCCTTATCGGGTGCCATTCGTTGTCCCGAACGTACTCAAGAAAGGACACTCCGCTTTCGAGTGGCATTCCAACGGTATAATGCATGTAGAGTTCTGGTCTGATGCCGTCTATTGTGGGGTCCGGCATCAGGAGAGCGTCTTCGGCGTCGTTGGTATAGGTGAACCGGTCTTTAGGGAATATCTCCTCAATCGGAGTGCCTTGGGGGGAGTGTCTCAGTCGAGACAGGGCGCTTTCGACGGCGGCGAAGACCGCACCTGCACTTCGCCGCGCACGCTCTTCCCCGGGTAGTACCGCGATCGGCGCGGTGACGATCTCCAGGATCGGCCAATGGGTCCACTCCGCCACCTCCTTGCCGGCGCCGAGCAGGTTATCTTCCGATTTGTAGAACGTACCGTCCTTGGCCTTATAGGCAGCGTTGTTGTCGAGGACTACCTTGAACGTGCCGTCTTTTGCGATGATCTGAAAATCGTCGCCGGTTATCCCTGGGCGGAGTGTGACGCGCGGTAGGAGTTCCGCCTCGAAACCGATCGCACCGCCTAGCAGGGCCGGGAGCGGCATGCCGGCGATGTGGTGCGCGACCCATTGCGCCCGCCCCCGCGGGTTGCCGGGCGGCCTTCTGCCCGCCCGTTCCAGCTCTCCCAGCGCCTTTTGAACGTCCTTCCCGTCGATGTCCTGGCCGGTTCGTCCAAGTTGGCGCAACTGTGTGTTGGTCTCGTGCAGGAGGAAGTCATGCGGCTTGCCCGGCGAAGTGCGGTCGGGGGTGGTCCAGGTATGGCCTCGACCGGCTCCTTGGGGCCCACGGTGCGCGCGCAGCACGCCAGGGCCGATGGTTGAGCTTCCGCCGGGTTCATCGGCCGGCGCCGGCGGTCGTGATCGGGCGCCTGGTTTTAGATGGTGGAACTGGCCTTCGTGGTCGATGACGCCGGGCGCCGCTTCGACGCAGGCCCCAGCAGTGCGAGCCGACTTACGCCACAATCGAAGGTTTGCGCCCGGCCTCGTCCCAAGGGCTGCGAGTGTCTCCGCGGTGGACGCGACGCCCGTGCCTTGAGCGGTCATGGAGAACTCGCCGGGCGCCGTCGTGCTACGACGCAGCAGCCAGTGCCACGGGCTGCGGTCACTCCGGCGTGGCCCGGGCATGGTACCGGACAACACTTCCCCATAGATCGAGCAGCCATGCGATGGCTGCAGGATGGCCGCTGCATAGACAAGTAAGAAGTGTTGTCCGCTCGACCTTCTTTGCAACAGACTCTTCGAGTCTGGCGTGACGCCATGGCTTCAATAAAGAATACGCGCGTCAGATACTTGAATTTAGACGCCAATCCTTCGGTCCCTGGCCTTCGTGTTGCCCTCGGCTGGGGCCGTACCTGCCAGCGGTTCGGATCGGCGGTGTGCCTGTCGGGCACCGGCTTAGTCCTCCTGTGGGATGGAGTTCGAACCGGCGTTCCGGGTCGTCAGGTAACCGTTCAAACGCTCGGCCGCGCATGTGGGGCAAGATCGAATTGAACACGCCGACCTCAAGGGGTAATTTTGCTCTCAGTGCCAATGACTGCACGATGAACTTCCCGCTGAATTCGCTGCTACCTGCATCGGATACTCGCGCCGAGACGATCGGAGCCGATGCTCGACCGCTTACGGCCTATGCGAGCGCCGCGCTCGAGGCCGTGGCACATGGGCGGCCCGTCTCGAACGTGAGGACGATCGCCAGAACAGTGACCACACCGATCTCGAATGACCGTCATGGCGAGATCTTGTTGGACGCTCCCGGACGGCTCCACCTAGCGTGACCTCTGGAAAGGCGGAAGGAGTGATCACTTGCGGTACGGGCAGCCCGGGAGTTCCGGGGCGTGGTTCCTTGCTCGTCCTCGGTACGTTGCCGGGCGGACCGGCGAGGCGACCCGGGCCACGCGTCCGTCTTCGTGGCCCACGCCGACCCTCACCGGCGTGACCCCCTGCCTCGACACGGGAACGCCGCGGCTGCAGATCAGCTATTCCTCCCCCCTCCCCCGAGGGACGTGGCCGGCTCGGCGCCCCCCTACGCCGAGCCGGTCCGCGTCGCTGGAGCAGGCTTCGGAGGCCCCTTTCGAACCTCCGCTTCGATGTCTCGCCGCGTCGCAGCCAGGGTCTCGGCGGTGAACACCATTTCGGCGAGCAGCCGCGCCGGGGGGCTGTCCTCCGTGGTGACGAAGTGCACGACCCATTGCAGATCCGGTTCGGGGAACGGCCGTCGCACCAGGCACTCCGCCTCCGGCTTGTCGGCGAGCGGCGTGGGGACCAGCGCGATGCCCAGCCCCTTCCGCACCAGCTCCATGAGCATGTGCATGTCGTTGACGGTGAACACGACGCGCCGTACGAGGCGGCGCGTCGCGAAGGCGGAGTCGATGATCCGCCGCGCCGTCCACGTCACGTCGAAGTCGACGAAGAGGTGCTCTTCCAGATCCGACCAGGTCACCTCGTCACGGGAGGCCAGCGGGTGCCCGGACGCCAGCACGAGCTCGAAGTTCTCGCGGGCCACCTCGAACGAGTCCAGCTTCCGGCCGGAGAGCGGTGCGACGAACGCGCCGGGCTGGGCCAGGAACGCCGCGTTCAGCTGGCCCCGGAGCAACTGGTCGAAGACGACCTGTGTACCGAGCTGCTCGAACCGGAGCGCGATGCCGGGGAACCGCGTGTGGAACGACGCGATCAGCTCGGGCAGGTCGACCAGGTCACCGAGGCACTGCTCGGAGCCGACGCCAAGGGCTCCTTCCGCCGAGTCGTCCGCGAGCTCCCGCAGCGCGGCCCGTGCGTCGTGCAGCATGCGGCGGGCGCGGGGGAGGAAGGCATGACCGGCCTGGGTGAGCACGACGGCTCGCGGTGTGCGGTCGAACAGCTGGGACTTCAGCTCGCGTTCCAGGCTGCGGATCGAAGAGGACAGCCCCGACTGGGTGACGTACATCAGCTCGGCGGCCCGCGTGAAGTTGAGCTCCTCGGCCACCGCGACAAAGAATTCGATCTGCCGGATGTCCATGGATCACCCCCCGCTGAGCATCATATCGATCCAAACGCCGAGGTCAGAGGGAGCACTGACGGTCGAACGCCGGGAGGAGGAGATCGCGGTGCTGTCGGCGATCCCGTCCGCCACGCCGTTGGCGTCTTTGAGCGGGCGATGGTGGCCGGATGCCGAGATCACCTGGCCGACCGCAGATCACCCGAATGCCCGTCACGGCGGCGGATCTCACCGATGCGGTGGAGCTGCCGGTGCCCCAGGGGCTCACGATCCGGCACGTCACCGACCGGCCGGGCATGCGTGATCTGGTGAACGCCTACGCCGAGCCGCTCGGTTTCCCGTCGGAAGCGATCGACACCATGGTCGAGCGCAAGCTCGAGTACCTGTCGCGGGATCCGAAGCTCATCCATCTCGTCGGCCTCCTCGAACTGACCGGAGGCGGCTCAGGACGGCGAGAGTGACGTCCTGACACCCGGCCGCCGCCGTCAGCGCACGCGACGACGGCAGGCGTACCCGGGTCGTGACATCGATGGGCTGAAAAGGCGGCAAGAGGCGGACGATCAGTGGAAGAAGTGCGAATTCAGATCCTCGGTCCGTTGCGGATCTGGCGGGGCGATGTGGAGCTGGACGCCGGCCCCTGGCAGCAGCGTTGCGTGCTGGCCCTCATGCTCGCTCGCGGCGGCAGCCCGGTCAGCATGGCCGAGTTGATCGATCTGCTGTGGGCCGACAACCCTCCGGCCAGCGCGGTCAATGTGATCCACAAGTACGTAGGCGCGCTTCGCCGCCTGCTGGAGCCGGAGCTGACGGCTCGCGCGCAGGGCTCATGGCTGATCCGGCACGGTAACGGTTACCGCCTCGTCGCCGGTCCGGACCATCTGGACCTGGCCGCCTTCCGGAGGCAGGTCGACATGGCGAGGAGAAGCCTGCGCGAGCACCGGCCGGACGACGCGCTCGACCACTACATCCAGGGTCTTCGCCTGTGGCAGGGGCCGCCGGGCGACGGCCTGGCCGAGAGCACGGCGGCGTCGGTGGTTCGGCCGGCCCTCGAGGACGAGCTCTTCGAGGCGGCCATGGAGGCCGCCGAGCTGGCCATGCGCCGGAATCAGCCGGCCCGGGTGCTGCCCGTACTGCGACGAGCGGTCGGCCTGGGGCCGCTGAACGAACCGATCCACGCCCTCTTGATGCGGACGCTGGCCGCGGCGGGCCAGCAGGCCGAGGCGTTGTCCGTCTTCCAGGCCGTGCGCGACCGCCTCACCGATGAACTCGGCATCGATCCGGGGTCGAGCCTGAGGGAGGCGTACCGCCAGGTGCTGAACCAGAGCGCCGCGGCAGCGGAGAACCGTCCCAAAGCCGAGCTGCCGAGAACCGGTCGCGGAGTGAATCCCGAGCGGATCGAGCCGGTCGGCTCGGCGTTCCTGACTCCGCTCGTCAGACCCGCCCAGCTCCCGCCGGAGCTGCCGAACTTCTTCGGCCGGAAGGCCGAACTGTCGACCCTGACCGGACTGTTCGAGAACCGGTGCCGGGGAGAGCGCACGAGCCCGTTGATCGTGGCGATGGACGGTATGGGCGGGGTCGGCAAGTCGACGCTCGCCCTTCATTTCGCCAGCCGGATCGCCGAGCGGATGGAGGACGGCCACCTCTATCTCTACCTGCGAGGAAACGAGACCGAGGCGCTGCCGGTCGGTGACGCCCTGAGATCTCTCCTGCACGCCCTGGGCGTGCCCGCGCAGCGGATCCCGGACACGTTCGACTCGCTGGTGGGCATGTACCGGAGCCTGACCGCGCGCAAGAACCTCCTGATACTGCTGGACAGCGCTCGCGACGTCTCGCAGGTCCGGCCGTTGCTGCCCAACTCCGCCGAAAGCGTCGTCCTGGTGACCAGCCGGACACCGCTGGTCGGGCTGGCCGCGTTCGAGGGCGCCCATCTGCTGCACGTCGACGTCCCCGACATGCCGGAGGCGCACGCACTGCTCGAGAGGCGCCTGCCGCCGCTTCCGCCGGAGTTGCGCGACGAGCTCATCGACGAGGTCATCACCGCATGCGGCCGGCTGCCGCTGGCCCTGGCGATCGTGGCGGCCCGGATAAGCGCCCGTCCGCATCTCTCGCCGGCCGCGGTGGCCGCCGAGCTGAGGGATGACGAGGGCCTGCTGGGCGCCTTTCCCGGCGGACACGGCGTCAGCGATCCACGTACCGCCTTCGCCTGGTCCTACCAGCGGTTGAGCATCGGCGCCGCGCGGCTCTTCCGGCTCTCGTCGTTGGCCCTCGGCCCCGACGTCTCCGTGGCCGCGTACGCCAGCCTGGCCGGGCTGGATCCGCGGAAGACGCGTGAGCTTCTGCGGGAGTTGTCGGAGGTGGCGCTGTTCCAGGAGCACGGCGCCGGCCGGTTCTCCTCCCACGTCCTTGTGAAGGCCTACGCGAGAGAACTCTGCGCCAAGATCGACACCGAGCAGGATCGGGACGAGGCCACCAGCCGTCTGCTGCAGCACTATCAGCAGCTTCAACGCACAGGTCGCCCTGAAATCGCACCGGACCCCGATCCAGCCGCCGCCCGCGGTGGCCGGCGTCCGTCCGGAGCGGCCCGGGTGCTCCAACGAGGCGATGGCATGGTTCGCCGTCGAACGTGACGTACTCGGTCACGCGGTACGGGAGGCCGGTCTTGAGGTTCCCCCGTTGCGCGGACACCTGCGGTGTGGTCACTTGTGCGGGGGCTGCGCATTTCGTGGCTGTCCGTGAGGGTGTGAGAGCAGTATTCTCGCTGCCGGGTGGAATTGGCACTGTTATTCAAGTATCTGTCGCCAGTCTCCTGTTTTGGCTGATCCCGTGTGCGGCCCATCTTGTCGGCGGTCTGATCGCAGAAATTTATCGGGCGGAAATGTTGGGGCGGGTAGTCTGCGGTAGAAGGGCAGCGGGCTGTTCAGCCGACTTTCACCTGGCGTTGCCGAAAGAGGTTCACGTTCGTACATAGGCTGCTGCCGTAGGTTCAGGGGCTCATCGGACCGCAGGCTCTCTAACACCGGTGAGTTCGGCGGATCCGGGAGTGTCTTCGCGAGGAGACGAATGACCGAACGGAGCCGACCGTGGCGCACGTCCAGCCGGAGCGGTACCGCCTTCTGCGTGCAGGCGCGAGCGATGCATGTGCGCGCCGTATCCGGGACGCGTGAGCGGCCGGCCGAAGGCGGTCGGCGCGGCGGTGTCGGGATTTCCGCGCCGCCGACTTCCCCGCCCGTGCGGGACCGGGTGGACGCAGGGAAGACATCCGCCAAGGACGACTTCTTCGAGGAGCTCGACTGGCTCGCCGCCGCGATCGACAGCGGCTGGCCGCCGGTCGAGGCGCCCGAGCCTCCCCGCCCGGCCGATCCGCCGGATCCACCTGCGCCGAACCCGCCCTGGTACGTGCGCCAGGGCGGGTTCGGCGACGGCGGGGTGTCGTCGATGGCGGAGGTGGTCAGCGAGTCCGTGCCGGAGGGCAAGCCCCTCGACACCACGGTCGACCGGTGGATCACCAGGGTGACCACCGGGATGAAGCAGGCGACCGCCGCGAAGGTACGCGCACGGGTCATCGCGTTGCTGGGAGAGGACGACCCCCGGGCGTGGGAGCGGCTGCTGCGCCACGGCAAGCTGATCGTCGCGGACGGCGTGCGGGTGAAGCTGACCTTCTCCGCCGAGCAGCTCGGCTACGAGCCGCCGAGCGGCGAGCCGGCCGAGCCGGGCTACCAGACCTACTTCAGCAAGTACGGTGACACCTCCTACGCGGAGGGCGAGTCGTCCCACCACCGGACCGCCGGAGGCGCCCGCATCGAGCCGGTGCTGTTCGTCGCGGCGGCCGCGCAGGGGGGCATGTCCCACGTTTCGCCGTCGGTGAAGGTCGGCACGGAGCAGGGCCACTCCTCCGGGAACAGCGTCGCGATGGAGGTGCAGGCCGGAAACCGGGTCCTCGCGAACGCGACCCACCTGTTCACCGGGAGGATCCGGGTCGCGGCGGCCGTGAACCGCGAGGCCCGCCCCGCCGTGGTGCTGCCCGGCAAGGCGCGGCTGGCGTTCCCGGAGGTGTACTCCTCGGCCGCCGAGGTGCCGGCCGCCGAGGAACGGCCCGGCGACGGCGGGCATCCGGCCCTGCCGGTGGTCAAGCCGTCGGTGCTGCAGGGCCTCGACCACGCGGTCAACGCCGCAGTCCCCGGGGACCTGCTGGACGCGCTGGCGGAGACGCTCGAGAACGAGCTCGGCCTGCCGGAAAAGGCGGTCGACGAGATCCGTCAGGAGATCGCCGAGGAGTACCTGAACGAGAAGACGCTGAAGGACCGCAGCCAGTGGTGGCTCACCGACAGCTGGGTCTCGGGTCTCATCACCAAGAAGCTGCCCCGGTGGCGCTCGTTCAGCGGTCACCTGGAGATCAGCGCGATCCCGCGCACGGTGCGTTACGTCACCACGACCGAGCAGGAAGTGCTCATCCGCAACGACATCGCGGACACGGCCACGTTCCGCGACGGCGGCGAGCATGAGAGCTCGGCGAACATCACGCCGGGGCTCGCGCTGGGCGTCGAGGTCGGCGACCACCTGGCCACGCCCGGCTTCGACGTCCTGAAGATCTCCTCGGAGCGCGGCCACGGACGGACGGTGGCCAGGGGCGGACAGACCAAGAACGCCATCATGCGCAAGGACCGGCTGGTCCGCTACCGGACCGAGTTCGAGATGACGGTCGTCCTCCATTCGGACAAGGGCCGGGCCAAGGTGACCAGACCGGTCCTCGGCGAATTGGCGATCGGCCGCGAGCACGCCAAAGAGTTCGAACGCCAGGCCCTGGGCAAGGAGCTCACCGGCTCCGGGCTCGTGGCACCCGAGGAGTTCAGGGACGAGGAGCGCGGCGGATCCAGGCCGGCGCCCGAGCTTCCACCGCGACGGAAGACGGGCTTCACGCAGCGGCTCCGGGACGGGTTCGGCCGGAGCGCGACGACGCCGGCGCCGTTCCCCAGTGGCGGCGTACGCGGTGTGGACGACCTGCGGCGGCTCGCCGGCCGGGGGCCCATCGAGATCGCCCTGCCGCCGGCCCTGCACGACGGCCGGGCGCCGACCGGGCTGCGGTCGGAGGGCTGGCGGGCGCTACTCGGAAACCCGGGCGTCACGTGGGTCTTCATGGGGGACGAGGCGTCGAGTCTCGTCTCGCGCGCCGTGGGCCCGGCCAACGCGTCCTGGCGGTACGTGGTGGACGACCAGGCCCAGGTGGTGGGCGCCCTGTTCATGGAGGAGCAGCCGACGGGCGTACGGGAACCGCGCGGGTACGTCCCCAACCCCGCGGTGACCGCCCCGCCGGAGGCCGCGAAGCAGCAGCGCCCAGTCGCGGCGCCGGAGCCCACGCGGGAACCGGTGACGGAGACGCCCGATCCGGCCGGCGAGCTGGACTGGGCGCTGCGCGCGGCAGGCCTGGGCAGCGTGGCCGACTTCGTCGCGGGCGGCGGCGTAGCGCAGGTCCAGCTCAGTGACGCGCTGCGGCCGCGGCTGAAACATGCCGTCGCCTTCGACCCGCTGGACCGGGCCGTCACCCTGATGGGCACCGCACCGGGGATCCGTGTCATCGGTGCCGACGGCCGGCCGTTCGCGGCCGAGGATCCCGACGGTGAACCGGCCGCGGAGCGGTCCGACGCCGGAGCGCCGGTCGTGCCGCCGGAGCGCCGGTTCGTCATCGACGGCGCGGGCACGGCGCACGGCCCGCTGCGGCCCTGGCATCACGTCCCGCATCCGCGCGAACCGAGGGCGCTCGCCGCCCGGAAGGGGCTCGGCCGCGGCATCGTCCGTGAGACGGCCGGCCTCGAAGAGGTGTACCCGGCGGTGCAGAACGCCATGTCGCACCAGATGCGCGCCGCCGGCGTCGCGAACGCGCTCACGGCGCCGGAACGCCAGCACCTGGCACGGGTGCTGGCGATGAAGTTCGGTGTACCCGGACTGCGGGGTGCCTACCCTGGCCTGCTCGACGGTGGCGTCGCGCACGAGGTGCGGGTCGGCGACTACGTGTTCACCGTCACGCTGGACGCGGAGCTGCGCGGCCTGCGCCGTGCGCCGGTGGCCGAGACCGGCGTCGTCCTGGACTCCCAGCGCAAGGGCGTCGCGGCGGTGGACGTCCAGGAGAAGCGCGGCGCGGGGGTCGGCGCCGCTCTCGACTTCCGGTTCCGGGCCAAGCTGGCCCACTTTTTCAGCCTGGACATCAACGCGCTGAAGCTCGACTACAAGCGTTCCTCGGTGCACAAGGTCATCGACAGCAGGGGCATCAAGGAGTACCGCCGCGACCGGACCGACGGGAAGGTCACGCGGTTCGAGTACGAGACCGCCTACACGCTGGCGGTCACGACCCGCCGGGCGTCCGAGGGCGTCGTCGCCGCCCAGGTCCGGGAGTTGTCCGGCGACGCGTACTGGACCGCCGTGACCATGTCCGACGCCCACCTGCCGGACGAGCCCGTGCCCGCGGACGAGGTGCTGGAGGTCGGCCGGGTCACGGTGGAGAACGGCCGGCTGGACGATGAGGGCGTCAGGAAGCTGGCCGGCGGGCCGGGTGAGAAGTTCGACCTCAGCAAGGAGGGGCTGTCCGGCATCCAGGTCGGCCTCGTCGGCCTCAGCGAGATATCGACGCAGCTGGCCGCGATGGTGGCCCAGCACAACGACCTGTCCTGGGCCGGGACGAAGGCGGACGCGTTCCAGGAGGTCCTGGAGAAGGTCGTGCCGTCCGGCGGCCGGTACGGGGTCGCCGAGCGGATCCTGCGAACCGGCACGCAGACCTTCCTGGAGGCCAACGTCCGGGCGACGATGGGCGAAAGGGGCCTGGTGGTTCCGCTGCCGCCGACCGCGGGCGGGTGGGAGCAGGAGGTCAGGATTCGCATGCGGACCTTCAACGCCCGTCACGAAAAGACGGTCAAGGGCGGAAGGCTGGAGCAGTACACCGAGGCGGACCTTCGCTTCGGCGAGGAGAACGCGGTCACCCACACGCTCCACGGCACCGCCGGCCTGAGCGGCGTCGGGCGGCTCGGCAGTCCTCCGGCCCAGGAGGGCGAACACACGACAAGCCAGAAGTCGAGCAGTCAGATCTCGGCCGGGGGCTTCGGCCACGGGGGCAAGTCGTGGGGCCGGCACGACGGCGACCTGGGCGGCGGCCTGGACCTGAACCTCGGCTCGTACTCCGGCGACGGCGAGATGATCGGCGCCGACCCGGTGTACACGCTGGAGTACCGGCGCTGGCGTCGCCGGTCCGACCTTCCCCCACGGCCCAAGGACCCCGAGCGCAACGTGCTGAAAAAGGAGCGGCGAGGCCCACGCCTCTACGAGACGGACACTCGGCACGTCAGGATCGGCCGTGGCATCGAGATCCTCGCGCCGTACGTGCGCGCGGCCGACCACGGCCTGCCCGTCCCCGCCCGCGGCGACCTGCCCGCGAGGAAGGGGGAGCGGAGCTACCTTGAGACGAACCTCGCGCTAGCGGCCGCGTACGTGGAGAACGTGGACGCCGACGGGGGCGATGAGGCCGATGGGGTCCGTCGCAAGGCCGATGGGGTCGTCGAGAAAATCTTGGAGATGCTCGGCCGGGGCGTCGATCCCGAGGTGCAGCGCGCGGTGGAGACGGCGTTCTCCGAGGAGGCGGTCCGCGCCCAGTACGGCATCGCACGCCGTGGTGGGATCCACCAGATCTTCACGATGCCGGCGAAGCTCTGGCTCGACCACGGCGCCTGGGACCACCTGAAGATGTCCCCGCGTACCAGCGGGACCGTGCACACCGGCATCCGGGTAACGGTCAAGGAGCAGCCGGCCGAGTACCGGCGGCCCCGGCCGGACGTCAAGGTGACGACCGGCGGACAGGCGTTCACCCAGAAGGGCAAGGCCCGCAGCCGCGGACGGACCGGCCAGGTGTCCGGCTTCCTCCACGGCCGGTGGTCGAACGCGCCGTACGGCCTGCGGCCGGCCGGTGGGGTGAGCGGCGCCTATGAGTTCGGCCGCCGGTCGAAGGAGGGCACGACCTCCACCGCGCGCGACATTCGGCGCGCTACCGCGCAGGACACCTCGCAGGAGTTCACCCACCAGGTCACATACGAAATCGAGGTCTTCTACCGGTACTCGCCGGACGAACTCACCCGCAAGGCCGGACGGCTTCTCTCCCTCGCGCCCGAGTTCCTCGAGGTGATGACACGAGGAGAGAGCCGACGGTTGTGGCAGCGTTTCTTCCCGGCCGACGGGTTCTCGGCCGCGATGGAGGGGAAGGTGAGCGGCCGGGCGGCGGTCCTCGTCCCCACGCACCTGACGACGGTCTCCCGCGCGCCGGTCGCCGCCCCCGAACCACCGGTGCCGGCGGTCGCCCGGACGGCGGCACCTGCTCCCTCGGCGTTGGCGACGGCGCTGGCCGAGCACGCGCACGCGCTGTCGATGCCGGGAGCCGAGACGCTACCGATATGGGCGCCGCTCGCGGCGGTCCCGTGGCGCCGCGTCGACCCTCAGGCGGTGGCGCGGGGCGACAAGCCGATCGTGGAGGCGTTCGCGCCGGGCACCCAGGACGGACTCACCCTCGGCCTGGCCTTGGACGAACGCGACCTGCGCGCCAACATCGCCGCGGTGCTCGCCGGCACGTACCGCATCCCCCTGGCCAACGGTGACCACCTCACCGTCCAGCTCGTGCCGTCGAAGGCGCGGTGGCTCGTCCGGGGCCAATACTCCGCCCTCAACTTCCCCGAGCATTCCGCCGAACCGGACCGCGAGAACGAGGCGCACCGGAGCCGGAGCGGCGGTACCGAGTGGGACGTCGGCCACGCCGTCGGCCATCCGCTGAAGCCACACGCGGAGACGCCGCTGCTGGACCCGGGAGTCGCCCGCGACCGCGACGGCACGACGGTCCGCGTCACGAAGAACTCGACCGGTGACTACGTCGAGTCCAACCGCCAGCGCGACGGCGACTTCGACTACTACGTGTTCGACGCCGAGTACCACGTCACCGGCCCGTACGGCCATCGGGTCAGCGTCGCGATCGCGGACGGCCTGGTCGGCATGCTGCCCGCCACCGTCGTGGCGCGGCTTCTCGCCAAGGACCCACACCTGCCCCTCGAGCGGGCCCCGCTCGACGCCGAATGGGCGCAGGACGGGACCCTGCCCTCCGGGGCGGCCGCCCGGATCGTCGAGAACGCCGGTGGCGCGGAGGCCGTGCGCGCCGCCGGAACGCTGCGACTGTGGGCTCCGGCCGAGCACCTGGCGGCCGCCACCGTGACCGCAGGGCGGCTGGCCGCGGACGTCGGTGTCCCGGTCGAACTCTTCATCCGCGACGCCGACGGCTCGATCGGCCGCCACCTCGTGGCCGCCGGCGACGAGACCCCGGACGGCGTCGATGCCGCCGGCCTTAAGTGGAAGCCCAGCAGCTACAGCGCCGGGGGCTCCTCGGAGGGCGAGGAGACGTTCTGCGTCGAGGTCGCCGTGACCCAGGCCATGATCAACGCCAGACCACAGTGACCTCGACACAGGCCTCCTTGCTGTAGCTCGATTTAACGTATTGCAGGCCGATGCCATCGGTCTCGGTGTTCTTTCGCTGTGGCTCCCGCTCGTCCGTCTCCGGGACGCGCGTCGAGGCGGTCCGATCGTGTCCAGGCGCGGCTTGCGGCTCCTCCAGGAAGACGCGAGGGCGGTCCGGACGGGAACGCTCGCCGGCCGCAGGGCTCCGCGGCCTGACCCTCGCTGATCCCGATCCGCGCAGGGAGGCGACGGCAGTGGCGTACAGATGGGGAAAGGACGACGCGTCGCTCGCCCCGATTGTCCCGATCGTTCCTTCCGGTCCGGCGTCCTCGCTCGACGACGTGAGGAGAGAAACAGGCTGTGACGAGGGGAGCCGGAGCGAAAAATGCTGATCGGGATCGACGATCAGGAAGGTCGGCCACGCACCGGCCTCCAGCCGCAGTTCCTCGGCACTCAGGCTCCGGATCTCCGCCCCGGGTACGTACGTGCGATACCGCCCTCTGCCGAGCGCGACCGCCGCTCCCGTCGCGGTGTCGCCGTCGAACGCCACCCACGTGCCGCTCCGCAGGTCGTCCGGCAGTTCGCTTCTCGTCCTGACGAAGCGGTCGGGTCGACTGAGTTCCTCTTCGACACGCTGAGACAGGCTCATGCCACGGTCGGCCGTCAGGAAGTCCAGCGCGTTGGTCCAGTCGGTGCCGACGATGTCTTCCACCGTGACGCCATTGTTCGGAGCGCCGTGCATGAGCCAGAAGACCGGAGCGTAGTCCGCCAGCGGCCGGCCAGGCCCCGCGTGGAGGACCGTGCGCCCGTCGTCCTGCATCGACAGGTGCGCGTCGGTGAGGGCCAGCCCCATGGGAACCCGCGGCGGGTCCTGGCTGAGCAGCGCTTGCGGCACGTGCGAGGAGGACGTCCCTCCCTGCTTGGCCACCGCGGCGGCGGACGATCGGAGTCGCTGGAAGATCGCCTGCCCGAGGCGGAGATCCGATAGCCCGTCGACCGGGTTTCGTACCTCGCCGTCCAGATCGAGGTCCAGTGACGCCGTCACACCGGCCGGCCGGCCCACAGGCCGGCCCAGCGTGTCGAACCACCGGACCGTATCGTCTTGGTTCGCCGCCACGAGCGGGCGCCCGGACGAGAGCACCAGCGACACGGCGCCCGAGCGGGCCTGGATGAGTTCGTCTTCGATCGTCGCGGCGGTCGTGTCCGGCGACCGGGTCCGGTACGCACGGCGGACGCGTGGCGACCGGGCCAGCCGTTCCAGCGAAGTCAGGTCGTCGAGCCGCTCGCCCATCCGCCGCATGATCTGCGGCGATTGCTGCGGGCGTCCGCCCGGCCGGGCGAGGTCCCGCAGGCCGTCCAGGATGGCACCCGCGTTGTCCGCCCGGTCCTTGTCATCTCGGGTGTCGCGGACCTCCTTCCGCGTCTGGGTGAGATCTTCGAGATCCGCCTGGTGCTGGTCCAGCCGACGCTTGATCTCCGCTCGCTCCGTGGCGGTGTCCGGTGTCTCGCGCAGTAGCTTCAGCTGCCTCGTCGACGCGGTCACGTCCGTGTTCAACCGGTTGATCCGGCGGTCGATCTCACTGCGCCGTTCGCTGCGCCAGTCCAGCTCGCTTCGCCAGAACTCGTGGGCCTCGTATGCGTGCCGCAACCGCTCCGACATCCCCGGGTGCACCGTCTCCAGCCGTTCGCGGCGGGCGGCGATCTCCTCCGCGACGGCCTGCTCGAACGTCTGCTGGCGCGCCATGGAGTCGCGGTACAGCCGGCCCAGCTCGGCGTCGTCGAGCGCGAAGGTGGCGACGTCGGTGCGGTGCCAGTCCGACAGCAGCCCGCGCTGGTACACGAGGTCGGCGGTGAACGGGCGCTCACCCCGTTCGTCGGAGACGTGGAGGTTGCCATCCTCGTCGACCCGGTCGCGGGCCGGGTCGAAGGCGTGCACGCCGCCGTCGGGGGCGATCCAGGTCGACCGCATCGCGCCGCCGGCCTGCCGGACGTCGACGCGCACGTGGGTGTCGAGGGCGTGCGCCACGTCACGTGCGACGTACACCGGGTCCTGCCCGAGCACCGATATCCCGGGTGGCAGCTCCGGCAGGATCTGGAGCGGCGTACGGGGACGCCCGTCGCGCGCCGACGCGTTCGCGATCGCCGCGTTCATGTCGTCGCGTGCGGCCTGGACGTCTCTGATCATCGCGTCGACGTCCTGGTTCATCGCCGTCGCCAGGTCGGGTGTCCTGGCGGGCTGCCCGTTCGGGCCGATGCGCTGCGCCGGGTGGACGGCCCTGTTCCCCTGCTCCCACTCCCGGAGTTGGTCCAGCCGCGTCTCATAGGTCTGCCGGTTCGCCGCTTCGGCGACGTCGTCGCCGACGGCTCCGCGGGCGGCCCCGAAGTCGGCCCGCATGGTCTCCACCGCCCACGACAGCGCCGCGCGGTACCTCTGCATCGCGAGGGTCCGGTCGTCGGCGGTGAGGACGACCGGCCGGTCACCGCCGACCTGGGTACGGATCTGGCGGGCCACGTGCTGGTAGGCCCGTGCGGCCTCCAGGTGGTTTTCGGCCGCGCCGGTGAGCAGGGGGGCGAGGTCGAAGGCGGGAGCCCGGCGCATGTCCGGCCAGGCCTCGGTGCGTGGCCGTGCGTCGGCCCGCTCCTGCTCGATCTTGGCGCGCAGCTCGTTGACCTCGGCCTCGAACAGCTCGGCGTACACGTCTCCGCTGATCGGGTCGCTGTGGAACCGGCCCTTGAGCGTCGGCTTGCGGAACATGTGGTGCTGGAACTTGTCCGCGTAGAGCCGCCCGCGGAACTGGAGCCGGACCATGTAGACCGGGCCCTGCTCCTTGGCGTGCTGCTCACGGCGGTAGTTCTCGGTGCCGGCGCTGTTCTGGTTCAGTGAGGTGACGCGGCTGCCGGGCTGGTCGGGGTTCCAGGTGTACGGGGGTTGGTCCTGGGACGGCTTCAGCTGGGGTCCCACGGCACCGTCGACCTGGTAGTCGCCCTCCAGACGTACGTGGTCGGTGCCGGCGAAGGTCGTCGTGCCGCTCTGGTGCTTGCTGTAGCGCCCGGTTCCGGTGCCCTCCTTCATCGGTGCGATCACCTGCAGGTCGTACAGCCCGCCCTCGAGGAAGAGGTCCGCGCGGGTGTCGGCGTCCCCGGGCATGTGGAGGCCCTCGGCCACCTGGTAGGTGCTGCCGCCGGTCGCCTCCGCGAGGTGGTTGGTCAGGTGCAGCCGCGACAGCAGGACCGGAAGCGACCGGCTGGACTCCTCCTTCGGGCCCCCGGCCCCGAACATCCGCGCGACCGCGCCGGGTTTGAACACCTGTGCGAGCATCTTCTGGGCGATCGGCAGGGCGTCGTCGATCATGGTTCCGGCGATGAACCCGTTGCCCGGCAGCTTCGGCAGGGCCGCCAGGTCACGCCGGGCGGACGGGCCGCGGATCACGCCGGCCTCCGCGATCGCGCGCGGCACCTGGATCTCCAGCCGGCCCGACACCGTGACCTCCGACGTCCGGTTGTGCCACGTCATCGGGTTGAACGTCCGCTGCAGCAGATTGTTCAGCGGCCGGCCGGACATCCTGAGTCGCCGCACCTTGACCGTCATCGCCTCGCCGAAGTCGGCCAGGTAATGACCGGACCAGTCGTAGACGGTCTGCTCGGTGACGCCCGTCTCGGCGCGCGTCGTTCCGCGGTGATGCCCTTCGGAGATCTTCCCGGCGCCCGCACCGGACCCGGTGTAGGTGTCCGTGCCGCCCGCGCTGAGTTTGGTCGTGAGGGACTGGGAACCGTCCTTGGACTTGGAAGTCGAGGCGCTGCGGTAGCCGTGGGAGTAGACCTCGATGCCGGTGTTCGGCACGAACTCGCCGACCTTCGGCGCCGAGGTCAGGACGCTGGAGATGTTGATCTCCACGATGTCGGTGAGCAGCCAGCCGGACGGGTGGGCCAGGTAGAAGGAGTGCCCGTTCGTGGACAGGAACTCCTCGAACATGCCCACGTCCCGGCCCTGGGCCAGCATCGCCTGGAGCGCGTCGACGCCGCCCTGCATGCGGCCGACGACCCGTCCCCTCCGGTCCCAGATCTCGGCCCCGGCGGCCAGCATGCCGGGTGCCACCGCCTCGATCTGCTCCTTGACGATCTGGTACGTGGTGCGGCCGTCGTCGTGCCGGTAGGTCTGCATGCCGCTGTGGCCGAGCATCCGCCCGCCCGGGTCCTCACGCGTCAGGTACTCGGGCAGTTCCATGTGCTCGAGCGGCGTCTTCGGGCGTGGCAGTGGCCGCCGCTCCTGCGGAAGGATCGTCTCGAACCGCTCCCGCGTCGCCGCCTGCCGGATCGGGAGCGCGCCCGCGGAGTGCAGGTCGTACAGGAGCTGGACGAGTTCGTCCCGGTCGTCGGTCCTGTCCGACAGGTGGGGCGCCGTGGTCATCCAGCGCGCCAGGATCTCGGCCACCACGTCGCCGTTCAGGGTGAGGTCACCGTTCTGCCAGGCGTTCATGGCCTCGGTCAGCCGCCCGTCCGGCAGGTCCACGGCGCCCTTCGCGTAGTCCAGCAGGTCCTGGCTCCCGGACATGTCGACGGCGGCGGACGAATCCCGTGGCTCCTCCAGCCTCGTGGAACGAGTGAAGGTGGCATTGAAGTCCCGCCGGACGTCGGCGTCACGTACCGGCGCCGAGCCCGTACGATGCATCCTCGAAAGGGCGTCCGCGAAGCCGTTGGCCTGGCGGAGACGCTCGGCGCGTTCCGTGTCGAGCGCGCCGGCCGGCTGCGTGGTCCGGGTGCGCAGGTCGGTTCTCCAGCGCGTCAGGACCCTGGCCACGGTGTCACCGCTGAGCGTGAGCTTTCCGTCCTGCCAGCGTGTCAGGGCGTCGGTGAGCTGTGCGTCGGAGATCGGCACGCTGTCATCGGCGTAGCGTTTCAGCGCCTCCGGCTCCGACAGCAGGAACATCACCGTGCGCGGGCCGAGCCGTTCCCGCACCAGGCGCTTCGTCCAGATCGGCGCGGGCTTGGAGTGTTTCTCCTGCCGGGCCGAGACGGCGAGGTCCAGCCGGGCGGTGAAGGCGTAGACCTGGTTGAAGTCGAGCTGGATCAGTTCTTTGGCGCCGGTGCGCCCGCTGGAGGTCGAGGTGTTCCACTGCCAGCGCCGGTTGAGGTCGGCCTCGCCGGCCAGCCCGGCGTGGCCGGCGCCGCCGCCGAAGGCGAAGTCCAGCTGGTCCCAGGCGATGCCGGAGGAGTTGTTGTCGGTGAGCCGGTTCTCCAGCAGGGCGAGCTTGATGTCGCCCTTGACGAACTTGTCCCCCGAAGAGCCGCTGAACCCTACGTCGTACATCTCGCCGGAGATGTCCAGGGCTCCGAGGGTGTCGACGAACAGCCCGGTGTCGAACAGCCGGTCGGTGGTGTACTCGCCCTTGAGGATCTCCCGCAGATGAGCCCGTACCCCGATGGTGCCGGCGAACGTGTCGATGTCGGCGTCGGCGGTGCCGGCCGGTCCGGTCAGGTCGGTGAGCGCCCGGCCGGCCAGCTCTCGCAGGCCGGTCGTGTCGACGAAGTAGCCGACCCCCTGGTCGAGGAGGTCGTCGGGCGCGCGCCCCTTTCGCACCGGCCCGCGCTGCTCGGCGGTGCCCAGCGGCATCAGGTGCACCACCGCCGTCTGACCCGGCAGGCGGACCTGCTGCGGGCGCCGGTGCTTGCGCAACCTGTTCCTCGTCTGCTCGGGGGGCCGGCCGACCTCTCCCGTCCGCTCGGGGCGCTGGACGATCTCTCCCGTCCGCCCGGAGTACTTGTACTCGAAGCCGACCTCGTAGTCGCTGGTCAGCGTGAACTCATCGACCTCGCCGGGGTACTCCAGGAGCTCGGGACGGTTGTTCAGGAAGCCGACGCTGTCGGCGGCGCCCACGGTCCGCTGGATCTCCACGCCCATCGCGGCGCCCCTGAGGAACGTGTACAGCCCCCGGAGCGAGACGCCGGCCGCGAGCTTGCGGGACCGGCTGACGCTCTGCCCCGTGGTGTCCATGCCCATCGCCAGGTTCACCGTGTGGTACTCGTTCGTGGTCCGGTGGTACCTCGGGGGCCTCGTGGCGCTCTGCCTGGCCTTGACGGTCACCTTGACCGAGTCGACGTCGAGATCCGTGCCGGCGATGCCGCTGCTAAGCCGGAGTGTGAAGGTCATCCCGTCCTGGTGGATCTGGTCGTAGTGGGAGTCCAGACCCTGCGTGGAGATCATCTTCCTCAGCAGTTCACGGTTGTCCAGCCGCCGGCCAAGCCGGTTGCCGTGGCTGTACCAGTGGTGCCCGGCGAACGGGTCGTCCTGGTCCCGTGGCAGGAACCCGCTCACCTCGTTCTCGACGATCCCGCGGAGCCTGCTGACGGCCTCGTCCGACACCCGGACGAGGCCCATCCCGACGCCTTTGCCCTTCTGGACGTGCAGCGGCACGTCTTTGCTCTGCGGGTCCTGCGGACGGCGTCCGGAGTCCAGGACCGCGTCGTCCCGGTACGGCATGGTGTTCCCGTCCGGGGGGTTCTCCAGGGTGGCCCGGTCCACCGTGAAGCCGTGCGCGAACGCCGCCTTCACCGGCATCCGCACCAGCCCGCGCCCACGGACCGGCGTCGTCGGCTCGGCCCTCCGCCCGCCGAGGACGCTCACGGTGGCGTGGTGCTCGAACTCGACGTTGTACGCCGCGGTGCGGCCGGTGTACCGCGGCACCAGGACCCACAGGCCGGTACGCCCCGCGGACAGCGTGTCGGTGCGGGTCTTGCTGTACGACGCCGAGGCGCTGAGGTTCAGGCCCAGACCCTCGATGCCCGGGTTCGGCAGCAGGTCGAACTCCACGCTCAGGGCGGCCGTGGTGGAGTTGGTCAGCGTGTGGCCGCCGCTGCTGCCGTCGATCGCGGTGCGGACGTCCTCCAGGTGCACCTTGTCGCTCACCGCACCGACCTGTTGCGCCGTGGCCGGCTTCAGCAGCCGGCTGTGCACCTGCACCATGGCGATCGGCTTGCCCCGGTCGTCGTGCAGCGTGATCTGGTAGCCGATCTGCCGCTCGTTGACCGCACTGTCCAGGTGGGTGTTCAGGTTCCACAGCTTCTGCAGCAGTTCCTCGCGGGTGACGCTCCCGGTGTGCAGCCGCAGACCCTGCCGGCTCAGGGCCCTGAGGGTCTCGTCGAACAGTCGCGGGATGTCGGTGAGGCCCGAGGCGTAGTAGTTCCTCGGCAGCGTCCCCCTGCGTCTGTCGACCTCGGGGCCGGTCGCGGTGACCGTGGTCATGGGTGCCGGAGACTGCTCGGTGTACGGCTTGGGCACCCACACCAGCAGCGCCTCTTCGCCCGACTCCGGGATGTGGTGGCGCGGCAGGTCCTGCCAGCGGGGCACCGGCTCGTTCCTCCTCTGCTCGCGGATCTTGTAGGAGATGTTCACCTCCGGATACGCGATCAGATCCGCCTCGATCCGGCCGTCCTCGACCTTGCCCCGCTCGGCGTCCTTGACGGCCGTCGTGCTCCGGTTGGACTGATTGGCGGTCCCGGCGATCGAGCCGCCGACTCTGATCAGGTTGAGCACACGCGGTGCCAGGCCGCCGATCCCGAACGAGAACCCGATCTTGCCGCGGGTCGCGCCGGTCTGCCCGCCGTACGTCTCCCCGTGCGCACCGGTGCCGTACGCGGCGTTGATCGTGCCCACGGCCATGGAGGAACCGTCCGGAGCGGCCTGCTTCGACGGCGCGGTGTACGAACCGGCCGGGTTGCGTACGACGCGTTGTGGCCGCTGGGGATCGAAGGTGATGAGGATCTCGATGGACCCCACCGGGACCACCAGGCCGCTCGCGTTGTCGTCCGTACTCCGGCCCAGCAGGTACGGGTAGTTGGCGAGCAGCCGCTGCACCAGATCGTCCTGCTGCTTCTCGGTGAAGGTCTGATCTCGGACGGCCATCTCGAAGCCGATCGCGGCCAGCAGCGTACTCATGTACGGCAGCCCGGCACGCGGCACGCCGATGGAACGCGCCATCTCGTCCAGAGGCCGGCTCTCCGTCACCGGCACGTCGATCGTCGGCACTTCCCGTGCGCCCGCAGTCAGCGAGGCCGCGATCGGCCCGCCGTCCGGTTTGCCGGGCACGTACACCCGGAACGGTTCCGGCACCGGCCCGTCCTGGCTGGGGTGGAAGAACGTCAAGGCGGCGCCCAACGTCAAGCCGGTGCCCAGGTCGAGCCGCATGCCGTCCGGGGCCGCCAGCACCGGCCCGTCGAACTCCCGCGCCAGCGGTTCGGCCACCCCCGCCGCGCCCGGGACCAGCAAGAACGGCTGCATGCCCGGAGCCCTGGCGGCGATCGTGCGGCGCAATGTCGCCGCCGACACCGGCCGGTCACCGACCACCATCTGACCGTCGCGCTCCGCGGCGATCACGAACACGGTCTGCGGCGGCACCAGGTCACCCAGCGCCCGCAGCGTCGCCTCATCGAAACGCAACCCATCGGCGGGCGCACCCGGCAACCACAACGCCACCGGCCGGCCGCCGACCACACCCATATCCGTGCTGGCCAGCAGCTCGTCGAGCTTCGCCGTCTCCGGACCGGACTCCGTGTCCAGCGCGGGGGACCGCATCGCCGGTTCCTCGGTGGTACCGCCTTCCGCGTCGGCCCAGCGAACGGTCTTCCTCCGGCTCGCCACGGTCGCATTCGCCGTCGGCTGCCCGGAGGTACGAGGAATGTAGACGGCCCTGGCCTGCACGCAGAAGGAATGCCCGGCCGCGTCGCTCCACCTCGACGTGCGCCATGCGGGTTCGGCCGGCGTGATTTCCGATCGGCCGCCCGCGTCGACGTCGGCCGGATCGACGCGGCAGGAACCTGTCGCCCGCCGACCACGAGCTGTTCGCATAGATCGCTCACCTACCGACGACCGCCGAGCGCAGCACGGCCCTGAACCCGACTTCGTGACGGCTGGATGTACGCCCAGGGTCCGAATGTTTCAAACATGTATCACGCAAGTTAGAACAAAGGAAGAGAAAACGTTTACGGCGGACGCGTCCGGTATATGGAATTGAGTATTCGCGCCATTCGGTTGAACCTCAGCGCCATCCGGGCCCTGCTGAGGGTGCCGACGTGTCAGTGAGTGATCGGGTGTTCAATGCGTTGGCGCCGGCGTTCTAGCCGTGCGCCTCGGCTGGCGTGCATCCTTGTTTACCGCTATCGATGCAGAGGGTTCGGGGAACATCATGAGATATTCAGGACGGTTCGCCGTCGTCGGTGCCGTCGTCGCCGGTTTGTTCCTCGCTGCAACTGCGGCGAACGCCACTCCTCCCGGCCCTGGTGTTAGCGGCACGATCATCACGGACGAGACCGTGGGCGACAAGCACATCGTCGTGCGTGAGATCACCCTGCCGCCGGGACAGAGCACCGGTTGGCACTACCACGACGGAAACCTGTTCGGGTACGTCAAGCAGGGCACGCTCAGCCACTTCGACTCCTCCTGCAAGCCCGATGGCGTATATCGGACCGGCAGCACCATCGTCGAGCCGGCCGGTTCGAATCACGTGCACATCGGACGCAACCTCGGCACGGTCCCCGTGGTACTCGACGTGCTCTACATCCTTCCGGTGGGAAGTCCCCTGTCGGAGGACGCGCCGAACCCGGGATGCGATTTCCAGTAATCCGTAACGGCCTCTCGCCACGGATGGGCTCCGCGCACGACCCGACCGGGCTTGGACCGGCCGAGTCGGCGTGACCCTCTCATCGAGAGCCCGAAACCCACTGGGGGTGAACATTGGGCGGCGTGACACCAAAGTACGGCCCGCCGTTTCAGCCGCCGAAGGGCGGCGACGGCTCCTCCGACCCGGACAGCGGAAAGGACTTCTGGGGCGATGTGCCGAATTTGGCGGTTCCCGCGCCATGGGGCACTACGGGTCCGCCTTCGTTCAACGACGACCCGTCGTCCCCCGCCGGGGCGGGCGAATCGCCGCCCGGAGGTATACCGCTGACCACAGCCGTCTCGGTGAATCTGTCCTCTCTACGTTTCGCCATGAACAGCATGCTCTCCGATGTGAAATTGCTGGTGAGTGACTACGAGAGCTTGAAGTCCCTGGTAGCCGCGCAGAAGGACACTGTCTTCGGTCAGAATGCCATCGTCACTAAGGTCGGCAGCTCACTCGGCAACGCCACAGGTCAGGCCAGCGGTGGCGGTGGCAGTAACTCTGGCAACCCTCAGGATCATACGTATGGGAGCCAGATCCAACCGTACGCGCAAGAATTCGCGGCCAGCATCAACCCTGCTCAGGAGAAGACGCTCGAGGCGATCGCCAACTCCCTAGAGCTGGTCGGACAGTTCATCGCGGGTGTGGACAGAGCGGGCCAGACCTATAGTCATGCCGACCGTCTGGCAAGATTTCCCGAGCCAAGAATTTGGCGGCTTTCCGATTCCGGCACTCCGATCACTCCTCGCACTCCGACCGTTCCTGGCAACCAGGTGTGACCAATACCTGAAGGCCGATCCTTCCGGCGCTGAGATCAATGGGATGTCCAATGGCGAATCCGCCGTCGAGCTTGAGCGAGTTCAAGGTTGACCTGGGTCAATTGCATGACGCGATCGGCATCGTCAAGAAACAGCATGATGTGATCAGTGGCGAGCTGGACAATGTCGCCAGCGAGTTCAACGGATGCAGGGAGTCCTGGAACACTCCGTCGACCGCATCGTTCGATGACGTAAGCACGTGGTTTACGAATGTCAGTAAGGACGTTAATTCAGTACTGGCCGAAATGGTCAACCGAATGCAGACGGCTTATGACAACTACACGTCGGCGGAAGAAGCCAACGTCTCAAATCTTGAAGCACATGGCAAGAAGCTGCTGGGCAGCTCCGAGCGGTTTTTTGTTGGGGGTCACGGCAAGAAGCTGCTGGGCAGCTCCGAGCGGTTTTTTGTTGGGGGTCACGGCAAGAAGCTGCTGGGCAGCTCCGAGCGGTTTTTTGTTGGGGGTGACGCCAAGAAGCTGCTGCGCGTCGCCGCGCAGCCCCTTGATGCGAATGGGTGACCGCCGAGTGGGCGACCTTGGCCCGTTGACTGAGAGGCTGTGTATCGGTCATGGCAGTTTCTGACGTAGACTACGATAGTGTTACAACTTTTTACGTCAATCCGCACAATAACGTTCCGGGCGATCTCGTCAGCCATACCAATAACATCGTTGCGAGTAACCAGAATATCGTTGACGCTCTTTCCACTATCAACAAAACGCTTAGTGATCTCAACTTGGGATGGGCGGGGAAGACGTCTCAGGAAGCCAAAGACTTTGGCGACCGGTGGAACGCCGTTATGAAGGAACTCTTCGGCACCGAGGACGAGCCGTCGATAGGTGCGCTCAACCTCATCGCGACCGGTTTGTACACGGCCGCCGGCACGTTCGCCCAAGCCGAGCATGCGCTCATGGACTTCTTCGGCAACTTCGTGAATGCGCTTTGGAGTTCAACGGGCGGCGGCTCTGGTGGCGCTCCGCAGAGTATCACCGACGCCACGATGACGGCGGTTACCGAAACCTGGTAGCCGAACGCGGCGGCACCATCATGACCCGATCTAGGGTGGGGAGGATTCATGGCTGAAACCGACTTGTCCCTGTTGGGCGTGGATACGGCCGCGCTGTACGACCTGGGCAATTATTGGATCATGCTCGGTGACGCGCTCGCGCTTGGTACCCAGTCAATGGTTGACGCAGTGGCGAGCATGAGCTGGACCGGCGACGCGTCCAAGATGGTGCGCATGCTGTGGTCTGAGGTGAATGAGCCAGGCCCGATTATCGGGGGGATGCATCCGCATGCGAATGCAGGCCCCTACCTTTCGGCAGGCAGCGCGGAAGGCATCCCCCAGTGCCTTCTGCAATGTCGGGACGCCGCGTACGAGATCGGTGGTGCCATTAATTACTACGCCGATCAGGTCTTGGCAGCCGTGGAAAAGTATAACAAGGAAGCCAAGATCGAGATCGTCCTCCAGATCGTCGGGATCGTCTTCGACTTCTTTGCGTTCGGTCCCCTTGGTGAGCTCCTCGGTGCGGCCGACGCGATACTCACCGATATCATCTCCAATCTGGTCAGCGTCGTATCGCGAATCGCCAAACTGGACGGGCTGATCCCCGAGACCGTTCTTCGCTTCGCCGCGGGGGCCGTCAGCGGAGCGGTGGTCAACGTCTCGGTGGAATTTACAGCCGAGGCCATCGCCAACGCTGCCGTCGGGAACCACCACTGGACACCTAACCCGGCGGGCGTGGCCGGGGCAGCGGGCCTCGGTAGCCTCATGGGGAGTATGGCGCACGGTGGCGGCTTCGGGGCGCGCGGGAAGGGTGGGTTCGATGGGCTGAATGCCTCCGATGTGCCCTCGGTCGGAAAAGTCCCGAATGCCGGCGATATCAAGGGAGTCGGGGCACACGCCGACACGGTATCGGTCTCGGGCGGCGGTCAGAGGGGCGAGGTGGTGCCCAACTCTACGATCACCACGGCCGATTTCAAGGGCATGTCCGGGATGCCGGGCAACGGCGAGTCCAAAATTGACCCGACGGGCGTCCACAGCGACCCATCGGGCCTGCCGGGACCGGGTGGCGTTTCGGTCAAGGACGGGCTCGGCCGCCCGGACGTGAGCGGTCCTGCTCCGGCGGCGCAGATCTCGGGCGGCGGGTCCGCTGAAGAGAGCGCCAGACCGGCCGGAACTCCACGTCCGGAGCCCGCGGTGTCCTCCGCAGGAGGGGTTGCCGGCCGTCCCCCCGCCGATCACACTCCAACCTCTGCCCAGATCACCCCCGGCGAGATCGCCTCACGGCCCGGCGGCGAGGTCGTGGCGCCCGGTCCCGCGGATCATTTGCAGAGTGGACGGCCGGCGTCCGCGGACCCTGGCGCCGCGGCCGGTGGGAGGCCCGGGTCTGTTTCGTCACGCGGTGGTCCGGGGGAGCCCTCTGGACAGACTCCGGTCGCGGACAACGGGGCTTCGGGCGTGCGCGGTCCTGGAGCCGTCAGCGATGGCCTCGCGGCCAACGGCGGTAACGGCCCTCGGTCGTCGGTGGTAAGCCCGCAGGGCAGGCCGGGCGCACCGGCGAGTGAGCGCCCGGCGTCGGGTGACCCGTCGTCCGAGCACGACCCCGCGGTCGTCGGCCGGCCCGGTACGGCAGGTCCCACGAACGGCGACCCGCTTTCGGCCACGCCCGGGCGGGCGGGAGCCGGCGGGCCGGAGTCGGCGGTAAGCCCGCAGGGCAGGCCGGGCGCACCGGCGAGTGAGCGCCCGGCGTCGGGTGACCCGTCGTCCGAGCACGACCCCGCGGTCGTCGGCCGGCCCGGTACGGCAGGTCCCACGAACGGCGACCCGCTATCGCCCACGCCCGGGCGGACGGGAGCCGGTGACCCGCTTTCGCCCACGGCCGGGCGCGCGGGAGCCGGCGGGCCGGAGTCGGCGGTTGAGGCCGGGCGGGGCGTGGGTGCGGCCGGGTCGGTGGCCGGGCCTTCGGGTGCGCGTCCGGGCGAAGGTGCGGCGGCGGCCGCGAAACCTCAAGGCGACGGAGCCGTCCCCCCGGCCGGGTCCGCGGAGGGGGTGCGGGGTGGGCGGTCGGTGTCCGCGGACTCGGCTGCTTCGGGCGATCGGGCGGTCGTTCCGGGGCGTGGTGGCGCGGAGAGGCCTTCTGGGCAGGGTTCTGCCGGGGATGTCGAGGATGCGGGCGCGCGGGACGCCGGTGCGGTCAGCGGTGGTGCGGCGGTCAACGGTGGTGGCAGTTCCCGGGTGCCGGCGGGGAATCCGCCGGCCAGGTCGGCGGGCGGGCGCGCGGAGACGGGTGAGGCGCCGTACGAGCGCGATGCTGTGGTGGTCGACCGGTCGGGTCCGGCTGGTTCGGCGAATGGTGGTGCGGTGCCGCCTGCGTCCGCGCGGGCGGGAGCGGGCAGGTCGGAGTCGGCGGTCGAGACCGGGCGGGGCGTGGGTGCGGCCGAGTCGGTGGCCGGGCCTTCGGGTGCGCGCCCGGGCGAAGGTGCGGCGGCGGCCGCGAAACCTCGAGGCGACGAGGCCGTCCCCCCGGCGGGGACCGGCCGGACGTCGCCGCCGAAGTCACCGGAGCGGCCGGCCGCCGGCACGGGAGCGAAGGCTGAGGGCCCCAGCGGCGGTTCGAGCGGATCGAAGGTCTCGTCGTCGGAGGAGCCGCCGTCCCGTACCCCGGGACAGGAGAGCGAGACCGTCCACGGGACGACGCGGGATTCCGCCGTCGGCGAGGACGTACCCACCGGTGCCGTGCGGTCCGATGAGCGGCCGACAGGGAGTATCGGTTCGGCCAGGACCGGCAGCGAGCCGAGGACCCCGCGCGATGAGCATGCCGCTCCCGCGGAGGACAGGCGTAGCGACGCCGGGAGCCCACGGGCCGGATCGGCCGAATCGAAGGACGCCGCAGGCGACGGGGGTCCTCAGCGGTCGGCCGTGCCTCGTCGTGACGGTCCCTCCGCCGGCCCGGCCGACGACGCCCGGAGGACACCGGCATCACCGGAGGGCAGAAGCCAGGAGAGCGCCAGGCCGTCCGCTCCGGCTGACCGGGGAGAGAGGCCCACCGGACCGTCGGGCGAGCGGGATGCCTCGGGCGGGCACGGCGCACATCGGCCCGAGGCCGGTGAGGAGGCCGCCGCGCTCGTCTCGCAGCACGGGCCCCTGACCAAGGTCGAGACGTGGCAGGCCTTCAAGAACACGCGGGACGCCGACTACGCGGGCCGGTTCTCGAAGGAGGAGCGGTTCGCGCACGCGACACGCGATCTCGACGTGGACCATGAGGTCGCCAGTGCCGAACGGCATTTCCGGGAGGATGACCCGGACCTGGCCGCTCACCTGCCTGCGGACGGGACCGCCGCCGTGAGCAAGGGATTCCGGGAGGCTCTGCACGACGCGTTCTCCTCCGCATGGAAGAAGAGCGCGGGGCGTCCGGAGGAGACTGACACGTGGTCGAAGACCTTCACGCGGCTCCGCCAGGAGCTTCCCGACCGGTTCGCACAGGTGAGCCTGCAGCATCGCGAAATCAGCCGGATGGACACCGCCCTCAACGAAGCCGCGGACAGATTCGGGGAGAACGATCTCTTCAGGGGCAATTACCTGCCGAAGGAGAAATTCGACGAGAACGCCGTCAAGTTCGACGAGACAACGGGAACGTTCTCCGTCGATCACGAGAAGGCGGGACCGTACGGCAAGCTGCGACTGGACGTGCACAAGGACGTCGTTGAGACCGTGAACTCGGCCTGGAGGGACGCCGGAGGGCTCCCGACAGGCGAGGCGGCGCGCGGACTGGAGAACGACCTTGGCCAGATCCGTGACGGGCTGCACGAACGCCTTGAGAATCTGAGCAACCAGGAACGCCAGGTTCGGCATGGTGAACGGGCCCTCGACGAAGAGCACAGCGCGCGAGGCACCCCCCTGAGCCGTGACGTGCTGGACCGGGTTCGTAAGGAGTTCGGCGACGAGATCCGAAGTCGGTACAACGAACTGCGCGAGCAGGCGACGGGGCGTGACGCCGGATGGTTCGACCGTGCCTGGGACGCGGCCGACGAACACATGCGCGGCACGGACGCTCTTCGCAACCGTCTCGATCACGGCGAGTTCCGTGAGAATGCGCTTCAGCAGGGGAAGCAAGCCCTGCGGAAGGCCGTCGCCCGAGCCCAGGGCGAGGACGGCGGGGAAAGCCTCGGGGAGTATGTGGGCCCCGAAGGCGAGGAGCGACTGACCACGGATTGGACGAAGGCCGTCGAGAAGGCCGTCGACGACCACTGGTCCTCACTCCCGGGCCGGGACTTCCGCAGCACAGGCCGCCCCCAAGAGAGCGTGCGGTCGTCCGTGGATGACGATGCCGTCTCCTCGCGCGGGAGCGTGCCGGAGTTGGAGGACGATGTCAGCCTTCATGAGGGCTCGCAGATGTCCTGGGAGGAGCGTTTCCGGCAGCTCAGCGACACACTGCCCCAACGGATCGCGCACGAGTTCGACAAGAACACCACCCTGCGGCAGGCCGCCAACGACTTCGAACAGATCGCGGGCCATCCCGACGACCTGTCGGCCGGGCACACCGTCACCCCAGAGTCGTTCGAGAAGCTGTCGAGCGATTTCCGTACCGACACCGTCACCGAGTACGACCGGCTCTGGGGGCCGGAGGGGACGGACTCCAAGGCATGGCTCGAACACGAGGCCCAGCACGAAAACGTCTTCGAGACGACGCTGACGGGCCTGCGTGAGGCACCGTACCGTCCGGGAGACCGCGGGCCCGAAGGGCATGCGGAAGAGTCGGCCGCAGGGGGCCCCGCCGATCCTCGGCCGCCCGACGATGACACGAGTGGACCCGCCGTCCCGTCTTCCGGCGACCGGCCGACGCCCACGGCGGCTTCGGCCGACCGGCCGGTTCCTGAGCCGGGGGCGCGTCCGGCCGAGCACATGCGGTCGGATCCAGGGCAGGTCCACGCCGAGGTCGTGCGCGAGCGGCTCACGTCATCGAGCGTGCGGTCACCGGGTTCACACGAGGAAGGTCTCGGTGCGAAGGGCGCTGGAGAGACGACCCCGAAGCCCGTGGGGTCGGATCCAGGGCAGGTCCACGCCCGGGTCGTGCGCGAGCGGCCCATGTCATCGAGCGTGCGGTCACCGGGTTCACACGAGGAAGGTCTCGGTGCGAAGGGCGCTGGGGACACGACCCCGAAGCCCACAGGGGAGCACGATCTCGTCGAGACGCCGGAATCCTCGGTGGCCACGCCGTCGGAGATCGTGGACGGCTTCACCAAGACCCTGAACCGAGTCGGCGAGACGGCCGCCATCCGCGACGATGCGTACAAGACCTTCCAGACTCAGTTCGAGGCCCGCTATCCCGAACTGCGGACACGTCCGGCCGTACGCGACGTCACGCCGGTCCGCGAGTGGTTCGCGGACCGCTGGACGGCGGCGGCGAAGGAAGCCGGTGGCTCCGAACACTTGACGACCGCGACTCAGGAGCGGCTGAAGGGCGGACTGGCGAGTCGGCTGCCGACCGGTACGAGGCCGCCGGCCGACGATGGCCTACAGCAGCGGTACGAGTGGGAGTTCCGCGTCGTCGCGCTGCGCGTCGAGAGCGGGACTGACTACGCAAATCCTGATCCCACATGGGATCAGACGACCACCGATCTCTTTCATCAGGGGCTTGACCGGCTTCGGGAGCGGTATGTCGCGGATCGTATTCCGCTGGGTGTAAACCGAACGGAGCAGGTCGAGCACTTGCAGCAGGTCATCGTGAAGGCGGCGACGATGCTGAGAGCTCGGGTGGAACCGATTGGCGCGACGGTCCATGCTTTCAACGAGCGGACGCGCGACATGAGCCCCCATGCCGAACGCGACCAGGCGCTCAAGCGGGACCCCGCCCTGTTCTCCTGGTACCGGCGGCAGCAGGAGAACATCGTACGGCGGTTCTCGGACGCGCTGGAGCTTCACGGGCCCGGCGCAGAGCTGGAGCGCGTCTTCCAACAGCGGATCACGACGCTGCGTGACATGGCATGGTCCAGGCTCGAGGCAAGTCGGGAGTTCGGGCGCCTGCTCGACAAGGCCGCTCCTCAGGAGCTGGCCACACCTGCCGCCCGGACATGGGCCGCCGACCAGGTCGAGGAAGTCCGCGAAAGCTTCATTCAGGCCCATCTCGACTGGCGGGCCACCGTGACACCGCCGGAGGCGCGGGGGTCGGCTTTGGCGTCGGCAGGGGCGTCGGGTTCTGTTGATTCGCCGGTTGTCGCGGATCGTGTCGTGGCGGTGGAGGAGCCGGCGCGCGTCGAAGAGGCGCGGGGGTCGGCTTCGGTGTCGGCCGAGGCGTCGGGTTCTGTTGATTCGCCGGTTGTCGCGGATCGTGTCGTGGCGGTGGAGGAGCCGGCGCGCGTCGAAGAGGCGCGGAGCTCGGCTTCGGTGTCGGCCGGGGCGTCGGGTTGGGTTGTTCGCTGGTTGCCGCGGATCGTGTCGTGGCGGTGGAGAGCGCGGGGGTCGGCTTCGGTGTCGGCCGAGGCGTCGGGTTCTGTTGTTTCGCCGGTTGTCGCGGATCGTGCCGTGGCGGTGGAGGAGCCGGCGCGTGCCGAAGAGGCGCGGGGGGATGACGATTACGGCCTCCACAAGAGCGGGTGGCGGCCGCTCAAGGATGACGATGCTTCTTCGTCTTATTCGCAGGAGCATGAGTGGTTGCTGGGGGATGACTCGGATTCGGCGTCGGCCGAGGCGTCGGGTTCTGTTGATTCGCCGGATGTCGCGGATCGTGTCTTGACGTCGGAGGAGCAGGACCGCCTCGATGTGATGCAGCGTCGCGTCATCAGGAGACAGCAGAAGCGCGTCAACAAGGCGATCGCCAGAGCGGCGGCGTATATCGCGGCTGAGCCCCAAAGCCCCTTCGCGCGCAAGTTCAACCTGGCGAAGGGCGCTGTCTCCAGCTCCGCCCTGTCCGTCGTACGCGATCGGCTGCAGAGCGGGTTCGACGACGTGATCGCCAGGGAGACCTCCCCCCGTAAGACGTTGTTTCACCCTGGCCCCGAGAGCGTCGACGTGCGGATCGCCGATCTGAAGGCGCGGATCAGCGGGCCGGTCGACCGCCTGGTCAAGGGGATCGGGTGGGCCCTCGAGCGCGAGGCGGCTCGCGAGGCAACCATCGCGAGGGCTCGCGCCATGGTCGACACGGCCGCACGGACCTGGCAGACCGTGCTCGAGCAGAGCACGGCTCTGCGCAACCGGCTCGGCGTCCAGAGGCCCGTGCCCGCCGACGTCTTCGGCGCGATCCGCGAAGGTTTCGCCATCAGGGCAGGAGCCCGGTTCGACAGTGTCTTCGACCGCGACTCCGAGAGTAGGACGGCCCCCGTCAGACAGTCACATGAGCAGCTGGAGAAGTTGCTCAACGCGGACGAAAGTCGCCTGCACGACTGGTTCCTGCTGCCGATCGCACACAGGGCACTGGTGGCCGAGGCGACCCGGACGTTCGACGAGCGGTTCGACACGACCGACGCCGGTCGCGAGCTCGCCCCATGGCAGGTCGGCCGCCTGAGGAACGCGTTCGCCGCCCTGGGCGGAGAAGTCTTCAAATCGGTCTTCGACAGCGTCACCGCGGATCCGGTCGACCTGACGGCCCGTATATGGGAATGGGAGGACCGGATGAACGGCCTCCTCGGCGAGCTGGCCGGGCTCGTCGGCGTCGAGTCCGCGGCGACGGAGGAACCGCGGGCCGACACCACGTCATTCCACAGGGTGAGCGACGAGTACGACGTGGCGCAGGACGAACTCGCCACCGGGGATCGTGACGACCGGGCGTCGGCCGGTGTTGTCGAGTCCCCGATGCACGAACCGGCCGATCTCGACGCGGTACGGGAATCGCTCGGTGAGCGGTCCGCCGGCGAAGCCGAGGCTCCCGCGCGCGGGACCGATGATGCGGTTGAGAGCCAGATCGGGACGCCGGCGCCGGCCGATGACGCCGAGCGCGCGGTTTCTGATCTTGGTGAAATGCCTGTACTGCGTGAACTGGGTGCCGAGAGTAGCGATTACAACCTCGATGCGGCACGGGAACTGCTCGAGAAGGAGTACGAGGAGTCCAAGGCCCGGCACAACAATGCCATGCTCGAAGCACGAAGGATCATTCGCGAGCTCGTCGGGCGGACGCCCAGCATTTCCGACCCTGGCGGGGTCGTCTCGGACATCGATCGGGCCAGGATCCTCACGGCGGCGTGGATCGCCCGCATGGGTAGCGAACACGCCAAAGAGTTCGCCGATTCCGCGCTTACTTTGGTGCCTTCACGTGAGCCCATGGCGTCCGAACCGGAGCAGTTCACTCGTGCGAACCTCATGGCGAAGGCCCCTGAGGCCGACGAATGGCTGAACGATCTGGCGGATGAGACCCGCGAAAAACTGTTGGACAGGGCCCGTCAGATCGTCGCGGATCACCACGAGCCACCCCCCGTCGGCGGGACCGTCGAGTCGCTGCGGCAACGGGAGGCGTACGAGGCCGTCCTCCAGGTTGTGGCGCACGCTATGGCCAAGGCCGCTCTGGACGGCGCCAGCCCGGAACAGGCCGAGGCGGAGGCCGATGGGCTGGCGTCGTGGCTGGCGGGTGCGCCGCAGTTGCGCGGGCCTGGCCCGGCGGATGTGGACGCCGGCGCAAGGCCTGATGGTGGTTTTGCCGCCGGCGTACCGGCAACAGCAGATCCCGTCGTCGCGCGGGGCGACACTGGCGGAGCCGCCGTGGTCGGCGCTCAACCCGCGGATCTTGCGCCCGAGGCGCCGTGGCCGGGCACTGCGGCGGGTTGGGTGGACGGTGATGAGGATGATCAGCTACGCCGGGCCATCGAGGCGAGTCTGGTCACCGGCACGGCGGGCGGTCAGCATGGCACCGCGGGTGCGGAAACCGGCGCCCCTGCCGCCGACGCGGAAGCCGGGCCGGGCATCGGCGGCAGTGAAGCCGCCGAGCGGCCCGATCCCGACCTGATCAAGGGCGACTACACGGCCGGTTACCCGCAGGCGTACCTGGACACGGCACAGCGGTACGCCAAAAACCTGGGGACGAGGGTCCGCGCTAGGGATCAGGTCGTGATCGAAGCTGCCGTGAACGAGCGCATGGAGCCGCACTTCCGCGCGGCGTTGCGGCACGTGGGCATCGTCGACCGGTCGATGCCGCCCAACGGCGACTGCTTCTTCGAGACCCTGCTCACCGACGACACGCCGGCTGTGGTCACGCAACGGCTCCGCGAGGTCCTGGGGACCGAGCCGACAGTGGGGGCCATCCGGGCGCACATGGCCGACTACCTGGCGGCCGACTTCGACTTCGCCGCCCGCCATCCGGACGCCGAGCCCGTGGTCGCCCACCTGTTCCCGAACGCGGAGGAGCCCGACGCCCAGATCCGGTACGTCGAGGACATCCGGCGTATGGGCTCGTACAACAATGATGCCTCCGACATGGTGCCGGCGATGTTCTCCTTGATCTTCGGCATCCCGATCGTCGTGTGGCAGCCGCGGTATCGGTCGGAACTCGGCTGGCGTCGCGAGGAGACCCCCGACGTCGTGCCGATGCCGGTGATCCGCCGGGGAGCGCACTACTACTTCGGTGCCACCCCGCAAGAGCCGACGCTGCTCGACCCGGTCCGGCCCCGGGCTTCGGCCGCGGGAGGCGAGCCCCTGCGACCGGTGGACGCGCCCCGGGCGGACACCTCTGCAGACCAGAAGCTCGATCCAGAAAACCTCGACGATGCAACTGCGTCGGTGTCTTTTGCGTCGCGTAACCGTCCGGCCGCCGGTTCGGCGGTCACCGCCTCGACCGATGGTGTGGACGAGACGGTGCACGATTACGCCGATCTCAACAGGGCGCGGAGGGCGCTGGCCAAGCAGTCCGGCTCCCGGTACGACGACCCGATGGAAAAGGCGTGGACGATCGTCCGTGACCGGAGCGGTCTCCGGCCGACCTGGAAAGACCTCGGCGGAGAGGTCTCGGACGTCGACCGCATCCGGCTCCTCGTGGCGGCCCACATCGCCCGCGAGCGGAGCGACGGCTACCTCCGTTCCGACGTAGACCGGAGAGCGTCTGAGCCGGTCCGGTTGGACCACAGCGGCGAGGTCTCGGACGTCGACCGCGAGGCGGCACCCACCGTCCATGACAGGAGCGCTGCGGCCTTCGCCGATTCCCTCCTGGCCGCTCTCTCGGCGTCCGCGCCGTCGCGATGGACCAGCGACCTGACCGCCGAGGTGAACGGCATACTCGGCCGTTGGGGTGTCCCCTTGTCCACGTCCGAGGAGGCGGTGCGCGCCTACCATGGCCTGCCGGACGAGGATCGGAAAGGCCCGATGCGCACGGTCGCGCAGCGGATCGCCGACCGGCTCGTCAACGGAGAGTCGCCCCGGCTACCCGGAGGCGCCATCGGCGCGGAGTTCGAAAGCGTCATCAAGCTCCACGCGGACGCGGACCTTTGGTACGGGACGCCGCTGGCCAACAACGAGCGGCTGGGTTTCAAACTCGTCGTCGATCATCGCAACTTCTTCGTCGACACAGCGGGTGACTACTACCCGACAGCGGAACTGTTCAAAGCCTCGAACAAGCCGCTGAAAGAGCGCCAGGACAAGACTCCCATCGTGGAGTTCGTCACTCGCCCCGGAGGAATCCCGGGCGAGCACAAGAAGTGGACCATCAAGGAGATCATCGCCCAGGTAAGCACCACCATCAACGCGTTGGCGAAGGCCGAGGAGCCCCTGTCCATCGCGGAGTGGCTTCCCGAAAGCGAGGGGTGGACCGTCCACCGGCCGGAGATCAGGGCCGAGGTCCTGCCCATTCGCACCGGCCAGGCGGATGATGTGACATTGTACGCCCAGTACACCGTTGATCTCAGGCCGACGGAGCTGTACGGCGTCCTTCAGGACGTCCTCGCGCAGGGGAAACAGGGTACGAACTCCGCACGTTTTCTCCAGCAGGGACTGGAGTTCGGCACTGAGATCGCGCGGGATTTCGCCGCCCTCCTTACCGGCACCGAACTCCCTTCGTCGGCCGTCGACGTACTTGATGAGATCGAACCTGTTGCGGCCGTACGGGGTTTTCTGGCACTGGTTTATCCTCATATCACCGCCATTTTCCAGGGCGCCCTTCTAGGGACAAACCTGATCAAGAATTGGGTACTCGCCGCATCGCGGACCGATTTCGCGGCGATACGTGGTCTCCTGCCCGAGGCCTCGCGGTTGTTCCTGGAGTTCTACACCCCGGCCATCGAAAAACGGCTGGTTGAGAAGTTCCGCGAGGGCTCTCCCGAGCTCGACGAGCAGGCGGCCGGAGCAAACCTTCTTGCCAAGCGGTTGTGGACCACGGGCGGCACGATCGGCGACTACCTGAACAGCGCCCTGCTCGAACCACAGCGCAAGCCGGTCGACCAGCTCACCGGCATCGGTATGTGGACCCACAACCGCAGGACACATGACGGCCAGCTTGCCGTGGAGCTCCGTGGCTGGGGCCCGTATCCGATCGGCCTCGGCGAGGTGCCGGAGGTCATCGACTCGCTCGGCACGATGCTTGCGGACCGGGAGAACCGGGCCGGGCGGAAACGCTTCCAGACCTCCGCCCGTGGTCCGCGGCTGCTCGACGCGGCTCGTCTGCTCGCGGACCACCCGAGGGCGGCGGCCTTCAGGAGTTTCAACGAAGACGGTCTGGGCCAGTTGAAGCGGATCTGGCGGAAGAAGCATTCCAAGGACGATACGGAACTGCTGCCGGTGGCCGACGTGGCAACGATCCTGGTCGGGCTCCGCGCCCTCGATGTGCCGGAGCCGACCTCCGCGCAGGACGTCGCCGATGCGATCGAGGTGCTGCGGGCAGCTTCGAACCGGCTCAAGCTGATCGCGGCCGACAAATCCACGGCGATCCAGAACATGGCGCACGGCGCACTCGAGCGGTTGGAGGCCGTCCTCGAGCCTCTCCACGCCTACACGCCACCGTCCACGGGGCAGGAGCAGGCCGACGCGGGAGCCTTCACCGCGGATCACAGCCAGATCAGCTTGGATCTCTGGCAGGTGGCGTCCCTACTCAGCGAGACCTCACCCGAGGAACGGGTGAGGGTGTTCGGCGACTTCCTGATGGGACTGGATGCCACGTGGAGGCCGCATTACGCGCGGGGTGAGCTGTTCCCAGTGGCGGATGTGGCCACGGTCCTCCGCGGACTACGCTCTCCGCACGATGAGGACGTGCCGTTGGACATCGAGGACGACGAGCCGCTCAGCCGGCTTCGCTCCCACTTGGAGACGCTGGCCGATGATCCCCAGGTCGGCGATCAGGCACGCGAAACGCTTCAAAACCTCGACGCGCTGGAGGCCTATTTTTGGTCTTCGAACATCGTCTCTTCTCCGGACGCGCTGGGGGAGATCGAGAGCGGTCTGGAGCCGGACGTGGCTCCGTCGGTGCCTGGTTCTCCTTCGGTCGGGTTGGACGAGTTCGAGTTCGGCCTCGCGCCAGGCTCGCCGTCGTCGGTTCCTGTTTCTCCACGTGAGCTCGTGGCGTCCGAGCCGGATCCGGTCATTCTTGAGAACCTTATGAGCGACGCCGCTGAAGCCGAACGGTGGCTGGACGAACTGCAGGAGGATGTCCGCAACAGCCTGCTGGCCAGGGCCGGCGTGATCGTCGGGGTTTATCATGAGCCGCTCCCCGTCGAGATGACCGGTGAGCGTGTGGAACGGCTACGGCCGGTGTACGAGGCCGTCCTCCTGGTCGTGGCGACGGCGCTGGCCAACTCCGAGGAGGATGCCCGCGACATGGCGTCGGGGCTGGCCGGCGCACTGGGGACGCGGCGCCGGACGGCCGGCGCGCCTCCAGGGGGTTCCCGGCCGCCCGTGGAACTCGATGTGATCGGTGGCGGGGGTGAGTCCAGCGGCGCGGTACACCGGCGCCCGACCGAGAATGTGGCGGACGAGCTGCCGCCGTACGTCGACCGCGAGGTGCCGTCAGAGCGGCTTACGAGTATGGCCGGGATGCTGCGCGTCTCCCAGGAGCGGCTGGCCGAACTGTTGCAGTACGACTGGCTCGACGAAGAGCTCTTTGCGACGGCGCGTGAGCAGGCAGGTTTGGTCGGCGACGCGACGGAGCTGGCGGACTTCGCCGAGCAAATCGGCAGGATCCCCGATGACCTGCAGGACATCGCCACGCTGCTGGCGCCGATGCGGCCCAGGGACGTCTACCTGGTGAGTCAGATGTGGGATATGGATCCACGCTGGCTGCTGGCATTCCCCGACAGACTCCGCGACTTCTACTCCCGGACCAGCGTGCCGGATCTCGACCATAGGCACCTTGAACTGCTGCTAGACGAGAATTACTTGTTGCAAGACGAGTTCGAGAGGGCGATCGAGCCGGACGAACTAGCTCTTATTGGGAAGCTGTGCTATCAGGCGGGAATCAGCGCACCGGAGCTGGGTCGGCTTCTGGCTGAGCGGCGCGATGGGCTGCGCGCTGAGCTACTCCTTGACCCGAACACACGCGTCGGGGCACGCGCTGAGGCACTCGCCGATCTGCTCCTTGACCTGGAAGCACTCAATGAGGCACTCGCTGCACTACTCGCCAACCCGTCCCTACGCGCTGACCTACTCGCTGACCGGAACGCACTCGCTGAGGCACTAACTGACCTACTCGCTGACCCGGACACACGCGCTGAGCTACTCGCTGACCCGGACAGACGCGTTGATGCGCTCGTTGAGGCACTCGATGAGCGACTCCCCGGCCTGAACGCACGTGACTTGCATGATCTGCCGGGAGGTAACGTCGAGGATTTGGTTGCCGTCGAGGACTTGGTCGACGTTGAGGCTTTGGTCGATCAATTGGTCAACGTCGAAGACTACGTCGATCGGCGGGTCGATCGAGAGGCGTTCGGCATTGACGATCTGCTGGCGTCGGGCTATGACGCTTTTGAATGGCTAGATGAAACTCTCTTCAATCGTTTCTCAACCGCCAACCCGGCCGTCGGAGAGCTGGAGGCCGCGGCGGCCATCGTGCGTGAGCTGATGCCTGGTGAGCTGCTGGAGTCGACGCCAGGTGCGGCGGCGGTGGCGGAAGGTATCCCGGTGGGGAAGGTCTCCGATGGCTGGTTCCGTGACGCCATAGCCCAGGTCCGGGATTTGAGGCTGAGGGACGGCGCCCTCTACGACGTCCAGCGCTGGGCCAGGAACCGGGCACGGCGTCTCGTCGCTACGCGTGACCTGAGCGGCCCCGACCCGGTCGAAGGCGATGTGCCGGGGGAGGACACGGCCCCGTCTCCGGCGAACTCGACTGGAGTCTCCGAAGAGGCTTTGGCTGCGGCGTATGCGCGTGCGGGTATCGGGAGAGAAGACTTTTCCGCTGTCCTTCTTGGCGCTAACTATACCGAGGGGCTATTGCCCGCTGAGGTTATTCAGCTGCCAACGAACCATCTGCGTCGTCTGGCCAACGAGACACTGGACGGACTTCGGGAGGAAACGAAGAAGTGGATTCCGCAGATGCCGGCCCTTGACGTGGCCTGGATCCGCGGGCAGTTCAACGTTGAGCCCAAGCAGTTGGAGCTCTTCGAGACCTGGCTGAAAGCCATCTATTCGAACTCCGACTTGTCGCTTGACGAGCGGTTTAACCGGATCCTGGAGATGTTCGGTCGTCTCCCGGGCGTCGTCGTAGAAGACGATCAAGCAGACGTATTGGACTTCATCGACCTCGCTGATCGAGAACACGTATCCGCCGAAGAGTTGTCCGCCTTTCTGATCCTGCGAACTCCATACGGAGAGGATCCGGATCTCGATAAGTGGCGGGAAATGGATCCGGAGGATCTCCAGCGGGAGATCCGCGAGGGCCTGGACGCGCTGAAGGCGGCTGCGGAATCGCTCGCGCCGATGGGTCTTGATGACGTCGCTTGGGTTTCCGTTGAAATAGATATCGAACTGCGAGATCTCTGGATCTTCGGCCGGGAGTTGCGTGGGATCTATTCTCGGACCCCCGAGAATCCTCATGCGAACTTTACCTTGCTCCGGCGGGAACAGGTCGGGGAGATGTTCCGCGCGGTCCCGGGTGCCGACGTGGACGGCGATATCATCGACGTCTCAGACTTCGTTATGGTTGCCGGCAACGCTAACGTATCCGCTGACGTGCTGCGCACCCTTCTGCTCGAGGGCGGTGATGAGGCGCAGGCACTCGAAGATTTGATAGCTTTGGGAGAGGATGATCTAGGCGCTATTCGCCGGGTATTCCGCGACCACCTGTCCCTGCTGGGGGGCGTCGCGGCATCGTTTGCGGCGATGGGCGTGGATGACGTCGCTTGGGTTTCCGTCGAAGGAAACATCGATCCGAGAAAGCTCTGGATCTTCGGCCGGGGGTTGTCTGGGATCTATTCTCAGATTCCACCTGATAACTCTTATCCAAGCCTTGAGTCGTTCCGGCAGGAACGGGTCAGGAAGATGTTCCGCGCGGTCCGGGGTGCCGTCGTGGACGGCGATAGCATCGACGTCTCAGACTTCGTTACCGTCGCTGACCTTGCTGGCGTATCCGCTGACGTGCTGAGCTCAATGCTGGTACTCAAGGGTGGTGATGAGGCGCAGGAACTCGAAGATTTGATAGCTTTGGGAGAGGATGATCTAGGCGCTATTCGCCGGGTATTCCGCGACCACCTGTCCCTGTTGAGGGGCGTCGCGGCATCGTTTGCGGCGATGGGCGTGGATGACGTCGCTTGGGTTTCCGTCGAAGGCAACATCGATCCGAGAAAGCTCTGGATCTTCGGCCGGGGGTTGTCTGGGATCTATTCTCAGATTCCACCTGATAACTCTTATCCAAGCCTTGAGTCGTTCCGGCAGGAACGGGTCAGGAAGATGTTCCGCGCGGTCCCGGGTGCCGTCGTGGACGGCGATAGCATCGACGTCTCAGACTTCGCTACCGTCGCTGACCGTGCTGGCGTATCCGCTGACGTGCTGAGCTCAATGCTGGTACTCAAGGGTGGTGACGCGTCGCAGGAACTCGAAGATTTGATGGGGAGCTCTCACCTTCGCTCGAAGGTCGGCGCCCACCTGACCCTGCTGGAAGATGCCGCAGAATCGCTTCCGATGAGCGCGGATGATGTCGCGTGGTTTAGCGCCCGGACCGGAGTTCGTCCGAATGACCTCAAGATCTTCGATCGGGAGTTGCGTGAGATCTACCATCGCGCGTCGGATACCGGTCCGTCTCGCGCGGAGCCCCAGGCGTCGCTGACCGACATCCGGAGTGTCCTGAAGGCAGAGGCCCGGCTGAACGCGGCCACACGCATGCTCTCGGAGTACGCGTCCTCAGAGGACATCGCGGATTTCGCGGCGATGGCGGCCCACCTGGGAACCGATGCCAAAGGTATGCACGCCATCGTCGAGGCGGCGCGGCGTGCGATGGACCCGGCGCGGATTCCGCGGATGCCGGCCGTTGACGTGGCCTTCATCCACCAAAGGTTCAACGTCGAGCCCGGGCAGTTGTGGGTCTTCGAGACCCGGCTGAAAGCCATCTACTCGAACTCCGGCTTGTCATTTGAGGAGCGGCTTGACCGGATCGTGGAGATGTTCGGTCGTCTCCCGGGTGTCTTCAGAGAAGGCGACCACGCCGACGCATCGGCCTTCACTGCCATCGCTGTTCGAGCCCGTGTATCCGCCGAAGAGCTGTCCGCTTTCCTGATCCAGCGAACTGCTTACGGAGCGAAGCCCCAGCTTGACAGGTGGTCGGCGATGGCTCCACAGGAACTCCGGCGGAAGATCGACAAAGAGTTGAGCGGGCTGAGGCAGGCTGCGGGAGCGCTCGCGCCGATGGGGATTGATGACGTCGCGTGGGTCTCCGCTGACAGCGGCGTTGAACCGGAATTTCTTCCGATCTTCGGCCGAGAGTTGCGGGAGATCCATCGCGCGTTTGATGCCGATTCGTCCCGTGCGGAATGGCAGGAGCAGGTCAAGGCGATGTTGCGTGACCTGCCGGGAGCCGTCGTGAACGGCGATTCCATCGATGTCTCAGAATTCGTCACCGTCGCTACTGTCATGCGGGAATCCGCCACCGACCTGAACGCGAGGCTGGCGCGGGCCGCAGAGCGGCTCGCGCCGATGAGCGCCGCCGACCTCTTCACGATCGGCATGCAGCTCAAGATCGATCCATGGGACCTCGTGGTCTTCAGGGAACCGCTGCGCGGGATCCAGGATCGCGGTTTGGACATGGAGGAGCGCGCAGCGGAGATCTCTGGCGTCCTCGCCGACTACACCGCAAAGGAGCATCTCGGGGAGTTCGCGGCGCTCGCGGCCCGCCTGGGAATCGACGCCGAGGGAATGCGCACGGTCGTCGAGGCGGCGGAGCGTGAGATGAACCTGAACGTCACAGATCTTCGGCGGGTCTCTCCGTACGACCTGCTGGATCTCCTTCCGGCGGAGCGCGGAACGCAGGCCGAGGGGCCGTCCCGCACCAGCGTCGATCACCCAACCTGGTTCGAACAGGCGAGGAGCCGCGTAGAGGGGCTGTCGCGGACCGACAGGAGGCGACTGCTCGTGAACGCCGGCGAGATCGTCGCCCTTCACCACGAGCCGTTGCCGGTGGACCTGACGACGGTGCCGCCGGCGCGGCGGGCCCAGCACGAGGGCGTCGTCTACGCGGTCGCGGAGCGCCTTCTGCTCGAGGACGAAGCTAATGGCAGCGTCGATGAAGCCGTATACGAGGCGGTCCGCGCGCTGTCGAGGCGGTTGGCCGCCGAGCTCGGCACTCAACGCCGCACCGGCGGGGCGCCGCCGGGCAGTTTGCGGCGGACGACGGATTTCCTTGAGATCGGTGGCGGCGGTGCGTACTCCGGATCACGGGCCGAGACGGCGCCGGACCGTGCCGTGATCTTCGCGCCGGCCGAGATGGGGGATGAGTTCAACTGGACGATCTCGAAGCACAGCAAGGGCCCGTACTGCGTGCAGGTGGCGGTCGTCGGTGGGGGTCGGCGTCGGGGAGGCCGGGTGCGGCGGTGCTGATCCCAGGCGCGGAGGCTGGGAGTGATGGTGGCGAGCTCGCGGGCGAGCGCCCGGATTCCGATTCCGGAGGCGGCCGGGGCGTCCGCGAGTGAGGTCCATCACCGTGCGGTGAACTCCTCGTCGATCCGCGCGTAGGCCGCGGCGCGGTTCGGATGCACGTAGCCGCTGATCGTCTTCCAGTCAAGCCCGATGATCTTGCGGCGCCAGTACGTGATGGTCTGCCGCTTCCATCCGGTCAGCCGGGCGAGTGGGCCGGTGTCCTCATGGCACGTGCCAGTGATCAGTGCGTGCCAGTCGGCGTACCCGAGCGCGGGCCGCCGCCTCGTCCAGCGCGGCTCGGGCGTTGGCGACGGTGCGGGTACGGACTGTGGCGATACCGGCACCCAGTGAACGACGACTGAACGCGTGTCGTTGGCCGCGGTCGTCGGTGGAAGCGCCTGTCCAGTCTTCGTCCATCCCGCGTATCTACGCTGATGCGGCCGATGCGGCACCGGCTGCCGTTGTGGGGCATAGGCGAGGAGGAGGCCGGAGGAGGCGTTCGTTTTCGAGGCCGCCCGGAGGCGGTGGGCGAGGCCATTTTTTCATCATGGCTTCTTAACGGCTTCGTCATATTTTCTTGATCTTGCTCGCGAGGAGTGTCATCGGGTAAGAGTGAAAATCCTGATAACCGTAACGGTCGACGTCTGCGCGGGATTGACACTCCCATGCAAGATGATGGCAGGGATTTTCTAGCTTCGCTCCGGATCGGTCGGCATAAGATCGCCTTTTGTCTATTTAAAGTATTGATCAACTACTGGCCGCGATTTTGTCGAGCCGAGTGATCGAGGTGCCCTTGCGGTGCGATCCACCGCCCGGCAGGTCACTCAGTCGTCATCACCTTAATAACCCCCCTTGGCCTGACTGTTGCTCCGACGTGATCAGGCGCTCCGGCCGAGGCGACTCTCGCCGGCCTGGCGCACGAAAAGCCAGGCGGTCGAGTAGAAAGGAAACCTGCCCGAGGTGGCTACTTGGCATATCGTGATACCGCGGGATATGCCACTGCGCGATAAACTGCTTCAGCGTCTGTGGCAAAAAGGATCTTCGCACATGGGATTGCCGGTCGTCTCGCCGGAGATGGCCGTGCCCGCCGTGGCGGACTACCGCGAGCAGGTGACGTGGCAGAGCCTCGATGACATGCTGATCGTCAGGAGGGTCAGCGGCGCGCACAGCGCGCACTTTTCCCGCCCGGCACTCGAAGGCGGGTGGGCCGATTTCATGGTCGTGTTCCAGGTGACCGCCGGCTCCGTTCGTATCACCGACGCCGAAAATGACGTGGTGATCGGCCCAGAAATGCTCTGTATTCGAGATTTCGGCAACGACTGGAGATATTCATCGGGCGAAGAGACGACCTCGCGTATCCTGATCTTCCCCAAGCAGGCGCTGTCCGAGGTTTCCTACGAGCGGCTCATCCCTTTCGTGGCGGTGGAGTCGTCCTCGCCGGAAGCCCGTCTGCTGCTCGCCCAGCTGGACGCGCTCGGCGAGACCGCCGACACGTTGACCTGCAAGGCCGCGACGAGAGCCCGGAACGCCACTCTTCATCTCATCAGAGGAATCCTCGATGCCGAGCTTTCGTCCGAGGAGCGTTCATCACATATGCGCAGCCGTGCCGAACGGTACATCGACCGCAATCTCCGCGACCCGTCCCTGGATCCCAACACCATCGCCAAGGGTCTGGGTGTATCGCTGCGTACCCTGCACCGGACCTTTGCCGAATCGGACGAATCCGTAATGGCCTACGTGCGTCGGCAGAGGTTGGACCACGCTCGGATCGAGATGAGCACCCAGGATTCCTCGGTCACCATCGCCTATCTCGCGGCGAGATGGCAGTTCGCTGACGCAGCCCATTTCTCGCGGGCATTCCGGCAGCGCTTCGGTCTTACGCCGACGCAGTACCGGAAGATGGGTCGGAAAACGCGTCCTCACGCGCGGGATCTGGACGCGATCTAGAGCGAACCCGCCGACGAGGAACGCCGGACCACCCGTGAGGATGGACCGGCGTCCGAAGCTGTGCCGGGTTACTCGACGAAGATGTCCACCGGAGGGCGCATCTCCGCACAGACCCGCAGGACGTCGTGGATGACGTGGTCCTCGAACGCCTTGAACGGCGCCGGGTCGATGGCCACCTCTTCCTGGTCGGCCGCGGGATACGCCTGCTGCGTGAGCAGGTAGTCGAACCGCGGGGCCCACTTGCGGGCGCCGAGGCGCGCGGTGGTCGAGCAGTTGTCCACCAGGTACGCGATGCCGCGGGCGTGCATGTAGGGGTTGAGGGAGTCCACGGCCTCGATGACCGACTCGTTCGCGATCTCCGAGTACGGGTGTCCCTTCTCCAGGAAGGTGTCCACCTGGGCCATCATGACACCGCAGAAGACGCCGGCGGTGAAGGGGCTCAGCGGGATCTCGCTCTCCACCCGGTCATCGCGCACCTTCTGGCCGACCTGCCACATCGTCGACTGGTCGATCTTGCCCATCGGGAAGCGGTCGAGGCGCTTCCCGGCCAGCACGACGCTGCGGATCTCGTTGCCGGACTCCACTTCGTCGTAGATCTCGTGGGTCAGCTCGAGGCCGACCGGGTACGCCGCCGAGTACGCCTGGGCGAAGACGGCCCTGTCGTCCTCGCTCAGCCGCTCGTACAGGCCCCGGAGCCCGTCCTTGGAGATGGTCTTGGAGATCGGGCCGGTGACCGACTCCGCCGAGAGCCGGAACGCCGACTCGTCGCTCATTCCGTACCCCTGGTACCGGCGGAAGAGGCTCTCCACCACGCCGTGCACACCGGCCGCCAGGATCGCTCGTTCGCCGGTCAGGTCCGACAGATACTCCGAGCGAAGCGTGGTCTGGAACGTGTACGGCGCGCCGAGCGCCACAGACCAGGCCAGGGCGCGGTCGACGGCGCGGCCGGTGACGTCCTGGTGGACCGCGAAGCTGGCGTTGATCCCCGCGCCGTTGACCTCGGAGCCCTGCAGGTACAGCGCGCGCACCGAGGCCCCCATGCCCTTCGGGCAGACGCCCACGACGTCGATCTCGGCGGGGAACGTCTCGTTCCGATCCGTGAGGTAGCCGAGGAGGAAGCCGTGGGACAGGCCCAGCGTGGTGCCCGGCCGCAGCGCGGCGAAGATCTTCTCGTACAGCTCGGTCTGCGCGGCGTCGGAGATCAGCAACAGGACCATGTCCGACGCGGCGATGACGTCGAACATCTCGCCGAGCGTGCCGTCCTCCTCGCGGAAGCCGGCCTCTCGTGCCGCCTCGAACGACCGCGAACCCGCCCGCAGGCCCACCGCCACGTCGATCGCGCCGTTCAGCGAGTCGCGCAGGTTCTGCGCCTGCGCGGAGCCCTGTGGTCCCCACCCGATGACCCCGATCTGGCCGACGCCCTCCAGGGCGGCGGGGAGTCGGTCGAAGAGGTGCCGGCCGCCGCGCACGATGGCCTCCCGGCGTCCGCCGAGCGCGATGTATTCCTTGTCGAAGACGGCGGTCTCAAAATCCAAAGTGTCCTCTTGCATTTCCTTCTCTCATGACGACGGTGCTTGGTATACGGCCCGGAGCGTGAACCTGCCCGTCGGGTCCCCAAGGTTAAATGTGTAACCTGCGGGTTAATTATTCCAGAAAACATCGACGGCAGGCGAGAACGTCCCCGCCGCGAAGGTTGCAGGACGGCGCCAGCGACGTGGGCGTCGGACGTCCTGGTTCAACGGCCTGGCGCAGGCGTCCTAGACCTCGCCGTGCGCCGACTGGAAGCATCCGGTCGAGACATATGTGATCCCGTCTCATCGGGGTGTTGGCCGATGTGGGTTCCTGTTGCAGTGCGCCCGCATTACCCGTGATATTTACGAAGAAAGGCGGACGCCATGGCTGCGAATGGCGGCACGACGACCGTGGGGGGCGTGACCTACCAGGTCACGCCCGAGTATCTGTCCAATGCCGTGACGAGTACCACCAACACCGCGACGGAGATCGACGGCATCCTGGCAAGTATCAAGTCGTACGTCGTCAGCCTGGAAGCGTCGTGGCAGGGCGTCGCGTACAGCACCTTTCAAACGCTGATGGCCGAGTACGACATCTACGCCAAGATGCTGCACGACAGCCTCACCGACATCGCCTCCGGTTTGCAAGGCACCTACGTCAACTACGTCGACTCCGAGCAGACCAACATCAACAACCTTCATTCGCTCGACGCATCCCTTCCCGCCGGAAGTCAGACCATGGGCGCAGCGAACCTCGCCTAGTCAACGAGAGGACGTTTCTCATGGCGAACACGAACATCGACGGCTCCAAGATCCTCGTCGCCGAGGGCCTTGAAGGCGCCGGAGCGTGGTTGAACAGCCAGGCGAGCACCTGCGCCGACGACCTGGCGCGGCTGAAGGCGCAGCTCGCGCCACTGGTGGACACGTGGAACAGCATGGCGTCCACCTACTACCAGGACATGCAGCACGAGTGGAACGTCGCCGCCGAGGGCCTGTTCGGCCCGGAGGGCGTGCTCGGCCAGATCGCCCACGCGATGAACGTCAACTGGGGCAACTACTCCGACGCCGAGTGGTCCAACATCAAGACCTGGCAGCACTGACCCGGCCCGTACCTCCTGCCAGTACCGATGCGAGGAATCCGAAGTGGATGATGAACGGTGCCGGATCACCGTGGTCGGCAGGCGGCGCCGTGTCGACCTCGCCGTGCCGGCCCACGCTCCGATCGCGGAGTACGTGCCTGAGCTGACACGGCTGTGCGGCCAGGAGACTGATGAGACCTTCCCGGCGTCGTGGTCGCTCGCGCTGCCGGGCGCCAGACCGTTCCCGCTGGGTGTGTCGCTGCTCGAGGCAGAGGTCGTGGACGGTGCGACGCTGTACCTGCGCGACGTCGTCGACGGTGAGACGGATGAGCCGGTCGTCACCGACCTGGAGGATCTGGCCGAAGAGGTCCGCGGCGGGTGGGACCGGTGGAACACCCGTCATCGCGTCCTCACGACCATCGGTATCGGCCTGGCCGTGATGGTCGGTGCCGTCGCGCTGCTGACGCTGACCTCGCCCAACAGCCCGGCGACCATCATCACCATCCTCATGGGATCCGGTGTGGCACTGCTCGGCGGGACGGCCGCCCGCCGCGACTGGGCGATGCCCGCGCCGCTGCGGGCGGCGGTCGCGATGGCCGCGTGCCCGCTGTTCGCCCTCGCCGGCTACGCGCTGCCCGCTTCCGTGAACACCGCCGGTGCCGGGATCACGGCCGGGGCCCTCATCGGCGCGCTGGCGGCAGCGCTCGCGGTGCCGGACGTGTCCACGCTGCTGTTGCTGGTGGTCGCGGCGATCGCGTTGCCGGTCGCGATCCTTTTCGCTGCGGCGCACGCGACTTTCGTCGAGTCCGCGTCGGTCACGGGCGTGGTCGCGCTCATCGCGCTGAGCGCCGCGCCCGCGGTCGCCGGGCGCCTGGCCACGCTGGCTCCAGTACGCGGGAAGAAGGACACGCCGGCCGACCCGGCGGGGGAGATCGCTGTGGTCCTGAGGCGTGGCCGTGGCGCTCTGATCACACTGGTGCTGATCCTGTCGCTGGTCGTCGCCGCCTGCCTGCTGGTCGTGGCGGATTCCAGCGACCCGTTCGCCGTCGCGCTGGCGGCGTGCGTCAGCCTCGCCCTGCTGGCCCAGGCCGGTGAGAGCGAGGTCCCGGTGGCCGTCATGTCCCGTCTCGCCGCCGGATTCGCCGGTGTCGCCGCCGTCGCCCTGCGGGCGCCCGTCCATCTGCTCCACCTCGCCTCGACGCCGGTGGCCCTGATCGTGTGCGGCCTCGGCGCCGCCGTCCTCGGCGTCGGATGCGGCCTGGCGGGCCGGAGCGCGCCCGCCGAGATCCCGGAGGAGCGTCCGTCCTGGCTGGGGACGCTGGGCATCGTGTTCGTCGCGCTCTCCGTGCCACTCGCCGCGGGTGTCTTCGGGGTGTTCGGCGACCTCGCGCACCTCGGCGGACGAATCTGACGTGAAACCGGCCTGGCAGCGTGTCTCTCCGAACGGCTGGGGCGCTCACCGTACGATCGGCGCCGCCGTACGCGCGGCCGACGACGGCGCGACGGTGTCGGTACAGCCGGGGGTCTACCAGGAGTCGGTGGTCCTCGACCGGGATGTGACGGTCGTCGCGGCGAAGGGGCCGGGCACGGTGCGCATCGTGGCCCCGCAGCGGTCCGCCCTCATGCTGCACGGATGCGCCGCGACCATCCGGGACATCACGATCGAGGCAGCCTCCCCGAAGGAGACCGCCGTTCTGATCAAGGGCGGTGCGCCCGTGCTGGAGCGGTGCGAGATCGCCCGCGGCCGCGTCGAGATCACGGCGGACGCCGAATGCGTACTGCGCGGATGCGACATCCACGACGCGGTGTTCGCCGGTGTCTACCTGACCGGCACCACCCGGGCCGTGATCGAGGACTGCACCGTGCGCTCGGTGGACGGCGACGGCATGCGCCTGGACGACGCGGCGCGCGCCGACTGCGCCCGCACCACGGTGGACGACGTGCAGGGCAGCGGCCTGCGCGTCGCCGGCACCGGTGGCGGCGTGTTCGACGACTGTGAGATCAGCCGGACCGGTGACGCCGCCGTCTCGATCGAGGCCCCCGCACATCCGCGCCTGCGCCGGTGCCGGCTGCGCGACACCGGCGCCGCGGGAGTACGAATCGAAGGCTCGGCACAGTGGGCCGGCGACCGCGCCCGCGAGGACGAGACGACCGACGGGGACGGGTCCGCCGACGCCGGGCGGGAGGAGCGCCGGGTCCGGCTGGAGCAGTGCGAGATCACCCGTACCGGCGACGGAGTGTCCGCCCACGGCGACTCCGGCGTCTTGCTGAAGGACTGCCATGTCCGCGAGGTCAAGGGCACCGGTGTGCTCGTCTCGGGAAACTGCCGCATGGATCTCGAGGACGTCCGCCTCGTCGACGGGACCGGAACGGCGCTGGTCATCGCGGACTCGGCGGACGTCCACGCCCGGCGTACGGTGCTGACCCGCACGGCCGCCAACGGCGTGCACTGCAGCGGCTCCGGCACCCTGACGCTGACCGACTGTGAGGTGTCCCGCACGGCGTTCACCGCCGTCCACCTCGACGGCAGCACACAGGCCACCCTGCGCGACTGCCGCGTGTCCGAGACGCCCGAGCACGGCCTGCGTGTGCGTCAGCAGGCCGGTCTGCGCGCCGAACGCGTCATCGTGGAACACATCCAGATGGCGGCGTTCAGCGTCGAGGGCGGCGACGCCCTGCTGCGCGGCTGCCACGTCAGCGACGTCGACGTCGGCGCCAAGATCGTCACAACGCACCGGCCGCTCCTCGACGACTGCGAGTTCACCGCCGTCGCCCGTACCGCCATCGAGGTCGGAGCGGACACCGGCGTCCTGATCTCCGGAGGCCGTATCGAGAAGACGGGATCGGCCGGGGCCTTCCTGGACGAGCGCAGCGAAGCCTGGTTCGAGGGCATGCGGATCACCGACACCGAGGGCAGCGGCCTGATCGTGTGGACCGGTGCCCGGCCGCGGGTCCGGAACGTCACCGTCGCGCGTACGGGCAAGAACGGGCTGTACGTCGCGCGGGGAAGCGCCGGGGTGTTCGAGGACTGCGACATCTCCGAGACGGGCTTCCCGGCGATCTACGTGGGGGAGGAGGCGACGCCGACTCTGCGGCGCTGCGTGGTCCGCGACACCGGCGAGGACCTCACGCTCGCCGACGGCGCGGAGCCGGTGTTCGAGGACTGCTGGACCAGCGGGGTGGCCGGCAGCTCCATGCCACAGGGCGAAAGGGCGCCGAAGTGGGCGGGCGGGAGCGCGCGGACCGAGGCCCCGGACGAGCCGGAGGAGGACTCGAAGGAGAGCCTGGAAGACCTGCTGGCCGAGCTCGACCGTCTCGTCGGGCTGGACCGGGTCAAGCAGGAGGTCAGCGCGCTCGCCCAGCTCATGCAGATGGTGAAGCGACGCGAGGAACTCGGCCTCTCGCCCCCACCGCTGTCGCGGCACCTGGTCTTCGCCGGGAACCCGGGTACGGGAAAGACCACGGTGGCCCGCCTGTACGGGCGGATCCTCGCCGCGCTGGGGCTGCTGGAACGCGGCCATCTGGTCGAGGCCGACCGCGGCGACCTGGTCGGAGAGTACGTCGGGCACACCGCGCCCAAGACCCAGGCGATCTTCCGCCGCGCGCTCGGCGGCGTGCTGTTCATCGACGAGGCCTATGCCCTGGTCCCGCATGGGCAGAGCACCGACTTCGGGCAGGAGGCGGTCTCCACGCTGGTCAAGCTGATGGAGGACCACCGCGACGAGGTCGTCGTGATCGCCGCCGGCTATCCGGGCGACATGGAACGGTTCATCGACTCCAACCCCGGCCTGGCCTCACGTTTCACCAGGACCCTCACATTCGAGGACTACCTTTCCGAGGAGCTCGTCAGCATCGTGGAACACCACGCCGAGCAGCACGACTACCGGCTGGCCGACGACACGCGTGAACGCCTGCTGGACTACTTCGCGGCCTACCCGCGGGGCGGGCGGTTCGGGAACGGCCGCACCGCCCGGCAGGTCTTCCAGCGGATGACCGAAAGGCAGGCGCAGCGCGTGGCGGGGCTGACCGCCCTCAGCAAACAGGACCTCACCGAGGTGCTCCCCGAAGACCTGCCGCAAGGGGCCGCATGAGCAGGATTGCCTTTCACCGGTCTGCGCGTACGATGCCGCCGGCGGTCCCCGAAGAGAGAGTCAGCCTGGGGGCGCCGCCACAGAAGCCGCAGAACAACAACGCCTCGAACTGGCTCTACCTCCTGCTGCCGCTGCTGAGCAGCGTCAGCATGGCGGCCTACATGGTGACGTACGGCAAGCCCTGGCTGGTCGTCCTGGGCATCTCGTTCGTCATCGTGTCGGTCGGGGTGACAGTGGCGGTCCGCGTGCAGTTCCGCAACGCGAACCGCCGCACCCGCGACCGCCAGCGTGAACGGTTCGACGAGCATCTCGCCGACATCCGGCGGCAGGCGCGCGCCGTCGCGAGTGCCCAGCGGGTGGCGGGCGCGTTCGCCCACCCGAGTCCGGAGCGGCTGTTCGCGATCGCGGTCGGCCGCCGGCGGGTGTGGGAGCGGCGGCCGACGGACGAGGACTTCCTGAAACTGCGGCTCGGCGTGGGGCGTGGCCCGCACGCGTTGCAGATCCGTCAGAGCGGGCGCAGCGATCCGATGGCCGAGTACGACAAGCAGTCCCAGCGCGCGGCCGACAGGGTCGTCGCCGCCAACGCGACCGTGGGCCGGCAGCCGGCCTGGGTGGATCTCGCGCGGTCCGGTGTGGTGAGCCTGCTGGGTGCGGAGGAGGCGACGCAGGCGGCGGCACGTGCCCTCCTCACGCAACTCGCGGTGTTGCACGCGCCGGACGACGTGACGGTGGCGGTGTGCGCGAACGGCGCACCCGGCTGGGAGTGGGCCAAGTGGCTGCCGCACACCCACGACCCGGACGCGCGCGGGGCCGAGGCCGGGGTGGTGCCGCTGGTCGCGGAGGACCTCGACGGGCTCGCCGACTACCTCGACGACCACCTCACCAAGCTTCAGAACCAGCGGGCGGAACGCGCGACCCGGCTCAGTTCCCTGCGCGACACCGGACCCCGCCACCGGCTCGTGGTCGTGTTCGACGGGTACCGGCCGGACGAGGCGTGGGCGCGGACGCCGCTGGTCCAGCGCCTGATCGGCGAGGCCGGCCCGGAGACCGGCGTCACGGTGGTCTGCCTGGTCCAGCGGGAGAAGGAGGAGCCAGAGCGAGTCGGCGTGCGCGCACGCCTGGACGGCGCGGGCGGGCTGGAGCTGACGAGTCGTGTCTCGGCCCTGCACAGCTCTGTCGAGGACGCGGTGGCGGACCGCATGGACCCGGCCTTGTGCGAGCAGATCGCCCGCCGCCTCGCGCCGCTGCGCCTGTCGGGCGAGCGCGAGCAGGTGCTGTCGCGGACGATCTCACTACCCGACATGCTCGGCGTGCCGGACCTGGCCAGATTCGATCCCCGGACGCGCTGGCGGGCGCCCGACGACGAGATGTTGTTGCGGATTCCGATCGGGGTGACCGGCGAGGGCGAGGACCTGGCACTGGACCTGAAGGAGTCTTCTCAAGGCGGCATCGGCCCGCACGGGCTGGTGGTGGGCGCGACCGGGTCGGGCAAGAGTGAGCTGCTGCGCACGCTGGTCACCGCGCTGACGATGCAGCACTCCCCGGAGCTGCTGAGCTTCGTGCTGGTCGACTTCAAGGGCGGCGCGACCTTCGCCGGCGTCACCGAGCTGCCCCACGTGGCGGGCCTGATCACCAACCTCGCCGACGACCTGGCGCTGGTGGACCGCATGCGGGCCGCGCTCCAGGGCGAGCAGCAGCGCCGCCAGCGGATGCTGCGCGACGCCGGGAACGTCGACTCCCTGAGCGACTACCAGCTCCGCCAGGCCGCCGGCGGCACCGACGTCAACGGCAAGCCGCTCGAACCCCTGCCGTACCTGCTCATCGTGGTGGACGAGTTCGGCGAGCTGCTGTCCCAGCGCCCCGACTTCATCGACCTGTTCGTCCAGATCGGCCGCGTCGGACGCAGCCTCGGCATGCACCTGCTGCTGGCCACCCAAAGGCTGGAGGAAGGCCGCCTGCGCGGCCTGGAGTCCCACCTGTCGTACCGGATCTGCCTGCGCACCTTCAGCGCCGCCGAGAGCCGCGCCGTCATCGGCACCCCCGACGCCTACCGCCTGCCGGCCATCCCCGGCTCGGCCTACCTCAAGGTCGACGAGTCCGTCTACGAGCGGTTCCGCGTCGCCCACGTCTCGGCCCCCTACCAGGAGCCGGCCGAACGGGAACTAGCCACGCCCGAGAGGGTCCCCCCAGCGCCGTTCGCGTTCCGCACTCCGCATCAGGGACGGGACGAGGCGTCTCTGGAGACTCCTGTGTCGCCGTCGCCACGGGCCGCGGTGGGTGAACGCACCGAGATGCAGGTCGCCGTCGAGCAGGTGCGCCGGTACGGATCGCCGGTGCACCAGGTCTGGCTGCCGCCGCTACCAGCCCACATCACGCTCGACTCGGTGCTGGGAGGCATCGACGTCGACGACCCCGCCCACGGGCTCCAGGCGACGATGTGGCCTCAGGGGCAGCTGAACTTCCCGATCGGCGTGGTGGACCTGCCGGTCGAGCAGACTCAGTACCCGCTGGTCATGGACCTGGCGGGCGCCCACGGCCACCTCGCACTGGTCGGCGCGCCACAGGCCGGCAAGAGCACCCTCCTGCGCACCACGCTTCTGGCCGCGATGCTCACCCACACTCCGGAGGAGTTGCGGTTCTACTGCGTCGACCACGGCGGAGGTGCGCTGCTGAGCCTGCAGGACGCGCCGCACGTGAGCGGCGTCGCGGGCCGCCACGATCCCGAACGCGCCAGCCGCGCGCTGTCGGAGGTGCACCAGCTCGTCGGCGCCCGCGAGCGCCTCTTCGAAGAGCTCGGCATCGCCTCGGCGAACGACTTCCGCCGGCTGCGCGACGAGGGCGAGTTGCCCGAGGGCGTGGACGCGGCCGACGTCGTGCTGGTGATCGACAACTGGGGCGCCGTGCGCGAGGTGAGTGAGAGCGCCGAGGCGACGGTCGTCGACATCTCCTCACGGGGTCTGGGCGTCGGCGTGCACCTGGTCGTCAGCGCGAACCGCTGGGCGGAGATCCGGATCAGTCTGCGCGACAACATCCGCGGTCGCATCGAGCTGCGGCTGAACGAGCCCGCCGAGTCCGAGGTGAACCGGCAGGCGGCCCGGCTGCTGCGTACGGTCACGCCGGGGCGCGGCGTCGCCTCGCCGGGACTGGTCTACCACGCGGCGCTGCCGCGGATGGACGGGTCGCAGACCACCGACGGCCTCGGCAAGGCCCAGGAAGCGGTCATCGAGGAGATCGCGGCCTGCTGGCCGGGCGAACCCGCACCCCATCTGCGCGTCCTGCCCAAGCGCGTGTCACCCGCCGACCTAAGTGCCGCACGGCACGCCGAAGCGGCCCAGGCCCCCGGCGCGCTGCGCCGGCCGCCTGTGAGTGAGGTCCCGATCGGACTCCGCGAGCTCGATCTGGCGCCGGTGGGGCTGGACCTTTGCGGTGCGGATCCGCACTTCCTCGTGTTCGGGGACTCCGGCTCCGGGAAGACGTCCTTCCTGCGTGCCTGGATGCGCGGTCTGACGGAACGACAGGAGCCCGAGGACGTGCGCTTCGTGGTCATCGACTACCGGCGCGGCCTGCTCGACGCCGTCCCCGTTCCGTACATCGGCGCACAGGCGGGAGACGCGGAGTACGCCGTGGCCTACGTCGAGCAGTTGGCGGAAAAGCTCCGCGACCGCCTGCCTCCGCCGGACGTCACAGGGCAGGACCTGCGGGAACGCAACTGGTGGACCGGGCCCGAACTCTACCTCGTCGTCGACGACTACGACCTGGTCGCCGGCACGTCCCGCGGGCCGCTGGCTCCACTGGCCGACTACCTCACCCAGGCTCGGGAGCTCGGCTTCCACCTGGTGCTGGCACGCCGCGTCGGCGGCGCGTCGCGGATGTTGATGACCGATCCGCTGGTCAGCAGGCTACGTGAGCTCGGCTCCCCCGGACTCGTGCTGTCCGGCGACCCTCGGGAAGGCGTCCTGCTCGGTGACCAGCGCGCCGCCCAGCGCCCGCCCGGCCGTGGCGTGCTGCTCCGCCGCGGCCGGGCGACGCAGGTCGTGCAGACCGTACTAGATGAGGAGGAGCAGGAGTGGTAGCCGCGGCGACGGTCCTGACGCCGCTTCGTGCGGCCACCACTCCCCGGCCGTCAGGTGGGACCTACACCGCGCCTTCGGCGACGAGTCGGTTCGACTGGCGGTTGGACTGGACGGGTGAAGCGTTCGTCCAGTCCCTTCCGGAACTCCGCCGGCAGCTCCAGTTCTCCGGCCTTGATCCGAGCGAGCAGGGCGATCCACGCGCTCGGCCGGAAGAACAGTTTCGGGCCATCGGGGTCCTTGCTGTCGCGGACCGCGACCACTCGCTCGTACTCACCTGGTACTTCCGTCACTGGCTCACCCCTTTACGGTAAGACGTCGTACTGAATGCATTATGCCTCAACCAAGTGAAGAAAGAGGAACCCGTGGCTGGGATAATCGAGTTGGCGGAAGTGCTGTTCGTCGACGGTGAGGATGTGCCTGTCGAGCATAAACACGAAGACCTCATGGTGGTTTTGCGGGATGCGGACGACCCCGACGGCGTCGCGCTGTATTACACCCCGAACGAGTGGGAGGCGTTCATCCTCGGGGTTAAGGACGGCGAGTTCGACGACCTGGCCATTGAGCCCGACGAGTCCGACGCGTCCGACGACGAGTCCGATGGCGGCCAGGCCGCCGCCTTTCCCTGGACCGGCCGTCCAGGTTATCCGGCCGGCGGGCAATCCAGGACCTGAAGTACCCGTGAACTCCGGCGCGCGAGGCGCCGAAATATACGGCACGTTCAGGCGGTGCTTCCTTACTGTTAAAAGCCGCGCTTCTTGTCGAATTCGCGTCGTCGGTCGCCGCTCACCTGGGCCACCGCTGGATCACGGCAACGCTGACGCAATGGTCGCTGAGGCTGGCGCTCGACTTTGTATACAGGAGGCCGTCATTGCCGAGCTCCACGTTCGCCGAATGTGTCGCCGGCGCTGGTGGTGCCGGCAGCGGCCGTGAAGCTGTCGCCTGCCCTGGTGGTGTCGGCAGCGGGCGCGATCGAGATCCACGACCCTGCGTAAACAGCTCATCGACGATAGATTTGGCAATAGCGTAGACGAACTGTAGCTCATCCGACGCGTCGGGCGCGGTGACGGCCTCGACGATACTCGCCTTGTCCCGTAGAAGGGGGAAGTATTCGGGCCCCTGCACTACCTCGTTGAGGCGGGCTACCATCTCACGGGTGATCTGGGCGTCACCGAGTCCAGCATCTCTTTTGCGCTCGTCTCGCAAATGCTCCAATAGTAGTTCCGCGTTATATTCCAGCCAAGCTCTATCCACCGGTTCTTTCGTGTCGGGCGCCGTTCTAGGTTGCGAACCGGCGGATTCTCGTGTTTGCCTGGATTGTGGATGGGCGGCACGGTGTTGGGTGGGGCCCGGCTGAGATCCACGACCTTGCGGAAGCAGTTGATCGACGAGAGATTCGGCAGTAGCCAAGACCATGTTCAGGTCTGGCGACGAGATAACAGCCTTGACGGGATCCGACTTTCTCTCTATGGCGGCGAGATGCTCGGGCCTTCGTATTACCTTGGCGAGATCTTTTACCATTTTTCGGGGAATGTTGGCGGCGTTGGGTCTAGCGCCTCCTTGGCGCTCGTCTCGCAAACGCTCCAGTAGGCTTTTCGCCACAATCTCCTGCCAAACCGTCTTTGCCTCATTCCGTTTTTTGTGCCAGTTCTCAGCCTCGAGTTCGGCCCTCGCTCTACCCTTTTGCATAGCTGAGGTGTCGCGATAAATATCGCCATTCTTTAGTATGATATCGGCGACGCTCTTGACCGCTGAAGCCGGTATCGGCTGGCGGGGAGCAACGCTGCGAAATGCGGCGGTCAGTAGCTTATTCGCCGCATTCGTCGCAATTGCATTACGCCAATCGTCGGCGGCCCTCTCGATTCCTTCCGGACTCATATTGATAAGGTTTGAGACGGAAGGATTGTCGGAAGGGTCATTCGCGACATGCTCTCCGATAAAACGCATCAAGATACTTGGGTTCACCGTCAACTGCCATCGGTTGCGCCGATCGGCATCGGCGGCGATGTCGATGTCGATCTTGGCGTAGTGGGCAATCGACATTAGGTGCCGGAGTGAATTCGGGCCCGAGTTGGATTCTTCAAGGATATTGTCGGCGGCGTTCTGGAGAGCACCGGAAATAGTGCTCGCGACTGTTTCCACGATTTGGGACCGCGCACTCGCTGACTCCGCTTGAGAGTAATCGTGATATGTTGACCTCAGGAACGTTTTTACCGCGCCGAAATGCTCGGGAGCAACCTTCAGTCTCACGCTGAGTCGATAAATGAACGTCGCGTTCAGGTCCCATGTTGTGGCCAGCGTGGTGATGTCGGGAATCCGATCGAATCGCAGAAGATACCCCGCCAATTCATCGGGGGAGATGTGCTCCTTTTGGGGGTTCTCGCTGTTCAGTTCCTTGAGTAGCTTGTTGAATTTGCCATCGTTCCACCAGCCTTTTGTTCTTGCTACCTCCAGTTTATATTCTGGTGAAGTTGATTTGAAAAACTTTATTCCCCGGCTTCGTCCTGGAGAGTGCCGGAATAGGGTAGGACGTCCTGGTTCCACGGACGAGGTGGGACCATCGTGTGTCGTGTTCCCAGCTCGGCCTCCGCTGGCTTGCGCTGATTCCGGGACGGCGGGCAGGGTCGGCCTTGCCGAGCTTGCTGCCTCTTCCTGGATGGTGGTGTCGGCCCTGGGGGCGTTCCGGTTCGCTAGCCTCCGGTTCCGGCTGATCCTTCCCTGGTCAAGCACGTAATCCGGGGCATTCAATTGGCTGGTGCTGGCGTCGTTCGCCTGTGGCAAAGATTCGCCTGGCGATGCACCTCCACGCAGGATCCCTCTTTTAGGGTGGCCGACGCTCAGCCGTGAGGCGATCGTCCTTGCCTCTTCTCTATTGCCGCCGTTTCGTAGGTGCTCAGCGATGACCGCGACCGCCTGCCAGGCGTGAGGCGCTTTCTTCCAGGATTCGAGTGTCCAGTCCCTGGGCGAGTCGAGGCCAGGGGGGAGCCCGACGTCGTCCAGTAGTTTGATCGCTTCGCCGACAGGTTTCTGAGCTGGATCATCGGCGGTTCGCTTCCCTGCCCATGTCACGAACGCTGCCAGCGCTTCTTTGTCGGCCTTGGCCAGGCTTGCCGGGGCGGGCGAGGCGGTGGAAGCGCTGCGGGGCTGTCTGCTCTGCCCTCGCGGGCGGGGTCTGTCCGGCGTGAAGACCCCGTCGCTCAGGGTTCCCGCGCTTGCCTGTACACACGCGGCCCCAGGCGCCTCCGCGCTGTGTCGCGACGTGAGCCACATCGCCTCTTCGGCCTTTACCTGCGCGTCATCCTGAACCGACATAGCCTCTCGAAATCCTGTTGAGCCATCGAACGGACACTCACCCGTCCAGACGTGAACAAATACATCAACGATCCCGCGGACGGGCTTCTCGACGCGAGAACGAGCGCGCCATCTCCGAGCAGGTGCCAGGCACGGGTTTCAGGCCGGCAGGCTCAGGATGAAGGTGGAGCCCCGGCCGGGTTCGGAGGTGGCCGTCGCGGTGCCGCCGTGGGCCCCGGCGAGTTTGCGGACGATGGGGAGGCGAGACCGCGCTGGCTCTGCGGATGCTGGACGGCATGAAAAAGTGGTCCCTTCCTCCGGGAGGAAGGGACCACATCTTCTTGGCGTCAGGCCAGGCGCCACTTCTGATTCGGGTGCCCGTTGCACGTCCAGATCTGCAGAGGGGCGCCGGCGCCCGTCCACTTGTTCTTGACGTCGACGCATAGGTTGGTGCCGCTGTGCACGATGTCGTTGGCGCTGGTGAGCCTGAACAACTGCGCGGAGCTGCCGTTACACGACTGGACCTGCAGAGGCGTGCCGGCGGACGAGCGGGCCGCGGTCATGCACATCCCCATCGATCGGAGCGTGCCGTTCACGAACGACCACTGCTGCTGCCTCAGATCGCTACGGCAGTTCCAGATCTGCACAGGGGTGCCGTTCACGGTGTGCCCGCCGGAGACATCCAGACAACGGTGCGAGGCGTAGCCGACGATCGAGTGAGTGGCGACCGTGGCCATCACATTCGCCTGCCTCTGCGCCGGTCCGCCACCCGACCCGGGACTCGCGTTTGCCACGGCAGGATCTCCGCCGTGGGCGCGGTCGCCCTTGGCTCCATTGGGGTTTTTCCCGAGGGGCGCGGCGGCCGGGGGTTGGTTGGCGCCGGGGGCCGCCGGGGGCCGCTGGTACAAGATGCGCGGCGAGCCGGACGGACGCAACGATTTGGATCGCTGCTTGTCCGCGGCGGCCACCGGCTTCGCCTTGGCATGCGGGCGGAAGACGATGGCGCCCACGCCCAGTGCCACGGCACCGGCCAGCACGACCGTCATGCCGATCGTCACGAGATAGCTGGACAGGCTCTTCTTCTCGCCAGGTGGCCGTACGACCGCACGGAAGGCGCGTGTCAGATCGCGGCCTTTCGGCTCCTCTGGCTGTTCAGGTGTTGGTTCGGACACGCTGGGTTCCCTCAAGGTGGGTACGTACGCGGACGCTGTATCGGGTACCCGCCCGCGGCAACGGTCGAGCGGATGTGATGCGGGGTGATGTCAGGTCAGGTGCAGGACATGTACTTCACGGAGGAGAACTGGTCGTTGTACGGGACCTGGTCGAGTCTTCCGCCCTTCCCACTGCCCCAGTACCAGTGGCTGCCGCCGCCGTTGATGTCTGTCGCGAGGTTTACGCAGGCAGCGGAGGAGGAGTTGACCCAGATGGACGACACCTGGTCGTTGGCGCTCCAGCCGTTGCTCATAGTCCGGTTGGTGAGATTGACCCATCCCGACGTCTTGAGCGAAGAGATCGAGATGTTCAGGACGGCGCCCATGCCGGCGGCGTTCTGGTAAAGGCAGACGGAATTAGCCTGGCAACCTGTGTAGCCACCGGCAGCCTGAGCGGGCATGACCGAAACGGCTGAACCCGCGCAGAGGGCAACGGCCGCGACGGCCATCCTGATCGCGCTTTTCTTCTTGATGTTTCCTCCCAGCCGTGGTGAATGAGGGCACTGTTTTTCCCGATCTCACTCGCGTGGTGACAGAGTGAGTGGCGCAGTATGACAGCGCGTTATGGGATCCTCCAACGACGGAATCCGTCCATGGCCCAATACCGATCTTCTCATGATCTGCGCCCTTGAAAGACAGAACGTGGGTGCCATATCAAGGAACCTGGGCGCCAACGGATCTTATCTGCGTTCATGTCCTCTCGGCCACGGTGAAGTATGCGCTTACCCGGTGCGGTAATCCGCACCCTCGTGTCGCGCACTCGGCGTCGCGGGGGTTTGGCCGATCCGAACCAGACAATGTGGTAGCTTTCGCGCCCAGCGTCTCGTTTGCCCAGGTAGGCGGCGCCTCCTGGCTGTAGAAGGGTGGATTATGGGAACGTGGGGCGAGGACGGCTGGGCGGTGCGACCCGGCGAGGGAAAGCGGGTTGATCTCGGTGGACCGCACTGGTTGGAGGTACTGGTGAGGGGGGCCGAGGTCGACCAGGCGCTCGGTGCGTTCGTCTTCGCCCACGATGTGATCGAGGAGAACCCGCCGCACGCGCACCACGGCTTTATGAAGATCGCCTATGTGCTGGACGGCGAGTACGACTTCCGGGTCGGCGACGCCACATTCTCCGGCGGCGCGGGAACGACCGTCGTGGTGCCGAAGGGCAGTCAGCACACTTTCACGACACGGACCGGCGGCCTCATGCTCTTTGTGTCCTCCCCGGCGGGCAACGAGGAGATGTTCCTGGAGATGGGGCGGCTCGGCCCGGATGCCACCCGCGAACAGCTCGAGGAACTCAACGCACGCTTCCAGACCAACGGCCTGCCGGGCGACGAGGGACTTCCCTGGCGTCGGATGCGCGCCGCGAAATAGACGGAGAAGGCCGGGGTGATGTAGTTGATAGAATCCTGGTGCCAGCTTAAAGAATTGTCGCGCCAGAAGCTCCGTGGTGACGCGGATCGCATTTACTGACGCCTTTCGCTAGGCTCGCTTCTGACGTTTATCGTGGATACGGAAGCGGGATGGGGCAGCATGTCAATCGCGTGGCACAAGTCGAGTTATAGCGATGTGGCATGCCTCGCGGCGACCGAAGCTGAGGCCCTAGTAGTGGCCGGCCAGATCGTCCCGGGCACGCTCCGGCCGCTCTCTGCCGCCACCCGCGGCCGCGGCGCTTCGGCACCGGCCAGGCGAGAGGCCGGCGTGTGGACCGCTGAGGATTATGGATCGCTGGAGAACTTCCAGGAGTGGATGCGCGTCGCTCGGTCCGAGGCGACGTATTGGTTCCGTCAGGCCATGCAAAGGATGAAGCAGCGGCACGGAATCAGGTTCCCTGTGGACATCGCCCCAGACGCTCGCGCCTTGTCGGTGAGCAATCGGTCTGAAGCCTACCGCGTGACCGCGGTCGTCGCTTTGGACCTTCACGACTTTCATGATAATGAAGCGCATGCCGACGACACCATCGAGCGCTTGGGTGCCGGTCTGCCACGGGGCGGGGGCCTTGACGGCGGCGCGCCGGAGTCCTCCGCCACGGGCGGGCGGCGGACGCCGTCGGCTGCAGATCGTGACACGGACGCGCCGGAGTCTTCATCCATGGGCGCGCGGCGGACGTCGTCGGCTACAAATCGTGACACATCCAGCGCGGCCGGCGCGGCTCCGGCGGAGGCGTCTGTTCCGCAGGAGGGCGCGATCTCGGTGCCCCGCAGAGCGGGCTCACCGCAGGCGACGACGGCCGGCAGTTCCGTATCTCAGCGCTCTAGGCGTGGCCGGGGCGATGCTGTCCCAGCTGCGTTCCTCGACAGTCCCCCAGCGGCATCGTCCGCGGTCACCGACCGGCCGGCTCCGGTCGCTTCTGAACCGCCGGTCGCGCACCCGACCCATGAAGAGCCGGCTCCGGTCGCTTCTGAGCCGCAGGTCGCGCACCCGACCCGTGAAGAGACCGTCACCACCCCCTCGGATCCTGTCGGCGGCCGGTCAGAGTTCAGCCTGGGTGGCCTGCCTGCGGGTATCGGCTGGGGGCACGCGCGGTTGGTGCGTTCGTGGGACTCGGAGCCGGGCACGACAGAGACCACGTCGCTGTACGAGGCGTTTCTGGCCGCGTCCGATGGCCGTCTCCCTGTTGACGACACCTCCGGTGGCCGCCGGGTCATCAGCGATGCCGGAGAACTCCGCCAGTTCGTGGCCCAGGGTATGGGCGCTAAGCAGCTGGACGGGCAAAGCTGGCAGCTGGCGAAGGATGCGTTCCGCCAGGCTGCCAGCGAGATGGTGGCGAGCGCAGGGCAGGCCGAAAACCTCGACGATGAGGTCGCGACGCTGATCGAGGAGCAGATCAACACCGGCGTGGCGTGGGGACAGATGGTGGCCAGCTTCCAATCGCAGGGCCACTGGGACGCGCTGGAGAGTGCGCTCGCCCCTGTGATGCTCAGCGAGTACTCCGGAAAGAGTCTGCTGGTGCTGCATGCCGACGGGCGGATGAGCTCCTACGGATCCGGTCCTGCGTTGGTGGTCGCCCAGAGTGTGGGTCCGGACGGAACGCCGCGATGGGTCGGCGTGCCGTCGAGGGCGGAGGGCCAGGCGCTGGGCGGGTTGTCCGGCGGACAGGTGAAATGGGCCGCCGACCACGGGATGGTGTTCGTCGGGGACCAGGGCGGCAGTGATTTCTTCGGCGCGTTGGCAGCGGCCGGCCGCGGTGCCGGGCTCGGCGAAAGCTTCGGTGATGGACCGGCGTTGCGGACCAAACTGGCAAACCGCATGCAGACGGAGAGCTCGCTCGACGGCGTCTTCTGGGACAAATTCGCGGCGGAGTACGTTCAGGCGGCGAAGCGAGGCGCCGGCGATGACGCGGCGGCCGAAGTGCAGGCGGCTCGCCAGAGGCTGGACAACGGCGAGGCATGGCAAGAGATCATCGCTGGGCTCTCCAAGGGGCGCGACCATGGTCTGACCGATGGGCTGTTGCGGCTTCTCGGGCAGCGTTACTTCAATGCACGTGTCCTGGAGACGGACGCTCAGCCGCTGTCCCCGGGTGAAGAGCCCGGGCTCACCGTGGCACGCCTTACTGGTGACGGGGCGCGTTCCTGGACGGGGCTGGCACCGGTCCGGGCACCGCACGTGCGGGGTGCCGTTACCAGCCCGGCCGACGTCGCGGGAGGGCGGAGTAGTACGTACGTTCCGGTTTACGGGCCCGCCACGAGCGGGCCGGTGATGCCGACAGGCCGGGAACCGGAGGGGATGACCGCAGCGCAATGGCGATCGGCGTTGCGTCATGACCGGCAGGTCGTCAAGGTCCACAAGGGCGCCGACGCCTTCTTCAATGCCGTGCTGGCGGCCACGGGCGAGTTCGGCGCCGGGCAGGTGCCCGTCGAGAAGGTGACGGAGCTGCGAGGCCGTCTCGTGGAGCGGATTGATCAGGAGAAGAACGGAAACCCGGACGGCTGGCTGGTCGTCTACACGATCTACGCCGAGTTGTACAAACAGCGCGAACAATCAGGACCGCAGGCGGGTGCCGAAAACGATGTCCACGCGTTGGACGCGCGCATCAGTGAGCGGATCGAGAGCGGCCAGGCGCTGGATGACATCAAGGCGTCCATCGCCGATCCGGGCAGCTGGCCCGAGCTCGCCGAGCAAATAGCGCCGTACTTCATGAACCGGCTTGGCTCGGCCGTACGGGTGATCGAGACCACTGGTGAGGTCAGTCGGTACGGAAATGGCAGGCCGCTGTATGTCGCCCACCTGCACGACGCGAAGGATGGGACCCGGCAATGGGCGGCGTTGCCGTGGGTGGAGAGCCGGTTCGCGGTGGGTTCGCCTCTCAGCGCTTCCAACCGGTCCGATCCGGTACTGGTCGGCCTTGGCCTGGCGGCCGATGAGCAGAGAGCCGCACTGGCGAAGGCAGGGTCGGTCGGTCCGGCCGACCCTGTTCTGAAGTCGTTGCACGACGCCCGCAATAGCTGGCTGGCCGACGGGGCCGGCTCGTCGGTGTCCTCGTCGGGCGTTTCCTTGACGGTCGCCGACTTCGAGAGCGCGGTACGCGGACTGGGCCCCGCCGTTGATGTGAGCGCCGGGTCTTCTCCGCGAGGTGGCGGTGACGCGGTCGCGGCCGGTTTGAACCTGGGGTCCGCGGTCCGGCTGATTTCGCGGCTCTTCGAGGAGCGGGGCGGGATCCGCCCGGCGCCGACGGCCGGCCGAACAGGGGACGCGGCCGCCACGGGCGAGGACTGGCCGGAGGCCGGGATACTAGCCGACCAGTGGGTGGTCGCTCCCTCGCTTCGGGAACTGATCGGCGCGATCCCGGCGGGCAGCACCGCACTGTTCGTCAGCGGCGGGCGTACGTGGGTCGTGGCGGACACCACCAGTGGGCGGCGGCTGGTGGAGTTCAGCCCGGCGAACCCTGCGGGCAGCGTGATGGCTCCCTCGCCGCGGGCGAGTGAGTCCATGAGCTCGGCCGGGTTGGCACTGGTCGTCGGCGAGGACGGGCACGTGATGCCCGTCAACGAGCTGGTCGGACCGTTCGTCTCGGCCGTCGGCTGGGACAGCGACGACATCTTCGCGCCCGGGTCGTTCCATCAGGCCCCGGCCGTCGATGGGCCATGGACGAGCGAAAGGCAGCGCGAATGGGCGCTGGTTCACGAGCGGCAGTTCGACGAACCCCGACAGGGAGACAACGCCTTCTTCGAGGCGACGATCAAGGCGGCCGGTGGACGGCTCACCGTCGGCGGCAAGGAGATCACCGATCCGGCGGTCCTGCGTACGGCGCTGGCCGAATGGGTCCGTACGAATGCCGCTGAGCTGAGCAAGTGGCCATTGGTCCCGGCCGGGTACGGGTTCGCCGGTGGAGAACGCGTCCTTGAGGAGTTCCTGCGCGCCGCGGCGGAGTTTGACAGCGCGGCCGTGCACCGCCGGATGGTCGAGCATTTTGAGACCGGAATGGCGGCCCAGTACATCGAAAGGGCCATCGCTCAGCCAGGGCATTGGGAAGAGGCGGTCCGGTTGCTGGCACCGCCCCTGCTGGCCGAAGCCGCCGGTGTCAGACTGGCGATCCTCGAGCGTGATGGGAGTGTCCTCGCGTACGAGCCCGCGGGCGACCCTCAGGCGGGCGATCTCGTTCTGGCCCGCACCAATCCCCGCAGCGCGACAACGCCGCTCTGGTCGGCGCTCGTAGGCAAGGCGGGCAAGACGTTGCCCCCCGTCGGCGTGGACAAGACGATCCGGATCACCGCCGGGCCATCGACAGGTCAGCTGGCTACGCTCAGTGGCCATCAGCAGAACATCGCCGGCACGAGAGAACTGAAGGTCCAGCCCACCGAGGCGGGGGCCGACTCCATCTACAGTGCGGTCCTGGCGGCAATGGGCGGCGGCGTCCTGATCGACCGCGGCACCTTCGTCGACACTCCGTCCCAGCTGCGCGAAGGACTGGCCAGGTCGCTACGGGAGCGGCCGGACGTACTGGGCAGGGACGCCCGAGGGCAGATCGGCCAGAGCCACGAAGCGATCATCAGTGCCCTCACCGACCCCGTGGCCCGAAACACCGACCAGATCGCCCAGCACCTGATCGGCCCGTACCTCGGTGTCGAGTTGAACATCGTCGAGCGTGAGGGTGAGATCCGTGCGGACGGAGGCGGTCGGTCGATCACCCTCGCTCCCACCGGCAGCGTGGACCAGCCCCACTGGGCAGCGCTCGTCCCGAGTCGGCCCGTGTCGCACGACATCGCGCCGGTCGGCCTTCTCGGGCTACCGAAGCTGCCCCTCGACGCCGACCAACCGCAGATCTCCAACAACAACAAATGGAGCAGGGACGGTTTCGAACTTGTCGAACCCGAAGCTCGGGAAGTCGGCAGCCCCTGGCGCAACGCCACGTTCTGCCTGGAGGACGAAGACGGCAACATGGCTTGCGTATCCGTCGCCGTCGTCTATCAGCGCCTGCCGCTGTGACGACCGGGCCCATCCGATGGCCCGAGAGGATAGGGAGGTCCAGTCGGGCGGGCGCGAAGGCAGAGGTCAAAGGCCCATGGGCTGGGGTGTGGGGCTCGTCGTCGGCTAGCAGCGGGCCCCGAGCCATCGCGCACAATCAGTGATACGGCGGTGGAGGAACCGGTGTCTCTTACCGAGGATCTGCGGGCAGGGGCCCCGGGGGCTTACGCCGCGCTCTATGACGAGCACGCCGGATCTTTGCAGATCTACTGCCACGTCATGCTCGGTGACAGAGCAGCGGAGGCCGTGCGCGATGCCTTCGTCGCAGTAGCGCGTAACCCGGATTCGGTGCCGGCGGACGAGGACACGCTGCCGGTGTGGCTGCACGCGGTGGCCCGCGCCGAATGCGTGCGGCACGGCGCCTTCGTCCGCAAGCCCGCGACCACGCCGATGTCGGATCCGATGTGGCGGGCGCTGGCCGGTCTGGAGCCCGAGGACCGCGATGTCCTCGCCCTGGCCATCTCCTTGGTGCCGGAGGAGATCGCCTGGATCCTGAACATGGCACCGGACACGGCCGCCACTCTCATCCAGGGCTCGCGGCGGAGACTGGAGCACGCCCTCTCCGTGGGTCACGGCCAGGAGGCGCATGACCCGGTCGTGCTCACCTCATTCGACGAGGACACGCTGCGCCGGCTGATAAGACGACGGTGCGAGCCGTCGGAGGACCAGTCGGAGCGGGTGCTCGCCGCGTGCGCGGCGGTGGAGGGCACGCCCGATGAGACACTGATCTTCGACGCCGACGGGATGCCGGTCGTGCCGGACCCACCGTCCGAGACCGACGACGAGCCGGCTCACGCTTTCCCGAAGGCCTCGCCGGACCCGGACGCCACGCCGACGCCGGAGGACGACGCGGCCACCAGCGCGGAGCCGGCGGAGAGCGATGAGACGCCGGCCTCTCGCGCCGGCCGCGCCGAGCGACGGAAAGAGTTCCGCGGCCGCCGTATCGAGGGCCTGCTCCAGGCCGCGGCTCTGGCGGCTCTGGTGCTCGTGGCAATGGGCGTCATGGCCGTGCGGTCGGACCATTCCTCGGAGGGCTCGTCCGGCGACAAAGGAACGGGCCTCTCCCATCACCGGAAGCGCACCGCCGGTCCCTCGGTCCGGGCCACCCCACCGCCTCGAATGCCGCCGTCCGCGCCACCGGTCGCCGTACCGTCCACCGTACCGTCGACGGATCCGGGCCTTTCGTTTCCGCCCGACGACTCGACCGGGGGCCAGCCGAGCCCGTCAGCGCTTTTCTCGGATTCGCCGTTCCCTCCGTCCCCGCCGGTTCTCCCGAACCCGCCGGCCCACCACTCGAAGACGCCGACTCCTCCGCCCCCCACCCCGAGCCCTACCCCCACTGGCAAGGACTCCGGATCCCCGACACCCACCCCGAGCCACCGGCGATGACAGTGCCGACCGCAAGCTCCGGCAAACCACGGCCCTATCAGTGGAGAAGCCGCTAAGGTACCCCGTCCAGCACAGTGACCAAATACTGAAAAGTGAATTCCTGCAGTGGCTGGATGATCGACTCGTGCTTCATTGGTTCGGAAGTCTTTCGAGGGTGGCCATGCTCGGCTAGAAAAGACGTGCCAATCTCTTGAATGACAAGGTCAGGTCGCAAGTCGCGGCATTCCTTCATCGAATGGTTGTCTCCGCGTTGGTTTAAGCGCGTTAGAGTTTCGCTCCCAAACAGTGCAAAAGGGGCAATCGGGGGCAAAAGTGAGTGAACGGCGTCGTAGGGGTAGGAGGCGTAGCCAGCGGGCCGCATCGGGGCGTCGTGCGTGGTTGATCGGTCTGGGTGCTGTCGTCGGCGTGCTGGTCGTTCTGGTGGGAGCGGGGACATATGCGCCGGCGGGCCTGCGCGGGTGCGGTGATCGTCTCGTGCTCGACGTGGCCGTGGCGCCCGAGCTGGCTCCGGCGGTTCAGGACGTCGCGACCGTCTTCGCCCGGCAGCGGCACATGGTCGACGGCCGGTGTGTACAGGCCAAAGTGAGGGCGGCCGGTCCGGCCGGCATGGCGCTGGTGCTGTCCGGCCGGGGGTCGATGCCGGGAGAGACCATCCCCGACGTGTGGATTCCCGACTCTTCCCTCTGGCTGGCGCTGGTGCGCGGTACGGCAGGCGTGCGGATCGCGGCCGACGGGACACCGGTTTCGGTGGCCCATACTCCGGTCGTCGCCGGGACGACGCGCTCGTTCGCCGCCTGGCTCAGCCGCGAGGACATCAAGCCGACCTGGGAAGCGCTGCTGAGAGCATCGGTAGAGCCCATCGGTACCGCGAAGGCCGACGCCGGCGGGATGAAGGGAGTCAACCTGCGGATCCTCGACCCGGTCGGCCAGTCCGCCGGCATGGCCGCGCTCGTCATGGCGCAGATGTCGCTTCAGCGCGCACCGGACGCGGCGTCGGCGTTCACCCGGCTCGCCCAGAACCTGCGCAGCACCGTCTCCCCGACACCCGAAGCGCTGCTCGCCGCACTAGGGCGCGGCACGAAGGGCAAGGACCCTGTGCTGATCGTCCCAGAACAGTCTCTGTGGGCGTACAGTCGCACGGCTCCGCCCGTTCAGGTCGAGGCGCTTTACCCGAGCGAGGGCGAGATAAGCCTGGACTACCCGTTCGTACCGACCACCGAGGACGGCGCGAGGAGCCGGGCCGCCCGCTTCCTGGAACAGGCCATGCGCAGCGCACCGGCCCGGACCGCCGTTCAGGCGCTGGGCTTTCGCGATCCCGATGGGCATGCCGGTGACGGCTTCACCGCCGCCAGCGGGCTGAGCCCGCGGATTCCCCGCGCGTTCCCGCGATCTTCAGCCACCGTGGTGACCGACGCCATCGCGAAGTGGAACCAGTTGTCGCTGCGCACGCGCGTACTGGCCCTGCTCGACGTGTCCGGATCGATGCTGCAACCGGTCGCCGGGAACGTGACCCGTATGCAGGCGACCGTCAAGATCGGGCAGGGCGCGCTCGCGACGCTGCCCGACGACACCGATGTGGGTCTGTGGACCTTCGCCACGAACCTGGACGGGAAGCGGGCCTATCGCGTGCAAGTACCGATCGGGCCGTTGCCGGCCCGGGTCGGATCGACCAGCCGCCGCCAGGCCATCACCCTCGCCCTGGACCAGGTACGGCCCAAGCCGGATGGCGACACCGGACTGTACGGCTCAGTGCTCGCCGCGGTCCGGTCGCTCCGGAGCACCTACAAGCCGGGGTACTACAACAACGTCCTGCTCTTGACGGACGGCAGGAACGACGACCACGACGGCATCACCCTCACTGGGCTGCTCAACACCCTCGAGCGGGAGGACGACCCGGCCAGACCGGCCCCGGTCATTTCCATCGGCTTCGGCCCCGGTGTCGATATGGCGACCCTGCAAAAGATCGCCGCTACGACCAACGGTGCCGCCTTCCACGCCCTTAATCCCCAGGACGTCCAGCGGATTCTGCTGAACATCATCGCGGAACGAATAAGTAAGTGACGCTCTCCGCGGCCACGGCTGATAACGGCGGTCAGATCGCAGAGAAGATCAAGAGCGCCTGGCAACGGTTCGGTTTTAAGGAACTGGCCATGACGGACGATGGATGGATCATGGTCGCGCCCGACATCGGTGAGGGAGCACGTTGATCTCGCCATCGTGAACTACCCCCGCTCGGCACCCGAATGATCGGTTCGGGCGGGGCAGTAGGGCCGGTAGGTGGCAGTTCCCGCGCCCGGCCGGGCGCGGGAACTGTGGAACGGCGTCAAACGATGTTGAGAACGTCGAGGAATCGTGCCGCGGCGGCGGCATCGCCGGCGACCGAGCAGTAGTCCCGCCAAGGCTTGCGGGTGGTGCCCCACTTGATGAAATCGAGCGCTGTGCTGCTGATCCGCGTCGTGCCGTGGGCGCCGGGCCTGATCGTCATTCTGCCCTCGCCCGGCCGCGTCGGCATCACCGTGACGGTCGACGCCCCCGGGCCGGTGAGGTCGAGGACGAGCGGCTCGGTGACGGTGGCGGTGAGCTCGGGTCCCTGCATCTGGGGGATGCCGGCGATCATGAACTCGACGGCAGGGCCGACTTCGCGGGCGGTCGGTTCCGGCAGTGTGAAGGGCAGGGGCCCGTCCGGGGCCAGCATGTCGTTGCGGAGATGGCAGAAGACGTTGAAGGCCATCGTGTTCGCCAGGAGATGCCGAGGATAGGTGCCGAGCCCGGTCACCTCGATCGGATCGTCGGCGATCTCCTTGTCCTGGCCGGCTTCGAGCAGCTTGAGCTGCAAGGGAGCACTGCGGTGCCATTCGGCGAGGACTTCGGCGTGGCTCCAGCCGCGGCGTTCGTCGACGCGAAGGTCGTGGTAGCGCTCGCGGTTCTTCGGCCAGGAGGGGTCAGGCTTGGGAGGGGCGACCGCCTCCGTCGCGAGCGCCGCCAGGTGGGCGACGACGTCGATCACGCGCCAGCCGTCGCAGGCCGACGGCGCCTCCCACTGCTCGGCGCTCACCAGGGGGATGATCTTCTCGAGGTTGTCGACACTGAGGCGTGCGGCATCCAATCCGGCTTGCGTCATCGTTTCCTCCTGGGTGCTGATTTCGAGGGCAACGCGTGATGCACCAGCACGCTAGGACACGGCACTTGATTTCAAGTGACCGTCGCCGCGCCCACGACTGGCCATCCACCCTGTGCACTGGCGGATACGAACCCGCGTCCCCGGCGTGACGATGAGCGCGGTCGGCGTCCCCTCCACGACGCCGCGCCGTGTCATCGCCTTCAGAAAGGACGCCCTCGTGCGAAGCACATCACGAATTCGCCGATCCCTCGCGTCGGCCGCCGTCGCTGCCGCGGCGGTCGCGCTCACAGCCGTCGGAATCGGCCATGCGACCGCAGACACCGCCGGCCACGGCGACGCTCGCAGTCCGGTCCGCTGCTCGGCCCCCGGCCACCGGGCGATCACCGTCGTCCTGGTCCACGGTGCGTGGGCGGACTCGTCGGGTTGGAGCGGTGAGATCAACCAGCTCCAGCGGGCCGGGTGCGTGGTGCGCGCCGCGGACAACCCCGTCGAGAACCTGACCACCGACGCCGAGAAGGTCGCCGCGTTCGTGCGCGCGATCCCGGGTCCGGTGCTCCTGGTCGGCCACTCGTACGGCGGCGCGGTGATCACCAATGCCGCGGCGCAGGCGGACAACGTCGTCGGGCTGGTGTTCGTCGACGCCTACGCGCCGGCCGTCGGCGAGGCCATCAACACGCTGAACGGCGCGACGTCCGTGGTCTACACCCATCCCAAGTCCGAGCTGCTGCAGGAGGTCCCGGGGCCCGGAGGCAGCACGAACCTGCTCCTCACCCAGAAGGCCTATGCCGACTACTTCGGCAACGACCTGACGAACTCGCAGGCGCGCGAGGGGTGGGCCTCGCAGACCGAGGCCTCGAGCCTGGCGCTGGGGACGCCGACGAAGTACGCCGCGTGGCAGCACCTGCCGTCGTGGTCGTTCATTTCCAGCGGCGACCAGATCATCACTCCGGACTCCCTTGCGATGATGGCCAAGCGGGCGCACTCGAAGGTGACCTGGTTCAAGGGCGGTTCCCACCTCACCCTCGTCACACATCCGGGCGCTGTGACGGCGGTGATCGGCCAGGCTCTGTCGTCGCTGCTCAAGGGCGGTAGCTGACCGTTCCCGGTCAGGGCGGCCGCCACCGGCCCCCCGTGATCCGTGCCCGCTCCTCAGCGTTGCCCCGTGGGAATCCCGACCCGCGGGGCAACGCTTTCTGCTCGTCGCAGCCCGGGTGGGGGCACTGGAGGCTAGCTCCAGCGAGTCGAGTTCACGTTGACCTGCCAAAGGTTCACTGCAATGATCGGGGAGAGCGTTTGCGGTCTCGCAGGAATGCTCGCAACCGTGAGGAGAGGCCGAATGGCCCCGTCAAGCCGCGGCGAAAGCCGGTCGCGGTACGGCCGGAGCGAGGTTCCGGTCGCGGCCCCGGGCGGTCACCGCGAGATCCCGGGCGATCAGCCCTCGAACATCATCGGCCGCGCCGGCGCCCTCGTCGGCCGGGACAACGAGGGCCGGCGCCTGGCGCAGTTGCTCGACAACGTCCGCCGCGGCCGCGGCGACCTGCTGGTCCTCGTCGGCGAGCCGGGCATCGGCAAGACCGCGCTTCTGAACCGGCTGTGCGAGGGCGCCTCCGACATGCTCATCCGCCGTGTCGACGGTGCCCGGGCCGAACAGCAGCTGGCCTATGCCGCACTGCACCGCCTCCTCGGCGAGTTCATCGACCGGGCCGACAGGCTGGCCGACCCCCAGCGAGCGGCACTGCGGGTGGCCCTCGGTGTGGAGGCCGGTGAACCCCCCGACGCGCTGTGCGTCGGGCTCGGCACGCTCGCGTTGCTGCAGGTGCTGTCACGGGAACGTCCCGTCCTGTGCGTCCTGGACGACCAGCAGTGGCTCGACCGGGCGTCGATGGGCGTCCTGGCCTTCGTCGGCCGGCGCCTCGACCGCGACCGGGTGGGCGTGGTGCTGGCATCCGCCATGGTGTCGGCCGAGTTCGAGTCCCTCCCCGCCGTCCACGTGGCGGGCCTGTCCACGCGGCACGGCGGACAACTGCTCGACGCGGCGCTCGTCGGCCCGCTCGATCCGGCGGTACGCCGGCAGATCGTCGCCGAGGCCGGCGGCAACCCTCTGGCCCTGCTGGAGCTGCCCCGCACCGTCGGGCCGCTGGACCTGGCCGGCGGCTACGCCCTGCCCGGCGCGATGCCCGTGTCACCGCGGATCGACGCTGCGTACCGTAGGCAGCTGGAACGGCTGCCGGGCCGCTCGCGCCGGCTGGTGGAACTGGTCGCCGCCGACCCGGTCGGCGATCCGCTCCGGCTCTGGGCCGCGGCCGCGCTGCTCGGCTTGGACCGGGACTGCCTCGGGCCCGACGCCGAGGACTGGCTCGTCGTCATCGACACCACGGTGCACTTCGCCCACCCGGTCGCACGTTCCGCCGTCCACCGCGCCACCGATCCCGCGAACCGCCGGGCGGTCCACGGGGCGCTCGCGGCGGTCACGAACGCCAGGCTCGACCCGGACCGCCGAGCCTGGCACCGCGCCGAGGCTGCCTACGGCCCCGACGAGGAGATCGCCCGAGAGCTCGACCGTGCCACCGGCCTGGCCCGGCGGCGGGGCGGACTCGCCGCGGTCGCTGCCTTCCGCACCCGGGCGGCCCTGCTGACCCCCGACCAGGGCTACCGGGTCAGACGCCTGATCGCCGCCGCCGAGGCGACCCATGACGCCGGTTTCCCTGAAGACGCGCTCGACCTGCTGGAGATGGCCGACGAACTTGTCGTCGGCGAGCCGGAGGCCGGCCGGGTGCTGCGATTGCGCGGCCGGATCGCCCTGGCCCGGCAGCACCCGGCCGAAGCGGTCGGGTACCTGGTGGCAGCGGCGCCGCTGATCATGAAACACGACCCCGCGCAAGCCCTGGAGGTGTACCTGGAAACCCTCAGCGGGGCGGTATGGCCGGTCGGAGGCCCGGTCGTCACCGAAGGCGCGAAAGTCGTCGCGGCCGTACCGGATGACATCCGCGTCTCCGTCCCCGGCTCGGCCGGCGACGCGATGGCGCTGACCCTGGACGGGCTGCGGACCCTCGTCGTGGCCGGCTTCGAAGCCGCGGCGCCGGCCCTACGCCGAGCCCTGGACGTGCTGTGCGCGCACCCGGAGCCGGCCCGTCCGACGCCCGTCACTGTCCGGCCGATGGTCTCGCTGCCGCTCACGATGTGGGACGAGCGGGCTTGGCGGCGCCTGGCCCACCACGTCGTGGACTGCGCACGGCGCGAGGGAGCACTCGCCGTCCTGCCCGCCGGGCTGGAAGCGCTGTGCGTGCACCTGATGTGGGCCGGGGACCTGGACGCGTCGGCCGACCTGGTCGACGAGGCGGGACGCGTGGTCGCCGTCACCGGCCGGGTCGCCGGCCCGCACACCCGGATGCTGCTCGCGGCCTGGCGGGGCGACGAGGCCGGGACGTTGCGGCTGGGAGCCGAGATCCGGGCCGCGAACCCGCCAGAGAGCACGCCCGTGCCTCTGGCCGACTGTGCCGAGGCCGTGCTGTTCAACGCGACCGGCCGCTTCGAGCAGGCGTTCGCGGCCGCGCGCCGCGTCTTCGGCTCGGGCCGTGCCCCGGTGAGCGCCATCGTCGTATCCGAACTCGCCGACTCGGCCGCGGGCAGCGGGGCGGTGGACGACCTCGAGCGCCTCGACGCGTGGCTGCGGCAACGCGTCGCCGCCGCACCCGGACGATGGGTCGCCGGCATCGCCGAACGGGTCAGGGCGCTGCTGGACGAGGACGGCGACGCTGAACCCCACTACCGGAGTTCGATCGACCATCTCTCGAGGACGGCCAGCCGTACGGAGCAGGCGCGGACCGCGCTGATGTTCGGCGAGTGGCTGCGCCTTCAGGGGCGCCGCAGCGAGGCCCGGAATGTCCTGCGCGACGCCCACGGGCGGTTCCGGGGGATCGGTGCCCAGGCGTTCGCCGAGCGCGCCGTCCGCGCGCTCCGGGCAGTGGGCGACGCCTCCGCCGTCGACGTCACCCTCGAGCACGGGCAGCTCACGGCTCAGGAGGCGCAGATCGCCACGATGGCGGCCGAAGGGTTGACCAACCCCGAGATCGGCGCCCGCCTCTACATCAGCAGCCGCACGGTCCAATACCACCTGCGCAAGGTGTTCCTGAAACTCGGCATCACCTCGCGCAGCCAACTGTTCCCGTCGGCCGGCCTCGATCGGGCCGTTCGGCGGACGGGCATGCCGCCCTAGTGCTGCACCAGTGTCCGACGATCGACACCACAATCAGTCGTCTGACCTAGACGCCGGACTCGACTGGCTGGCTTTTCAGGATGGCTTGTGCCAGCCATTCCCGGATCGTGTCGCGGGCGCGGGCCACGCCCCAGCCGAACTCCTCGGACGCCAGGGTGAACTGCTCGTAGCGGAAGTGGTAGAAGATGGTCCGTACGACGTCCTCGTCCGACAGATCGTCCACGATCTCGCCGGTCGCGCGGATCCCTGCGACGATCTCGGCGAGCGCCTCCTGGTGGCGCAGGTTCGCGACGTGCAGGAACTCCGCCGCCGCCGGGATGCTTGCCGCCGCCTCAGTCACGATCCGGATGATGTCCCCGGACTCCGCGTAGATGAGGACGTAGCCGACGGCCAGCACCGAGAGCTTCTCCCTGGCGGTCCCGGCGTCCCGGCAGTCGTCGATGATCTGCTGGACGCGGGTGCCGGAGGTCCACATGTCCATCAGGGTCTCGAGCAGGCCCTGCTTGCCGCCGCACTGGGCGTACACCGTCGCCGGCGAGACCCGGGCCCGGCGGGCGATCTCGTCGACCTTCGTCTTGACATAGCCGTTCGCGCCGAACAGCTCGCGGGCGGCGTCGACCACGGCCAGCCGGGTCACCTCGGCGTACTCGTCACGCCGGGTCGGAGGCCGTTCTCCGGTGGGCTCTGACACGCGGCAATCCCGTCTCGAGTGGTGCGGTTGGTTCCGTCGACTTTAGTCACTGGAGCAGCACTCTGGTCGATACCCCGGCACGTCCATTGGCCGTCCAGTGCCGGTTCCTAGCGTGGAACCACCGGCCACGGCCGTCGACGACCGCCGACCGGCTCGCATCCGACCGGCTCACACCACACGAGAGAGGCGCTCTCATGGCATTGCTCACAGTCGGCGAGGAGAACGGCGCCGACATCCAGATCTATTACGAGGACCATGGCGACGGCCGCCCCGTCGTCCTGATCCACGGCTACCCGCTGGACCTGCACTCCTGGGAGCGCCAGGAACCGGTCCTGCTCGACGCGGGCTACCGCGTCATCGCCTACGACCGGCGCGGGTTCGGCTCCTCCAGCAAGCCGAGCACCGGATTCGACTACGACACGTTCGCAGCCGACCTCCACGCCCTGATGGAGCATCTGGACCTGCAGGACGCCGTCCTCGTCGGGTTCTCCATGGGCACCGGTGAAGTCACCCGCTACCTCGGCCGCTACGGCTCCGGCCGGGTCGCCAAGGCCGTGCTCATGGGCGCGATCCCGCCGTTCATGGTGCGCACCGACGACAATCCGCTCGGTCTGGATCCGTCCCAGTTCACGTCGACCAAGGCCGCCATCCGGGCCGACCGCTTCGTGTTCCTCGACGAGTTCTTCCAGAACTTCAACAACGTCGACAAGCTTGCCCCCGATCGCATCACGGACGCGGCGATCCGCGGCGGCTTCACCACGGCCTCGCTCGCCTCGCCCCTCGCGACGTACGCGTGCGTCGACACGTGGGCCACCGACTTCCGCAGCGACCTGGACGCCATCGACGTCCCGACCCTGGTGCTGCACGGGACGGAGGACCGCATCCTGCCGATCGCGGTGACGGCCGACCGCCTGCCCGGCTTGATCAAGGACTGCCGGCTGGTGCGCATCGAGCACGGGCCGCACAACATCCCGTGGACGTTCCACGAAGAGGTCAACAAGGCGCTGATGGAGTTCCTCGCCGAATAGCGGGCGCCAGCCGAACGATCACTGCACGGCCTGCCCGGCGACGAGGGAGACACCTGGCGTGCGCTCGCCGGGGAATGACCGTCGTCCGCAGTCCGGTGCACGCCGCTGAGGATCGGAGTCGTCGGCTCCGGTCCTCAGTCGATTGCCGGGTGTCACCCGCCGAGGGCGCCGTCGAAGGCGACGCGGGTCGGCTCCGGCAACTGCGTCCGCGACGTGATGCCGAGCTTCTGGAACACATGGCGCAGGTGGTGTTGCACGGTCCGGCTACTGATGAACAGCCGGGCGCCGATCTCGGGGTTCGTCAGCCCCTCTCCCGCCAACGCGGCGATCTGCGCTTCCTGCGCGGTGAGCCGGCCGTAGTCGGCGGTGACCTCCCGCACAGACGGGTCCCCGGTCGCGCGCAGCTCCCGGGCGGAACGCTCGGCGAAAGCGCCGGCGCCGATGGCGCGGAACCGGTGGTAGGCCTCGCGCAGCACCTGTCTGGCGGAACCGCGACGCCCCCGCCTGCGCAGCCACTCGCCGTACAGCAGCTCCGACCGGGCCAGCTCCGTCCGGCTGCCGGTCCGGCGGAGCTGCTCGATCGAGGCCTGATAATGCGTCTCCGCCTCGTCGCCTGTGCTGAGCAACGCCTGCACCCGCTCCGCGATTCCGACGACCCACGGTCCCGGCGTCGCCCGGACCCGGACCAGCAGCCAGGTTTCCAGGCGCCGCAGGTCCGCCACCGCTCCGCAGCGCGAGGCGGCGTCGGCCAGTTCGGACGCGACGAGCGCGCCGAGCGTCGGCGGATGAGTGTCGAGCAGCCCGCAGGTGGCCGCGTGCGCCTGCTCGAAGCGGCCGGTGCCGTTGCACAACACGGCCTCGGCGTAGTCGGTGAGTACGAGCTGGGCGAACGACGTCGGGCCCGGTGCGGAGCGCGCCTCGGCGGCCAACTGGAGCGTTCTGGCCTCGTCGCCCCGCCACGCGGCCAGCATCGTCCGGTTGTACGGGTTGACCGCTCCAGTGGTGGCGGCGTGCAGCCGGCATGCCTGGTCGAGCGCGGCGCCCGCCGCGGCCAGGTCGCCGGTCCACATCTGGCACACGGCCAGGGAGTCCAGCGCGCACGCCAGGATGCCCAGCGCTCCGTTCCCCCGCGCGTGGGCCAGGACCTTGTCGATCAGCCGCGGCCAGGCTTCTGCATCCCAGAGCGCGACGGGCAACAGCAAGGTCGCATACAACGTCGCCGGGCTCGGAACCGCCGGGTCTGGGCCCGGGGAGCCACCGGGGCCGGTGGAACCGTCGGGGTCGGCGGCCAGTAGGTCCATCGCCCGGCGCAGCTCGGGCGCTGCGGCGGCATAGCCCTCGACGGCCAGGGCCCGCAGGCCGTTCAGCAGGACCGCCACCGTATCGTCGGCCAGGCTCGGCGCCGCGACGGTGGCGACCCTGGTGGGGATGGCATCGGGGGCGTCGGCCGGCGCGATCGCGAACGTTGCGCCGGCGACCTCGGACAGCCGGTCCGGCCCGGCGGTCCAGATCGTGCCGACCAGCGCCTCCAGACACACCTCCCGGCCTTGCCCGGGGTCATCCGCCGCCAGCTGCCCGGCACAGGCCAGCAAGTCCCGCACCGCGTCCGTCGGCCGCTGCTGGGCCCAGGCGATCCGGCAACGCAACCGCAGCAGGCGCGGGGTCAGCCGCTCGTCGACGACGGCTTCGTCGATCAGTTCCAGCAAGTCCAGCGCGGTGTCGAGGGCCCCCGCCTCGCGCGCCGCCTCGGCTGCCGAGATCAGGCGGACGGCCTGGCGCCGCTTGTCCGGCGTCAGCGCCGCGGCCTTCCTCCGGAAGGCCGCGGCCGCGGCCAGCCCGCCCCGCCGCCGGGCCCGGCCGGCGAAGCGGTCGAGGTCATGGGCGACTGCCTCGTCGGGGCTGTCGGCGGCCTCCGCCCGGTGCCAGGCCCGGCGATCCGGGTCGGTGTCGACGTCGGTCACGGCCGCCAGCGCCGCGTGGGCCGCCCGGCGCTCGGCCGGACTCATCATGCGGAAGGCCGCGGCGCGGGCGAGCGGATGTCCGAAGTACACGCTGCTGCCGACGACGATGAAACCCTGCTCGACGGCCGTGGCCAGACGCTCGCGGTCCAGGCCGAGCAGGGCCGCGGCGGCCCACAGCCGTCCCGGCTCGCCGACCGGGTCGACGGCGGCGAGCTGGACCAGGTGGCGGGACCGTTCGGGCAGCCGCTCCAGCCGCGCGCGGTAGGCGGCTTCGAGCTGTTGCGACTGTGCCGTCGCCCGGGAGGCGGGCCCGTCGAACGGTCCGAACGGTCCGAACGCGGCGGCCATTTGCAACAGGGTCGACGGGTTGCCGTCCGCTTCGGCGACCATCCGCCGGCGCACGGCCGGGTCGACCGGGCCGACGAGTACGGCGTCGAGCAGCTCTCCGGCGTGCGACGCCGACAGTCCCCTGACACGGATCTCGGGCAGGGCGGTCAGCGCGCGCGCCGGGGCGGTCGCCGCGAAGAGCAGGCCCACCTTGTCCCGGTCGAGTCGTCTGCTGACAAGGCTCAGCGCTCGCGTCGAGGCCTCATCGAGCCAATGCTGGTCGTCCACCACGCACACCACCGGGCGTTCCGCCGACAGCGCTCGTAGCAGCGCCAACGTTCCTTGGCTGACGGCCAGCGGGTCCGGGGGCTCACCGGCGTCCACCCCGAATGCGACCCGCAGTGCCATCCGCAGAGGTTCGACCAGCGTGTCCGCGCGGTCCAGGAACGCGCCCAGGAGATGGTGGAGTGCGGCGTAGGCGAACCCTTGTTCGGCCGGTACGCCCGCCGCTCGGAGAATCAGGGTGTCCCCGGTGCGGCGGCACAGATGATCCAGCAGTGCGGTTTTGCCGATGCCCGGTTCGCCGCTCACCACCGCGCTGCGGCCGTTGCCCCGTCGGACGTCGTCGAGCATCCGTGCGAGGTATCCGTGTTCGGCCTGCCTGCCGACCAGGACGTCGTGCCCCTCGGGGGCGAGGGTGATCGCAGATTGACCACTCATGTCGCTCTCCGGATCAGCTCGGCCGCGACCGGTGGCCGCGTCCTTCACACCGTCGCAGTTGCTCTCCGTTGAGTCAAGTTAACTTCTACTCGCTGGAGTCCAACTCCATTTCCTGGGAGGGAGGCTGCTTTGGTCAGGTTCGCCCGTGCCGACGACTGGCCATCGGTCCTGTGCACTGGCGGATATGGGAAACGGTGCTCCGGCGAGACGCTGTCCAAGGTCGACAGGTCCGTGGTCGGGCGTCCGCATCGTCGGAGAACGCCACGACATGAGGAAAGGACTGTACTGTGCGGAAGGTTCTTATTACGGGGTCGGGTACCGGATTCGGCCACGAGGTCGCGATGCGGCTCGCGGAGAAGGGGTTCGACGTCGTCGCGGCGGTCGAGATCTGGGCCCAGGTGCAGACCTTGAAGCGGCAGGCGGCCGAACGAGGCGTCGACCTCCAGGTCGAGAAGCTCGACGTGACCGACGCCGGCGACCGCCGGAAGGCGCTCGCGTGGAACGTCGAGATCCTGGTCAACAACGCGGGCGTGGGGGAAGGCGGCGCCACCGTCGACGTACCGGGCGCCAACATGCGCAGGCAGTTCGAGGTCAACGTCATCGGGCCGCTCCTGCTGACGCAGGGCATCGCCAAGCAGATGGTGAAGGGGGGCGAGGGACGGATCGTGTGGGTCTCCTCCCGGGAGGGCCTGAACACCAACCCGTTCACCGGCCTCTACGCGGCCTCGAAGCACGCCGTCGAAGCCATCGCCGAGACCATGGCCAACGAGCTGCAGGAGTTCGGCGTCGAGGTTGCGACGGTCAACCCGGGTCCGTTCCTCACCGGCTTCAACGACCGGATGTTCCAGACCTGGACGGGGTGGGAGGACGACGCGTCCGAGCGGCTGTTCGACTACTCGAAGCTGGCGTTCCCGCGGGCGCAGTTCGACCCCGAACCGGTCTACGCCACGATGACGGCGGTCGCCGCCGGCGAGGTCGACGCGTACCGGAACCTGGAACCCGAGTCGATGCTCGAGGAGACCAAGCGGCTTATCGAGGCGCCCTGGAGCCGGACGACCAAGGCCGGGCTGGGGAAGCGCCCGGCCAGTCTGCAGGCGTCGTTCGACATGCGGCCCGAGACCTCGGTCTCCGACTGAACGGCGGCGTGAGCCGAGCGCATTCCTCAGCCACCACCTCCCGGAGGTACCGCATGTCCATCAAGCCCAGCATCCTCGAGGACCGCTACCGCAACCGCGGAACGGCCTTCACCCTGGCCCAGCGCGCCGAACTGGGAATTGTGGGCCGGTTGCCGGCCGCCGTCGAGACCCTCGACGAGCAGGCGGTCCGGGCCTACACGCAGATGCAGCAACAGCCCTCCAACCTGCACCGGTACCTGTATCTCAACGAGGTGCACAACCAGAACCAGGTGCTCTACTACAAGCTCCTGGCCGACCACCTCACCGAGCTGCTGCCGATCGTGTACGACCCGACCGTGGGGGACGCGATCGAGCAGTGGTCCAGCGACTTCCGTGACTCGCGGGCCACGTATCTGTCCATCGACCGCCCGGAGGACGTCGAGGACTCGTTCCGCTCGCTCGGCCTCGCCGCCGACGACGTGGACCTCATCGTCGTCTCGGACGCGCAGGAGATCCTCGGCATCGGCGACTGGGGGGTGAACGGCACCGACATCTCGATCGGCAAGCTCGCCGTCTACACCGCCGCCGCCGGCATCGACCCCAACCGGGTCATCGCCGTTAACCTCGACGTCGGCACCGACAACGAGCTGCTGCTCAACAGCCCGTACTATCTCGGCAACCGCCACGCGCGGGTCACCGGCAGGCGCTACAACGACTTCATCGCCCGGTACCTGGCGACGGCCGCCAAGCTCTTCCCGAACGCCTTGCTGCACTTCGAGGACTTCGGCCCCGGAAACGCCCGGCGCATCCTGGTCGGCAACGCGGCGCGCTATCGGATCTTCAACGACGACATGCAGGGCACCGGCGCCATCGTCATGGCCGCCGTCTTCGCGGCACTGCGGGTGACCGGGGATCGGTGGGCCGACCAGCGTCTTGTGGTGTTCGGCGCCGGCACCGCCGGCACCGGGATGGCCGACCAGATCCACGCCGCGATGCTCCGGGACGGCGCGTCGACGCAGGAGGCGAAAGACCGCATCTGGCTCATCGACAAGCACGGCCTGGTCACCGACGACATGCCCGGACTACCGGACTATCAGCGGGTTTACGCGCGGCGCAAGGCCGAGGTCGCGGACTGGGCCGACGGCGAGATCGACCTGCTCACCACGGTCGAGCACGTCAAGCCGACGATCCTGATCGGGACGTCGACAGTCGCCGGCGCTTTCACGAAGGAGGTCGTCGCGGCGCTGGCCGCGGGGGTGGAGCGCCCCATCCTGCTGCCCCTGTCGAACCCCACGAGCCGCATCGAGGTCATGCCGACGGACGCGCTGGCGTGGTCGCAGGGGCGGGCGCTGGTCGCGGCCGGCATCCCGGTGGACCCCGTCGAGTACAACGGCGTCACGTACGAGATCGGCCAGGCCAACAACGCGATGCTCTACCCGGGCCTGGGCCTGGGCACGATCGTCTCCGGCGCGAAGCATGTCACCGACAACATGCTGCTGTCCGCCGCCGAAGCGGTGGCCGGGCAGGTGGACGTGAGCAGGCGGGGTGCCGCGCTGCTGCCACCGGTGGCGAACCTGCGGGCGCTGTCCGCGACGGTCGCGGTCGCCGTGGCCGAGGCCGCCGCCGAGGACGGCGTGGCCACGAGGAGGCACACCAACCTCGTGGAAGCGGTCCGCAAGGCGATGTGGCAACCGGTGTACCGGGAACGGGACCTGCCGCGGCCCGGCGGAGAGGGCGCACGCTCATGAGCGCGAACGAGGGGCAGCATCCTGTGCTCAGGGTCGTGCCCGTCGGCATCGACGCGTCGGGAGAGCGGACGGAGTTCGACAGCATGGGCAGCGTCAAGGTGCCCGCGGACCGCTACTGGGGAGCGCAGACGCAACGCTCCCTGATCCATTTCTCCATCGGTGGCGACCGCATGCCCAAGGCGGTCTACCACGCCTACGGCTACGTCAAGAAGGCGGCGGCACTGGTCAACGCGGACGCCGGACGCCTGCCCGACTGGAAGCTGCGGGCCATCGTCCAGGCGGCCGAGGAGACCATCGCCGGCGACCTCGACGACAGCTATCCGCTCTACGTGTGGCAGACCGGGTCCGGGACCCAGAGCAACATGAACGTCAACGAGGTGATCGCAAACCGGGCCTGCCAGCTGCTGGGGGGCACGCTCGGGACGCAGGAGCCGGTCGCCCCCAACGACGACGTCAACATGGGGCAGTCCAGCAACGACAGTTTTCCCACCGCGATGCACATCGCATCGGTCTTCGAGATCGACGACCGTCTGCTGCCCCAGGCACGACAGCTCGCCACCGCGATCGAGCTGAAGGCCCGACAGTGGCACGACGTCGTCAAGATCGGGCGCACGCACCTTGAGGACGCCGTGCCCTTGACCGTCGGACAGGAGTGGTCGGGTTGGGCCGCACAGCTGCGTGCCTGCATCGCAGAGATCGAGTACGCGCGGAAGGGCCTCCTCGAATTGGCGCTGGGCGGCACCGCCGTCGGGACGGGACTGAACGCGCCGAAGGGATTCAGCCGCGACGTCGCCGCCCGGATCGCCGATCTGACCGGCAAGCCGTTCGTCACGGCGCCGAACAAGTTCATGGCGCAGGGGTCCCTGGACTCGATGGTGCGGGCGCACGGAGCGCTGCGCGGGCTGGCCGTGGCCCTGATGAAGATCGCCAACGACATGCGGTGGCTGGCGTCGGGACCGCGGGCCGGACTCGGCGAGCTGCTGCTCCCGAATAACGAGCCCGGCTCCTCGATCATGCCCGGCAAGGTCAACCCGACCCAGTGCGAGGCGATCGTCATGATCGCCATCCAGGTCCTCGGCGACGACGCCGCGGTGGCCTTTGCCGGCAGCCAGGGCAACTTCGAGCTCAACGCGATGCGCCCGATCATCATCGCCAACTTCCTGCATTCCGCACGCATCCTCGCCGACGGTGCGGAGAAGTTCCGGACGTTCTCCGTCGTGGGCACCGAACTCAACCGCAAGAAGATCGCCCAGTACGTCGACGACAGCCTGATGCTCGTCACGGTGCTGAGTCCGCTCATCGGCTACCAGAACGCCGCACATATCGCCGAGGAGGCGCTCGCCAAGGGCCTGACTCTGCGCGAGGCGGCCCTGGCCAGTGGGCATGTCGATGCCAAGACCTTCGACAGGGTCGTCGATCCGCTCGCCATGGTCGGCGACGGTTTCGCCGGCGCGTGACGTACCGCTCGGGAAGCGCACCACCACGGAACAGGTGGAACGAGCCGTGGCACCGCTAGAACCGCCGAAGGGCCGGGGCCGGCTGCCGGGCGGAGACCCCGATGCCGGATCCCGCGTCGGGTCCGGTGTCGGATCCCGCCGCCAGGGCGACACCTCCGGCGACCACGTGGTGTTCAGTCGCGAACCACGGCATGACGGACTGGCGGCCGGAGACCGGCACGGGGTTCACACCCCGTTCCGGCGCCGAAGGGGCGACTCACTCCGGGTGTGGTTCCAGGGCTGTGGCCGCTCGGCGCCGGGTCCGGAACGCAGGTGATGATCGAGCAGGCGGGCCTGTGCCTCGCGCCGGTCCGCTTCCGAATCAGCGCACTCCGACAGTTCGCCGGCGTAGGCGCTGACCAAAGGGTGACAGAAGTATCGTCCGGGTCGGTCCTCGGCGAACAGCGAGGTGCCGGTCAGTTCGGCGATCAGTCGGCTCGCCTCCTCCGGCTGGACGTCGAGGAGGCCGGCCGCGGCCGCGGCCGTGACGTCGGGGCCCGGCCGCAGCGACAGCAGCCGGAACATCCGGCGGGCCGGCGGGCTGAGGCGTCGGTACGACCAGGAGAAGACCGACCGGGCGTCGGCGGCCCCGCCCGCGGCGCCGAACACGTCAAGGTGGCCTCGGCGCCCCCTCGTACGCCGCAGGTCGTCGGCGATGGACGCCAGCGGGAAGTCGGGATGGGCGACGGCCCGGGCCGACAGCAGCGCCAAGGCCAGCGGCAGCCGGCCGCTCAGCCGGATTATCTGCTCCACCGCCTCCGGTTCGGCGGCGACGCGGGCGGCGCCCAGCCGGCGCCGAAGGACCTCCTTGGCGGTGGCCGGCGGGAAGAGGTCGAGCGTGAGCAGCTGTGCGCCCTGCGCCACGGCCAGCCCGGTCAGCGGGTTCCGGCTCGTGGCGACGACCAGGGATCCCGGGCTGCCCGGCAGGAGCGGGCGGATCTGCTCGACGTCATGCGCGTTGTCCAGCACGATGAGGACGCGTTTGTCGGCCAGGAGGCTGCGGTGCATGGCGACGAGGGCGTCGAGGCTGTCGGGCAGGAGCTCGGTGGCGATGCCCAGCGAGCACAGCAGGGCACGCAGCGCGTCCGCCGGCGTGGTGGGGGAGGCGCTCGCGTCGAACCCGCGCAGATCCAGGAACATCTGACCGTCCGCGAAGTGTTTCGCGACGAGATGGGCCCAGTGGACGGCGAACGTGGTCTTGCCGATGCCCGGCATGCCGGCGATCGCGCAGACTCCGGCGCCCGGCGGTTCGCCGCCGGGACCGAGCGCTTCCGACAGGAACGAGAGCTCCTCCTCGCGACCGACGAAAACGGGCAGGTCGGCGGGCAACTGCGCGGGAGGCACCAGGGGCGCCAGGGAGCGGGGGGCCGCGATGCTCCAGACAGCACGTTCACTCGGCGTATCCGCGGGTTCGGATTCATCCGGCATCCCGGCCGATTCCGCGGACGCCCCTGGAGACCCGGGCTTGGGCACCGAGCCGGCCCGCCCGTCGTCGGCGAAGGCCGAGAACTCCTGTCGCAGCACCTTGCCGTACGCGGCGCGCATCTCCTCGCCGGGGTCCACGCCGAGTTCGTCACGGAGCCGCTCTCGGACCAGCTGGTAGTACGACAGGGCCTGGGCCTGTCGCCCAGCCGCCCCGAGGACGAGCACCAGCCGGGCCTGCAGCGGTTCGTTCAGCGGTTCGTCGCATGCCAACTGCCTGAGCATCGGGAGGACCCGCGGTGCCTGAGCGCTGACGAGGGCGGCGTCGGCCGCGTCGGCGACGGCGGCGACGTACTCCTGGTCCACCGCGGTGAAGTGGTTCCGGTTCCGCCCGCGCAGGTCGAGACCCTCCCCGCAGGCCCCCCGCGCGAGAGCCAGCGCCTCCATCAGGAGGTCCAAGGAGTCCGCCGGACGGCCGTCGGCCCGGGCCGTCTGCGCGTCCTTCACCGTGCGGCGGAAGGCGATCAGGTCCGACGTGCTCTCGTCGACGGCGAGGCGGTATGTGCCGCCGTGCCTGGTCAGCCAGCGTCCGCTGGTTCTGGCTTCGAGATCCGGCTCGAGCAGGCGCCTGATGCTGCCGACATATTTGTGGATGGCGTTGACGGCGCTGCCCGGCGGGTCCTGTTCCCAGAGGAGTTCGATCATGTCCTCGACGGAAACGAGCCGATTCGACCGGACGAGCAGCAGCGCGAGGATCGCCCGCTGCTGGGGCGGGCCCAGGTCCACCTCGTCCGGGCCACGCCACGCCCGGACCGGGCCGAGCACGCTGAACCGGACGGCCGGGCGCGGGTCGATTCTCAGTGGCGGAAGAACCCCGTCAGCGCAACCCGGATCCTCCCGCTCGGAATCAGGCACCGCCGTTTCAGTGGACATCACGATGGACGGCGCCATGTGGGGGTACCGGAGAACATCCGCCGCTCCTGAATGGCGGTGCCGTGCCGCTCATCGAGCGAGATCAATGTCGGGATCAGCGTCATGAGGAGGCCTTTCGGAGCGTGGCGAACACGTGGTCCTTTCCGGCCAACGTACAGAGCGGGCGTGGTTTCGACATCCGCCACTGGCCAGTGGATCGGCCAGCAGTCGAAGCGTATTAACCGGATCAGTCAGAACTCCCGGGTCTCCCTTGCTTCCGCTCTTGCTAGAGCGCTACTCTAGCAAGTAAACCCCGACTCCGGCGAGCTCGGCGGAGCCGGCCGCGGATCCAGGCGACAGACAGGTTTGCCCGCATGCCAGAGTTCACCGGCCGACAACTGCCGACCCGGCGCGACGAGTACGCAGAGGTGACTCGTCTGGCCGTGATCGACGCCGCCCGCGAGTTGTTCGGCAGAAACGGCCACGCCAATACGAAAGTCGACGAGATAGCGCGCAAGGCACGCGTCTCGCCCTCGACCGTGTACGCCAAGTGCGGCGGCAAGCAGGGCCTGCTTGAGAGCCTGATGGATATCTGGACCACCGGCACCCGTATTCAGCAGATCATCGAATCCTGCCGCGGCGCCAGGACCGGACGCGACATGCTCTCGGTCCTGGCCGAGGGCTACGTCACCATCTACAACGAGTCCGGAGACATTATCCGCATCGTGACCCAGGCGGCGGCCAGCACCGCCGCCGCCGAGGCCTGTCTCCACACCGCCAACACACGCCACTGCGACGCCCTGGCCGAGATCGTCGCGGGCATCCGCACCACCGGCGAACTCGCACGTGATCTGTCGGACGAGGAGGTTGTGAAAGCCATCTACTACCATTTCCGCTACGAGCAGCTCGCGCTCACGATTGAAGAGTTCGGCTGGACCGAAGCCCGCTCGCGCGACACGATCCGCAGATGGGTGGAAATGGCCATCTTCAAGGAGTGAGTCGGACTGGCCCGCCATTCTCCGCCTGGTCGGCACCGCGCAGGATCTCGTCCTTCCAAAGCGTGGCCACCGCGTCCGGCGCGGCCAGGTCGGCCGGGTCCGGCTCGCCGGCGGGCCGGTCCACGCACACGAATCCGTAGATCAGCCGCAGCGGCCGGCCGTGCCGGTCCCGCGGCGCGCGGGCCGACGGCGCTGACCGGTATTGAATCCAGCCGCGGCGCATGGCGGCCACGACGATGGCGATACGGGTGTGGACGGCGAGGCGCTTCTTCAGGTTGGCAAGGCGGCGTTGGACAGTGGGCAGGCTGACCTCCAGCCGGTGCGCTATCGCCTCGGCAGTGGGCCGGCACAGGTCGAACCAGACGCTGACGGTGGGGTCTTCGATGTTGTCCGAGACGTCGGCGATCGGGAACCCTTCGGCTTCCAGCACGCCGTTGCGGTACAGGCGAGTACGAGGCATGAGCGCCAAGACTTAGGACCGGCCCGATGCCGCCCGGCCAGGGAACATGTCGCACGGGCAACCAGCGCCCAGCCGACCGGCTGCCCAGAGCCCAGAACAGCCGGTCGGCTGCGTGACTACAGGAGCGGGGCGGGGGGTGCGGGGGGCGGAGCCCCCTGCCTCGGGGGGTTCCGGGGGGGCGTCCCCCCGGGCGGAATGACGAAGGGCCAGCAGGGAGGAAGCTCCGCTTCCGACCACACTGGCCCCAGGACCGAAGTGTCCGAGGGGGGACTTGAACCCCCATGCCCCGTAAAGGGCACTAGCACCTCAAGCTAGCGCGTCTGCCTATTCCGCCACCCGGACGTGGTGACCTCCGCGGGCTTCCCGCGTCGGCTGCCACAGATTAGCAAATCCCTGGTGATGCTGCGAAGTCGGTTTCGGCGAGGGTGGGGGTCGCCGAGGAGGGAGGGGCCTGCGGGAGGATGGTGCCGCCGGAACAACCTGGGCGAACTGAGCCGGACGCCGGTGATCGGCCGCTCTGCGGCGGATGGGCGTTCCGGTTCGGCGCCGCACTGCGAGGAGGCAATGTGAGCAATCCTTCGGCGGAGGATGAGGTCGTCCAGCTGTGCAGCGACCTGATCCGCATCGACACCTCGAATCCGGGGGACCACAGTGGGCCCGGGGAGCGGGTGGCCGCGGAGTACGTCGCGGAGAAGCTCGCCGAGGTCGGCCTCGACCCGAAGATCTACGAGTCGCACGCGAAGCGGTCGAGTGTGGTCGTACGGATCGAGGGGACCGATCCGCAGCGGGACGCGCTGTTGATCCACGGGCATCTGGACGTCGTTCCGGCGCGTAAGGAGGACTGGACCCGCGATCCCTTCGGCGGGGAGGTCGCTGACGGCTGCGTGTGGGGCCGTGGCGCGGTCGACATGAAGGACATGGACGCGATGGTCCTCGCGGTGATCCGGGATCGACTGCGTCAGGGCCGGCGGCCGGAGCGCGACGTCGTGCTGGCCTTCCTCGCGGACGAGGAGGCGGGCGGTAAGTGGGGTGCGCACTGGCTGGTCGACAACCACCCGGAGCTGTTCGAGGGGTGCACGGAGGCGATCGGGGAGGTCGGCGGGTTCAGCCTGACGCTGCCGAACGACGAGCGCCTGTACCTGATCGAGGCCGCGGAGAAGGGCCTGGCCTGGATGCGGCTGATCGCGGAGGGTACGGCCGGGCACGGGTCGATGGTGCATCCGGACAACGCGGTGACGGCGCTGGCGGCGGCGGTCGCTCGGCTCGGTGCGCATGAGTTCCCCGTACGGCTCACGAAGACGGTGAACGCCTTCCTGGAAGAGGTGTGCGACGCGACGGGGATCGAATTCGATCCGGACGATATCGAGAAGACGGTCCGGGATCTCGGGCCGCTGTCCCGAATGATCGGGGCGACCCTCAGAAATACCCTGAATCCGACGGTTCTGGACGCAGGCTACAAGACCAATGTAATTCCGCAGGGCGCCACCGCCCACGTGGACGGGCGATTCCTGCCGGGTCACGAGGAGGAGTTCTTCGCGACCGTCGACGAACTGCTCGGCGAGCACGTCCGCCGGGAGTTCGTCCACCACGACATCGCGGTGGAGACGGAGTTCGACGGGCCGCTGGTCGCGGCCATGGCGGCGGCGCTGAAGGCGCACGATCCGCAGGCCCGGCCGGTGCCGTACTGCCTGTCGGGTGGGACGGACGCGAAGTCGTTCGCCACGCTCGGCATCCAGTGCTTCGGTTTCGCGCCATTGAAACTGCCGAAGGATATGGATTTTTCCGGAATGTTCCACGGCATCGATGAGCGCGTTCCCGTCGATGGTCTCCGTTTCGGCGTAAGGGTCCTCGACCATTTTCTTGATCACGCCTGAAAATCGACGCTGATTGTCGATTCAATGCTCTCCGTGGTGATAGCGTGACTCACCGTACGGAACGCCTTTGCGTTCCGTACGGTGGGTCGATGCCAAGGAGGGCGCGTGGTGTCCAGGTGGTCGTGGTCGCGGAGGTCTGCCTCCGTCGCGTGCCGCCTGGGTCTCCTCGCGCGGTCGATCACCCGACGCCCGCAGGGCGTCCCCGCACGGGTGGTCGCCCCACGTCTGCTCAGCGTTCCCGCACAGGCGGTCGTCCGACGCCCACGTGGCGTCTCTGTACAGGCGATCGCCGCACGCCTGCTCAGCGTCCTCGCGCGGCCGGCCACCCGACGCCTGCTCGCCATGGCGGGCGTCGCCGTCGCCGGCTGGCTGCTCGGGGCCGCCGGGCAGGCACACGCCGACACCGTTCCGGGAGCACGCCTTCCCCATGCGGCCGCGCCCGCGGGCGGGCATGTCACGACGCGTGACATACCGCCGCTGCGCGCCGCCGCACCGGCCGTGCACCTTCCCCGGACGGCCCTGCGGCATCCACGCCCACCGCTGATTCCCGTTTCGCCGTCGCGGGCGGCGGACGGAGTGGCCGGAGCCCTCCGGCCCGGCACATCGAAGATCACGGCGGATCCTTCTCGGGCACCGCGGCAGTCCGGCCACGGCCAGCGCGCCATGACCGGGCATTCCGGTCATGGCAACCGCGCCATGGCCGGGCGTTCCGGCCATGGCCATCGTGCCGCGGCCGGGGGCGGGCCGGTGACGAGCACCGGCCGGTTCGCCGCAACGGGGGCGTCCGAGAAGGCCTCCGCCGTTCACGCGACCCGTTCCCGGGGTTCCGCGCCGGCCGTGCCACGGATGCCACGACCCCTGCCGCACCGGGCACAGGCGCTTCCGCCGTCCACCGGTGACGGCCTCACCCAGCAGGCGGGGCTCTGGCGCGCCCCCGGGTTCGGGGCGGCCTCGGGCCGCCCACGGTCGTCCGTCCTCCGCGTGGGGCCGGTTCCTCCGGCCGTCCGCACCGCGGCGGACGAGCCTTCCTTTTCGCCTGACTAGTTCCCCCCATCACCGGCCCGGACCCCGCCGGGTCGAGGCGTGCCCGCATTCCCGCGGCGGCGCCGTGAATCCCCCCTGCGAGACGTCCTCCGAACTCCGAGAGACGTTCTCCGATCTCTGTACCGAAGGAGCTTCATCCATGTCCACGTGGGCGAAGAGCACCGCGCGTGCCACCCTGCTCACCGCGAGCTTCGTCGCGCTCGGTGCCGGTCCGGCCCTTGCCGACGTCACCGACGGCACCGGCAGCGTGCTCGGCGGCAACCAGATCAAGGCGCCCGTCTCGGCGCCCGTCGACGTCAGCGGCAACGCCGTCGCGGTCGTCGGCCGCTCGGTCGCCGGCTCGACCGGCGGCGCGTCCGTGCGCCGCGGCGACCCCGGCGGCGGGCAGTCGACCTCCGGACGCCACAGCGTCGGCGGCGGCAACCAGGTCGACGCACCCGTCAGCGCGCCCGTGAACGTCTGCGGCAACGCCGTCGCCGTCTTCGGCCGATCCGCGGCCGGCTGCGAGGGCGGCGCCTCCGTCTCCGGCGGTCACGGCGGACGCACGACCGGCGGGCACACGACCGGAAAGGGCTCCGTGCTCGGCGGAAACCAGGTCAACGTCCCCATCAGCGCGCCGGTGAACCTCTGCGGCAACTCGGCGGCCGTGCTCGGCGCGGCGGTCGCCGGCTGCAAGGGTGGCGCGGCGGTCCGGCCCGGCGGCCACGGTACCGGCGCCGGAGGGTCGACCTCCGGGCGGCACAGCGTCGGCGGCGGCAACCAGGTCAACGTCCCGATCAAGGCTCCCGTCAACGTGTGCGGCAATGCCGTCGGCCACGCGATCGCCGGGTGTGAGGGCGGCGCGGCGGTCACCGGCCCCGGCACCACCGGCGGCGGCCGTACGAGCGGGCGGCACAGCGTCCTCGGCGGCAACCAGGCGAACATCCCGGTGACCGCTCCGATCAACGTCTGCGGCAACGCCGCCGCGATCCTCGGCGACGCGGTCGCCGGCTGCGGAGGCGTCATCCCGCCCGTGCACGGCGGCTCCGGCACTGGCGGCCGTACCAGCGGCCGGCACAGCGTCGGGGGCGGCAACCAGGCCACCGTCCCGGTGACCGCGCCGATCAACGTCTGCGGCAACACCGCCGCCGTCATCGGCCGCGCGGTCGCCGGCTGCGCGGGGGACGACCACTGCGTCTCCGCGCACCACTCCCACACGATGCGGGCGCCGCTGAGCGAGCTCCCACAGCTGCCGGGCACGTCGTCGCGTACGGGAGCGGTGGCGGCGAATCCTGCGGCGATGCCGGTGTTCCCCCGGCTGCAGTTCCAGCCGATCCGGCACCTGAGCGCGCCCGTCGCGCCGGGGATCCCCGACACGCCGAGGCCGCCCGTCGCGGTCCCGGTTCCCCCGACCGGGCGGAACACCTCCGTTCCGTCCCTCCAGGCCACCGGAAACACCCCCGTCCCGTCTCTTCCGGTCCGAGGCAACGCCCCCGTTCCGTCTCTTCCGGTCGGCGGGAACACCTCGGTTCCGTCTCTCCCGGCCAGGGCCAACACGCCTGTCCCGTCTCTTCCGGCCCCAGGCAACGTCCCCGTCCCGTCCCTCCCGGCTACGGGGAACACCTCTGTCCCCGCCTCCCAGACCCGGGAGACCGCCTCCGTCCCGATGGGTCCCCTCGACGACCTCACGGGCGGGATGGCGGGCACCCTGCCGGACCTGCCCAGGCCGGTCCGGGTGGGCGGCCCGGTGGGCGCCGAGCCGACCGCGTCAGGCACCGCCAGGACCGGCTCTCCCATCACCGGATCCGGCGTCGCCGACGCGATCCCGGGTGCCAGGGCGATCCCGGGCTCGGGGACGATCCCGGGTGCCAGGGCGCTGCCCGATCTGCCGAGCGTCCCGGTCACCCGTCCGGTTCCGCAGGCGGGGGCCGCGCTGCCGATTCCGGGCCGGTTCGGTCTGCGCCCGGTGGGCGCACAGCCGGAGCGGATCCTTCCGATGCGGACGGTGGCGGCGCAGGAGCCGGCTCAGGCGGAGAGGGGAGCGCTGGCCGCCCTGGCGCTTGCCGGGCTGCTCGCCGCGTCGTCCGGCGCGATCTCGATGGTCCGTCGCTTCCGGGGCCGCTGAGGCCGGGTACCGACCGCTGAGGTCCGGTCGGCCGTGATCGCGGGTACGGCGCGCCCGCCGAGAAACGGCCGACCGTGATCTCGAACACTGTCCTGCCTGGCCCGGAGCCGACGCTCCGGGCCAGGCAGAACCCTTGACCGGACCGGACTGGCCGGACTGACCGGGACTGGCCGGACCGGCTGGACTGATCGGCTGGGCTGACCGGGACCGGCTGGGCAGGCCCGGACCGGCGGGGCAGGCCTCGTGGTGGGCCGTGGGAAAATCGCATGTCGGACCAGGCAAAGACCTATGAAAGGGAAAGTTCGCGCCAAGCTGTGCCTTGCGCTCACGTGCAGGGCACATTGCTGTAGCGTCGAAGGGGCCGAGAACTGGCGGCTCCTACATGGTGCGCGTCGCGCGGATCACCTTGCGGCGGAGCTGGATTCGCCGGCGTCCGTCGGGGTACACCCGCACCCGGACGAGTTCCCACCCGCCATGTTCGGCGTGCTCGACCATCACTTGCCTGGCGGCATCCCGTGTCGTGCCACGCGGCAGGTGTAGTACTAGGTAGGAGTACTCCAGCATTGGCCTTATTCTGCTCCGTCTAGGGGTCCTCACGGGGAGCGTGTGATCCTCTTCCGCGGAACCGGTCCACCGCACCGCGCGTTGACCGGCTTCGGGGTGGCACTTGATGACTCCCGCCGCAGTCGAGATTTGTGAGGTTCAAGCACCGTGCCCGACAGCAACGGCACAACGAGGTCCAGCCGCAACCGCCTGGTGATCGTCGAGTCGCCTGCCAAGGCCAAGACGATCGCGGGGTATCTCGGCCGTGGCTACGTCGTGGAGTCCAGTATCGGCCACATCCGTGATCTCCCTGAGAAAGCAGCCGATATTCCGGCGAAGTACAAGGGTGAATCATGGGCCCGGCTCGGTGTGAACGTCGATCACGACTTCGAGCCACTGTACGTCGTGAACGCGGACAAGAAACAGCAGGTCGCAAAGCTCAAGAAGCTGTTGCAGGACGCCGATGAGCTGTTTCTCGCGACGGATGAGGACCGCGAGGGCGAGGCGATCGCCTGGCACCTGCGCGAGGTCCTGAAGCCGAAGGTGCCCGTGTACCGCATGGTGTTCAACGAGATCACCCGGGATGCCATCCGCGCCGCCGCCGAGAACCCTCGCGACCTGAATATCAAGCTCGTCGACGCGCAGGAGACCCGGCGCATCCTCGACCGCCTGTACGGCTACGAGGTCAGCCCGGTGCTGTGGAAGAAGGTCATGCCGAAGCTGTCGGCGGGCCGGGTGCAGAGCGTCGCGACCCGCCTCGTCGTCGAGCGGGAGCGCGAGCGCATCGCCTTCGTCCCGGCGCACTACTGGGACCTGTCGGCGACGTTCGACACCGGAAAGCCGGAAGAACCCTCCTCCTTCGCGGCGACTCTCGTCTCACTGGACGGCAAGCGCGTCGCCCAGGGCCGTGACTTCACCGCGCAGGGCAGGCTGAAGACCCAGGACGTCCTGCACCTGGACGAGGCCGCCGCGCGGGGCCTGGCCGAGCGCCTGCGCGACCGGCCGTACGCCGTCTCGTCGGTGGAGCGCAAGCCGTACCGCCGCAGCCCGTACGCCCCGTTCCGTACGACGACGCTGCAGCAGGAGGCCAGCCGCAAGCTGGGCTTCTCGGCGAAGTACACGATGCAGATCGCGCAGCGGCTGTACGAGAACGGCTTCATCACCTATATGCGAACCGACAGCATCACGCTGTCGGAGACCGCGATCAAGGCCGCGCGCAGCCAGGCCAAGGCGCTGTACGGCGCCGACTACATCCCGGACAAGCCGCGCGTCTACCAGAGCAAGGTGAAGAACGCCCAGGAGGCGCACGAGGCGATCCGCCCGGCCGGCGACAGCTTCCGCACCCCGGGCGAGACCGGTCTGTCCGGCGACCAGTTCAGGCTGTACGAGCTGATCTGGAAGCGCACCGTGGCCAGCCAGATGAAGGACGCCACCGGGCAGTCGGTGTCCGTACGGGTCGGCGGCGAGTCGACCACGGGCGAGCGGGCCGAGTTCGGCGCGTCCGGAAAGATCATCACGTTCTACGGCTTCCTCAAGGCGTACGTCGAGGGCGCGGACGACCCGTCGTCGGACCGTGACGACCAGGAGCGGCGTCTGCCGCAGCTGACGGAGGACGACCCGCTCACCGCGACCGAGCTCGGCGCGGAGGGGCACTCGACGCGGCCGCCGGCCCGCTACACCGAGGCCAGCCTGGTCAAGGAGCTGGAGGACCGGGAGATCGGCCGGCCGTCCACGTACGCCAGCATCATCGGGACGATCCTCGACCGTGGCTACGTGTTCAAGAAGGGCACGGCGCTGGTGCCGTCGTTCCTGGCGTTCGCCGTGGTCAACCTCCTGGAGAAGCACTTCGGCCACCTCGTCGACTACGACTTCACCGCGCACATGGAGGACGGCCTCGACGACATCGCGCGCGGCGAGGCCGGGCGCGTGCGCTGGCTGCAGCGCTTCTACTTCGGCGAGGACGGCGAGGGGCTGAAGGAACTGGTCAGCGACCTCGGCGAGATCGACGCCAAAGAGATCAGCTCGTTCCCGATCCTGGACAGCGACATCATGATCCGGGTCGGGCGCTACGGACCGTACCTCGACCGTGACGGCGAGCGGGTCAACATCCCCGAGGACATCGCGCCGGACGAGCTGACCAAGGACAAGGCCGAGGAGCTGTTCGCGCAGCCGAGCGGCGACCGCGACCTGGGCATCGACCCGGCGACCAAGCACCCGATCGTGGCCAAGAAGGGCCGGTTCGGCCCGTACGTCACCGAGATCCTGCCCGACGACGCTCCGAAGTCGGCGAAGCCGCGTACGGCCTCGCTGTTCAAGTCGATGTCGCTGGACACCGTGACGCTGGACGACGCGCTGAAGCTCCTGTCGCTGCCCCGCACCCTGGGGGAGATCGACGGCGAGCCGGTCACCGCGCAGAACGGACGCTTCGGCCCGTACCTGAAGAAGGGCACGGACAGCCGGTCGCTGCAGAGCGAGGACCAGCTGTTCACGGCCACCATCGAGGAGGCCAAGGAGATCTTCGCCCAGCCGAAGCAGCGCGGGCGCGGCCGGGCGGCCGCGGCGCCGCCGCTGCGTGAGCTGGGGGAGGACCCGGCCAGCAAGACCAACATCGTCATCAAGGAGGGGCGTTTCGGCCCGTACGTCACCGACGGCGAGACGAACGCGAGCCTGCGGAAGGGCGACGAGGTCGAGTCGATCACCATGCAGCGGGCGCTCGAGCTCCTCGCCGAGCGCCGTGAGAAGGTGGCCGCGGGCGGCGGGAAGAAGCCGGCGAAGCGGCGTACGGCGAAGTCTCGATCCTGACGCTCTGAGGTGGATACGCTGACACAATGACCAGAACGGGCAGCTCTCCCGGCGTGCTGTCGATCAAGCCGTTTCGTCGGCTCTGGATCGCGCTTTCGTTGTCCAGCTTCGGCGATTGGCTGAGCATCCTCGCGTTGACCGCGCTGGCCGGCTCGCTCACGAAGGGCTCCGCCGAGAACTACGCCATCGGCGGCGTCCTCGTCGTCAAACTGCTTCCGGCGCTGGTCTTCGGACCACTCGCCGGGGCGGTGGCCGACCGCTTCGACCGCCGCACCACGATGGTGATCGCGGACATCCTGCGATTCAGCCTGTTCCTGTCGATCCCGCTCGTGGGTCGCCTCGACTGGCTGTACATCGCGACCTTCCTGATCGAGGTCGTCACGCTGTTCTGGATCCCGGCCAAGGAGGCCACGGTCCCGAACCTCGTGCCGAAGGACCAGCTCGAGAAGGCCAACCAGATCAGCCTGATCTCGACGTACGGCTCCGCGCCGGTCGCGGCGGCGACGTTCTCGGTGCTGGCGCTGATCTCCGGCGTGGTGTTCGCGAACCAGCGCCAGCAGGCCAACCTCGCGCTGTACATCAACGCGGTGACCTTCCTGGTCTCCGCGGCCACGATCTTCTCCCTGCGCGAGATCCCCAGGCAGCGTGGGAAGGTCTCGGTCCCGTCGATCCTCAAGCAGATCGTCGCCGGCTGGCGGTTCGTCGGCTCGACGCCGCTGGTGCGTGGCCTGACCGTCGGGATCGTCGGCGCGTTCGCGGCGGGCGGCGCGGTGATCGGCATCGCCAAGGTCTACGTCAAGGCCCTCGGCGGCGGCGACGCCGCGTACGGTGTCGTCTTCGGCATGGTGTTCGTCGGCATGGCGATCGGGATGTTCCTGGCGCCCCGCATCCTGAAGGACTTCAGCCGCCGCCGCCTGTTCGGCCTGGCGATCATCGGGGCGGGCCTCGCCCTCGTGCTGATCGCGATCATCCAGAACCTCGTCATCGTCGCCCTGCTGACGGCCCTCCTGGGGGCCGGCGCGGGCATCGCCTGGGTGATCGGCTACACGCTGATCGGCCTGGAGGTCGAGGACAGCCTGCGCGGCCGCACCTGGGCGTTCCTGCAGTCGCTCGTCCGGGTCGCGCTGCTGCTCACGGTCGCCGCCGTGCCGTTCATCGCGGGCGCCGTCGGCCAGCACCGCCTGAAGTACGGCAAGAACGGCGTCTACCACTTCGACGGCCCCAACGCCGTCCTGCTCCTCGGCGCGGTCGTCGCCGTCATCGTCGGCCTGCTCGCCTACAAGCAGATGGACGACCGCAAGGGCATCCCGCTGTCCCGCGACCTGATGGCGGCGCTGCGCGGCGAGGAGTACACCCCCGAGCAGCCGGGCAGCGGCGAGCGCGGGGTGTTCCTCGCGTTCGAGGGCGGCGAGGGCGCCGGGAAGACCACCCAGGCGCGTCTGCTCGCGATCTGGCTCCGCGACCAGGGCTTCGACGTCGTCACGACCCGCGAGCCCGGCTCGTCGAAGATGGGCATGCGGCTGCGCGCGATCCTGCTCGACAAGGAGACCACCGGCCTGTCCTCCCGCGCCGAGACCCTGCTGTACGCCGCCGACCGGGCGCAGCACGTCGCCGAGGTCATCCGGCCCGCGCTGCAGCGCGGCGCGATCGTCGTCACCGACCGGTACGTCGACTCGTCCCTGGCCTACCAGGGCGGCGGCCGCGAGCTGAAGGTCAAGGAGATCGCGGAGGTGAACCGCTGGGCCACCGGCGGCCTCACCCCCGACCTGACGATCATCCTGGACGTGCCGTCCGAGGTAGGGCTGGGCCGGTTCGCCTCCCCGGCCGACCGGATCGAGTCCGAGCCGCGGGAGTTCCACGAGCGCGTACGCCGCGGGTTCCGCGCCCTCGCCGAGGCCGAGCCGCACCGCTACCTCGTGATCGACGGCACCCAGCCGCAGCAGGAGATCAGCCGGCAGATCCACGACCGGGTCCGCGCCATCCTGCCCGACCCCGTCCCCGCCACCGCCGAGGCCGTCACGAGCACGATGCCGGTCATCTCCGACTGACCGGCCGCCGTACGGGCGAGCCGCCGCGCCGGCGTCATGGGCGCGGCGAGAGGAACGGCCCCTGGATGGTCCAGGGGCCGCTCCGGCCGGGCCTCACACGTTGTAGACCCACTTCGACGTCCACACCCGGATCCACGTGCCGGGCGGGTAGGGCCGCCCGTTCGTGAAGATCCAGTGGTTCTTGGAGCGGAAGCAGTCGACGTCGGGCCAGCGCGGGGATCCGTAGGAGTTGGAGTTGCGCCCCGGCGGGAGGTTGCGGCGCAGCGAGCCCGGCGACGCGCGCTCCAGCGGCCGGTGCCAGCCGTTAGCATCAAGTGCGCCCGCGGGTCGGCAGGTAAGGGGCTACTCCAAGAACGGCGGGTTTATGAAACAGCCTGTAGGGCTGGAGGAGATCGACGCGTGACGGTGTACGACGATCTGGTCGGGCAGGGGCCCGTCATCGAGCAACTGCAGTCCGCCGCTGCCGCCGGGGCGCAGGCCCTGACCGGTGAGGGCGGCGGCGGGATGACGCACGCCTGGCTGTTCACCGGGCCGCCCGGGTCGGGCCGCTCGACCGCCGCTCGCGCCTTCGCCGCCGCGCTGCTGTGTCCCGACCAGGGCTGCGGGCACTGCGCGTCCTGTCACCAGGTGCTGTCCGGCACCCACGCCGACGTGGAGGTCGTCCGCCCGGCCGGCCTGTCGTACGGCGTGCGGGAGACGCGTGAGCTGGTGCTGCGGGCCGCCTCGTCGCCGACCGGCGGGCGGTGGCGGATCGTGCTGTTCGAGGACGCCGACCGGTCCACCGAGCAGGCGGCGAACGCGCTCCTCAAGGCCATCGAGGAGCCCCCGGCCCGTACGGTCTGGCTGCTGTGCGCGCCGTCGCCGGACGACCTTGTCGTCACGATCCGGTCCCGCTGCCGCCTCGTGACGCTGCGGACGCCGCCCGCGCACGCGGTCGCCGACGTGCTCATTCGCCGGGACGGGATCGAGCCGGACGTCGCGGCCGCCGCGGCGCGGGCCGCGCAGGGGCACGTGGGGCGGGCGAAGCGCCTGGCCACCGACGAGCAGGCGCGCCGGCGCCGCGCCGAGGTGCTGGCCGTCCCGGGCCGGCTGACCGGCGTCGGTCCCGCCGTCGGGGCCGCCGAGGCCCTCGTGAAGGCCGCGGAGGCCGAGGCCAAGGAGCTGGGCGCGGAGAAGGACGCGGAGGAGACCGCCGCGCTGCGTCAGGCGCTCGGCGAGAGCGCCAAGGGCCGGATGCCGCGCGGCACCGCCGGCGCCCTCAAGGAGCTGGAGGACCGTCAGAAGTCCCGGACGACCCGCATGAAGCGCGACGCCCTCGACCGCGCCCTCCTCGACCTGGCCTCCTACTACCGGGACCTGCTGGTCATGCAGCTCGGCGCCGGCGTCGAGCTGGTCAACGCCGAGCGTGCTCGGGAGTTGCGCTCGGCCGGGGGAACTCCGGAGGCCACGCTCCGCCGCCTGGAGGCGATCATGGAGTGCCGGGAGCGCCTGGAGGCCAACGTCAACCCGCTGCTCGCGGTCGAGGCCATGGCGATGGCCCTGCGTACGGGCTGATTTCTGTTGGCGTCGCACGCCGGCTGATCGCCCTCTGGCCATTACCGGCCACAGATCTCATACGGCGCAACACTGGACGAACCACGCACTCAACCGCTCTGATTCCTCCATTGCCGGTTCTTTACCGGCACTCGGTTGACATACCTGGAGGTGTGCAGTGCGGCGCGCCATCATTCTCGTCGCCTGTGCCGCCGTAACGGCGGCGCTCGCAGCACCCGCGCAGGCGGGGCCCACGGCGACGACCTCGGCCGACGGAACGGCCGCGGAGTACGTCGTGCTCTACAAGGACGGCGTCTCCCTCGAGAAGGCGCACGCGGCGATCCGAGCCGCGGGCGGCACCATCGTCCGGGAGAACACGGACGTGGGCCTGGCCACCGTCCGCTCGACGCGCACCGCGTTCGGCGCCGACGCCCGGCGGCAGTCCGCCGTCGAGGGGGTCGCGCGCGACCGGGCGGTCGGCGAGGCGCCCAAGGTGACGCACCAAGCGGCCGACAAGAACATCGCGGTCGAGAAGGAAGGCCGCGACGGCGGGCGCCGCGCCACCACCGCGAAGGTGAAGGGCGATCCGCTGGCCGGCAGCCAGTGGGACATGCAGAAGATCCACGCGACCGCCGACGGGTCGTACCGGGTCGAGCCCGGCGACCGCGGGGTGCGGGTCGGGATCATCGACACCGGCATCGACGGCAACCACCCCGACATCCGGGCGAACTTCGACCGCGGGCTCAGCCGCAACTTCACCAAGGACATCCCGGTCGACGCCAACGGCACCGAGGTCGACGGCCCCTGCGAGCACCCCTCCTGCGTCGACCCGGTCGACGAGGACGACAACGAGCACGGCACGCACGTCGCCTCGACGATCGCCTCCCCGCTCAACGGGCTCGGCATGGCGGGCGTGGCGCCGAACGTCACCCTCGTCAACATCCGGGCCGGGCAGGACTCGGGGTACTTCTTCCTCCAGCCGGTCGTGGACGCGCTCACGTACGCGGCGGACGCCGGGATCGACGTCGTCAACATGAGCTTCTACACCGACCCGTGGCTGTTCAACTGCCCGGACAACCCGGCCGACTCGGCGGAGTACCAGGCCGAGCAGCGCACGGTGATCGCGGCGCACGAGCGGGCGCTCGCCTACGCCCACCGGCATGGCGTCACGCTGGTGTCGGCGGCGGGCAACGGTGCCACCGACTACACCAAGACGATCGTCGATGCCTCCAGCCCGGACTACGCGGCCACGCCCGGCGAGGCGCCGTACAGCCGTACGATCCCGCCGAGCTGCGTCTCCGAGCCCAGCGAGGGCCGAAACGTCATCTCGGTCTCCTCGGTCGGCATCAGCGGCCGGAAGGCCTACTACTCCGACTACGGCAACGGCTACGTGGACGTCGCCGCGCCCGGCGGTGACGTGTACGACACGGCCGATGGCAAGCGCGACGTGACCAAGGGCATCCTCGCGGCCTACCCGGAGTCGCTGGCCCGGGCGCGCGGGGAGCTGAACGCCGACGGCACGCCGAACGTCCCGTACGTCGTCCGCGACTGCAAGGGCACGACCTGCGGCTACTACCAGTACCTGCAGGGCACCTCGATGGCCTCCCCGCACGCCGCCGGCGTCGCGGCGCTCATCGTCAGCCGGTACGGGCACCGCGACCCGAGGCACGGCGGCCTGACCCTGTCCCCGGACGTGGTCCAGCGGATCATGCAGGGAACGGCCACCGACCAGGCCTGCCCGTCGCCGCGCGACTTCACCTACACCCGGTACGTCCTGCAGTCGGACGGCACGTACCAGAAGGTGACCGCCACTCACACCTGTGAGGGGCCGGCCCGCCACAACGGCTTCTTCGGCAGCGGCGTCGTCGACGCCCTGCACGCCGTCGGTCGCTGACGCGCTTTATCCGAAGCCACGGCCCACCCGCGAGCCGCGGGTGGGCCGTGGCTTTGTCGCGGGGCGGGTCAGAGGTCGGAGCCGCCGGTGACGTCGATCCAGTCCGCGGTGATCCAGCGCGCGTCGTCGGAGGCGATGAACGCGACGACGTCGGCCACGTCCTCCGGCCGGCCGACCCGTCCGAGCGCGGCGCGGGCGGCGGCGGCCGCCTCGGCCTCGGGGTTTCCGCGCAGCCAGGAGGCGTTGACGTCGGTGTCGATGATCCCGGGCGCCACCGTGTTGACGGTGATGCCGCGCGGGCCGAGTTGCTGCGCCAGAGTGCGGGAGAAGGTGTCGAGCGCGCCCTTGGTCATCGAGTAGGTGATGATCTCCGGCATCGCGATCCGGGTGACGCCGGAGGAGATGTTGACGATCCGGCCCCCGTCGCGCAGTCGGGACAAGGCCCGCTGGGTGATGAAGAACGGCGCCTGGACGTTGACCGTGAAGATCCGCTCGAACTCCTCCGACGTGGTGTTCTCGAAGTCGCTGGACGTCGCGATGGCCGCGTTGTTCACCAGGATGTCGAGCCCGTCGAACTCCTCGTCCAGCCGGGCGAACAGCGTGTCCACCGCGTCCGGCGTGCTCAGATCGGCGCGGACCGCGAACGCCCGCTCTTCTCCGATCGCCGCCACCGTCTCCTTGGCCGCCGCCTCGTTGCCGCCGTAATGGACCGCGACGCGCGCTCCGTCGGCGGCCAGGCGTTCGGCGATCGCCCTGCCGATGCCCCGGCTCGCCCCGGTCACCAGGGCCGTACGGCCGCTCAGGTCGCCCATCACTCACTCCCTTTATGTAGCGATCGATACAGAGAGGAACTGTAGCCCGATTTTTTAGCGATCGCTACACTTTGGTCATGGGCAAGGGACGACCGCGGACGTTCGACCGCGACGAGGCGCTGGACCGGGCGACCATGGAGTTCTGGCGGCACGGCTACGAGGCCACCTCGATCGCCGGGCTCACCGGGGCGATGGGCATCAACCCGCCCAGCCTGTACGCCGCGTTCGGCGACAAGCGCCGGCTGTTCGCCGAGGTGGTCGAGCGCTACCAGCGGTCGTACGGGGAGTTCGCGGCGCGGGCCCTCGCCGAGGAGCCGACCGCCCGCGCGGCGATCGAGCGCGTCCTGCGCGAGGCCGCGGTCGAGTACACCGATCCGGCCCACCCGTGGGGCTGCCTGATCATCACGGCGGCCGTCAACTGCGGGTCCCCGGACGTCGAGGCGGAGATGCGCGCACAGCGGGAGGCCTCCAAGGCGGTGATCCGCGACCGGATCGCCGCCGACCTCGACGCCGGCCACCTCCCCACCGGCACGGACCCCGACGCGCTGGCCACCTTCTACGCGGCCACGATCCAGGGCATCTCCACCCAGGCCCGCGACGGCGTGCCCAGGGAGCGGCTGGAGACCGTCGCCGACCTGGCAATGCGCGCCTGGCCTGCCACCGGTCAGCCCAGGGGCGTCCGTTAGCCGGGAGGTGCCCGGAAGGCCGAGATGGGAGAGCTGCCGGGCGTCACCGCCCGCTCGGCGACCACGATGTACCGGCCTCCGGCGGAGTACAGCGCCGCGCCGTTGAAGCTCCTCCGCGTGCGGAGGGCAGCGACAAAGGTGAGCCGGCCGTCGCGCAGGGACACGGTCCACAATCCCGGAGCCCAAAAGGAGTTGTTCAGAATGTGCACGCGTCCCGGCTCCGCCTGTATCGCCGCGACGTAGCCCGTCTTGGCGGACCAGCGCAGCCGGCCGTCGGCCAGCCCATAGGCGACCAGGCGGTACGGGCCACCGGGCACGTAGGCCGCGGTCACCAGGAGCCCGTCCTGCACGACGAGGCCTCGCGCCGGCGCCGCCCGGAATGCGCGGTCGCTGACGTCCAGCAGCTCTCCATCCTCGACCGGGATCGTCGCCTGCGGTCGGCCCGACTCGTCGAACGACGCCACGAAGCCGAAACCCCACTTACCGCTATTCCGGATCAGGACGACGGCGGGATCCGCCGAGAGCGGACGGACGTCAGCCAGGACGTCCTGGATCGGGGCCTCGGTGTGCCACCGGGTCCGCCCGGTACCGGCGTCCACGGCGCGGATCTCGGGAAGCGCCCCCGGGCACGACACCGTGGTCAGGACCTGGTCACCGCTGGCGGCGACCGTGGCGAACCGGCACGAATCGGCCGCCCTGTCCTGCCAGATGAGGGCGCCGTCACGCAGGCGCAGGCCCAGGAGCAGCCCGGAGGTCCGCACGGCCGCCGTGCCGTCCGTGGCCGCGAGGACGTCCGCGTTGATCGCCGATGAGCTGCTGTCGGCGGGCACGCGGCGTTCCCACAACGCACGGCCGGTGTCCAGGTCGATGGCCGTGACCCGGCTGCACGGCTGCGCTCCGGCGCCATGTCCGATCAGCCCGACGTCGCCGGCGGCCGCCCGGCTCATCGCGCACAGCAGGTCGCCTCCCGGCACCGGGTATGTCCAGCGGTGGACACCCGTGGCGACGTCATAGCCGACCAGGCGGTCGAATCGGGCGCGGACCACCGTCGTGCCGGAGACCCAACCGCCCAGCCCCTCCGCCGTGATCGGCCGGTCGGGCGGCGCATGCCACAACGGCGTGAGCGTCCTGCCATGGGACCGATGGAAGACGGCCAGCCCTGGCAGGATTCCGACCGGGATGAGGAGGACGGTACCGAGGCAGCCGAGCCGGAGGGATCCCACCCTGAAGACGCCGAACACCACGGCCACGAAGGAAACGAACACCGCGATGGCCGAGACCGGGCGCATCCACGCCGTGCCCCGAGGACACGGGCCGTGCCATTCTCGACGACTCATTCCGCAGGGGCCGCCGGCTTCGACGTTCAGCGCCCGGAAGCTCTCCACCAGCACCGTGAGCGCCGTCCCTAACAAGATCGCGCCGATCACTCCGGCGACGATCAGGGCGATCCGGCGCGCGGAGCGCCGGGCCGACTCCGGCGGCAGGGCCTGAGGTTTCCTGTCCGTGGACATTCCAACGTTCCCCTTCGCGCTTACGGTCTGCGGTCGGTCGGTCCGCAGACAGCCGAAGCGTCGAACAATGGGACTCTTCGGACGCGCAACCGGTTGCCGTGATCCGGCAGGTCGTCCACAACCTGTGGACACCGGAGCGTCGAGCGCTTATTAGTCTTGCCGCATGCCGTACCGCGTCACGTTCGTCTGCACGGGCAACATCTGCCGCTCCCCGATGGCCGAGCACATCTTCCGCCGCCATGTCCAGGACGAGGCCCTCGACGTGGAGGTGGACAGCTCCGGCACCGGGCGCTGGCACATCGGCGACCCCGCCGACCACCGCACCGTCGCGACGCTGCGCCGCGCCGGGTATACCTCCTCCCACCGGGCACGGCAGTTCGAGTCGGCCTGGTTCGACCACTACGACCTGATCCTCGCGCTGGACGAGAGCCACCAGCGCGACCTGCGCCGCCTGGCCCCTGACCAGGAGGCCGCCGGCAAGGTCCGCTTGCTGCGCGAGTTCGATCCGGACGCCCGCGACCTCGACGTCGCCGACCCGTACTACAGCCGCGACTCCGCCTTCGAGGAGGTCCGCGAGCAGATCGAGGCGGCCGTGCCGGGCCTGCTCGACCACGTCCGCGAAGAGCTCAAGAACGCCGGCTGACCATGGAGCGGCTTCTCGGCACACCCGTCGCGGACGTCGCCGAACTCGGCACGAGCCACGAGTGGTCGCTGCGCCGCGTCACCCTCGCCGACGGGCGCCGGGTCTTCGTCAAGGAGGCCCGGCGCAGGATCGACGGGCTCTTCGCGGCCGAGGCGGCCGGGCTGCGCTGGCTGCGGGACGGCTGGCGGCAGGCGGCCGGCACGGAGACACCCGGCGAGGGCACACCGGGGGAGCAGCCCCGAGAGAAGACGCCCGGCGGGGAGGCGCCCGGCGAGGGGACGCCTGAGGCGAAGGTGTCCGGTGAGGAGGCGTCCGGGCCCGTTCCCGAGGTGCTCGCCGTCGATGACACGACGCTCGTCCTGCCGTGGATCGAGAGCGGGTCGCCGACGCCGGAGGCGGCCGAGCGGTTCGGCCGGGAACTGGCCGTCCTGCACGGCGCGGGCGCGGAGGCGTACGGCGCGCCGTGGCGCGGCTACATCGCCTCCCTGCCGCTGGACAACGCCCAGGGTTCGTCCTGGCCGGAGTGGTACGCCGAGCGCCGCGTCCTGCCGTACGTCCGCATGGCGGTCGATCGCGGAGCCCTGTCGGCGGGTGACGCGGCACAGCTCGAGCGCGCCGCCGAGCGCATCCCCGACGTCGCCGGACCCGAGGAGCCACCCGCCCGGATCCACGGCGACCTGTGGTCCGGCAACCTCCTGTGGGGCCGCGACCGCGTGTGGCTGATCGACCCGGCGGCGCACGCCGGGCACCGGGAGACCGACCTGGCCATGCTGGCGCTGTTCGGCGCGCCGCAGCTGGAACGGATCCTCGCCGCGTACGACGAGACGGCGCCGCTCGCGGACGGCCGGCGGGCGCGGGTGCCGCTGCATCAGCTGCACCCGCTGCTCGTCCACGTCGTCCTGTTCGGCTCGTCCTATCGCAGCCAGACGCTGGCCGCGGCGAGATCCGTGCTCACCGCTTGAGGCTCGGCCCGGCTTCTCGGCTGTCCGGTTGCCTGGCTGCACGGCGGGGTTGGTCGCCGGCCGCACGGGCGTACGGCTCCCGGACCGTACGGCTGCGCGGCGGCCCAATAGCCCGGCGGCGCGGTCCGTGCTCAGCGGCTGAGGCTCAGCCCGGCCGCGCGGCGGCGGGCGGTCCAGCAATCCGGCGGTGTGGTCCGTGCTCACCGCTTGAGGCTCGGACGGGCCGCCTGGCTGCGCGAGCGGCCCGGTGGGGCACGGCGGCATGGCAGCGCGGACCGCGCCCCCGACGGTCACCCCGGCAGGGTCCAGCGGCGGCCGTCGCTACCGTCGCAGGTGGCGAGCTGGAGCTGTGTCGCGTCGACCGGTTGCGGGGTGGCGAGGCACTTGCCGGACCGCTGGTCGACCACGGTCTTCGCCGACGCGTCGTACGTCCACCGCTGGCCGCCGCCCGTACTCCCGCATTCCCACAGTCGTACGTTCGCGCCGTCCGCCGTGCCGTCGGCGTCCAGGCACAGGCCGAAGGAGGTGAGGGTCCCGTCGTCGTGCACGGTCCACTTCTGGGCGTTGGTGCCGTTGCAGACGTACAGCTGGACGGGGTTGCCGTTCGCGGCCCGGCTCGACCGGACGTCGACGCACTTCCCGGCGATCGCCGAGGTGATCGGCCCGGTGCGGGTCGGCGGCGCGGCCGTGCCCGGGTACGAGGGAGGCGCCGACGACGCGGCCGTCGCCCAGGACGTGTTCGCCGTGGTGCCGAGGTTCAGGTGGAGCGTGCCGCCGTTCAGGATCGCGGACGGTCGCAGGTAGGCGTTGTTCCAGGAGTGGCCGTTCCAGATGGCGCTCTGGACGTACGGTGCGTTCGGTGCGGCCTTCGGCGCGTCGATCGTGAGGGTACGGCCGGTGCTGAGCTTGATCACGACCTTGGTGAACTCCGGGCTGCCGAGCGCCAGGTCGGCCGTGCCGGGGGTCTCGGGGTAGGCGCCGATCGCGGACCAGATGTACCAGGCGCTCATCGTGCCGAGGTCGTCGTTGCCGACGCCCCACCCGGTGGGGGAGTCCGGCCACAGCTTGTTCTCGACGTCGCGGATGATCTCCTGGGCGCGCCACGGCCGGCCGACGTAGTCGTACTCCCAGGGCAGCTCGATGCTCGGCTCGTTGCCGAGGTTCGCGTGGTCGCCGCCGCTGCCGTCGTACGTGGCGAGCACGTGGTCGAGATAGGCGATCATCGCGGCGTTCCCGCCCTTGGCGTCCGCGAGGCCGCGCACGTTGAACGGGACCATGCCGGTGTACTGCCAGGACGTTCCCTCGGTCATGTTGCTCTTGGACGTGGGGTCGAATCCGGTCGTCCACGAGCCGCTGGCGGTGCGGGGCTGCATGAAGCCGCTCGTGGTGTTGAGGAGGTTCTTCCAGTCCTGGGCGCGGCTGACGAACCGCGTCTGCGTGGCCTTGTCGCCGAGCGCGCCGGCGAACGCGCCGATGGCGAAGTCGGCGGTGTTGTACTCCAGGGTCGTCGAGACCGAGCCGTTGTAGTTGCAGCAGCCGTACACGCCGTTGCTCGGCGTGTACCCGATGCTCTGGAGGTAGTTCAGGCCGGGACGGATCTTGCTGGCGACCGTCGCTCCACGGACCATCGCGTTCTTCGCGGTGGAGGTGTCGAAGTGCCGGCCGCCGAAGGCGTACAGGTCGGCGATGATCGGATCGATGGGATCACCGATCATCGTGTACGTCTCGCCGTTGGCCTGGGACCACTTCGGCAGCTGGCCGCTCTGCGCGTAGTCGTTCACCGCCGACTGGGCGATGTCGCTCGCCTGTTCCGGGGCGATCATGCCGAGCAGCTGCGCCTGCGCGCGGTAGATGTCCCAGCCCGAGTAGTTCGCGTACTGGGCGTGGCCGCCGGCGACCCGGTGCACGGCGTTGTCGAAGCCCATGTAACGGCCGTCGGCGTCGCTCATGACGTTCGGGTGCAGGAGCGCGTGGTAGAGCGCGGTGAAGAAGACGTGCCGCTGCGCGAGCGTGCCGCCGGCCACGCGGATCCGGCCGAGCGCGTCGTTCCAGGCATTATGGGCGGCGGTCCGTACGTGCTCGAAAGTGGGCGTGCGAACCTCGGCGTCCCGGTTGGCCTGGGCCTCGGCGTCGGAGGTGAACGACAGCCCGACCCGGGCGGTCACCACCGGGCTCTTGGTCGTGTCGAACGTCAGGTACGCGCCGTTCGGGTCGGTCAGCGGCGCGGCCTGCGGTCGCTGCGGGCCGTGCGGGCGCGGACTGTTCGGCGCGTCGCCCTCTTCGGCCGGGGCGGCCTGCGACGTCACCCGCGCGGTCGAGGTGGCGGCGAGGGTCTTCGCGCCCGGCCGTACCGTCGCGGCCTGCCACGTGCCGGCCGTGAACGGGCGGTCGAAGGTGACGGCGAAGTGGACGGTGTAGCGGTTGCCCTGGCCGCAGAAGTTCCCGCTGGTCACCGACCCGACGACGGCCCGGTCGCCGACAACCTTCCAGGTGTCGGCGAACGTGCCGTTCTGGCTGCCGGTCAGCTTGAACAGCAGGTTCGCCTGGGTGGTGGCCGGAAAGGTGAACCGGCCGATCCCGCCGCGGGTCGTCGTGGTCAGGTCCGTCCGTACGCCGTTGCCCAGCTTGACCGAGTAGTAGCCGGGTGAGGCCGACTCGCCGGCGTGCGAGAACGAGGCGCTCGCGGAGCCGGCGTCGGTGACGGCGCCGACGGTCGGCATGATCGGGACGTCGCCGTACGCCTTGCAGCCCGGCCCGGCCATGTGGGTGAGGCTGAACCCCGTGATGGTCGAGCTCGTGTAGGAGTAACCGCCGCCGTACGGCCGCGGGTTCGTGTCGGGGCTCCACTGCACCATTCCGAACGGCACGTCGGCGCCGGGGAAGTCGTCGGCCGCGTTCGTGGTGCCGAGCAGGGGGTTGACCAGTGAGGCCGGGTTCGCGACGAGCGACGCGGCCTCCGCCCGTACGGGGGTCAGCAGCGCCCCCAGGACGGCGACGGCCGACAGAAGCAGGGCGACGGGACGGGGAAGGCCGGTCTTCCGGGGCAGGGCGGTGGGGCGGGAGAGGCTGGTCGGTTGTGGCGGGGCGATGGGGCGGGGGAGGACCATGTGGGTTGTCCTTCGGAGGAAGCGGCCGATGACAACGTTGTCTGATCACGTCTACGCTCCGTGAGCGACGGCGTCAACGAATCTGTCAGGACCCGGCCATTCGTGTGATGTCGCTCACGTCAGAGTCATACCGGTTGCGCGTAGGCTGACGGCCAGGTCGACCCCCCGGCGGACGGAGCGAATCATGGGCATGATGATGGCCGTCAGCTTCACGCGGTACGGACGTCTCTACTACCTGGACCCCGGGCCGTACTCCCCGAAGGTCGGCGACAAGGTGCTCGTGCCGACCGACGCCGGCGCCGAGGTCGCCGAGTGCATCTGGGCGCCGCAGTACGTCTCCGAGGACGTCGACCTGCCGGTCTGTGCGGGCATGGCCGGCGAGGAGCACCTAGCCCGCGACGAGGACAACCGGCGACGGCGCGCGGAGGCGCGGTCCATCGCCAAGAGGCTCATCCGCAAGCACGAGCTTCCGATGAAGGTCATCGGCGTCGACTACCTCGACCGCGACAACACCTACAAGATCTACTTCTCCGCGCCGCACCGCGTCGACTTCCGCGCCCTCGTCCGCGACCTCGCCCGCGCCATGAAGGCGCGCGTCGAACTCCGCCAGGTCGGCCCCCGTGACGAGGCGCGCCTGCAGGGCGGCATCGGCCCGTGCGGGCGCGACCTGTGCTGCGCGACCTTCCTCAAGGACTTCGAGCCGGTGTCGGTCCGGATGGCCAAGGAGCAGGACCTCCCCGTCAACCCGCTGCGCATCGCCGGCGCCTGCGGGCGGCTGATGTGCTGCCTGAAGTACGAGCACCCCCTTTACGTCGAGGCGCACAACCGCATGCCCCGGCTCGGCGCGCGGGTGCAGACCGAAAAGGGCGCCGGACAGGTCGTGGGCCGAAACGTCCCTTCCGACACGGTTACGGTCAGGCTCGACGACGGCGGCCGCTGCGCCTGCCCGTCCGCATCCGTATGCTCGCCTCGCAAACAGCACGACCGTCACTATGGTGACACTCTCGGATGACTCGCCGGTACGCTGAGTAGCGAAAAAGGGGCCACGCCCGCGTAGGCTGCGAGCGAACCCAACGGCGACGAGAACGGTAACGGCGTGAACAAGTTCCGTACGGTCTCCGTGCTGGCGGCGGCCGCGATCGTGGTGACGGCCTGCACGGATGCCCCGAAGTCCACCGCGTCGGCCCCGTCCCCCAGCGGCACCGCGTCCATGTACTCCCAGCGGATCTCCTGGCGCGACTGCGGCAACGGGTTCCAATGCGGCACCGTGCAGGTTCCGTTCGACTACTCCCACCCGAGCGGCCGCCCCATCACCCTCCCGGTGATCCGCCTGCCCGCCGAGGGCGGCCAGCGCAAGGGCTCGCTCGTGCTCAACCCCGGCGGCCCGGGTGGCTCCGGCGTGGAGTTCGCCCGCAGCTCGGCCCGGCAGTTCGGCGCGGACCTGCGCAGGAACTTCGACATCGTCGGCTTCGACCCGCGCGGCGTCGGTCAGAGCCGCCCCACCGTCCGCTGCCTCACCGGCAAGCAACTCGACAAGTTCTTCGAGACCGACACCTCACCCGACAACCCCGCCGAGGTCAACGCCCTCGTCGACGTCAGCAAGATGTGGGCTGACGAGTGCAAGAACCACATCCCCACCCTGCTGCCGTACGTCGGCACGGCCAACGCCGCCCACGACATGGACATCCTCCGTGCCGCCCTCGGCGACCAGGGCCTCACCTACTACGGCGCCTCGTACGGCACCTACCTCGGCGCCTACTACGCCGAGGAGTTCCCCAAGCACGTCCGCGCCCTCGTCCTCGACGGCGCCATCGACCCCAAACTGTCCGCCGACGAGATCAACATCGAACAGGCCAAGGGCTTCGACACCGCCACCAAGGCCTTCGCCGCCGACTGCGTCAAGACCAGGGACTGCCCGCTCGGCACCGGCAGCACCAAGTCCGCGCTGGGCCGGCTGTCCCAGCTGTTCGCGCAGGCCGACAGGAGACCCCTCCGCAACGGCCTGAACGACGGCCGCATCGTCGACGAATCCCTCGTCGAACTCGGCGTCGCCGCCGCCCTCTACAACAAGCAGACGTGGCCGGTCTTGAAATTCGCCCTCAAGAGCGCCATCGACAACAACGACGGCACCACCCTCCTGCGCCTCGGCGACCTCCTCGTCGAACGCAACCGGGACGGCAGCTACTCCAACCAGAGTGAGGCCAACATGGCCGTCAACTGCGTCGACAAGCCCTACGCGCGCGACATCGCCGCCTGGAAGGACCAGGCCGACCGCGCCAAGAAGGAGGCCCCGCTCTTCGGCCAGTTCGTGGTCTGGGGCACCCTCCCGTGCGGCTACTGGCCCGTCCAGGACGGCACCAAGCCCAAGCCCTTCGCCGCCGAAGGCGCCAAGCCCATCGTGGTCGTCGGCACCACCCGCGACCCCGCCACCCCGTACAAGTGGGCCCAGGGCCTGGCGTCGCAGCTGAAGTCGGGCGTCCTGCTCAGCCTCGACGGCGACGGCCACACCGCCTACCTGCAGGGCAACCCCTGCATCACCACCGCCGTCGACCGCTACCTGGTCACCGGCACGCCGCCGAGGAAGGGCACCATGTGCCACTGATATGGGTGCGCGAGCAGTGCTGAGAACCCGGTAGACTCTCTGCGTCACACCGTGTGTGGCAGGCCGCCTTAGCTCAGTCGGCAGAGCGATTCACTCGTAATGAATAGGTCGTCGGTTCGATTCCGACAGGCGGCTCGTCCGTGACGTGGGCGTCTCTCCCTCGGAGAGGCGCCCTTCGTCGTCTCCGGTCTCATTCTTGGTCTCATTCGCCGTGAACAGCGCTTGTCCGATGCGCTGAGCGGCGTCGTGGACCAGGGGCGAGGCGACGTGTGTGTATCCGCGGGTGACGCGGATGTCGGAGTGACCCAAGATCTCCTGGACCACGGCGAGGGCTACGCCCTGCTCTAGGAGGAGCGTCGCGGCTGTGTGGCGGGCGGCGTGGACGCGGTAGTGCGGGAGGCCGGCGGAGCGGAGGAGACCCGCCCAGGCGTCCCAGTCGTGCCGCGGGTCGATCGGGCGGCCGTTCGGTTGGCAGAACACGAGATCGTGTCCCTCCCAGACGCTCCCGGCCCGCTTGCGCTGCCGCTCCTGCCACGCGAAGTGGTGGCGGAGGACTTCCACCAACTCGTCGGCGAGGGCGATCGTCTTCTTCCGCCGTTCTTTGATCGGCCGGAAGACCAGTCCTCCGCCTGTGCGCTTCGGACAGGTGGACGCGTGCCTTTCGCATTTCTTCGGACAGAGGCCCTTGGCGTCCTCCGGCACGCACTTGTGGCGGCGGCCGGAGGTCCGCTTGGCTTTCGGACAGTCGTCCGGGCAGGGGCGGCGGTGCTTATCCTTAGTGCATTCCGTGGGGTCATCGCAGCCGTGTCGCCACGTCGTCCGCTGGAGCTGGAACCATACGCGTGCCTCGACGCGGTAGCGATCGTCACCGCACTTCGGGCACTTTGCAGAGTCGGTGGCCCACCAGCCGGTCACCGACCCGCTGTGGTCGCAGCCGAGGCAGGTGGCGACGAGGTACGGCCAGCGGAGTCCCAGGACCTCGCCCTGACGCAGGCCACAGGACAGCCCGACCGACCAGCGCGCCCCGTTGGGACGCTGCTGAGCCTCGGCGAGGACCGCCCGCGCCTCGTCCCGCGTCAGCGACTTCAGCTCTGGATTGTCGAGCCGAGGCGGCTGGACAAGCTCGGCGGGATTCCGGCCGACGCGCTGCCGCCGTACGGCGACGCTGTAGGCGCTGGAGATGATCGCGTGGACCTTGCGGACGTGACTCGGCTTCTTGCCAGCGGCGAACATTTTCGAGTAGAGCGCTTCGAGGTGTTCGGGCTGGCAGCGATCGATCCGGTGACGGCCGATGTTGGGGAAGATCCAGTTTCGGCAGTCCGACCAGTAAGCGTTGATCGTGTTCGGCGCCGTCTGCTTGAGCGGCAGCACGGTCGTGAGCCAGTACGTCATCCACTTTTCCACAGTCGGTGGACGACCAGGCTTGTCGACTTTTCCGGCGTCGCGCTTGGCCTCCAATTCGCGGACCTTCTTGGTCACCTCCTTCTCGCCCTTGGCGGTGACGTGGCGCCGGTCCGGGCTGCCGTCGTTCTTCACGCCCATCGTGACGCGGCCGTGCCAGCGGCCATCGCTGCCCTCGTAGATGGACGAACGGCCATCGGGCGTCCGCGTGGGCTTGGTTCTGCCTTTCGGGTTGCCGGGTTTCTTGGCCAAGCTGATCACTCCTTTCTGGCGGTACAGAGACGGTTGACGTAGGCGTCGAGAGCGGTGGCGGGGACCTTGCGGCTTCGGCCGATGTAGACGGATTCGATCTGGTTCGCGGTGAGGAGTTCATAGAGCTTCGTCCTGCTGATTCGGAGGAGTGCGGCGGCTTCGGGGAGCGTGTAGAGGAGCGGCGTGTCCGGTGCGGTCGTCGTGGTGTTCACCTCCTTTCGTGGATCGTTCGTCCGCGCGAACGTCCGGACGTTGTGCGGCTCTACGCGCGCAGGCGCGTGCGAGGACGCGGACGAACGGGCGGTCACGGACGTTGGGCGGCACGCCAGCGGCCTCGGGAGACCTGCTGAACGCGTTCGGCATGGGCGTGCTCTTGGAGCCGGCTGTAGACCCACGTGCGGCCCATGCCGGTGATCTTCATGAACTGAGAGACGGACAGCCCTTCGTCGGGTGCTTCGAGCAGCGCCGTCCACAGGGCTTGGTCGGGGTCGTCGGCGATGATCTCGGCGTCGATCACCTCTTCGTCGGTGGTCGTATGGGCGATGGCGTCGGCGGACAGGGCGTCCAGGCGCGGTCGGCGGTTGCGATGGGCACGAGCAGTGGCGCGTACGCGTTCGTCGGTGAGCAGATAGGCGCGGGCTCGGCGGGGGACATCGAAACCAGGTGCGGAGATGAGGAACTTGCCGGGCGCGTCGAGGGTGTGGGCGTGCCAGCCGGCGGTGTGGGCTCCTTGGCCGAGGATGAGATCGGTGTCGCGGCGTTCGCGAACGCGGAGGCAGATGCGGATGTCCATCTGGGAGCGGACGGCACCCTTGCCCATGGCGGCCTGTGTCGGGCGTTGGGTTGCGACGAGGAGCATGACGGCGACAGCACGGCCTCGGCGGGCGATCGAGTCGGCATGGGCCATCGCGTCGGGGGACTCGTCGACGAGTTCGGCGTACTCGTCGGCGACGATGATCAGTGCAGGCTCGTCTGCGGTCGGTATCCACAGGCGAGCGCCTTGCCGCGTGAGGGTGGCCGCGCGGGTGTCGAGGACGGTGACGGCGTCGGCGAGGAGTTCGGCGGCCTGGCGCGGGTCAGTGGCAATCCGGTCTAGGCAGGACGCCCACGGCTGGAGTTCCATGCCGCCCTTGAGATCGATGCCCCAGATGACGACGTCGGGGCAGGCGGTGAGCGCGGCGAGGATGACATTGAGGACGCCGCTCTTGCCGGATCCGGCGATGCCGGCGACGAGGGCATGCCGGTGTAGGAGCCGCACCCGTACGGGCGTGGCGTCCTCGAAGACGCCGAATTCGACGGGGTCGGCGACGCTCGTGCCGGTCGGCGCGGGCCAGGGGATCGGGCGGGCGTGCGGGTCCCGTTCGAGGACATGCAGCATGCAGTGATCCGCGCGGGCGGGGTCGGGTTCGACGCGGACGGATCCGGGGCGGGTGCCGAGTCCGGACTCGATCGCTGGAAGCTTGCCGACGACGTCGCTGACGGTCTGACCGCGCTTGAGGGCAAGGCGGGCGCTCCAGCCCCACAGGTCGACAACGGCGGACAGGATGCGGGATCCGGCGAGACCAATCGTCTCGGCGAGGTCGGGCCAGGCGTTAACGGTGCGCTCGATCCGGACGCGCGAACGGCGTCGACGGTGCGACCACCACGGCACTCCGCAGATCAGGGTGGCGGCGACGAGCAGGCCCGGCAGCGGTGGCGAGGTTGGCCCGTGGGCGATCGCAGTGGCGAGCCATCCGCCTACGGCGACCACGACGGCGGAGGCGTAGACGCGTTCGATGCCTCGATCGAGCCAGCGCTTACCGCTCGCCAGGATGACGGCTATGGCAACGACGGTGAGCGCAAGGACGTCTGGCCAGAGTCCGCGGTGGCCGTGGTGGAGGAACGATGCGGCTCCGGCGAGGAGCCCCGCCGTGGTGAGGGGCGCGAGTTCGGAGCGGTAGCGGTACAGCCATCGGGAGAGTACGGCGATGGCCTCGCCGGCGTGGCGGTCGTCGGTGACGACGTACAGGGGCATGGGATCGGAGCGGCCCCAGCGGCGACGGCGGGTTGGGTAGCGCTGTCTCATCGGTCACCGTCCCGAAGGTCGGCGAGGGCGAGGAGTTCGGCGGCGTGCAGGTCCTCGTCCGGGAGTTGGCCGTGTGCGTCGAGTTCGTCCCGGAGGTAGAGCAGCGGGTTGTCCTCGCCGTCTCGTTCGGCGGCCACGGTGGCGCGTGCGGCGGCGAGCAGTCCGGCGTACTGGGCGCGGGCGAGCGCGAGCAGGGACCGGAGACGTTCGACCTCGGCGATAAGCATCGGGAGGTCGGCGACGGCGACCCACAGCGCAACGGGTACGCGCGCGGATCGTGCTTCGTGTAGGTGAGTACGGACGGCGTTGAGGTCGAGAGTCGGGCGTGGAGCCCGTTGGGGGCGTGTCATGGGCAGTCCGGCACCTCCTTTCGGTTGGGGATGTCCTTGGGGAGCGGCGCCGCGGGCGTCACGCCGAGTGCGGACAGCAGGTCCTCAGCGGCCGGCACGGCGTCGCCGAGTTGGGCGAGGCTGAAGCGGGTCTTGATGCCCTGGTGGGCCAGCTCCTTCATGAGGAGGTCGAGCAGGGCGTACGGGTCATAGGTCGGCTTGCTCATCGGCGGTGCCTTTCTCGATCAGTTGGCGTCGGAGTTCGGTGGCGCGGGCGTTACTGACGCGCAGCGTTGTGCGGAGCGCGTCACGGGTGATGGGTCGGCCGTCGTTGGCTTCGCGGTGCCGGGCGTCGGCGGCGCGGGCGGCGTTGATCAGTTCGTCCTCGGTCCGGTACCGGCGGTGGCGCCTGCGGCGAGTACGGCGGGCGTGCTGATCGCGGTTGTCGGTCCGGTCCTCGGCGGCGGCTTCGGTCCGTCCTTGCAGGGCGTGAAGGTGAGCGGTGAGTCCGAGGACGGCGGCCGGGACCGCGCCGACGAGGACGACGATGGGCCAGGACACCGACAGCAGTCCGGTACGGGCCGCGTGGTACGTCGCGTTGCCCGCGATGCTGGCGGCGATGGCGCCCAGGGCATTGAAGCGGGCGAACCGGCGCGCGGCGGCCGACCGCGTCGAGGCGGCCAGCCACACGCGCGCCGAGGTCATCGCGTAGGCGTCCAGGGTGACCGGCAGCAGCCATGACAGCCGTGACGGCCAGCCGGCGATGTGGGCCAGCCCTTGCAGCCCGGAGAAGCTGGCGATGGCTGCGGACGCGGCGGCGACGGTCATCCCGGCCATGACCCACCAGTCGCGGTCGGCGTTCGTTGGGGGCGTGGTCACGGGGGTCCTCTCAGAGCTTGATGCCGGACAGGAAATGGGCGAAGGAACGCACGCCTTGGCGGATCTGGGGTGCGAGAGATGTCGAGGCGAGGTAGAAGCCGAAAAGCGTGCAGACGATGGCGTGCCAGGCGCGAAGGCCCGCGTACCGGTAGAGGCCGTAGACCAGCGCGCCGAGCACGATGACGAGAGAGACGGACAGCGCCAAGCGGAGATCACCTTCTTTCCGGTCGGGCCATGGGCACGGCCTCGCAGCGGTCCGAGCCGATCGCCTGGAGGTCGTTGCCGCGGGGGCGGTCGGTGTCGGGCTTGCGGACGTGTACGCCGAGGACGGAGCGAGCGAAGAGCGCCAGCGGCGTCGGAGCGTCGGAGTCCAGTCCGCTCCCGGGGGTCTCGCGATGAGTACCGACGATCACGAGGCCGATGAGCACGAGTGCGATGACGGCGAGGACGAGAGCGAGTCCGGCGATCGCGATGGCCATTACCGGCTCACCGCCTCGGCGTCGCGGCGGAAGGTGCGGCGGACGCGCGTACCGCGCCGAGCACGCGCGGTACGGCGGAGCCAGGCGGCTCGGGCACGGCACTTGCGGCACAGGCCGAACCGGCGCTCCGAACGCGCGCCGCACGGGCACTGCCGTCCTCGCTCGTCCAGGGGGAGGGGGTGAAGGTGCATCGAGGGCTCCTCTCCGAGCTCGCGCCCCGGCAATCCCTAAATTGTGAACAAGACTAGTCATGTTCACGATTACAGTGCGGCGTCTTAGCGCCTGTCAAGGTCTGGATTGTTCGCCGGAACGCGGACTCTGGCTTATCGGAATTTCCTTACGCCATCGAGGATGCGCCGATCACCCGTGACGAGCACCTACATGACTGGACGTGTTCATGACGTCCTGACTAGGGTGTTGGCGTCCCAAGACGTCCTGCGATCCGGTCGGGTAGATGGCGAACGAACGGCTACGAGCAGCCCTGCTCCAGAAGGGCATCACCGTGGCTGCTCTTGCCGAAGCGATCGCCGTTGATGAGAAGACCGTCGAGCGCTGGATCAGTCAGGAGCGCACGCCCTACCGCCGGCACCGCTACGCAGCGGCAACGCATCTGGGACTCGACGAGGGCTACCTGTGGCCTGACGCACTTTCCGGCGAGCAGGTGACCGCAGCGTCGGCGAGCGAGATCGTTTCCGTCTTCCCGCACCGTTGGTCGGTCCCGAGGGACTTGTGGGGACGACTCTTCGAAACGGCCGAAGAGGAGATCGGCGTCCTTGTCTACAGCGGACTGTTCCTAGCCGAAGATTCCGGGATCCAGAGGTTGTTCGCCGACAAGGCGAGCGCTGGAGTGCGAGTACGGATCCTGCTCGGTGATCCTGACAGCCAGCACGTTGCTCAACGCGGCATCGACGAGGGCATCGATGAGGGCATGGCGGCGAAGGTTCGCAGCGTGATTCGGATGTACCAGCCGTTGTGCGAGGTGGAAGGCGTCGAGTTCCGGCTGCACGACACCGTCCTGTACAACTCGATCTACCGCGCCGACGACCAGTTCCTCATCAACACCCACGTGTACGGCATGAGCGCCTCCAACGCGCCCTTCCTGCACCTGCGAAGAGTCGCCGGCGGGGACATGGTCAACACGTATGAGGCGAGCTTCGAACGGGTCTGGGATGGCGCCAGACCACTACCGGAGGACTGAGCCATGGGCCGCAGGATCGACTACTACGACGACCCCAACGCCCCCAAAGCCAACAGCATGGTTCCCTCCGTCAACGTCGTCGTCACCAACGATGAAGACGAGATCCTGCTGATCCGCCGAACCGACAACGACAACTGGTCCCTCCCCGGTGGTGCTATCGACCTGGGCGAGTCGCTCGCGCAGGCTGGCGTCCGCGAGACCAGGGAGGAATCCGGCATCGACTGCGAGATCACCGGCCTCGTCGGCATCTACACCGATCCGAAACACGTCCTCCACTACACGAGCAACGACGAGGTACGCCAGGAGTTCACGATCGTTCTCACCGGCCGCCCAGTGGGCGGGCAACCGACGCCGAGCGATGAGTCGAGCGAGGTGCGGTGGGTCGCCCCGGATGATCTGTCGGACTACACGATGGATCGATCGATGCGGCGGCGACTGGAACGGTTCTTGTCTGCCGAAGACACTCCAGAGATCAGCTGAACGCCGCTGCGCGCTTCACGCGCTCGATGGTCCTCACAGAACGCACGATGTGCGGTGACGAACGCCTGATCGACCGCGCGACGAGGTGGCCCTCACCGTAGCGGGACTGGATCTCGGAGAGACGGTGCTCCACGGCGATCGGCCGACCGTCCGGCGTCGTCGTCATGTCGCAGTACGTCAATGCGTCGGACAGGAGCTCATCCGCGGGCTCGAACTCGTCCGTCAAGACGGCGAGGAGACCGCGCTCTTCGGCCTCGTTGGCCGCACACGAGTGATGGGCGACCAGCCCGCACAGGCGCCGGTCGGCATGCTCGACGTCACGCAGGTATCGAGCGCCGTCCAGAGGGTGGAAGCCGGTTACGACAAGATCAGGGGAGTAACCGACGTCGTGCAACCAAGCGGCGGCTTCGAGAAGATCAGCGTCCTCACCGAGGACCGGTGCGAGACAGCGCGCACGCTGGGCGACGCCCTGAGTGTGCGCCCAGCGGCGAGGCAGAGGCTCTTCCAGACGCTTGCGGGCGATCTCAGCGGCCCAGCTGGCTTGGCTCATGTCTCCGACGTTACGGGGCGACGCAGGGACGTCCACGGACGTGGGCGCGCCTTCTACGGACGTCTGCGAACGAAACGTCCCTTGCCGTGTTGCGTCTCGACCAGGCCGGCAGCTTCCAGCTCGGCGAGCGCTTGGCGTGCGGTACCACGCGCGACGCCGTAGGTTTCCACGATCACGGCCTCACTGGGCAGCGGGTCGCCGGTGGCGAGTTCCCCGCGCTCGATTCGATCGCGCAGGTCGGCAGCGATCCGGCGATACGCATACTGCGTTGGCGCCTCACCGCGCACGACGCGTCCCTTGCCGGGCAGCGTCTCGACCAGTCCGTCGTCTTCAAGCGCGGCTAGGGCGCGGCGCACGGTGTTACGGACAACGGCGAACTCATCGCACAAGGCGGCTTCGGACGGCATAAGAGAACCGGGCGCGAGGTCTCCACTGCTGATGCGCTGCCGCAAAACCTCGGCGATCTGCGCGTACGCGCCCCATGCGGTCTCTCGTGGGCTCACCGTCGTCCTCTCACTACGCGTCTCCCGTACTGCGCGCGACACGGCAGTCGTATCAGTCTGCACGCGACCGCTCGTCGTGATCGGCGAGGAAGCACCGTGCCTGCTCCGGATACTTGCCGACCAGGACCTTGAGTTGCTGAACCTCAACGACCTGAGAGGCGCCCGTGAACCGCATGTTGTCGAGCATGGCGTAGAACTCCGCCAGCGAGCGCTGTAGCCGCTCGTCACGCGGATTCACGAGTGCTCCTCTCGCCAGTCCTCGGCCGGCCGCGCGTAGCTGCCTTTGTGCGGCAGCGTCCAGACGTACCCGCGCTCTCGGAGATGGGCGATGGCGTCGGAGACCGTACCGCCCGATAGGCCGAACTCCTTGGCCATCTCTGTTTGAGAAGGGATTTGGCTTCGTGGCCGCCACTCGCCGCGTGCGATCCGATCACGGATGACGTCCGCGACCTCTCGGTACCTCTTCCGGCGATTGCTCATGCCGATCCCTCGATCAGGCACTCGCACCAGACGATCTTTCCGCCCGTCGACAGGACGACGCAGCCCCATTCCTTCGACAGCGCTTGTACGAGCACCAGTCCGCGGCCGCTCTCGTCGTCGTCCGCCGCCGCACGTTGTAGCGGCGGTGTGCTGCTGGAGTCCCAGACCTCGATCAGCACGGCCTCAGGCCGTGCCGAGACGCAGAGGTAGATCGGCTGCACCTTGCCGGCGAGCTGGTTCATGTCTTCCGGCAGCCTGGCAACGCCGGTCGCGTTGATGGCGTTCGTCACCAACTCGCTGACCAGCAGCTCGACGGTGTCCACCACCGATGGCAGCTTCCACGTGTCGAGCAGCCACCGCGCGTACTGCCGCGCCTTGCCGACCGTGTGTGGCAGGGCCGGAATGAGCATGCAGCTCGATCGAGAGGGTTGAGTCATCTTGCGCCTCGCAGCCTGTGACCCGTCCGCTAGCGACGGACCGGACCGATCCGCCACATGTCCAAACAGGCTCGCGTCCAAGCGCGGACCTCTCATGGGCAACCGGGGGACGTCTAGGGACGTCTTGTGTTAGCGTCGGCCCAGACCAGCGCGGTTTGGAGGATCGCGGTGAACGAGATCTTGAGACACGCCTTCGTTGAGGCCGGCGTGACTGAGCAGGACGTAGCCGCGCGTTTGGGCGTGGACACGAAGACCGTGCGACGCTGGCTGGCCGGACGACGTCCCTACCCTCGTCATCGCTCTGGACTCGCCGACCTCCTCGGCATCGATCAGGCGAAAATCTGGCGTACTGAAGTACCTGCGCCGCTGTCGCCACAACATGGTGGCGCTGAGATCGAAGCCTCCTACGCGCACCGCTGGGCCGTTCCCCGTAATGTATGGCAATGGCTCTTCAGCCAAGCCGGCCGGGAGATCGGCATCCTTGTCTACTCGGGTCTCTTCCTCGCCGAGGACATTGGGATCCTCCGCATCCTTGCGGAGAAAGCACACGCCGGCGTCCCCGTACGGATCTTGCTTGGCGACCCGAACAGCCCGCATGTAGCCAAACGCGGCGCCGACGAAGGCGTGGACGAGGCGATGGCGGCCAAGATCCGAAACAGCATCGTGCTGTACCAGGCGCTTCGAGACGTCGATGGTGTCGAGATCCGACTACACAGCACCGTCCTGTACGCCTCGCTTTATCGCGCCGATGATGATCTTCTCGTCAACCCGCACGCCTATGGGATCACAGCCTCACACGCACCAGTTCTCCACATTCGGCATGTCGAGGCCGGAGACATGGCGAGTGTCTACATCGATAGCTTCGAAAAGGTGTGGTCGCTTGGGATGAAAATCTAACGCGCTTGGCAGGAAGAATCCATGACATTTATCGGGTGGAGGTGAGAAATAGTCGCAATCAGATTAGTTGTACTTCCAGCTTGATGGTTGGGTTGTAGATCTCGGCGCCTGCTGGCTCTTCGGAACGGACTAAACACTGGGTAGACTCGTTGCAGCCAGCGCGGAAAGTTCGCCGCTGGCAATAGGGCGCCGCTCATACCAGTGGATGAGAAGAGCGCGTAGGTGGGCAGCCTGTTGCCAGTTCTCGGCCGGTAGGCTTTGAACCACCATTGCGAGATCTTCCATAACCTCTGCCGTCAGTAGCTCCGTTGCCGTATCAAGCCGACCAGATTCGAGAACATTGATCACGGATTTAAGCTTCCTACAATGAGCGTCTTCAATGCTGAGATCGTTTTCCAAATGGTCACCTATAATGCTCGCCGTATTTCCCGGATTGACTCCTGGTGTACTGTAATCTACATCTGACGACCCCCATTGTGAAACAGGCAACCGTCGTCGCGCGGAAGCGGTAATGGGTCCCGTGGCGGATGTCCAGAGCTTTAGTACAAGGTTGGCAGATATCGCCGGTATTCCAGAGCCTGCGATCGCATCGTCGAGGGCGCGGTCAATCATAGCTTGTGCCGGAATGTGACTTTCGGCCACATGGAACAGCACCCTACTAATCTGCGCAATATCTCTAGATGGGGAAAATCTGAGCAGCTCCAACACGCGCTTCGCCAAGAGACGACGATAAACTGGAACATTCGCGGCGATATCCTCGTCTATCATTTCCACCGCAAGTCGCGCGCCCGGAAGTGCGAGCATCTGAAAAGGGGTCTCGGTGTCGAGTTTTTCCAGAAGGGTGATAATGGAATCATGCAAATGTTCCGAACGAGCAAAGACGCGGCTAGCTGCAAACAGCCAAGTGTTGCGCCAATGGGCTGAAGGAGCGAGTTCGCCCAATCTTTTAATCACAGTCGCGTCGGCACCGGAAGTTAGGGCTCTTGCAGCCATGAGTTCTTGCAGGCTGCGAATCTCGAACCCGACATTTCCAGGAGCGCGAGGCACCAGTTGAACCAGTCGGTCGGTAGCGGCCTTGACTAGCTGATCAGCAAGCAGATCGGCCTTGTCTCGATCGAATTCATGAGCGGTGAGGCGATATATCGCCATCGCTTTCAATTCGTCCAGCGGAAGCGAGGGGTCGGCCTCGCCTGCGTGCTCGGCACGGATTTGCAGGTGCAGACCGATATGCTCGTGCAAATAATCCACGTTAGTGCGCTGCTCGTCCAAGAGGCGAGATATAGAGGTCCCCTTGTTCACTTCGCGATCGTATAGAACGTTGTAATAGGCCTCGAAGAGGGCATGTCGGTCTTGGGGGGCGCGTCGCCGTCGCTCCAATAGAAGAGACATGATTGTGACCTGAAGTGGTGTTCGCATCAATCGCTGAGTCAGAGGCTCGCCCATCGCCTCTCTGACTCGATCTAGCACCGTATCGCGCGTCTCATCATCTTGCTCGTGCCGCACGTTGGCGAGTCGCGTCGCATAATTCATAGCTTCGGTTGTATTGAGATGCCGCAGTGTCAAATGCTTGAATTGGCCGGAGGTGAACTCTTCGCCGTAGCCCTGAGGGCGAGTAGTTCCTACGACGAGGAGGTCGGCATCACATGCTGCAGCTTCTATCAGGAAGTCGGTGACGTTATTCATCATTTTTTCGCGCACCGACGGGACAGTTACTTCATCTAGTCCATCCAGTACCAGTAGCCATGGCCATAGGCGAAGCCACGACCTAAGTTGCTCTTCTGTTATTGGAGTTCGGCGGTTGATGTACGACGCGATATAACTCAGCAAACTAATATCTTCGCCACCAGATATAGCATCGCCGTATTGACTTAGGACGACTTTGAACGGCCATCGTCGACATCGCGGTCGGGGCAATCGGATCTCGTCAAATCCGTCGCTTAGTTGCTCGCGGATGCTTGCCGCCGGGCCGAGTCTATGTGCCTCTCGATCCTCCAGCAATGCAACACGATACAACTGAGTCAATAGGTCGGTTATCGTGGTCTTGCCTTGCCCTGGCCCGCCAATTAGAACTATGTGTCGGTTATCTAGACGTTTGAGACTAGGGCGTCTACAATGATCTGCGAGCTCAACGATATGTCCGACCACTCCGGAGACCTCTGTGCGCCGCTCTGCATAGCCATTTAGGGCCATGCTAAAATCCAGGGTGGCAGGAAGGTCAATCCCAACCGAACCGAGGCGCAACTTTGAGCTGGTGGTATCGCCAGCTTCGCTCAATCTAATCCATTGACCGTTGACTATTTGTTGCGTGGCGTGCATGGCAAGGATATCACCCAGATTTGCCGGAGCTCCGGCTAGTATCTCCTGAAGTTGAGTCAAGATATCGCCGGGTGTGAGGAAGGCGGCATAGGTGCGGCGTACATCTGTATGTCCGTCGAGCAGTCGACAAATTTGATCGTGATGCCATACACTCCAGCCTTTGAGTGGAAGGCCGATCGTTTCAGCATACTCTCCAATGAATTTATTGATCGTATCGATGCCGCCGCTGCCGGGTACTGCTGAAAGCGTCACGTTGGTCGTGAACAGGAGAAATTCCGGCTGCCGAACACGCTTAACGCGGTTGGCTTCTGAGTTCGCCCAAGCGTCGAGTTCCTTTTTGATCTGTCCTTGCAGCCAGGCTGTATCCTGGCCCGTGCCATAGAGGGTAGCCTTATATTTGGCCTGCAAAATGCCATATCCATCCCATGGCCCGTCTGGGCTTGGCTCGGGATAACGCATCTGGCCTTCGAAGGTCGCCTCACGGCCGCCATCGCGCCCAGCGCCGAAGACACTTACACCCGGACCTAGGATACGCAGAGCGAGTGCTTGCGAAAGATCCTCGAACTCGGCACTGCCTAGGCGGGCAAGGTCATGTCTCACCCCACCATCCTGCCGCATACTTCGGGCTTGGGGGACATTGTTTAGGGTTTCACCACAGTGTGCTTGTGCCGGCGCTTGGGGCACCTGCGATGCGGATTGGGTGGCAGAACAGGGGGCCTGATCGATGCCACGTGGCCTCGGTTCCACTGGCTAATGGGCATTACGGAAGTCCGAAACGGACATTTAGAGCGCACCAAGCCCTCGCGTCGGCGAGACTCCCGGGGACTACGGTTGCGTTGACCACTTCAACATACTGATGACATCCCTCTATTCTGGTGTTAACCAAGACACAGCATGGGGATGGTGAAGCTTGCGGCTTCGTGTCTATGAGCTAGCAAAATCGCTGGACGTCTCATCGCACAGCGTCCTGATGCGTCTGGCCGAGCTCGGTGTACCGGCACGTAGTGCGTCCAGCCTCGTCGACAGCGCAACAGTGACCCGTGTCAAGGAGTCGTTCGGCCAGTACGATGCCGCAACCGAAGCCGGGTCCACCACCCCGCGCCAGTCGACCTGGAACGCCGGCGCCGTGAAGCCGTCGACTCACCCCGACACCTTGCGGAACCTCCAGCGCCTCAAGCGGGAGTTTCCCGTGGTCGAGGATCATCAGACGATCCTTGCGCGCCTCGGATCGCAGTTCGTTTACTCGGGGACAGGCCGGGTGCCCAAGTTTGAAGACTGCGGGTTCGCTCTCGTACGGTTCAGTGGCGCTATCGAGAACGCGTTCGGGCTGACCAGAGAGGTGTTCTTCTTCTATAGCCCGCACAACGACTTGCAGATCAGGACCTTCCGCGCAGCAAAGAATGCCCTGGTCGGGCTACAGCGGGAGGTGACTCCCGACATGATGTTCCTCTGGTCACCTGACGTGCGTCTCCGTGAGAAGCTCGACGACTGGTCATCGGGCAACTTCCTGGCCATTCCGCTAGTCCTGTCCGACGACGGCGACCCGATCGCCTTCATCAAGCTCCTGCGAGACTACGTCTTCTCGCGCGACCTTTTCTATGAAACGACGCCGGTACAGGGCGACCGATTCTTCGGCAGGCGCAGGCTCCTCCAGACCCTCCGCGATGACATTGGCAATCAGCGAGTGGCCGGGTTGTTCGGGCTCAGGAAGGCCGGCAAGACGAGCGTGCTTTCGGAGCTGGCGCAGAGCCTCGCCGGCCCGGAAACGATCTTCATCCTACGCGACCTGGAAAGCCTGCCATCCCCGCCAGACGACCCGGTGCCGATCCTGCTTCAGGACCTGACCGACGATCTACTGAGTGGGCTCCGGCAGCGCAGGCTGGGCACCCAGGATCTGAGCAGGCTCGCGGCTAACCCAGGTATTCCCGAATTTAAGCGGGCGTTCCAAGCAACGCTGCGCAAGCTGGCGGAAAGCGACATCACGGTCGTTCTTATGCTTGACGAAATCGAGTACCTTACGCCGTCGGACCGGATCGACGTCAGTGAAGGTGATATGACCTCGGTGGCCCAACTCCTGGGGGCTCTGCGTAGCCTCGTTCAGGAGAACGGCAACTTCACCTTCCTGCTGTCCGGGCTTACCAGCGCGATTATCGAGAGTGGTCGACTTTATGGCCGGCCGAACCCGCTGTTCTCCTGGGCCAAGGCGAACTTCCTCGCACCATTCGAACGGCACGAGGCGGACGATCTCGCGCGGTCGGTGGGGCAGAAGATGGGCATCACCATCGATGACGGCGCTCTAGATGCACTGTTCGAGGCGACCGGCGGACATGCGTTCCTCTACCGACACCTGGCCTCCGCCGTGGTTAATGAGCTACCTGTAGATACGTTCCATCGGGAGATCAAGAAACCGCTGGTACTGCGGATCACCAATACGTGGCGCCGCCAGGTCGCAGGGAATATGCGTGAGATGCTCGACCATGTTAAGAGGTACTATCCGGATGAATCCTACCTGCTAGAGATTCTTATGGACGAGCCCGAGTCGTTCGCCCTCGTCGCAGAAGATGTTCCCCTCGCGCTTGGCCATCTGATCAGTCTCGGCCTCATTCAAGAGGTCGATAACTCTTATGAGCTTACACCGGTGCTGCAACTGCTATGACCGATCTCATTCTTTCCAGTGTTCAGGGTCGTGCCGCCGAAATCCGTACCCGGCTAAAGCGCTTTAAGCTAGTTTTCATCCAATGCGGTGCGGCGTTCGAGGTTTTGCGGGAACCGCTGTTGGCCGCTCTGGGCGGGACGGTGCTCGACGCTGCAAATTTCGCAGGAACCGTGGGGCCTGTCGAACTGCCCGCAGGCCCGGTAATTCTAGATGGCTTGGAAGCATTTGCTCGCGACGGCAAAGCCGGCGGTGCCACGCTTGGAGGGCTCCGCGCTAAGGTCAACGAACTCAGGGACGACGACGCCGAGATTTGCCTGGTCTCGCGGGTGCCGAAGATCTCGTTCGCCCCGGTTGTGGGCAGTAACCTGCTGGATGATGCATCTTGGCACTGTCTTCCGCTGCTCGAACCGCACGAATGCCTGGCAGAGGTACGGCATAGTCCGGCGTCGGCGCTCCCGTCAGTTGGGCTTGGTCACCAGCCCGACGTTGATCTCGTTCTACGAGCGTCTCTCGACGAGCTTGGTGTGAACGTTCTAACCGACCTTGACTTCGCCATATTCGAGGCAAAGCACGACGTTAGTTTCATCGCCGAAGTCGAGCCTGGAGTCGCAGAAGCGATGCGTGGCGCCGGTCTTGCCCATGTGGTTGACGACGTGCTTCGATTCACCGCGCCAGTCCCGTTCTGGAAATTCATGAATGCCGTAGCGGACGCCGTCGCCGCAGTAGTAGGACCGCAAGTCGATCTCCCTGCTGTTTCGGGTGGCCTATGGGAGATCGAACGTACAATCCGGAAGATACTGCGCGACGCTGCTATCAGGGATTCGGGCGCACGATGGCGCAAGAATCTCTTCAATGAGGCCATCGCCAAAAATGTGCTTGAGCGAGCGCGAAACGACGTGAATGTGACGGCCGTAAGCGTTTCTCAGCTACGAGACCCCATCGAATGGCTCAGCCTCGGCGAACTTCTTGAAGTCGTCCAGTCTTCGAGGTTCAATGGCTTGTCGTGGGACGCAATCGCATGGAAGCACTTCGCACAGGATATCATGCCGATAAGGAACCGGATCTCCCATATGCGGCTGCTTAAGAAAGGTGACCGAGCAACCGTGCGTATGTGGGTGAACCGCGTTACGACAAATCTGAGCTGACCTCCATCGAGGTATCTAGGATCTAATTGATCTGGTTTAGCCCCCTAACGCTCAGTCGAGATAACTTGAGAGCTCCGGTCGAATTCTTATCGCGCCAGGCGCCGTGACGGAGCCTGCTGTTCTGTCACGATCAGCGTTCATCCCTGTCCATCATGTGGGTCGATTCTGGATGGCTCTGCAATAGGAGCGGTCGAGCCGGCTTGATTGTCCGTGGATGCGGCGAAGGTCGTCCTGACGGTGGCAGGGCCGTGACTTGCTGACGAGCACGGCTGTGCGGGACAGCCGCAGACACGGTACGACGATGCCGTGTCAGGGACGTGAGACGTCGACCAACCGGCCTACAGAAGGCAGACACGGGTTCGCCGATCATAGAGCCGTCTCAAACGTGGTCTCATTTCGACGCGTGTAAGCCGGGATACACGGTTGTCCGCTGAGGTACGGGACATGCCATCTGAGCACGTCAGGCGTACCCCAGCGGACATTGGCGATCTACTGGTACCGGAACTCGTAATGAATAGGTCGTCGGTTCGATTCCGACAGGCGGCTCCCACGTTGACCTGGGCGTCTCTCCCTTGGAGAGGCGCCCAGGGGCGTTCTGGCTCATTTTTGGTCTCATTCACCGCTGACGACTACGCGGCCCTTCCGCCGGTCGGCTTGTGCTGGCCCTGCTAGGGCGGGCCTCAGGCTGCGGCGAGAGCGATCTGCACGCCAACCCTGTCCGTTGCGGGTAGGAACAGCGACTGACGGTTTGAGGCCCCCTCATGTCGATCAGCGGGCGCGTGGCGATCGACTCCGTCCCGTCCGCCGAACCGTCACGTCATTCTGCGGCCAGGCGAAACACGGGCCAGCCGATCTCGGTTCGCCAGGCCCGAGGATCCGGGTCGTCGCGTGGTCCGACGAGGTAGGTTTCGTGGACGGGACCGTCCACGGCGAGGGCGTGTTCGACAACCCAGGCGCCGAGCCGGCCGTACGTGACGTCGATGTCGTCGTGGGGTCCGAAATGGACAGCGACGGCGAGTTCGGCGGGTGGGAGGTCGGTGGGCGTCACTCGCCCTCGGGCCGGCGGTTCGGCGACCGGACGGTAGACCAGCACCGCTCCTCGGCCGCCGGTGAACAGCTCGTTGGCGTAGCGCCCACCTGGCGGCCCGAGCGGCGGCAGACCGGTGACCGCGGCGTCGAGTTCGGCCATGGCCTCCGCGTACCATGACAGGATCTCGCCGTGGTCGACGAACCCCTTGACCGCGGCGACCGTTCTGGCGGCCACTGAGCGCAGCTCGACGTGCAGTAGGCCCTCGTCGGGACGAAGCAGTCGGCGCAGCGAGGTCACGGCGGCTCGTGTGCGGTCCAGTTCGGCCTCCAACCGCCGCAGGTGCCCGCCGATCAGGCCGGCGCGTTCCCTGGTGTCCTCGGTGGCGAGGACCTTGGCCACATCGGATAGCGGCACGTCCAGCTGACGCAGTTGGTGGATGACCTGTGCGGTGGGGATCTGGTCGCTGGTGTAGTAGCGATAACCACTGACGGGGTCGACAGACGCGGGCTCCAGCAGCCCGGACTCGTGGTAGCGGCGCAGGGTCCGCACGCTCAGATGCGTCAACTGCGCGAACTCGCCGATCGTCAGTCCACGGGACATATCCCCACTCTGCACCCTCACGGGACGGTGCGCTTGACCCTCTCCCTGCGGGAGACCGCAGCCTGAATGCGCGACACCACGATGCAGAGAGGACCGTGACATGAGTGAAGCGATCGATACCCGCAAGCTGCCCGAGATGATCAACGACTACCTGGCAGCCCACCAGGCCCGTGACCTGGACCTGGCCCTCGCGTACTACACCGAGGACGCCATCGCCGTCGATGAGGGCCACACCTACCGCGGTAAGCGCGAGATCCGCGACTGGTTGGCGCGCGCCGGCGGTGAGTACACCTACACCATGAAGCTCGTCGCGGCCCAGCGCATCGACGACGACCATTACGTGGCCGTGCACCACCTCGAGGGTGACTTCCCCGGTGGCGTCGTCGACCTGCGATTCCGGTTCTCCCTGCGTGACGGCCATATCGCCGAATTGGTCATCGAGCCCTGACACTCGACGCCGAAGGATTTCCCAGCGACCGTCGCGTCCTCGCCGCCCTCGAGCCGCGAACGCTGCGCCTCGCGACGCTCCAACTACGTCAACAACCTACTGCGGCACGGCTACGACGAGACCGATATCGCAGGCGACGGAAGCGCCGAGAGTATGGAGACACCCATCCCGTTGCGCGAAGCGGCATTTTATGGCCTGTTCCAGAGGCCGTTACGGTCGGATTCATGGAGTGGAATTTTCAGACGGCCGAAGATCTCGCGGCTGCCTTGCGCGCCGGTGAAGTGACCTCGGCGGAACTGACCGACGAGGCGATTGCCCGTATCGAGCGGGACGACAAGGCGATCAACGCGATCTGTGTGCCGGACTTCGACCGTGCACGGGCCGCCGCGCGCGGCGCCGACCAGGCGCGCGCCCGGGGTGAGGACCGGCCGCTGCTCGGCATTCCGGTGACGGTCAAAGAGTCCTACGACATCGCCGGGCTGCCCACGACCTGGGGCATGCCGCTACACCGGAACTACATGCCGGCCGAGGACGCGGTGCAGGTGTCGCGGCTCAAGGCCGCAGGCGCGGTGGTGCTCGGCAAGACCAATGTGCCCTTGGGGCTGCAAGATATCCAGAGCTTCAACGAGATCTACGGCACCACCAACAACCCGTGGGATCACGGTCGCACGTCGGGTGGGTCCTCGGGCGGATCAGCGGCGGCTCTGGCGTCCGGATTCGGCGCGCTGTCCATCGGCTCCGACCTCGCCGGCTCGTTGCGCACCCCCGCGCATTTCTGCGGCATCTATGCGCACAAGCCGACGCTCGGGCTGGCGGCGACCCGCGGCATGGTCGCGCCGCCGGCGCCGCCGTTGCCCGTCGACCTCGATCTGGCCGTCGTCGGTCCGATGGCGCGCACTGCCCGCGACCTCACGCTCCTGCTCGACGTCATGGCCGGACCGGACCCGCTGACGCACGGTGTGGCGTACGACGTGACGCTGCCGCCCGCGCGCCACGAGCGGCTCTGCGACTTCCGGGTCTTGGTGCTCGAGGAGCATCCGCTCATTCCGACCGGGTCCGCTGTGCGGGCGGGCGTGAACCGGGTGGCCGACGCGCTTGTCGACGGCGGCGCCCGCGTCGAACGGCACAGTCCGCTGCTGCCCGATCTGACCGAAGCCGCGACGCTCTACATGCAGTTGCTGATTTCGGGCTCCGTTGCGCGTTTTCCCATTGAATCGTACGAGCAGCTGCGGACCCGCGCCGCCGGACTGAGCGCAGACGACCAGAGTCTCGACGCGACGCGGCTGCGCGCCATGGTGTTCAGCCACCGCGACTGGATCGAGGCCAACAACCATCGCGAACTCCACCGCCACGGCTGGCGGCAGCTGTTCGCCGAGTTCGATGCCGTGGTGTGTCCGATCACGCCCACTCCCGCGTTCCCGCACGACCACAACCCCAATCCGCTGGAACGCCGGATCGACATCGACGGCGTCGGGTACCCGTACTTCGACCAGCTCGTCTGGGCCGGTCTGGCCACTATGCCCGGCCTGCCCGCCACCGCCGTACCAACGGGCCGGTCCCCCGAGGGTCTGCCGGTGGGAGTGCAGCTCATCGGTCCGATGTTCGAGGACCGCACCCCGCTGCGGCTGGCCGAACTGCTCGAGCAGAAGATCGGCGGCTTCCAGGTACCGAAGTAGGGCGTCGTGCGGGCGATCGGCCGCCCGTTCGGCCGGCGTCATCTTCTCGGCGCGCCGGGCGAACGTGAATCCCGGTCGCCCGCGGTGGCGTCTCGAGGCGCAGCCGGTGTCTGCATGACGGAGGCGAGGAGTGCCAGTTTTTCGGCGCTGTCAGTGCCGGGGTCCGGGTGGTAGACGACGAGCTTCTGGCCTGCCGCACCGGCGAAGCCCAGCCTCTCCCGGTTCAGCCGGAGACTGCCGACCTGGGGGTGGTCGATGTGCAAAGGGGAGCCTTCGCATACTCGTACGTCGTGGCGGGCCCAGAGCCGGCTGAAGCGAGGGCTGGCGAGGGAGAGCTCGCCGACGAGCTCGATGAATCGGGGGTCGTCCGTGTCGGTGCCGACGGAGTCGCGGAAGCCGGCGACCATGACCACGGTGGCGTTCTCCCAGTCCGGGTAGAGAGCCTGCTCGGCAGGGTCGAGGAACACGTCCCGCAGGCGGTTGGCTCCCGCCGCGAGACGCGGTGACAGCGCCGTCGCCAAGGCGTTGGCGGCGAGGACGTCGAGGTAGCGGCTCTCGACGTGCGCGGGTAGCGGGAGCGTGGCCACCAGCTTGGCGATGCCCGGAGGGACGGTCTCCTTCCGGGCCCGGCGCCGGTACCTTCGGGGTTTGTCCGCGCCGAGGCGTAGCAGGTAGGCCGTCGCATCGTCGTCGAGTCGCAGCACGCGGGCGAGGGACTCGAGGACCTGCACGGAGGGGTTGCGATCGCGGCCCTGCTCCAGGCGGAGGTAGTAGTCGACGCTGATGCCGGCGAGCATCGCGACCTCCTCCCGGCGCAGCCCCGGCACGCGCCGCACTCCCGAGACGGGGATGCCGACCTGCTCGGGAGTGACGCGCTCACGGCGGGCGCGAATGTAGTCGCCCAGCGGGTTCGGTTCCTCGGTCATGTCTCCACGGTAATTCGGACGATCGCGTGCGTGCCTGGTCCTGCCACCCCCAGGAACGTGGGGGCCCTGGCTCGGTCAGAGCCTGGGCGGCAGCCTGATCAGCGGTTCACCGAGCCGACGCCGACCTCACCGCCGGTATGGACGGTGGCCCACCCGTCGGGGAGACCGCGGCCGTCGTCGGCATGACCATCACCGGCACCGACGCCTTCCAGGAGGACTCGGCTGGTGACCCCCATCCTTCCGCCCCCAGTGCGGACAAGCACAGCAAGGAGCGAGACATGTCAACGTATCTCCTGGTACACGGCGCCTGGCATAGCGGACAGTGCTGGGAGCGAGTGGTCCCGTTCCTGACGTCGGCCGGACATCGGGTGCTCGCCCCGTCGCTGACCGGCCACGGAGACAAGGCGCATCTGCTCAGCCCCGAGGTAGGGCTTGACACGCACGTCGATGACATCGTCACGCTGATCACCGAGGAAGACCTCACCGAGGTGGTACTCGTGGGACACAGCTACGCCGGGCTGGTCATCTCGTCTGCGGCCAACCGAGCGCCGGATCGGATCGCACATCTGGTCTACCTCGACGCGATGGTCCCGGAGGACGGTGAGAGCGCGGCCGACGTCATGCCCCTGACCCAGGGCATGATCGACCTCGCCGCGAAGTCCGATGGTGGCTGGCGGGTTCCGCCTCCGGAGCTGCCGCCGTCCTCGGGTCTGTTCGGGGTCACCGATCCGGTGGACGTCGCCTGGCTGCGCACGATGCTGTCGGATCAGTCGGTGCGTTGCTTCCAGCAACCGGTCCGACTGGACAACCCGGCCGTGAACGGGATCCCACGGACGCACATCCACTGCGTCGCCGGCGTGCCGAAAGGCTATGAACGGAGATCTGTCCCCGCGATACAGCCCAACGGTTCCCCGGCACAGGTGTGGGAGTTGCCGACCGGCCACGACTGCATGATCACCTTGCCGGGCGAGCTCGCCGAGCTACTGCTCAAGCTCGGGTGACCCGCCCATCCGGCGCCGACCGCACCAGCCTGGGATTCCGGGGCGTCGATCAGCGTTAGGTCGGCGGCCGTGAGCAACTCGGGTCGGGCGTCGTACTGGGGCGTGCGTCAGGGCCGCGGCGGGAGCCATCACTGCTTGGCGTACCGCTTCCGCGGCGGTTTACGATGCGTGCCGGAGGTGGCAGATGCCCGCGTTCGACACGGCCGCCTATCTTCGACGCCTCGGCGTTTCCGACCTGGGACCGCCCAGCGTCGCGGGCCTGCGCACTCTTCACACCGCGCAGGTCGAACGCATTGCCTACGAGGCCCTCGACGCCCACCTCGGCCGGCTGACCTCCATCGACCCGTACGACTCCGCCGCGCGGATCGTGGCCGGACGCGGCGGTTACTGCTACCACCTCAATGGCGCGTTCTCCCTCCTGCTGCGCGCCCTGGGCTATGACGTGACCTGGCACCGGGCCGGAGTGCAGGAGCATGATGTCGTGCCTCCTCCGGGTCCGGCGCTCGCCAACCATCTGGCGCTGACCGTGCGCGGCCTGCCGTCCGGGGAATGCCCGGAGGGAGCCTGGCTGGTGGACGCGGGGCTGGGCGACGGGCTGCACGAGCCGCTGCCGCTGCGTGTGGGGGAGTATGTCCAGGGGCCGTTCCGGTTCCGGGTCGGGCGCTCGCAGGTCGAGCCTGGTGGCTGGCGGCTGGAGCACGATCCGCGTGGAACGTTCGCCGGCATGGACTTCGAGATGCGGCCCGCGGTGGTGACCGACTTCCTCGACCGGCATGTGGACCTGTCGACGTCCCCGGAGTCGGGGTACGTGCGGACGTGCACGGTGATGCGGCGCGACGCCGACGGCGTCGACGCACTCATCGGGTGCGTGCTGCGGCGGATCGGCCCCGGCCCGGACCGGCGGCGTGTCCTGGAGACCAGGAGCGAGTGGTACGAGGTGCTGGCGGAGGTGTTCGGGCTGGAGTTGACCGATCTGGGTGCCGCCGGCCGTGAGGTGTTGTGGGCTCGCGTCCGCAGCGCCCACGAGGCTTGGTCCGCCCGTCGCAGCGCGGGTACCTGACTCGCGATGGGGCCGACCAGCCGGCGAGTTCCGCGCCTGGGCGCGTCGTCAACCCTAATATCGAACAGATCTCGACATCGACGGTTGTCAACGCGTACGTGGACCGCGCAGTGCCGTTGAACTGACACTCAGAACGTCTCATCTCCGCCCGAGAGGCGTGTCGAATGTTCGAGCCCCTTGCCATCCCGGTTCGTACGACCCGGGCACGTCTGCTGGGCGCGATCACCGCGCTCGCTATTGCCGCGTTCACCTTCGCTGCCGTCACGCTTGTGGTCGTCGCGAACTCTCACCCGGCGGCGGCGGTGACCAAGCACCGTGTGCTGTTCGACGACAGCAAGGCCGAGACCGCGGGCAACGCCGATTGGATCATCAGTACGAGCATTCCCGACCCGACGAAGCAGAACGCCTCGCCGTCAGTGGAGACGGACTGGACCGGCGCCATCTCGGCCTGGGGTGTGGCCTTGCAGAAGACCGGCAACTACACCCTCGACACCCTCGCCCCAGGCAAGACCATCACCTACGGCGATTCCTCCAACCCCCAGGACTTGTCGAACTTCGACGAGTTCGTGCTGCCCGAGCCCAACGTCCTGCTCAGTACGGCCGAGAAGACGGCCGTGATGACATTCGTCAAGAACGGCGGCGGGCTGTTCCTGATCTCCGACCACACCGGCAGCGACCGCAACAACGACGGCGCCGACTCGCCGAAGATCATTAACGACCTGATGACCAACAACACGGTCGACAGTACCGACCCGTTCGGATTCAGCGTCGATCTGCTCAACATCGCCAGCGGCTACCCGACCGCCATCACTGACAGCACCAACCCGGTCCTGCACGGCCCGTACGGAACCGTGACCGCGGGTGCCCTCTACAACGGCACCACCGTGACCCTGCACCCGGCCGACAACGCAGGCGTCAAAGGCCTGCTCTACCTGACCACCGCGACGCCGGGCGGGACCACCGGGGCCTTCTTCGCCACCAGCACCTTCGGCAACGGCCGGGTCGCCTTCTGGGGTGACAGCTCCGACATCGACGATGGCACCGGCCAGTCCGGCAACACCCTGTACAACGGCTGGAACGACGCCAAGGCGACCGACGCGCAACTCGGCCTGAACGCGACCGAGTGGCTCGCCGGCGCCGGCGACACCACCACGCCGCCCCCGACCTCCTCGTGCACCCCGGCGCAGCTGCTCACCAACCCCGGTTTCGAGTCCGGCTCCGGCGCCGGCTGGACGGCCACCTCGGGTGTCATCAGCACCTCCTCCAGCGAGCCGCCCCGTACCGGCGCCTACGACGCCTGGCTCAACGGCTACGGAACGGCCAACACCGACACGCTCTCCCAAACCGTGACCGTGCCGGCGGCCTGCTCGACCGCCTCGCTCAGCTTCTGGCTGCACATCGACACCGCCGAGACGTCCACCTCGACCGCCTACGACACCCTGAAAGTCCAGGTGCTGGGCAGTTCGGGCACCGTGCTGTCGACCCTGGCGACCTTCTCCAATCTCAACGCCGCCACCGGCTACCAGCAGCACAGCTACAGTCTCGCCGCCTACGCGGGCCAGGCCGTCACATTGAAGTTCACCGGAACCGAGGGGTCGCAGCTGCAGACTTCGTTCGTCCTCGACGACACCGCACTGAACGTCTCCTGACCCGCCTCCGGTCGTCCGTACCCGCGTCCCGGTGGCAGGCCGACCGGGACGCGGTGCGTCGGCCCTCTGATTACGGACGGCCGGCGCCGACGTAGTGCGAGACCCAGTAGGTATTGGACATACTGGCGTACTGCACGTCGGTGCCGGTGTGCGGGGCGTGAATGAATCTACCGCCGCCGACGTAAATGCCTTCGTGGCCAAGGCTGTCGAAGAAGACCAGGTCGCCGGGCTGTAGATCGGACTTGGCGACATGGCGGATGGCGTTGTACTGGTCCGGGACGATGCGGGGAAGATCGACGCCGGCGGCACGCCAGGCCATCATCGTCAGCCCGGAACAGTCGTAGCCCGTCGGGCCTGTCCCGCCAAAGATATAGGGTTTGCCGAGCTGGGCGATGGCATAATTTACCGCTTTGCCGGCCTGGCTGGATGCGGAGCCGGTGGAGCTTCTACTGCTTTTCGAACCACTGCTATTGCTGCTGCTTGTCCTTTTGGTGCTTCCGCTGGGGCTGCCGATCTTGGCCAACAGTGCCTTCTGTTTGGCGATTGCCTTCTCGACGGTGGCTTTCTGCGCCTTCAGTGCGGCTGTGGTCGTGGTGACGGTCTGCAGCGTTGCCCGGGCTTCTTCCTGATCGCGCCGGAGGCGCTGGGTCGATCCCAACAGTGCGGTCATCTCCTGGCTTCGCCTGTTGGAAAGCGCGGTGAAGTTCGACATATTATCCAGCGCCGCATTGGGGTCCTTGGAGGCGAGGACGCTGGTGCTGTCGAGCGTGCCGTTCTTGTAGGCGGCGACGGCCATCTGTGCCACCCGGATGCGGAGGTTCTGATACCTGGGTTTCTCTGTGGCCACTTCATTGTTGATCGCGGAAAGATGCTTCTTTGCGGCGTCCAACTGTGTCTTGGCCTTATCGTACTTATTGGCGAGTATGTCGACCTGGCTGTTCAGCTTCTCCAGTTTCTTCTTCGCTGTCGCCGCAGACGAGCCGGTAGCCGCGTTTGCGCCGCTCGAGGGGAGAAGAAGAGCGGCGCTTACCGTCAAGGCCGCAATGCTTCCCAGGCGGCCAGAATTTATGAGCCGCGAATATGAAGATGTCACGTACGAACTCCTCTCCTCACGCCTACCGGGTTAGCTGTCGGGTTCGGGCGGGAGATGCCCTACCGAGCGCCGGGCGCTGCGGATTCACCCCAAGTACTTGGGTCCCCGGTTCCCTGAACTGCAGGGATTCGGCCGGCGGCCATGGTTTTTGTGTGACACGTGGGACCGCCGAGTGGTGAGGAGTCTAGGGGGTCAATGGGGGCAAAGTCACCGAATCGTGATAAACGGTACGATTTGCGCATGCTTGCTAACGCGATGTAGGCGAACATCGGTGTAGACCCCTCTATGCTGTGCGATCCGCCTACTCGGGCCGCTTGCTTGATTACAGAGCGTTCGCATGGCTTAAGCGGCCAGGTGGTGGAAGGCGAACGGCTCAGCGGTCGACGAGGACGGCGTCCCCGAACGCGGACCACGGGCGGGCATGTCTGGCGATATCCACTGGTCGCAAATGATTCGAGGGAGCATGATGGCCGGGTGATTCCGCTCGGGGAGCGGCGGCGTAAGGCGCGGGAGCAAGCCGCTCGGTTCGACGCCCAGCTGACCGTGTTCGGCGAAATGCTTGCGGTGCACCCGTTCGCCGTCGATCGTCCGGGCTCTACTCACGAGATGGCCGTGGAGTATGCGCGAGCCCTGGACGCCTATGAGGCCGCCAAGCGGGAGGCCGGCCGTGACGTGGCGCTGGCCAGACGCGAACTCGATGCCGGCATGGCCGCGCTGAATCGCCTCAACACCCATCTCGTCGGCACCTCGCTTCCCCAAGCGGGGATGGCGGAGCCGAACGTCCCAACGCCGAAAGCCAAAAGCCGAACGCCCCGAGCGAACGTGACGACGTCCGCCGGTCCAGTAGGTCCGGACGTCCCTCGACCGACTCCCACACAAACGGGTGCGGCGGACGGCCGGTCAAGGCCCCGGCTGCGTGACCGTTACATGCCGGAGCAACTGGCGCTGCGGGCAGGCCTCGTGGCCTTGGTCGTGTACACCCTCGCGGTGATCGCCGTGGGCACTTGGATCATGGCGCTGTGCAGCATCTTGTTTCTGAACGTGGGTCTGGGATTGGCTGGTGGCGGCGGCATATTCGCATGGGCGGTGTTGAACGACATCCGGGGTGCCGTCAAGGGGGGACTCGTCGAAGCCGAGTACCGCCATACCGCCAAGAAAGCCTGGCGCAAGGTCGACGAGGCTCCCTGGGAACAGCACTACGTCTACGTCGATTCCGAAGGCCGGGAACTGATCTACCGGCGTGGCGTGCCCAGCGGATCCCTCAAACCGCTGCCGACTCGCCGGTTGTGGCTTATCGAGGGCGACAGGCCCGAACTGCGGGCCTTCTGGCCACCGCTGTTGAGTCCGCTATCGTTGATCTTCACTGTCCCCCTGTTCCTGGCCGGTGCCGTCGTCAGCCTGGGTGCCGTTCCCGGGGTGCTGATCGCCGCGCTGATGGGCCACTCCTGGGGGTGACACCTGTCGCGAAGCAGGCCCAAGCGTGGGCCGGTTGCTAACGCGGGCGCTGACAACTGACCTGGACGACCTGCCCATCAGGGTGTCCGCACCTCACGCTCGGGGTCCGCAATCGGTAAAGTCGTCGGACATGGCGCGTTCCAAAGTAACGCTCGCGAGTGGCGGACGCCGCATCGGGGCGGCAATCATCGATGGGGTCGTCCTGAGCCCGGTCATAGTCGGATATGCCCTCCTGCCTACCGTGTCGGCGACTCTTTGGCTCGCCGTTTTCTGCTTCGGCTACTTCGCGACTCACCACGTCAGGAGCGGTCGAACCTTTGGCAAGTACTTCATGGGTATCAAGGTGATGAGCACGGACTTCGCTGATATCGGCATCTGGACGGCGGTATGGAGGGCTGGATTCGCAACTCTTCTTGCGTTCCTCACTGCCGGAATCGGCGGAATCATCGACTTGGCGTGGAGTTTTTGGGATCCAGACGGGCAGACCCTGCACGACAAGGTTGCTAATACCTGGGTGATCGTGACAGACCAGGGCGAGGTCGATCCTTACGGGACATCAGATCCTCACCTGCGCCGGTGAAATAGGTCGTCGGTCCGATTCCGACGGGCGGCTCCCAGGTCAGAGGCCCCGATCCCACCCGAGGACGGGGCCTCTCGCATGACTGGGTGACCAACTGAGTGACCAGGACTCGGGCTGATGGCGGATCGCATCCTGGTCGATCGCCGTCACCGCACGGTGAGTCGGATGACCGGGTATTCCCGGTCGGTCTTCTGCTGGTACTTCGCGTAGCGGGGCTGGGCGGTGGTGATGCCCTGCCATGCCTGCTCACGGTCGGTGCCGTCGAGCACGTGCGGCGTCACCGGTACGGCGTCGTGGCCGGGCAGTTCTATCGACGCCCGGTCGGGGTGCGCCATCAGGTTGAGGTGCCAGTCCGGGTGCCGGCTCCCCCCGCCCGACGCGACGATCAGCCAGGCGTCCTCGCCGTCGGCGAACCACGCGAGCGGCGATTGCCGCGCCTGCCCGCTGCGGCGGCCCACCGTGTGCAGGATCAGTACGTCCATGCCCATGAACGTGCCGCGGCCACGTCGGATCTTGCGGTTCATGCGGGCGTTCATTCGGTGCTGCATCCACCGTGACACCGGTCCGGGCGTACCGCGCGTGCGCCCTTCGCGACTGCCCGCCTGCTGGTTCTGTGTCATTGGCTTCCTCCAGTCTCGCCGGACGGCTCAGGGGAGCTCGTTGATGCGGATCTGGTTGCCCGCGGGGTCGCGGAAGGCGCAGTCACGGATCCCGTACGGCTGGTCGGTCGGCTCCTGGGCGACCTCGGCGCCGCCGGCCTGCAGCCGCGCGAAGACGCCGTCGAGGTCCTTGGTGGCCAGGATGATGCGGGCGTACGTGCCCTTGGCCATCATCTCGGCGATGGTGCGGCGCTCGTCGTCGGTGATGCCCGGGTCGGCGGCCGGCGGGTACAGGACGATGGACGTGCCGGGCTGGTCCTTGGGGCCGACCGTGAGCCAGCGCATCGTGCCCTGTCCGACGTCCTTGCGGATCTCGAAGCCGAGGATGTCGCGAAAGAAGGCCACGGAGGCGTCCGGGTCGTTGTGCGGGAGGAAGCTCGCGTTAATGGTGATGTCCATGGCTTTCACGCTAGGCGTGGCCCGATGACCGGCGCTTCTCGATTCCTGACCGGTCTGGCCACTTGTTCCACTGGGGGTCGGCGGCTATCCCTCGCCCGCGCGCAGCACCTCGCTCAGCCGGCGGCGGCGCCGTAGCGCCGACTCGACGGGTACCACCACGGCGACCGCCGCCAGCAACGCGACGGTGACCAGACCGAGCCGTCCCCACGGCAGCACGAGGGCCGGGTCGGCGGCCTGCCCGGTGAGCGTCCGCAGAGCGAGCGGGCCGAACGTCAGGCGCGCGAGCAGCGCCCCGAGCAGTGGGCCGCCCACGGCGGCGACGAGCACCGGCGGCAGCAACTCTCCCGCGGCGACCCAGCGGGCGTCCCGTGGCCGCAGGCCGAGGGTCCGCAGCCGGGTCAGGGTCTGCCACCGTTCCGGCGCGCTCGCGGCCGCGCCGAGGCCGAGCGCGAGCAGCCCCAGGGCCAGGAGGGTCGCGGTTGAGGCCCACGCCAACCGCAGCAGTCCCGAGGTCAGCGGCGCCGTACGGCGTGCGCGGAGCACGTCAGTGCGCAGCACGGCGTTCGCGGCGACGGCGCTCGCGGTGACCGCCCGTGCCGCTCCGGGGCCGGTCGCCCACACCGTGTTCGGGACGGTGGGCATACCGGCGGCGGCGAGGGTCGCGGCGTCCACGAGGACGACGTCGTCGGCGTCGCCGACGGCGGGTGCCGTGCCGACGGCGGTGAGCCGGATGGCCGGGGCACCGTCCCGGAGCAGTTGCAGGCGCATGCCGCGCCGCAGGCCGCCGTTGCTCGAGCGCACCAGCGCGGGGACGTCGCCGTGACCGGTTGCCGTGAGCGCGGGCGCGTGCGGCCGCGGGGTGGAGGCCGGCAGCCGCTGGAACGCGGCGGCGTCCACGACCACCAGGCGCGGTGCGACGATCACCGAGTCGGCGACGATGCGCGCTCTTTCGGTCACCTGGCCGGCGACGGCCTGCCGGACTCCCGGCGCGGCGGCGATGCGCCGGGCGAGCGCGGGCGTGGAGGCCGCGGCGGCGGGCGCGACGTCGAGGCGGGCATCGGCGCCGGCGGTACGCCATGCGCCGTCGGCCAGGCCCCGGCCGGCGGTGGCGTCGAGGGTGAGCGTGTACGACGCGAGCGCCGCGGAGGTCACCAGGACCAGCAGCGGCAGCACGCGCGCGGACGTCGCGGCCGCCCGCGCGGCGCCGAACACGGCCAGTGGGCGGCGTGAGCGCAGTGCCCGCTTCAGGGCGAGGCGCGTCCCGGCGGGCAGCAGCCGCCGCAGGACGAGCGCGCCGGCGAGAACGCCGAGGGCGGGCGCGCTCGTGGGCAGCGCCACGCCACCGTCCGGCCCGGTTCCCGCCGCATCGCCGGAGGGGGCGGCCGGGAGGATCCCGCGTTGGTGCAGCGCGACCAGGGCGGCGACCGCGGCGATCAGGATCGCGGCCTCGAGGGTGGCATGGCGCAGTTGGTCGGTGCGGCGGGCCCAGCGCCGCGCGCTCCGGTTGGCGGGGACACGGCGATCGCGGGTGGCACGGGCGGCGGCGAGCGTGCCGTACGCCGGGCCGGCGGCGGCAGCGGCAAGGACCACCGGGACCACCCACCCCCAGGAGGCGCCCGGGGCGACCGTACGGGCGAGCGCGAGCCCGGCCGCGGCGGCGGACAGCGCCACCACGGCGGATTCGAGCAGCAGTTCGGCGCCGAGGTCGGGCAGGGCCGCCCCCCGTTGCCGGGCGGCGGCGAGAGCCAGGGTACGGCGGCGCACCAGCAGGTCGGCGGCGAGCAGCAGCACCAGGACCGCGGCGGCCAGGACGCCGATGAGCAGGACGGACGCCTGCGCGGATGCGGCGCTGACCTGGGCGCGAACATCCCGCAGCACGGCGTCGAGCTGCGTCTCCCACTGCAGGGAGTCGTCGAGAACGCCGGAGGAGCCGGAGGCCGCCTTGAGAGCGACCGCCCTCCCGGCGATCGCCTGGGCGGAATCCCAGGTGAGCACGCGTGGGTCGGGCGTGAACCAGACGGTGCGCTGCAGTTGGTCCTGGTCGAGGGCGAGGCGGGCGTCGGGCAGCGAGTCGCGTGACAGCAGACCGGCGAGCCGGGTGGTGCCCACGCCGTCCTCGCCGGAGACGGGATGCAGCAGCCAGGGGGCGAGCCGCCAGGCCGGATCGGCGCTGTCCGTCGCCCGGAAGACGCCGCTGACCTGGACGTTCTTAACGCGCTTCTGGTCGTCCTCGACCGGGATGCGCGCGCCGGGACGTACGTGGAGAGCGGCGGCGTCCGCTTCCGACAGGCCGACCTGCACCGGCCAGGGCGGCGCCTGGTAGGGGATCTCGGCGTTGCCGCCCACCGCGGCGGCAGCGCCCCGGGGCGGGCCGCCCGCGATCCAGGTCACGTGTGGCCCGGAGCCATGATCGGTTGCGAGGTAGGTGAGCTGGAAGGTGCGCAGCACGCTGCCGTCGGTGATGCTGAGGGTGGAGCTGGTGACGGTGGCGACGGGCGGACGCAGCGCGGCGCGCAGGTGGGGGCCGAGCGCGTCCTTGGCCCGGTCGCGGAAGTCGTCGACGTCCTCGGCGAGGTGGGGCGAGCGGACGCGATCGCCGCTGGGCCCGTCGTCGGGCTCCCAGCGGGCGTGAACCAGGACGTCGGCGTCGTGCCCGGCGCGGCGGACCGCGTCCTGAACGGCGTCGTCGGCGGTGGCGCGCAGCAGCGGCGGCACGGCGCCGGCGAGCACGGTGACGATCGCGACGACGGCGGCGGCCAGGAGCAGGGGCCCGGCGTCGGCGAGGGCGCGGCCGCGGATGCTGGGCCAGTGCAGGGTGGGCGGCCGCAGGATGGGTGGTCGCCAGCGACCAGGCGACCGCAGGGCGGCCGGCCACAGGCGACCAGGCGGCCGTACGGCTGGCGGTCGTAGGGCGGGTAGGCGTCGGCGACCGGACGGCCGTGGGGTGGTTCGGCCGCTCACGATGTCACCCGCAGGTGCGCGGCGTCGACGCGGCGGGCCCGTACGGTGACGACGGCGGTCACCGCGAGCGTGCATCCGGCGAGCAGCAGGGCGAACAGGGCGGTCTCGGTCGCCCACGGCCAGCTGGGCAGGGCGGCCGGGACGGGCGCGGCGCCGGTGTCGGATCGTACGAGCAGGGGCGCGACGATGCGGGCGGCGAGCGCGCCGACGGCCGCGCCTGCCGTGAGCAGGGGTAGCAGGATGCCGACGTGCTGGCCGAGCAGTACGGTACGGATCTCGCGCCGGGACATCCCCAGGCCCGCCAGCCGCGCCGCCTCGTGGGCGCGGACCTGCAGGTCGTACGTCACATGCAGGATGACACCGGCGAGTAGCAGCAGGGCGGCGGCGGGGACGAGCAGCCGGAGCGCGGCCGGGAGTCCGGCGCGCAGCGGGGCGCTGGTGAGCCGGGCGGTCTCGGCGGCGCGAGTGGTGACGGTGCCGAGGTGCAGGGCCGTGGCGCGTACGGCGGCGTCGGCTTGGGTGGGGTGGCCGACCCACCAGGCGTCCACCGGGAAGTCCAGGGTGCCGCCCACGACGAGGGCGCGGGAGAGGGCGTCCAGGTCGGCGAGGACGGCGGCGGCGCCGGGGGCGGCCGGGATGGTGGGCAGCACCTCGGTGACGCTGGCCGGGACGGGCGTGGTGCCGACGGTGAGGCTGAGCCGGGAGCCGCGCTTGGCCCCGACCTCGTCGGCGAAGCGGGCGGAGACGGCGACGGGTACCGGCCCAGGGGCGGGGAAGGCGGTGGCGACGAGGTCTCGGGCGGCGTTCGGGGGGCCCTTGAGTGAGACGGTCGTCGTCATCCTCAGCTTGGTGCCCGCAGGGGTGCTGGTCAGGGCGACGGCCGGATCGGCGAGTTGCCCGGGGGAGGGCGGGGCGGAGGTGGCGGTCCAGGGCGGCGCGGGTGCCGTACCGGCGGAGGCGGGGGCCCCGGGCACCGCGAGCGTGACGGAGACGCGGCTGTCCCCGGCGGGGGCATCGGGGGAGGCGGCGCCCGGTGTGGTCTCGTCGGCCGCGAACGGGAGGGACACCGCGACCAGCCGCAGCCCGCCGGCCGTCGCGCAGGCCGGCAGCGGGTGCGCCCTGCCGTCGAGCCGGATGGGCGGGCCGGTGCAGGTGGTCCGCAGACTCGTGGCGTCCTGCAGCAGCAACCGGGGGGTCACGGTGAGCGGGGTCGCGCCGACCGCCGTCCCGGTCAGGGTGAGCGCGGCGCCGGCCGGGACCGCGACGCCGGTGGCGCGGGCCGCCGGCGCGAGGGCGGCGGCCACGTTCCTCCAGCTGCGGCCGCCGTTCAGCCGGCCGCGCAGCAGGGCCCCGGCGCGGGTGGTGTCGACGGCGACCAACCGGGGCACGTCGCCGGCGCTGCCGAGCCACTGCCCGACCACGATGCCACGGTCGGTGGCCGGGCTCACCGTTCCCCCGGTGGCCGCGCGGACGGCCGCGCCCTGCCCGGTGACCGGCGGGGCGGTGAGGGTGAGAGCGAGGTCGGTGCCGACGGACAGGTCGGCCTGGTCGTGCTGCGATCGCTGCCACGTGGCGTCGAAGGCGATCCCGAACGTGCCGGCCGCGCAGGCCAGGCCGATCAGCAGGCCCGCGGCGACCGCCTGCGGCCGGCGGGCGGCTTCGAACGCCGCCAGCGGGAACACCAGTCCGCGGGCGCGGCGCGCCAGCCGGTCGGCGCCGCGCAGCGCGGGCACCGCCAGGCGAAGCGCCAGCGCGGCGCCCGCGGCGAGGAGCAGCGCGGGAGCGAGCACGCGGACGGTGTCGGCGCGGGAGCCGGCACCGGTGGGCTGAGCGCGCAGCTGCCACCAGGCGACGGCGGCGAACGCCACGAGCAGCAGATCGGCTCCGGAGCGGGCCAGCAGCTCGCGCCGGTGGCGACGCTCACTGACCGCGGCGGCGGGCCGTACGGCGAAGACGACGAGCACCGCCGCGAGCGCCAGCGCGCCGCCGGCGACGGCGAGTACCTGGGCGCCGGTCACGCTCGGCCGGGTGGCGAGCCCGGCACCCGCCAGCGGCGGCAGGTGGGTCAGGCCCGCATGCAGGGCGGACGACGCGGGCATCGCGAGCGCGGCGGCGAGGACGGCGAGTGCGCCGGCCTCGACGGTCGCGGCGGCGGCGGACTGGCCGCGGCCGGCGCCCAGATCGGACAGCAGGGCGGTCTCGTCGGCGCGCGCGCCGGCGGTGAGCCGGCCGGCGAGGGCGAGGGCGGCCGCGGTCAGGACACCGGCGAGGACCGCGACGGCGAGCACGGTGGCGGCGGTGACCTGCTGCTGGTCGCGGGCGGCCTCCAGGGTGGACGGCAGCCGGGAGGTGACGCGTTCGGCCTTCACCCGGTCGCCGAGGGTACGCGCCAGGCGGCGATCGGCGCCGAGCGTGGCGTCGGCGACGGTGTCGAGGTCGCGGCGGGTGGGGTTGGACAGGTCAGGATGGGCGGTGATCTCCAGCCGGTCGATGGTGGAGCCGCCGGCGAGCAGGTCGGCGAGGTCGACGATGAACGGCCCGTACGCGTGGACCGGTCCGATGGAATGGCCGTCGTGATAGGCGAGGTCGTAGCCGGCGGCGGCGAGGGTGTCGCGGTCCCAGCCGGTGCCCGGCCGCGGGCGTACGACGCCGACGACGGTCACGTCGACCGCCGGGCCGGGGTCGCCGGCCAGCTCCGCGCCGAGGTGGACGCGGCCGCCGAGGGTGAGGCCGAGCAGCCGCGCGGTGGGTTCGAGGACGACGGCCTCCAGCGGCGCGGCGGGGTGCGCGGCGTCGGCCGTGGCCCGCGGCCAGCGTCCGGCGGTCAACTGGGCGCGGGCCGCCAGATCCTCCACTCCCGACAGGTAGGTCTCGGCCTGGACGCCGTCTCTCCCGGCACGCCTCAGCGGCAGCGACCGCATCACGGAGGACGCACGCGCGGCCGTCGTCGCGGCGAACGGAGCGAACGCCGAGGCCAGCACGCCACGGGTGTCGCCGGCGACGGATCGCGCGTCCGGGCCGCGGACGGTCACGGCGTACGCGGTGGTGTCCACGTCGTCGGGGGCGGCGCGGGACGCGGCGGCCTCCAGCGCCTGGTCGGCGGTACGGGTGACGAGAAGGGCGTAAGCGCCCAGCAGGGTGGAGCCGACCGTGACGACCGCCAGGAGGGCTGCCAGCAGTGGCCACTGCGCGCCGGCACGGCGAACGAGCAGCCTCAGCACGGGCCGCTCCGAAGGATCACGAGGCTTCCCGCCCGTCGGCCTGTCCCTCGATCCGTCCGTCGGGCTCCTCTGCGAGCTGCCCGTCGGGCAGTCCCTCGAGCTGCCCGTTGGGCTGGCCTCTGAGTTGCCCGTTGGGCTCCTCCTCGAGCCGCCCGTCGTTGATGCGGATCACCCGGTCCGCCAGCGCGATCATCACGGGGTCGTGCGTGGACACCAGCGCCGTGACGCCCTCGGACTCCACGACTCCGCGCAGCAGCGCCATCACCGACAGGCCCGTCTCGGCGTCCAGCTGCCCGGTCGGCTCGTCGGCGATCAGCAGCCGAGGCGACGCGGCCAAGGCCCGGGCGATGGCCACCCGCTGCTGCTGGCCGCCGGACAGCTCACCCGGACGCTGCTCGGCGTGGTCGGCCAGGCCCACGAGCTCCAGCAACAGCTCGACCCGGCGCTCACGTTCCGCCGAGGGGACACGGGCCAGCCGCAACGGAGCGCCGACGTTCTCCGCGGCCGACAGCACCGGGATCAGCCCGAACGTCTGGAACACGTAAGCGACCTTCTCGCGCCGCAGGCGGGACAGGCCGTCCTCGTCGAGGGCGGTGACGTCGGTACCCTCGACGAGGACGGTGCCGGCGTCCGGGCGGTCCAGGCCGCCGATGACGTTGAGCAGGGTGGTCTTGCCGGACCCGGATCGGCCCACGAGGACGACCATGGTGCCGGCGGTGACGTCGAACGACACGTCCCGCAAGGCGTGGACGGCGGTCGGCCCGGTCCCGAAGCTCCGATGGACGCCGCGCACGGTGACCAGCGGCCTGCCCGGACCGGCGTTCACGCGTGCCCGTCGAGGTCGGGGCGGATCGCGACGTGGTCGGCCTCCAGCGCCAGCCGGACCCGCCTGGTCAGCGCCAGTGCTTCACGGTAGTCGCGCGGCACCTGGACCCTTCCGGCACGGTCCATCACGGCGTACTCCTCGGCGATCACATGCGTGCCGCCGTCGGCGTTGGTGGCGGTACGGCGCAGCACCTCGCTGCTGGTGCGCCCGTCGCGGATCGCCACGGTCCGCTCGACCTGGCCGCTGACCTCGGGGTCGTGGGTCACGACAACGATGGTGACGCCGAGCTGCTGGTTGACGTTCCGCAACGTCCCGAAGACCTCCGCGGAGGTGGCGGTGTCCAGCTCGCCGGTCGGCTCGTCGGCCAGCAGGACGCGGGGCTCGTTGGCGAGGGCCACCGCGATGGCGACGCGCATCTGCTGCCCGCCGGACAGCTGCGCGGGACGCCGGTCGGCGCATTCGGCGATGCCGAGGGCGTTCAGCAGCTCGGTGGTACGGGCGCGGCGGGTACGGGCCGGTGTGCGGGCCATCGTCATCGGCAGATCGATCATCTGCCGCGCGGTCAGGTAGGGCACGAGGTTGCCGGCGGTCTGCTGCCGGACGAATCCGACGGTGTGCCGCCGGTAGTGCACGCGGTCGGCACGGGACATCGCCAGCAGGTTCCAGCGGTCGACGCGCGCCCGTCCGGCGGTGGGGGCGTCGATCCCGGCGAGGATGGACAGCAACGTCGACTTGCCCGACCCGGACGCCCCGACGACGGCGACCATCTCGCCGCTGTCCACGACCAGGTCCAGCCCCTGCAGCGCCTGCACCTCGACCGACCCGGACTGGTAGATCCGCACCAGGCTCTCGCAGACGATCAGCGAGTCCCGCCCGAACTCCGGCGCCCGCTGCGGCGGCTGCGGCAGGGACAGCGGTGTGCTGGACATCCCCCTCCTCGGCCCCGCGTCATGCTGATCTTGGGCAGACTCTATAGGCCGTCTCGCGGGATTACAGCCCCCGGCTTCACCGCCCCCGGGCGGGCGCGATCGGTGGCAGGGAGGCGAGGGGGCCGACGTACAGCCAGGCGCCGTCCTGGAGGACGAAGCGGCTGTGTTCCTCCATGTGCCCGGGGCGGTTCCGCACGATGTAGTGCGCGCGGAAGTGCACGGTTCCGTCGGTGTCGAGGTAGCTTCCGCCGTCGGTTTTGAGGACTTCGAGGCGCTGCCATCGGAGGGACTCGTCGAAGTCGATGTGCGGTGGCCGCGTCGACGGGTGCCACGTACGCAGGAGATAGGCCTCGTCATTGACGCAGAAGGCGCTGTACCGCGAGCGCATGAGCCGCTCCGCGGTCGGCGCCTTCGCGTCTCCGCGGTGAAAACGCCCGCAACAGTCGTCGTACGGTGCGGGCAGCCCGCAATGGCAGCGTGTCCCCGGGTCGGACTGGGTCATGCTCTCATTGTGTCGCGACGGGCGGTTCCGGCCGGCCCCGCGTCGCGAGTCTCCCGATCGGGAGCCGGCGGACCGCGGACGCGTTCATGGCGGAGGCGGGGCGGGCGCTGCTGTCGCCCCGTCGGCACCCGTGACGGCGTCGGCGCAGGTGGCGAGGCGGCGGGCCAGGGCGTGCACGTGGTCGCGCAGGGCGTCCGGAGACTCGATCACGAACGGGCGTTCCAGCCAGGCGAGCGCGGCGGCGACCCAGTCCAGCCGCTCGGCCCGCAGCCTGACCCGTACCCACTCGCCGCCCTCCTCGGAAACGGCCCGCGGCTCGGAGGGCTCCGGCGAATCATGGTCCGCCTTCGCGGCGGGCTCCCGCGCAGGGTCGGCCGGGAGTTCCTGCACGGTGGCGATACCGGCCGGGAGCCGGGATCGGATCTGCTCGGCGGTGCCCCGGACCCGTACCGACACCTCATGCAGGTAGGGCACCTCGGCGAGCCCCGACAGCACCCGGGCGGTCGGGTCGAAGCCCTCCGGCACCTCGAACGACCCCGGCAGCACCGCCGCGGTCTCGATCCGGTCCAGCCGGAACGTGCGCACCTCGCCGCTGGCCGAGTCCGCCCCGGTCACGTACCAGCGCCCGGAGTGGAGGACGATCCCGTACGGGTGCACGGTGCGCTCGCTGCGCCGCCCGCTCCAGGCGCTGTAGCCGACGGCGACCGGCCGGCGGTGCCGTGCGGCCTCCGCGAGCATCAGCAGCACGCCCGTCTCAGGGGTGGTCACGCGCCGGGCCGGGGCGGTGAACTCGGTGGTCGCCAGCAGCGCCTCCAGGCGGCGGCCGAGCGCCTCGGGCAGCACCCGGCGTACCTTGGCGGCGGCGCTCTCCATCGCCGCGACGGACGTGGTCACCAGTCCGGCCCGCCGGCCCGCGACCAGGCCGAGCAGCACGGCCAGCGCCTCCTCGTCGGTGAGCATCAGCGGGGGCATCCGGTACCCGGGGGCGAGCCGGTAGCCGCCGTACCGGCCGCGCACCGACCGGACCGGGACCTCCAGGTCGATCAGATGGTCGACATAGCGCCGTACGGTGCGCTCGTCCACGCCGAGCCGGCCGGCCAGTTCGGCGACGGTACGGGTGCCGCCGGCCTGGAGGATCTCCAGCAGGGCGAGTACGCGGGCGGTCGGTCGGGTCATGCCGAAATTCTCCCTCGAATACCGGGCGGATCCTGTCCGGTATCCGGCCTAGCGTCGCGCTCATGACGACTTACGTACTTCTCCCCGGCTTCTGGCTCGGCGCCTGGGCCTGGCACCCGGTGACGGCCGAGCTGCGCGGCCGCGGGCACGACGTCCACCCGCTCAGCCTGACCGGGATGGGGGAGCGGGCCCATCTGGCCCGGCCCGACATCGACCTGGAGACGCACGTCACCGACGTGCTCAACCTGATCCGTTACGAGGACCTGCACGACGTGGTGCTGGTCGGCCACAGCTATGCCGGCGCGGTGGTGGTCCCGAGCGTCGCGGACCGGATACCGGAACGGATCGCCCGGCTGGTGTTCATCGACAGCGGTCCGCTGCCGGACGGGATGTCCCACGCGGAGTTCGCCTCGCCGGAGGATCAGGAGCGCAACGCCGAGCTGGTACGCACGGAGGGGCACGGCTGGCAGCTGCCGCCACCGCCGTGGTCGCAGCTCGCCGCCGGGGCGCCCGAGCTGCCCGGCGGCACGCTCGAGCGGCTGGCGCGGCTGTCGGTACCGCAGCCGTGGGCCACCGCCACCACGCCGGTCCGGCTGACCGAGGCCTGGGAGAAGCTGCCGCGGCTGCACGTGCTCTGCAGTTTCACAGCGGAGCAGATCCGGGCGCAGGCCGCCGCCGTCCCCGCCTTCCGGCACATGGCGGACGGAGGCTGGGAGCACCGGGACCTGTTCGGCTGGCACTGGCCGATGTTCGACCGGCCCAGTGAGCTGGCGGCGATCCTGCACGAGGCGGCCTGACGGCGGCTCGCCGTGGTGGACGGCGCGCTGTGCACCTCTAAATGAGCGCAAGCGACGTGGGCGTCTCCCCCTCGGAGAGGCGCCCACCGTCGTTCTGGTCCATCGCCGGCCTCGTTCGCCGAGGCGGCACCGAGTGATGGTCAGTGGAAGGGGAGCTTCGACGGCGGGGACGGCTTCTTGTTCGTCCAGCCCGAGCCTCGCAGCAGCTCGTAATGGAGCACGAAGCCCGGCTTGCGGGTACGGTACCGGCCTCCCGGCTTGACGAGCACGGCCTCGTCACCGAGGTACTCCCCGGTCTTGCGGTCGAACAGCAGGACCTCCCGATACGTGTAGCCGAACTTCGTCCAGACCACCTTTCCACCGCGGCCCCGATCCGGCCGGCCGTCCGTCCAGTCCGCGCCGAACGCGATGGCACGCCGCCCGAGCGGGTCGGTCATCGTGCCGAGGTTGCGCACGCCGGGCTGGGCGGCCAGCGCCCGCATCAGTGCGGCACGGACCTTGGGGGGCAACGGCGCGTTGGCGAACGCATAACTGGCGTTCCGGACGACATGCGCGGGATCGTTGAGCCACTTCGACCCCACGGGATCCATTTTCGCTCTGGCGGGGTTGACGTCCCTCACCAGGAACATCTTCGTGAGCTTGGCGGGATCCGTCGGCAGGTGCTGCGCCTCGGCCGCCGTCAACTCGACGGCGGTGCCGGGCACGAAGAAACTTCCGCCCTTGTCGTGGTTGATATCCGGCTTCCAGCTCCCCGCCTTCGTCGCGCAGGGGGTGTAGTGGTCGGTGTTCCACACCTGGGAGATGCTCGGCGACCCCGCCTTGCGCCACGCGGCCTCGTCCTCCGCGGCGAGCGGACGTGCGGGGAGGTCGCGCCCGTAGAACAGGTGACCACCGCCGGCCTTGACCGCCGTCCACTCGAAGGTCTCCATATGCGCGCAGGTGATGGCGTACCCGCCCTTGACCACGAACGACAGCCCACTGAGCTGATTCGTGTACCAATACTCGCCCATCGGCTGCTTCGCCGCCACGTCCGCGGCGGCCAGCAGCACCGAGTCGCCCCTGAACGGCGCGGCGGTCGTGGACCTTCTGGGAGTCGGGGTGCCCCCGCCCGTTCCGGCGACCAGGACGGCCGCCGTCACCGCGACCGCACCCGCGGCGACCGCCGGGACCAGCCGCCGAGCGTGCCCCCGCCGCCGTACGGCCTCGCGTGGCTGACTGAACGCCCGGCCCAGTTCGCTCCGGCGGACCTCTTCACCGACCCGTCCGGCCCCGCTGAGGTGGCCCGGCCGGGCCTCGGCCAGTTCCTGCATGATGTCCTTCACGAGAACTCCACTTCGATCGTCGGGGCGCGGTGCTGTGACGCCTCCTGCGTGTGCCGGCTCATCGCCTCGGTCAGCCGCTTGCGCGCCCGGTGCAGCCGTACGCGCAGCGTGGCCGTGTTGCACCCGAGGACGCGTGCGGCCTCTCGAGGGCTCAGGCCCTGCCACGCGACGAGGGTGAGCACCTCGCGGTCACGGTCGGAAAGCGCGGCGAGGGCGCGCAGCATCGCGATGCGGTCGACGACGCCGTCGGCGACGTCGGACTCCGCTTCTGTCGTCCACCTCCGCAGTTCGGCGGCGAGAGAGTCGCGCCGCGTCTGCGCCCGTACGGAGTCACGGATCATGTTGCGGGCGACGCCCAGCAGCCACGGCAGCGACGCGGACGGCATCTCTCCGAAGCGCCGCCACGCCACCATGAACGTCTCGCTCACGACCTCGTCGGCGGCCTGCCCGCCGACACGGCTGGCGGCGTACGCCCACACCCGCATGCGGTACGCGTCGTACAGCGCGGTGAACCGTTCTCTGTCGTCATCCACTCGCTCTCCCAGGGTTGGGGGCTTTGTCACGACGAAGTGGCCGCGGAGCGACGAACGTTACGGCGAATGATCGAGAAGCCGGAGACGCTCACCGCCGGCCCGGCGGCGATGAGTTCGAACTTGCCTCGACGGCGTCCACGGACCGGCGTCCCGTACGGCCCGGCCTCGTCGCGGACCTCGACGAAGGCCATTACTTCGGCGGCTGACGCGGGACTACCCTGATTACCTCCTCCATGTGGCTGCCTGGTGGAGAGATGCGCGGCCGCCCCGACCGCGGGAGAAGAACTGGACACCGACCACGTGATCACGCGACCGTACGTGCTGCTCAGCGTGGCCGCGTCCATCGACGGTTACATCGACGACGCCGCTCCCGAACGCCTGGTGCTGTCGAACGAGGCCGACCTCGACCGCGTCGACCAGGTACGCGCCGAGTCCGACGCCATCCTCATCGGCGCCACCACCCTGCGGCGGGACAACCCCAGGCTGCTGGTGAACTCGGCCGAGCGGCGCGACGAGCGCGAGGCACGCGGCCTGCCGCCGTACCCGTTGAAGATCACCATTACGCGCAGCGGTGACCTCGACCGGGATCTGAGGTTCTGGCATCACGGCGGCGACAAGCTCATCTACTGCCCGGACCAGGCCGTTCCCAGACTGCGGGAACGGCTGGGAGACCTTGCCGACGTCGCGGGTCTCGGCGCCGACTTCGATTTCGGGGTCATGCTCGACGACCTCGGCCGGCGGGGCGTCGAACGGCTCATGGTCGAAGGCGGCGGGGCGGTGCACACGCAGTTCCTCACCGCCGGCCTGGCCGATGAGGTCCACCTCGCCATCGCGCCGTTCTTCCTCGGCGACCCCGCCGCCCCGCGGTTCGTCAATCCCGGCGACTTCCCCCACGGGCCGGGGAACCGGATGAGGCTCGCGGAGGCCCGCACGATCGGGGACATAGCATTTCTGCGCTACCTCCCCAAGGAGAAGGTCACGTAGTTGCGCCTCGTACCATCTAGCCGCTCGGAAGACTACGGATGGCTCTCCTGCGCCGTCGACCTGGCCAAGCAGTGCCCACCCAGTGACACCGCGTTCTCGGTCGGATGCGTGATCGTCGATGGGCGGGGAAGCGAGATCTCCCAGGGTTTCTCGCGGGAGCGACCGCACTTGCACGCCGAAGAGTCCGCCCTGAGCAAGGTCGCGCCCGACGACGAGCGCCTGCGCGGTGCCACGCTCTACAGTTCCCTCGAACCCTGCACTCGGCGCAGGTCCAGGCCCCGTACGTGCGCCGAGCTGATCATCGCCTCCGGGATCGGACGCGTGGTCATCGCGTGGCGCGAACCACCGGTCTTCGTCGCCGACGCCCACGGGATCAGAGCCTTGCGGGCCGCCGGGATCACCGTCGTCGAGGTGCCCGAGCTCGCCGACGCGGCAGCGGCGATGAACGCCCACATCCTCGACCCGGACGCCAACGCTCGATCGTTAGAAGGACTTGAGTACTACTGCTCATGCCGGCAGGCTCGGCCGAGCCGACGATGTGGGCATGAGCACAACGGTCAAATCAAGCACCACGGCCGCGTTCTTCGTTCAGGCGGCCGTCTCGTTCGGGGTGTCATTGGCGGCCTGCGGGATCGGCATCGCCTATCTGCCGGTCGGCGGCTGGATCAGGGCGTTCCTCGGGCTCGCGCTGCTGTACGCGGTGACCTCTACGTTCACGCTGGCCAAGTGCGTGCGGGACCATCAGGAGACGGCCACGATCGTCGGACGGGTGGACCAGGCACGGCTGGACAAGCTGCTGGCCGAACATGATCCTTTCAAGGTCGAAGCCTGAACCGACGGATATATCGACGACACCAGCCCTAAGCGGTTGCGGCTGTCGAACGAGGCGGGAGTTGACCTTCCTCGGTTGCGGCGCGGGTTCTGGTGCCGTTGATGATGAGGTCGGCGGCGGACTTCACCCACCGGTCGCGGGCGGCGGCGGAGTCGTCGGCGCGGAAGGCCGCCAGCGCGCCGGCGATGATCATGCCGTTGATGGCGCGCGCGGTGACCGGGACGTCCAGGTCAGCGCGGAGGAAGCCCTTCTCCACGCCGTTACGCAGGTACGGTTCGGTCAGTGAGCCGAACAGCTCCGTCGTCTCCAGCATGCGTTCGGTGAGTTCCTGGTCGACGCCGCCGGACTCGAAGAAGAAGATGCGGGCGAGCTGCGGGTCATCGATGAACAGGTCGTACAGTCCTCGCCCGATCCGCTGAAGCTGCGCGTGGTACTCCTCGGCGGTGTCGGCGAGGTCCGGGCTTTCGGCGCCGACGGCTGCGACGATGCGCTGGATCGCGACCTCGATGACGTGGGTGACGATGTCGCGTTTGTTGGCGAAGTAGCGGTAGAAGGTGCCGTGCCCGAAGCCGAGTTCGCGGGCGATGTCGGCGATGCCGGTCGCGTGGTAGCCGCGTTCGGCGAACACCTTGAACGCGGCGGCGGTGATCTCCTGCCGGCGCCGCTCGGTCAGATCGCCGTCCGGCATGGCTCTCCCCTCGAGACGACCGGTATCCACTGATCAGCAGGATACGGCCCCGATCAGTTGAACTCGCCATCCAATAGGGCTTGTCGCTCGCGCGGCACAGGAGCAGAATGACACATCATTCCGCGACCGCCGGGAGGCGAGCGAGACGATGGTCCAGGTCGATGTCTTCTGGTCCTACGGGATCGGCGCGAGCTTCGCGCTCGCGGCAGCCCATCAGCTCAGAGCGCGGGCCGAGACCGGCGCTGAGCGGCGGCCGCTGCCCGAGTCCGGGGAGCCGGGCGGCGTGGTGACCGACCCCTTTCTCACCGGGGCGATGCTGTACTGCGCCGCGTTGTTCGCGCCGAGCGGCGCCTGGCTGCTGTGGGGCTTTCCGAACTGGGAGACCATGCAGGTGGGGAGCCACTCGATGCCCGCCTGGCTGGTCGCGGCGTTCGCGATGACCAACACCACCCAGGGCGTGGCCGGATACCTCCTCACGCGGAAGCTGATCACCGCCGGCCGGATCCGCTGGGCGGTGCTGCAGGCGGTGGCCGGTTACTTCAGCATGTTCTTCATCCTTGTCCACGGCTGGGACGGCAACGGCTACAAGCGGTTCTTCTCCGTGGACAAGGCCGACTACCGGGACTGGGCGGCCAGGTCCGCGCTCTCGAACGTGGCCCAGTGGGCCACCTCGAGCGTCGCCCTGACGCTTTACGGGATGGGCGTCGTATTGGTCCCGCTGATGCTCGCGATGATGCACCGGTACCACCGGCAGGGACTGCGGGCGGCGGGCGTACGAGGCCCGGGCGGCCGTACCGCGCTCGCCATCACCCTCGGAACCATCTTCGTCGGCGCGCTCGGCGCCGCCATCGCCACCAGCCTCCTCATCCATCTGTTCACCGCGGTAACCGGCAGCATCGCGCCGGGCTGGGCGTTGGGAGCGATCGTCGCCGTCCCGTTGCTGTGGTCCACAATGATTCGCCGCAACGGGCTTGCCTCCGCAGTGGCCCGCTGGCTGGCACTGCCGGCCGAGGAACAGCCCGCCTCTTCGGCCGCGCCCCTACCGGCTGCGCCGTGACGGCTCCTCGCCCCGCGTCGGCGCTGCCGCGCAGGCACTCCTCGCCGGCCTGGCGCCAGGATGCGATCGCTCGGCCGTGACCATCGATCGGCCTCACCCAGCTGAGTCAGGCGCTGAGAAATCCCTCCACCGTCTCGGCGAACTCCTTCGGGGCGGTGACCCAGGGGAAGTGGGCTCCGGGCACGGAGGCGGTTCGCGCGTCGGGGAAGAGCGCGGCGTACGCGGCGGCCTGGTCGGCGGTGGGGGCCAGGTCGTCCTTCCCGGAGATGATCAGGACGGGCGCCGGCAGGTCCTTGATGGCCGTACGGGTGGCGTCCGGGTCGAGCGTGGCCTCGCCGTAGAACCCCTGGGCGGCGGCCCGTACGGGCGGGAAGGACCGGTCGTGCGCCTCGGCGACGTCGTTCCAGGGGCTGTAGTAGAAGGGGCGGGTGGCCCGGCGGGTCTCGTCCCGCTCGTCGCCGGCGTCCCAGGCGTCGAGTGCCGCGCGGGCGGTCGCGTACCACGGCTCCGCGGAGCGGCGTTCGACCGCGGCGAACCATTCCTCGTCAGTCGGTTCGGGGCCGAGGGCGCGCGGGCTCGGTGTCACGAGGACGAGCCGGCGGATCCGGTGCGGATGGCGTGCCGTGTAGAGGACGGCCGGATCGGCGCCCGCGGAATGGCCGAGCAGGTCCATCGTCTCGAGCCCGAGGTGCTCCCGGAGCGCCTCGACGTCGGCGACGAGCCTGTCGGCCCCGTACGTGCCCGGGTCCTCGGGCGCCGCCGAGTCACCGGTCCCACGGTTGTCCAGGAGGATCAACCGCCGGGTCGCCGCGAGGCCGCCGAGGTCGCCCAGGTATCCCGACGGCCGGCCCGGACCTCCCGGAACGCATACGAGCGGCTCGCCCCGGCCCGCGAGGTGAAAGGCCAGGAGCGTCCCGTCGTACGAAGAGAAGGTCTGCATGGGCTCAAGGCGACCACAGGGATGGTGACGGCGGCAATTCGGTGTCCCCGGCCGCGGTGACACGGTGGCCCTGGCGAGCGCGGTCTCGTCCGCCACCCGCCAGGCTCGATTACCAGCCGGGGAATTCGCTCCGCTGTGGATCAGGGGCCGGGTCGTTCGCGGCCGGGGGGACGAGGAGGGTGACCGAGTCGGAGCTGCGCATCCAGGCACCCGTAACGCGACGGCCGCCGTCGGGGCGCCAGCCGGGCGGCGGGACGTAGTCGTTTCCCGAGCCGTCCTTCTTGAACTCCCCGATGAGGTAGACGGCCGTCATCTTCCGCTCGCGCAGCCGGGCCAGGGCGTCGTTCACGGTACGCCCGGTCAGGTGCAGGCTCGCCGGGTTGTCGCCCGCGCCGGAGTGCTGGTCGTGGTAGACCTCGCCGGGGCGGGCGGCCCGGCCGATCAGGATCTTCGTCTCGCCGTCGTGCGCCCCTGCGCCGCGTAGTTCGACGGTCAGCGGACACGCGGTGCGCTTCCCGGACGGGCAGTCCAGCACGGTTCCGATCTGGTCGGCGGTCGACTGGAAGCCGATGATCTGGCGGTCGGATCGCGAGCTGACCGGCACGATCGACAGCGTCACGTTCAGGCCGAGCTTCGCGAACGCCTCATGGAACTCGCGCTGGTCCGCGTAGATGTTCTTGATGTGCACCCGGTAGGTGTCGTGCGTGCGCTGGATGTCCATGGCCGCGTTGGCGTAGCTGCGCAGCGGCGTGGGGCCGCGGGAGCCCAGCGCGACGACGGCGACGGCGGCCGCCGCGGTGGCCGCCACCACGCCGATCGCGAGCCGTCCGTGGCGACGGCGCGTGCGGGTGGTGGTCCGGCTCTCCGCCGTGACGGCGGTCAGCAGGGCCTGAGCGCCCGGCGTGGACGGTCCGGGGACCTCGTCGTCGCGGACGCCGGCCAGTCCGGTCACCAGCTCATCGATCCTCGAGGTGGTCACGGTCGGCTCCCTTGAAACGTGGGGTTGGCGGCGTGGACGGCCTGCGTCTGGTCGACGCCAGCGGCTCGCAGGGCGTGGGCGAAGCGCTTCCGGGCGCGGTGCAGGCGGATGCTCACGGCGTTGCGCGAGCAGCCGAGGACCTTGGCGATCTCGGCGTTGCCCAGGCCCTCCCAGGCGACCAGGGCGAGCAGCTCCCGGTCGCGGTCCGGCAGGTCCCGGAACACCTGGGCGACGGGCGTGCCGTCCGGCGCCTCGGATGACGCGGTCGGCTCCGTGGCCAGTTCGTCGCGGAGCATCGCCGTCTTGATCGCGTGTCTTCGCTCGCCGCGGCGATGGTTGGCGAGCACCCGGCGCGCCACCCCGTACAGCCAGAGGCGGGCCTCGTCACCGGGCGGCAGGTCGTCCGCCCGGCGCCACGCGGTGGCGAACGTCTCGGCCACCACGTCGGCGGCGTCGTCGGGGGAATGACAGCGCCGCAGGGCGTAGCCGAGCAGGGATCGGTAGTTCCGCTCGTAGACGGCGGCGAACTCGTCTTTGTCCAATGGGGGCTCGTCCTCCTCGGACGGTGTCGGTCGGCACCCCCACATGTCCGACCCCGCCGGAGTTCTTTCACCTGCCGCCGACGATGTCACACCCGGCGGCTCCCGGGCCCCTCCGTCTCGGTGAGGCGGCGGGTCAGGTAGCGCCGCTCCGCCTCGGTCGCCGCCAGGGCGAGCGCGTCGCGGTAGGCGCCGGCTGCCTCGTCGAGGCGGCCGAGGCGGCGGAGCAGATCGGCGCGAGTCGCGGGCAGCAGGCGGTAGCCGGTCGCGTCGCCCGACGCCTCCAGGGACTCCACGATCGCCAGCCCTGTCGCCGGGCCGTCGGCCATCGCCACCGCGACCGCCTGGTTCAGGCGTACGACCACGGACGGCACGATCCGTACCAGCTTCCCGTACAGCGCGGCGATCTGCGCCCAGTCGGTGCCGGCCGCGTCGGCCGCCGTGGCGTGGCAGGCCGCGATGGCGGCCTGGATCTGGAACGGCCCGGGCCGGCCCCGCCGCAGGGCACTCTCCAGGATGGCGGCCGCCTCGTCGATCGCGCCGCGATCCCAGCGCGTACGGTCCTGGTCCTCCAGGGTCACCAGCGCGCCGGTGTCGTCGACCCGGGCGGCGCGGCGGGCGTGGTGGAGGAGCATGAGCGCGAGCAGGCCGAGGGCCTCGGGTTCGTCCGGCATCAGCCGTACGAGGAGGCGGCCGAGCCGGATGGCCTCGGCGCACAGGTCGTGCCGCACGAGGTCCGCGCCCGCGCTCGCCGCGTACCCCTCGTTGAACAGCAGGTAGAGGACGGCGAGGACCCCGCCCGTTCGCTCCGGCAGCAGGTGGGCCGGCGGCACGCGGTAGGGGATGCCGGCGTTCCGGATCTTCTGCTTCGCCCGGACCAGACGCTTGGCCATCGTCGCCTCGGGGACCAGGAACGCCCGGGCGATCTCGGCGGTGGTCAGACCGGCCAGCGTCCGCAAGGTGAGGGCCACCCTCGCCTCGAGGGCCAAGGCGGGGTGGCAGCAGGTGAAGATCAGCCGCAGCCGGTCGTCCCGCACGCCGCTCTCGTCGGCGCCGTCATCACCGGGCTGAACCGCCGCCGCGACCTCCCGGAGCTTGGCGGCCTCGGTCGATCGCCGGCGGAGCCGGTCCACGGCGCGGTTGCGCGCCGCGGTGGTGAGCCAGGCGCCGGGACGACGCGGGAGGCCGTCGCGCGGCCAGCGTTCCAGCGCGAGCGCGAAGGCCTCCTGCGTGCATTCCTCGGCGAGGTCCCAGTCACCGGTCGCCCGGATCAGGGTGGCGATGACGCTCGCCCGCTCCTCACGGAATGCGGCGGCGATCGCCGCCTCGACCTCGGGTGTCACTCCTCCCACAGCGGCCTGAGCTCGATCGAGCCGAATTTGGCGACCGGATGCTTGGACGCGATCTCTATGGCCTCGTCGAGGTCCGCGCACTCGATGATGTCGAAGCCGCCCACCTGCTCCTTCGTCTCGGCGAACGGCCCGTCGGACAGCAGCACCTCATCGCCGTGGGCCCGAACGGTCGTGGCGTCGCTCACCGGTCGCAGCCGCGATCCCTGCAGGCGGACGCCGCGGCGCTCCATCTCCGTGACCCACGCCGTGGGGTCGGCGTCCTCCGGGCTCACCTCGACGTTCTCGTCACCGCAGATCAACATCATGTACCGCATCATGCCTCCCGGTCGGTCGGTGTGGTCCTGCGCCGGACGAGCACCCCGATGATGGAGATCCTGCCGCGCCGCCTCATTGAGGCGACGGGCGCGTCCGGCAGGGCGCACCGCACAGATCGGGCGGCGAACGCCTGCATGACGAGCACGCTGAGCGGATCGGCCATGGCGGTCCTCCTGTCCCGCGCCCCGGGCGGGGCGCTTCCGGATTCGTCCGACGCCACCACGACGAACGGGAGGACCCCGGGATGGACAGTGAACGCGAACTCTTTCCGCGCCGGGCGGCTCGCGGCAGTCAGGGGAGGCGCTTGACCCAGCGGCTCCATTCCGGCTGGGGATGGTAGCCCGCGGCGGTCCAGGCGGGGGCGGCCAGGTGGTTGTCGTCCAGCACCATCGCGTCGACCCGGAAGGCGCCGAACTCCCGCATCCGCTGCTCGGCGAAGCCGATCAGCGCGCGGGCGATGCCCTTGCGGCGGTGGTCCGGGTGCACGGCGAGGCGGTAGAGGTGCGCCCGCCAGCCGTCCCAGCCGGCGATGAGGGTGCCGACGAGTTCGCCGTCGAGCTCCGCGAGCAGCACGGCCTCCGGGTCGCGCGCGACCAGCGCGTGATACGCCGCGACCGAATCGTGCCGGTCGGTCCCCTCGGCGGCCGCCTTCCAGAAGGCCAGGACCGTCTCCGCCTCGTCGGCCCGCCCGTACCGGATCTTGACGTCGTTCACGCCTCGAACGTATCGGCACCCGGAGACCCGGAGACGTCCGGCCATCCCGCACCGGCCGCCGACGACGTCCGGCCATCCCGCACGGGTCGCCGATGGCGCGCCGCCGTTCCGCCGGAGGAGCGCCCTCCGGCGGAACGGCGACGGCTGCCAGGGTCAGCCGACGACCGTGCAGGTGGTGGTCGCCTTCTTGGCCGGGTCGCTCTCGGAGGTCGCGGTCAGTCTGACCTGACCGGCGTGGGATCCGTCCGCGGCGCGCTTGGCGTACACCTGCACCGCCGTGCCCTGTCCCGCCTTCGCCGTGGCGAGGGCGTTGGGGAGCCAGGCCGTCCAGCCCTTGCCCACCGCGGTCGCGGACAGGCGGTAGACGTCGGAGTCGCCGTACGGGGCGGTTCCGGCGGTGCCGGTGTTGCGCAGCGGCAGCGTGCAGCGGGCCCATCCGCGCTGCGGGGCGGCGACGCCGGCGCCCGGCGACAGCCGTACGCCCCGGCGCTGCGATCCGGCGCCGTCCAGCGACCGGATCGCGACCGTGTACGACAGGATGCCGGTCTTGTCGCGCTTGATGTTGAGCACGTAGAAGTGCAGCCGGTTGGCCTGGTCGACGTACTCGTACTCGCTGCCCGAGTCGGTGCCCGCGTGGAACAGGGCGTCCGACAACTGGCGGTAGTCGCCGATCGTCATCTTCTGCGGGGTGCCGTTGGGCAGGACGAAGTCGACCTTGTCGATGTTCTGCGGGTGGGCGTCGATGGTCCAGATGAACGGGGCGTTGTCCTGGTTCTTGGTCTTGGCGAGCAGGACGCCGCTGTCCGGGGTGAACGAGTCGAAGCCCATGCGGTCGACGACCTCGACCGTGTAGTTGTCGTAGCCGCCGCCGTCACAGAGCGGGTCGGTCGAGACGTTGCAGGCCGGGTCGTGGTCGCCGCCGTTCATTGCCAGGTTGATCCCGGAGAGCTCGCCGGACGCGGGCTGCGCCTCGCGGGCCTTCACCTTCGCCACCACGACGCCCGACCCGGCGATGCCGTCGCGGGACAGGTTCAGGACGTTCTTCGAGTCGACGATGCCGAGCTTCATCTTGTTGCGCAGCATGTGCTGGGCACCCATCGAGCTGCCGGCGGTGCCGGGGACCAGCCAGCGGCTGTGCGGGCCGCCGGGGCCGTTGAACGTCCCCCGGCTCAGCATCTCCCACGGCCCGGAGTAGTCGCGGCGCGGCGGGATCGAGTACGGGTTGTTGTAGTTGTCGCCGATCCCCAGGATGTGGCTGAACTCGTGGGCGTAGGTGCTCATGCCGGAGCTCTCGGCCTGGATGGAGCTTCCGTCGGCGGCGTTCGGCCAGATGTTGGCGGAGGCCTGCCAGGACGTCCAGTCGACGTAGCGGGTCTTGTTCCAGTTCGGCAGCGCGGGGTCCGGCGGCCCCCAGTCGTCGGTGACGTCCTCGCGGGTGTTGAACTTCATCTGCCCGAACTCCTGCCAGGTGGACGACTCGTCCTGCCCGGCGCTGAGGAAGAACACGAAGTCGTACTGCGACGCGACCTGCTCGCCGACGTCCGCGATCCACGCCGCACGCGCGTCCTTGCGGAAGTCGCGACCGCAGGTGTCACCCGCCGGGCAGCCCTGGCCGCCCTGCATGCTCGACTCGACGCCGTACTCGTGGCTCTTGGCGGGCATCCGGTACGGCCCGAACCCCTTCAGGTCGATGCCGTACCGGCCGCCGGAGTCCTCCATCCAGTACTCGTGGATGGTGTGGCCGCGGTTGAGCGTCCCGGGCTTGTTGAGGAAGTCCTGGTAGAACTGCGGGACCTGGTCCCGCGGCACGTCGCTGACCGACGTGGGGTTGCCGTAGATGGTGGAGTTCTTCGGCTGGGAGACGATGAACGACTGGTTCGGGTAGTCGACCAGGACGAGCGCGCCCTTGAAGTTCTTGATCGAGCCCTCACGGGCCGGGTCGTTCCAGTGGGTGTTCGGGATCGCCTTGTAGTCGTCCCAGGTCATCGTGTCCGGCAGCTCGTAGTTCTGCGGGTCGATCGGCCGGGGAGTGTTCTGGGCGTACGCTCGCAGCGGCTGCGACCGCTGCCAGGGCTGGGTCTGCGGCCAGTGCCGCATCTGCCAGGGATTCGGGGTCGGCTTCGGCGGTTTCGCGACCGCGGCGGTGGCGGGCGTGCCGGACAGCAGCAGCACCGCTGTCGAGAGCAGCGCGCACGCGGCGAACAATCTCCGAGGCCGCTTCGTACGCACGCCGGCGAACCGGGCGGGATCACCCATGACCTGTCCTCTTTCAGGGGAGGGAGCCACGTCACCGTCCGCTCCCGGGGTCGGGGCATCGGATGTCAGGAACGGATCGGAAGATTGATCATCTCCCGTGACTTCGGCCCGCGCCAGCGACGGGCCGAAGGGCACGGTGGCTGGGTCCGGCCATGCCTGACGCTTGATCCGTGCGGGGATGACGTCGTCGATCCAGGCGAACGGGCGTCCGGCGGCGTGCCGGAGGCCGTCGCCGTTCGCGGTGGGGTTCAGCACACCGTCGATGTCCACGTACAGCAGCGGCCTGGTCGCCGGTCGGCTACCAGGCCGCTGCACCCCGCCGATGCCCCACGCCACACGATCATGATCCACCTTGTACGGGCCCAACGCTTTCCCCACGTCCGGGACTCAGCGGCGGTCGGCCGAAGGGATCCGCCGGCGCGGAGTGGTGGGGCGCGATCAGTTCAGGTGGTCGACCTGGCCCTTCAGCGTCTGGATGTCGTGGTCGAAGTAGGCGCTGTACGACCGGCCGCCGGGCGGCCCACCGCGCTGGTAGCCGCCGATCACACCGATGACGTCACCACGCTTGGTGGTCCCGTTGTAGTGCGTGAGCCAGGGACTGCCGCTCGTGCCGTTCCCGAAGCCACTTCCCCGCAGATTTCCGCTGTCGTGATAGGTGCAGTCGAAGTAGCTCTGGAACGTCGAGCGCTTGTGCGTGTGCGTGTAGCAGTAGACGGGGCTGTCGTTGTAGGACTCCGTCTTCACTGGATGGCCGGCGATCATAACCGGGACGCCGCTGTGCGCCTGGTTGATGAGCAGCCGGTTGGCGCCGACGACGTTCTCGATCCACCGCCCCCGCGAATTGGCGGGATTGCTGGAGCCCCCCTTGTTGGTGGAGGCGAACCCGAAGTCGAGGTCGGGGTCCTCCTTCGACTTCCAGCGGCTGTCCACGACGATGTGGCGGAAGGTGAACATGCCGTACGGCCGCAGCTTGTTGTGGTACTTGGGGACGAACACGACATTCCGCGCCTGCCCGGTGCTCTTGTGGTAGAGGCAGTGCGCCGCCGTGAGGATCACGTTCCGCTTTGAGCCGGAGGTCTCTTCCGCTCATGGTCGAGGCCATGGGCCGACGGCACCGGGCGTGAACTCGAGCACCGTGGTGACGACACCGCCGCGAAGGAATACTCCCCTCCTGGTCCCTGATGGTAAAGCGCGGCTGCCGACCCGGCCAGAATCCAGCCTCAACGAGGACGGCACATTTCCGTGCCTCCGGTTGCCGATGGCGTGCAAAATGCTCAGCGAACGGCAGATTTTCCGATTGTTTTCAGTGCTTTGTCTGGTTTCTTGAGGCGATTGCCCGAGCATTCGGCGCGGCTTCAGTGGTGGCCATCCGGAGGGATCCCCTGGGCGAGGCGGCGTCGGCGGCCGCGTCGCGCTGGTCGGCGGGGGTGTGGAAGGCCGGGAGTGCGTCGTGGTCCATGCCTTGGAGACGGGTCTCAGACGCCGCCGGGCACCGGCGAGAGCGCCGCGGTCAGCCGGCGAGCAGTTTCCGGTAGACCGTGGCCGACTTGACGTAGTCCTCGTCGCCGTAGACGCCCTTCTCGGTCCACTGCCAGATCGTGTACGAGCTCCACGCCGACGGGACCGGGACCTTACGGGCGGTGGCCTTGTGGTCGTTGACCCACAGCCGGTCCGTGGCGGAGAACGCCTTCGCGTTGCCGGTGCAGTCGATCCACCAGTCCTTGAAGGTGTTGATGACCGCGCGGCGGCCCGTACGGGCGTGGTACTCCTTCAGGAAGGCGCTGATCCACGCGACCATCTTCGCGTGGCTCAGGCCATAGCACTTGTCCTTGCCGTAGGGGTTCTTCTCGATGTCGAGGACCCCGGGCAGGGTGTGGCCGTCGGCCTTGCCCGCGCCGCCGTGCGCGAGGAAGTAGTCGGCCTGGCGCTTGCCGCTCGCGGTGTTCGGGGTGGCGAAGTGGTACGCGCCGTGGGCCAGCCCGACCGTACGGGCGCCCGCGTACTGCGCCGCGAAGGTGGAGCTGACGTATCGCACCCCCTCGGTCGCCTTGACGTAGGCGAACCGGTTGCCCCGTGCCTTGACGGACGACCAGTTGATCTTCTTCTGGTAGGCGCTGACGTCGACGCCGGGGATGAGGCCCTTCGGCCGGGACGCCGGGCGTACGGTGCTGTCCTGCGGCTGGACCGCCGGACCGGCGGTGCTCTGGCTCGCGTCGGCCGCCCGAGGCGTCGGTGAGGAGCAGCCGGTCAGCGCCAGGCTCGTGGCCGCGGCGACGGTCAGGGAGACGAGAGCGGTCTTCCGCACGGATGAGGCTCCTTGGACAGTGATCTTGGCCCGAGGGACCCTATCGTCCGTTTCCAGGTAGAAGGTCGTCTTTGCCGAAGCTTGACCTCTACGCACGCCCGTCACCACGAAAAAGGGGCCCTCGGATCGAGGGCCCCTTTCCGTACGGCGTGTTACTTGACGACCTCGCTCTTGGCCGAGGTGGCCTTGGCGGTGGAGGCCGGCGGGGTCGGGTCACCGAGCTGCGAGACGTGCACGGTGTCCTGCTTCGGCAGCGTGCCGTTCAGGAAGTAGGCGTCGAAGTAGGAGTCGACGCCGCCCGGACGCAGGTCGCCGCGGTGCACGATGCAGTGCGTACGGTCGCCGTCCTGCACGACCAGGTGCGAGCCCTTGAGGGTCTTGTGCAGCTCAAGCGCGCCCGCGTACGGGGTGGCCGCGTCCTCGGTGGCCTGGAACATCAGGATGTTCTTCGGCAGGTCCTTGGTCTGGCCGACCTTGACGGGCGTGCCCGCCTTGGCGTTCCAGTACAGGCAGGGCGCGTTGAACCAGACGTTGCCCCAGGTCTCGAACGGCGCCGTCTTGTTGACCTTGACCGCGTCGGCGTGCCACTTGTTCCAGCTCAGCGGCCACTGGGTGTCGGTGCACTGGACGGCGTTGTACACGGCGAACTCGTTGTCGTCGCTGCCACCCGTGGTCTGGACGCCGAACGTGCCGACGAACTTCTCGACGTTGTTCGTCTTGTAGGCGGCGAGCGCGGCGGCGTAGCTGTTCCACACGGCCTGGCTGCGCCGGTACCCCGCGGTCTGGATGCCGTCGACGAGCTCGTCGGGGCCGACCGCGGAGACCGCGCCGCTGGAGTCCGTGAAGGTCGCGGCCTTCTTGGCCAGCGAGGCCTGGAGCCCGTAGAAGAACTTGTGGACCTTCGCCTGGGTGTTCCCCAGGTGGTACACGTTGTCGTACTTGGCGATCCAGCCGAAGTAGTACTCGATGTTCTTGTCGAACGCGTAGTCCTGGTCGAGCTGGGCCTCGTACCAGACGTGCTTGGGGCCGACGTTCCCGTCCAGGACCATGCGGCCGACGCGCTTCGGGAAGACCGTCGCGTACACCTGACCGAGGTAGGTGCCGTACGAGGCGCCGTAGTAGTCGAGCTTCTTGTGCCCGAGCGCCTTACGGATCGTGTTCATGTCACGAACCGAGTCGATGGTCTTGATGTGGTCGAGCAGGTCCAGCTTGGAACCCCGGCCGAACTTCTGGTAGCACGCCTGCGCGTAGGCCTTGGACTTCTTCAGCCAGGCCGCGTCGTCCGCCTTGCCGCCGGTGCCGTACTCCGGCCGTGGGGCGTTGCTGTAGTTCTCGTCGCAGGTGAGCTTCGGCGTGCTGAACCCGATGCCGCGCGGGTCGAAGCCGATGACGTTGTACGCCTTCTGCATCGCTGCGGAGTTCTGGGCGTACACGCGAGGGCCGAACAGCGCGCCTTCGCCGCCCGGGCCGCCCGGGTTGACCAGGATGTCGCCCTTGGCGGCGCCCGTGCCCTGGTGCGGCGTGCGGGTCAGCTCAAGAGTGATCTTCTGGCCGTTCGGGTGGGCGTAGTCCAGCGGCACCTGGAGTTCGGCGCACTGGATGATCTTGGAGACCTGGACCGGGCCCAGGCCGTCGTATGCCTTGGCTCCGGCGACGATGTCCGCCGAGCAGGCGTGCCAGCTGAGGCTCGCCGGGCGGAACGCGTCGGACGTGTCCGTGGCCGCGGACGCGCTTGTGGCGCCGGCAAGGCCCAGTCCGGTCATGCCGAGACCGGCCGTCGCGGCAACGACGACAAGCTTCTTCACGAGACCCCTTTCGGGCCGGGCGTCGACAGGCCCGGCCGGTGGTGAACAAGGGGAGATTGTCGTTCCGGACAATCCGCGACATAAGACCAGATGTAAGAAGTTTGCCAAAATGTGACGCATAACGGTAGATGTACACAGCGTATGCAGCCGATGGCACATCGAGATGGTCGGCGGCGCCTCGGAGGTGTCTACGTGAGTGGGGCAGGGACCGTCTTGTCGGTCGTCGTCGGCGCGTTGTTCGTCGTGACGGGCGGGGTGAAGGTGATCGGTCTTCGCCAGAGCCTGGCCGTGCGTGACCACTTCGGCATGGCATCCGGGGTCTGGCGTGCGATCGGACTGCTGGAATCCGCCGGCGGCGTCGGTGTGCTTCTCGGAGCCGAGGTGGACCTCCTCGGCCTCCTCGCATCGAGCGGCCTGGCCCTGTTGATGCTCGGCGCCGTCGCATCCCGGCTCAGGGTGCGCGACCCTGCCCGCATGCTTCTCGTCGACCTGGCCGTACTGGCGCTCGTCGTCGCGACAGCGGCCGCTCACCTCGCGGAATAGACCGCGGGATCCGCGCTATGCGCGGTTCATTCGATTTCGGGGGTCGATCGCCGGGCGGGCGGTTGATCGATCGCGGTCTTCCTTCCCGTGATCCGAGAAGGAAGACCGCGAAGTGGCGGTGTCCCGGGCGGTGGAATGGCGCCCGGTTCCCGTGGTCACCAGGTGATCAGTGGGAGTCGCTCGGTGGCGATGAACAGCCACGTGACCACAACCACCAGGGTGACTAGACGGAAGGTGTGGCCCCACGTGCGCAGTGCGAGCCGCACCGTCCTCCCTACTTCCTGGGCGGTGGTTGACTTCATGGGGTCCTCCCTAAAAAGTAGAAAAGACGCCCATTCGGGCGTCCCATGACCAGCCTGAAAATGGCAGTTTACGGTGGTGTTCTCGTGTATCTCCGCTACTGCCTCCCGGTGACAGATCTGGTCTCTGTACTGTCGGTGATCTTGCCGGAAGGTGTCAAGCCGCGCTTGGTAAAGAATCGGCCCGTTGAGGGTGGCCGTACAGAATGCCCTTTTCGGGATAGTTGCCGAAATGGGGAATAGTGCATTTTCCCCCGATGGTCGGGCGGCGCCGGGCTCGGATGCCTTAGATGCTCGATGATCGGGTCGGGCTTTCACCGGCACCGCAGGCGAGCCCGTCGAAGATGATCCTGAGCGCACGGGTGCGGACCGGCTCGCTGAGGTGGAGGTGGGCGCCGGCACGGGAGATGCCGACGAGGAGCGCGTAGACCTCGTCGAGGCGGACGTCCGCGCGGACCGCTCCGGCTTCCTGGGCGCGCCTGAGCAGGACACCGACGGCCGCACGCAGGTCGCGCGGCCCCTGGGCCGCCTTGCCGTCGGCGTCGCCGCCGGCGTCGGTGAACGCCTCAATGATGGCGAGCTTGCCTGCGGCGTCGCCCACGAGGTGGCCGAAGAAATCGAAGAACGCCCGGCCCGGATCGGACGATTCGACGAGGCTTCGCGCTCGCCGGCACAGGCGGTCGAAATGTTTCACCAGTACCGCCTCCACCAGTGCCCGCTTGGTGGGGAAGTGGCGAAAGACGGTGGCGATGCCGACCCCGGCGAGCCGTGCGACCTCCTCGGTGGAGGCCGCTGAGCCGCCCTTGCCGAAGACCTCCTCCGCCACCTCCAGGATCCGGGCTCGGTTATCGCGGGCATCGGCGCGCGTGGGTTCCGTTGACATCCGAAGTCTCCACTCCGTATATTCGGAGTCATCACTTCGGATATATTACCGTGTCATCAGGAGGCATCATGGCGCCCACTCCTCGCGAGGTGTTCCTCAAACTCGTGTGGGGCGTCTCGGAAGGCCGCTGGGACGAGCTGCCCGAGCTGTACGCGGACCAGACCCACGTCGAGCATCCGTTCTCACCGTTCGGCGACGAACCACTGCGCACCCGTGAGGACCTGCGCGAGCACTTTTCGGCCGGCAAGCGCATGCCGCTTCTTCCCCAGGAGCCGGCCAACATCACCGTGCATGAGACCGCGGACCCGGAGGTGATCGTCGCCGAGTTCGAATACCGAGGGACGACCGAGAGCGGTGAACCGTTCCGGGTCCCCTGCATCTTCGTACTCCGCGTACGGGACGGGAAGATCGTCGCCTCTCGTGACTACATCGATCACATTTCCTCGGCCCGCCGCCGCGGCCTCCTCGACGACCTCATCGGCACCATCCGACCGTGATCGACCCTCGCCAGGCCGGCGTGGCCGGCACCCGGACTGCGGCGGAAAACGCCTCCGTAGCTGCCTAGATCAGGTCCCAGGGCACCGACTCGTACGCCTCGGTGAGCGTCTTGACGAGTCCGGGGTCGACGGGGAGCGTCAGGTCATCGACCCGGCCGACCGGCGCGACGCCGCCGGAATTGCCGACGAACGCCGTGTCGAACGAGGCCAGGTCGCCCACCCGGACCGTACGCCGCCGCGAGGGGAGGCCACGCTCGGCCAGCGTCCGCTCCAGCAGCTGCATCGTGATCCCCTCCAGCAGAGGGGCGTCCGGCCAGACGACCGACGCGCCGTCGAAGAATCCGATGTTGGCGATCGACGTCTCGGAGATGACGCCGTCGGGCCCGGTCAGCAGCGCGTCGTCGAAGCCCGCACGCCCGGCCGCCCGCCCGAAGTGGATCTGCCCGAACGCCCCGACGTGCTTGATGTGCGCGACCGGCCGCTGATAGCCCACCGTCCGCAGGGTCTGCGGGGCGGCGGGCATGCCGCCCGGCGGGCGGACGATCACCAGGACCGAGACGTCGTCCGCGTCCCACGGCTGGAACACCACGAGCCTGATGGTCGCGTCCTCGATGTCGTCGCCGAGCGCGTGGCGGATGCGCTCGCGGACCAGCTCCCCGTCCAGGCCGGTGCCGAACAGCTCGCGATTGGCCGCGTCCAGCCGCGCGACGTGGAGTTCCAGGCCCCGGGTGCGCCGGCTGCGGACCTGCATGACCGTGAGGTGGCCGTAGTTCACCAGCGCGAGGTGGCGCAGCCCGTCGGCGGTCGCCGGGCCGCCGTCGATCTCGAGGCGGAGGGGAGCCGGAGGTGCCATGATCACAACATAGCGAGCCCGGCCGCGCCCTCCTCGTCCAGCCCGATGCCGAAGACGCGGGCGGCGGCGCGCTGACGGAGAGGGCTGAGCGACGCGGCGTCGCGGGACGCTGAGAGAATCGCGTCCGATGTATCGACTCGTGTTCTCGCTGATTCTGCGCCGCCTTCCGGCGGAGACCGTTCACCGGATGAGCTTCGCGGGGCTGCGCCTGTTCGGCGCGGTTCCCGGGGCGCTGCCGTTGCTGCGCCGTGCCCTCGGCCCCCGCGACCCGGCGCTGCGGGTCCGCGCCCTCGGCCTGGAGTTCCCCGGGCCGCTCGGGCTCGCCGCCGGGTTCGACAAGGACGCCGAGGCGTACGACGCGCTGGGCGCGTTCGGCTTCGGGTTCGTCGAGATCGGTACGGTCACGGCCCGCCCGCAGCCCGGCAACCCGAAGCCGCGGCTGTTCCGCCTCGTACGCGACCGGGCGATCGTCAACCGGATGGGCTTCAACAACCACGGCGCGCGGGCGGCCGCCACCCGCCTCCGCCGCCACCGGAACGTCATCGTCGGGGTCAACATCGGCAAGACCAAGGTGGTCCCGGAGGCCGAGGCCGTCGCGGACTACGTCGAGAGCGCCGAGGCGCTCGCCGCGCTCGCCGACTACCTCGTCGTCAACGTCAGCTCCCCGAACACCCCCGGCCTGCGGAACCTCCAGGCCGTCGAGCACCTGCGGCCGCTCCTCACCGCCGTACGGGAGGCCGCCGACCGGGTGTCCGACCGCAGGGTGCCGCTGCTCGTGAAGATCGCCCCGGACCTCGCCGACGCCGACGTCGACGCGGTCGCGGACCTGGCGCTCGAACTGGGACTCGACGGCATCATCGCGACCAACACCACGATCTCCCGCGACGGGCTGGCCACCGACCCGGCCGAGGTCGAGGCGGCGGGCGCGGGCGGCCTGTCCGGGGCGCCGCTCAAGCGGCGGTCGCTCGAGGTGCTCGAGCGGCTCCGGGACCGGACCGGCGACCGCCTCGTGCTGATCTCCGTCGGCGGCATCGAGACCGCCGACGACGCCTGGCAGCGGCTCCGCGCCGGGGCTACGCTCGTCCAGGCGTACACGGGCCTGATCTACGGCGGCCCGCTGTGGCCCCGCGCGATCAACCGCCGCCTCGCGCGCCGCCTCCGCGGCACGGCGGCGACCGGCCGCTGACCAGGCCGACGCCGGTCGACGTCGCGGACACGTCAAGATTCGCGTCGACGCGTGGATCCCGGTTGGTCTCGGCGCCACGGCGGCAGATGATGTCACCAGGCGCGGCGAGAGGAGCCACTGCTGATGTCCAGGGCCGCACAACCGGACTCCGAAGAGGTGGTTCGCGTCCTGAGGGCGGTACCACCGAGTGTCGAGGGCGCGAAGACCTCGGCGGAATTAGCCGAACTCGCGGGACTGGGCCCTGACGGCGCCGGACGCGTCGACGCCGTGCTGGCCGTGCTGAAGGCCTTCGGCGTCCTGGCCGTCCGGCCCGGTCCGGACGGCGGGGCCCGCTTCAAGGCGGCGACCCCCCTCGCGACCAGCTTCATCAGGAGCGTCGCCGAGTACCTCGCCAACGATTCGAGCATTCTGCGCAACTGGGGCCGGACCGGAGTCAGCGATGCGCCGTATTCGGACTCACTGGTCCTGTCCGGACCGCAGTTCCTCTTCGCGATGGAGCAGAACCGTCTGTCCGGAAGAGGGGACTCCGCCGTCCCTCTGGACCGGGTGGAGATCGCGCAGGCCGTCATCAAGGCGGCATCGGGCCCTGGCCGCGACGCCCGCTATCTGGTCCAGTACGACGGCCGGGCACGTCAGTACCAGCTGATCGGCGGACACCGCCGCCACGACGACCTCACGATCGAGCACACGGTGATCCGAGAACTCGAGGAGGAGCTCACCGACTTCACGTTCGATCACCGCACCGACAGCCTCGTCGAACTCCAGCGAATCGCCAGCAAGCGGGTCTCTCGCACGTACGCCGTGCTCACCCACTACGACATCACGATCTATCTGCTGCGCGGCCGCCGCGAACGTCTCACGCTCGGTCCGATGGACCGCTGGGTCACCGAGCGAGAGCTGCTGGACGGGCGGACCACGGACGGGACGCCCATCATCTTCGGGCTCGTCGGCCTGCCCGACGGTCTGTCCGGACTCGAACCCACCCTGCCGGCCGTCCGGCGCGCCACCACTCTGGACGTGATCCGCCGGCATCCCTGGGAGGCGGCAGGAATCGTCCTGGCCGTCCTGGGACTGATCGCCTCGATCATCCCGCTGTTCTGAGCGGGCCAGGTCGTCACCGCTCAGTAGTCGACCGCCGCACGCGCGTTTTTCAGGTCATCGGTCGCGATCACGACCTTCACCCCGCCGAAGGTGGTGTAGACGAGATCCACGTTGACGTTCGCGTCGGCGAGGCGTCTGGCCAGCTCACCGAGCGCGCCGGGCCGGTCCTCGATGTCGACGACGAGGACCTCGCGCTCGTCGGCGACCGCGATGGTGGCGGCTTCGAGAGCCTCACCGCACCTGGCCGCGTCGTCATCGTCGACGAGCACATGAATGACGCCCTTACCTTCACCTGTGAACGCGGCGAGACCGTGAATGTTCACTCCGGCCTCGCCGGTGATCTCTCCCAGCCGGGCCAACTCGCCCGGCCGATCTTCGAGGATGACCGTCAGATCCCTGGGCATGGCAGACACCTTTCCCACCAGAGACCGAACAATCCCCATTGCCGACGACGCTGAGGACGATGTCGGCATCGACCGGCATGCGCCGCTCAACGTGGGCGTCGGTGCGCCCGGCGGCCCCGGAGGTTCGCGAGCCCGAGGGCTGAGCGGCGGTCCGCCGAGGATTCTCGGGATCCTGACCCCGAGAATCCTCGGCGGACCTGGCGGTCCTGGCGGTCCTGGCGGACCCGGTGGTCCCGGTGGTTCCGGCGGTTCCGGTTCCGGCGGTCCCGGGCGGCTCAGCGGGGGCGGCGGTGCCAGAAGGGCCTGCGGTCCTTCTCGCCCTCCTCCTCGTACGAGGCGAGCTCGCGGAGCGTACGGTCCCACAGCTCGTCCAGGTCCCGGCCGCGGGGACCCGCCGGGTCGTCACAGCTCCGGAGCGCGGCGACGAGGTCGGTGAGCGCGCCCGGGACGAGGACCTCGAGGCGGCTGCCCAGGTCGGCGAGGATCTGTCGGCGTTCGAGCTCCGAGGCCGGCCGGGCCGCGCGCAGCCGCCGCAGCTCCTCGGCGACCTGAGCGCGGGCGTCCACGGCGGCCGCCGTCGGGGAGCTCTGCCGGGGCATGCGCGTTCGGGCCGGGGCGAAGCCCCGCGTGGGCCCGCCCGGTGCGGCGCCGGGGACGGGGCCGCCCGGCGGTTGCGGGGCGGCGGCGGGCACGGGCGCGCCACCGTACGCGCCTGGTGCGGCCGGTACGCCGTACCCGGCTGGGGCCGGTGGGGCTCCGTAGCCGCCCGGCGCGGACCGGACGCTGCGGGTGCTCGCCGTGGAGAGGGCGTCGGCGGGTGTCGCCTCCCAGCCGGACGGCGGCTCGACGGGCTGAATCACCTTGTGCGCCGGTGCCCCGTCGGCCGCGACGCGGGTGTCGACGGCGACGAACGCGGTGAACCGGCACAGCACGCCGTATCGCAGGGACGCGTCGACGATCCGCTCGGTCTCGCGCTGCGGGTCGCCGTCGCCCGCGAGATAGCGATCCTCCAGCTCCCGCAGGTGGGCGCGGGCCCAGATGGCGGTGGCCGCCGGGTCGTCGGTCGTCACGGGCTCCAGACGCTGCTCCCACGGGGAACCGTCGGCGGCGACACCGCGCAGCGTGACGGGCCCGGGCCCGGTGCACCGGCCGCGGACGACCAGAGGCACGCCTGGGAACAGGTCGCCCGGCCGCGCCGGCGCGAGCGTGCCCGGGACCGCCGAGGGCATGTCGAGGGACACACCGGTCACCGCGGGCGAGGCGATGCGCCGGTGGACGTGGTCCATGACCTCGTCCAGCCGGTCCTCCGACTCGACCAGCTCGCACCGGCCGGCGCCCGCGGCGGCCAGGCGGCCCAGGAAGCCGGCGTTGACCGCCCGGTCGATGCCGATCGTGTGCACGCGGAGGCCGTCCAGGGACAGCCGCCCGAGAATCTGGTCCTCGTTGCCGACCTGGCCATCGGTGACCAGGACGATGATCCGGTCGCGTTCGGCGCTGCCGGACAGCAACGCCACCGCCTCTTCCAGCGGTCGCAGGAGCTCCGTGCCGCCGCGTGCGTCGAGCCGGGCCAGGTGCTCGACGGTGCGGTACCGGTTGCGGTCCGTCGCGGCGGAAAGGCCGCCGGGGAGCGCCCGCTCGATCGCGTGGTCGAAGGACAGCACGGCGAACCGGTCTCCGCCGTTCTGCCCGCTGCGCAGAGTGTCGACGATGCGGGCGGCGGCGCGGCGCGCGGCCACCATCTTCCAGCCCATCATGCTGCCGGAGCGGTCGAGCAGGATGACGACGTCGCGGGGACGCGGCGCGGCCGGACCGGGCGGCGGCAGCACGGTCACGGTGAACGTCTCACCGGCCACCGCGCACGAGGCCCCCGCGTCGTACCGCAGCCGCAGGACGAAGTCCCGGTCGAGCCGCTCGCCCGGCTCCAGCCGGAAGGTGCGGCCGTCCGTGGTCACGGTGTGCAGGCTCGACCGTACGCCGTCGAGGGGCAGCCCGGCCGGGTCGACGTCGACCGACAGGGTGAGCCGCACCGGGTTCGGGAAGCCGGGCAGCAACACGGGCGGGCTGATGCGGGACGCGTCGGGCACGGCGTCGGTGTCGGCTCCGGTGCCCGCGCCGACGGACGGGCCGTCCAGCGGCGTGCCGGGGATGTAGCGCGGCGCGACGACGAGGGGGAACCGCAGCGTCGCCTCATCGTCCTCGTACGGCAGGGGCTGGCTCAAGGTGAGGCGTACGGTCACACGCTCGCCGGGCAGGATGTTGCCGACGCTCATGGTGAACACGTCGGGCCGGTCCTCCTCGGCCAGCGCCGCCCGCTGCCCGGCCGCCAGCGCGGCCTCGTAGTCCTCGCGGGCCTGCCCGCGCTCCTTCAACACGCCCTCGACGACGCGGTCGGCGGCCTCCATGCGCATCCCGGTGACGGCGGCGCGGTCGGGCAGCGGGAAGACGTACGTCGCCTCCAGCGGGACGTCGAACGGGTTCTGGAACCCCTGCGTCATCGTGATGCGGGCGGACAGGCCGGTGACCGCCGCCTGGACATCGACCGAGTCGAGGGGCAGGTTGCCGCGCTCGGTACGCAGAGCACCCAGCCCGGCCTCCGGGACGGATGCCACCTCGCCGGTCAGCGTTTCGATCTTCATAGGAGTCCCCTTTCGGTGAGGAGGTCGAGCAGGGGAGCCGCGGCGGCCACGATGGCCGCGGCATCGTCGGGCGACGGGGACGAGTCGAGGAGCAGCGTCACGCCTGGGGCCAGCCGGACCCCCCGGACCAGGGCGCCGGCAGCTGGCGCGCTGATCGTGCCGAATGCGTCGTCGGTGCCGTTCGCCGTGGCATCACGGGTACCGGCGGTGGCGGGCGTGTCCGGGGCGGGCTCGGCTCCGCGCGGTGTCGTTCCTCGCGCTGGCGGGGGCGCTGGGCGGTCGGCCCAGAACCGGCGGGCGACGCGCGCCGACGCGGGCCCGTCGGTGAACCTCTCCGGCCCGCTTTCACCGATGACCCGTTCCGGCCTGGTTGCGTCGGCGGCGGACTCCGGCGCGGCTTCACCAGGGGGCGGCGCACCGGGTGCGGGGGAGTCTCCGGCGGGGTGCGGAGCCGGTGGGCGGGCCGGGGCGGCGGTCGTCTCGCCCGGACCTGCTGCCGGGAGGTCGAGAGGGTCGAGTCCGGCGATCCGCTGGAGTGTGGCGTCCGTGGCGCCGGTGAGCTCGGCCTGGATGTCGGCGAGGGAGCGGCCTTCGGCCTGGCGGCGCTTGACGGCCACGAGCTGCAGCAGGTGGCGCGGACCGTACACGGCGATCCGGCCGCGTCGGCTCAGTGGGGGATCGACCAGGCCGATCGTGACGTACCACCGGATCATGCGCTCATTGGGGAGGTCCCGGACCCGGCCGCTCGGCCGCGGCGAACGCCCGTCGGACAGGACGGAGGCGGCCTTGGTCGTGAGCTCGGCGAGCGTCCATGGTCCGTCCATGTCTCAACAATGACACTGTAACTATTACACTGTCAACGATGCGTTGGTCGGCACTTCGTCAAGGCGCTTGAACAGGCCGTTCAAGTGCCTTGATCGGCCGCGGTCTCGACAGCACTCTTTCCGGTGAGGAGGAGTGCCGTGTCCGGACGTGCGTCCATGGCCGGCGCGTCGGCGCAGGCCAGGTACCGGGCCCTGCGGGCGGAACAGCGACAGGAGCGGGCCGTCGCCCGGCTCGTGATCTCCGGTGTCGCCGGGTCCATGGCCGCTGGGCTGTTCGGCTGGCTGCCCGGGCTGGCGGCCGGCCTCGCGCTGCTGCTCGTGCAGACCCTCTACTTCCGCGTCCGGCCGGGCACGGTGACGAGCTGGCGGCGTGGCGCCGCGGCGGAGCGACGAACGGGGCGTCGTCTGTCCCGGCTCGATCCGGCGTACTTCCATGTGCTGCACGACCGGGCGCTCCCCGGTGGCCTCCGGGGCAACCTCGATCATCTGGTCGTCGGCCACACGGGCGTGTACGCGATCTCTTCGCGGCGATGGCCGCCGCTGACGCGCCTGCGACGGGCCGACGGTCGGTTGTGGGCCGGGCGTCGCCCCCTGAGCCGCCTGCCGGTCCGGGCCCACCGGGCCGCGGACGTGATCGCGGGTCGCATCGCCGCCGAGACGGGCCAGGGCGTCGAGGTGTCCCCGGTGATCGCCGTGCACGGCGGCCGGCTGCCGCGCGGCGGGATCCTGTTCGACGGCGTGCTGCTGCACCGGGCCGAGCGCGTGAACCGGCTCATCGAGCGGCAACCGGTGCTCTACACCACGGTCGAGGTGGCGGCGATCGCCGCTGCGGCAGAACGCGCCCTGCCTCCGATGATCGACATATGACGAAAAACCAGCACGCTTCGTGACGGATTAGTACGCTCAGCGCGACAGCTGAAGATTTTTCGCAGCCGGGGTGATCGTATGGAAGGTCGCATCGTGGTCTTCGGCGCGACCGGCTTCACCGGCACGCTGGCCGCGCGCGCTCTGGTCACCCAAGGCGTACGGCCGGTCCTCGCCGGGCGGAACGCCGAAGCCCTCGCCGTGCTGGCCGACGAACTGGGCGGGCTGGAGACGGTGTACGCGGACGCCGCCGAGCCGCGGACCGTCCGCGCCATCGTCGAGCGGGACGACGTCCTCGTGACCACGGTCGGCCCCTTCCTCCAGTACGGGCACGCGGCCCTCGAGGCGGCGGTCGACGCGGGAGCGCACTACCTGGACACGGCGGGGGAGTCGCTGTTCGTCCGGGAGATCTTCGAGGGGTACGGCGTGAAGGCGAGCTCCGCCCTGCTCCCCGCCTTCGGCTACGACTATGTGCCCGGCAACCTGGCCGGGGCCCTCGCCCTCGACCGGGTCGGTGAGGACGCCGTACGGGTCGACGTCGGCTACTTCGTCGGCGGCGGCTCTCTCGTGCGCGGGCTGTCCGGCGGAACCCTCGACTCGGCCCCCGGCCTGCTCGCCACGCGGATGTACACCTACCAGGACGGCGTCGTGGAGGAACGGCGGTCGCGGGTGCGGGACTTCGAGATGGCCGGCCGGTCGCGGATGGGCGTGTCCATCGGGGCGTCGGAGCACTTCACCCTGCCGGCGTCGCATCCAGGATTGCGCGAGGTCAACGTCTACCTCGGCTGGTTCGGCGCGGCGACGCAGGTCGCCGCCCGGTTGCCGCGCGGCCGCGCCACGGCGGCCGTGATCCGCGTGTTCGGCGGCGGCCTGGCGCGTCTCGCCCGCCGCCGGGCCGGCAAGGGCACGCTGACGTCTCGGATCGTCGCGGCCGCCTATGACGCGGACGGCGCTCTGCTGACCGAGATCCACCTGTCCGGCGGTGATCCGTACGATTTCACGGCCGGAATCCTCGCCTGGGGCGCCCGCCAAGCCGCCTGTGGAATGACGGAAACAGGGGCACTCGGGCCGGTTGCGGCTTTTGGTCTGTCCGAGTTGGAGGCGGGCTGTGCCATGGCCGGAATATCGCGCGTGACCGGCTGAGACCATGAGGGTGCGTCCGCACGGGACGACCTGCGCGAAGGTGCCGTACGAGCCTCCTTCCCGGCCAATGGCGATAAACGGCCCTAAAAGGCTATTTTACGCCTATTAAAACCCCTGCTGGAGATCGTTTATCCGCGAGCCGCTAATTATCTACGCAAGGCTCGCGGGAAATAGTTGAATGCGAAGCGGAAAAGGCTTTACCTTCGCGCCATGGAAGACCGCCTATTGGTCAGTGGCCTGCGGTCGGGCGACCCCGGCGCGATCGGCGCGGTGTACGACGCCTACGCCGACCGCCTGTACGACTACTGCTGGTTCCAGCTGCGCAACCGCGAGGCGGCACGGCTCGCGCTCCGCGACGCGCTGCTCGGCGCGCAGGCGCACATCGGCGAGCTGCGAGCCCCCGAGCGGTTCGGGCCCTGGCTGTACGCGCTGGCGCGGATCGAGTGCCGCCGCAGACGGCCTCCGGGCGCGCTCCACCCCGACATCGCCGTCGCCCGCCACGACCAGGACGACGTCGATCTGCGCGTGATCGCGTGGCAGGCCCTCACCGGCCTGCCGGCGCTCAGCCAGGAGCTCCTCGACCTCCGGCACCGCCACGCCCTCGAACCGGGCGACATCGCCGGCGTCGTCGGGCTTCCCACCCGGGAGGTCGCCGACCTTCTCGGCCAGGCGAGCGCCCTGCTGGAGGCCTCCGTCATCGCGGAGATCCTCGCCCACGAGAGCCCCTTCGAGTGCGAGGGCCGGGCCGCGATCCTGCGCCACCGGCGCGGCGAGCTCGGCGACGACCTGCGAGAGGCCCTGGTCTGCCACGGGATGGAGTGCGACGTCTGCGCCGCCCACCTCCCGCGTACGATCTCGACCGCGAAGGTCTGCGCCCTGCTGCCGCACGCCACGCCGCCCGACGCGCTGCGGCAGGAGGTCACCGGCTGCTTCACCGACCCGCGGCTGGCCGGCTACCGGCTGTTCGCCGCGGCCCGGCTGCGCGGGTTCGGAGCCCGCGGATTCCCCCGGCAGACAGGAGCCGGGAGCCTGCGCACGCCCGCCCGTGACCCGCGCTGGCCACGCGGGCTGATCGCGGTGACGGGCGCGGTGTTCACCACGGTCGCCGCCGTGACGGTGAGCCAGTGGCTCGGGCAGGACACCCACCGCACCCACGCGGCCGGGGGCGGAGTGCCCGCGCCCCGCGCCCGCGTGCCCAGCCCCGGCCCCGTCGAGCCGCCGGCGGTCGGGCGGCCGGTGTCGGCGACGTTCCCGCTCGGCCCCCGGGCCACGGCCGGACCGCCGAGCCCGCTGAACGTCGGCCGGCCGAAGGTTCTCGAGCCGGCGCCCGGCGACGGACGGCTCGACGTCACGCCCGGCCGGCTCACCCTCGGCCCCGGCGGCAGCGGCACCCTCACCCTCCGCGCGGTCGGTGGCCCGGTCCGGTGGCAGGCGTCGGTGACGGGAGCGGCCGTCGTCAGCCCTGCCGGCGGAATGCTCGCCCCCGGCGAGACGGCCACGGTCTCCGTCCGCGCCCCCGACGACGGCCCCGGCGACGCGGTGATCGTCATCTGGCCGTCGGGGGCACGCGTCGCGGTCGCCTGGGGCGGCCCCACGTCCCCGCCGTCCCGCCCCCCGGAGACCTCCCCACCACCCACCACCACGCCTCCGGCGTCCCCGCCTCCGTCCACTCCGGCGCCGCCACCCACCACCCCGCCGCCCCCCACCACGCAGCCGCCGCCGTCCGGAGAGCCGCCGGCGCCCTCCTCCGGCGCCAGGCCGACCTCCCATTCCGCCCAGCCTGAGCGACGTCCGGCTCCCGAGCGCCACTCCGGCCCGGTGCCGTCTGAGCAACAACCGGTCCCCGAGCAACGTTCGACTCCCGAGCGCCACTCCGGCCCGGCACCGTCTGAGCAACGTTCGGTCCCCGAGCGCCGCTCCGACCCGGCGCCGCGCCCGGGTCCCTCCACGGAAGCGGCACCACACGATCGAAGCGCCGGCCCACCGCGAGCCGAGGCCACGTGACCGCGCCTCAGCCGCGCGAAGCCCCCGCTGTCACGAGTGGAAAGGACGTCAAGTCGGCCTACACCGTGCGGGCCGGCGACGTACGCGGCGACCTCATCGCCCCACTGGCGGTCTCTCCTCACCTCGTCGACGTCGTGGAGCGGATCCAGCGGGCCCCGTGGCCGCAGTGGCTGGAACCCGGCGTCCGGATGCGCCGCGAGGTGGCCGAGCTCTGCCGGCTTCAGGCCGCACGCGGTATGACGGTGCTGGCCTGGCTCGCGGAGGGCGACGCCCCGGCCGACATCGACTGGCTGCTGCAGACCCACCGGCTGACCGGTCGCCGGCAGGAACGGATGTACGACGCCGCCGAGCGGCTCGCCGACCCGGTGCGCGAGCTCGTCGTCGCGAACTGGACCTGGGCGATGTCCAACCCGCACGGCGGCCGGGTGACCGCGCCGTTCTTCGCCAGCCGCGCCTACCCCGACGACGGGTACGCCGCGGCGCACGCCACCGTGACCTTGCTCCAACTGTGGGACCGCGTGCCCGAGGTACGCCAGGCGCTCGCCGTGGCCTGGGCCGCGACGCGCACCCCGGCCGACTGGTGCAAGGCGGCCGAGCTGCGGGCCGGCCACGGCGCCGAGGTCCCGGTCTTCACGTATCCCCGCGGCCCGGTGCCGCCGAAGTCGGCGGTACGGCCGTGGATCAGCCGCCTCCTGAGGTGCGGCTGACCCTGCTCCTGAGCTTCGGTCGGCTGCGACTGTTGGCTGTGACTGGTGTTTCTCTTGTGACTCCTGGGGCTACCTGAGTGACAGATCACTCGTGAGTCACTCGCGATGGCCGGCCCGAGGGGGGCACTTTGTCAGCTGCGATGCGGCGGGGGCGTCGGCTCGGCGCCATGGGGTTCACGACGCTCGCGATCGCCGGTCTGTCGGCCGGTCCGGTCGCCGCCCGGCCGTACGCCGGTCTGCGGCCCGGCCTGCCCGGCGACCGGCTCGCCGCGGACACCGGCTCCGGCCCCAGCGCCCGCGACGTCGCGCAAAGCCGGGAACGGGTCCAGGAGGAGTCCGCGCACGTGGGGCGGATCGGCGCCGCTCTCGCCCAGGCCAACGGCCGGCTCGACGACCTCTCCGCCCAGGCCGAGCTGGCCGTCGAACGCTACAACGGCGAGCGCGCCAGGCTGACCGAGGCCGGCACGGCGTACGAGGCGGCGACGCAGCGGACCGCGGAGGCGCGCCGCCGGTTCGCCGAGGTCCGGGACGACGTGGCGGCCCTGGCGGCGAGCGCCTACCGGAGCGGCGGCGGCCTGCTGTCCGGCGCGGCGGTGCTGGGCGGGCCGGGAGGACCCGCCGGGTTCCTGGAGCGGGCGACGACGATGCAGGTGCTCGCCAACCGTCGGCGCGCCCTGCTGCAACGGGAGACCGCCGCCAAGACCGTCGCGGACGTCTTCGAGCGTCAGGCGCACGACGCCCTCGCGGCCCGGCAGGCGGCGACCAGCGGCGCCGCCGTGGCCCAGCAGGCGGCGGTCGCGGCGGTGACGCGGCAGCAGGAGGCCGTGGGGCGGATCCAGCAGCAGAAGACCGCCCTCATCGCCGAACTCAACGCGGCCCGGACGCATGCCGCGACCCTCGAACAGGCCCGCGCCGCCGCCCTGGAACGGGCCCGCGCCGCCCGTCTCGGGAACGAACGGACCGTCTCCCACCAGGTGGTGCTGGCCGGCATCCGGCTCGGCGCCGGCGACAGGACGCTCGCCCGCAGCCTCGCGCGGGACTCCGACCTGGGCTCCGTCGCCGCGTCCGCCGCGTTGAAGTGGCTCGGCACGCCGTACTCGTGGGGCGGCGGCAACGAGAGCGGGCCGACCCGGGGCATCGCGCAGGGGGCGGGGACCGTGGGCTTCGACTGCTCGGGCCTGGTGACGTACGCCTGGGGGCGGGCGGGGGTCCGCCTCATCCACTACGCCACCTCGCAGTACAACGCCGGACCGCACCCGGCGAAGAACGAGCTGCGCCCGGGCGACCTGGTCTTCTTCGCGCACGACCCCGCCGACCCGGGCACGATTCATCACGTCGGGATCTACATCGGCAACGGCCAGATGGTGGAGGCGCCGTTCACCGGCGCACGGGTACGGATCTCTCCGGCGTTCCGCCCGGATTACGCCGGAGCCACCCGCCCCGCGGCCTCTCAGTGACCGTGCTGGGTCGCCCGCTTGAGCGAACGCTCGATCTCGGCCTCGGCCTCCGTACGGCCGGTCCAGCTCGCGCCCTCGACGGACTTGCCGGGCTCGAGGTCCTTGTAGACCTCGAAGAAGTGCTGGATCTCCAGGCGGTCGAACTCGGGCACGTGGTGAATGTCGCGCAGGTGCTCCATGCGCGGGTCCGTGGCGGGCACGCACAGCACCTTGTCGTCGCCGCCGGCCTCGTCGGTCATCCGGAACATTCCGACCGTTCGGCACCGGATCAGGCAACCCGGGAAAGTCGGCTCCTGCAGCAGGACCAAGGCGTCGAGGGGGTCGCCGTCTTCGCCCAGCGTGTTGTCGATGAACCCGTAATCGGCGGGATACTGCGTCGAGGTGAACAACATCCGGTCCAGCCGGATACGGCCGGTCTCGTGGTCCATCTCGTACTTGTTGCGCTGACCTTTCGGAATCTCGATAGTTACGTCGAATTCCACAATGTCCTCCGCTCCCCGGGGCGGGCCGAGGTAGTTCTGGTTGGATGTTGGCTCGTACAAGGATGTCGCACGTCATGAGTGCACGGCGATGGGGGAGGGGCGTCACGTGCCGAGGCCTGAGCGCGTCGTGGCCATGCTCACACTGGCGCTCCTGAACGTTTTCCTCGTCGCCGCCGCGCTCGCAGTGGTCAAGCTCACACCAGACCGTTCCCTGGCGGTACGCCCCCCAACCGTGGCAGACCGGGCGATCGTGACCGGGGCGGCGCCCGCGCTGGCCCCCACGGCCGCGACCGCGCCGCTGCCGGCGGCGGGCAGCCTCACCTCGCGGCTGGATGGTCTGATGCGCGCGGCCGGGATGGGCTCGGACCTGACGGGCACCGTGATCGACGTGTCCACCGGCCGCGCCCTGTACACCAGCAACTCCGACAAGCCCGCCGTTCCCGCCTCGACCACCAAGCTGACCACCTCCACGGCGGTCCTCGCGGCGGTCGGGCCCGACCACCGGATCACCACCAAGGTGGTGAAGGGCGGCGGCGGCGTCATCCTCGTCGGCGGCGGCGACCCCACCCTGACCCGTACGGCGGCCAAGAACGCCTACCCCCGGCCGGCCTCGCTCGCCGACCTGGCCAAGCAGACCGCCGCCGCGCTGAAGGCGGCCGGCACCCGGCGCGTCCGGGTGGACTACGACCTGTCGCTCTACGAGGGGGCGCAGATGGGCCCCGGCTGGAAGTCCAACTACGTCTCCGAGGGCGACGTCTCCCCCGTGTACGCGCTCGAGGTCGACGAGGGCCGGGTCGCCCCCGCCTCGCACCAGCGCGTCGCGAACCCGCCCCGCATCGCCGTCGACGCGTTCGTGAAGCTGCTGAAGAAGCAGGGAGTCTCCGCGACGGTCGGCGGATCCACCACCGCCCCCCAGGGCGCCCAGCAGCTCGGCGCCGTGCAGTCCCCACCGATCTCGGCTCTGGTGGAGGAGCTGCTGACCCGCAGCGACAACGACATCGCCGAGGCGATGGCCCGGCAGGTGGCCCTCGCCCGCCACCGGCCGGCGTCGTTCTCCGGGGGAGCGGCGGCCGTACGCGAGACGCTGACCCGGCTCGGCGTCGGCACCGGCGTGGCCACCGTCGACGGCAGCGGTCTGTCCCCCAACAACCGGATCACCCCGAACGGCCTGGCCAGGATCCTCGTGGCCGCCGCCTCGCCCTCCCACCCGGAGCTGGCCTCGGTGATGTCCGGGATGCCGATCGGCGGTTTCTCCGGCACCCTCGCGAACCGCTACCGCACCGGCCCGTCCGCCACCGGAATGGGCCTCGTCCGCGGCAAGACCGGCACGCTCAACGGCGTCAACACCCTCGCCGGAGTGGTCTACGACGCCGACGGGCGGCTCCTGGCGTTCGCCTTCATGGCCAACAACGTCAAGGACGTGACCGCCGCGCTGGCCTCGCTCGACCGCCTCGCGGGCAGCCTCGCGACCTGCGGCTGCCACTGACCCCCGCGACCATTCCGGGGGACCGGCCGATCTTCGCGAGCGATCGTTTCGGGAATCGGCCGTCGCCGACCTCCGCGATCGTTCCGGGAGGCGACCGGCCGACCGCCGCGGGAGCCGGCCGCGGCCGACCTCCGCGGGCCTTCCGGGAGTCGTAGGCGCCCGTTCACGCGTTGGGCGGGTATGGGCATGCCCCGGATAAGAGCGGGGCACGTACGGTAGAGGTGCCCGGCCGGAGAGGTTTGTGATGCCAGCATCCATGATCGACTGGAACGTCGCCGTACAGACGGGGACCCGCCTCGTCCGCTCGGGACCCCAAGTGAGCCCCACCGAAGCCCGCCAGGTCGTCGTCGAGCTCAGAGACCTGTCGCGGATCGCGCAGGACCATGTCCGTGAGTTCACCGGGATGGACGGCGGGCTCGACCCGTCCCCGGCCAAGGTCGTCGACCGGCCCGGGTGGATCAAGGCGAACGTCGACGGTTTCCGTGTCGTCCTCGAACCCCTGATGGAACAGCTCCAGGAGCGCCGGGGCGCAGGGATGCTCGGCGGCCTCGGAGGGCTGGGCGGAGCCGCCGGCGGCGCGGTCGTCCAGGCCGTGGGCTCGCGGGTGACCGGCGCCCAGGTGGGGGCGATCCTCGCGTACATGGCCAGCCGGGTGCTCGGCCAGTACGAGCTGTTCCTTCCGCCGGACCCGACCGGCCGCGCGCCGACGGGGCGGCTGACGCTCGTCGCGCCCAACATCGTCAGCGCCGAGCAGGAGCTCGACGTCGACACCCATGACTTCCGGCTGTGGGTGTGCCTGCACGAGGAGACGCACCGGGCGCAGTTCGCCTCGGTGTCATGGCTGCGCGCGTACGTCCAGGACCAGATGACGGCGTTCCTGCTGGCCGCCGACCTCGACCCGGGGGCGCTGCTCGATCGGCTGCGCGACGTGGGCGAGGCGGTCGCGGACGCGGTACGCGGCGGCGAGGGCAACCTCATCGACGCCATTCAGACACCGGAGCAGCGGGAGATCCTCGACCGCCTGACCGCCGTGATGACCCTCGCCGAGGGGCACGGCGACTACGTGATGGACGCCGTCGGCCCCGAGGTGGTGCCGAGCGTCGCGGAGATCCGCGCCAGGTTCCAGCACCGCCGCGAGGGCGGGTCCCAGGTCGACCGGGCCATCCGCCGGCTGCTCGGCCTGGACCTGAAGATGAAGCAGTACGCCGAGGGCTCCCGGTTCGTCAGGCAGGTCATCGACCAGGTCGGCATGGACGGGTTCAACCGCGTCTGGACCTCGCCGAACACCCTGCCGACCCACGCGGAGATCCAGGACCCCGCGCTGTGGGTAGGCCGGGTCATCGGCAAACCGGAGCTGCCACCCGCCGACGAGTAACCGCCGGACGGGCACTCGGGCCGTCCGGCGCGGAGCTGTTCTCGCGAACCGCTTCGGCGACGCTTGGCGGCCGGGTACTCGGGCTGTCCGGTGTGGCGCTGTGCGCGCGTACCGCTTCGGGACACCCGGCGGGCGGGAACTCGGGCTGCCCGGTGTGGCGCTGTGCGCGCATGCGGCCTCGGGACGCCCGGTCGGCGGGTACTCGGGCCGTCCAGTGTGGCGCTGCGCTCGGGTACGGCCTCGGGAGGCCGGGCGGAGGCGGCCCGCGTTCTGCGCCGTCCACTGAGCCGAGAATTTTCTACGGAGGCGGGACGCCGGAGAAAGAGAGGGGCCGGTCCGTGACGCGCGTCGGCGTGGAGACGGCCGTCGCCGGGCTCCGGTAGGGCCGTATTCGGCGGGGGTCGCCCATCCGCCGGCCGCCGCGCTGGAGAATGGGGGCGTGGGACCTGATCCGGCGGTCGCGGCGGTACGCCTGGCGGTTCGCGGCACGCTCCGCGAGATCGAGCCGGGCGATCTGGTGCTCGTCGCGTGCAGTGGCGGCGCCGACTCGCTCGCGCTGGCCGGAGCGCTGGCCTTCGAGGCGGCCAGATCCGGCCATCGAGCCGGCGGGATCACCGTCGACCACGGCCTGCAGGAGGGCTCGGCCGAGCGTGCCGCCGACGTCGTACGGACGATGGCGGGGCTTGGCCTCGACCCGGTCGAGGCCGTCCGCGTCGTCGTCGGGGAGTCCGGCGGCCCTGAGGCGGCCGCCCGCGAGGCGCGGTACGCCGCGCTCGCCGACGCAGCCGTGCGCCACCGCGCCACCGCCGTGCTGCTCGGGCACACGCTGGACGACCAGGCCGAGACCGTGCTGCTCGGCCTGGCGCGCGGCTCGGGCGCGCGCTCCCTCGCCGGGATGGCGAAGGCGGCGGGCCGCTACCGGCGTCCGCTGCTCGACCTCGACCGCGACCTGGTCCGCCGGGCCTGTCTGGCGATGGGCCTGACGCCGTGGGACGACCCGCACAACGGCGACCCGGCCTTCGCCCGAGCGCGGATCCGCCGGGACCTGCTGCCGGAGCTGGAGAAGCAGCTCGGGCCGGGGGTGGCGGCCGCGCTGGCCCGTACGGCGCGGATGCTGCGTGACGACGCCGACGCCCTCGACGCCTGGGCCGAGCGTGCACTCCGGGAGACCGCCGTACCGGCCGACCAGCCCGTCTCCGCAACGGACTCGTCCGCGACGGACCGGCCTTCGGCGGGGTCACCTGGTACGGGCTCGCCGCCTGGGGAGTCGTCGGCGACGGGCCCGCTGGCCGGGGGCGGCCGGAGCTCGCCGCGTCCCGACGCGTCGGCCGGGCCACCCGGGGACGGGCCGAGTGCGTTGCGGGTCGATGTGCTGGCCGGGTTGCCGCGTGCGGTGCGGTCCCGTGTTCTGCGGCGTGCGGCGATCGCCGCGGGCAGCCCGCCGGGCACCCTGGCGGCCGTTCACGTCGACGCGGTGGACGCCCTCGTCACGGCGTGGCGGGGGCAGTCTCACGTGGACCTACCCGGCCACGTCCGGGCGTGGCGCAGGTATGAAAAGCTGCTCTTCGGGCCGTCCGAAACAAGCCAGGCGACCCGGACTGTTCGGGCGGGCAGGGAGTGACGCGGCCGGTGGCCGCATGATCGCGAAAGGCTCTGCGGTGGACGAAACGGACATGCGAGCAGATCTGGAGAAGGTGCTCATTCCAGAGGAGGAGCTCCAGCGGAAGATCCGGGAGCTCGCCGCCCAGATCGACGCCGACTACGCGGGCCGGGAGATCCTGCTCGTCGGAGTACTGAAGGGCGCGGTCATGGTCATGGCGGACCTGGCCCGCGCGCTGCACGCGCCGATCTCCATGGACTGGATGGCCGTCTCCTCGTACGGCTCCGGCACGCAGTCCTCCGGCGTGGTGCGCATCCTCAAGGACCTGGACGCGGACATCATGGACCGGCACGTCCTGATCGTCGAGGACATCATCGACTCCGGGCTCACCCTCCACTGGCTGATGAGCAACCTCGAGTCGCGCGGCCCGGCCTCCCTGGCGGTGTGCGCGCTGCTGCGCAAGCCGGACGCTGCCAAGATCGAGGTCGACGTGAAGTACGTCGGATTCGACATCCCCAACGAGTTCGTGATCGGTTACGGCCTCGATTACGCCGAGAGGTATCGCAACCTTCCCTTCGTGGGCACACTTGCGCCACACGTCTACGGTGGAAGTGGGGAACAAGAGGGTTAGCTTAGTACGTTGCACGTTGCGAAGTAGGGCACCGGTCGTCGTGCTGCGGTCTTCCGTGAGACCGGTGTACCTTCGGTATCCCGGCTGCAAGGCGGGGAGCCACACTCGGGAAGGCCGCCTCGACGCCTTACGCGGCGAGGTCTTGAAGACGCTGGTCAGGAGGGACGGGCCCCATCGCGGGGCACCGCATAAATGGATCTGAAGCGCTACTTTCGCGGGCCGTTGCTATGGATTCTGGCCTTCGGGGCGCTGGTGCTCCTCGTCATGTACGGGATCAATCCCGGTGGCTCATACGAGAAGGCCGACACCTCGAGGGTCGTACAGGCCATCCAGAACAACGAGGTGACCTCCGCCCAGATCATCGACAAGGATCAGCGGATCGAGGTCAAGCTCAAGAACGGCAAGCAGCTGCAGGCCTCGTGGGTCAGCGGCCAGGGCAACGACCTGGCCAAGCTGCTGCAGGGCAAGGCCGATGCCGGCCAGCTGAAGAGCTACAACACCTCGGTGCCGAAGCAGAACGTCTTTTTGAGCCTGCTGTTCAGCTTCCTGCCGATCGTGGTCGTCGTGCTGATCTTCTTGTTCATCATGAACCAGATGCAGGGCGGCGGCTCGCGGGTGATGAACTTCGGCAAGTCGCGGGCCAAGCTGGTCACCAAGGACACCCCCAAGACGACCTTCGCGGACGTCGCCGGAGCGGACGAGGCGATCGAGGAGCTGCAGGAGATCAAGGAGTTCCTGCAGAACCCGGCCAAGTTCCAGGCGATCGGGGCGAAGATTCCCAAGGGCGTGCTGCTATACGGCTCGCCCGGTACCGGTAAGACGCTGCTGGCCCGCGCGGTCGCGGGCGAGGCGGGCGTGCCGTTCTACTCGATCTCCGGTTCGGACTTCGTCGAGATGTTCGTCGGTGTCGGCGCCTCGCGAGTCCGTGACCTGTTCGAGCAGGCCAAGGCGAACGCCCCGTCGATCATCTTCGTCGACGAGATCGACGCGGTCGGCCGGCACCGTGGCGCGGGCCTCGGCGGCGGCCACGACGAGCGCGAGCAGACGCTGAACCAGCTGCTCGTCGAGATGGACGGCTTCGACGTCAAGGGCGGCGTCATCCTGATCGCCGCGACGAACCGGCCGGACATCCTCGACCCGGCGCTGCTGCGTCCGGGCCGCTTCGACCGCCAGATCGTCATCGACCGGCCTGATCTTGAGGGCCGGAAGGGCATCCTGCGGGTGCACGGCCGTGGCAAGCCGTTCGCGCCGGACGTCGAGCTGGACACGATCGCGCGCCGGACGCCGGGCTTCACCGGTGCCGACCTCGCCAACGTGATCAACGAGGCGGCGCTGCTGACGGCGCGGCAGGACCGCAAGCAGATCGACATGAACACCCTTGAGGAGTCGATCGACCGGGTCATGGCGGGGCCGGAGCGCAAGAGCCGGGTCATGTCCGACACCGAGAAGAAGACGATCGCCTACCACGAGGGCGGTCACGCGCTCGTGGCGCACGCGCTGCCGAACGCCGACCCCGTGCACAAGATCACGATCTTGTCGCGTGGCCAGGCGCTGGGCTACACGATGACGCTGCCGATGGAGGACAAGTTCCTCGCCAGCCGTTCGGAGATGCTCGACCAGCTCGCCATGCTGCTCGGCGGCCGTACGGCGGAGGAGCTGGTGTTCCACGAGCCGACGACCGGCGCGGCCAACGACATCGAGAAGGCGACCTCGATCGCCCGCAAGATGGTCACCGAGTACGGCATGTCCGAGCGCCTCGGCGCCCGGAAGTTCGGCGACAACAACGCCGAGCCGTTCCTGGGCCGGGAGATGTCGCACAGCCGTGACTACTCCGAGGAGATCGCCTCGGCGATCGACGACGAGGTCCGCCGCCTGATCGAGTCGGCGCACGACATCGCGTGGGAGGTTCTCGTCGAGTACCGCGACGTGCTCGACAACCTGGTGCTCGAGCTCATGGACAAGGAGACCCTCTCCAAGAACCAGGTGCTGGAGATCTTCGCGCCGATTCAGAAGCGGCCGGCGAACCCGTCGTACAGCGGCTACGGCAAGCGGCTCCCGTCGGACCGCCCGCCGGTGCTGACGCCGAAGGAGCTCGCGCTGCTCGGTCCGAAGGACGTCCAGGACCTCACCCGGGGCAACGGCAGCGGCGCGTCCCGCCCGGCGCTCGGCGAGCCGCAGGACAGCGATTCCGAAGGCAAGGCGTGAGCGAGGAGTTCGTACCTCACGGACCGCCGATCGACCACGCGCGGGTCGAGAAGGCGGTCCGTGAGATCCTGATCGCGGTCGGGGAGGACCCCGACCGCGACGGGTTGCTCGACACCCCGGCGCGGGTCGCCCGCGCGTACGCCGAGCAGTTCGCCGGGCTGCGGCAGCGGCCCGAGGACGTCCTCACCACGGTGTTCGACGCGGACCACGACGAGATGGTGCTCGTCAAGGACATCGAGGTGTACAGCACCTGCGAGCACCACCTCGTGCCGTTCCACGGCGTCGCGCACGTCGGCTACACGCCGAACGAACGCGGGCAGATCACCGGGCTGTCCAAGCTCGCCCGGCTCGTCGACGTGTACGCCCGGCGCCCCCAGGTGCAGGAGCGCATGACGTCGCAGATCGCCGACGCGCTCATGGAGGTCCTGAAGCCGCGCGGCGTGATCGTCGTCATCGAGGCCGAGCACCTGTGCATGACCATGCGCGGGGTCCGCAAGCCGGGCGCGAAGACGGTGACCTCGGCGGTGCGCGGCGACTTCCGCGACTCGCCCAGCACCCGCGCCGAGGCGATGAGCCTCATCCTGGGCCGCTGACATCTGTCCGCGCAGTGACGGCTTACTGACCCATCAGGTCGCCCGCGAACTCTTGGCGCTGACCGATCGTCAAAGGTCTCTAGGAGCCGATGTCGGTGTTGCCGGCACGCCGGGGAGACCCGGTTGACGACGCTGTGGGGTCGTTGATGGAGGAGACGAAGCGCGACGCATCGCGCCGTGCCGAGCCGGACGAACGCGCCGGGACGCCGGACGGTCGTAGCCGGCGGCGCTGGGTTCCGGCCACCGCCGGATGGATGTCGTTGCTGATCGGCCTGCACGACGTCATCGGCGCTCTGCTGCCCGAGTGGCACCGCCGGATGGTGCGGCTCGACGAGTACGTCCCAGGCTCCCTGAACAACGCGGCCCGTACGGCCACGCTGGTCGCCGGGCTGCTCCTGCTCCTGCTGTCCCACGGCCTGCGCCGCCGGAAGCGCCGGGCGTGGCGGGCGGTCGCCGCCCTGCTCGCCTTCACGATCGTCTCCCACGTCGTCAAGGACTTCGCGCTGTCGGCCATCGTCGCCGCCGCGATGTTCGGGGCGCTGATCTACTTCCGCGACGAGTTCTACGCCACCGGCGATCCGCGGACCCGGTGGCGGGCCCTGTGGGTCGGGTCGTTCCTCGCCGCGGCCAGCGTCGGGCTCGGCCTGCTGTTCATCGCGCTGAACCACCACGGGCTCGTCCGCGACTACTCCTTCGCCGAGCGCCTGCGGCATGTGGTCGGCGGCCTGTTCGGCGCGTCCGGGCCGGTGACGTTCGTCTCCGACGGCAGGAACGACCTGTTCAGCCTGATGCTGGGCAGCCTCGGCCTGTTCACCGCCGGGACGACGGGCTACCTGTTCCTGCGGCCGGCCGAGCCCGCGCCGTCGCTGTCCGGCGGGGACGACGAGCGGATCCGGGACCTGCTCGTACGCCAGGGCGCCCGTGACTCGCTCGGCTACTTCTCCCTCCGGCGGGACAAGAGCGTCATCTGGTCCCCGACCGGGAAGGCGTGCGTCACCTACCGCGTGGTGTCCGGCGTGATGCTGGCCGGGGGCGACCCGATCGGCGACCCGGAGGCGTGGCCCGGCGCCATCGAGGCGTTCCTGGAGGAGGCGGCCCGGCACGCGTGGGTGCCCGCGGTGATGGGCTGCAGCGAGCTGGGCGCGGAGATCTGGTGCCGCGACACGGGCCTGTCGGCGCTCGAACTCGGCGACGAGGCGATCGTCGACGTCGCGGACTTCTCCCTCGAGGGCCGGACGATGCGCAACGTCCGTCAGATGGTCAACCGGGTGGCCCGCCAGGGGTACACCGCCGAGGTCCGCCGCGAGAAGGACTACGCGCCTGACGAGCTCAGGGCGCTGTGGGACCAGGCCGACGCGTGGCGTGGCACCGACACCGAGCGCGGGTTCTCGATGGCGCTGGGCCGCGTGGGCGAGCCCGGCGACGAGGAGTGCGTGATCGCCACCGCCACCAAGGACGGCGAACTGCACGCGATCCTGCACTTCGTCCCCTGGGGCACCGACGGGCTGTCCCTCGACCTGATGCGCCGGGACCGCGCCGCCCAGCCCGGTCTCAACGACTACCTCATCGTCGAGGCGATCAAGGCGGCGCCCGACCTGGGCGTCAAGCGGATCTCGCTGAACTTCGCGGTCTTCCGCGCGGCGCTGGCCCGCGGCGAGCGGATCGGCGCCGGTCCCGTTCTCAAGGCCTGGCGCGGCCTGCTGATCTTCCTGTCGCGCTGGTTCCAGATCGAGTCGCTGTACAAGTTCAACGCGAAGTTCCAGCCGGTCTGGCAGCCGAGGTTCTTCGTCTACTCGAGCCTGGGCGACGCACCTCGTATCGCCCTGGCCGCCCTGGAGGCGGAGGCGTTCATCGTCTGGCCGCGCGTGCGCATCCCCGGCCTCAAGCGTCCCTCGAAGCGCACCTGACCCGGCAGTCCGCGCCGCGCGGCGAGCCCATAGGCTGAGTCCATGACCATGAGCGTCGCCGGCCTGCCCGACCCCGGGCGCTGCCTCGTCATGGGCGTCATCAATGTCACGCCCGACTCTTTTTCCGACGGTGGCGCCTGGTTCGACCACGACGCCGCGATCCGGCGGGGCCTCGACCTCGTCGCCGAGGGCGCCGACGTCGTCGACGTCGGGGGCGAGTCGACCCGGCCCGGCGCGCAGCGGGTCTCGCTGCGCGAGGAGCTACGCCGCGTGATCCCGGTGATCGAGACCCTCTCCGCCGAGGGCGTGCCGGTCAGCGTCGACACGATGCGGGCGGAGGTCGCCGAGGCCGCCATCGCCGCCGGGGCCCGGCTGGTCAACGACGTGAGCGGCGGGCTCGCCGACCCCGCCATGCCCCGGGTGGTGGCCAAGGCCGCCGTCCCGTACGTGGTGATGCACTGGCGCGGGCACAGCCACGACATGGACAAGCGCGCGGTGTACGCCGACGTGGTGCGGGAGGTGCGCGACGAGCTGCGGGCCCGCATCGAAGCGGTCATCGACGAGGGCGTCGACCCGTCGCTGCTGATCGTCGATCCCGGCCTCGGCTTCGCCAAGCGGCCCGAGGACAACCACAACTGGACCCTCCTGGCCCACCTCGACGCCCTGCTGGCCCTGGGCCACCCCGTTCTCGTGGCCGCGTCCCGCAAACGGTTCCTCGGCCGGCTGCTCGCCGCCCCCGACGGCACGCCACGCCCGTTCGCCGAGTCCGACGACGCGACCGTGGCGATCACCGCGCTGGCCGCCCGCGCGGGGGCCTGGTGCGTACGCGTGCACGACGTCCGCCCCAACGCCGACGCCGTACGCGTCGCGGCGGCATGGGGAGCCGCCCGGTGACCGAGCTGGACGTACGGGATGTGGAGGTGGCGCACGCCGAGTTCTACGCCGCCTTCGAATCGGCCGACCTCGATCGGATGGGGGCGGTCTGGGCCGACGGCACGTACGCCGACGAGGTGGTGTGCGTGCATCCGGGCTGGCCGCTGATCCGCGGCCGCGGTGCCGTCCTCCGCTCCTGGGCGCTGATCATGGCCAACACCCCGTACATCCAGTTCGTGCTCACCGACACCCAGATCAGGATCTCCGGTGACCAGGCCGTCGTCAGCTGCGCGGAGAACATCATCACCGCCGCGGAGGAGACCGAGATCGGGCTCACGTCCGGGGGAAGCGTCGTGACCACCAACGTGTTCGTACGTACGGAGACCGGCTGGCGGCTGTGGCTCCACCATGGCTCACCCGTGCTGGGCAGGGAAGAAGAAGTGGCCGAGTGAGAAGGCGAGCGCGGCAGTGAGAACAGACCGGATCGTGCTGCGGGGGTTGCGGGCATGGGGTCGGCACGGCGTGCTGCCCGCCGAGCGGGAGCTCGGCCAGGAGTTCGTCATCGACGTCAGTCTGGGTCTTGACATCCGCCCCGCCGCCGCCGGAGATGATCTATTGCGTACCGTCGACTACGGCGCGCTGGCCGACCGGCTGGTGTCCGTGGTCGAAGGCGAACCCGTCAACCTGATCGAGACACTGGCCGAGCGCCTGGCGGCCCGCTGCCTCGACGTGGCACAGGTGGAGAGTGTGGAGATCACCGTGCACAAGCCGAACGCCCCCGTGCCGCACCCGTTCACCGACGTGGCCGTGACGATCCACCGGAGCCGCTCATGACGACTTCCGAGCAGAAGAGCCGGACCGTGCTGTCGCTGGGCAGCAACCTCGGCGACCGTCTCGACAACCTGCAGGAGGGGATCGACGCGCTGTTCGACGCGCCCGGCCTCGACTTCGTGGCGATCTCCCCGGTCTACGAGACCAAGCCGGTCGGGGGTCCCGAGCAGGACGACTTCCTCAACGTGGTGATCGTGGCCGACAGCAGTGTCGCGCCGCAGTCGCTCCTCGAACGCGTGCTGAACATCGAGGAGTCGATGGACCGTATCCGCGAGGTCCGCTGGGGGCCGCGGACGCTCGACATCGACATCGTCACCGTGAATGACGTGACGTCGGACGCGCCGGAGCTGACCCTGCCGCACCCGCGCGCCCACGAGCGGGCGTTCGTGCTGGTGCCCTGGTGCGACATCGATCCGGACGCCTCGCTGCCGGGGCGCGGCCGGATCGCGGATCTCCTGCCCTCGGTCGCGGGTCAGGAGCTCCGGCGCCGCGACGACCTCTCTCTACAGCCGCCCGCGTGAAGCCGACACGGATCGCGGTCCTGGCCGCCGTACTGATCGGCGTCGCCGTCGTGGTGTGGGCGGTGGTGCGCTTCTGGTACACCTCACTGCCGCTGCTGCCCTGGACGATGGTGCCGTCGCTGCTGCTGCTCGCCCTGGGCGAGCTGTACACCGCCTTCTTCACCCGCGCCCGGATCCAGCACAAACCCGGCACGAAGCCGATCGAGCCGCTGGTCGCCGCGCGGCTGGCCGCCCTCGCGAAGGCGAGCTCCCACGCGGCGGCCGTGCTGGCCGGCGGCTTCGCCGGCATGGCCGTCTTCCTGGCCTCGTCGCTGGACAAGCCGTCGCCCCGGCGTGACTTCTTCGTCAGCGGCGGCACGGCCCTGGCCGGTCTCGCGCTCATCGGCGCGGCGCTGTTCCTGGAGTACGCCTGCCGGGTCCCGAAGGGCCCGGAGGACGAGGACGACCACCGGCACGCCTCCCGCGCCTGAATGTCGGTGCCGGCTGCGATTCTGGGGAGGCGCAGCGGCCACCGAGACAGGAGGAGCGGATGTCGTCCGCAGAGGAGTTCCGCGGGTTCGCACTCGTGCTGCCCGAGGCCGAGGAGCGGGAGACCTGGGGCCGGGCGACCTTCCGGGTCCGCGACAAGATCTTCGCGATGCTGTCGGAGGACGGCGCGTCGGCGAGCGTGAAGGCCACGAAGGACGAGCAGACGGCGCTGCTCGCCGAGGACCCGGAGATCTTCTCCTTCCCTGCGTACGTCGGGCGGCACGGCTGGATCGGCGTCGACGTGGCGCGGATCGACGGTGAGCACCTCCGCGAGCTCCTCACCGACGCGTGGCGGCTGACCGCTCCGAAACGGCTCGTGCGGAGTCACGAGGTGGGTCGTTAGGCCGAGGTCCGCCAGGCGCGCTGCCGGTCGGTGATCTCCCGGAAGAGCCGCTTGGCGAACCGGCCGGGATGCTGGCCGATTTCCGTGCCGACCGCGAAAGGCGGTGAACTGCTAGGAATTTGAGTGTGCGGAAATATGCATGATGTGTCTGTGAGTGACGCTATGGTTGCGGTGTGAATTTGACGGGGTGGGCGCGGGGACAGGGGATCAGTCCCCACACCGCTTATCCTTGGTTTCGTCAGGGCGCTATGTCGGTCCCGGCTCAGCGCGTCGGGCCGTGCACGATCCTGGTGACCATCGACGTCAATGCCGTTCCGGACACGGTGGTCGGTCTCGGGTTGTATGCCGGTGTTTCATCCGCGTTGGAGGCGGTCCGGCATGGCTGACCTGCGTTCCATCGATGCACCGTTCGTTGCGTTGGGGCCGTCCGGGGTCGCGATCCGTGACCGGCTCAAAGGCCTCACGCTGCAGGATGAGAAAGTGCTGCGGCTCGTAGGTGATCACCTGGGCCCACTGGCCTCCTCAGATCTGAAGGTGCGGTGCGCGGCGGGGCTGGATCATGACACCGGCCAGTGGGCGGAGCGGAAACGGGCGTTAACCGGGAAGTCGTCCTCGCGGTGGGCCGGTTCGATCACCAAGGCCACACATGACCAGTGGGCGCTGGCCCGGCGCAACCAACTGGCTCACATTCGCAGCCTCGAGGCCGGGATCGCCACGATCACGCATCGGCTGTCCTTGCCGGTCGGTGAGAAGGGCTCGAAGAGGGTCCTGGGTGGTTACCGCAGCGCGCAGGAGTGGTTCGCTAAGACCCGGCGCCTGCACCTGCTCCGAGATCGGCTCGAACAAGAGCGGGCCGATTACCGGGCCGGGCGGGTTCGTATCGTCCGCAGCGGTAAAAGGCTGCTGCGCACGCGGCACAACCTGGATGCCGCTCAGCTCACCGCAGCCGAATGGCGTGAGCGGTGGCAGGCCGAGCGCCGGTTCCTGGTCGCTGATGGCGAGTCGGGCAAACGGTATGGAAACGAGACGATCCGCGTCGCCCCGGACGGTCAGGTCAGTATCAAGCTTCCGGTGCCGTTGGCGCATCTGGCCAACACTTCACACGGCCGGTACGTCCTGACCTCGAAGGTGTCGTTCCCGCACCGGGGCGAGCAATGGCGCGACCGCATCGAAGCGAACCGGGCCGTGGCCTACCGCATCCATGAGGACGTCCAGCGCGGACGGTGGTACCTGACCGCCTCCTGGACGATCTCTCCGGTCAAGACTGTTCCGCTGGACGCTGTCCGGGCGGGTGGTCTGATCGGTGTGGACACCAACGCCGACCACCTGGCCGCCTGGAAACTCGACACTCACGGCAACCCCATTGGCGAACCCCGCCGCTTCGACTACGACCTAACCGGCACCACCACCCACCGCGACGCCCAGGTCCGCCATGCCCTGATCCGCCTGCTGCACTGGGCCAAACGACATGACCTCGCCATGGCGATCGAAGACCTCGACTTCCAGACCGAGAAGACTCGCGAAAAACACGGGCGACGCAAGGCGTTCCGCAGGTTGATCTCCGGAATGCCCGTGGCCAGGCTACGCGCCAGGCTGGCGGCGATGGCGGCTGAACTCGGCATCACCGTCGTCGCCGTCGACCCTGGCTACACCTCCAAATGGGGTGCCCAGCACTGGCAGCGCCCTCTGACCACACCGCGACGCCCAGTCACCCGCCACCAGGCGGCGGCGGTGGCGATCGGACGACGCGCCCTGGGACACCCGATCCGGCGACGGACGGCACCGCCCCCTGCTCACCAGAGCGATGAGCAGGGGCATCGGACCGTCCAGGCCGGACCGGGTGCCCCAGGGCGTGAGGAACCCCGCCCCCGCATCCCCGGACCACGACCAGGAGCCGTGCCGCCCGGACGCGGAGCGAAAGCGGGGAACCAGGACGCCCAAAACCGTTCGGGGCGTCCGGCTGAGCACATCCACCTCATGCTCAGCTTGTAGGAACGGTTCCTGGACGCCCGGCTGTGCTCGAGAAATACTAGACATGGCTACTATAGCCATGTACTGTAACTGGCATGGCTAAGGCACCGGAGGGGCCGACGCCGGGCTACCTGGTCTGGCGGCTGGCGAACAAATGGCGGGTCGCGGTGGACCGTGCGCTCGCCCCGCTGGGACTTACACACGCCCAGTACGTGATGCTGTCGTCGCTGTTCGGGATGGAGCGGGCCGGGCTGCGGCCGAGCCAGCGTGAGCTGGCCGACCGTACGGGCCTGGAGCCGCTGTACGTCTCGAAGCTCGCCCGCTCGCTGGAGGCCGACGGCCTCATCGCGCGCGCCCGCGACCTCGCCGACACCCGGACGGTCCGCCTCACGCTCACCGAGAAGGGGCAAGAGGCGGTCCGGCCGGCCCTCGACCTGGTCCAGGAACTGCTGGACCAACTCCTGGCCCCGCTCGGCGGGCAGGACGACGCGCGGACCGCGGCGTTCGTCCGCGACCTGACGGCCCTCCTCGACGCCCCCCTCGATCGCTCGCGAAAGGACTCCTGACATGCCAGAGATCAACGTTCTCGACTCGACCCTCCACTACGAAGACTCCGGCGAGGGGACGACCTTCGTCTTCCTCCATGGCAACCCGGCCTCGTCCCATGTGTGGCGGAACGTCCTGCCCGGCGTCGGCGCGGGCCGCCTACTCGCCCCCGACCTCATCGGGATGGGCCGCTCCGGCAAGCCCGACATCTCCTACGACTTCGCCGACCACGCCCGCTACCTCGACGCCTGGTTCGACGCCCTCGGCCTTGAGCGGGTCGTCCTGGTGGGCCACGACTGGGGCGGGGCACTCGCCCTCGACTGGGCGGCCCGCCACCCCGACCGGGTCCTCGGGCTCGCGTTCTTCGAGAGCATCGTCAAGCCGATGGCCTGGGAGGAGCTGTCGCCGCAGGCGCGCAAGCGCTCCGAGGCCATCCGCACGCCGGGGATCGGCGAGGAGATGATCCGCGAGCAGAACGTCTTCGTCCACCAGGCGTTCACCGGCGGCGTGCTCACTCCGGCGACCGACGAGGACCTGCAGACCTACCTCGCCCCGTACCCGACCCCGGAGAGCCGCCGACCGATCCTCGCCTGGGCGCGCCAGATGCCGCTCGGTGGCGAGCCCGCCGAGCTCGTCGCCCGCATCGAGGCGTACGACGCGTGGCTGGCGAAGAGCCCGGACGTGCCGAAGCTCCTCATGACCTTCGAGGGCTCGCCCACGCTGCTCATCGGCGAGGAGATGGCCGCCTGGTGCCAGGCGAACATCGCCGCCCTGGAGACCGTCGACTGCGGCCAGGCCGGCCACCATGCGGCGGAGGACCGCCCAGAGGAGATCGCGGCCGCCGTCTCCGACTGGGCGGACCGCCACGGCCTGCGCTAGACGATCGACCGTCCCGGCCCGCCTCCGCGTGCGGCGGGCCGGGTCTCAGCGGCAGAAGGTGGCGGAGGCGATGCCGAAGATCTGCTGCGTGCTCGGGTTCTTCGTGTACGGGTTGACCGAGAGCGTCATCCGGCGGCCGTCGTCCGCGCGGAACGCGAAGGTCAGGCGGACCGCCGTGCCGACTGAGGAGATCCACAGGTTCGGCTATAGTCGGTTTCTGATATCAGGAGGCGACTATGGCGCGGAGTGCCGACAACCCGCTGGGGCTAGCGGTGATGGGGCTGCTGATGGAGCGGCCCATGCATCCGTACGAGATGGCGTCCGTGCTCCGCGAACGCGGCAAGGACACCAGCGTCCGGATCAACCGGGGATCGCTGTACGACGTGGTGGCCGCCCTCGAGCGAGAGGGCTGGATCACGCCCCGGGAGCGCGTCCAGGAGGGGAACCGACCGGCCCGGACGGTGTACGCGCTGACCGACACGGGACGCGCCGTCTTCGTCGAGCGGCTCGACGAGCAGATCCGCAACCCGCGCCGGGAGTTCCCCGTCTTCCTCACCGCCGTGGCGTACCTCGGGGCGCTCGGCCCGGACGGGGCCCGCGCCGCGCTGCGGGAGCGCGCCGACCGGCTCCGGGCCGCCATCGCTGACGACGGACGGGCCCTGGACGACGCGCTGCGGTCGGGGGAGGTGCCGCGCCTGTTCGTGATCGAGGCCGACTACGCGCTGCACATGGCGCGCAGCGAGCTCGCCTGGGTCGAGGCGACCGCCGAGCAGATCGCCACCGGGGCCCTGCCCTGGCCCGAGCACCGTGACGACGAAGGAGAACGACGATGAGCGACGGCCTGCTCTTCGGGATCTACCCCGGGGGAGCGACGGGCGACGACACTGGGGGCCTGGCCACCGGCCCGAAGGACGACCCCGAACGGATCCGGGCCGCCCTCGACCGGCTGCGGCCCGGCGGCCGCCCGTTCCTGGTCCGTGGATACATTTCGTTCGTCGACGCCGACGACACTCGCGAGGTGACGCAGAGCCCGGAACGCGTCGAGCAGTACGCCGGAGACGGGCTGGTCCTGGACCTGGTCGCCCAGTACCAGTCCCGCAGCGGGGACGTCGCCGGATACACCGGCTTCGTCCGCGACCTGGTCCGCCGTCACGGCCACCGGACCGCGACGCTGCAGGTCACCGAGGAGCCCAACATGGTCGGGAACCCTGGACCGGCTGCACGACGCCGTCACCGGCCTGCTCGGGATGCACCGCGCCGAGCGCCTCACGCCCGCCGGCATCGCCCCCGGGGTCCCGCTGCACATCACCGAGAACGGCTGGCCCACCGGCCCGGACCGGTCGCCCGAGCGGCAGGCCGAGGTCCTGGAGACGACGGTCCGGGCGATCGCCGAGTGCCGGGATACGGTCGGCATCGGCGCGTACACGCACTTCACCCTGCGCGACGCCGACAGCGGCGCCTCGGGGATTTTCCACCACTTCGGCCTCCTCACCGACGACTACGAGCCGAAGCCGGCCTTCGCCGCGTACCGGGAGCTCATCGCGCGGTTCGGCGGGTAGACCCTGCGGTTTTCCGCACCCGTCTCGGCGGCCGCCCGCATTACGCCGCGCGGCCGCGCTGCCTAGCGTCACAGACATGATCGAAATGAGTACGGCGGCGGAGCCGGCGGGTGGGATCGCCGGGTGGGCCGCAGACGTCATGCAGTCCCTCGGCGCGCCCGGGGCCGGGCTGGCCAACGCGGTCGACACGGTGTTCCCGTTCGTCCCAAGCGAGTTGATCCTGCCCCTCGCCGGGTTCACGGCGGGGCAGGGGCGGATGGGCCTGGCCGCCACGATCTTCTGGGCCACGGTCGGCTCGATCGTCGGCTCGCTGGTCGTGTACGCCGCCGGCGCGCTGCTCGGCCGCGAGCGTACGCGCGCGCTCGTCGGGCGGATCCCGCTCGTGAAGGCGCACGAGATCGACCGGGCGGAGGCGTGGTTCGCGCGGCACGGGGCCAAGGCCGTGTTCTTCGCTCGGATGGTCCCGGTGCTGCGGAGCCTGATCTCCGTCCCGGCGGGGATCGAGCGGATGCCGGTGGTGACGTTCACGGTGTTCACCGCACTCGGGAGCCTGATCTGGAACACCGCCTTCGTCCTGGCCGGATACTGGCTCGGTGACAACTGGGTGCTCGTCGAGAAGTACGGCGGGCTGGTCTCGAAGGCGGTGGTGATCGTGGCGGTGGCCGGTCTCGCGTACGTCCTCGTCTCCCGGGCGACGCGGTCCCGGGCCCGGCACCGGGCATGAGGATCCGGTGGGCGCGGGCGGGCGTCCGGCTCCTCGGCGGTACGGCGCTGGGCGCGCTCACCGCAGTGGCCGACCTCGCCTTCGTCCTCGTCGCCGCGCCCCTGCTCCCGCTGCGCTCGCCGCGATTCGTCACCGCCGGGGCCCGCTGGCTGACCGGGGTGGAACGCCGTCGCCTCGGCCTGGAGGACGTCGGTGAGTACGGCGACCGGCGGGCACTCGCCTACCTCGCGGTCCGCTGGCCCGTGGGCCTGCTGGGCGGCGGTGCGCTGTTCCTGCTGGCGTACGGGGCGGTCACCGCGACCGGCGCGGTGGCGGACTGGCTCTCCGGCGGACGGCCCGACGGCATGGCGCCGACGGTACCGATCGTCGCGTACCTCACCACCGTCGGCGTCGTGCTGCTCTTCCTCGACCTCGCCGGGCTGGCGGCGGTCGTCACGCTGGAACGCCGCCTCGGCCGCCGCCTCCTCGGCCCGGACGACCGGGAGCTCATGCGCCGCCGGATCGCCGAGCTCGCCACCAGCCGCGCCGGCATCGTCGAGGCCGTCGACGCCGAACGCCGGCGCATCGAGCGCGACCTGCACGACGGCCTCCAGCAGCGCCTGGTCGCCCTGGCCATGCTCCTCGGCCGGGCCCGCCGGAACGGCTCGGACGACCTGTACCGGCAGGCCCACGACGAGGCGCAGCGGGCCGTGGAGGAGCTGCGCGAGGTGGCGTGGCGCGTCTACCCGGCCGCGCTGGACGAACTGGGCCTGGCCGAGGCCCTCGCCACCGTCGCCGAACGCTCGCCCGTGCCCGTACGGCTCCGCTGTGACCTGCCCGTACGGCCCGCGCCGCAGGTCGAGACGGCGGCGTACTTCACCGTACGGGAGGCCGTCACGAACGCCGCCAAGCACGCCGGCGCCACCCTGGTCGACGTGGCGGTCACCGCGCCCGACACCATGGTGATCGTGCGGATCACCGATGACGGGACGGGCGGCGCGGACCCGGGCGGGAGCGGGCTGACCGGCCTGGCCCGCCGGATCGCCGCGCTCGACGGGCGGTTCACGGTCACCAGCCCGCCCGGCGGGCCGACCGTCGTCGAGGCGGTGCTGCCGTGCGCGTGATCCTGGCCGAGGACTCCACCCTGCTGCGCGAGGGCCTCGTACGGCTGCTGGCGGAGGAAGGACACGAGGTCGTCGCCGCGACCGCCGACGCGGACGCCCTGCTCGCCGCGGTCGATGCCGACCCGCCGGACGTCACCGTCGTGGACGTACGGATGCCGCCGACCCACACGGACGAGGGGCTGCGGGCGGCGCTCGAGATCCGGCGGCGCCACCCGGGCGTCGGCGTGCTCGTGCTGTCGCAGTACGTCGAGAAGCGCTACGCGACCGAGCTGCTGTCCTCCGACACCCAGGGCGTCGGTTACCTGCTCAAGGACCGGGTCGCCCAGGTGCAGGAGTTCCTCGACGCGCTGGAACGGGTGGGCGCGGGCGGCGCGGCGTTCGACCCCGAGGTGGTCCGGCAGCTCCTCGCCCGTACGACGCACGTCGACCCGCTGAGCCATCTCACCGCCCGCGAACGCGACGTGCTCTCCCACATGGCCCAAGGCCACACCAACGCGTCGATCGCCGCCCAGCTGTACATCTCCCAGAGCGCGGTCGAGAAGCACATCAACGCGATCTTCGACAAGCTCCGCCTGCCCAGTGACGGCGGCTACAGCCGCCGCGTCCTGGCGATCCTCCGCTACCTCGGCTCGTGATGGAACGGCGGGCGGCAGGGAAAGTGGGGTGGCCACGATGACGCTCGGGCTGATACTGTCCACGACGCCGTGACACCGCGCGAGGAGGTGAGACCCATGAACGCTGTATCGATGTGGGTGCTCCCCCTCGCTATCACGGTCGGGCGATTGACGTAGCTGTCGCCGGGAGCGCCCGAACAAAGGCACTCCCGAAAGGCAACAGCTATGCGATCTCTACACTTCACTGCTGAGACGTCGTCGAACGGCGTCCTCGAACGCGACTTCACCATGGGTGAGATCCCCGGCGTGCTCTGGTCGCCCGTATCCGGCTCCGATCACGCCCCGCTGGTGCTGATGGGTCACGGTGGCGGCCTGCACAAGAAGACTCCGGGACTCATGGCCCGCGCCCACGAACTCGTGATCACCCGGGGTTTCACCGTGGTCGCCATCGATGCGCCCGGACACGGCGACCGCCCGCGCGCGGCAGAGGACGAGCAGGCCCGCGCCGACCTCCGGGAGGCGATGGTGGCGGGCGACACCGAGCGCGTCGCGTCGGTCAGCGTCCGCTACGGCGCCTCGCTGGCGGAGCGTGCCGTGCCGGAATGGCAGGCGACCCTGGACGCCCTCCAGCAACTGCCGGAGATCGGCGCCGAGGCGCCGATCGGCTACGGCGGCGGCATCACGTTGGGAACCGCGATCGGGATACCGCTGACGGCGATCGAACCCAGGATCACCGCCGCGATCTTCGGCGGCGGGTTCGTCGTGCACGAGGCGCTGATCGAGGCGGCGAGACGGATCACCGTTCCGGTCCAGTTCCTGCTCCCGTGGGACGACGAGCACGTCGACCGCCAATCCGCTCTCGCGTTGTTCGACGCCTTCGCCTCGAAGGAAAAGACGCTGCACGCCAACCCGGGCGACCATCGCACCATCCGCTGGTTCGGGATCGACGACGAGTTCCTGGTCCGGCATCTCGGCCGGGTCGCCACGTCACCGGCCTGACCTGACCGGTATCGGCGTCCGGCCCACCCGCCGGGCGCCGATGCCGCCGTCACCGTTCCCCGCTACCGCATCAGAGCGCTCAGCTCTGCCGCCGTCAACTCCGCCCCCGCGGCCGGGACGACGACGTGGACGGTCTTGCTCTCGGCGTCGTACGTCGTCCAGCGCGCCGCCGAGAGCACGTCGACGATCCCTAATCCCCAGCCGTTGTTCGGGACCGCCTGCGGATCGATCGGCCGGGGGTCGGGGTCGGTGATGGAAAGACGCATCCACCGCGTGGTCGCGAGGACCCCGATCCGTACCGGCCGTTCCAGGTGCGTCCAGGCCGGAACCAGCCCGTCGTCGACGAGCCTCCGAGCGGCGCGCAGGGCGTTCGTCACCAGCTCACTGGTGACCAGGCCGATCGTGTCGCGGTCCGCATCGTGCTCGATCGCGATCCCCTCGGCGAACCGCCGGGCGATCGGCGCGGAGGCGTCGTGGACATGGAGCGCGAGCCAGTCGGGCCGCCCGAGCGGGCCGACGGGCGTGGCCACGTCCGCCGCGGCGGCCGGGTCGGGTGTCATGTGATCAGCCCCCGATCAGGGGTGGGCGGTCAGGAGAACCCCGACCGGGATATGAGTTGCCTGCTGTGGTCATAGTGAAGTGACGTCATCATTGATCACAACCTGTAGCAGTAGATTCACTGAAAGTGGCCAAACGCCTGACGTGACCTCATCGGGCGAGGCAGACTCTCGCCATGGCTCCCCGACACAGCCTCTCCGTCCGTGCTCGCCGACTCGCGACCGAGCTGAGGGCGCTCCGAGAGGACAGCGGCCTGAGCGTCGAGCAGGCCGCCGCGCAGCTCGGCTGGTCGTACAGCAAGCTCAACCGGTTCGAGAACGGCCGGGCCATCCCGTCACCGAAGACGGTCGCCCACATCCTCGACCTGTACGGCCTCCCCGACGGCAAGCGAGACAGCCTGATCCGGCTCGCCCGCGACGCCGGCGAACGCGGCTGGTGGGAGGACCTCGGCGTCTTCACCGGCTCCTATGTCGGCCTGGAAGACGCCGCCTCCATCATTCGCATGTGGCAGCCGCTGCTCATTCCCGGCCTGCTGCAGACCGAGGACTACTCTCGCGCCCTGATCGAAGTCGGAATACCCCAGCTCAATCCCACCGAGGTCGAGAAGCGCGTCAAGGCTCGGATCGCGCGGCAGACGCTGCTGAGCAGGCCGGACGCACCTGAGCTCCACGCAATCATCGGCGAGGCGGCGTTGCGGCATGAAGTCGGCGGCGAGGTCGTCATGCGTGAGCAGCTCCGAAAGCTCGAGGCGGTGAGCAGCAAGCGATCGAACGTGACCGTCCGGGTCCTGCCATTCAGTGCGGGTGCGCACGTCGGTCTCGATGGCGCGTTCGCGCACTTGGAGTTCCGCGAAGCGATTGATCCGGCTGTCTCATACGTCGAGGACATCTCTGGCGAGAAGTACATAGAAAGTGCAGAAGGCAATCGGCGGCTTAGGCTGACTTATGACCGCATCAGCGATGCGGCCCTTACCCCCGAGGAGTCGGCGGCCCTGATCGTCGACATGGCCAAGGAGTAGTCGCCTATGTCCCAACCCCTCGACTGGCGTAAGAGCACCTGGAGCGGCACTCAGAACGAGTGCGTGGAGGTTGCCGAGGTCGGCCGCGACTCGGCTGAGTAGCTCAAGGCGCAGCGATGCCCCCGGCGTGATCGACCGTCGGGGGCATCGTCATTAGGAAGGGGCGTCTGCGACGCCGGTGATCATTTGCCTGCGGTCACGGCTTTGAGCTCGTCGAATGACTCTCGGATGAGTTGCGGCAGGTCTTTCTCGTCGGGTTCGTTGACCCAGTGCTCGAATGCGACCTTGAAGGCGGCGATTCCCGCCTCGGCGGTCAGCTGTGCGGCCAGATCGGTGACGCCGCGGCGGCGCAACGCTTCGGCGAGCGCCGAGGCGAGTGATGCCAGTTTGACCAGCTCGCGCTCTCGTAGCTCCGCGTTCGCGACGATGACGGTGTGACGCTTCCGAGCGCGTTCGTGGTAGAGCGCGGCGCCGCCGGCCTCCAGGGCCGCGGCCACCGCGTCGATCGGTGCCGTGGAATCGGGCGCCTCGATGACGGTGCGTACGAGTAGGTCCTCCAACTGGCCGGAGGCCGCGAACAGGACCTCGCGTTTGTCGGCGAAGTGCCGGAAGAACGTCCGCTCCGTGAGCCCCGCTCGCTTGGCGATCTCCGCGACCGTGGTCTGTTCGAACCCGCGCTCGCCGTAGAGCTCCAGCGCCGCCTGCTCGAGTCGGCCGCGTGCGTTCGGCTCCCATCGCCCCATGCTCTGATCGTAGCCTGATGACAGCCACTGACATGGTCGCCTATGCTGATGACAGCCACTGACATCGTGCCGTCCTCGCACAAGTCCTGTGCGGAGAACGGCGGACGTACCTGGAGGTCTTCTCATGCGCGTTTTCGTCACCGGCGCGTCCGGCTGGATCGGCTCCACCGTGGTTCCCGAGCTCATCGGTGCGGGTCATCAGGTCATCGGGCTGGCGCGTTCCGAAAAGTCGGCCGCCGCCCTCACCGCGGCCGGGGCAGAGGTGCGTCGCGGCACCCTCGACGATCTCGACGTCCTGCGGAGCGCGGCCGCCGAGTCGGACGGCGTGATCCACCTCGCTTTCAAGCACGACATCGCCTTCTCGGGAGACTTCCAGGGCGCCGCCGACGCGGATCGCCGTGCGGTCGAGACGATCGGCGAGGCGCTGGCGGGTTCTGATCGGCCCTTCGTCCTCGCCTCTGGGCTGCTCGGGCTCGCACCGGGGCAGGTGGCGACCGAACGGGACGGGAGTGATCCCGACTGGTCTGCGGCGCATCTGGGCGACGGTCCGCGGACGCGGTACGGCACGGCGCAGCTGACGCTCTCCCTCGCTTCGCGCGGCGTCCGCTCGTCCGTTCTGCGTCTCCCCCCGACCGTGCACGGCGAAGGGGACTACGGCTTCATGGCGGCCCTGGTTGGAATCGCCCGTGAGAAGGGCGTCTCCGGCTACATCGGTGACGGGTCCCACCGCTGGCCCACCGTCCACCGGCTCGATGCCGCCCACCTGTTCCGCCTGGCGCTGGAGGACGCCCCGGCGGGGTCGGTGCTGCACGCGGTCGCCGACGAGGGAGTGCCGATCCGGGCCATCGCCGAAGTGATCGGCCGGCATCTCGACCTACCGGTGGTCTCCGTCTCTCCCGAAGACGCGGGCGAGCATTTCACTTGGCTGGCCGGCTTCATCGGGCTCGACAGCCCGGTTTCGAGCGCGCTGACCCGCGAGCTACTGGGATGGCAGCCGACCGGCCCCGGCCTCATCGACGACCTCGACAAGGGCCACTACTTCGCGTAGCCGCCGTTGGACTCTGGCCGCCGGCGATGTGCCCGGCGGTCCAGGGCCCAACGCCGATCGACCTGATCGCCGTCGGTCTCACCCGCCGAGTGGACCCGTGCGACGGTCTGACAGGTGACCGGACGCGTGGCCGCTCCGTGTGGGCGGGAGCGGCCACGCGGAGCGCTCAGCGTTTCTGCGCGAGCAGTTTCTTGTACGTGTCGGTGTTGAGGACGTCCTGGTCACCGGGGAACACGCCGTTGTCGGCCCATTGCCAGATGGCTTGTCTGCTCCAGCCGGTCGGCAGCGGGCCGGGCGTGTCGCCGTGGTTGTTGATCCACAGCGGGTGGTCGGCGGCGAACTCGGTGGAGCCGCCGGTGCAGTCGTTCCACCATTCGGTGAAGGTGTTGATGACCGCGTTCCAACCGGTGCGCGCGTGGTATTCGTTCAGGAAGTCGCGGATCCAGCTCACCGTCTGGTCCGGTGTAAGACCAAAGCACTTGTTCGTGCCGTCGGTGTCCACGTAAGGGTCGTCCTCGATGTCGAGTACGCCGGGCAGGGTCAGGCCGTCGCCGGTCTGCCCGCCGCCATTGTCGACGAAATAGTCGGCCTGGGCGGCACCGCTCGCCTTGTTGGGGATGGCGTAGTGGTAAGCGCCCCGCACGATGCCCACGTCGTGGGCTCCGTTGAACTGCTGTGGGAAGAAAGAACTGTGGTACGTCGTGCTCTCGGTCGCCTTCACGTACGCGAACTCCGCGCCGTTGGCCTTGACCGCGTTCCAGTCGACGTTGCCCTGCCAGCCGCTGACGTCCAGGCCGGGAATCCCGTCCGGAGCGACCGCCGGCCGAGCCGACTGCGCGTGCCGCGCGGCCGCACCTCCGGCGTGGTCCTGTTCGGGATGGGCGAGTCCACCGCCGGGCGTAGGAGTGGCGGCCGCCGCCGTGCCGGCGGTCAACGCACCGCACGCGAGTGCTCCGGTCGCGAGGATGGTGACGAAACGGCGCGTGCGCTGAGCTGAACGCATAGCAGCGCTCCTTCCGTTCAAGATCGTTTCTGCCGGGGTGATACGACTCGGCGTCATCGAAGGTCGTTCGGGGGCGCTGGTAACAGAAAGATCACAATGCGCGGCGGTATTGCCGGTGCGGTATCAGGCGAGGTCGGCGAGGACCTCGCGGAAGCGTTCGACGAGCGGGCTCGTGTCGGCCGTCCGCCAGACGAGGTAGAGGGTGGTCGAGGTGTCCGCCAGCGGGCGGGCCGCGACGCCGACCCGGCGCAGCGCGCGATGGGAGTCGGGCATCACGGCGGCACCGAAGCCGGCCGCGACCAGTGCGAGTAGCGTCTGCGCGCTCCGTCCCTCCGCCGCGATCCGGGGCACGACGCCGACGTGGTGGCAGAGCGCGATGATCTCGTCGTACGAGCGGGGCGAGACGTCGCGTGGCCAGAGGACCAGCGGGATCTGCCCCAGCGTCGACAGCGGCGCCGGCTCGGGCGAGTGGGCGAGCGGATGCCCGGCGGGCATGAACAGTGTGAGCGGCTCCCGCCACCAGGCCCGCGTGGCCAGCCGGGCGTCCCGCATGGGCAGCCGCTGGACCGCGATGTCGAAGCGCCCATCAAGCACTCCGGCCGACATCTCCGCGTCGTTGAAGCTCTCCGCCAGGCGCAGGTCGACGCGCGGCAGCTCCCGGCGTATCCGCCCGAGCGCCCCGCCGAGCGGCCCGTTGATCCCCGAGCCGGCGAAGGTCACGGTCAGCCGCCCGGCCAGCCCCCGCGCCGCCAGCCGTACGTCCTCCAGAGCGCCTTCCGCCTCCGCCAGCACGGTGGTCGCTCGCCGTACGAGGGCCTGCCCGGCAGCGGTCGGCGTCAGCCCCCGGCCCTCGCGGGAGAACAACTCGACGCCCAGCCGTCGTTCGAGCTCACGGAGCTGCCGGCTCAACGTCGGCTGCGTCAGGTTCAGCCGGCGAGCCGCGGCGCTGACGCTTCCCTCCTCGGCGATCGCGACCACGTAGCCGAGCAGTCTCAGATCCATCCATACCTCCAAGGCATGGGAAGCATAGCCATCGATGCTCTCAGCGCAGATCGGGCCGTCGCCCAGGACAGGCTTGGGACATCGCACCGGGAGAGCCGATGCGAACGACTTCTAGGAGTGACGGATGACCCGCGAAGAGCGTTACGAGCACGGTATGAAGGTCCTGGAGCAGGTGGACGGTGAGGCGGGTCAGCGGATCGTGAACTCCCTCGCCGACACCTCACCCGAGCTGGGGCACCAGGTGGTCGCGTGGGCGTTCGGTGACATGTACGCCCGCCCCGAGCTGCCGCCCCGGGACCGGCAGCTGGTCACCCTGGGCGTGCTGACCGCGCTCGGCGGCTGTGAGATCGAGCTGGACGTGCACATCAACGCCGCGCTCAACGTCGGCCTCACGCCCACTGAGATCTCCGAGGCGCTGCTGCACTCGGCCGTCTACTGCGGCATGCCGAGGTCCATCAACGCGACCCTCGTCGCCAAGAAGGTCTTCGCCGAACGGGACCTGCTCCCGATCACGAACGTGGCGTAGCCGAAAATTCTTCGGGGGTCGGTGTCCATATGACCGGGGGACGCTCGTAGTCATGGTGTGCGGCCGCGAGGCCGTGCGAGAACAGAACGGATGACCACCGGACGTACGGGAGTCGAGTCGTGAAGTACATGCTGCTGATCCACGCGGGCGACGAGGGCGCGCCGGAGACGGCCGAGCAGTCCTTCTTCGAGGACTGGGTGGCCTACGACAAGGCGGTGAAGGAGGCGGGGATCTGGGTCTCCGGGCACTCGCTCGCCGATCTGACCACCGCCACGACGGTGCGGGTGGACGCCGCGGGCGAGCGGATCGTCACGGACGGGCCGTTCGCCGAGACTCGGGAGGTGCTCGGCGGCTACTACGTCATCGACGTGCCCGACCTCGACGTCGCGCTGGACTGGGCCGCCCGCTGTCCCGGCGCGCGCGTCGGGTCGATCGTGGTGCGGCCGGTCGCCGAGTTCGAGGTCTGACAGTGATGGACGAGCGACCGGCCGATGCCGTGTCCCCGGCGGAGGCGCCGGTGAGGTCTTCGGTGGAGGCGGTGTTCCGTGAGGAACGAGGCCGGTTGCTCGCCGCGCTGGTCCGCCGCTTCGGTGATCTGGATCTGGCCGAGGAGGTCACCTCCGAGGCGATCGAGGCGGCGTTGGTGCGCTGGCCGGTCGACGGTGTTCCGCCCAAGCCCGGTGCCTGGCTGATGACCACGGCTCGGCGCAAGGCCGTCGACCGGCTGCGGCGCGATCAGGCGTACGCCGCCCGGCTCGCCATGCTGCAGGTGGAGGCGGAACGCGCCGACCCGGCGCCGCCCGCCGACATCGACGGAGGCCTGCCCGACGAGCGGCTGGAACTGTTCTTCGCCTGCGCTCACCCGGCGCTGGCCGCCGAGGACCGCGTGGCACTGACCCTGCGCTGCCTCGCCGGGCTGACCACACCCGAGGTCGCGCGGGCCTTTCTCGTCCCGGCCGAGACGATGGCCAAGCGGATCGTACGGGCCAAGAAGAAGATCCGTCAGGCCCGGATCCCGTTCCGCGTGCCCGACGCGCAGGAGTTGCCGCGGCGGCTGTCCGGGGTGCTCCAGGTCCTGTATTCGATCTTCACGGAGGGGTACGCGGCCAGCGCGGGCCCGCGGCTGCAAAGGCTCGAGCTGGCGGAGGAGGCCATCCGGCTGGCGCGGATCCTGCGCCGGTTGCTGCCCGCCGAGCGCGAGGTCGCCGGCCTGCTGGCGTTGATGCTGCTGGTCCATGCCCGGCGTGACGCCCGCACCGGCCCGGATGGCGAGCCCGTACTGCTCGCCGACCAGGACCGTGGCCGGTGGGACCGCACGATGATCGAAGAGGGCCGGGATCTGGTGGTCGTCGCGCTGACCGGCGGCCCGCCCGGCCCGTACGGAGTGCAGGCCGCGATCGCCGCGCTGCACGACGAGGCGGTGGACGCGGCGTCCACCGACTGGCCCCAGATCGTGGCGCTGTACGACGTGCTCCTCGCCCTCACGCCGTCGCCGGTCGTCGCACTCAACCGGGCGGTGGCGGTCGCGATGCGCGACGGTCCCGAAGCGGGTCTGGCGCTGCTCGACGAACTGGCCGACGAGCCGCGGCTGCGCGACTACCACCCGTACCCGGCCACGCGAGGCGACCTGCTGTGCCGGCTCGGCCGGTTCGGCGAGGCCGCGGCGGCCTACCGGCAGGCGATCGCCCTGGCCGGCACCGACCCCGAACGCGCACACCTGCGACGCAGGCTCGCCGCCGTCGAGCCGACCAGCCGGGACGACGCATCCGGCGCCTGACCGCTCTATGAGCGGCTCGGATCCATGGGGGGCTCGGCCGAACCGGCCGGGGCTTGTTCTTCGGCGGCGCGGCGGAGCGAGTCGGCGAGCCGGGTGACGAAGCGGTGCTCGGTCTCCAGGAGGGCGAGGTGGTACTCCTCGTCGACCAGGAACACCCAGGACACGCCGGCGTCGGCGGCGGCTCCCGCGGCGGTGCGGATCTCCTCGATCTCGGCCGCCAGCGCCCGCAGCCTGCGGTCGAGCAGGCCGGCCGCGTCGTCCGGCGGCAGGACGCTGATCAGCGACAGCGCCACCCCGAAGTGCGGGTACTCGCGCTGCGGCTCGGCGACCAGCTCCCGCAGCCAGTCCCGCATCTCGTCGCGGCCCTCGTCGGTGATCGCGTACACGGTGCGCTCGGGCCGCGCGCCCTCGCGGACGGTGCCCTGCTCGGCGACGAGGCCGACCTTGGCGAGCTGCTTGATCACCATGTAAAGCGAGCCGTGGTTGTACCTGACGCTGCGGTCCTTGTCGGTCTCCCGCAGCCGCTTGCCCAGCTCATAGGGGTGCATCGGCGCCGCGGACAGGAACGCCAGCACCGCCAGCGCGAGCGGGTTCGACACCTTACGCTGCTTCGCCATCACACCTCCGGTCGGTCCTGATTATAACTCAGTGGATAGTTGTCATCGACTATTCGGCTCCTTATAGTCAGTATCAACTATCACCAGGATCGGAGATTCCATGGACGCCAGCACCCTGACCGAGCTGTCGCTGGTCTCCAGGGACGGCACGACGATCGGCTACCGCCGGCTCGGCCGGGGCCGCGGCATCGTCGTCGTCCACGGAGCGATGTCGTCCGGCTACCACCACCTGCAGCTCGCCGAGGCGCTGGCCGGCGACTTCACCGTGCACCTGATGGACCGGCGCGGCCGCGGTCTCAGCGGGCCGTACCACGACGACCACGACATCGCACGCGATGTGGAGGACCTGGAGGCGGTGCTCGCCGCGACCGGCGCCCGCAACGTCTTCGCCGTCAGCGCCGGAGCGCTGATCGCGATGCAGGCGGCACTGACGCTGCCCGCCATCGAGCGGCTCGCCCTCTATGAGCCGCTGCTGTTCCCCGACCGGGAGACCGGAGCCAGGGTGATGGAGCGCTACGACCGGGAGCTGGCCCAGGGGAAGGTGGCGGCGGCGCTCGCCACGGCCATGAAGGGCGCGCAGCTTGGGCCGGCGTTCCTGAACGCCATGCCGCACTGGCTGCTGACCGCCATGACGAAGGGCATGGCGAGCCGGACGCCCGAGGGCGACTACCCCTCCTTCGCCGAACTGGCCGCCGCCCTGCACTACGAGGGCCACCTGATCACCGAGGTGAGCGGTCGCCCGGACGTCTTCCGGGACATCCGGGCGAGCGTGCTGCTGATCGGTGGCGGCAAGAGCTCCGCGCTGCTCAAGAACGCCCTGGCCCGCGTGGCGGAGGCCGTGCCCGACGCCACGCGCGTCGAGCTGCCCGGCCTCGACCACTCCTCCACCTGGAACAAGGAGCTGCGTGGCGACCCCGAACCCGTCGCACGCGTCCTCGCGGAGTTCTTCCGCGCCGCCGTACCCGCGGGGTGAGACGGGCTCTTAGGAGGCCTTCAGGGTGCCGCCGTCGATGACGTGGTCGGCGCCGTGGATGTTGGCGGCGCGCTCGGACAGCAGGAAGGCGACCAGGTCGGCCACCTCTTCGGGCTTGGTGATGCGTCCCGAGGCGATGCCGAACTGCCCGGGGAGGTTCTCGAGAAGATCGCCGTGGCTGACGCCAGAGGCATCGGCCACCTTGCCGCCGAAACCGTTCGGGTCGGTCCAGAGTGGGCTCGCGACCGGACCCGGGGACACGGTGTTGACGCGAACGCCGTGCGGTGCCAACTCCTCGCTGAGCCGCTTGCCGAACTGGGTCAGTGCCGCCTTGGCCTCGGCGTAGCCGACCGGTGACCCGGTGGGCACGCGGGCGTTGATCGACGAGATGTTGACGATCGCGCCCTTGCGTTCCAGGATGCTCGGCAGCGCCGCCCTGGTCGTCCAGACCGCGCTGAACAGGTTGAGATCGAAGATGGTCTGCCACTGCTCGTCGTCGACGTCGAGAATGCCGCCCAGGGACAGCTTGTCCGGGTCGCCTGCGCCGACGTTGTTGACCAGGAAGTCGATCCCGCCGACCGCGGCGATCGCCTGCTCGACCACCCCCGTCGCCCCGTCGCGCGTGCTCAGGTCGACCGATACGGTCGCGGCGGCCGCCTTCTCCAGCTCCGGCGTGATGGTGCGGGAGGCGCCCACCACCCTGACGCCTTCCGCGGCCAGGGCCTGGGCGATGGCGAGGCCGATGCCGCGGCCGGCACCGGTGACGATGGCGGTCTTTCCGCTGATTCCGAGTTCCATGATCTTCCCTTCTTGAACTGCGGGTCAAAAACTAGGGCGCAAAAAGGGCCCCGGCGGGGCCTTGTGAGTCAGAGGCCCGCCAGAGCCGTGTCGATGATCCGGTACAGGGCCGGCCCGTCGAACGCCTTGGCCATGACGCGCAGCCCCAGGACGGTGTTCATGAGGAACTGCGCCTGCGCCCTGGCGTCGATCTCGGGGGCGACATCGCCGTCACGCCGGCCCTGCTCGATGCGGGCGGCGAGCAGGTCGATGGTGTGTTCTCCGATGCGGCGAACGGTCCGGGTGGCCTCCGCGTCCTTTCCGCCCAGCTCCAGTGCGGTGTTCGCGGCGAGGCAGCCGCGCCGGACCGGCCCGTTCAGGTCCATGTCCACGAGGAACCTCAGGTAGGCGCGGATGCGCTCCTTGGCGGTGCCCGGCCGCGAGAGGAGCTCCTCGGTCATCTCGGAGCCGGTGCGGTCGTAGAGCGCAAGGACCTTGTCGAACAGCTCGCGCTTGGAACCGAAGGCGTTGTAGAGGCTGCCCTTCGCCACCCCGGTCGCCTCGGCGAGGTCGGCGGGGGAGGTGCCGGCGTAGCCGTTGGTCCAGAACGTCTCCATCGCCTGCGCGACCACCACGTCCGGCTCGAAGCTCTTCGGTCTCCCCATGGCTGCACCGTAGCGAGTATTTGACCTGGAGGTCAAATAAACTCCGAACGCGATCACCGGTGGCCTGGTGCGGCCAACCCGCTTGCGCGCAATGCCTGGAATGTAAGGTTTGTGATCTTGATTCTGGGCTGTGGCGGAGGATGGTCATGGGGTTCCGGAGATCTGCGCTCATCACCGGGCTCGGCGGGGCCCTCGTCCTCGCCTCGCTGCCCGCGACCGCGTCGGCCACGACCTGGCGATACCTCACGATCAAGGGGCTGAGCCGGGCCGGGAAGGTGCCCTGGATCACGGCGCAGATCTACGACCCGGCCGCCCAGAAGTCCTGGCCCGTCATGGGGCGCGACAACGCCGTGGCGAAACTCCCGGACAAGCGGACGTACGAGATCTACGCGACCCTCGCCCGTGCCGAGCCGAACGAGGCGCCGGAGAACACCGTCGTCCTCACGACCTTCAAGCTGTCCAAGGGCCACGACAAGGTCACGCTGAGCGCCAAGAGCGGGAAGCCGATCGACGTCTCCGTCGGCGACTCGTCCGTGCAGGGCCGGATCCGGGTCCACGTACGGCACGGGGCGATGGACTTCACCACCGACGACGTCCCCGGGCGCTTGTACGCCGTGCCGGTCAAACGGTCCGGGGTGACGTTCAGCCAGGGCAGCACGTGGACGGGCTCCGGCGTGCTCTACCGGCTCGGCACCTCGTACTCCGGCGGCGTCCCGGCGGGGGTGACCCAGCACGTCACGAAGGCGGACCTCGCGTCCGTCAAGGTCACCTACCGGTCGTTCGGCGACGGCATGAAGGTGAACCCGCGCTGCCGGGGCGCCATCTGGGGCGGCGACGACGAGATGTGGCTGGACGCGCCCGCCACCGTGACCGAGTACGTCCAGCCGGGCGCGGCCTGCAAGCGGGAGCTCTGGTACGAGTCGTCGTCCCACCCGCTGTTCGGCAACGTGACGGTCGGCACCCGTACGTACGCCAAGGGCGAGGCGCTTGCGGAGACCTGGAACGCGGCGGTGTTCGCGCCCGCGGCGCCCGGCGGCTACCGGACCGGGGACACGCTGCACTACGCGCCCGCCAACCTGCTGTCCGACGGCCCCGGCAACTGGGGCTTCGACCAGTTCACGATCGCGAACGTGAAGCTGCGGACCGGCACGAAGACGCTCGGGCTCGACGCGTACGAGCCGGACGTCACGCTGGGGAAGAAGACGGCGGCCTACCGCCTCGACGTGACGGCGACCCGCGACGGCGCCGAGGCGACCCTGTCGGACCGCGTCCAGGTGAGCTGGGTCTTCAAGTCCGCGCGGACGTCGAAGAAGACGGCGCTGCCGCTGACCACGGTGCGGTTCGCCCCGCGCGGCCTCGACGACCGGAACGCCGCCGCGCCCGGCTCCACCACCGAGATCCCGGTCCGCGTCGTCACCAACCCCGGCGCGACGGCCCACGCGGTCACCACGCTGAAGGTCGAGGCGTCGACCGACGGGGCGAAGACCTGGCAGACCCTCCCCGTCGCGAACGGAGTCGCCTCGGTCGTTAACCCGGCCCAGGCGGGGTACGTCGCGCTGCGGGCGACCGTGGTCGACAACGCCGGGAACCAGGTGACCGAGACGATCTCACGGGCCTACCGGGTGACGGGCTGACCCACCGGCCGGGCGGGGCGCCACCGGGTGGCGGGCTGAGCGGCTACCCGGACGTCACCACCCGCTCGCCCTTCGACAGACCCGACTTGACCTCGACGTACGTGTCGCCGCGCACGCCGACCGTGACCGTACGGGTGACGGTCCGGTCGCCCTGCCGCACCCGGACCGTGGACGTGCCGTTCGCCCCGGTCCGTACGGCCGAGGACGGGACGTAGAGCACGTCCGCCGCGGACGCCGTGGTCACCGACACGGTCCCGGACTGGCCGATCAGCACCTTCGACGGCACGTCGTCGAACGCGATCATCACTCCGTACTTGACGAGCCGGTCGCTGGTCGTGGCGTTCGCGTCGATGTGCGTGACCGACCCGCCGTACGTCTTCGTGCTGTCGGTGCTGAGGGTGATCTTCGCTTCCTGGCCGATGCGGATGTGCGCGACGTCGTTCTGGGAGAACGTCGCCTTCAGCTGCAGTTCGTTCAGGTCCCCGATGGTGATGAACGTGGATGACGAGGCGGTGTCGCCGGCCTGGCCGTTCACGGCGAGAACGGTGCCGTCGATCGGCGCCTTGATGACCGTTCCGGCAAGGGTGCGTTCCGCCTGGGTCAGGGTGTTCTTGGCCTGGATGACCCGCGCCTCGAGTTGCGCCGTCGACGTCGTTCCGCCCGGCGATCCCGATTTCCCGGTGGTGGGCGATTTCGAGGCGCCGGGATTCCGTGTACTGCTCGGCCGGCTCGACGGCTTTTTCGTCGTGCTCGGCTTCGTTGACGGCGTCGGGGTGGGCGTCGCGGTCGTCGTCGGCCGGTAGGCGGCCAGGGCGACCGTCCCGCTCCCCGTCGCCGCCGCTCCGGTGGCACCCCCGCTCGTCGTGGCTCCGGCGGCGCCCCCGCTCGTCCCGCTGGTCCCGTTCGCGGCGGCCGACTCGGCGGCGGTCAGCGCTGCGCGGGCGGCGGCCACGTCTTCCAGGGCCTTCGTCTGGTCGATCCGCGCCAGGCGGGCACCCTCCTTCACCTTGGCGCCGACCTTGACGTACACCTTCCTCACCGCTCCGGATGTGCTGAACGCCAGGTCCCTGCTGTCGGCGCTCGCGACGTTGCCCGCCGCGCCCGCCGATGCGGTCACCCCACCCTCGGCCACCGTGGCGTACGTCGTGGCGGCTCCGCTCCGGCCGCCCGTGCCGAGGGCGACGGCCGTCACCGTGCCGACCACCACGACGCCGAATAGGCCGGTCGCCATCTGGGTACGTTTACGCCGGAAATCCGGTGCGGACAGCCGAAATCTCATGGCGCGCCATGATGACGAGCCCAGATGATGGAAGTCTGGGCCGAAAATGAGAGTTTCCTTGAAGGCCGACTCTCATCGTTTTCTTATCTTCGGATTAGGGGAATTCAACTTCGCGCCGCCAGCTTGTGCGGGGTGAAACGTCTACTCAGGCGCAGATCCCTCGTGGTCAACGGCGCGCTCGGCGTGCTCCTGGCCACCGGCATCGGCGTCGGATATCTCTCGCTGACCGGCGGAGACGACTCGGCGGGGGCGTCCGCCCTCACCCGTACGACGCAGGTCGTGCGCGGCACCGTGGTCTCGTCGGTGTCGGCCTCGGGATCGGTGGACAGCGCCCGGAGCCGGTCGCTGTCCTTCACCACCTCCGGCACCGTCGCCAAGATCTACGTCCAGGCCGGCGACAAGGTCTCCAAGGGCGAACTGCTCGCCCTCCTCGACACGACCTCGGCCGAGGAGAACCTCAAGTCGGCCAAGGCGAACCTCAGCGCCGCCGCGGACGGCGACACCTCCAGCGCCTCGGGCTACTCGTCGTACGTCTCGGCGAAGAACGCCTACAACCAGGCCGTCCGCGCCCTCGCCGGGACCGAACTGCGGGCGCCGTTCTCCGCGACGGTCGTCGCCCTCAACGGCACGGTCGGGGGCTCCTCCAGCGGCTCCGGCTCGTCCAGTTCCTCGTCCTCCGGGTCGCAGAGCTCCGGGTCCGGCTCCTCGGGCGGCCCGTCCGGCGGCGGCACCGGCGGCTCGTCCTCTTCCTCCTCCACGAGCAGCTCGTCGAGCAGTTCCTCCGGGAGCGGCTTCATCGAGCTGGCCGACCCGAAGAAGCTCAAGGTCACCGGGGAGTTCACGGAGGCGGACGCGATCAAGTTGAAGACCGGTCAGCGCGCCACCGTCTCCTTCGACGCGCTCAGCGGCGTGACCGCCACCGGCAAGGTGACCCAGATCGACATGTCGCCGACCACCAGCAACAACGTCGTGCAGTACGGCGCCACCATCACCCTCACCAAGATCCCGGGCTCCGTGCGGATCGGCCAGACCGCGACCGTGCAGGTCACCACGGCCACGGCGCAGAACGTCCTGTACGTCCCGACGGCGGCCGTCCGGACCGCCGGCGGGCAGAGCACGGTCACCGTCCTCCAGGGCGGCAAGCCGGTGATCAAGCCCGTCCAGACCGGCGTCAAGGGCACCCAGGGAACCGAGATCAAGTCCGGGCTGAACGAAGGCGACCAGGTCCAGATCACGACGACGACCACCAGCACGAGCGGCTCGACCGGCTTCGGCCGGGCCGGTGGCGGTGGCCTGGGCGGTGGCATCGGCGGCGGTGGCGGCGCGCCGGGCGGCGGTCCCGGGGGAGGACGGCCGTGACGCCCGGGCACCCGGTCCTCGACGTCCAGGCGCTGACCAAGGTGTACGGCCACGGCGACACCGCCGTACACGCCCTGCGCGGCGTGTCCCTCCGCGTGGAGCGCGGCGACTACGTCGCGATCATGGGAGCGTCCGGGTCCGGCAAGTCGACGCTGATGAACATCATCGGCTGCCTCGACGTGCCGACCGGCGGCCGCTACCTCCTCGACGGCACCGACGTCGGCGCGCTCGACGAACGCCGCCTGTCCATCCTGCGCAACCGCCGGATCGGGTTCATCTTCCAGTCGTTCAACCTGATCCCGCGGATGTCCGCGCTCGCCAACGTCGAGCTGCCCCTGGCCTACGGCGGCATACGGCCCGCGGAGCGCCGGCGGCGGGCCCAGGCCGCGCTCCGGCAGGTCGGCCTCGCCGACCGGATGGACCACGAGCCGAACGAGCTGTCCGGCGGCCAGCAGCAGCGCGTCGCGGTCGCCCGTGCCCTCGTCACCGCGCCGGCGCTGCTGCTCGCCGACGAGCCCACCGGCAACCTCGACACCCGCTCCACCGCCGACGTGCTCGCCATCCTCGACCAGCTCAGCCTGTCCGGCCGCACGATCGTGCTGATCACCCATGAGGACGAGGTCGCGGCCCGCGCCAAACGCGTGATCCGGCTGGTCGACGGCGAGATCATCGAGGACCGTCGGCAGTCCCGGGTGGACGGCCCGCCGCCCGCCGCGTCGCTCGCGGGGGGCGTGCGGTGAGCGCCTGGGAGATCCTGCGGTTCGCCCTGCGCGGCCTGACCGCCAACAAACTGCGCAGCGGGCTGACCATGCTCGGCATCCTCATCGGCGTCGGCGCCGTGATCATGCTGGTCGCGGTCGGCAACGGCTCCTCCGAGCAGATCAAGAACAACATCTCGCGGCTCGGCGCCAACTCCCTCACCGTCATGAAGTCGACCTCCGGCGGGGGCGCGGGCGGCTTCGGAGGCTTCGGCGGCACGCGGAGCCGCCAGCAGACCAACGGCCCGCGGACGCAGGCCCGCGACCTCACCGTCGACGACGCCAAGGCCCTCGTCGACCCGGTGAACGCTCCCTCCGTCAAGAGCGCCTCCCCGGTCACGACGTCCTCCTCCGTGACGACCACGTACGAGGGAACCAGCCACTCGATCAGCCAGTTCGTCGGGACGTACCCCGGCTACTTTGCCGCCGCGAACAAGGAGATCGCTCGGGGAGCGGCGTTCACGGACGACGACGTGACGAGCGGCCGAAAGGTGCTGGTGATCGGCCAGACGGTGGCCGAGGACCTGTTCGGCACCGTCGACCCGCTGAACAAGCAGGTCAACGTGGGCGGCACGCCGTTCACGGTCGTCGGCGTGCTCAAGGAGTCCGGCTCCTCCGGGATGCAGGACGCCGACGACGTCGCGATCGGCCCGCTCACCGCCGTCCAGCAGAACATCACCGGTTTCGGATCCCTGAGCTCCATCGTCGTGGAGGCCAAGAACTCCAAGGTCACCGACCAGGCCCAGAGCGAGATCACCGACATCCTGAACCAGCGGCACGAGATCTCCGGGTCCAACAGCGCCGACTTCCAGATCCTGAACCAGGCGAGCCTGCAGTCGGCGGTCAGCGCCTCCAGCAAGACCTTCACCGTGCTACTGGGCGCCGTCGCGGCCATCAGCCTGCTGGTCGGCGGCATCGGCATCACCAACATCATGCTCGTCACCGTCACCGAACGGACCCGCGAGATCGGCATCCGCAAGGCCATCGGAGCGCCGAAGGGCGCGATCCTCGGCCAGTTCATCGCGGAGGCGACCGTGCTCAGCCTCCTCGGCGGCGTGCTCGGCGTCGTGGTCGGCGTCGTCGGCAGCCTGTTCAAGGTCGTCGGCGTCCAGCCGGTGATCGTGCCGTCCTCGATCGCGCTGGCGCTCGGGGTGTCCGTCGCGATCGGCCTGTTCTTCGGCAGCTACCCGGCCAACCGCGCCGCCAAGCTGCGCCCGATCGAGGCCCTGCGCCATGAGTGACCCGAAGGAGAACGCCATGAGCGGCCGCAGAATGTGGACGCCGTACGGGGAGGGCGGTGGGTCTCCGGCGTCGTACGGGGAGGGCAGTGCGTCTCCGGCACCGTCCGGGGAGGCGAACGCGTCTCCGGTGCCGTCCGGCGGACCGGAGGCGTCTCCCGCCTCCGTGACCCGGGACGACGTCCTCTCCAACTCGCCGTTCGACGGCGACCTGGAGGCCGAGCTCGCCAAGGCCCCGAAACCCCGGCGGCTCCCGGGCCTGACCGCCTACCTCGGCGCGGGCGCGCTGCTCGCGGCCGGTTTCGGCATCGGCGCCCAGGTCGACCGGCACTTCGGCCACCAGGCGACGACCACCGCCCAGGGCACGCGAGCGATGCCGGGAGGCGGCATGCCGGGCGGCGGGATGCCCGGCATGGCCGGCGGCCGGTCGGGCGGGACCGGGGGAGGCCGGGCCGGGACCTCCGGGGCGGCCGGAGCCGGCTCGGGCTCGGCCACCACCGGCACGGTCCAGAAGATCGACGGCAAGACGATCTACGTCAAGACCGCGAACGGCGTCGTGCGCGTCAAGGTCACGGGCACGACCAGCCTCCGCGTGCTCCGCTCCGGCTCGGCCTCCGCTCTCAAGACCGGCACCACCATCGTCGTCCAGGGCTCTCAGGCCCAGGACGGAACGCTCACCGCCACGTCCGTCACCCAGGGCACGTCATCCGGCGGTTGAGCGCGAATCCCTCATGAGGAGGACAAATGATCACTAAGCAGATGACGATCCGCCTTGTCGGTGGCACGGCCGTCGCCGGGACCCTCCTGCTCAGCGCCGCCTGCGGCGGCGGCAGCGACAAGGCCTCGGCGCAGACCGGCGGGCAGGCCGCCCAGGGCGGCGGCCCGAACTCCAGTGCCATGGCCGCCTACCGCCAGTGCATGGAGAAACAGGGCGTGAAGATGCCCAGCCGCGGACCGGGCGGGCCGGGCGGCCAGGGCGGCCCGAGCGGCAGACCGACCGGAAGGCCCTCGGGCATGCCCACCGGCAACCCGACGGCCAGGCCCTCGGGGCGGCCGAGCGGCATGCCGACCCTGTCCGCGGCCCAGCAGAAGGCGTTGAAGGCCTGCGCGTCCCTGCGCCCCAGCGCCGGCCCCGGCGGACCGGGCGCCCCCGGCGGCCAGGGCGCGAACCAGAGCGGCTCCTGACTGAAATAGTCGCTTAACGTGTCCAGGCGAGTGCTGTCAGTGTGAGAATGGCGGCTGTGATGGATGGCGTGAAGCGATGGAGAGACACCAGGCACGGCCAGGCCGCCGCCGAGTCCGAGCGGATCGCCGCGCTCGGAGAGGCCCTGATGGCCGAAGCTTCGGAGACGAGTGGCTCGTCGTCGCCTGACAGGTGACCGAGCCAAGGCAGCGTCGGGAATGCTGACGGGCGGGCGGCGACCAGGTGATCGTCGCCCGTCGGCGCTCGCCGGATCCGGCGCGCTCTGAGGGCTACTTGTCGATGTCGCCGACGACGAAGAACATCGAGCCGAGGATGGCGATCATGTCGGCGACGAGGTGGCCGGGGAGCATCTCGCGGAGCACCTGGATGTTGTTGAACGACGCCGACCGGAGCTTCAGCCGCCACGGGGTCTTCTCGCCGTGGGAGACGAGGTAGTAGCCGTTGATGCCGAGCGGGTTCTCCGTCCAGGCGTACGTGTGGCCCTCCGGGACCTTGAGCACCTTCGGCAGCCGTACGTTGATCGGCCCGGGCGGCAGCGTCTTGAGCCTGGCGACGCAGGCGTCGGCGAGGTCGAGGGAGGCGTGCACCTGGTCGAGCAGGCACTCGAACCGCGCCAGGCAGTCGCCCTCCGTGCGGGTGACCACGCGCAGCACGTCCTGCAGCTCCCCGTAGGCGAGGTACGGCTCGTCGCGCCGCAGGTCGAAGTCGACCCCGGACGCGCGGGCGATCGGGCCCGACACGCCGTACTGCTCGATCTGCTCGCGGGTCAGCACGCCGACGCCGCGCGTACGGGCCCGGAAGATCTCGTTGCCGCTGATGAGCCGGTCGAGGTCGGCGATGCCGTGGCGTACGGCCGCGACCGCGTCGGTGACCCGGCCGAGCCATCCGGCGGGCAGCTCCTCCTTCAGTCCGCCGACCCGGTTGAACATGTAGTGCATCCGGCCGCCGGAGATCTCCTCCATGACGCGCTGCAGCTGCTCGCGCTCCCGGAAGGAGTAGAAGATCGGGGTGATCGCGCCGATCTCCAGGGGGTAGGAGCCGAGGAACATCAGGTGGTTGAGCACGCGGTTCAGCTCGGCCAGGAGCGTCCGTGCCCACACCGCGCGGACCGGCACCTCCATGCCGAGCATCCGCTCGACCGCGAGGACCACGCCGAGCTCGCTGGCGAACGCCGACAGCCAGTCGTGCCGGTTGGCCAGCACGATGATCTGTCGGTAGTCGCGCACCTCGAACAGCTTCTCCGCGCCCCGGTGCATGTACCCGATGATCGGCTCGGCGGCGGTGATCCGCTCGCCGTCCAGCGTGAGCCGCAGCCGGAGCACGCCGTGCGTCGACGGGTGCTGTGGTCCGATGTTGAGCGTCATGTCCTCGGTGGCGAGGTCCTTGGTCCCCGCCCCTACGCCCACGATCCGCTCGGTGCTCACGACCCACTCGCCTTCTCACATCGCTCCGATCACCCATCGTGCCATGCGAGGTCTCGCGGAACGTGGCCCGGTTGGGGTTGACTTGGGATCGACATGAATGCAGGCGATCAGTATCCCAATCAGCGCGAGCCACAGGACATGCCGCCGGGCAGTCCGAGCATCCTGCCGCCCGGCGCGTCCGCCGCGCCGCAGCAAGGGCCCCCGTTGCCACCGCCGCCCGCCCCCGCCGGCCCGCCCGGGCCCTCTCCGGTGCCGATCGGCGCCCGCGCGGAGCAGGCGTTCGACCCGCCGAGCGGCATGACGTGGGCGCGGGTCTCGCCGCGGCTGACCTGGCATCGGCGCATCGCCGTGCTGCTGTGGGCGCTGCCGGTCACGATCGTCGGGGCCTTCGTGATGTCCCGGACGAGCGGCCTCGCCGGCGGGCTGATCTGGCTGGCACTGGTCCTGGTCTCCTGCGGGATGGGCTGGATCATCGCCGAGCTCACCTACCGGTCCTGGGGCTTCGCCGAGCGCGCCGACGACCTCCTGGTCACGCACGGCTTCTTCGTCCGTCACCTCGTGGTCGTGCCGTACGGGCGCATGCAGTACGTCGACGTGACCGCCGGGCTGCTCGAACAGTGGCTGGGCGTGGCGACCGTGCGCCTGCACACCGCGACGGCGGCCACCGACGCGCGCATCCCCGGCCTGCCCGCCCGTGACGCCGCGATCCTGCGGGACCGGCTCGCGCAGAAGGGCGAATCGAGGTCGATCGGGCTTTGAACGGTCCCTACGGTCCGAACCGGCCGCCGTACGGCCCGACCCACGTGCCGCGCCCGCAGTTCGGGCCGCCGATGTACGGGCCGCCGCCGCCGGGATATGGTCCGCCGCCGTACGGGCCGCCGCCCCGGCCTCCGGTGCACTTCTCCCAGGGGGTGCACCGGCTGCACATGGCCACCGCGGTGATCAACGCGGTCGGGGTCGTCGTCATCGCCTTCGTGCTCGGCGGCTACTCGCTGCTGGTCACCCAGACCGACAGCGGCATCGCGCTGATCCTCACGCCGAAGGTGATCGCCCGCTTCCTGGTCGTGATGCTGCCGGTCAGCGCCATCGCGGCGGCCGTCGGCTTCTGGACGTGGTGGTCGCTGAAGTTCTGGATCGCCGGGGACGACCTGGTGGTCGAGACCGGCATCCTGCGCCGCCGCAACCGCCGGGTCCCGCTGTCGCACATCCAGGCGGTCGACGTCGTACGGCCGCTGGTGTCCCGCCTGTTCGGGCTGGCCGAGGTGCGGGTGGAGCTGGCCGGCGGGGACCAGGCCGAGACGAAGTTCCGCTACCTCGGGCGGCCGATGGCCGAGCAGCTGCGGGCGGAGCTGCTGGCGCGGGCCGCCGGGCTGCCGGGCCACACGCCCGAGGCGCCCGAACGCCCGTACTGGCGGGTCGGGTTCGGCGCGCTCCTCGGGTCGCAGCTGATGAAGCTGCCCGTCATCGGGGCCCTGCTGCTGTTCGTCGCGCTGCTGGCGTTCGGCGTCGTCTTCGGCGAGCTGGGGGTGCTGGCCGCCGCGCTGCCGGTGCTGCTCGGCCTGGCCCGTGGCGTGATCGCCCCGCTGGTGATGCACACCAACTTCAAGGCGGCCCTGTCGCCGGACGGCCTGCGCCTGCGGTACGGCCTGATGGAGACCCGGATGCAGACCGTGCCGCCCGGCCGGGTGCAGGCCGTACGGGTCGTGGAGCCGCTGCTGTGGCGTGGGAACGGCTGGGCGCGCATCGACGTCACCGTCGCCGGTTACGTCGGGGAGCGGCAGGCGCTGTCGTCGGTGCTGCTGCCGGTCGCGCCCCGGCACGTCGCCATCCAGATGGTCGGCCTGGTCTTCCCCGGCACGAACCCCGAGAAGGTGCCGCTGTCGCCGTCGCCCCGGTCGTGGCTGGCGCCGTTCGGCAAGGGCGAGGCCGGCACCGACGACTCCCTCTTCGTCACCCGCCGGGGCCGCGTGTGCCGGCGGCTCGACGTGATCGCCCACGCGCGGGCGCAGAGCGTCCGCCTCACCGCCGGCCCGCTGCAGCGGCTGCTCGGGTTCGGCACCGTCCACATCGACGCGCCCGCCGGACCGGTGCAGGTCGCCGCGGAGAACCGCGAGCTCGGCGAGGCGCGGGCGATCGTCGAGTCGGCGGCCGGGCGGGCGGACCGGGCCCGCGCCACCGACGCCCGTTCCGACAGGTGGGCCAGATGATCGATTACGCGCCCGGGTCGCCGGAGTTCGTCGCCGACCCGTACCCCGCGTTCGAGCGCCTCCGCCGCGAGTCGCCGGTCTTCTTCCACGAGCCGACGGACCAGTGGATCATCACCCGGTACGCCGACGTCAACGCGCTGCTGCGGGACCGGCGGCTCGGCCGGACGTACCTCCACGTCGCCACGCACGAGGAGTTCGGGCGGCCGGCCCCGGCGGAGTTCCTCGCGCCCTTCTGGGACCTCAACAACGCGGGCATGCTCGACATGGAACCGCCGGACCACACCCGGCTGCGGCGGCTGGTGTCGAAGGCATTCACGCCGCGCATGGTCGAGGACCTGCGGCCCCGGATCCGGGCGCTCGCCGAGGGCCTCGTGCGCGGCCTCGTCGAGCGGGGCGGCGGCGACCTGGTCGCCGAGGTCGCCGAGCCGCTGCCGGTGACCGTGATCGCCGAGATGCTCGGCGTCCCCGAGGGCGACCGGCACCTGCTGCGGCCCTGGTCGGCGGACATCTGCGGGATGTACCAGCTCGACCCGTCGCAGGAGATCCAGCACGCGGCGGTGCGCGCCTCGATCGAGTTCTCCGACTACCTGCGCGACCTTTCCCGCGCCCGCCGGAAGGACCCGGGCGACGACCTGATCAGCGCCCTGTGCCAGGTCGAGGGGCTCACCGAGGGCGAGCTGATCGGCACGTGCGTCCTGCTCCTCAACGCCGGACACGAGGCGACCGTGAACGCCACGGGCAACTCCTGGTGGGCGCTGTTCCGCAACCCGGGCGAGCTGGAGCGGCTGCGCGCGGACCACGGCCTGATCGGCACGGCCGTGGAGGAGCTGCTGCGGTACGACACGCCGCTGCCGCTGTTCGAACGCTGGGTCTTGGAGGACATCGAGGTCGGCGGCGTGCCGATCCCGCGCGGCGCCGAGGTCGCCCTGCAGTTCGCGTCGGCCTGCCGGGACCCAGAGGTGTTCGCCGGCCCGGACGCGCTCGACCTGTCCCGTACGCCCACTCCGCACCTGGCGTTCAGCGCGGGCATCCACTTCTGCCTGGGCGCTCCGCTGGCCCGGGTGGAGCTGGCCGAGTCGTTCCGCGCGATCCTCGGCCTCGCTCCGAAGCTGAGCCTCGCCGCGGAGCCAGAGTGGAAGCCGGGCTTCGTCCTACGCGGCCTGCGGGCGCTTGAGGTCGCGGTCTGAGCCGTCTCCAGCGCGGCCCGCGGCGCCCTTCAGGCCGAGGTCTGAGCCGTCTCCAGGACGGCGGGCACGTCGATGCCGACGGTCTGCACCAGCCATCCGAAGCTGCCCAGGCCTGACGGGTCGATGAGCTCGGCGTCCTCGCCCGCGGCGCGCAGCGCCTGGATGTAGCCGCGCGGATCGGAGCGGGCCAGCTCGAGCGGGGGACGCTCGCCGCGCAGACCGAGCGCGCGCAGCGCGGCACGCTGGGTGGTCAGCACGGTGGCGGTCGCTCCCGCCTCCCGGCCGGCCTCGACGCAGGCGTCGAGGGCGACGTGCGCGGTGATGTCGCAGGAGCCGTCGGGGACCGGGGAGACGCAGCGGCCGTCGCGGTAGCCGGTCAGCGTGCCGTACGGCGGGCGGTGGTCCCGCTCGTGCGCGTAGTCGACGGCCAGGGCCAGACCGCCGCGGAGCCGCTCGAGGACGGACGCCCACGCGGCGCACCGGTACCGGCCGACCTCCGCGCGGTCGCCGGGCTCGCGCAGCGGCCACCAGCGTTCGAGCCACTCGGCGTCCTCCGGCGCGGGCGCGGGGCCCGGCAGCTCGGCACCGCTCCGCGGGTCGACGACCACGAGGCGGGGACCGTCGCCGGTCAGCTCGACGACGTCGAGGGGGACGTTGTCGAGCCATTCGTTGGCGATGACCAGCCCGGTGATCCGCTCGGGGAGGGAGGGCCGCCACTCGATCGCGGGGTTCAGCCCCTCCGGGCGCGGGGCGACCTCGACGGCGACCGGGCGCAGCCGCCCGGACAGGCCCGCCACGGGCAGGATCTCGGTGAGGAGCTCCCCGCACCCGGCCCCCACGTCGACGAGGTCGAACCGGGGCGGGTGCCCGAGCGCCGCGTCGACCTCGACGATCAGGCGCGCGATGGCGAGCGCGAACCGGTGTGAGGCGTGCACCGAGGTCCGGAAGTGCGCGGCGGGGCGCTCGCCCCGTGTGTAGAAACCCTCGGGCCCGTACAGCGCCCGCTCCATCGCCGTCCGCCAGCCGACCTGACTCACGTCTTGACCGTACCGCGTGCGCCCCACGGCGGACGCCGTGTCAGACCTTCGGCTGACGCGGACCCCGATGGTCGAACGTACGCTGTTGCGGTGTTCGTCCGTCTTTTCCGCTGGCTCCGGCGGCACCCCCGGCTCGTCGACCTGCTGTGGGCGTTGCCGATCCTCGGCACCTCGCTGAGCGTGATCGGCACGTACACCCACCCGAACATCATGTATCAGCGCCCCGTCGCCTGGTACGCCTACCTGGCCATCGTCTCGGCCATGTGCGTCCCGATGATCTGGCGTCGCCGGTGGCCGCGTGCGGTGTTCGCGTTCATCTCCTGCGTCGCGTTCGTGCAGTGGGCGTTCAACGCCCAGGTCGGACCGGCGGACCTCAACCTGTTCGTCATGCTGTACACGGTCGCGGCCGAGTGCGCGTTCCTCTGGTCGATCGCGGCGGCCGCCATCGTCGAACTCGGCGCCGTGCTCGCTGTGTGGCGCTGGTGGGTGGATCAGGACGCGGGCCAGAAGTGGAGCACGCTGATCCCCTTCACGATCTTCGCCGGGGCGATGTGGGTGTGGGGGCTCTACGTCAGCACGCGGCGTAAGTACACCGCCGAGCTGGAGGAGCGCGCGAAGCGTCTGGAACGAGAACGGGACGCGCACATGCAGGTCGCGGCGGCGGGCGAGCGGGCGCGGATCGCCCGGGAGATGCACGACGTGATCGCGCACAGCGTCAGCGTCATGGTGGTCCAGGCCGACGGCGCGTCGTACATGGTGGACATCGACCCGGCACGGGCCAGACGGGCGATGGAGACGATCGGGGCCACCGGACGGCAGGCGCTCACCGAGATGCGGCGCATGCTCGGCGTGCTGCGCGAGGGTGACGACGCCGGCCCGTACGCGCCACAGCCCGGCATCGAGCAGCTGACCGAGCTGGTCGGCCAGATCCGTACGGCCGGATTGCCGGTCGACCTCACGGTCGAGGGCGTGCCCTCGGAGCTGCCCACCGCGCTGCAGCTGACGGTCTACCGGATCGTGCAGGAGGCGCTGACGAACACCCGCAAGCACGCCGGACCCGCGGCCACGGCAGAGGTGAACCTCTACTACGGTGATGACGCGGTGGAGATCCGCATCCGAGACGACGGCCGAGGTGCCGCCGCTCCCGACGACGGGCGGGGGCACGGCCTGGTCGGCATGAGCGAGCGGGCCGCCCTGTACGGCGGGTCGGTGCGCACCGGGCCACGGCCCGGCGGCGGGTACGAGGTCTCTGCCCGCCTGCCGGTGACCGAGCCACGAGCGGAGACGAGTGCGGCATGACGGACGAGGCGACGCCGATTCGGGTGATGCTCGTCGACGACCAGGAGCTCGTGCGCGCGGGTTTCCGCATGGTGCTCGACGCGCAGCAGGACCTGGAGGTCGCCGGTGAGGCCGGCGACGGCGAGCAGGCCCTGCGCGTCCTCGCGCGGACCCCGGCGGACGTGGTGCTCATGGACGTGCGCATGCCGCGCATGGACGGCATCGAGGCCACCCGGCTGATCTGTGCGCTGCCGGACGCCCCCAAGGTGATCATCCTGACCACGTTCGACCTGGACGAGTACGCCTTCGCGGCGCTGAAGGCCGGGGCGGCGGGGTTCCTCCTCAAGGACGCCGGGCCCACCCAGCTGATCGAGGCGATCCAGGCCGTGTGCAGCGGCGACGCGGTCGTCGCGCCCAGCACCACGCGACGCCTGATCGACCGCTTCGTGCCGCATCTGCCGGCCGAGGAGCCAGCGCCGGACGGCAGGCTGGACACGCTGACCGCCCGCGAGCGCGAGGTGCTCCACCTCGTGGCCAAGGGCCTGTCCAACGGAGAGATCGCGAGCCGCCTGTACGTCTCCGAGGCGACGGTCAAGACGCACGTCGGGCGGATCCTCATGAAGCTGGAGCTGCGCGACCGGGTCCAGGCGGTCGTGTTCGCGTACGAGACCGGCCTGGTCCACAGCGGCACGTCCGACTGAACGCCCCTGCGGTGTGACACCGCCGTACGACCCAGGTTTGACATCGGGCGGACACGTCACCGAGAAAGCTGACGAAACGCTGTCCTGAGGTCCGATGGCGGATCCGCCGCCGAAATCTAGCTTCGTTCACGACATTCCGGATCAATGAGGAGTCAGTCGTGACAAGCACCGTCGTAGGCGCTCCGCCCGCCGTCCTGGCCGAGCACGTGGTCAAGGAGTACGGCTCCGGCGACGCCGCCGTCCGCGCTCTGCACGGGGTGAGCGTGGGGTTCGCCCGCGGCGCCTTCACCGCGATCATGGGCCCGTCCGGGTCCGGCAAATCCACCCTCATGCACTGCCTGGCGGGCCTGGACACCGTGAACGAGGGCACGATCCGCATCGGCGACGTGGAGGTCACCCGGCTGTCGGACAGGCAGCTCACGCTGCTCCGCCGCGACCGGGTCGGCTTCATCTTCCAGGCGTTCAACCTGCTGCCCACGCTCACCGCCGAGCAGAACATCCTGCTCCCCCTCGAACTGTCCGGTCGCAAACTGGACCGCCGGTGGTTCGACCACGTCGTCGACACCGTCGGGCTGCGGCCGCGCCTGAGCCACCGGCCCAGCGAGCTGTCCGGCGGCCAGCAGCAGCGGGTGGCGTGCGCACGGGCGCTCGTCAGCCGGCCCGAGGTGATCTTCGCGGACGAGCCGACGGGGAACCTCGATTCCAAGTCCGGAGCCGAGGTCCTGTCGTTCCTGCGGTCCTCGGTGCGGGAGATGGGCCAGACGATCGTCATGGTCACCCACGACCCGGTGGCGGCCTCGTACGCCGACCGCGTGGTGTTCCTGCGGGACGGGCGGATCACCTCCGAGCTGTACGGCCCGACCCCGGACAGCGTCCTGGACGCGCTGAAGAGGCTGGAGGCCTGAGGTGCTGAAGACGACACTGGCCGGGCTCCGCGCCCACCTGCTGCGCCTCATGCTCACCGCCCTCGCCATCACGCTCGGCGTGGGCTTCGTCGCGGGCACGTTCGTGCTCACCGACACGATGAAGGCCGGGTTCGACCGGCAGTTCACCGCCTCCGCCGACAAGGTCTCGGTGGCCGTCCTCGCGGACGGCGACAAGAAGGTCCCGGAGGCGACGCTGGGCGCGATCCGCGCAGTGCAGGGCGTCCAGGACGCCCAGGGGCAGGTACGCGGCGACGCCCCGCTCCTCGGCAAGAACGGCCGGGTGTACGGCGACACGCCGACGGTGGGCATGTCGATGGCCACCGGGGCGCTGGCCCGCTACACGATCGAGAAGGGCCGCGCTCCGGCCGGCCCGGGCGAGGCCGTCCTGGAGAAGACGGTGGCCGGGCACACGGGCTACCACGTCGGCGACACGATCCGGGTGCTGGACAAGAAGAGCGTCCCGCACACGTTCACGGTGACCGGACTGGTCGACGTGGGCGTCGATCAGGAGATCGGCTTCCGCGGCGCCGTCGGCTTCACCGAACCGGTCGCAGCCGAGATGACCGGCGAGCGCGGTTACGTCGAGGTCGACGTCAAGGCCGCCCCCGGCGTCTCCGCCGAGGGACTGCGCACCGCCGTCGCCCAGGCGGCCGGATCGTCGTTCACCACGGTGACGAGCCACGGGCTCGCCAAGCGGCTCGCCGCCCGATCCGGCCTGGACGTCAACCAGATCGCGACGTTCTTCCTGGCTTTCGCGATCGTCGCGCTGTTCGTGGCCGCCCTCGTCATCTACAACACCTTCAACATCCTCATCGCCCAGCGGACGCGGGAGATGGCGCTGCTGCGCTGCGTCGGCGCGACCAGGGGCCAGGTCTTCCGGGGCGTCCTGATCGAGTCGGCGGTCGTCGGCCTGCTGGCCTCGGTCCTCGGCGTGGTCGTCGGAATCGGGCTCGGGTACGGCGCGGCCCTCGTCTTCAACTCCGGGACCGGCATGCCGGGCGGCTCGCTGGTCGTCTCGGCCACCCCGTTCCTCGTCGGCATCCCGGTGGGCCTCGTCGTGACCGTGCTGTCGGCCCTGATGCCGGCCCGCGCGGCGACGCGCGTGCCGCCGGTCGCCGCGCTCCGTACCCAGTCGGAGGGGCCGGTGCGGGGACGGGCCGGAATCATCCGCATCATCGTCGGTGCGCTGCTCACCGCGGCCGGAACCGGGGTGGCCACCCTCGCGCTGACCACCAAACCGGGGCAGGGCCCTTTCCTCATGGTCATGGTGGCGGGCGCACTGGTCTTCCTGGGCGTCGTCGCGCTCAGTCCGCTGCTCGTACGGGCGCTGAGCGGGATCGTCGGGGGGCTGCCCGCGCGGATCTTCGGGGTGCCCGGCCGCCTCGCCCTGGCGAACTCCCGGCGCAATCCCAAGCGCGCGGCGGTCACCACGGTGGCGCTGACGGTGGGCGTCACGCTGATGACGATGTTCTCGGTGGCGCTGGCGTCCGTACGGTCGACGGCGGACAACAGCCTCACCCACCAGTACCCGGTCGACTACCAGCTGAGCGCGCAGGCGAGCACGCAGGCGAGCGAGGACCGGCCGATCCCCGGCGGCGCGGTCGCGCGGCTGCGCGCCCAGCCGGACTTCTCGGCCGTCATCGAGGTCCACACGGCGTCCGCCAAGGTGAACGGGCAGGACGGGGACGTCGGGTCGATGACCCAGCGCTACCTCGGCCGTGATCTCAAGCCGACGGTCGCCTCCGGCTCGCTGGCCGACCTGCGGCCGGGCGCCGTGGTACTGCACCAGAACGAGGCGAGCGGGCTCGGCGCGCGGGTCGGCGGGACGGTGTCCCTGCAGACCCGCCAGGGCACCGCGACGCTGCGCGTGGCCGCGATCGTGTCGGGCGAGTCCATCCTCCCGGAGGTCCTGCTCGACGAGACGGACTTCACGCGGTCGTTCGGCTCGAAGGACCCGGACCGGGTCTTCCTGATCGCGAAGAAGGGGGTGTCGGCGACCACCTCGCGCGCGGCCGTCGACACGGCGCTCAAGGACTACCCGATCGTGCGGGTGGCCTCTGCGGCCGATATCAAGAATCAGCTGTCGGACGCCCTGGACCAGGTGTTCCTGGTCGTCGCGGCCCTGCTCGCCCTGGCGATCGTCATCTCGCTGATCGGCATCGCGAACACCCTGACCCTGTCGGTGGTGGAGCGGACCCGGGAGTCGGCGCTGCTGCGGGCGCTGGGCCTGACCCGGCGGGGGCTGCGCCGGATGCTGTCGCTGGAGGCCCTGATCATCTCGGTGATCGGCGCGCTCATCGGCGTGGTGCTCGGCGCGGCGCTCGGCTGGGTGGCGATCTCCGCCGCCATCGACAACGCGGTGCTCGGTCTGCCGATCGGCCGGATCGTCCTGTTCCTCGTCCTGGCGGCCTTCGCCGGCGTGGCCGCGGCGATCATGCCCGGAAGGCGCGCCGCGCGGACGTCGATCGTCGAGTCGCTGGCCGCCGAGTAAGGGGCGGTCAATATCGACAGACGGCGACAATGCAGTCACTTATTGTAACGATACGATTACGCCCAGGTAGATCCGCTTACTGTTACCTAGGAGTATCTGGATAACTACCGTACGTACCGGCCGCCCTCCGGGGCGGCTGTGAACCGAAGTACGGGAGGAATTCAGGTGCTCAAGAAACTCACCGCGGCCGGGGTGGCCGCAGCGGCCGTCACCGGCGCGCTGCTGCTCGCCGCCCCCGCCAACGCCGGGATCATCGGCACGAGCGGCGAGGGAGGCGTCCTGTCCGGAAACCAGGTCATCGTGCCGATCACGGCCCCGATCAACGTGTGCGGCAACGCCGTCTCCGTCATCGGCGTCGCGGGCGCCGGCTGCAAGGGCGGCGCCTCGGTCGGCGCCCCCGGCGGCTACCACCGCCCGCCCTGCCACCACCACCGGCCGCCGTGCCACCGCCCCCACCGCCCGTGGTCGTCGTCCTGACCCGGTAACCCCGAGCAAGCGTTCTCCGGCCCGCCCGCAGTGCCACCGGGCGGGCCGGTGCGCTTTCTCGATTCCGGCCGAAGGTAGGCTGTGGGCCGCTCTGCGGATGGAGGTCGGATGACCGCGTCGTCCCACGACCGGCCGGGACGGCTGGCCGTCGGCGTGGTCGGCGTCGGCCGCGTCGGCTCGGCCCTCGGCCACGCGCTCGCCCTCGCCGGCCACACGGTCGTGGCCGCCGCCGGCGTCTCCGACGCCTCGCGCGAACGCGCCCGGGAGCGACTGCCCGGCGTTCCGCTCCTTCCGGTCCAGGACGTCGTCGCCGCCGCCGACCTGGTCCTCCTCGCCGTTCCCGACGACGCGCTCCCGCCACTGATCGCCGGGCTGACCGCCACCGACGTCAAGGTCGAGGGCAAGCTGCTGGCGCACACGAGCGGCCGGTACGGCGTCCGCGTCCTCGACCCCGCCACGCGCGCCGGCGCCCTCCCGCTCGCCATTCACCCGGTGATGACCTTCACCGGACGGCCCGACGACGTCCATCGGCTGGCCGGCATCTGCTTCGGCGTAACCTCGCCCGAGCCGCTGCGCCCCGTCGCCGAGGCCCTCGTCGTCGAGATGGGCGGCGAACCCGTCTGGATCCCCGAGGACCGGCGCGCGCTCTACCACGCGGCACTCGCCGGCGGCGCGAACCACCTCGTCACGCTCGTGGCCGAGTCGATGGACCTGCTGACGCGGGCGGGCGTCGAGGCGCCCGGCCGGATGCTCGGGCCGCTGCTCGGCGCCGCGCTCGACAACGCCCTGCGGCTCGGCGTACGGGGCCTGACCGGTCCCGTGGTCCGCGGCGACGCCGGCACGGTCGCCGAGCACGTCACCGAACTCGCCCGCGTCTCGCCCGAGGCGCTGGGCGCGTACGTCGCGCTGGCCCGGCTCACCGCCGACCGCGCGCTGGCCGCCGGGCTGCTCCGCGCGGAGGACGCCGAGCGCCTGCTCGACGTCCTCGGGGGCAGCCGCGGAGACGACACCGAGGGGAACCGGCCATGACACCCGTCATCGCTCGCACACGTGAGGAACTCTCCGCCGCCCGGGGCTCCCTGCACGGGACCCTGGCGCTCGTGCCGACCATGGGCGCGCTGCACGAGGGCCACCGGTCGCTGCTGCGCCGGGCCCGCGAGGTCGCCGACACCGTCGCGGTGAGCATCTTCGTCAACCCGCTGCAGTTCGGGCCGAACGAGGACCTCGACCGGTACCCCAGGACGCTCCCCGACGACATCGAGGTGTGCGCCGCGGAAGGCGTCGACCTGATCTTCACGCCCACGGTCGACGTCATGTACCCGTCCACCGCGCTCGGCGCCCGGGTCACGGTCGACTCCGGCCAGATGGGCACGATCGTGGAGGGCGCCTGCCGCCCGGGTCACTTCGACGGCGTGCTCACCGTCGTCCTCAAGCTGTTCAACCTCGTCCGCCCGGACGTCGCCGTCTTCGGCGAGAAGGACGCCCAGCAGCTCGCGATGATCCGCCGGATGGTCACCGACCTGAACGTCCCCGTCCGCATCGTCGGCGCCCCGACCGTGCGCGAGGAGGACGGGCTCGCGCTGTCCAGCCGCAACCGCTACCTGTCCCCGGCCGAGCGCCTCACCGCCGTGTCGCTGTCCATGGCCCTGCGCGCGGGCGCCGACGCGGTCGACGACGGCCCCGCCAAGGTCGTACGCGCGGCGCGGACGGTCCTCGACGGGGCGATCGCCAGCGACCCGCCGCTCGAACTCGACTACCTCGTGCTCGTCGACCCGGAGACGTTCCAGGAGATCGACGACGCCCACACCGGCCCGGCCGTCCTCGCCGTCGCCGGCCGGGTCGGCACCACCCACCTGATCGACAACATCCCCCTCCACTTCGGCCCCGCGGAGTGAGCCCCAGACAGGCCGAATCGACAGTGGCTGCGTCGGCGCCCCCGTACCCGAGAACTGACCCGTTGTAGGGTGAGCGAACCGCCCTTGACTTGCAGAAGACGCAGGCAGGGAGCCTGAGTTCGGGAGTGCCGCGATGCTGCGTACGATGTTCAAATCCAAGATCCACCGCGCCACGGTGACGCAGGCCGACCTGCACTACGTCGGCTCGCTGACGATCGACGAGGACCTCATGGAGGCGGCCGACCTGCTGCCCGGCGAACAGGTCCAGATCGTCGACATCGACAACGGCGCCCGCCTGGAGACGTACGTCATCACCGGCCCGCGCGGCAGCGGCGTGATCGGCATCAACGGCGCCGCCGCGCACCTTGTGCACCCCGGCGATCTGGTGATCATCATCAGCTACGGCACGATGACGGACGAGGAGGCCCGGTCGTTCCAGCCGCGCGTCGTCCACGTCGACCGCGACAACCGCATCATCGACCTGGGCACCGACCCGGCCGAACCGGTCCCGGGCACGATGACCGTCCGCGGCGACGCCGTGGAGGACGTCCCCGCCTGACACCGCTCAGCGGTGGGCGTTGCGCGGGTGGTTCTTGGCGGTGCGCTCGTTGCCGCGCCGGTAGTTACCGGTCCAGCGCGCCATGACCTCCTGCGGGTCGCCCAGCTCGACCTCGGCGAGGAACGCCGCCGCCCGGTCGCCGCGCAGAGTCGTCGCGGCGCGGCCCCGGTGCTCGATGAGCACCGAGCCGTCCGCGCGGACCGTGTGGTCGAAGCCCTCTGGAACGGCCATACCGAGCATGCTGGCACCCCGGGCGCCTGCGCACTACCGAATTTATGCCCGTAGCGCGGGGAGCAGCGCGGCGATCTGGTCGAGCTGGTCGCGTTGGGCGCTCAGGTCGAGCGCGCCCAGGCGGAGCACCAGGTGGCGCGCTCCTGCGGCGACATACCGGCCGAGGCCGTCGAGGACCTGGTCGGCGGAGCCGGTGACGACCGCCTGGATCTTCTCCAGCTCCTCCAGCGGCATGCCGTACGTCGCCCGCGCGTAGTCCTCCAGCGCCCGGCGGCCGTTCTCGACGCTCTCATCGACCCGTACGGAGACGAACAGGGCCGGAGTGACGTCCTCGGGCGGACGGCCCGCCTCGGCGGCGGCCTTCCGTACGTCGAGCAGGCCCGTCTCGTAGTCGGCGGGGTCGGGCGGGTACGGCAGCCAGCCGTCGTACAGGCGCCCGGTGCGGGCGAGCGCGGCTGGGGTCGCGCCGCCGAGCCAGATCGGCGGGCCGCCGGGGCGGAAGGGCATGGTCGCGGGCGGGATGTCGTCGAACTGGAGGATCTCGCCGTGGAAGGAGGTCGCTCCGTTCCACAGGTCGCGCCAGAGCGTCACGGTCTCGTCCAGCCGGGCGAAGCGCCGTTCCCACGGCACCTCGGACAGTGTGTAGAAGGGCCGCCCGAACCGGCCGGGGAAGCCCGCGCCGACCGCCACCGTCAGCCGGCCGCCGGACAGCAGGTCGATCGACGCCAGCTGCTGTGCGGCCTGGATCGGGCGGCGCAGGAACGGCAGCAGCGCGCCGGTCCCCAGCGTCACGTGTTCGGTCGCCGGGGCGAGCGCGGCGAGCATGGTCAGCGCCTCGATGCGCGGGCTGATCAGGGAGTCGTTGACGAAGAGCGAGGAGAACCCCGAGCGCTCGGCGTGGACGCCGAAGGCGACGAGGTCGCGGGGGTCGCCGTCCGGGCCCCACTGCGCGCTTCCGGTCGGAAGCAGTACGCCGATGTCCATGCCGCCGATGCTCACAGCCGGTGTTCGGCGGCCACAATTCCCCGCCGGGAATGACGCGGGCACGGCGCGGCGGACCCGGAGGAATGGGGCATCGGGGGCGAGGGGTTATAGTCAATCTGACGAGAACTCACCTCCGGAGGAGGGTCCATGATCCCTCGACGCCTCACCGCCCCCGACCCAGGCTGGACCACCGACGCCGACATCGTCGTGATCGGCTCCGGCATCGCCGGACTCGTGACGGCGCTGCGGGCCCGTACGGCGGGACGAGTGCTGCTCGTCACCAAGGCGCTGCTCGACGACGGGTCCACGCGGTGGGCGCAGGGCGGCATCGCGGCGGCACTCCACCCCGACGACTCCCCGGAGGAGCACCTCCAGGACACGCTCACCGCCGGTGTGGGCCTGTGCGACCCCGAGGCCGTACGCGTGCTCGTGACCGAGGGCCCGGACGCGGTGCGCCGGCTGATGGACCTCGGCGCCGAGTTCGACCGGAACGACGACGGGGGCATCGCGCTGACCCGCGAGGGCGGGCACCTCAAGCGCCGGATCGCCCACGCGGGCGGGGACGCCACCGGCGCGGAGGTCAGCCGCGCGCTGCTGGCGGCCGCCAAGGACCAGGGCATCGAGGTGATCGAACACGCCCTCGTGCTCGATCTGCTGACGGAGAACGGCCGGGCCGCCGGCGTGACACTGCACGTCATGGGGGAGGGGCGCCGCGACGGCGTCGGATCCGTCCGCGCCCGCGCGGTGATCCTCGCGACCGGCGGGCTCGGCCAGGTCTTCCAGGCCACCACGAACCCGGAGGTGTCGACCGGCGACGGCGTCGCGCTCGCGCTGCGCGCCGGGGCGGCCGTCGCGGACCTGGAGTTCGTGCAGTTCCACCCCACCCCGCTGTGGCTGGGGCCGGACACGAAGGGCCGGCAGCCGCTGATCTCCGAGGCCGTCCGCGGCGAGGGCGCGTTCCTCATCGACGAGCGGGGCGACCGGTTCATGGCCGGGCGGCATCCGCTGGCCGACCTCGCCCCGCGTGACGTCGTCGCCAAGGCGATCATGTCGATGATGCGGGAGACCGGTGCCTCCTGCGCGTACCTCGACGGTCGGAACCTCGGGCCGCGGATCTGGGAGACGCGCTTCCCGACGATCCTCGCGGCGTGCCAGGCGCACGGCATCGACCCCGTGCACGAGCCGATCCCGGTGCTCCCCACCGCGCACTTTTCCAGCGGCGGCGTCCGTACGGACCTGTGGGGCCGTACCTCCGTGCCGGGCCTGTACGCCTGCGGCGAGGTGGCCTGCACCGGCGTGCACGGCGCGAACCGGCTCGCGTCCAACTCCCTCCTCGAGGGCCTCGTCTTCGGGCAGCGGATCGCCGAGGTGCTGCCCGGCGACCTCGCCGCCGAGGCCCCCGCGGGGACTCCCGGTGACCTCCCGGAGGCGCGGCTGCTCGACCCGAGCGTGCGCGCCGAGGTGCAGCGCATCATGACCATCGACGCGGGCGTGCTGCGGAACGGTCCAGGACTGGAGCGGGCCGCCGAGGAGCTCGCCGTCCTCGCGGACCGGACGACCGGCCGGCCGTGCACCGAGGCGTGGGAGGCGACCAACCTGCACACCGTCGCCTCCCTGATCGTGGCGGCGGCGCGGCGCCGGGAGGAGACCCGGGGCAGCCACTGGCGGGAGGACTTCCCCGACGCCGACGAGACCTGGCGGGGTCACCTGGTGTCGACCCTCGCCGACGACGGAACCCTCACCACGAGCTACGACCCCCAGGAGCTTTCGTGAACGCCGAGCTGGAGACGAAACTGCGCGCCGCCGGACTGGATCCACAGGCTGTGGACGGCCTCGTCCGTACGGCCCTGGCCGAGGACGGCGGCAAGGACGTCACGAGCGAACCGATCTTCGGGTACACCGCGACTGGCCGCGCCGACATGGTGGCCCGGCAGCCAGGCGTCGTCGCCGGGCTCCCCGTCGCCGAACTCGTCTTCGCCTCGGTCACCGCGGTCGACTACTTCCTGGAGATCGGCGGCGACCTCAAGGTCGTGACCCGCGTCGAGGACGGCTCCCGCGTCGCCCCCGGAGACGTCCTGCTCACCGTCGAGGGCCCGCTGGTGCCGCTGCTGCGCGCCGAGCGCACCGCGCTGAACTTCCTCACCCACCTGTCCGGCGTCGCCACCCTCACCCGGCAGTGGGCGGACGCGATCGCGCACACCAAGGCCCGGGTCCGGGACACCCGCAAGACACTGCCGGGGCTGCGGGCGCTGCAGAAGTACGCCGTCCGCTGCGGCGGCGGCGTGAACCACCGCATGTCCCTCGCGGACGCGGCCCTGATCAAGGACAACCACGTGGCGGCCGCCGGGTCGGTGACCGCCGCGTTCACCGCCGTGACCGCCCCGGGCCTGCACGTCCAGGTCGAGTGCGACACCCTCGACCAGGTACGCGAGGCGCTGGCCGCCGGGGCCGGATCGATCCTGCTGGACAACATGAGCGTCGCCGAGATGACCGAGGCCGTACGCCTGACCGAGGGCCGGGCCGAGCTGGAGGCCAGCGGCGGGCTCACTTTGGACGGGGCCCACGCTGTGGCCGAGACCGGAGTCGACTACCTTGCCGTGGGAGCGCTGACCCATTCGGCACAGGCGCTCGACATCGGCCTTGACCTCCTCACAGCGGGGACCTGATGCTGCTCACGATCGACGTCGGTAACACCCACACGGTGCTGGGCCTCTTCGAAGGGGAGGAGGTCATCGAGCACTGGCGGATCAACACCGATGCGCGGCGCACAGCCGACGAGATCGCCGTCGTCCTGCAGGGCCTCGTCCAGCAGAGCCCGCTGCTGGCCGAGACCGACATCAGCGGCATCGCCCTGTGCTCGACGGTCCCCTCCGTCCTGCACGAGATGCGGGAGATGTGCCGCCGCTACTACGGCGACGTCACCGCCGTCATCGTCGAGCCCGGCGTCAAGACCGGCGTGCCGATCCGGATGGACAACCCCAAGGAGGTCGGCTCCGACCGGATCATCAACGCGCTGGCCGCGAACCACATCCACGGCGGCCCCGCGATCGTCGTCGACTTCGGCACCGCGACGACGTTCGACGCCGTTTCGGCCAAGGGCGAGTACGTCGGCGGCGCCATCGCCCCCGGCATCGAGATCTCCGTGGACGCGCTGTCCGCCCGCGGCGCGCAGCTGCACAAGGTGGAGCTCGTACGCCCCCGCAGCGTCATCGGCAAGAGCACGGTCGAGGCACTGCAGTCGGGCATCATCTACGGCTTCGCCGGCCAGGTCGACGGCGTCGTACGCCGGATGTCGGAGGAACTGGCCGACGACCCGGAGCAGGTGACCGTCGTCGCGACCGGTGGCCTGGCCCCGCTCGTCCTCGACGAGTCCCGCTGCATCGACGTGTACGAGCCGTGGCTCACGCTCATCGGCCTGCGCCTGGTCTACGAGCGCAACGTCGGCGTCTCCGGCTGAGCACCGGTCCGGCGGCCGAGGTGGGTGCGCCGGACCGGTAGCCTTCTTAGCCGTGAGCGAGTCGTACGACGATCTTCCGGAGCAGATGCGGGTCCGCCTTGAGAAGGTGGACCGGTTGCGCGAGCAGGGCGTGGACCCCTATCCCCTCGGGTTCCCGCGTACCGCGACGATCGCGGAGGTCCGCGCGAAATACCCCGACCTGGAGCCGGGCGCGTCGACCGGGGAGAAGGTCGGCGTCACCGGCCGCGTCATCCTGGCCCGCAACACCGGCAAGCTCTGCTTCGCCACGATCCGCGACGGCAGCGGCGACATCCAGGTCATGCTCTCCCTCGCCAACGTCGGCGAGGAGGCCCTCGAATCCTGGAAGCGCGACATCGACCTCGGCGACCACGTCGGCGTCGAGGGCGAGGTCATCACGTCGCGGCGCGGCGAGCTGTCCATCATGGCCGACCGGTTCGCGCTGACGTCCAAGTCGCTGCGCCCGCTCCCGGAGAAGCACGCCGGCCTGACCGACCCCGAGCAGCGCGTACGCCTCCGCTACGTCGACCTGATCGTCAACGACGAGGCGCGCCGGATGGCCCGGCTGCGCAGCGACACGGTCCGGGCGATCCGTGAGTACCTCACCGGCCGCGAGTTCCTCGAGGTCGAGACGCCGATGCTGCAGCCGATCCACGGCGGCGCGGCGGCACGCCCGTTCGTCACGCACATCAACGCGTACGACATGGACCTCTACCTGCGGATCGCGATCGAGCTGTACCTCAAGCGGCTCGTCGTCGGCGGCATCGAGAAGGTCTTCGAGATCAACCGCAACTTCCGCAACGAGGGCGCGGACTCCACGCACAACCCCGAGTTCACGATGCTCGAGGCGTACGAGGCGTACGGCGACTACGACACGATCGCCACCCTCACCCGCGAGCTGTACCAGGCCGCGGTGGTCGCCGCGCTCGGCACGACCGTCGTCGTCCACAAGGGCGAGGAGATCGACCTGGCCGGCGACGAGTGGCCGCAGGTCACCCTGTACGGCGCGGTGTCCGACGCGGTCGGCGAGGAGATCACCACCGAGACGCCGATCGAGGACGTCCGGAAGATCTGCGAGCAGCGCGGCCTGGAGTTCGACCCCAAGTGGGGGCAGGGCAAGCTCGTCCAGGAGCTGTTCGAGGCGCTGGTCGAGCACACCCTCGTCCGGCCGACCTTCGTACGCGACTACCCCCTCGAAACCTCGCCGCTCGCCCGCACCCACCGCGACAACCCGCTGCTCACCGAGAAGTGGGACCTCATCGGCTTCGGCACCGAGCTGGGCACGGGTTACTCCGAGCTGATCGACCCGGTCGAGCAGCGCCGCCGGCTGACCGAGCAGTCGCTGCTGGCCGCGGGCGGCGACCTGGAGGCCATGCAGCTCGACGAGGACTTCCTGCGGGCACTGGAGTACGCCATGCCCCCCACGGGCGGCGTCGGCGTCGGCATCGACCGGATGATCATGGCCTTCACCGGCAAGAACATCCGCGAAACGATCCTGTTCCCGCTCGTCAAGCCGGAGTGACCCCTCGACCCGTGCCCGGCAGGTGACGCGTTCACCGTACTTTCAGGGGCCAGGCACCTGATCACCGGCATAGCCGCTGGTCAGCGCGACTGCGGCCTTGTCAAGAGTAATGACTCATTGACAATTCAATAGTCAGAGCACATCCTGACCGCGCGATCGGACGTCAACCGGAGGGGTGTGCTCTCATGAATCTGAATCGGCTCGACGGCCCGGTGCTGTCCTTGTTCCGCGTCGTCGTGGGACTGCTGTTCCTGTTCCACGGCATGTCCTCGCTGTTCGGCGTGTTCGGCGGGGCACGCGGGAACGGCCACGCCATCGCGGTCGGCACCTGGCCCGGCTGGTACGCAGCCCTCATCCAGCTGGTCTGCGGCGCGCTCGTCCTCATCGGCCTGCTGACCCGCCTCGCCGCGGTCCTCGCGTCAGGCTCGATGGCGTACGCCTACTTCACCGTCCACGTGCCGAAGGGGATCATCCCGCTGCAGAACGGCGGCGAGCCGGCCGCGATGTTCTGCTGGGCGTTCCTCCTGATCGCCATCCTCGGCCCCGGCGCCTGGGCCGTCGACTCGCTGGTAGGCCGCTCGCGGGCCACGGTCACCGCGCGCGCCACCGACCCCCACCCCGACCCGGCCACAACGGCCTAGGAGCCGTTCGCGATCACCAGACGGCTCCCTCACGCCAATCGCAGACGAGCTCGCCGGCCAGGTCCAGCGCCGCCGTCAGCGGAAGGACGTGAACGGAGCCGTCCTCTTCCTCCGTACGTTGGACCCCGGCCGGCGCGAGCACCGAGGTCGGCCCCTGCCAGGGCTTCCAGCCACGCGCCTGATAGAAGGGCACCGCCGCATCGGAGGCACCGAGCGCCCCCAGTTCGTAAGCGCCACGCAGGATCCGTTCGAGGGGATCCATCAGGACCGCGCCGAGTCCCCGGCGGCGCCGGTCGCTGCGCACCCCGACAGCCTCCACGTACCCGGTACGGAGCGCCCGCCTGCCGTGTAGCACCCTCCGCTGGACCAGGGAGGCGTGCCCGACCAGCTCGGCGCCCTCCCACGCCAGGACGTGCATCCCACCTCGGGCGTGATCCCAGTCCCGGTCGTCGAAATCACCCTCGAAGACGTCGTCGAGGAAGGCGCGCGTCGTCTTGAGGACGGCGGCGTCCAGCTCACCGGTGTGCGCCGTACGTATCTCGATCATGGCCCCATCCTCGCCATGCACTCCCGACGCGGACAACCGCCGCCTTAGGCGCGGTGGCGGTCCTGCTCGCCGATCGCCTGCCAGGGGACCATGACCCACGGGCTGTCCGGCGCTTCGAGGAGGGTGCGGATGTGCTTGTCGGACACCGCCTGAGGTGCCGGGAAGTCCTCGTCCGGGGTACCGCGCAGCATGCCCATCCAGACGATGCGGCCGAGAAGGTAGTCGTCCGCGTACTCCTTCCACGACCCGTACGCCGCCGCGGTCGGCCGGACGACGTTCCACAGCAGCTGCCAGGCCTCGCCCTCATCCAGGTGACCGGCGGCGAACGCGTTCCGGACGACGTCCACGTAGAGCGCCACGTCCCACGCCAGCGGCGACAGGCCGAACCGCTCCGCGATCTGCGCCCGGTAGCCGCGCTCGGCAAGACCGTTCAGCGAGTCGAGCACGTCGTCCTGCGAGGAGATCTCCCAGTTCTCGGTCAGCCACCGCCGCGCGCGTTTGTCGTCGATGCGCTTGAACGGATACAGCGTCGTCCGCGACGCCTCGGACCCCCGGTTGACCGGCGCGCAAAGCGACACGATCCACAGCTGATGCGTCGTCAGCGGAACCGGATACTTCTCCTCGACCTTCGGCCCTCGCAACATAACGGTGCACCTTACGACAAACGACACGCCGCCATTCGCTGCGGGCATCAGGCGCGGCCGGGATTCCCCCGCATGCGATCTAGGACTCGCCGGGCATAGCCGTCGGTGGCCTGGATCTCGGCGAGTGGGACGAGCGGCAGCCGGACCCGTGTCAGCATCGGAACCTTGCGGAAGATGGAGATCGGATGCAGGCAGTTCGTGGGCAGCTCCTCGATCTCGGTCCATAGGGCGGGCTTCAGCTCATCCACCAGCCGCAGCCGGAACTCCCCGTGGGTACATCGGTAGCACAGCGGAGTCCTGCCGTGCTCGGCACCGACACCCGCTCGCCCACGGCCGTCGGCGCTCGCCGCCTCTTTCTGCTCTTCCTCGGCCTCCCGAGGATCGAGTGACCCGGGGCCGCCCCACTGGAGCCAATACACGTTCCAGCGGGAGGCGCGCATCTCGTGGAAGAGCTCCGTCAGCCGGTCGAGCGAGTCACCGTCGCGCGACACCACCATCTCGAAGGCGGTGACCGGCACCGGGGCCGCCTGGAGCGCCGCCGCCATCAGCCCGTCGGCGATGTACGGGGTCTCGGCGAACCAGGAGACGAACGACGTGAACTCGATCTTCCAGTCGGCGATCCGCTCTTTCAACGGCAGCCCAGCCGTCTTGGCGATGGCGGCATCGATCGCTTCCCACATCGGCTGGGCCTCCAGATGCAGATCCAGCTCCATCGCCCCGAGAATCCGATCGGCGAGAGGAAGGGTCAACTTCCGGCTGCCGTGTTCGATGGCGCTGATGCTCGACACACTCACCCCGGACCGCGCGGCGAGCACCTGCAGCGTGAGCTGTCGAGATATTCGAGCATTCCTGATCAGTGTGCCAAGCCGTTGATTGCTGTCATTCGACATGAACGCCATCGTGCGCCCGGCCGGGCCACCGCATCCATCCACCGTTCACAGTCTGTGGAAAACTCGCCACGCCACATGCACGTGCAGCAACCCACGGAGGCAGCCCTCTCGTTCCAAGGCTTCCCGCCAAGCGGGAAAACTCTCGCCTGAGTAGAACGCGCTGGAGCGATGGCACGGCCGTCGGTGGAGACTCCCCCTGCCGGGCCAGCTGCACCCCAGAGCACGATCGGCTGCCTGAGCCCGGCATCATCTTCTCTCTGCGGAGAGATCGGGTGGCAACGCGGCGGTCGGGGTGAGGGCAGGGCTGGGGACGGTGAGCTTGGTGAGCCCCAACAGGCAGGTGAGCATGGCCGCGGCGGCGAAGGCGGCGGCGAAGGCGTATCCCCAGTGGGCGCCGGCAGTGTCGATGATCTGGCCGGCGGCGGCCGAGCCTACGGCGGTGCCGACCGAGATCGCCGAGGTGAGCCAGGCCATTGCCTCGGTTTGCCGATTCGGCGGCGCTGTCCGGTGGCCGCACTGCCCAGGGCGTAGCCGCCGAGGATGAAGCCGGCCAGCGGCTTGTGCCCATGCTCTTGGGCGAAGTCCACGGTGGCCAGGTCGATCGCGGCGAGCATCGCGCCGAAGAACAAGCCCACCGGCGCCAGCGTGACCAGGCCCCGCGCGGGCAGCAGGTGCCCGCGGACACCGCGCCTCACATCCACCGGGCCCGCGGGAGGCTGGGTGGCACGCTGCGCGGCCAGCAGCAGCGAGCCGGCCACACACGTGGCCGCCGCCACTGCCAGCCCCGCCGCCGGATGGACCTCGGTGGCCAGCAAGGTGACCAGCACCGGCCCTGCCACAAAGATCACCTCATCTGCCACCGACTCCAGCGAGAACGCGGCCTGCAGCAACGGCGAGCCACCCAGTAGCGCGCTCCACCGAGCCCGTACCATCGAGCCGAGCTGCGGGGTGGCGGCCCCGGCGAGCCCGCTACAGGGGATCAGAGCCCAGCCCGGCGCGCGCAGTTCCGCGCAGCCGATGAGGCCGACCGTCGATGCCGCGTACACCCGCACCAACGGCGGCAGTACCCGGCCCTGGCCGAACCGGTCGGCTAGCCGGGCAGCCAGCGGCGACACCAGCGCATATCCAGCCGACCCGGCCGCGGCCACCTCACCCGCCAGCCCGTACCGGCCCGTGATCGAGGCGACCAGCAGCACGCCCAGAACCTCAGGTGCGCGCATCAAGATGACGCAGGCGCCCAACCCGCATCAACTCATTTGCCGCGTCGCCTGCGCCGCGTCTCTGTCGGCCTTCGCCACGGTGGCCATGACAGAGGCGGGCGCAGCGATGCACGTGTACCAATCTGGGGAGTAAGCCGTTTCGTTCTAGGGCTTCTCGTGAGATGGGAAAACTCTCGCCTGAGTAGAAGGCGCTGGAGCGATGGCACCGCCGTCGGCGGAGACCCCTGCCAGGCCCCGCCGCAGAGCACGATCGGCTGCCCGAGCCCGGCTCGCCGCCGCGGTCGCTCTCTTCGGTCAGGCGCCGGTCTCGTCTTCAGACCACTCGGCGATCTCGACGCAGTGTGATTCACCTTGTGCGCTGTAGGTGCTCTTGCGCCATTGCGACATTGTTACGCCTCCTCCGCGTATGCCCGGATCATCTCTGCCGACAAGTCTGGTGGCAATGCCAAGGCGGCGAGCTGCTCGAACGAGCGTTGTGCGCGGAGCACTTCGGTCGGCGTATCGATGAGTTGGCCCTGAGCCCAGCCATCGGCGTACGCGACATCTGGTTCGTCAGGCAGCCGGAGTAGCAGTAACGGGCCGCCAACGGCGTCATGCGCGCCGGCAGAGAACGGAAGCACCTGGAGGGTCAGGTTCGGACGGGGAGCGGCGAGCGTGGTGAGCTGCTCGCGCATCACTGTCGCGTCGCCGATTCGTCGGCAGAGCACTGCTTCATCGATTACGACGTGAAACGTCGGCGGGGGCTGACGGCTGAAGATCTCTTGACGCTTCATGCGTCTCTCGACCGAGTGACCGATCTCCTCCGGTGAGAGGCCATTGCCCGGTACCTCGTGGAGTGCCCGGGCGTACGACCTTGTTTGCAGGAGGCCGGACACCAATCGCATGTCGTACTCGGAGATTGCGACTACCCGCTCTTCTAGCTCCACCAGGTCACGGAAGGCGGTGCTGTCGTCCTGGGCCTTCTTGGCGAGTTCGGTCATGACGCCGGGGAGATTGAACAGGGCGTCGGCGTGCTCGCCGAAGCCGGGCGGGGGCTTGCGGCGGCCCTGCTCCACGGAGGCGACCGTCCATACCGACCAGGGGACGCTGTCGGCGAGTTGTTCGCGCTGCCAGCCCAGGCGTTCGCGGTGGCGGCGTAGTTCGGTGCCGAAGTAGGAGACGAAGCCGGAGGAGTTCGCCATCGGTACGGGCTCCTTGTACACGCGGGGGGAGTGCTCAGGGGTACGAGCTGTACTCATTCCGCAGCGTAATCATCCGGTGACAGCATCGTCAGGCAGATGGACAAGTCTGATCACAGGAGGTCACCGATGCTGATGAAGGTCGAAGGCGTGTACGTGTCCACGTGCGCCCACGTGCCCGAGAACACGCCGCTGCGAGTTGTCCGGCACGCGGACGAGGAGATCACTTCCGTACGGTTCGGCGAGGACGAGCTTCTCGTCGTCGAACTCGACGACGGCATGGTCCCGACGCTCATCGAGGCCCTGCAGACCCCGTACGAGCCCAGCAAGTCCTGACCATGCTCAACGAACGGGCGGGGCTGCCGCCCCGCCCGAGGTCACCCGGCGCTCTGCCTGATGTCTGCCTGGAGCAGGCGCGGCGACGATGTGAACTCATGGCGGGTGTAGGCCGAGATCGCCTCGTCGCTGGAGTGGACGGTCACGCGCTCGAGTCCAAGGTCGCGTCCGAGTGCCAGGACCGCGTCGATCAGCCGGCCTCCCAGTCCGCCGTTGCGCTCCTCCGGCACCACGTACACGCATTGCACGTCACCCGAGGCTCGCTCGAACGTGCGGGGGTGGGGGACGCGCTGAACGATCGCCAGGAATGCCATGCCGATGATCACGTCGCCGCGGGCCATGACCAGGCACCGATGAGATGACCGGTTCTCTTTTGCCCAGGCCACGAAGCGCGGGACGAATTCCTCCAGCGGGGTTCCGGACGTGCCGTGGAGCTCTTCCACCCACCGCCAACGCAGCTCAGCGACAACTTCGAGATCCTCAGGCCGGGCGGGACGAATCGCGATGTCGGTCATCTGATCATCTTGACGCCTTCAATCGACGGACTCGAGTTCGATCCGCAGCTGCACGATGTCCGGATCGTTCGGAGCGAGCGTTAGCGCGTGCGCGATGTCGGCGCGGGCCTCGGCTAGTTGTCCGGCGGATCGGTGTGCGACGGCGCGGTTGTACAGCAGTGCTGCGTCTTCGCCGACAGCCAGGGCGCGCGTGAGGTCCCGTACCGCGGCTATCGGGTCGCCGTTCGCCTCGGCCAGCGCCGCACGGCCGGCGAGCGCCGCGACGAGTCCGGGGTCCGTGGCGAGTGCCGTGTCGAAGTCGCGGCGGGCCTGTTCGACATCGTCGGCGGCGGCCGCCAGCTGGCCGCGTACACAGGTCAGGTGCGGGTTGCCGGGATCCGCGGAGAGCCCGGTCCGTACGTCATCGGCCGCGCCGTCATCGTCGCCGATCATGGCTCGCAGTCCGGCCCGGTTCACGTACGCGTCGACGTATCCGGGGTCGAGTTCGAGAACCCGGTCTAGATCACGCAATGCTCCAGAGGCGTCGTCGCTTGCCTGACGGAGGACGGCGCGGTTGAAGTGCATCTCGGGGAAAGGCGGGCCGAGACGGATCGCGATGTCGTACGCGGCCAGCGCCGCCTCGTCCTGTCCCGTCACGTGCAGCAGATTGGCGCGGTCGAAGTGGTATTCGGCGTAGTCCGGGTCGACGGCGAGCAGCGCGTCGTACGCGCGCAGGGCCTCCTCGGTATCGCCGAGCATGGCCAGCAGACGCGCCCGGTTGGACAGCAGGGTGCACCGATCGAGGAGATGCCGGTCCGGTGGCAGCTCGCGATCCATTCGCAGGATGCCCGCGTCGACGAGCCGCAGCGCCTCCGTGGGGTTCCCCAGCCGGAGTTCGACCAGGGCTTTTCCGTTCTGGTAGAAGATCTCGTAGAAGGTCCGGTCCTGTGGGTCGGGGAGCAGTGACGCGACGGCGATCGCTGCGTTGATCGATGCCATCGCCCGCATGTGGTCGTGTCGTTTCGGGTCGTGGTGGCGGGTGTAGAGCATCGCGGTCTCGTAGGCGGCGACGCGGTGCACGGCCGGATCGGCGGAGGCGGCGCGCGCCTCGTCGTAGAGCGCCTCGCTCTGTTCGCCCTGGCCGAGCAGCGCGAGGGACAGCGCCATCTGCCGGGTGAACCGCCACCGGCTGCCGCTCCCGGGTTCGGTTCGTGCCCGCCCACGTCGGCCGAGGTCGACGCACGCCTCGTGGAAGGCCAGGGCGAAACAGTGATCCTGCGCGGTGGCGAGCGCGGTGACGGCGGCGTCGGGGTCGGTGCCGCGTTCGCGGTGGTACGGGAGGGCGCCGAGACGCCACGACCAGTCTCCGACGGCGAGTTCGTCCGCGCGGGCGTCGTGCAGCCGCGCTCGCTCGCTTGCTTCGAGTTGTTCGTAGGCCCGGAGCGCCTGCGGGTCGTCGCATGTGCCGTCGGCGGCCACAACGCGTGCAGCGAGATCGGCTGAATCCTCGGCTTCGGTCGGCGCGGCGTCGGTGTTCCCTTCGATGGCCTCGGCCTGTGGCCAGTCATCGGTCGAGGTCCTGGTGCACAGGAGCAGGGACAGTAGCGACGGATCGAATCGCCGCAGGAGTATCGCGATCAATTCGCGGTCCGTCGCGTCGGCCTGGTCGACGTTCTCCAGGACCAGAGCGGCGGATCCCGTATTCAGCCGCCTGAGGTACTCATGCAGAAAGTCGGTGAGTCCGTGGGCGATCCGCGCCGTCCGGAGGCGAGAGTGGACGCGGGTGCGTTCTGCATCCGGGATCTGATGGAAAAGCGTCTCCCGCCCGATCGGAATCGTGGCGCGAAGTTCCGGCGCGACGGTGCGGATCTCCAGGTCGTGTCGCTCGACCAGGTCCGGTGCGATGGCGAGGGCCGTGGGAGCGACCGCCCTGATGATCGCGCCGCCCGCGGTGTAGGGGCCGCGGAGGGCGGCATGCGCGTCGATCACCGGCGTTAAGAGTTTCGGCAGGCCCAGGGAATCGACGAGGCTTTCTCGATCCCATCTCGGGGGCGCGGTCATGACGCGATGACGAGGCGACACCTCAAGCTCCATCTACGGTATCGGTGTCTGGCGACTGCCGGGCCTTATCGGCCACGGCTCGGCAGTCGCCGAGGCTTTCAGTAAATTACGCGCTGCCGTGCGCCGTGGCCGCCTTGCTGGCCAGTTGTTTTATCTCTGGCTTTTGCACGGCTATTTTCTTCATGCGTAACGCCCCTCCCTTCGTGTGCGACCATGGATTGGGCTCTCGATCACTCAACACCGCAGGTCACGGCATGTCAAGTGGTTGACCCATGATCGATGATGTCGGATATCATGCCTTGCATGCACCTCGCCGGTGATTATTCATCTGCATTCCCGTGCTTCGCTCAGTCTCTTGATGTCTGCCGCTAAAACAACCTCGGAATTGTGGCGTCACCGGGACTTCATGCTGCTGTGGGGCGGCCAGACGATCAATATGACGGGCACGCAGGTCAGCCAGCTGGCGGTCCCCCTGGTCGCGCTGTCCGTGCTGCACGCGTCGGCGTTCCAGGTGAGCCTGCTGTCGGCCATGGGATTCGTGCCGTACGTGCTCGCCGGGCTGCCCGCAGGCGCGCTGGCCGACCGTTTCCGGCGCCGACCGCTGATGGTGTGGTGCAGCCTCTTCCAAGGACTGGTCCTGGGATCCGTTCCGGTCGCCGTCGTGTGCGGTGCCCTCACCCTGGGGCAGTTGATCGTGGTCGCGTTCATCGTCGCCTTACTCGCTGCCCTCTTCGATCCCGCGTATCAGAGTTATCTGCCGTCGCTGCTGCCGGCGCGGCAGCTCATCGACGGCAACGGGAAGCTGGGCGCCTCTTACGCGTTCGCGACGGTGGTCGGGCAGAGCACGGCCGGCTGGCTGGTCGCCGCGCTGGGAGCCGCCGGGACGATCGGGGTCGACGCGGTCTCCTCACTGATGAGCGCGGCGTCCCTGAAACTGATCGCCGCGCGGGAACCGTCTCCGGAACGGCGTGGCACCCGGATGCGGGCGGAGATCGGCGAAGGTCTCCGCTACGTGTTCCACGACCGGCTGATGCGACCCGTCGTCCTGGCGAACACGATGGTCTCGGCAGGGATCGGCGCCTCGTGGTCGCTGTGGGTGCTGTACGTCGTCCGCGACCTGCACTGGCCGATGGTCGTCGCCGGTCTGTGCCAGGGGGTCGCCGCCGTCGGCGGCGTGCTGGGCGGACTGTGCACCGAACCGCTCGCCAGGCGGCTCGGCCTCCCGTTGCTGATGCTGGCCACCACGCCGATGTACGTACTGGACCTGGTGCCGACCGTGCTCGTCGGACCGGGGCTGACCGGTCAGATCGTGGTCACCGTCGGATACTTCGTGGCCCTGGCCGGAGAGTTCGCCTACGTCAACGCCAACCTCAGCTACCGGCAGCTCATCTGCCCGCCGGACCTGCTCGGCCGGATGAACGCCACGACCCGGTGGCTGTCATGGGGCATCCGGCCGCTGTTCACCCTGATCTTCGGCCTGATCGCCACCTGGATCGGCGTACGGGCGGCGCTCGGCCTCGCCGCCGGCCTTTTCGCGTTCCCGTTCGCCGTCCTCGTCGCCTCACCGCTGCGCGGGCGCGCGCGAGCACGTTAATTCGGGTGCTCGGGGGAGCGGGCGGGTGTTACGTGCGATCGTCTCGGGCGCGCTGAGCCGGCGGCGCTGAGCGGTCCATCGGCGGTCGGTGACATGCGGCGCGGGCATCTCTCCTCGCGGGAATCTCCCCCGTGAGGGGGAGGTGCCTCACCGCCGCGAGGGGTCCGGCCGGGCGCGCCGCGCGTGATCGTTGAGAGGTCAGCGCAGCCCGCATTTGGAGGTCCGATCACCGTGGTCGCCCGGCCCGTCCCGATTACCACCGTCGACGTCGCACGTCCCGAGTCCGCTCAGGCTCGGCGTGGGGGCGATGTGTCCCGCTGGGCGGTCATCGCCGCGTGGGCGACGGTGCTGTGCACGGTCCCGTCGTCGATCTGGCGGCTCGCGCTCGGTGTTGGCGTCGACGTCGGCTTCACCGGCCGGCTCGGGCACATGTACACGGGGACCGCGATCCTGGCGTACGTCCTGCTCCTGTCGGTGGCCTCGCAGGCCGCCGCGTTCCTCACGCTGGGGTTGGTACGGCCGTGGGGCGAGGTCGTGCCGGGGTGGGTGCCGTGGCTGGGCGGGCGTCGGATTCCGCCACTGGTCGCGATCGTGCCGGCGTCGGTCGGTGCCGTCGCGGTGATGGGGCTGTGCGCGGCGGTCACCCTGACGTCGCACGGTCCGCTGGACAATCCCGACTTCCCGCACGGTACGGCCGGCGTGATCATGGACGTCTGTTACGCGCCGCTGCTGGCGTGGGGGCCGCTCGTGGCGGTGCTGACGATCGCGTACGCCCGTCGCCGGGCGCGGAGGGACTGAGACGTGAACGCCGGGGCCGACACGGTGGGCATGTCGACCCCGGCGTCCAACCGGGGGACCGGGGGGTCCCGGGGGGTGTGGGGGGTGGGGGTGGGGGGCGGCCCGGCTAGGGCCTCATGCGGCCGTCTCCGGCCGTTTTCCTCTGATCCGCAGGCGAGGATGGTTGTTGGCTTTAGGCGGCGTAAGCGATCTCCTGGTGGATCGGGACGCTACGACCGTCGGGGAGCAGCTCGCCGGTGTCCTCGAAGACGATGACGCCGTTGCAGAGCAGTCCCCACCCCTGCTCGGGGTGGTAGGAGACGAGGCGGGCCGCGTCGTGATCGGGAGCGTCCGCCGTCGGGCACGTCGGCTGGTGCTGGCACATCGCGGAACCTTCCCTTCCTTCACTGGGCATGTAGTCGTTCTCATTCATCAGCATGCCGTGCGATCTGCGCCCGCGAAGTGGGAAAAATACCCGGACGACTACCTGAACCGAGTACGTAGGTATACGTATGCGGGCCGCCGGAAGACCCGGTCAGGGGTGGATCAGGTGGTACGCGGCGTACTCGATGCGTTCGCGGGCCTGGAGGAGGAGCGCGGAGATCTCGCGTTCGCGGGCGTCATCGAGCCGGATGGCGGGGACGGACACGCTGATCGCGTCGCGGGCCGGGCGCTGGAGTCGCAGGGCGACCCCGACGCAGCAGACGCCCGGGGTGTTCTCCTCGCGGTCGATGGCGTGGCCGCGCTCGCGGACGCGCCGGAGCTCGGCGCGGAGCGCGTCGTGGTCGGTGATGGTGTGCTCGGTCTGGCGTTCGAGCTCGGCGCGGAGCACGGGGTCGGGGCGGTCGGCCAGCAGGGACTTGCCCAGCGAGGTGCTGTGCGCGGGCACGCGCCGGCCGACGCGGATGACGGGCCGCAGGTTGTGCCGCGACGGCCGGGAGGACAGGTAGACGACGTCGTAGTCGTCGAGGCGGCCGAAGTGCACCGTTTCCCCGGTGGCCTCCGCGAGCCAGTCGAGGACCTCGTGGGCCATGCCGACGACGGGGTCGCCGTCGATGTACGACGCGCCGACGAGCAGTGCGCGCATGCCGATGCGGTACAGCGTGCCCGTGGGGTCGGTCTCCACCCAGCCCAGCTGGACGAGGGTGCGCAGCAGGGCGTACAGGCTGCTCTTCGGGTAGCCGAGTTCCTGCTGGATCTCGGTCAGGCTGTACATCCCGCCCTGGCGGGCGAAGAAGTCGAGCAGCGCGACGGTCCGCGTCGCGGACTTGACGCCCGGCGCGGCCGGCTCGGTCGCGTCCATTCAGCCCCTCCAGAGCACCCGGCCTGCGCTCCCGCGCGGCTCCGGCGATCACGCCGGAGCCAGAGGACAGCTTAGTCCGGTTCAAGTCTTGTTCATATATGCGAACACTGGTTATGGTTGTGGACACTTTTAGCGGTCGAGCATCCGGAGGGTTCCCTTATGGCGAAGATCACCCTGAGCCATGTGGTCAAGGCCTACACGAACGAAGTGAAGGCGGTGGACGACCTCAACCTGGAGATCCAGGACGGGGAGTTCATGGTCCTCGTAGGCCCGTCCGGGTGCGGCAAGTCGACCGCCCTGCGGATGATCGCGGGCCTGGAGGACATCACCGGCGGTGAGATCTCGATCGGCGACCGGGTGGTCAACAACCTGGCCCCCAAGGACCGCGACATCGCGATGGTCTTCCAGAACTACGCGCTGTACCCGCACATGACGGTCGAGCAGAACCTCGCGTTCGGCCTCCAGCTGCGCGGCACGCCGAAGCCGGAGATCAAGAAGCGGGTCAACGACGCCGCCAAGATGCTCGGCCTCGAGCAGTTCCTCAAGCGCAAGCCGGCCGCCCTGTCCGGTGGTCAGCGGCAGCGTGTCGCGATGGGCCGCGCGATCGTCCGTGAGCCGCAGGCGTTCCTGATGGACGAGCCGCTGTCGAACCTGGACGCCAAGCTCCGCGTGTCGATGCGCGCCTCCCTCAACCAGCTGCACGACCGTCTCGGCGTCACCACGGTGTACGTCACGCACGACCAGATCGAGGCCATGACCCTCGGCGACCGGGTCTGCGTGCTGCGCGAGGGCAAGCTCCAGCAGGTCGACACCCCGCAGAACCTCTTCGACAACCCGGTCAACCTGTTCGTCGCCGGGTTCATCGGTTCCCCGGCGATGAACTTCGTGACCGCCGAGCTCGTCCGCGACGGCGGCGCCCACGTCGCCTTCGCCGGCTTCAAGCTGCCCGTCCCGGACTCGGTCCTGGAGGCCCGCTCCGGCCTCGACGACTACTTCGGCAAGGAGATCATCCTGGGCATCCGGCCGTCCGACTTCGAGGACGCCGGGCACAACGGCAGCGACTGGCCGACCATCCAGGCGCACGCGGACGTCACCGAGGAGCTCGGCAGCGAGATCAACGTGATCTTCACGATCGACGCTCCGCCGGTCGAGCACAAGGACACCGCCGACCTCGCCCACGACGCCGACGAGGACGACGCCGCGATCCCGCTGGCCGAGAACAAGGCGCTGTGGACCGCCCGCGTCAACGCCCGCTCGCACGTGCGTCCCGGGCAGGACATCGAGCTGTCGGTCGACACCAGCCGCCTGCACTTCTTCGACGTTGGCACCGGCCTGGCCATCGGCCACCCCGAGGCCGCCACGGTCGCCGCCGCCACGGCCTGAGTCCGCATCACCGACCGGGGATCTCCGCGCCGTCGGCGCGGAGATCCCCGTGTTCGTTTTGGGGACTGGGCGCGTGCCCGCAAGGTTCCATCGGTGTGATTTACATCACATAAATTTGATGTAGTGAAGCATTCTTTGTTACGTTTTTGCAGGTCAGTGGCGTAATCAGGGCCGCTGTACTGGGCGCATGCGCGCCAAGAGGAGGACCCAGCCGGAGCACGTCACCTGATCCGACCAAGGCCGCCGGCCCGACCACGAGGCCGCGCAGACACTTTCCCTGGATCCTTTGTTCAAGTCGTCCGCAAACGCGGGTCCCGCTGAGCCCGCGTCATCGCGGAGCCGAGTGTCCCATCGCACCACTGGGGCGAATCGGCACGTCACCTCATTGCTCGCAGGGCAGCTTTCACGTCCGATCCCGTCAGTCGACCGGGCGGAGTGGAGGCGAAGGAGTACCCCGTGTCACCACGACACACAACGCCTGCAGCTACGTTCAAGCGCAGGTTCGTCATCGGCGCCCTCTCCGGAGTCGCCGTCGGCGCCACCACGATCGCGTTGGTCTCCGTCGGCCCGACGTCTGACGATCCGACCAGGCTCATCTTTTATCGCGCGGCGGCGCCGGGCCACCCCGCGCACATTCCCGTTCCGGCCAAGCCGGCGAAGTACCTCCCGAAACCCCCGCCCGCGAAGAGGCGTCTGCCAAAGCACCTGCCCTCCGCCGCGGACGTACTGAAGATCGCCCTTTCCCAAGTCGGCGTCACGGAGAACGCCGTCGGCGGGACCAAGTTCAACCAGTGGTTCATGTCCACCTCTGCCGCTTTGCTGGGCGCGCAACAGTACGGCGGGTCGGTCAGCGACTACGCGAACGCCGCTTGGTGCGACATGTTCGTCTCCTGGGTCGGTGCTCAGGCCGGTGTTCCGGGGATCGGTGTCGACGCGTACACGCCGTCGCACGCCAGGTGGTTCGAGCAGCAGGGCCGCTGGGGCGGCGTTGCCAAGCCCGGCGCGGTCGTTTTCTTCTCCTTCTCCGGAGACAAGAGCATTGGCGGCATCGAGCACACCGGTCTGGTCATCAAGGACAACCAAGACGGCACTATCCAGACCGTCGAGGGCAACACCGACGACACCGTCAAAGTTCGCATTCGGGATATTTCAGACGTCGTCGGCTACGGCTACCCGGACTACGCCCGATAGCCCTGGCTCAGGTAGCCCCTTGGGCGCGTCAGGCGGACTCGCGGAGGATGAGCTCGGGGGACAGGACGACCTGCCGGTGCTCGTGCTGCTCCGAGTCGCCGGTCTCCGCGAGCGCGAGCTCGGTCGCGGTCCGGCCGAGCTCCTCGCGCGGCTGGCGTACGGTCGTCAGCGGCACGACGGCCGTCGCGGCGAGGTCGATGTCGTCGTAGCCGACCACGCTGATCTCCGTGGGCACCTTCACGCCCGCCCGTACGAGTTCGTTGATCAGTCCGATCGCGAGCAGGTCGTTGCCGCAGAAGACCCCGGTCGGCAGGGGGTCCAGATCGAGCAGCCGCCGCGCCGCCGCGCGCCCGTCCGCCGCCGTCATCTCCGGCTGCTCGAGCGTCGTCAGCGCGTGCTCGTCCAGTCCCGCGTCCCTGGCGGCGCGTACGGCGCCGTCGTGGCGCTCGCGGACCGGCCCGACCGACAGCGGGCCGGTGACGAACACGAGCCGGCGGTGGCGCCGGCCGAGCAGGTGGCGGGCTGCCAGCGCTCCGCCCGTGCGGTGGTCGACCGCCACCGAGCAGACGTCCGCGGCGGTCCGGTCGAGCAGCACGACGGCGAGCCCGCGCCCGTGCAGTTCGGCGACGCGGTCCGCACCGAGGTCCAGCGGGCTGATCAGCAGGCCGGAGACGTTCTGCTCCTCCAGGAAGTCCAGGCAGCGCTGTTCCTTCGTGAGAGAGCCGTCGCTGGTACACCAGAGGGCGTCGAACCCCTCGGCGTTCATCGCCGCCTCGGCGGCCCGGCCGACATCGCTGAAGTACGGGTTGGCCATGCTCGGGACGACCACGCCGAGGACGTGGCTCTGCCCCTGCCGGAGCTGTCGTGCGGTCTCGTTGCGGACGAAGCCGAGCTCGCCGATGGCGGCCTGAACGCGTTGCCGGGTCGCTTCGGCCACCAGATTTGGCCGATTTAGGACATTCGAAACCGTGCCCACCGAGACTCCCGCATGTATCGCCACATCTCGGATGCTGATGCGCGTCAACGCTTCCACCTTCCCGGTGAGTGCGGTTTTCGCAGGTCGACAAGGGTGAACAACTGTGGCCGATGTGTTATGTAGCGGAACGGATATGAGTGTCTACGCGTCGTAACATGCGAACCCTTGACGCCCCGCAGACGGCCGCTTAGCGTTCCGGAACGGAGCGTAGCTTGAAACGATTCACGATCTTTGCCGGATCGCTGCGCGAAAGGATGGGGGCGAGGGCGCACACATGACCCCACCCGGACACGCCGAAATCGGTCCCGGCATCAATGCCGGGACGTTTCCTCGTGCCAGCGGCTTGGCACCCGAGGCGACGTTCCCGCTCAACTCTCCAACGTATGAATCGTTACCCGGAGTTCCCGCCTCGCGCATCCTCATGCGGACGGGCGGCCGACTCCGGTCAAGCGCGCTCCGGCCTACCCGTGCCCATGCGGCGGTCGCCGCATCCCCGCAGCCATCACCCGGGACGAGGGAGGACGGAGTGGAACAGGCCACACTCACACGCCGTGGCACCGACGATCCGCGTCTGAGCGAGGACGAGCTCCGCTTGCTCGCGCAGATCGCCACAGGTGTCACCGCAGATGTGGCGGCGCGGAGACTCGAGCTCAGCGCGCGCACCTTGCGGAGGAGGCTGCGATCGATCTGTGACCGCCTAGATGTGAGTACCCCAATCGAGGCCGTCGTGTGGGCGGCACGGAGGCAGCTCATCTGATCGGTGACGAGGCAGCCCGGCGTTCCGGCTAGTGTCCCCTGTTTGTGGAGATAGCGATCCGCCGTGCCCGCGTGACCGACGTCCGGGCGATCCGGCGGCTGATCGACCTGTACTCCGGGCCGGGTCGGCTGCTGGAGAAGCCCACCGTCACCCTCTACGAGGACGTCCAGGAGTTCTGGGTCGCGGAGGACCGGGAGAGCGGTGACGTCGTGGGCTGCGGGGCGTTGCACGTCATGTGGGAGGATCTCGCCGAGGTTCGTTCGGTGGCCGTCGATCCGTCCCGGCACGGGCGTGGGGTGGGGCACCGGATCGTCGCGCGGCTCCTCGAGACCGCGCGCGAGCTCGGTGTGCGCCGCGTGTTCTGCCTGACGTTCGAGGTGGAGTTCTTCGCCCGGCACGGGTTCCGGGCGCTCAAGGGCACACCGGTCTCGCCGGAGGTGTACGAGGAGCTGCTGCGCAGCTACGACGACGGCGTCGCGGAGTTCCTCGACCTCGAGCGGGTCAAGCCGAACACCCTGGGCAACACCCGGATGCTGCTGCACCTGGAAGGTAGGGAATGAGCGAGCCATATCCGCCGTACGGCCGGTCGGCGGAGTACGCGGAGCACGGGTCGTACGGCGGCGATCACCACGGGTCGTACGGCGAGCAGGAGCCGCAGGCGGAGCTGATCCTCGCTCCGATCGCCCGGCGGGCCGGCGCGCGGCTGATCGACGCGGGGCTGCTCGGGGTGGTGGGGTTCGCGCTGATCCTGCCGTTCATGATCGCGGCAGTGGGCCTCAACGAGCCGGGCAACCACGTCAAGAACGGCGGCGGCATCTGGTCGGGCACGGCCGTCGTCGGCTGGATCCTCGTCCTGGGGATCCTGCCGTTCGCGTACGAGGCGGTGCAGCTCGCGCTGTGGGGGCAGACGCTCGGCAAGCGGGTGCTGCGGCTGCGGGTGCTCACCGAGACCGGCGAGCCGCTGACGCCCGCCCGCGCGGCGGCCCGGGCGGCGGTCAACAACGTCGTGTACCTCTTCGGCTGCGGGGTCGGCACGGTGATGGCGTACCTCTGGGCGATCTGGGACCGGCCGTTGCACCAGGGGCTGCACGACCGGCTGGCGGCCACCGTGGTGGTCGACGACCGAGAGTTCGCGGACGAGTGACCGAGGAGGCCGTCGACGCGGTGGCCGAGCCGTCGCAGCGTCTGGTCGCCCGCATCATCGACACTCTGATCGTCGGCGTGCCCATCGGTACGGGCGCGGCCGAGCTCTTCCCCCGCGAGACCGCGCAGACCGTCGTGGCGCCCATCGCCTTCGCCGTCGTCTTCTTCCTGTACGAGGCGGTGCAGCTGGCGATCTGGGGCCGTACGGTCGGCAAGCGTCTCACGGGCCTGCGGGTGATCTCCGTGACGGGGGAGCGGCCGACCGTCGTGCAGGCGATGATCCGGTCGGCGATCTACGCGCTGCCGCCCGCCGCCCGCCCGGTCCCGGTCCTCAACGTCCTCGCCGCGATCTTCTGGCTGGCCGAGAACGGCCTGCTGTTCGAGGGCTCGTACCGCCAGGCGCTCCACGACCGCGCGGCCGGCACTCTCGTCATCGACGTACGGCCGCGCGCCCTGGACGAGCCCGGCCCCGCGGAGGGGCCGGAACTCGCTGAGGAGCCGGGCTCAGATCAGCCGTAGCTGACGGTCGCGGGATCGGCGGCGGGCGGCCTCCGGGCGGGTCACCAGTTCGGCGGGGATCGAGCGCAGGAACGGCGACGGCTCCCGGCGCCGCGTGGACGACAGGAAGAGGTGCGTCTGCGCCCGCGTCATGCCCACGAAGAACAGCCGGCGCTCCTCCGCCTCGTCGCTGTCCGGCAGCCGCAGCGGCAGCAGGCCGTCCTCACAGCCGACCACGAACACGACGGGGAACTCCAGGCCCTTGGCCGCGTGCAGCGTCAGCAGCGCGATGCGGTCGGCGCGCGGGTCGTACGCGTCGACCTCGGCGCCGAGCGCCAGCTCGCCGAGGAACGCCTCCAGGTCGTCGCCGCAGCGGACGGCGAGCGGCGTGAGCAGCTCGGCCGCGGACCGCAGCACGGCCTCGTCGTGGATCTCGATGAGCGCGCCGGTGGCGGCGCGGAGCCGGTCGCGCAGCGGCCCGCCGTGGTGGCGCAGCTCGTGCGCGAGCTCCCGGACGCCCGGCCGCTTGAGGAGCCGGTCGTGTGAGCGCTTCTGGAACGGCATGCCGGCGCGCGTGAGCGCCTCCATCACCGGCTCGGACTGCGCGTCGGTCCGGTACAGCACCGCGATGTCGGAGAAGTCCAGATGGTCGGCGTGGTGGCCGTCGGAGCGCCCGGAGTCCATCGAGTGGAAGGACGCCCCGCCCAGCAACCGGTCGATCGTGCCCGTGACGTACTCGGCCTCCGCCTGGGCGTCCGCCGTCTCGTGCACCTGGATGAGCCGGTCGCCGGAACGCTGCGGGACGAGCGTCCGGCCGGGGACGAGGCTGGTGGCGGCGATCGCGCGTACGGCCCCGTCGACGATCGCGGGCGCGGAGCGGTAGTTGCGGGTGAGCTGCACCGTCGTCGCGCCTGTGAAGTCGTTCTGAAAACGCAGGAAGAAACCCACGTCCGCGCCACGGAAGGAATAGATCGCCTGGTCCGGGTCGCCGATCGCGGTCAGCCCGCCGTCGGGCCGGGTCAGCAGCCGCAGCAGGGCGTACTGCGTCTCGTCGACGTCCTGGTACTCGTCGACGCTGATCCACGGCCAGCGGTCGCGGTACGCCTCGGCCAGCTCCGGATCCTCCTCCAGGAGGCGTACGGGCAGGCGGAGCAGGTCGGTGAAGTCGGCGAGGCCGCGTTCGCGCAGCCGCTTCTCGAACTCGCTGCGGGCCTCGGACTCCTCCAGACCGCCGCCCGGCCCGTCGAACCCGGCGAGGAGCCGCCGCGCCTCCTTGTCCGAGCCGCTCATCTCCCGGGCGACGTCGAGCCGGTCGGTCTCGTCGGCGATGCGGAAGCCGTCGGTGAGCCCGGCCCGCGCGTGCTGCTCGCGAAGGATCAGCGCGCCGAGGCCGTGGAAGGTCGTCACGGTGAGCCGGGCGGCGCGGCCGGGCAGGAGCGCGTCGAGGCGCTCGCGCATCTCCTCGGCCGCCCGCCGGGTGAACGTGATCGCCAGGCAGTGCTCCGGCGGGACGCCGCGCTCGCCGACGAGGTGGGCGATCCGGTGGGTGAGCGTGCGGGTCTTCCCGGTGCCGGGCCCGGCGATGATCAGCAGCGGGCCGCCGGGATGCGCGGCCGCCGCGCGCTGGTCGGGGTCGAGACCGTCCAGCACCGACCTCCCGGAGCGCCCGTCGGGCGCCGACTCCGTGGACCGCTCGTCCGGCGCTGATTCGTCGCGGTGCCCGTCCGGCGAGGGGCCGTCGGCGGCATCGCCTTCCTCGGCGGCCTCCACGGCCTCCAGAATGTCCTGTTGCCCCTCGATAGGTGTTTCGTCCGACATGGCCTCGTCGGGCGTCTCCGCGGCCTCTGACGGCTCCGGGGCGGTGCTCTGGGACGGCGGAGGACGGTCGTCGGCGCCCGGCACGTCGAACAGGCCCGGCTCCCGTACGGCCGGCGTGGGCGCGGCGAGGGTCTCGCGCAGGTCGAGGGTCTCGGGCAGGTCGAAGAGGCCCGAGTCGTCGGGCGCGCCGAGGAGGCCGACGGCGCGCTTGCCCTCCCGGCGGAGCTCGCCGTGCTCGAAGAGCCGGATCACGCCGTACTCGCCGTCGTACCCGGCGTCGCGGATGACCTCTCCGCGCCGCAGCCGGGCGATGGCCTCGGCCAGGAGGTCGCCGCCCGCCCGCCGTACGTCGTCGAGGGGCACCTCGTCGAGGATCGCGAGCTCCGGCCCGAGCGCCGCGACGAGCTCGGCGATGTGCCCCAGCACGGACTTCGAGCGCGGCCCGACCCCGCGGATCTCGCTGACGATCTCCGGCAGCGGGATGAGGTTGCGGAAATTCGCCGCGCCCTCGGGCCGCCTTCCCTCCGGGTGGTCGGCGAGCTCGTCGACGCGGTACAGCACGCCGACGGTCAGCGGCCGGCCGCAGGAGGGGCAGCGCCCGTCCTGTGCCTTGGTCTCCTCCGGCTCCAGCCGCACGCCGCACTTGCGGTGCCCGTCGAGGTGGTACTTGCCCTCCTCCGGGAAGAACTCGACGCTCCCGGCGTATCCCTCGCCGGTCTCCAGGGCGGCGCGCAGGGCGTAGTAGTCCATGTCCGTGTCGAAGGCCGACGCCTCGCGGGCGAGCGCGGGCGGGGAGTGGGCGTCCGAGTTGCTCACGAGGCGGTACCGGTCGAGCGATTCGACCCGCCAGTTCATGAGGGGGTCGGAGGAAAGGCCCGTCTCGACCGCGAAGATGTGGTCGGCCAGATCGTCGTAACAGTCGGCGACGGCGTCGAACCCGGATTTGGACCCCAGGACGGAGAACCACGGCGTCCACACGTGCGCGGGAATGAGGTACGACCCGGGGTCGCTCTGCAACGTGATCTCGAGGAGGTGCCGGGAGTCGAGGCCGAGGATGGGCCGCCCGTCGGAGGTGAGGTTCCCGATCCTGGCCAGCGCGGAGGTGATGCGCTCGGCCGCGTCGAACGAGGGGGCATAAAGAAGGTGATGTACCTTCCGTGTACGTTCACCCTTTTTGTAGATCGTGGAGATCTCGACCGAGAGCAGAAAGCGCACCGGAGCCCGGCACGCGGGCGGTAGTGTGCGAGCGACCCGTCGCTCGAGCTCGGGCCGCAGCCGGAACAGGCCCGGTTCGGCGGGAACGAGGTTCTGCCGGAGCTCCTCCATCCATGCCGGATGCGTGAAATCCCCGGTGCCCACGACCGATACGCCTTTGCGCCCGGCCCACCAGGCCAAGTGTTCAAGGTCACAGTCCTTGCTGCAGGCGCGGGAGTACTTCGAATGGATATGAAGGTCCGCGTAGAACATCACGTCGTCGCCTGTCGTCTCGATCGTCCGACCCAACCCCATTGGATCCTGCCATGCTCGGAGACTTACGATCGCCGGATCGTGGGGCCGGGCGGATTCGCGGAGCCCCTTCGCCACAGGGGATCCCGGACTCCGCGGCAGGGCGGCACGGCGCATTCCCGTCCCGTGCTGGGGCTTAAGAGCCGGTTCGACACGGTTATTCGCCATGCCGGGAGCATCGCGAAAACGGAGGGACGGCCGGGTTTACGGGCACGGTCTCATCGCCGCAGCTCCGCCGCCTCCACCCCAGGACGCTGCGGGAACACCGGCAGTGGGCTTGTTCGTTGACCTTGGGCCTCGCGATCGGGCCGCCGAATCCCGCTGCTCCTGCAGGGCCCGATGTTCGCCGGCGCCCGGCTGGGAAAGGGGTGGGTGTCGCCACGGCGACGCGCTGCGCGACAATTTCACCATGAGGATGCACGCCCATGGGCACTGAGTCCGGGCGAGCGTCCCGTTAAACCCGACCGGAACGGAAGGCGTGGGTTGGATGTGGAAGGACCTCGCGGCGCTCGCGCCGCCTCTCACCGTGGCAGCTGCGTTCTTGGCAGGCGTGTTCTGGGTGGTGCGACGAGAGATGGGCGGTAAGCGCCGTCGCGAACGCACCCCGGAGAACCGCCGGAGCGGCCAGTAACCCCAGGGATCCGGAGCGATTGCTGGGGATAACGCTGCGTAACGGGCGTGCTAAACTCGGATCTGTGGTTCGAATTGTCATCGACCACTGTGGCGGTATATCTTTGGCAACCGAATGCAGTTTGCTCCGGTGAAAGGTCAGTCTCCATGGCAGAGCAGATCATTAAGCGCCTCATCGACGACCTCGATGGTGGCGAGGCGGAGGAGACGGTTCCGTTCTCCGTCGACGGTGTCTCCTATGAGATCGATCTCAGCAGCGACAACGCAAAGAAGCTGCGCGATTCTCTGTCGCCGTTCGTGGAGCACGCGCGGAGGGCCGGCGTGGGACGCCGCCGCCGCAGCCGTGCCGCCTCGAGCCGCGAGCGCAGCGCGGACATCCGTGCATGGGCGAAGGCGCGTGGCATCAAGGTCAACGAGCGTGGCCGTATCCCGGCGACTGTCGTCGAGGAATACGAGCGCGCGCACTGACCCGCCGCAGAGACACCACAGACCGGCCCGTTGCCCGACCTTTATCGGCGGCGGGCCGTTCGCTTGCGGCGTACGGGGAACATCCAGGGCCCGCGCGGTAGTTGGATGAGGATGAACAGCCCTAGCCCGGGGAATCTCTTCTGGTACGGCGCCGAGGCAGTGACCGCGGGGCGGGCTAGCATGCGGGAGGACAGGGTCGGACATGCCGGCCTCTGCCCGACCGCTCTGTGAGGAGCGACGAGATGTTCGAGAGGTTTACGGACCGCGCGCGGCGGGTTGTCGTCCTGGCTCAGGAAGAGGCCAGGATGCTCAACCACAACTACATCGGCACCGAGCACATCCTCTTGGGCCTCATCCACGAGGGCGAGGGTGTTGCCGCCAAGGCTCTGGAGAGCCTGGGCATCAGCCTCGAAGCCGTCCGCCAGCAGGTCGAAGAGATTATCGGCCAGGGGCAGCAGGCTCCTTCGGGACACATCCCGTTCACTCCGCGGGCGAAGAAGGTCCTTGAGCTGTCGCTGAGGGAGGCGCTGCAGCTCGGCCACAACTACATCGGGACCGAGCACATCCTGCTGGGCCTGATCCGCGAGGGTGAGGGTGTGGCGGCCCAGGTCCTGGTGAAGCTCGGGGCCGACCTGAACCGCGTCCGCCAGCAGGTGATCCAGCTGCTGCACGGGTACCAGGGCAAGGAGCCGGCGTCGTCCGGCGGCCCGTCGGAGGCGGCGCCTTCGACCTCGCTCGTGCTGGACCAGTTCGGCCGCAACCTGACCCAGGCCGCGCGCGAAGGCAAGCTCGACCCCGTCATCGGGCGAGAGAAAGAGATCGAGCGGGTCATGCAGGTGCTGTCCCGCCGTACCAAGAACAACCCGGTGCTGATCGGCGAGCCCGGCGTCGGTAAAACCGCGGTCGTCGAGGGCCTGTCCCAGAAGATCGTCAAGGGCGAGGTCCCCGAGACGCTGAAGGACAAGCAGCTCTACACGCTGGACCTCGGGGCCCTGGTCGCCGGTTCGCGCTACCGCGGTGACTTCGAAGAGCGCCTGAAGAAGGTGCTCAAGGAGATTCGCACGCGCGGCGACATCATCCTGTTCATCGACGAGCTGCACACGCTCGTCGGCGCGGGTGCCGCCGAGGGCGCGATCGACGCCGCCAGCATCCTCAAGCCGATGCTGGCCCGCGGCGAGCTGCAGACGATCGGCGCGACGACGCTGGACGAGTACCGCAAGTACCTGGAGAAGGACGCCGCGCTCGAGCGGCGGTTCCAGCCGATCCAGGTGGCCGAGCCCTCGCTCAGCCACACGATCGAGATCCTCAAGGGCCTGCGGGACCGCTACGAGGCGCACCACCGCGTGTCGATCACCGACGCCGCGCTCGTGGCCGCCGCCCAGCTCGCCGACCGCTACATCAGCGACCGGTTCCTGCCCGACAAGGCGATCGACCTCATCGACGAGGCCGGCTCGCGGATGCGCATCCGCCGCATGACCGCGCCGCCGGACCTGCGTGAGTACGACGAGAAGATCGCCGACGTGCGGCGCGAGAAGGAGTCCGCGATCGACGCGCAGGACTTCGAGAAGGCCGCCGCCCTGCGCGACAAGGAGAAGCAGCTTCTCCAGTCCAAGGCGCAGCGGGAGAAGGAGTGGAAGGCCGGCGACATGGACGTCGTCGCCGAGGTCACCGAGGAGCTCATCGCCGAGGTGCTCGCGACGGCCACCGGCATCCCGGTGTTCAAGCTCACCGAGGAGGAGACCACACGGCTGCTCCGTATGGAGGACGAGCTGCACAAGCGGGTCATCGGCCAGAACGACGCCATCAAGGCGCTGTCCCAGTCGATCCGGCGTACCCGCGCCGGCCTGAAGGACCCCAAGCGCCCCGGTGGCTCGTTCATCTTCGCCGGCCCCTCCGGTGTCGGTAAGACCGAGCTGTCCAAGACCCTGGCGGAGTTCCTGTTCGGCGACGAGGACGCGCTGATCCAGCTCGACATGTCCGAGTTCATGGAGAAGCACACGGTCTCGCGGCTGTTCGGCTCCCCGCCCGGATACGTCGGGTACGAAGAGGGCGGCCAGCTGACCGAGAAGGTCCGCCGCAAGCCGTTCTCCGTCGTCCTGTTCGACGAGATCGAGAAGGCCCACCCGGACATCTTCAACTCGCTGTTGCAGATCCTGGAGGACGGTCGCCTGACCGACGCCCAGGGCCGGGTCGTGGACTTCAAGAACACCGTCGTGATCATGACGACGAACCTCGGCACCCGCGACATCTCCAAGGGCCTGTCCGTCGGGTTCGCCCGCGACAACGACGAGCAGGGCTCGTACGACCGGATGAAGGCGAAGGTCAACGAAGAGCTCAAGCAGCACTTCCGGCCTGAGTTCCTCAACCGTGTCGACGACACCGTGGTCTTCCACCAGCTCACGCCGAAGGAGATCATCCAGATCGTCGACCTGATGATCGCCAAGGTGGACGAGCGGCTGAAGGACCGCGACATGGGCATCGAGCTTCGCCAGGAGGCCAAGGACCTGCTGGCCGAGCGCGGGTACGACCCGGTGCTGGGCGCCCGTCCGCTGCGCCGCACGATCCAGCGGGAGATCGAGGACAACCTGTCCGAGAAGATCCTGTACAACGAGCTGCGCGCCGGCGAGATCGTCATCGTCGGTGTCGAGGGCAGCGGCGAGACGGCGAAGTTCACCTTCACCGGCGAGCCCAAGCCCGGCTCCGTCCCCGACTCCCCGCCCCCTGCGGCCGAGTCCATCAACCACCCGTAACCCGGTACGACGTCAGAGGCCCCGCACTCCGAATGGAGCGCGGGGCCTCCGCCATATCCCGCACTGGGATCCGCCGACTGCCGGGTGAGGCGGAGTCGGTTCGGTGGACCCGCTGTCGGGCGGTGTGCCGTGGATTAAGATCATTTACTCCAGGACGCTGTACGGAAAGGTCGCGCGTGGGGATGAGCGGGATCAGCGCCGGCAACGGCTCGACCGGGCGGTCCAAGTGACGGATCTGCGGACCGATATCGCGCATTCGGCGCGGATCTACGATTACATGCTGGGCGGCAAGGACAACTTCGCGGCCGACCGTGCGGCCGCCGACGAGATCGTCAAGCATCTGCCCACGTTGCCGGTATCCATGCGGGCCAACCGCGACTTCATGCTGCGCATGACTCGTTACCTGGTCCGTGAGATGGGCATCCGGCAGTTCCTGGACATCGGCACCGGCCTGCCGACCTCGCCGAACCTGCACGAGGCCGCTCAGGCGATCGCGCCGGAGACTCGCGTCGTGTACGTCGACAACGACCCGATCGTGCTGGCGCACGCCCGGGCGCTGCTCACCAGTTCGCGGGAGGGCGGGACCGCCTACATCGACGCGGACCTGCGGGACAGCAAGACGATCCTCGAGTCGGCTCAGCTCCGCGACACCCTGGACCTGAGCCGCCCGGTCGCGCTCACCCTCATCGCGATCCTGCAGTTCTTCACCGACGAGGACGAGGCCCACGAGGCCGTACGGGCCCTGGTGGAGCCGCTCGCGCCGGGCAGCGTGCTGGCGATCTCGGTCGTGCCCGACGCCGAGCGAGAGAGCCCGCTGTCCGACGGCGTGGCCGCCTACCGTTCCCAGGGCATCCCGATGAAGATGCGCACCAAGGCCGAGACGGAGCGTTTCTTCGACGGCCTGGACCTCATCGCGCCGGGCGTCGCCAAGGTCACCGAGTGGCATCCTGACGAGTCGGCCGATCCGGACGACCGGGTTCCGCACATGTACGGCGGTGTCGCGGTCAAGCGCTGATCGCCGGGCCTCAGGCGCCGGCTTCGGCGGTCGGAGGTGCCTCAGGGGCGTCTTCGGTGGCCGGTACGGCCGGGGGGACGGTCTGCGCCCACTCGGCCCAGTCGGCCAGCGCCTGATAGATCCGGACGGCCGCCTCCACGGCCACCCGCATGGAGCGGGTCTGGGGGGCGGTCCCGAAGTCGCCGCGGTCCTTGGCCGCCGCGTACCCGCGCGCCATGTCGGCGACCTGGGAGAAGAACTCCTGCTCGCGGCGTAGGTGCGCGTGGAGGTCGTCGGTCTCCATGAGCCAGAAGAAGAACGACCGGAGCACCGATTCGGTCCGGAGGGTGTGGTCGACATCCTCCTCGGTCAGCCAGCGGCGGACCTCGGCCAGCCCGGCATCGGTGATCCGGTAGGCCTTTCGGCCGCGCGGGCCGTGACTGTCCACCTCGATCATCCCGGCGTCGGCGAGCCGGGACAGCTCGGCGTAGATCTTCGGGTGCTGGGCCGGCCACACCGGGCCCAGGTGCTCCTCGAAGCGCCGGGCCAGGTCATAGCCGCTGGCGGGCCCTTCGGCGAGCAGTCCGAGCAGCCCGTGCCGCAGTGACACTCCGTCACCGTCCTCCCTCGCGATCCGTCGGTCCATCTTGACATGTCCTCCAGCACGCCTGATGATCGTCATGTCCCAAGGTACATGTCCCAAAGTACATGTGAGGTTGATCATGAGCCGGACAGGGAACGGGCGGGCCGTCTTCATCACCGGGGCCGCCGGCGGCATCGGCACCGCGACGACGCGGGCCCTCGCCGAGCGGGGCTACCGCGTCTACGCCGGCGTACGCGGCGAGACACCGCACTTGCAGGAAGCCGGAGGCGTCCAGCAGATCCGCGTCGACGTCACCGACCCGAAGAGCGTCGCGGAGGCCGCCGCGGAGGTCGCGCGGCTGCAGGACGGCCAGGGCCTCCACGCCGTCGTGAACAACGCCGGCATCATCATCCAGGGCCCCTTGGAGCTGGTGCCGGCCGAAGATCTGTACCGCCAGTTCGCCATCAACGTCTTCGGTCCCGCCGAGGTCACCCGGGCGTTCGCGCCACTGCTGCGGAAGGCGCACGGTCGCCTGATCAACATCAGTGCGCCGTCGGCCGTCGTCCCCCTGCCCTTCGCGAGCCCCATCTCGGCGAGCAAGGCGGCGCTCGACGCCCTGTCCGACGCCACCCGGGTGGAGCTCGGGGCTCAGGGCGTCGCCGTGATCACGGTCGTCCCCGGTGCGATCGACACGCCCATCTTCACCAAGGCGGAGGCCGCCGCCGAGTCCGCCTTCGCCGACGCCGATCCGGCACGGCTGGCGATCTACCGGTCACGGCTGGAGGCGGTGGCCGCCGCCATGGCGAAGATGCGGACGTCCAAGCCGGAGACGGTCGCCGACACGATCGTGAAGGCCATCGAGGCCACCAGGCCGAAGACGCGGTACGTCGCGAACACCGACGCCCGAGCGGCGCTGGTCCTGTCCCGGCTGCCCGTCCGGCTCCGCGACCGGGTGCTCACCGGCATCCTCGGCCTGCGCAAGGCCGAGGCCGCCTGATCCGGTCACGTCTGAGAGGAGAGACAGATGACGAACTCTGGGATCGCCCTGGTCACGGGCGCCACCGCCGGGCTCGGCCGCGCGGTCGCCACAGCCCTGGCCGAGCAGGGGATGCACGTCCTCGTGCACGGCCGGGACGCCGAACGCGCTGCGGGCGTCGTGGAGCGGATCGAGAAGGCGGGCGGAACCGCCCAGGTCCACCTCGCCGACCTCGCCTCGCTCGCGCAGGCCCGGGACCTGGCCGACCGGGTGAGTGCGGAGCACGGCTCGCTGCGGCTGCTGGTCAACAACGCCGGCGTCGGGGCCGGGCGCCCGCCCTACCGCCGGCGGCGCCTGAGCGCGGACGGCCACGAACTGCGCTTCGCCGTCAACTACCTGGCCCCGGTGCTGCTCGCCCGACGGCTCGCACCGACCCTGCGGAAGGGGGCACCCGCCCGGATCGTGAACGTCGGCTCGGTCGGACAGGCCCCGGTCGACTTCGCCGACCTGCGTATGGACGCCCACTACAGCGGCACTCAGGCGTACTTCCGCAGCAAGTTCGCGCTCGCAGCCTTCACCTTCGACCTCGCGGACGAGTTGGCCGACGACGGCGTCACCGTCAACTGCCTGCATCCGGCGTCGCTGATGAACACCCACATGGTCCGCGAGGCGATGGTCCCGCCCATGTCGACCGTCGGCACGGGCACGAAGGCCGTGATGAACCTGGCGGCCGGCCCGGCCGGAGGCGCGGTGACGGGCCGCTACTTCGACGGCACGAGCGAGGCCAGGGCGCACGAGGGAACGTACGACCCGGCGATCCGGTCCCGGCTGAGCAGGGTCACCGCCGAGCTGCTGGCACCCTTCCTGACGGACGACGACCGGGCCGCCGGGTAGGTCGGGCCACGACCGGTCAGTGGCCGGTGGCGCCGTCGATGCGCTCGCGGAGCAGGTCGGCGTGGCCGTTGTGGCGGGCGTACTCCTGGATCATGACCGAGTAGACCCACCGGAGGCTCATCTCGACCTCGCGGCGTGGATCGAGGAACGTCTCGTCGAGGGAGCGCCCCGACATGACTCGGCGGACGAGCTCGATCTCGCACAGGTACGCGGCGAAGTCCTCCTCCGCGTCGGCGGCGTCGACGTCGAACTCCGCGTCCAGGTCGTCGTCGGTGACGTACAGGTAGCCGGCCCGCTCTCCGGCGAACCGGTACCGGAACCAGTCACGCTCCACCTCGGCCATGTGGCGGACGAGGCCGAGGAGCGACAGGTTCGACGGCTCGACGCAGCGCCGCTTGAGCTGCTCGGCGGTCAGCCCGGCGCACTTCCCCAGCAGCGTCCGCCGGTGGTGGTCGAGCCAGGCCTCGGCGCTCGTGCGCTCATCGCCGGTCACCGCCTCGTAGGGAACGGGATCGCGGTCGATCTCCGGTGCGGTCCAGATCATGTCTCACCAGCTCCACGGGGTCAGCGGGGGAGGGCGAAGCGGCCGTCGTCGAGGGGGTCGATCAGGCCGTCCTCGATCAGCGACGAGAGGGCGCGCTCACGCTGCCGTACGTCGTCCCAGGCGTCGTCGAGTGCGGCGCGCTCCACAGGGCCGCTGGCGTGCCGGAGAACGGCGAGGAGGCGGCCCCGGCACTGGCGGTCCGTCCCGGCGTACGTCTGACCCTTGCGCGCCGGGCCGTCGTACGCGGGCTTGCCGGCCAGCCGCCAGGCGCAGGAGGCGGTGACAGGGCAGTCGGCGCAGCGCGGCGTCCGGGCGGTGCACACGAGCGCCCCCAGCTCCATCACGGCCACGCCCCAGGTCGCGGCCGTCTCGGCCGCCTCGGGCAGCAGCGACTCGGCGAGGCGCACCTCGGCGGCGGTCTGCGTCTTCGGCGGGTACTCCACGCCGGTGACCATCCGGGCCAGCACCCGGCGCACGTTGGTGTCCAGGACGGCGTGCCGCTGCCGGTACGCGAAGCTCGCCACCGCCGCGGCCGTGTACGCGCCGACGCCCGGCAGCGCGCGCAGGTCGTCGTGGGCCGACGGCACCTGCCCGTCGTGGCGCTCGACGATCGCGCGGGCGCTCGCGTGGAGGTTCAGCGCGCGCCGGGGGTAGCCCAGCCGTCCCCAGGCGCGCACGGCCTCGCCGGGCGGCTCGGCGGCCAGCGCGGCGGGCGTCGGCCACCGGGTCAGCCACGCCTCGTACGCGGGCAGCACCCGGGACACGGGGGTCTGCTGCAGCATGATCTCGCTGACCAGAACCGCCCACGGAGAGGCGTCCGGGCGCCGCCAGGGCAGGTCCCGGGCGTGCTCGGCGTACCAGCTGAGGATGGGTTCGGCGTAGCTAGGTCGGTGCATGGTGATTCGATCCTGACACGGCGGGTCGCGGTACCGCGCATTGATCGAAAAAGGATACTGAGCGTATGGACTCCGACACGCAACGAGACCAGGGGGAGGCGGACGCCTACTGGCGCCGCCGGGTCTACGTTCTGGCCGGGGGGATCACCGCCATCGGCCTGATGGCGTGGGCCTGCTCGGGTCCCGACCCCAAGAAGCCGACGTCCCAGATGCGCAACGCCGCGGCCACGATGAGCCCGTCGGCGGTCGTCGTGACTCCGGTGACGACCCCGGCGTCTCCGGCGTCGCCGGCGTCTCCGGCGGCCACTGTGACGGTCACGGTCACGCCCACGGCCGCGATCGCCGGGAAAGCGCGCAGCGGGGATCGCTGCGCCGACGCGGACATCGTCGTCGCGCTCACGCCGACCAAGGACGTCTACCGGAGCGGAGAGCACCCGCGGTTCCGGCTCAGCGTGGTGAACACCGGGCGCCGGGCCTGCACCTTCGACGTGGGCGCGAAGGCGTTGCGGCTCCGGATCACCTCGGGCGCGGACCCGGTCTGGTCGTCCGACCGGTGCGCGGACGGCCCGCCGTCCGACATCCGGCTCCTCCGGCGTGGCGTCCCGTACATCACGGACGTCGACTGGGACCGTACGCGCTGCGGCGGCGACTCCCGCGCGCTGCCGGGGACGTACGTGGTCACGGCCAAGGGCCGCGGGATCCGTACGGACGGCCAGGTCTTCCGCCTGCGGTGAGGGTGTGTTCAGTCGTCGGCGAGGGCGGCGACCATGCGGGCCACGAGCGTCCGCGTCTCCTCGAAGGCGGCGTCGCTCAGGGCGGGCGAGCCGATGAGCGAGCGCATCACACCGAGGCCGAGCAGCAGAGCGCCCACCAGTTCGGCGCGTAGGGCGGCGTCCGGGCCGCCCATCCGCTCCGCGAAGCCCTGGAGATAGTCCGCGCAGATCCGTTCGCGCAGTTGGTCGCGTATTGCCGTGCGGCCGGAGGAGCGCAGCATCACCAGGAGCGGGTGCTCGCCGTCGAACTCTTCCCAGTCGGCGAAGACGACGTCGTGGAGCAGGCCGTCGGTGATGTGGGTGATCGGGCGGTCCGGGTCGCCGAGCCGGCCGGCCGGGACCTCGACGGTCACCGCTTCGCCGTAGAGCCGGTCCTTCGAGCCGAAGTAGCGGAAGACCAGCGCGGGGTCCACACCCACGTCGCCCGCTATGTCGCGTACACCCGTGCCGTCATAGCCGTGCTGGGCGAAGCGCAGACGGGCCGCTTCGAGCAGTGCCGCGCGGGTGGCCGCCTTGTCGCGGCGCCTGGGCTGGGTCATGAAGTCAGCATAAGTCATCAGTCGTTGACTTGATGTGAGGCCTCGCCTAGCATCCCTTGTCATCAATCGATGACTTATGGCGGAGGGGCCACGCATGCGCACGTACGTGATCACTGGCGGTACGGACGGGATGGGCCGGGGGCTGGGGCTGCACTTCCTCCGGCGCGGAGACCGGGTGATCGCGGTGGCGAGCGGGGAGACCAAGGGCCGGGCCTTCCTCGCCGAGGCGGACCGGCTCGGCGCCGCAGACCGGGCCGTGTACGTACGGGCCGATCTCAGCGCCGTGGCGGGCATGCGCAGGACCATTGACGAGGTGATGGGGGTCACCGACGCGGTGGACGGGCTGGTCTTCGGAGCGCAGCGCTTCCGCCCCGAACGCGAGGAGACCGAGGACGGCCTCGAGTTCACCTTCGCGCTCGCCTACCTGAGCCGCTTCGTGATCGGTCACGGTCTGATGGAGCACCTGGAACGCGCCGACGCGGCCGTCATCATGAACATCGCCGGACCCGGCGGTATGCCGGGCAAGATCAACTGGGACGACCTTCAGTTTCGTGAGGGGTACAAGGGGATGCGGGCCGCGATGCAGGCCTCCCGCTGCAACGACCTGCTCGGAGTCGGGTTCGCCGCCCGGCATCCGGCCGCCCGGACCCGCTACGTCCTCTACAACCCCGGCTTCGTGGCCACCGCCATGGCCGACCCGCTGCCGCAGCCCCAGCGGGCCGTCACCAAGGCGCTCGCCCGGTTCTTCGCGACGCCGGTCGACAAGGCGATCGTGCCGATCGCCGGCCTGCTCGACGACCCGCCCGGGCCCGTCGTCACCGCGTTCAAGCGCGGCACGCCGCTCTCACTCACCGGCAAGGATTTCGACCCCGCCGCCGCGGAGCGGCTTCACCAGGTGACGACGGACCTTCTGGCGCCGATCACCGCCAGGGATCAGACATAGCGCTCGAGGATCGAGGACTCGGCCAGGCGGGACAGGCCCTCGCGGACGCTGCGGGCGCGGGACTCGCCGACGCCGCCGACCGACTGCAGGTCGTCGATGCTGGCGGCGAGGAGCTTCTGCAGGCCGCCGAAGTGCTCGACGAGCCGCTCGACCAGCAGGCTCGGCAGGCGGGGGACCTTGGCGAGCAGGCGGTAGCCCTTCGGGCTGACCGGCGTGTCCAGCGGGTCGTTGCCGCCGAAGTCGAGGACCTCGGCGACAGTGGCCAGATCGAGGAGCTCGTTGGCCGAGAGCACGTTGAGCGCCTCGAGGATCTCCGCGACCGAACGGGTGGGATTGTCCGGCTGGTAGTCGCGGACGATCAGCTCGCGGTCCACGTCGACGCCGGAGACCAGCTCGTCGAGCTGGAGGGACAGCAGCCGCCCGTCGGTGCCGAGCTCGACGACGTAGCCGTTGATCTCGTCGGCGATGCGGCGGACCATCTCCAGGCGCTGCACGACCGCGCTGACGTCGCGGGCGGTGACGAGGTCCTCGATCTCCAGCGCCGACAAGGTGCCCGACACCTCGTCGAGCCGGAGCTTGTAGCGCTCGAGCGTGGCGAGGGCCTGGTTGGCGCGGGACAGGATCGCGGCGGAGTCCTCCAGGACGTAGCGCTGGCCGTCGAGGTAGAGCGCGATGATCCGCATCGACTGGCTGACCGACAGCACCGGGTAGCCGGTCTGGCGGGCGACCCGCTCGGCCGTGCGGTGCCGGGTGCCGGACTCCTCGGTCGGGATCGTCGGATCCGGCATGAGGTGCACGCCGGCCCGTACGATCCGGGTGCAGTTGGCGTCGATGACGATCGCGCCGTCCATCTTGGCGAGCTCGCGCAGCCGGGTGGAGGAGAACTCGACGTCGAGCTCGAATCCGCCTGTGCACAGCCCGGCGACGACGCGGTCGTACCCCATCACGATGAGCGCGCCGGTGTGGCCGCGAAGAATGCGTTCCAGCCCGTCACGGAGCTGCGTACCCGGAGCGATGCCGGCAAGGGTTGCGCGGCGTCGCTCGTCTTTGCCCTTGTCTTGTGCTGGCACGTGACCCCCGGAGGTCGCTGGACGGCGGTCAGTTTATCGGTGAACGCGGAAAGCCGACCCCGCTCCCCTCGCTCGGTCGTGGCGCGCCCGCCTCACGCGTCCGCGCTCGCGGCGGCGAACGCGATGCCGAGCGCCGTCCACACGTCATCCACTTCTGCCACTTGCATACCCTCATCCGTCACGATCGTGCCACTGGTCCGGCCGTTGGTCGGATCGAGTGAGCCGCCCGGAACGATGGCGCGCCGGTAGCCGAGCCGGGCCGCCTCGGACAGGCGCCGCTTGGCCGCCTGCACGCCACGGACCTCGCCGGCCAGCCCGACCTCGCCGAAGGCGACCAGGTCGGACGGGAGCGTCGCGTCGTTGGCCGCCCCGGTGACGGCGAGCGCGACGGCCAGGTCGACGGACGGCTCGCCGAGCCGCACGCCGCCCACCGTCGCGGCGTACACGTCGCGATCGTGCAGCTTGACGCGGCAGCGGCGCTGCAGCACGGCGAGCATCATCGCGACCCGGGAGGAGTCGAGCCCGGACGTCATGCGCCGGGGGTTGGCGAGCGGCGACGGGGCGACCAGCGACTGCACCTCCGCCACCAGCGGCCGCCGGCCCTCCAGCGTGACGGTCACGCAGGTGCCCGGGGCGGGCTTCTCCTGGCGGGTCAGGAACAGGCCGCTGGGGTCGGCGAGCCCGATGATCCCCATCTCCGACAGGTCGAAGCAGCCCAGCTCGTCGGTCGGGCCGTAGCGGTTCTTCACCGCACGGATCATGCGCAGCCGGCTGTGCCGGTCGCCTTCGAAGTAGAGCACGACGTCGACGAGGTGCTCCAGGACGCGGGGGCCGGCGATCGAGCCGTCCTTGGTCACGTGGCCGACGACGACCGTGGTGATGCCGCGCTCCTTGGCGACCCGGATTAGGTTGGCGGCCACCTCGCGGACCTGGCTGACGCCGCCGGCGGCGCCGTCGATCTCCGCGGAGCCGATCGTCTGGATCGAGTCGACGACGATCAGCTCGGGCTGCACGGCGTCGATCTGCCCGAGGACGGCGGCGAGGTCGGTCTCGGCGGCGAGGTAGAGGCGGTCGGCGACCGCGCCGATCCGGTCGGCCCGCAGCCGGACCTGCTCGGCCGACTCCTCGCCCGTGACGTACAGCGCGGTGCCCCGGCCGGCGTGCAGCGCCGCGACCTCCAGCAGCAGGGTGGACTTGCCGATGCCGGGCTCGCCGGCCAGCAGCAGCACCGCGCCCGGCACCATGCCGCCGCCCAGCACGCGGTCCAGCTCGTCCAGCCCGGTGGCGGTGGTCTGCGCGGCCTGCACGTCGACCTCGCCGATCGGCCGGGCCGGCGCGCTGACCGGGCCGGGCGTCACGACCCGCGCGGGCTTGGCCGCGCCCGCCACGTCGACCGTGCCCCACGCCTGGCACTCCCCGCAGCGCCCGACCCACTTGGACGTCTGCCAACCGCACTCGGCGCAGCGGTACGCCTGCTTAACGCTCTTCGCCATGCCCGCGACTGTACGGCCCGCCGACGACAAATGAGAGTGACCTTGGTGGCCGAGGGTGACATAGTAGTCACCGACCGACTCCGGACAGGGATGTTGACGGATCCTGTCCGCCGGGTCTTACTGGCGGCCAGAGGGGCAGGGGAGGGTGCGATGCGCAGGTGGATGGCGCTCGTGGCGATGGTTCCGGCGCTCATCATGGGCGGCCCGGCGCGGGCGGCCGGCGGCCGCTACGTCGCGCTCGGCGACTCGTTCACGTCGGGGCCCTTCATCCCGCACCGGCACGGCACGCCGATCGCCTGCCTGCGCTCCGACCACAACTACCCGGCCATGGTGGCGCGGCTGCTCGAGCCGACCGCGTTCACCGACGTGAGCTGCAGCGCCGCCACGACCGAGGACATGACCCGGGCCCAGCCCGTCCTGTTCGGGCACAACGTCCCCCAGCTCGACGCGGTGACCCGGGACACCACGCTGGTGACGATCGGTATCGGCGGCAACGACATCGGCTACAGCCGCATCGTCCTGGCCTGCGCGACGCTCAGCCTCACCGCGCCCCACGGGGCGCCCTGCACGCGGCACTTCGGCGCGACCCTCGACCAGCGGATCGCCGCGACCGCACCGAAGATCGCGGCGCTCCTGCGGGACGTGCACGTCCGCGCGCCGCGCGCCCGCGTCCTGCTCGTCGGCTATCCCCGCATGCTGCCCGCCCGTACGGGCTGCTGGCCGACCGTTCCCACGGCCGACGGCGACGTCCCGTTCCTCGACGGGTTCGAGCGACACCTCAACACGATGCTCGCCGAGCAGGCCCGGCTGGGCGGCGCGGGCTTCGTCGACGCCTACACCAGCGCCCAGCGGCACGACATGTGCGCCGCCGACCGGTGGGTCGAGGGCATCCTCGTCACCAGCCCCGCCGCCCCGGTCCACCCGAACGCCAAGGGCATGCAGGCCGTCGCCGACCGGGTCCTCGCGGCGCTCGGCGCGTCCCGCGTAGCCGCCGACTGACGGGGTAGTTGTCAGTAGTGCCGCCACCATAGGTTGACGGCGTAGTCGACCTCACAGCCCTCGACCTCGCCGAGGAACTCCTCGGCGAGCTCGGCCGGAAACTCGATCTTCAGTACGGCCTCGAGGTCCGCGCGGTCGTCGAAGCGCCAGCGAATGTCCAGCGGCGTACGGGAGAACCCATGCCGAGACCAGAACCGCTCGACCGCATCGGGGTCGTAGGACGGCAGCCAGCGCCGGAACCACGTCCCGAAGGTCGACCGCGTGGCGTCGTTGTCGATGACGAACGCCGCGCCGCCGCGCCGGACGACCCGGCCGAGCTCCGCCAGTCCCGGTTCGGAGCCCGGCCCGAAGAAGTACGCCCAGCGGGCGTGGACCACGTCCACCGACCTGTCGGGAACGGGCAGCGCCTGGGCCGCTCCGACACGCACGGCGACGTTGGCGACCCCGGCCACCCGGCGGCGGGCCAGCCCGGCCAGGCCCGCGTGCGGTTCGACGCCCACGACCTTGCCGGCGGTCCGCGCGAACGCGGGCAGGTGGAAGCCGGTGCCGCAGCCCACGTCGAGCACGACCGCGCCGTCCCAGGGCCGGATCTCCCGCATGGCCTGCTCGATCCGGCCGTCCGGGTCGGCGGCGCGGTTCTCGAGTTCGTAGACCTGCGGACTGTTCCAGATGTTGGGGCTCGCTATGGCTCCGGCGGCGATCACGCCTCCACGGTAGACGCCGGGACGGCGGGCCGGACCAGGCGATGGAACGCATAGGCTTGCCGATTGTGGAAGAAGTCCTCCAGGTCCCCGACGCGCCCATCGTGCTGTCCTCGGCGTCGGTCTACCCGGAGAAGACGCCGGCCGCGTTCGACCTCGCCGCGCGCCTCGGGTACGACGGCATCGAGATCATGGTCACCGCCGATCCGGCGAGCCAGGACATCGACGTGCTGCGCAGACTCTCCGACTATCACCAGGTCCCCATCACGTCGATCCACGCCCCGTGCCTCCTGCTCACCCAGCGCGTCTGGGGCCGGGAGCCCTGGGGCAAGCTGATGCGCTCCAAGGACGCCGCCGAGAAGCTCGGCGCCGACGTCGTCGTGGTGCATCCCCCGTTCCGCTGGCAGCGGGAGTACGCACGCGAGTTCGAAGAGGGGCTCGCCCGCATGCAGGAGGAGACCGACGTCGTCTTCGCGGTGGAGAACATGTTCCCCGTGCGGGCGCGGACGGCCGAGGTCGGCATGTACTCCCCGCACTGGAACCCCGTCGACCAGCCGTACCCCAACGTCACGGTCGACCTCTCGCACGCCGCCGTGTCCGGCTCCGACCCCCTCGAGATGGCGGACGCCCTCGGCGACCGGCTCGCGCACATCCACCTCGCCGACGGCATCGGCATCGTCAACCGCGACGAGCACCTGGTCCCCGGCCGGGGCAACCAGCCGTGCGCCGAGCTGCTGGAGCGCCTGGCCGCCCAGCGCTACACCGGCCAGGTCGTCGTCGAGATCAACACCCGCCGCGCCGTCGACCGCGACCAGCGCGCCGACGACCTCGCCGAGTCGCTGGCGTTCGCCCGCCTCCACCTGGCCGCGGCCGCCCCCGTCGGTTCGTGGCAGGTGAACTCCGAGGGCGAGGTCTCACCGTCGTGACCGCCGCCGCGGCTCCGTCGCCCGTACGGGCCGCGCCGGGACGTCCGGCCGTACGCGACCGCGTCGGTGGTCGTACGGGCCGCGTCGGTGACGCTCGGCCGTACGCCGTGCGGGAGGTGTCGCAGGTGACGGCGCCGACGACCGTACGGGCCGTGCCGGAGCGTACGCGGCTCGGGGAGGCTCGCGGATGACGGCGCCGACGCGCCGCCCCGGGCGCCGGCCGGGTCCCACCTCGTCGCGTGAGGACATCCTGGCGGCCGCGCGGGTGCTGTTCGGCGAGCGCGGCTACGACAAGGCCTCGATCCGGGCGATCGCCCGCGAGGCCGGAGTGGACCCGGCGTTGGTCCACCACTTCTTCGGCGCCAAGGAGGAGCTCTTCGCGGCGGCCATGGAGTTCCCGGTCGATCCGGGAGTGTTCCTCCCGCAGGTGCTGAGCGGTCCGCGTTCGGAGCTCGGCGAGCGGCTGACCCGGACGTTCCTGCGGATCTGGTCGGATTCGCGGCTCAGGCCGCAGTTCATCGGCATCCTCCGGTCGGCGGCCACCACCGAGCAGGGGGCGGCGCTGCTGCGGGAGTTCATCACCGGCACGATCCTCGCCCGGGTCGCCGAGGCCCTGGGCACGCCGCGGCTGAACGTCACCGCCGCGGCGGCGCAGATGGTCGGCGTCGTGATGCTGAGGTACGTCCTGGAGGTCGAACCGCTGGCGTCCGCGACCGAGGACGAACTGGTGGCGCTGCTCGCGCCGACCCTGCAGCGCTACCTCGGCGACTGAGCCCGCCGCAGCGGCACCTCGCCGGGCCGACCCTGCGGCGTCAACTCGGCGACTGAGCCCGCCGCGGCGCCACCTCGCCGGGCCGACTCTGCGGCGCTACCCCGACGTCTGAGCCTGCGCCGGCGCCACCGCGCCGTCCGGGCCCGTCGCGTCCTTCGGCGGGACGGCATCCCCAGGACCCTTGACGGCGCCGTACTGCGGGCATAAATTCAACGCATGATGAATTGTGCCGTCGAGGTCCGGGACCTCCGCGTCGCCAGGGGCGGGCGGACGGTCCTGCACGACCTGACCTTCGAGGTGCCGCGCGGCGCCGTCGTGGGGCTGCTCGGGCCGAGCGGCTGCGGCAAGACCACGCTCATGCGCGCGATCGTCGGCGTGCAGATCGTCCAGAGCGGCACGGTCACCGTCCTCGGCCACTCGGCCGGCCACCGCGAGCTGCGCCGCCGCGTCGGCTACGCCACTCAGAACCCGGCCGTCTACGCCGACCTGACCGTCCGGGAGAACCTCCGGTACTTCGCCGCCGTGCTCGGCGCCGGCCGGAGCGACGTGGACCGGGTCGTCGAGGAGGTCGGCCTGGCCGGCGCCCGCGACCAGGTCGCCGCGAGCCTGTCCGGCGGGCAGCTGCACCGGGCGAGCCTCGCCGTCGCGCTCCTGGGCCGGCCTGAGCTGCTCGTCTTCGACGAGCCCACCGTCGGGCTGGACCCGGTGCTGCGCGGCGAGCTGTGGGAGCTGTTCCACGAGCTGGCCGGCCGGGGCGCGACGCTGCTCGTCTCCAGCCACGTCATGGACGAGGCCGCCCGGTGCGAGCGGCTGATCCTCATGCGCGAGGGACGGATCCTCGCCGACGAAACCCCCGACGCGCTCCGAGAGCACACCGGCACCGACGACCTCGAACAGGCGTTCCTCAAGGTCATCGAGCGGGAGAAGGTGGCGTCGTGAGCCCGGCCATCACGCTCGCGACGGCGCGGCGCATCCTGACCCAGCTCCGCCACGACCACCGCACGCTCGGCCTGATCGTCGGCCTCCCCACGCTGCTGATGATCCTGCTGCGCTACGTCCTCGACCGGCCGGAGGCCTTCGACCGGTACGGGCCGATGCTCCTGGCCGTCTTCCCCTTCACCGTGATGTTCATCGTGACGAGCATCGCCACGCTGCGGGAGCGGACCGGCGGCACGCTGGAGCGGTTGATGACCATGCCGCTCGGCAGGCTCGACCTGCTCCTCGGGTACGCGCTCGCCTTCGGCCTCACCGCCCTCGTCCAGGTCGGGGTCGCCGCCACCGTCGCGCTCACCTGGCTGGGCCTCGACCTGCGCGGCTCGGTGTGGACGTTGCTCGCGCTGACCCTGCTCGCCGCGCTGCTCGGCGTGGCGCTCGGGCTGTTCGCCAGCGCGTTCGCGCGTACGGAGTTCCAGGCGGTGCAGTTCATGCCGGCCTTCGTGCTGCCGCAACTCCTGCTGGCCGGGCTGTTCGTGCCCCGCGACGAGATGGCCACGGCACTGCGGTGGGCGGCCGACGCGATGCCGCTGGCCTACCTCGTCGAGGCGATGCGGGAGCTGACCGGCCATACGGCGCTCACCGGGACGCTCGTCCGCGACATGACGGTCATCGCCGGCTGCACCGCCCTCGCCCTGCTGCTGGGCGCCGCCACCCTCCCGCGTCGTACCCCCTGATCCGCGCTCCGGCGCTCCCATGATCCTCGTTCACCTGGGCGATCAATGGCTGGCATAGCCTGATGGGCGATCGGGACAGTGTGGTCCCTCGGGAGGAAGGGGGAACCTTGCTCCGCCAGGCTCTCTTGGCCGCCTCACGCAGCGGTGGCGTACGCCGGATCGTCGAGACCGCGCCGTACACCAGAAGCGTCGTCCGCAGGTTCGTCGCGGGAGAGACCGCGGCCGACGCCCTCGCCATCACCGACGGGCTCGTCTCCGATGGGCTGATGGTCACCATCGATCATCTCGGCGAGGACACCGTGGAGGCCGTCCAGGCCAAGGCGATCACCGCCGAGTACGAACGACTCCTCGAGCGGATCGCCGAGGCCGGGTACGGCTCCCGCGCAGAGGTGTCGGTCAAGCTCACCGCGCTCGGGCAGTTGCTCCAGGACGGCGAGCGGACGGCCCTGGAGAACGCCCGGCGCATCTGCACGGCCGCCCGCAACGCCCGCACGACCGTGACCCTCGACATGGAGGAGCACACCACGGTCGACTCCACCCTGCGCATCCTGAAGGAGCTGCGGCAGGACTTTCCCGACACCGGGGCGGTCATCCAGGCGTACCTCCGCCGCGCCGAGGAGTACTGCGCCGACCTCGCCGATGAGGGGTCGCGGGTCCGGCTCTGCAAGGGCGCCTACAACGCGCCCGACTCGGTGGCGTTCACCGGGAAGGACGCCGTCGACAAGTCCTACGTCCGGTGCATGCGGGTCCTGATGGCCGGGCGCGGGTACCCGATGATGGCCACCCACGACCCCCGGCTCATCGAGATCGCCGGGGCCCTCGCCGTACTCAACGAGCGCACGCCCGACAGCTTCGAATACCAGATGCTGTACGGCATCCGCCCGAACGAGCAGCGCCGGCTGACCGAACTCGGCGGGCAGGTGCGGGTCTACATCCCGTACGGCGCGGAGTGGTACGGCTACCTCATGCGGCGGCTGGCCGAGCGGCCCGCCAACGTCGGCTTCTTCCTGCGGTCGCTCGCCTCGAAGTCCTGAGGTGCGTGGGAGAGGCGGACGGGCCCCGGCTCAGGGGATAACGCACCGGGAGGTGCGAGCCGGGGCCGTCCGCCGAAACCCGGGCCCCAAGGCCCGGGTTCGGGACATACATGTCCCGATCTTTATTGCCCTTTCGGGCCGATTGGTTTCCCTCGATCAGCCTCCGGTGTAGGCGCGGATGATGGTCTGGTCGATCTTTCCGCCGCCGTTGTCGGTGGCCTGGACCCGCAGGGACACCGCCTGGCCCTTCGTGACCTTGGGAAGCTTGGCGGTGTACTTGCCGCCGGTTCCCGCGGTGACGGTGACGGCCTTCCAGGTCTTGCCGTCGTCGAGGGAGGTCCACAGCTTCAGGCCGGTGGCCTTGGCAGCGGCCGATCCCTTGACGCGGGCGACGGTGAAGGTCGCGGTGTCACCGCTGGGGTGGTTGAGCAGGTCCAGCGGCAACGCGTAGTCCACGGTCAGCAGCGGCACCCGCGTCTCACCCGGCTTCGACCGGAACGTCCACGTCGTCGACGTCTTGGTGGAGATGGGCAGCGCCGCGGACACGTCGGTGGTGTAGTCGAGCCGGTAGGTGCCGGCCTTCTCCGGGACGGTGAAGTCGCCGATGTACCCCTGGACCTTGCCGGACGCCGCCTTGCCGTCCGCGTACAGGCGCATCGACCGCTTGATCTTCTTCTCCCAGACATCGTCGCCGGCCTGGTTGTCCAGGCCGTCCGGCTCGTTCTGGGTGTCGTTCAGCTCCACGTGGATCCCGTCACCGGTCCGGGTGACCGGCTCGATCGCGTATCCCAGCATCGGATCGGTGGCCGAGTACGGTCCGGGGTGGAACGGCGAACGGAACCAGTTCATGGTGTACCGGTGGCCGGCCGCGTAGTGCCGGAGCGGCAGCTGGGCGAACCAGGGGAACTCGGTGAAGCTCCCCTCGAGACCGGCCTCCTCCAGCCAGCGGACGCCGGGCTCCCCGGTGACGTAGTCGACGCGCGTCGACCCGGTGGTGACCTGGTTGCCGCCGCCTTCGCTCACCAGGTATCCCACCGGAGACATGCCGTAGCGGTGCGGGTCGACCGCGGTCTTGGTCGAGCCGTCGACCGAGCCGAATCGCTGGTCGAGGCGGGCGAAGTCCTTCAGGTCGGGCTTGTAGTCGACCGAGGCGGGAACCCTGCCGCCGAGGTCGTGCAGCACCGAGTAGACGGTCTTCGCGCTGTCCAGGGCGAACGCCGCGTAGGCATGGAACGAACCGGTCCGTGCCGTGCCGGTCGGGACGCTGTAGACCGCCGGCGACGCGGTGCCGTCGAACACGGCGACGTCGACCGCCCAGTTGAATCCGCCGGCCGTGCGCTCGACGTGCAGGGTCGGGTCGGCCATCGTGGTGCCCGGCGCGGACGCCTTCACCGGCTTGGCCTGGGCGCCGTCGAGGGTGACGGTCGTGTCGCCGGTCACCGACACCTCCGGCGTCCCCGCGAACGCCATCCGCGTCTTGTTCTTCGTGTCGTCCCAAACGGCGCCGAGGACGGCGTACCGCCCGGCGGGCACCCGCAACGTCGTGGTCCCGGTCGCGCCCACGGTGGCCTGACCGTTGAACAGGTTCGGGTCGTCCACGCTGACCACCGACGCCCCCGCGCCGAAGGCGCCACTCGGCGTGCCCGGCAGCGCGGTCGCCTTCACCGTCAGCGTGTGCAGGACCGGTTCGGCGTAGGCGCCCACCGGCGTGCGCAGCGACACGCCGGTCGCGGTCGCGGTCACCACCCCGCTGTAGCCGCCCGCGGTCGTGAGCCCACGGGGGTCCAGGGTGACGGCGGCGGACGCGGACCCGCCCGCGGGAACGGTGACGGAGGCCGGCACGCTCAGACCCTTGGCCGCGTGGCCCGCACGGTCGGCCAGGGTGGCCGCGAGCTTCAGCGTGACCGGCTTGGCGCCCGTGTTCGTCCAGCTCAGCTGCTTGGTCAGGGCACCGGTCGCGCCGTGCGGGATCGGCCCGAAGGAGGCGGCGGGCTGGTCGCCGATGACGGTGGCCGCCGTCGCCGCGCCGACGTCGAGCCGGCCGCCGCCGACCTGGAAGACGGTTCCCGGCACTCCGTGGGCGGTGGACACCAGCGCGGCCTTGAGCCGGGCGGCCGTCCAGGAGGGGTGCTTCTGCAGCAGGTCCGCGGCGGCCCCGGCGACGTGCGGGGTGGCCATGGAGGTGCCGCTGGAGGAGGTGTAGCGGGAGTCCACGGGCGTTCCCATGGAGGTCCCGGCGGCGCGCGCGGCGATGATGTCGACGCCGGGGGCGGAGATCTCCGGTTTGACGGTCCCCTGGTCACCGCGGCTGGAGAAGTCGGCGACCTTGTCGTGGCCGTCGACCGCGCCGACGGTCAGCGCCGAGGCGGCGATTCCGGGGGTGCCGACGGTGTTCGTAGCCGGCCCGTCGTTCCCGGCCGCGATGACGAACAGCGTGTTGTTCTTGGCGGTGAGGTCGTTCACGGCCGTGGACAGGGGATCGTTGGCCGGGTCCTCGACCGGGCCGCCGAGGCTCATGCTGACGATCCTGGCCTTGGGAGCGGCCCACTCCATTCCGGCGATGATGCCGGATTCCTCGCCGCCCCCGTCGTCGCCGAGGACCTTGCCGATGATCAGGTCGGCGTCGGGGGCGACGCCCTTGCGCGCGCCCTTGGCGGCCGCACCGGTGCCCGCGATCGTCGCGGCGACGTGCGTGCCGTGCCCGAAGCGGTCGACCGTGTCCTTGGCCTGGCTGAAGTTCTTCTGCTCGGCGATCCGGCCCTTCAGATCCGGGTGGGTGGCGTCGACGCCGGTGTCGAGGATGGCGACCTTGACGCCCTTGCCGGTGGCGCCGGCCTTCCAGGCGGCGGGGGCGCCGATCTGGGTGAGGTTGTGGTCGAGGGCCAGGGCATGGACCTTGCGGTCGAGCCAGATGTGCTTGACGCTCCCGGCGAGTGCGCTGCGGGCCAGCGCGGGCCCCTGGGACTTCGGCTGGTGTACGGCGGTGGCGCCGAGACTGTGCAGCGTCCTGCCCGCCGCCAGCGCCTTCACCGCGCCGCCGCCCTGCACGATCAGCGGCAGGTCGGACCGCTTGGCGTCGTCGTCACCCTCCTGGATCAACGTGGTGACGTCGAACAGCGCCGGGTCGTACAGCTTGCCGACCTTCCCGACGACGTCCCCGGGGATCACCTTGACGGTCCCGTCCGGCCGGATGTCCTTGAGGAACGGCACGTTGCCGCGTCCGGAGCCGGGCTTCACCGACACGAGGGGAGGGCGATTCTTCACGGTCCGTACCTGCACGACGTCCCCGGTGACCAGCGTCACCTTCCAGGACCGGCCCGCAGGGAGCCTCGCCGCCTTCGCGGCCTGCGAGGACGTCGCGGTACGGGCGGGCGTGGCGTGTGCGGCGGCCGGGACCCCGGCGACCGCGGCACCGGCGAGGGTGATCGCCACGCCCGCGCTGAGTCTTCTCATTCGGCGACTCGATTCTCTTGGACAACATCTGTCACAGAGGATTGGTCGCAGAACCCGGGATGTTTCCGACGAATTCCGGATGTATTCGGGCGGATGCTCCGAGTGGCCGGTGATCCCTGGCGGTCGCCGGCGCGGCGACCGCCAGGGAGACGGCTCAGTTGCCGGTGTAGGCGCGGATGACGGTCTGGTCGATCTTGCTGCCGCCGGAGTCGGTGGCCTGGACGCGCAGGGACACGCCCTGGCCGTTGCCGGCCTTGGGGAGCTTGGCGGTGTATTTGCCGTTGCTCCCGGCGGTGACGGTGGCTTCCTGCCAGGTGGTGCCGTCGTCGAGGGAGGTCCACAGCTTCAGGCCGGTGGCCTTGGCGGTGGCGGATCCCTTGACGCGGGCGACGGTGAAGGTGGCGGTGTCGCCGTTCGGGTGGTTGAGCAGGTCCAGCGGCAGGGCGTAGTCCACGGTCAGGAGCGGCACCCGTGTCTCACCCGGCTTCGAGCGGAACGTCCACGTCGTCGACGTCTTCCCCGACACCGGCGTGAGTTTCGAGGTGTCCAGGTCGTAGACGAGCCGGTAGGTGCCGGCTTTGGCGGGCACGCTGAAGTCCCCGTAGGAATGCGCACTCGTGCCGGCGAGGCTGTCGTCGGCGTAAAGCTTCATCGAGTGAGTGGCCTGCCCAGGCAGGTCGTCACCAATGGCGACCGTGCAGTCGAATCCGTCGACGCGGTCCTGAAGGGGCACCAGTTCGACGTGGATGTTCCCGGGCGCGCGGGTGACCGGCCGAGGAACGCAAAAGCTGCCGGTCTCCCCGGTCGCGGAGTACGGACCGGGCCGGGTCGGCTGGCGCATCCAATCCTCGGTGTACACCCCGCCGGGGGAGTACGTCCGTACGGTTTCCTGAGGGAGCCGGCCGACCGTGTCATTCGCCGGCCCGGCCTCGTCCTGCCAGCGGACCCCGCCGGTGGCGGTCACGTAGTCGGTGCGCGCCGAGCCGGCGGCGACGTCTTCAGGTGTCTGGTCGACCATGAAGCCCGCGGGGGTCACGCCGCGCCGTACGTGCCTGACGGGCGTGCTCGTGTCGCCGCCGAGCGCGTGGAAACGCTCGTCGATACGTGCGAACTCCTCCTGGTCCGCGGTGTAGTCGATCTTGTCGGGGACCCGGGAGCCAAGGTCGTGCAGCAGGCTGTAGACCTTCGTGCCGTCATCACTCGACACTCGGCCGCCGACGTAGACATTCAAGGTCCCGGTCTTCGGGGCGTCGATCGGGGTGCTGTAGAGGGTCGGATAGTCGAGCTGGAAATTCCAGATGCCGTCAGCGGTGCCGCGTTCGATCTGGAGGGACAGGTCGCTCATCTTCGACGCGCCCGGGGCTGCGATCTTCACCGGTTCGGCCTTCGAAGCGTCCAGTGACAGCGCGGTGTCCCGGTCGACGTTCACCTCTGAGGTGCCCGCGAGCGCGATCGGCGCCGACTCCGAACCCGTCTCCTCGATCAGACCGAGCACGATGTAGCGGCCGGTTGCGACCGGCACCGTGGCGACACCCGAATCGTCGATCGCCGAAAGGGTCGAGAGGGTGTTCGGGTCGTCCAGGTTGATCACCCACGCCTCCGCCACGGTGCTCCCCTTGGGCGCGTCCGGAAGGGGCGTTGCCTTGAGAGTGAGTGTGTGGGTCTCCGGTTCGGCGAACGCGCCGAGTGGGGTGCGCAGCGTGACGCCGCCCGCCTGCGCGGTGACCGCACCGCTGTAGTAGCCGCCGGTGGACAGGCGGCTGGGGTCGAGGGTCAGCGTCGCGGACGCCGAGCCGCCCGCCGGGACGGTCACCGACGCGGGCACCTGGACGGCGCCGGGGTCGTGGCCGGCGTGGTCGGTGAACGCCGCCGACAGCCGCATTTCCACCGGCGAGGAGCCGGTGTTGGTCCAGCTCAGCTTCTTGGTCACGGTCTGCGTCGAGCCGTGGGGGATCCGGCCGAACGCGACGCCGGAGTCGTCCGCGGTGACGGTCGCCGCGACGGCGGCCGCCACGTCGAGACGCCCGGCGCCCACCTGGTACACGCTGCCGGTCACGGCGTGCGCGGTCGACGTCAGGGCCGCTTTCAACCGGGCCGGCGTCCAGTCGGGGTGCTTCTGCAGCAGGTCGGCCGCGGCTCCGGCGACGTGAGGTGTCGCCATCGAGGTGCCGCTGGCGGCGGTGTAGTACGCGTCCACCGGGCTGCCCATCGTCGTGCCGGCGGCCCGGGCGGAGACGGTGTCGACGCCGGGCGCGGCGATGTCCGGCTTCAGGAGACTGCCACCACGGCTGGAGAAGTCGGCCGGCTTGTCGTCGCCGTCGACGGCACCGACGGTCAGCGCGGCGGGCGCGATACCGGGGGACCCGACGGTGTCGGCGTCCGGCCCGTCGTTGCCGGCCGCCACGACGAAGAGCGTGCCGTACTGGGCGGTGAGGTCGTCGGCGGTCTTCGCCACCGGGTCGCTGTCGGGGTCGGCCGTGTCATCGACCGGGCTGCCGAGACTCATGCTGACGATCTTGGCCTTCGGGGCCGCCCACTCCATGCCCTTGATGACGTCCGACTCGTAGCCACTGCCGGTGTCGTCCAGCACCTTGCCGATGAGCAGGTGGGCGTCCGGGGCGACGCCTTTGCGTTGGCCGTGGGCGGCGGCGCCGGTACCGGCGATGGTGGCGGCCACGTGGGTGCCGTGGCCGAACCGGTCAACCGTGTCCTTGCTGTCGGTCGCGAAGTTCTGCTGCTCGGCGATCTGGCCCTTCAGGTCCGGGTGCGTGGCGTCGATCCCGGTGTCCAGGACGGCGACGTCGACGCCCTTGCCGGTGGCTCCGGCCGTCCAGGCGGCGGGAGCCCCGATCTGCTCCAGGTCGCGGTCCAGCTTCGTGGCCTTCACCTTGCGGTCCAGCCAGATGTGCTGCACGCCGGAGGCCAGCTTTCCGGAGGCGGTCAGCGCGGCCGGGCGCTTGCCCTTGGGCTGGCGTACGGCGGTCGCGCGGACGGCCTTCAGGCTGCGTCCCTGGGCATCGCCGCCCTGCACGATCAACGGGAGGGTCGAACGTGAGGCGTCGTCGTCCCCCTGTTCGATCAGCGTGGTGACGTTGAAGAGCGCGGGATCGATCTTCTTGCCGATGAGTCGTCCTACGTCGACCGGGATGACGCGGATCGTTCCATCAGGCCGGATGTCCCGGACGAACGGCACGTTCGTCCGGCCCTTTCCCGGCTGGACGGACACCATCGGTGGGCGGTTCTTGACCGTATGGACCTGGACGGTGTCCCCGGTCACCAGGGTCACCTTCCACGATCGGCCCGCGGGAAGCCTGGCCGCGGCCGTCTTCGCGGCCTTCGGGGTCTTGGGGGTGGCGGGGGTGGCGTGCGCGGTGGCCGGGAATCCGGTGGCCGCGAGTCCGGCGAGGGTGATGGCCACGCCCGCTCTGGGTCTTCTCATGCAGCGACTCGATCCTCATTGACAACATCGGTCGCAGAGGATCACCCGCAAGAGTCAGTTCCTTTCCGCCGCTTCGACGGCCGCCAGGTCACGGACCTGACGGGGCGGGCGGCTCGGTACGCTTCTGGGAGACGGGAGGCTGACGAAGATGATCGCGATTCTCGGTGCCGGAAAGATGGGCGAGGCACTGCTGTCCGGGGTGCTGCGGGCCGGGCGCAAGTCGTCCGAGCTGCTGGTCACGACGCGGCGCGAGGAGCGCGGGGCGCAGTTGCGCGAGCGGTACGGCGTCCAGGTCGTCACCAACGCCGAGGCCGCCGCGACCGCCGACACCCTCGTCCTGGCCGTCAAGCCGCAGGACATGGGCACGCTGCTCGCGGAGCTGAAGGACCACGTCCCGGCCGGGCGGCTGGTCATCTCCCTGGCGGCGGGCATCCCGACCGCGTTCATCGAGGAGCGGCTGCCCGAGGACGTCGCGGTCGTCCGGGTGATGTCCAACACGCCCGTCCACGTCGACGAGGCGATGAGCGTGATCTCCGCCGGCACGCACGCCGGTGAGGAGCACCTCAAGCTGACCGAGGAACTGCTGAGCCCGGTCGGCAAGGTGCTGCGCATCCCCGAGTCGCTGCAGGACGCCGCGACCGCGCTGTCCGGCAGCGGCCCCGCGTACTTCTACTACCTCGTCGAGGCGATGGTCGACGCGGGCATCCTGCTCGGCATGCCGCGCGCCGCCGCGCTCGAGATGGTGATCCAGTCGGCGGTCGGTGCGGCGGTCATGCTGCGCGACTCCGGCGACCACCCGGTCATGCTGCGCGAGGCGGTCACCTCGCCCGCCGGCACGACGATCTCGGCCATCCGCGAGCTGGAGCGCCACGGCGTCCGCGCCGCCGTCATCGAGGCCATCGAGGCCGCCCGCGACCGCGGCCGCGAGCTCGGCGCCGGCTGACCCGCGAAGCTTTTTCGGCCGGGAGGTGCATTTCTCGGCCGGGAATTGAACCGATCGGCCCGTGGGAACGGTAAGACGGGTATGGGCCTGATACTTCGCCTGCTCGTCGTCGCGGGACTCGCGGCCGACGCGATCATTCACATCCATCTGGCCGGGGACATGGGATCGCCGGGCGGCGGCCTCTCGGAGGGCACGCTGTTCTGGATCCAGGGGATCGTCGCCGCGCTCGTCGCCATGCTGGTGCTCGTGCGCGCCACCCGGCTCACGTACGGCATCGCCTTCGTCGTCGCGGCCAGCGCGCTCGGCGCGGTGCTCCTCTACCGGTACGTCGACGTGGGGTCGCTCGGACCTCTACCGAACATGTACGAGCCGGTGTGGTACACCGAGAAGGTCGTCACGACCGTCGCCGAGGCCGTGGCGACCGTCGCGGCGGCGCTCGGCCTCTGGCACGTCTCCACCCGGGAGCGCGTCAGCGGGTGACCGGCGGTCTCGACGATCCCGGCACGCGTGGCCGGGGTCAGCGGGTGACCGGCGTTTCTCGGCGATCCCGGTGTGGGGAGCCGGTCAGCGGGTGACGCGGCGGCCCCGGGCGATCTCCGCCGTCTCCAGCTCGCGCCGGACGCGCAGCAGCAGCCCCACCCACGACCGGTAGGGCCGCCAGGCCTCGGCGATCGCCGCGAGCCGCGCCGGACTGGGGTCGTGCAGGCCGTACTCGTGTGCCATCTCGTCGTGCAGCCGGCGCTCGGAGGCGGGGAACACATCGGGGTGCCCCGCGCCCCGGATGAGGATGAGCTCGGCGGAGAACAGCCCGATGCCGGGGATCCGCTGTAGCTCGACGAGGGCCTGCGCGGTCTCCATGGCCCGCAGCCGCCCGGCGTCGAGGTCGCCGTCGAGCGCGGCGCGGGCGATGCCGTGCAGCCGCTCGATCTTGACCGGCGGCAGCCCCGGCACGTCGGTGACGGTCAGCAGCCGCTCCGGACCGGGGAAGCTCGCGAGTCCGCCGACCCGGTCGCCGAGGCGCTCGGCCATGCGCTGCTTGATCGCGGCCGCCTGCACGATGCGGATGCGGTGCCCGATCACGCTCCAGCAGGCCGCCTCGTACGGCGAGTGGAACAGCACCGGCCGCAGCCCCGGATGCTCCTGCCGCAGCCGGGCGACGTGCGGGTCGTCGATCGCGGCGAAGCCCGTGCCGTCGACGTCCAGCGAAAGGATGCGCCGGGCGTGCTCGGTGGCCGGGCCCACGTCGTCGGGGTGCGCGTCGATCTCGGCGAGGACCCGCGTCTCCCGCTCGCCTCCGGGACGCCCCAGGACGCCGCCTTCCCCCGTCGTCGAGTCCCTTCGGCTCGCTCCCAGGTCACCCTCCTGGCGGAGCCGGACGCCGACGGGCCGCCACGACGGCGCGGCGGGGAAGGCCAGCGCGAGCGTGCCGCGATGCCGTCCCGCGTCCGGCCGCCCGGCCGGCGTGAACCCCTCGAGGAACCGGATGCTCGCCGCCAGGTCGAACGGCCCGCGGACGGGCAACGCGACTGTTTCCGTCATACCGCGATGGTCGCACCGAGGTCGGACTTTTTTGGCGAAGCCTGGCTCAACCGGCCCACATGACGTAATGGATGATCACCACGCCGAGGTCGTCCCACGGCTGAAACTCAACGATGCCGAACCCACCGAACACGGCTTCTCGGAAGCCTGGAGCGTCGGCCGACGCCGTGATCATCGGCTCATAGGGGTCCTGGAGAACGTCCACGAGCGTGAGACGGAGAGCTTTCGCCGCCGACTCGGGCAGGCCGGCGATCTGACGGATCGCCTGAGGGGTTAACTGGACCCTGAACGCCACGAATGCTAACCGTAGCGGTGTGTATGCGCTCTGGTAGCGAATTCGTTCCAGTCGGGAAAGGCCTCTTCGACCGGGACGGTGTCCGCGGTCCCGTTGAGGATCGCCTGGCGGCTGGCGTCGAGATCCTCGTAGTAGTTCGGATTCTGCTCGAGCACGTTATCGAGGATCCTCACCTTAGTGGCCCATCTCTCGAGTTTGTGCTGCAGGATCCGGTATCCGGCGGGGTCGTGGGCCGCGTCGACGGCCTCCCGGTAGTCCTTGAGGAACACGGAGCGTTCGCGTTCGGGCAGGCTGCGGAGGATGATCTGCGGGTCGCGCGGGTCCTCATAGTGCTCTACCGGCTGGGCGCTCATGGTGCAAGCGTATGCTCACCAACGCTTCCACGTCGGCAGGGTCGGCCAACTGAACGCTCACGTTTCATGGCCGTACCGGCGCCCGACGTTTCCGGTGGTCTAGACTGACGCCATGCGAGGATCGCTGAGCAGTAGCTGGTGGGCCGCCTGACGGCGGCCGATCCATTCTCGCGATCCATCCAACGGCCGCCGCCTCGGCGGCCGTTACCCGCGCGCCGGCGAGGCGGCTCTGTCCCAGGGAGTCACCGTGGCCCGCGTTCTCAGTCTCTTCACCCCGTCCGGCCGTCCGACTCTCGGCAACCTGCTCGGCGCGCTGCACCCGTCCGCGCAGCGGCTCGGCCCGGACGCGTCCCGTACGGACCACGTGTACGGGATCTCCGACCTGCACGCCCTCACGACCCCGCACGACCCGGCGCTGCTGAACGAGCGGTCCCTGGAACTCGCCGGCCTGGCGGTCGCCGCCGGGATCGACCCGGCGCGGTGCGTGTTCTTCCGGCAGAGCGCCGTCCCCGCGCACACCGAGTTGTCGTACCTCCTGGAGAGCACCGCCTACTACGGCGAGATGCACCGGATGATCCAGTTCAAGGAGAAGTCGGCGCGCCAGGAGGCCGTCCGCCTGTCGCTGCTCACCTACCCGGCGCTGATGGCCGCGGACATCCTGCTCTACCAGGCGACCGAGGTGCCGGTCGGCGCGGACCAGTCCCAGCACGTCGAGCTGACCCGTGATCTGGCCGAGCGCTTCAACCGGCAGTACGGCCCGGTGTTCGCGCTGCCGCGTGCGGTGCACCCGGCCACGGCGGCCCGCGTCATGGACCTGGCCGAGCCGTCGCGGAAGATGAGCAAGTCGGTCGACTCCCCGGGGACGATCTACCTGCTCGACCCGGTCGACGTCGTACGACGCAAGGTCATGCGGGCGGTCACCGACTCCGGGTCGGAGGTGGCGTACGACCCGGAGGGCAAGCCCGGGGTGTCCAACCTCCTCGACATCCTGTCCGCGTGCACGGACGTGCCGGTCGAGACGCTGTCGTATGCCTCGTACGGCGCGCTGAAGCGGGACACCGCCGACGCGGTGATCGGGCTGCTCGAGCCGCTGCAGAAGCGGTACGACGAGATCGCCGCGGATCGCGCCGAGCTGGAGGAGGTGCTGCGGGCCGGAGCCGAGCAGGCCCGCGCCCTGGCCGAGCCGACGCTCGCGGCGGCCAGGAAGGCCATCGGGCTGACCGCCTGAAGAGAGCCCACCGCCCGGCCGCCTCGAACGACGCGGCCGGGCGGCCGACGGCGCCGCGGGAGGCACGGTGCCGGCGGTACCAGTCAGGCAGCCCCGGGGCGAGTCAGGCGGCTACGGGACATCGGCGGCGGGCCAGGGCGGCTCCGCGAGTCAGGCGGCTGCGGGGGGTGGGGCGTCGGCGGCGGGCCGGGTCGCCTCGGGGAACGAGCCGTGGTCGACATTGCGGCGGATGAATCGGGCGGCCTCCCGCATCGCGGCGTCGGCCTCCGGGAGCAGCCGGTTGAACATCTGGAAGACGTGCATCTGCCCGGGCCACACCTGTAGCTCGTACACGGCTCCCGCCTCGGCCAGCACCTCGGCGAACCGCTCCGCCTCGTCGCGCAGCACCTCGATGCCGCCGACCTGGATGAGGAACGGCGGAAGGTCGGCGCTCGCGCAGTTGAGCAGCGACAGCCTTGGATCGCTCCAATCACCGGACCCGACGTACAGCCGGCCGAATCGCGTCGCGACGGCCGGGACGATGAACGGATCTTTGCGCAGCATCTGCGAGGTCGTCGCCAGCTCGCCGGTCAGGTCGATCCAGGGCGAGAACAGCGCGACGCCGGCGGGCTTCGGCAGGTCCGTACGGCAGGCCTCGCCGGCCAGGGAGGCCGCGAGATGCCCGCCGGAGGAGTCCCCCACGACGGTGATCCGCTCCGGGGGCAGGCCGCGCGCCAGCAGCAGCCGGTAGGCGTCCAGCGCGTCCTCGAACGCCGCCGGGAACGGGTGCTCGGGCGCCTGCCGGTAGCGCGGCACGAGCACCGGCATGCCCGTCTCCATCGCGAGGCGAGTGGTGATCACCCGGTGGGTGCGCGGGGAGCAGATCGCGTACGCCCCGCCGTGCAGGTAGAGGACCACGCCGTTCCGCGCGTCGCCGCCGGGCGGGCGGAGCCACTCGCCGCGGACCGGCCGCCGGATCTCGGGGCTCTCCACGCACGGGTCGTTGAACGGCTCGACGCTGACGCGCGGATCGGCGCGCAGGCAGTAGGCGCCCGCGCCCAGGAGGCTGCGCCACAGCCGGACTCCGGCCGGGCCGCCCTTGACGCGGCCGGAGAAAGGCCGGATCCCCAGCCGGATGGCCGCGGCGAGCGCGCGGCTCTGCGAGCTGGGGATCCGTTCGTACGGTGGGATCTCGGCGTCTTCGACGTTGGCCAACGCAACCGCCCCCTAGGCCAGGAGTCACCTACTTAGTTAGATGCCCCACATGTCCGCTTCTTCACGTCACAAACATGTAGAGTTGGACATCAGACGTCTGACATCTGGCAGGAGAGAGGTCCCGGCGTGTCGCTACAGCCGGTGCAACGCGGGTCGGCGGTCGAGGCCGTGCTCGACCAGATGCACGAGCAGGTCGCCTCCGGCGCATGGCCGGTCGGCGCCCGGATCCCGGGCGAGCACGAGCTGAGCGCCCTGCTGCGGGTCAGTCGGCCCGCCGTCCGCGAGGCGATCCGCGCCCTCAGCCACGTCGGCGTGCTGGAGGTACGCCGGGGCGACGGCACGTACGTGCGCAGCGCCGCCGACCCGCGTCCGCTGCTGCGGCGGGTCGAGCGGGCGTCGCTGCGCGACGTCTTCGAAGTGCAGCTCGCCTACGACGTCCAGGCGGCCAAGCTCGCGGCGGTGCGCCGCACCGCGGACGACCTGAGCCGTCTCGAGGCGCTCCTGCGCGACCGCGACGCCGCCGATGATCCGGCCGCCTTCGGTGAGGCGGACTCCCGGTTCCACCTGGGCGTCGTCGAGGCGGCCGGCAACCCGCTGCTGGCCGAGGCGTTCCGGTTCTTCCGGCACCGGCTGCGCGAGTCGCTGAGCGTGCTCCGCGAGGACCGCGACCTGCCCGAGGCCGGTCCCGCCTTGCACCACGCCGTGCTGCAGGCGATCGCCGAGGGCGACGCGGAGGCGGCCGGCCGCGTGGCGGCCGCCATCGTCGAACCGACCCTTCGCGCGCTGGAGGATGTCCTGTGAGGCGTTACGCCGGGATCGTGCTGATCGTCCTTGTCGCGCTGAACCTGCGCCCGGCGATCGTCGCGGTCGGCCCGCTGCTCAGCCAGATCCAGGGCGACCTGCACCTGTCGGGCGCGGCGGCGGGCGCGCTGACCACGCTGCCGCTGGTGTTCTTCGGCTCGTTCGGGCTGGTCCTTCCCCTGCTGCGGCGCTCGCCGCGCGGGGAGCCCCTGCTGGTCGGCAGCATGCTCCTGCTCGTCGTCGCCCTGCTGGTGCGCGTGCTCCCCTCGCAGCTCGCGCTGTTCGGCGGGGCGCTCCTGGCCGGGATCGCGATCAGCGTCGGCAACATCGCCGTCCCGGCGATCATCAAGCGGGACCACCCGCAGAAGATCCTCGCCGTCACGGCGGTCTACACGATCGCGGTGACCTGCGGCGCCGCCGTCTCCTCGGCCATCGCGGTGCCGATCGAGCACGCCGCCGGGTCGACCTGGCGGCTGCCCCTCGCGCTGCTGGCCATCCCGGCGGCCCTGGCCGCCGTCGCGTGGCTGCCCCGCGCCCGGACGGCCGTCGCCGCCGTACCGCCCGCCGCCGGATCGCCCCAGGTGTGGCGCTCGGGGCTGGCCTGGCAGGTCACCGCGTTCATGGGGATCCAGTCGCTCACGGCGTACGTCGTCTCCGGCTGGCTGCCGACCCTCTGCCAGGACCGGGGGCTGAGCGAGACGGCGGCCGGCTACGCCCTCGGCGTCACCAGCCTCCTGCAGGCCGTCGGCGCGCTGGCCGTCCCGGTGATCGAACGCCGGCTGCGCGACCAGCGGCCCCTCGTCGCGCTGACCGCCGTGCTGGGCGTGATCGGCTTCGCGGGCATCGCCTGGGCCCCGATCGGCTCGGTCTGGCTGTGGATCATCGTGCTCGGGCTGGGACAGGGCATCGGGTTCGCCACCGCCCTGTCGTTCATCGGCCTACGCGCCCCCGACGCGCACGTCGCCGCCCAGCTGTCCGGGATGGCGCAGGGCATCGGCTACGTCATCGCCGCCCTCGGCCCGCTCGCCATCGGCGCGCTGCACGACGCCACCCACGGTTGGAGCGTTCCCTCCAGCGTGATGCTGGTCGTGTTCGTGGCCCTGGTCGTGCCCGGCCTCGGTGCAGGCCGTACCCGCACGATCGGCGCCGAGCCCGAACCCGTCCTCGTCAGCCGCCGCTGACCTTCGGCGCGGTCTCGGTGATCATGACGCCCCGCATGCCTGCTCGCGGTGCCGCTCCTCACCACCGACTTCGACTACCGGTACGTCCTGCCGGCGGTGCCCTTCGCCTGCACGGCGGCGTCCCTGGCGATGCCCCAGCGGCGTTCCGGCCGCCGTGTGGAACGGCCTGTGGAGCCCGTCACGCTGCCGAGGTGAGCGTCAGATGCGGGTGGGGCGACGGACCAGTTCGCCGGCGCAGTTGGGGCACTTGTGGGCGAGCTGCCGCGTGCAGGGCCCGCAGTACGAGCACTCGAAGCTGCAGATGTAGGCCAGGCCGTTCTGGTCAAGGGTTGCGGCGCAGCGCTCGCACGCGCCGCGCATCTCGAGCGCCATGGCCGCGCAGCCTACATGTAGCGTGACCGGTGGGGTCCACCGATCGGGAGGTATGCCGGTGAGTGCCACGTTTCGGGTTTTCTGGGACGACCGGCTGCTGTCGTACGACTTCGGGGCCGAGCATCCGCTGAACCCCGTCCGTGTCGAGCTGACGATGGCGCTCGCCCGTGAGCTCGGCGTGTTCGACGCGCCCGGCGTGTCGGTCGAGGGGTTCGAGCCGGCCGACGACGCGCTCCTGACGCTCGTCCACGACCCGGCCTACATCGAGGCCGTACGGGCCGAGCGGCTGGACGTCGCGCGCGGGCTCGGGCTGGCCGACAACCCGGTCTTCTCCGGCATGCACGACGCGTCCGCGCTGGTGGCGGGGGCGTCGGTGGCGGCCGCGCGGGCGGTGTGGACGGGCGAGGCCGAGCACGCCGCCAACGTCGCCGGTGGGCTGCACCACGCGATGCACGGCGCGGCGTCCGGGTTCTGCGTGTACAACGACCCGGCCATCGCCATCGCCTGGCTGCTGGAGCAGGGCGCCGAGAAGGTCGCGTACGTCGACGTCGACGTCCACCACGGCGACGGCGTGCAGGCGGCCTTCTACGACGACCCGCGGGTGCTCACGATCAGCCTGCACGAGACGCCGCGCACGCTCTTCCCCGGCACCGGGACGCCTCAGGAGACCGGTGCGAAGGGCACGTCGGTCAACGTCGCCCTGCCGCCCGGCGCCGGCGACCGGCACTGGCTGCGCGCCTTCGACGCCGTCGTGCCGCCGCTGCTGCGGCAGTTCGCCCCGGAGATCCTGGTCACCCAGCAGGGCTGTGACAGCCACGAGCTCGATCCGCTGGCCCATCTGACGCTGAGCATCGACGGGCAGCGCGCCGCGTACCAGGCCCTGCACCGGCTGGCCCACGAGACGGCCGGCGGCCGCTGGATCCTGACCGGCGGCGGCGGTTACGAGCTCGTCCACGTGGTCCCGCGCGCCTGGACCCACCTGCTGGCCGAGGCGTCGGGGCGGCCGATCCCGCCGGACACACCGACCCCGGAGTCCTGGCGCGAGTTCGTCCGTGGCCGTACCGGGCGGCACGCGCCCGAACGCATGACCGATGGAGCCGACACGGAGGTGCGAACGTGGGAGAGCGGGTACGACCCGGCGGATCCGGTGGACCGGGCGGTGATGGCGACACGGCAGGCGGTGTTCCCGGAGCACGGCCTGGACCCGATGATGTGATCCTCGTGGACGAGCCGGTGCCGACCCGTGACGAGCTGCGGGAGCACCTGGTCCGCACGCTCATTGCGGGGCCGGTCGCCACGCCGCGTCAGGGCAACCTCCTGCACTACCGGCGGATGGCGGCGCGCAAGCCGTACTACCTGTTCGGCCTCGAACTGGAGAACGACTGGACGTTCGATGAGATCTTCGCGCTGATGGTGAAGAAGTGCGGGATCGATCCGGACCCGTCGCACCTGTACGGGGACGACACGATCGACCCGGACCTCACCATCGACGCCCTGGAGGCCATGGCCGGGCGGCTCGGGGAGGCGGCGGAGCGCCGGGAGACGGTGCTGCTGGCCACCGGGCATCCGGCCGGGCTATTGCCGGTGTACCTTGCGGTGGGCCGGGCGCTGCGGGCGCGGGGCTGCCGGGTGCTGACGCCCGCGGCGGGATGGGCGTACGGCGTGGAGACGCCGCGCGGGGTGGAGCGGCGGCACATCCGCTACATCGAGAGCGTCGCGGCGCTGAGCGGCGGCGGGTCGCTGCACCATACGCATGATCCGGACCCGATGCGCGCGATTTTGCGAGAACTTTCCGGAGGTCGCGGACCGTGGCCGGATCTGGCCATCGCGGACCACGGGTGGGCCGGGGCGGCCGGCCAGGAGGGCATCGACACGCTGGGATTTGCGGACTGCAATGACCCCGCCCTGTTCGCAGGGGAGGCGGAGGGGAAGATCCGTACCGTGGTTCCCCTGGACGACAACGTGCTCCCGCATCACTACACGCCGCTCACTGTGTATCTTTTGACACATTCGGACCTGATTGATTGAACTCCCCTCTTGCGACTCGCGATTCACGATTTACGCTGGAGGAAAGTACACGGCCGTGATCAAAGTCACCCAAAGGTCTGACGCGCGGCGTGTGGAAGAGGGCGTCCGATGAGCTCAGGCGAGCGACCTCTGAGCGAGGTCAGGTTTCTGACTGTGGCCGAGGTGGCGTCGGTGATGCGGGTGTCCAAGATGACCGTATACCGCCTCGTTCACTCGGGAGAACTACCGGCGATTCGCGTGGGACGATCGTTCCGCGTACCAGAACAGGCTGTCCACGACTATCTACGGGACGCGTACATCGAAGCGGGCTGACGCTCGGCCTTCGCGGCATAGCGGCGGCCTGCGACCGATCGGCGTCGAGGCGGCGGTACCCTTGGGCACCGGGCCATGTGCCCGCCAAGGGTGCTGATCGCCCGTCTCCTGCTGATCATCGAGTGAGGGTTCCGTGGGCTCTGTCATCAAGAAGCGTCGTAAGCGCATGGCCAAGAAGAAGCACCGTAAGCTGCTGAAGAAGACGCGCATCCAGCGTCGCAACAAGAAGTAACGCAGCCGTCCACGGATGGGGGGACACCGGTGCCTTCGACGCGTCCCTCCGCGAGCGCAGCGCCAGGCCCCGGTTCGAGCCGGGTGGTCCTGGTCACCGGCGTGTCCCGGTTCCTCGGAGCACGGGTGGCCGACGCGCTGCAGGCCGAGCCGAGCATCGAGCGGGTCATCGGCGTCGACACCGTGCCGCCCGCGGCGCCCCTCGGGCGCACCGAGTTCGTCCGGGTCGACATCCGCACGCCGAGCATCGCGAAGGTCATAGATTCGGCGCGGGTGGACACGGTCGTGCACCTCAACCTGGTGACCATGACCGCGGCCGCGCGGATGACGACCAAGGAAGTCAACGTCATCGGCACGATGCAGCTGCTGGCCGCCTGCCAGCGGTCGGCGGCCATGCGCAAGCTCGTGGTGCGCTCGTCCGCGGCGGTGTACGGCTCGTCGCCTCGCGACCCGGCCGTGTTCACCGAGCGGGACGAGCCGGTGGCCCCGCCGACGCACGGCTATGCCAAGGACGCGGTCGAGGTCGAGGGGTACGTCCGTGGCCTGGCCCGGCGCCGCTCCGACCTGACGGTCTCCGTGCTGCGCTTCGCCAACTTCCTCGGCCCCAACGTCGACAATCCGCTGAGCCGCTACTTCCAGATGCCGGTGGTGGCGACGGTGTTCGGCTACGACCCGCGCCTGCAGTTCATCCACGAGGACGACGGGGTCGAGATCCTGCGCCGGATGGCCGTGGAGGACCATCCCGGCACCTTCAACGCGGCCGGCGACGGCGTCGTGCTGCTCTCCCAGGCCCTGCGCCGGGCCGGGCGGCCCATCCTGCCGCTCCCGGCGCCCGCCGTGCAGACGCTCGGCGACGTCGGCCGCAGGTTCGGCGGGCTGAAGGGCTTCTCGCCCGAGATGCTGCGCTGGCTGACGTACGGCCGGGTGATCGACACGACCCGCTTGACGAACGAGCTCTCGTGGCGCCCGAAGTACAGCTCCGAAGAGGCATTCGCGGATTTCGCCGATTCGCAGGGGCTCGGCCACAACCTCCCGACAGGAATCTTTGACCTGGTCACCGGCGGGGTAAGGGGCTTCAGCAGGAGGTGACCACGATCTGATGTCCGAGGAAGCGAGAGCGGAGATGCGCCACGAGGCCGAGGTGATCCCGCTCCACGGCGACAGGCCCGACCGCGGTACCGAGCCGCCGGGAGAGCTCGAGCAGAGGATCGCGGGGGCGCTCCGGTTCGTGCGCCACCGGCTGAACGGCGACTACCAGGTCGACGAGTTCGGCTTCGACCCGGAGCTGAACGACCGCCTGCTGATGCCGCTGGCCCGGCAGCTGTACGAGCGATGGTTCCGCGCCGAGATGTTCGGGTTGGAGAACGTCCCCGACGAGGGACCCGCCCTGGTCGTCGGCAACCACTCCGGCACGCTGCCGCTGGACGGTGTCATGCTGCAGGTCGGGCTGCACGACCACCACCCGGCAAAGCGCAACCTGCGCCTCCTCGGCGCCGACCTCGTCTACCAGATCCCGGTCCTGGCCCACCTCGCCCGCAAGAGCGGCCACACGCTGGCCTGCCAGGCCGACGCCGCGCGCCTGCTGGCAAAGCGCGAACTGGTCGGGGTGTTCCCCGAAGGGTTCAAGGGCGTCGGCAAGCCGTACAGCCAGCGGTACAAGCTCCAGCGGTTCGGCAGGGGCGGGTTCGTCGCCACCGCGCTGCGCGCCCAGGTGCCGATCATCCCGGCCGCGATCGTCGGCGCGGAGGAGATCTACCCGAAGATCGCCGACCTGCGGTCGATCGCCCGGCTCTTCGGCCTGCCGTACTTCCCGATCACGCCGACGTGGCCGATGTTCGGGCTGCTCGGCCTGGTGCCGCTGCCCTCCAAGTGGATCATCGCGTTCGGCGAGCCGATCATGACGGACGAGTACGACCCCGAGCAGGCCGACGACCACATGACCGTGCTCAACCTGACCGACCAGGTCCGCGAGACGATCCAGAACATGCTGTACGACCTGCTCCGCCGTCGCGCCTCGATCTTCTTCTGACCGAGCCGGCGGGGCCGGCGCGAAAAAAGGCGCGGGTCACCACCATGGAGGCGACCTGTAAAGGCCAGCCGGCGACGCGATCGTGGCGACAGTGGCTGGCGGGCAGCGCGCTGCACTAGTGGAATACGCGCGGGCTGCCGTTGGACGCTCGGCGACCGCGAACCCGCATCTCCGTATGTAGATCACTGCGCGGCCGGCGTTCAGCTGCTGGCGTGAGATCCCCGCAGTAACTCGCAATAGCGCACCGCGAAGCTGCCCAGGTGACGTTGCTCGCGTTGTGGGTGTCGCCCGTGTCAGCTGGCTGGGTTGTGTGTCTCGTCGGGGGCGTGCGGCCCGGCGGTGGAGGTGCTGGTCCAGCTGGAGAGGATGTTGAGGGCCTCGGCGGAGCGGGAGGCGGGTTCGGGGGTGTAGATGACGATCGTCTGGTCGGGGTCGCCTTCGACGGCCAGGACCACGTAGTCGAGGGTGAGGTCGCCGACGAGCGGGTGGCGCAGGCGTTTGGTTCCGGTGGTGTGGGCGAGGACATCGTGGTCGGCCCACATGCGGCGGAAGGTGCCGCTGTGCAGGGACAGCTCACCGATCAGTTCGGTGAGCTGTGGGTCGTCTGGCTGGCGTCCGGAGTACAGGCGCAGCGTGGCCACGCAGTCGCCGGCGACCCGCTCCCAGTCGGTGTACAGCGTGCGGGCGGTTTCGTCGAGGAAGACGAAGCGGGCGGCGTTACGTTCGCGGTGGGGTCGGGCTTCGAAGTCGGTGATGAGGGCGTAGCCGAGTCGGTTGGCCGTCAGGACGTCCATGCGTCGCCCCAGGACCATGGCGGGGACACTGAGTGATTCCAGGGCTCGATAGACGGCCGGGCGGACCCTTTGCGGGGCGAGCGGTCGCTTGCGGCGAGTCCGGGCCGCAGTGGGCTGGGCGAGATCGAAGAGGTGGGCGCGTTCGGTGTCGTCCAGTTGCAGGGCGCGGGCGACGGCCTCCAGAACGGTTTCGGAGACGCCCCGGGTGTGGCCCCGCTCCAGGCGGATGTAGTAGTCGACGCTGACCCCGGCGAGTTGGGCGGCTTCCTCGCGGCGCAGTCCCGGCACCCGGCGGGCGCCCGGGTGCGGGGCGATGCCGGCCTGCTCGGGGGTGATCCGTGCCCGGCGGGTGCGCAGGAACTCACGGATCTCGGTACTGCGGTCCATGCGTCCACCGTACGGCGGGTCCCGGCTGGTCGGGGCCATGGAGGGGGTACTGGCAGACCCCCGGTGGAGCGGTACCCCGCACGGGGGTCCGGGCGGGGCTGTCGGGTGGTTGTCTGGATAGCGGACCCGCTGAGCGGCATGAGCGGCTCGACCCGGCTGACATTGCCGAGGGGATCGCCTACATCGTGACCTGGCCTCGGCACGCCTCGATCGCCGAACCCTCGGTTATGCCCACCGACCAGGCCTGACGGCCGCCACGACAAGGAGTATCCGATGAAACACGTATCCCTGGGTGGGCTTGATGTCTCTCGCATCGGCCTGGGGGCCATGACCATGGCCGGCACCTACACGACGGGCGGGGGACTCGATGACGCAGAGTCGATCCGCACCATCCACCGGGCGCTGGGCCTCGGGGTCACCCACATCGACACCGCCGAGATCTACGGCCCCTTCCACAGCGAAGAAGTCGTTGGTAAGGCCATCAAGGGCCGGCGCGACGACGTTGTCGTGGCGACGAAGTTCGGTCTGGTCTCCCACTCCGGTGGCGGCCCCGGCGTTACCGACAGTAGCGCCGGCAACGTGAGGGCCGCGGTCGAAGGCTCGCTCAAGCGGCTCGGCACCGATTACATCGACCTCTACTACCAGCACCGCGTCGACCCGAACACTCCCATCGAGGAGACCGTCGGCGCGCTGGCCGAGCTGGTTGCCGAGGGCAAGGTGCGCCACATCGGGCTGTCCGAGGCCGGCCCCGAGACGATCCGCAGGGCGCACGCCGTGCATCCGGTGGCCGCGCTGCAGACGGAATACTCCCTGTGGACCCGCGACGTCGAGGCCAAGATCCTCCCGCTGCTGCGCGAGCTCGGTATCGGATTCGTTCCCTACTCGCCGCTCGGGCACGGTCTTCTGACCGGGCAGATCCGCACTGTCGACGATTTCGCCGATGACGACTGGCGCAAGACCAACCCGCGTTTCACCGGCGAGAACTTCCAACGCAACCTGCGCATCGTCGACGAAGTGCAGGCCATCGGCGCCGAGATCGGAGCCACGCCGGCACAGACCGCGCTGGCGTGGCTGCTGACCCGCGGCGACGACATCGCCCCCATCCCCGGAACCCGGCGGGTCTCGCGCGTCGAAGAAAACACCGCCGCCGACGGCATCGAACTCAGTGCCACTCAGCTCGACCGTTTGAACAACCTCACCCCGGCCTCGGGCGAGCGCCACGACGAGGCGAACATGGCCAGCATCGACCGCTGAACACCGTCGCCCGGCCGGCCGCAGAACTGGCGGCAGCTCGAACCTGTGCACTTCTGAGCCCGGCTTGACTTAGAGCGCGCTCTAAGGGGGAGTCTGGTCGCCATGGAGAAGAGAAGACTGGGCACGCAGGGACTCGAAGTGTCGGCGCTCGGCCTGGGCTGCATGGGCATGACCTGGGCGTACGGTCAGGGCGACGACCAGGAGTCCACCGCCACGATCCACCGGGCGCTGGAGCTCGGCTGTGACTTCTTCGACACGGCCGAGATCTACGGCCCCTGGACCAACGAGGAGCTCCTCGGCCGGGCGCTGAGCGGCCGCCGTGACGAGGCGGTCATCGCCACGAAGTTCGGCTGGGACATCGACGAGAACGGCGAGCGTCAGGGCCTGAACAGCCGTCCCGAGCACATCAAGCAGGTGCTGGAGCAGCAGCTGCGGCGTCTCGGCACCGACCACGTCGACCTGCTCTACCAGCACCGCGTCGACCCGGAGGTGCCGATCGAGGACGTCGCCGGCACCGTCGGCGAGCTGGTCCAGGAGGGCAAGGTCCGGTTCTTCGGCCTGTCCGAGGCCGGCGCGGAGACGATCCGCCGGGCCCACGCCGCGTTCCCCGTGTCGGCACTGCAGTCGGAGTACTCGCTGTGGGAGCGGGCACTGGACGACGAGATCCTGCCGGCCATCCGGGAGCTCGGCATCGGCCTCGTGCCGTACTCGCCGCTCGGGCGCGGTTTCCTGACCGGCGACGTCCGCCGGGCCGAGGAGTACGGGGAGGACGACTACCGTCGCAACGACCCGCGCTTCCAGGGCGCCAACTACGACGCCAACGTCAAGGCCGCGGAGGCCGTCCGGGAGATGGCCGCGAGCAAGGGCGTGACGGCGGCGCAGCTGGCCCTGGCCTGGCTGCTGCACCAGGGGCAGGACGTCGCGCCGATCCCCGGCACCAAGCGGCGTGCGAGGCTCGAGGAGAACCTCGCCGCCGCCGAGATCAAGCTCAGCGAGGCGGAGCTGAAGGAGCTGGAGCTGCCGGTCGCCGGCGCCCGCTACCCGGAGGCCATGCTGCGCCTCAGCGGCCGCTGAGCGGACGCGACAGGGCCCGCCAGGGCGGCACCTCGGGGGTGCCTCGCCCCTGGCGGGCTCCGTCGTCCTGGGAACGATGTCGTTACGTGGGGCCGGGTCGTGTCCGGCGCGCCGCGTCGTGCGTCGGGCCCGGGGTCGTTCACGGTGGCGGACGGCTCGCGGCGTGCCACGGCCCGGCCGTTGGTCGTCAGCCCGCACCCGGTTCAGCGCGGCTGGGGTCGTGGCGGCGGAGGGTCATTCCGGCGGCGATGGCGCCTGCGGCGGCTCAGCGGTCGCGGTGGTGACGGAGGGCCGCTCCGGCGGCGATGGCGCCTGCGGGCACCCGCTGCGGCTCAGCGGTCGCGGTAGTGGCGGCGGAGCGCGATGCCGGCGGCGACCCCGCCGACGAGGGCTCCGGCTCCGGCGGCGGTCGGCAGCGCGACCATGGTGACCTTGCGGCCGGTGCGGAAGTCATGGACCGGCCAGCCGTGTTCGCGGGCGTGCTCGCGGAGGTCGGCGTCGGGGTTGACCGCGTGGGGATGGCCGACCGCGGTCAGCATCGGCAGGTCGTTGTAGGAGTCGCTGTACGCCGAGCAGCGCGACAGGTCCAGGCCCTCGCGCTTGGCGAGCGCCCGCACGGCACCGGCCTTGGCGGGGCCGTGCAGGAGGTGACCGACCAGCCGCCCGGTGTAGACGCCGTTCTCGGTCTCGGCGACGGTGCCGAGGGCGCCGGTCAGGCCGAGCCGGTGCGAGATGATCCGGGCGAGCTCGACCGGCGTGGCCGTGACGAGCCAGACCTGCTGGCCGGCGTCCAGGTGCTTGAGCGCGAGGGCACGCGTGCCGTGCCAGATCCGGTCGGCCATCTTCTCGTCGTAGATCTCCTCGCAGAGGCTGACGAGCTCGCTCACGCTGCGCCCGGCGACGAACGCCAGGGCGGCCTCGCGCGCGGTGCTGATGTGCTCGGCGTTCTCCGAGCCGCGCATCCGGAACGACGCCTGACCCAGCGCGAACAGCGCCAGGTCGCGGAAGGTGAACAGCTTGCGGGCGGCGAGGCCGCGCGCGAAGTGGTAGATCGACGCGCCTCGGATCAACGTGTTGTCGACGTCGAAGAACGCCGCGGCACCGGGATCGGGCACCGCAGGCGGCTCGTCGATCTCCGCAGCCGCCGCGGCCGCCTCACCTGCCAGTTCGGCGTCCTCGGCATCGTCACCCCATGGCCACAACCGCATGAGACGAGGGTAACCACTTTCGATCAGCCGTAATCGACAGGGACCGTCAGTCATCAGTGTCGCTTCAGTGAACATCGGGCGGGACGGACCGGGCGAGGGAGCGCACGGCGCGGTGCTGGAGCGCCTTGATCGCCCCGCTGTTCTTTCCCATGATCACGGCGGTCTCGGCGACCGAGAGGCCGTGCAGGAACCGCAGGACGACGCACTCGCGCTGTTCCGAGCCCAGGGCCCGGACCGCCGAGAACAGCGCCCGGTGCGTGAAGGAGTCGAGGACGGCGCGCTCGGGGCCCTCCTCCCAGCGGTCCCCGTCATCGGGCTCCGCCGTGCAGATCTCGAGCCGGTACCGGCTGGACTTGAAGTGGTCCAGGACGAGATTGCGGGCGATGGTGACGAGCCAGGCGCCGAAGTCCTTGCCCTGCCAGGTGAACACGCTCATCCGGCGCAGCGCCCGCAGGAACGTCTCGCTGGTGAGGTCCTCGGCGAGGGGGTGTGCGCCGACGCGGTAGTAGACGTAGCGGTAGACGAGGTCGACGTAGCGGCCGTACAGGGCGGCGAAGGCGTCGGACTCGCCGGCCCGGGCCCGGAGCACGAGGTCACGCAGCTCGTCCTGGTCGTCGGCGGGTTTCGGGGCGACCGTGCCGCCGGTCGCCTCGGGGGACGCGAGAGGGGGATCGAGGGTGAGACTGCGCATCCAGTACTCCTCGGTGCTGAGCGGCCACCGGATGTGTGCGGACATGCTAGATACCAGCGAGTAACTATGGCAATGGCGGCCGATGACGAATCAGCTCGTATATCCGCTCATGCAGCGCATAGCGATTTCCGCGGGCGGACCGGGCGATCCGTTACCTGTCCACTCCAGTGATCGGGCACCATGGGGGGCGATGGTCAACGTCGCGGTGGCACTTTTGGCGACCCTCGCCGCCTTCGGGTGCGCGGGGCTGCTCGCCGTGCGCGCGTTCCCCGAGCGGCGGATCTACCTCTTCGCCTGGACGGGCACGCTCGCCGCCCTCGGCCTCGCGCTGGGCGCGATGACCGCCGGGTTCGCGACGGGCTTCTCGCCCGCCCTGCTGCGGTTCGTGGAGCTGTTCGGCGGGCTGCTGGCACCGTTCAGCCTGGCGCTCGGCGTCGTCGAGCTGGTGGCCCGCACGGTGCAGGCGCGCTTCGCGGCACGGCTCATCGCCGGCTCGTACGTCGTCGTGGCCGTGGTCATCATCCTGCTCGACCCCATCATCGGCACCTTCGGCAAGAGCCTGCCGAAGGTCCCCGGTCACTATTCGTCGCTGCCCAAGCTCATCCTCGACGGGGGCCACGTCTTCGCGGTCGTGTCGCTCGTCTCCTGCGTCGCGGTCACCGCGATGCGCGGCAACAAGCGCGACCGCGCCGCCACCGAGATCATGCTCACCGTGGCCATGGTCGCGCTCGCGGGGGTGCTCGTGGTCACCGCGACGCGCGGCTTCCTGCCCGGACCGCTGGCGCCGCTCGCGCTCGGCGGCGCCGTCGCCCTGATCTGGTTCGGGACCGCCCGCGTGCTGCCGCAGCAGGCCCACGACGACGAAGACGAAGAAGAAGCGGAGCCGTACGACGAGATGTCCAACTACGCAGGGCAGCCTCCCCACGGGCGGCCATCGGTTCCGCAGCAGGGCATCCCTCCCCAGGGCCGGCCGGCGGGCGGGCAGTACTCCGGCCAGCCGTCGTTCGCGCCGGCGCCCGGGACGTCGGGACCGCTGCCGTTCCCCTTCGGGCAGTACGGCCGGATCACCATGTACACCCTGATCGACGGGCACCAGGAGGCGTTCGACCGGCTGGCCGCCGAGGTCACCCGCACGGTGATCGAGCGCGACCCGGGCACTCTGGTCTACGCCTGCCACTCCGTCGACAACGCGCCGCTGCAGCGGATCTTCTACCAGCTCTTCCACGACGCCGCCGCGGTGGAGAACCACACGCGGCAGCCGCACGTCCAGCGGTTCGCGGCCGAGGCGCGGACCCACGTCGCGGGCACGAACGTCATCGAGCTGACCACCACCGCCGCGAAGGTCGCGCCGCCGCCCGACGCCCAGCGTCCGCCGCAGAACGGGCACCGTCCGCCCCACGAGGCCGCCCGCCCGGCGTACGAGCCCCCGCGTCCGGCCCAGGAGCCGCCGAGGCCGCAGTACTCGACCGGGGAGTCCCCGAGGCCGCAGTACTCGACCCAGGACACGCCGAGGCCCGCGTATGCGGCCCAGGAGCCGCCCAGGCCGCAGCACCCGGCCCAGCGGCCGATCCACGATCCGAATCGCCTGCCCCACGACGCGACCGCCCCGCGCCCCGCTCCGCATGACGTGACCGGCCCGCGTCCGGCTCCCCACGACGTGACCGGCCCGCGCCCGGCCCCTCCGCGACCGAACGGGCACCCCTCCCAGCCGCCCCACCCGTCGAACCCGTCCGTACGCTGGCCTCATGGCTGACACGTCCCGCGTCCTGCTGCTCGGAAAGCCGGGCTGCCACCTGTGCGACGACGCGCGCGAGGTGATCTCGCGCGTCTGCGGCGACCTCGGCGTCGGCTGGGAGGAGCGCGACATCACCGCCTCCGAGGAGGACACGCGGCGCTACTGGGACCAGATCCCGGTCACGTTCGTCGACGGCGTGCAGCACGACTTCTGGCGGGTCGACGAGCGTCGCCTGCGCACCGCTCTGAGCTCCTGACCGTCCGCCTTTACCGTAGGTGCCGGTGAGGTGTCGATGTCTCGTTGGTCACATCCTCCGCGGCCGGGAGAAGCGGCCGCAGCGCCCGGGAGACGCCGCTGAGCTGCGCGCCGACGGGGTTTCCGGCATCCCCTGGCGGTTCCGGGGGCGGCGAGCGGCGTGAGACCCGACTTTGTGCGCGCGTTCACAAAGGCTTAATCTGAGGAAAGTCCAGGCGACCGGGCCGACGGGCGACTCAGGACCGGCCGCGTCGTCGAGTCCTAAAAGAGCAGGCTTGTGACCCGTCGATCCACCCTCGGTGCGCGAAACCGGGGCATCCCAGAGGCGACCGTGGCCAGGCTTCCGGTCTACCTCCGCGCCTTGCACACGCTCGCCGACCGCGGCATCGTCACCGTCTCGTCGGAGGAGCTCGCCGCCGCCGCGGGCGTCAATTCGGCCAAGCTCCGCAAGGACCTGTCGCACCTCGGGTCGTACGGCACCCGGGGTGTCGGCTATGAGGTGCAGTACCTCGTCTACCAGATCTCCCGTGAGCTGGGCCTCACCCAGGACTGGTCGGTGGCCATCGTCGGCCTCGGTAACCTCGGCCGCGCCCTCGCGGGGTACGGCGGGTTCGCCTCCCGTGGTTTCCGGATGGCCGCGCTGCTGGACGCCGATCCGGCGATCGTGGGGGAGCGCATCAACGGCCTGACCGTCGAGCACATCGACAAGCTCGAGCATGTGATCACGGACTGCGGGATCTCGATCGCGGTGCTGGCGGTGCCCGCGTCGGCCGCCCAGGCGGTCTGTGATCGGGTGGTGGCGAGCGGGGTCACGAGCATCCTGAACTTCGCCCCTGTTGTCCTGACTGTGCCAGATGGGGTCGATGTGCGTAAGGTCGACCTGTCGATCGAGCTTCAAATCCTCGCGTTCCACGAGCAGCGGAAGGCCGGAGGCCCCGCCGGAGTGGAACACGAGTATCTCGAGGCGGTGGATGGCCAATGAGCCGAGCGGGTGTGCCGATACGGCCGCGTACGCGCTGCTCAGGGCCCGCAGGTGAGGGACGGGAACACCAGTGAGCATTCTCGTGGTCGGGCTGAGTCACCGCAGCGCCCCCGTCGCGCTGCTGGAACGCGCCGCGGTCACCGGCGAGCGCCTCGTCAAGCTGCTGCACGACGTGCACGGCGCTCCGAACGTCGGCGGCGTCGTGGTCGTCTCGACGTGCAACCGCATCGAGGTGTACGCCGACGTCGACAAGTTCCACGCGGGCGTCTCGGCCATCTCCGAGCTGCTCTCCCGGCACTCGGACGTGCCGCTGGACGAGTTGTCCCGGCACCTGTACGTCCACTACGAGGAGCGCGCGGTCCAGCACGTCTTCTCGGTGGCCTGCGGCCTGGACTCCATGGTCGTCGGCGAGGGCCAGATCGCCGGTCAGCTCCGCACCGCCCTCAAGCTCGCCCAGAAGTACGGCACCGTCGACCGGGCGCTGAACGAGGCGATCCAGCAGGCGCTGCGCGTCGGCAAGCGGGCGCGCAACGAGACCGGCATCGACCGGGCGGGCGCGTCCCTCGTCAGCGTGGGGCTGAGCCGGGCGGGCTCCCTGGAGGGCCGGCGGGCCCTCGTGGTGGGCGCCGGTTCGATGAGCTCCCTGGCGGTCGCGACGCTCGCCCGGGAAGGCGTCGGCGAGATCGTCATCGCCAACCGCACCTTTGAACGCGGCGTCCGCCTGGCCAAGGCGACCGAGGCCCCGGCGCGGGCGATCCGGCTCGCGGACCTGCGGGAGGCGATGGCCGAGGCGGACATCGTCGTCTCGTGCACCGGCGCCACGGGCCTCGTCATCACCCCGGACATGGTTCGGGGCCCGGTGTTCCTGCTCGATCTCGCCCTGCCGCACGACGTCGACCGGGCGGTCCGCGACCTGCCCGGCGTCACCCTCGTGGGCCTGGACGACCTCAGCGAGTCCGACGACGCGCCGGCCGAGGCCGACACCGACGCCGTCCGGCGGATCGTGTGCGAGGAGGTCAAGGCCTTCCAGCTCGGCCTCGTCGCGGCGACGGTCGCCCCGACGGTGGTCGCGCTGCGCAGCAAGGCGGCGGAGGTCGTCGAGGCCGAGCTCGGCCGGCTCGGCGGCCGGCTGCCCGAGCTGGACGACCGGGCGCGGCAGGAGATCGCCCAGACCGTACGCCGCGTCGTCGACAAGCTGCTGCACGCCCCGACCGTGCGCGTGAAAGAGTTGGCGGGTTCCCCGGGCGGCGACACATACGCCGACGCGCTGCGCGAACTCTTTGATCTCGATCCCAAGGCCCCGGAGTCGGTCATCCGGGCGGAGGATGTCCTGTGATTCTGAAACTCGGTACCCGGCGCAGCCTGATGGCGATGACCCAGTCCGGGCTGGTCGCCGACGAGCTGACCGCCCGTACCGGCCGGGCCGTCGAGCTCGTCGGCGTGACCACCGAAGGCGACGTCTCCAAGGCGCAGCTCGCCCAGATCGGCGGCACGGGCGTGTTCGTCAACGGGCTGCGCGAGCGGCTCCTCTCCGGTGAGATCGACTTCGCGGTCCACTCGCTGAAGGACCTGCCCACCGGGCCCGCCGAGGGCATCACGCTCGCGGCGATCCCGCCGCGCGACGACCCCCGGGACGCCCTGTGCGGGCCGGCCAAGCTCGCCGACCTGCGGCGCGGCGCCAGGATCGGCACCGGGTCGCCGCGCCGGGTGGCGCAGCTGCGCGCGCTCCGCCCCGACCTCGACGTCGTGCCGATCCGCGGCAACGCCGACACGCGGCTGCGGAAGGTCACCGACGGCGAGGTGGACGCGGTCGTGCTGGCGTTCGCCGGGCTGACCCGGATCGACCGGCTGGAGGCCGTCTCGGAGATCTTCGAGCCGGACCAGATGCTGCCCGCGCCGGGCCAGGGGGCCCTCGCCGTGGAGTGCCGGTCCGACCGCGCCGATCTCATCGAGCTCCTCGCCACCCTCGACCACGCTCCGACCAGGGCGGCGGTTACCGCCGAGCGGATGCTCCTGGCCACGCTGGAGGCGGGCTGCTCGGCTCCCGTGGGCGCATACGCTGCGTGGTACGACGAAATCGTGCATCTGACCGGCGTCGTTGTCGGGTATGACGGTGAACGGCAGATTCGGTTGTCCGAAAGCGGCTCCCCTGACGATTCCGAGCGCCTGGGACGCGATCTCGCGCTCCGGATGCTCGCGGAGGGGGCCGACCAGTTGATGGGGGAGAGCACATCTTGAGCCCCGCGAGCAAGAAAGCCGTGACCGACGAGGGCGAGGCCCCCGCGAAGTCCGGCGCGACGGCGTCCGGCGAGCGGCAGGGCCGGGTGGCCTTCGTCGGCGTCGGCCCGGGCGATCCGGAACTCCTGACGCTGCGCGCGGTCAGAATCCTCGGCACGGCCGACGTCATCGTGGTCCACGAGACGATGGCGTCGCTGTTCAGCGCGCACTTCAACCCCGCCGCCGAGGTGATCGGCCCGGCGGGGGCCAGCCTCGTGAGCCTGGCCCGTTCGGGCAAGGTCGTCGCCCGGGTGCTCGGCGGCGACCCCGGCCTGAGCTGCGCCCTCACCGAAGAGGCCAAGGTCTGCGCCAAGTCCAAGGTCCCGTTCGAGATCGTCCCGGGCGTCTCCTCGGTCACCGGTGTCCCCGGCTACGCCGGGGTCCCGCTGATCGACGGCAAGCACCGTGACGTCGTGGTCGTCGACGCCCAGGAGGGCGGCGTCGACTGGAGCGCCCACGCCGGCGCGGCGACGCTCGTGATCCTCGGCGCGGAGCACACCATCGGCGAGATCGCCAAGGGCCTCATGGTCGCCGGGCGGTCCGACACGACGCCGGTGGCGGTCACCTCGATGGGCACGACGACCGAGCAGTACACCGTCGACTCCACGCTCGCGAAGGTCGCCTCCGAAACCAAGCACCTGGAGTCGCCCGCGCTGCTCGTCGTCGGCGACATCGTCCGCTGGCGCGAGAAACTGTCGTGGTTCGAGACCAAGCCGCTGTTCGGCTGGCGGGTCCTCGTGCCCCGGACGAAGGAGCAGGCGGCCTCGCTGTCCGACCAGCTCCGCTCGTACGGCGCCGTCCCCGACGAGGTGCCCACCATCTCGGTGGAGCCCCCGCGCACGCCCCAGCAGATGGAGCGTGCCATCAAGGGCCTGGTGACCGGCCGCTACGAGTGGGTCGTCTTCACCTCCACGAACGCCGTACGCGCCGTGCGTGAGCGGTTCGAGCAGTACGGCCTGGACGCCCGCGCCTTCGCCGGCCTGAAGGTCGCGGCCGTCGGCGAGCAGACCGCCGCCGCGCTGGTGGAGTTCGGCGTCAAGCCCGACCTCTCCCCGAAGGACCAGCAGTCCTCCGAGGGCCTCCTGGAGGTCTGGCCGCCGTACGACAAGGACCTGGACCCGATCAACCGGGTGCTGCTGCCGCGCGCCGACATCGCCACCGAGACGCTCGTCGCCGGGCTCACCGAGCTCGGTTGGGAGTGCGACGACGTCACCGCCTACCGGACCGTACGCGCCGCTCCGCCGCCCGCCCCGATCCGCGAGGCGATCAAGGGCGGCGGGTTCGACGCGGTGCTGTTCACCTCGTCCTCGACGGTCCGCAACCTCATCGGCATCGCCGGCAAGCCGCACAACGTCACCGTGATCGCCTGCATCGGGCCGCAGACCGCGCAGACCGCCGAGGAGTACGGCCTGCGCGTCGACGTCATGGCGGACAAACCGTCGGCCAGTGCCCTCGCCGAGGCGCTGGCGGAGTACGGTGCCAAGCGGCGGGCCGCCCAGGCCGAGGCCGGCGACCCGCTCCGCAAGCCGAGTGAGATGCGCCGCGGCGCGCGCCGGCGCAAGTAATCGCTGAAAGAGGGTCACCGTGACCGCGCAGTTCCCCGTCGTACGCCCCCGTCGGCTCCGCCGCACCCCGGCCCTGCGACGTCTCGTCGCCGAGACGCACGTGCATCCGAGCGATCTGGTGCTGCCGCTCTTCGTCAAGGAGGGCATCGCCGAACCGCAGCCGATCGCGTCGATGCCCGGCGTCATGCAGCACACCCGGGAGTCCCTGCGCAAGGCGGCGTACGAGGCGGCGGAGGCCGGCGTCGGCGGGCTGATACTGTTCGGCATCCCCGCGGTCAAGGACGGCCGCGGCTCGGCCGCCGACGACCCGGCCGGCATCGTGCAGAAGGCGCTGCGCGACCTGAGCGGCGACCTCGGCGACTCCATAGTGATCACGGCCGACCTGTGCCTCGACGAGTACACCGACCACGGGCACTGCGGCATCCTCACGTCCTCCGGTGAGGTCGACAACGACGCCACCCTGGAGCGCTACGCCTCCATCGCCGTCGCTCAGGCCGCGGCCGGCGTCGACGTCGTCGCCCCGAGCGGCATGATGGACGGCCAGGTCGCCGCGATCCGCACCGCCCTCGACGAGGGCGGCTACGGCAACGTCGCGATCATGGCGTACGCCGTGAAGTACGCCTCGGCGTTCTACGGGCCGTTCCGCGACGCCGCCGAGTGCGCGCCGCAGTTCGGCGACCGGTCGGCGTACCAGCAGGACCCGCCCAACGCCGAGGAGGCGATTCGGGAGGTCCTCCTCGACCTGGACGAGGGCGCCGACGTCGTCATGGTGAAGCCGGCGCTGACCTACCTCGACGTCATCCGCCGCGTGCGCGACGCCGTCCACGTTCCCGTCGCCGCGTACCAGGTCAGTGGCGAGTACTCCATGGTCGAGGCGGCCGCCGCCCAGGGCTGGATCGACCGCGACCGAGCGATCATGGAGACGCTCGTCTCGATCCGCCGCGCGGGCGCCGACATCATCCTCACCTACTGGGCCACGGAGGTCGCACGCTCGTTGCGCGCCTGACCCGGCACCGCCGGTTCAAGGGCCGTTCGCCCTTCCCATTCGCTTCGCGGCCGGGCTCCTCGCCCGGCCACTCGGCTCGCCGCGGCGGGTTCACTTCCGGGTGACCCGCGTGGTGGCGGGTCACGGCTTCGCCGCTTTTCGGGGGTTCCCGCAACCCGCGAGTCACCGGCGCGCCATCATCGGAAGAGGAGCGGAGGGGGAGCAGGATGCTGGATGTAACAGCGAAACGAGCGAACCGGTCGGCCGGCCGCCGCAAGACGGGCGAGTCGGTCCGACGCGAGCGCATGGCCGCCGCCGTCCAGGAGTACGCCGCCCTGGGCTGGCCCTGTTATCCGGGTGAGCATCCCGGCGACGACACCCGAGCGTGTTCCTGCGACCGGATCGGCTGCCCGTCGCCCGCGGCCCATCCACGGTCGCAGGTGTGGCAGCGACAGGCCACGGTCGACACCGAAACGCTGGCGAGCTGGTGGATGAGGGACCCGGACGCCAACATCGTCCTGCCGACGGGCCGGGTCTTCGACGTCTTCGACGTACCGGCCAAGGCGGGCCAGACGGCGCTCGAACAGATGGAGCGGGAGGGCGTCCCGGTGGGGCCGGTCGCCGCCCACGGTGACGAGCGCTATCTCTTCTTCGTCGCCACGCGCGGCGCGCCCGTCGACGAGGACGAGTGGTGGAACTGCCACCTCGACACCGTCCCCGAGAGCATCGAGGACAGTCCGGGAATGCGCTGGCACTGCCGGGACAGCTACGTCCTCGCGCCGCCGTCGGTGCTGCCGTTCGGCCGCGAGGTGACCTGGGTCAGGGAGCCGCACAACGCGCCGCTGCCGGACCCGGTGCGGCTACTGGAGATCCTGGCCGACGCCTGCGAATGACGTCTGGGAGACTCGTGGGGTGACTTCCACGAAAAGTTCCGAGGCACTCTTCGATCGGGCAGGTGCGGTCATACCGGGCGGAGTCAACTCCCCGGTGCGCGCCTTCGGGGCCGTGGGCGGCACCCCGCGGTTCATGGCCTCGGCTCGCGGCCCGTACCTCGTCGACGCCGACGGCAACGAGTACGTCGACCTGATCTGCTCGTGGGGGCCGATGATCCTCGGCCACGGGCACCCGGAGGTCGTCGAGGCCGTGCGGCGGGCCGCCGAGCACGGCACCTCGTACGGCGCGCCCACCGAGGGCGAGGTCCTGCTCGCCGAGGAGATGGTGGCCCGCACGCCGATCGAGAAGGTCCGCCTGGTCAGCTCGGGCACCGAGGCGACGATGTCCGCGATCCGCCTCGCGCGCGGCTTCACCGAGCGCTCGAAGATCGTGAAGTTCGCCGGCTGCTACCACGGCCACTCCGACGCGCTCCTGGCCGCGGCGGGATCGGGCGTCGCGACGTTCGGCCTGCCCGACTCGCCGGGCGTCACCGGCGCGGCCACCGCCGACACGATCGTGCTGCGCTACAACGACATCGCCGCCGTCGAGGAGACGTTCGGCGAGTACGGCCACGAGATCGCCTGCGTCATCACCGAGGCCTGCCCGGCCAACATGGGCATCGTCCCGCCGACCGAGGGCTTCAACGCCGCCCTCAAGGGCATCTGCGAGCGGTACGGCGCGCTGCTCATCATGGACGAGGTGCTGACCGGCTTCCGCGTCTCCCGCTCCGGCTGGTACGGCCTGGAGGGCGTCCAGGGCGACCTGTACACCTTCGGCAAGGTCATGGGCGGCGGCCTGCCCGCGGCGGCGTTCGGCGGACGCGCCGAGATCATGGACCGGCTCGCCCCCGCCGGCCCCGTCTACCAGGCGGGCACCCTGTCCGGTAACCCGCTGGCCACCGCCGCCGGCCTGGCGACGCTCCGCGCCGCCACCGAAGAGGTCTACGCCCGGATCGACCACGCCGCCACCGTCGTCGCCGAGGCCGCCACGGACGCCCTGACCAAGGAGGGCGTGCCCCACCGGCTGCAGACCGCGGGCAACCTCTTCTCGATCTTCTTCAGTGACGAGCCGGTCCTGGACTTCGACCAGGCACAGCGCCAGAGCACCCGCCGCTACGCCGCGTTCTTCCACGCGGCCCTGGACCACGGCGTCTACCTGCCCCCGTCGGCGTACGAGGCCTGGTTCCTGTCGGCCGCCCACGACGATGCCGCCCTGCAGCGCATCACCGACGCTCTCCCGCACGCCGCCCGCGCCGCCGCCGAAGCCGCCTGATCGGCGAGGTCAGAACAGCCCGAGGTGCGGCAGCGGCTTCTCGGCGGCGGGGGTGAGGCGCTCAGCGTCAGCAAGCGCCTCCTTCGCGTCGCAGGGGCTGTCGCGTCCTCGGGCATGGCGGGGCGTTCGAGTCCGTTCGGATCGGTGGGCGCGCGCTCGGCGGCGCCTTGTCCCCAGCGGTTCCCCGGCTCCTGCTGATGCCGGTCGGCGTCAGCCTCATTCATATGCGCGTTTCCTCGTTGTTTCGTCCCGGTTTTCCTGATGTTCAATTTCGGTCGAGTCGCTCTGCGCAACCGGTAATCGCGGAAAGTGGCGACCTGTGTTGGTCGGGGCCTTGACCTGCGACGATGCGGGGATATTCCGAATCGGCGGTTGAAGTGTGTTGTTTCCCGCAAAAATGCTTCAATCGTCCCCCTTGTCGGGTTCGGATCCGTCGTGCCATGATCGCCGCACGCGCCCTCCCGCGAGAGAAAAGACGGTTGAGGGGCATGTCATCCACATGGGTGGCATTGAGGAAGGATCACGGTGAAGCGCAAAAGTCTCATTTCTTCAATCGTCATGGCCGGGGCGATCCTGGCTGGAAGCGTTGCCCTGGCCCCCGCCGCGAGTGCTGACCCGACCGCGTCGATCTGCGGATCGAATTACCACACGGTCTACGGCCCTAAGTGGGAGTACTCCTACTACAACGTGTACGCCGGTGATGTATACATCGCGTACAACGCGTCGAATGGTTACAACTGCGCTTACTTTTACATCGGTGATTCGACCACTAAGGGTTCGCTGGGATGGCAACACGCCATCCAGATCAAGAGCGCGAACGGCGGCTCCAGCGTCGTCAACGCCGGGCGCTTCAACTCCTTTGCCGGACCGGTATACGTCTATTCCCCGAGTGACTGCGTCAAGGCGGTCGGATACGTGACCGACCCCAAGGGAAACGACAGGTGGTATGACACCGGGTGGAAAGCCTGCACGTGATCAGGTCGACCGCGGCCCTGGACCGCATCACCGACGCTCTCCCGCACGCCGCCCGCGCCGCCGCCGAAGCCTCCTGAGCGCGACTCGATCGTTCGCATAAGCCGAATTTGCCTTCGGCTTATGCGAACGAACATGCCGGGTGCCCTGCCGATGCGGGAAACGATGACCGGAGTATGCACCACACCGCTCGCCAGAGAAAAAGAAGACCCGGCCCACTAGTAGGAGCCGGGTGGTCGCCGCTCTCGCAACGTTCGATCAGAACAACCCGAGGTGGGGGAGCGGCTTTTCGGCGGCGGAGATGATCTGCTCGGCGTGGCAGCGATCTTGATGGGTGGTGGCGTGGGTGCGCAATGCCTTCTTCAGTCACGGCTCGCCGTGCGCGGCCGAGCCGCGCAGGGACTGTAGGTCGCCGTTCTGAAGCAGCCGCTCGATCACGGCCACGCCCTGGCTCCAGCGGTTCGCAGATCCTCACTGTGGGTCGATCGGTATTTCACCGAATGCAACCACAAGAGATGAGCTCTTGACCTGCTGAATCAGCGGATCTGCCGGGTCCTGCCAGCGTTCCCGGGGGCGAATGACCGGATTTACCGGAAAGTCGATGCGCTGTTGAGCGCGGTCGGCGGCATCGTAGACGTCGCTCCTCGCCGGCTGACCGAGGACGAGGACGTCGATGTCGTTCGGTGGTGGCCCCGGTTCGCCGTGGTAGCGGGCGGCCCAGGACCCGTAGATGACAACGGCGTCTACTCCGTCGACGTCGGCGAACTCGTCCGTGATGACGAGGTGAGGGCCGACCGTCATGAGGAGCAAGCGGGTCAAGGGCTCGCTGATGCGGTTCGCGGTATTGGCGCGCAGGAGTTGGGAGCGGCCGACGGGCCGGGTTCGGATCAGGTCGGCGTCGATCAGACGATGCACGTCGCGGTGGAGCGTCGACGGGCTCACGTCGAGTGTCCGAGCCAGGTCGGCGAGTGTGTAGTCGTGGTCGGGGTGAAGGAAGAGCGTGGCGAGCAGGTCGGCCTGATTGGCCGACCGGAAGATCGGCAGCAGGGGCGAGGCATCTGTTCGCATAAACCGAATATATCTTCGTGAAAAGCGAACGTCGACCGTGGGTGGACCACTTTCGCACCGCGGCGTCGTACCCGTACTCGAAGTTGTCGACGCTCTCGAGGCGAGCAGGACCATCGCGCTCAGGACGGCGTTCGCTGAAGGAATGGTGTGAGTAGATCGGGGACCGCTTCTTCGGCGAAGGCCAGACCGTCGGAGACGGCGACGTCCCGGATCTTGTAGCAGTGTTCGCCGGCGGCTGTGGCCGCCCCTAGCGTGAGGAGACCCGCGCGGCGCTGGAAGATCGATCGGGTGATGCTCCAGCCGATGACGTCCGCACGCTTCAGCGCCACCGTGGAGCGTGCGAAGGCACCGGACCGAGTGACCAGGTAGCGGCCGCGCAGTCCATGGCCGAGGGCGCGGTAGGCGGTGAACGCCAGCGCCACCGCGGCCGGTAGCAGCACCAAGGCGCAGATGACGGCCGCGTACAGGAACGATGAGGACAGCCATACGCCGAGTACGGCGAGTGCGGAGACGGCCGATGCGGTCACGATCAGCCCGCGGCCGATCCGCCTCCGCAGGACGACGCGCGGGTGTGTCCTGAGCGCGGCCGAGGCCGTGGGCGACTCGGTCTCGGCGAGTACGTCGGCGGCCGCGCGGAGCACCTCGGCGCGGGGCATCGGTGGCGACAGCAGGCGCCGCCGGCGGTTCTCGTCCCGGTTGCCGAGGCCGCCGGCCACCGCGTTCAGGCGTGCGCCTCCGGCCCAGCGCAGGAGCATCGGCTCGCGCAGCTCCACACCGCTCAGTCGTCGTTCTTCGATGGTGACCGACCGGGTGACGAGCAGGCCGCGGCGGACCCGGAGGACGCCGCCGTCCGCGCGCTCCAGGCGGTAGCCGCGCCAACCCTCGATGAGGGTGGCGGTCGAGACGACGGCACCGAGCACGACGATGATCAGCACGGTCCCCAGAAGGCCGAACCACAGGGGCACGGATCCGTAGCTTTGCTCGACGGCCTTGACGAAGCCGAACCGAAGCGGATCGATCTTCATCTCGTGCAGCGTGCGGTAGGCGGTGCCGACGGCGGCCAGGAGACCGCCCACGCCCCAGATGGTCAGCGGCCCGTAGCGCACCCAGGACCAGTCCATGGCGGCGATCGGGCCGTCCTCGTCGGCCGGCCACCCGGTCGCGGCGTCACGGCGGCTGAGGAGCCGTCGTCGCAGTTCGGCGGCCTGTGTCTTGCCGACGCCGTCCAGGGTGAGCCTGCGGCCCGTCGCGGAGGTCTGTTCGCCGGTGCCGATCCGGACGGACGTGAGCCCGAAGATCCGGTGCAGGGGGTTCGCGGTCAGATCGATGCTGCGGACACGGTCGACGGGGAGGGTGCGCTCGCTGCGGAACAGCAGCCCGGAACGCAGTTCGATCCGCTCATCGGTGATCCGGTAGCGGGTGGTGAGGAAACGCATCAGGCCGAAGCCGGTCACCGCGAGGAAGGCGACGAGGATCGACCCGAGGGTGAGCAGTGCCTGGAGGCCGAGCCCTCCGCCGGTGACCAGAAGAGTGCCACCGAAGGAGGCCAGCGGTGCGGCCAGCAGGCTCATGTTGGCCGGGATCAGGCGGACGTTGAGCCTTTCCCAGGGGACGACCGGAGGGCTCGCCGCGCTCTGGGTCACGGAGCCGGGCGTCATGCGGCGTCTCCCGGCGTCGCCTGCGTGCACCTGGTGAGGTGCTGCACCACGTCGGCCGCGACGCGGTGGTCCAAGCCCTTGATCTTGACGGCGCCGGCGGTCGAGGCGGTGGTCACGGTGATTCCGGAGAGCCCGAAGAGCTGCTGCACCGGGCCGCGAAGGGAGTCCACGGTCTGGACGCGGGACAGCGGCACGACCCGCCATCGCTGCCAAAGCCATCCCGACGACGCGTACACCGCCTCGTCCGTGGTCTCCCAGCGGTGCACCCGGTACCGCCAGACGGGCATGACGGCCATGTAGACGAGCCCGGGAACCAGGGTGCCGACCAGGCACCAGGCGAACCAGGTCCGGGCCGGCGGGATGCACAGGAAGAGGATCGCGAACACGATCGGCACCGGGAGCGCGAACAGCGAGGACTGGGCGGTCCACCAGCCGATGGCTCGGCGCTCCACACGATTCCGGGGCGGGCGGAGAGTAAGGCCGGCCATGCGTTCGTACGACCTCACAGTGCCCCGCCAACGGCGGTTGCACTAGGGATGAGTGCCGTCAAAAAGGGGCTCATGCGACCTGTGACCTTCCCTGCTCTCGTACGATCCGCTTTGCCGTCGCACGCAACGCTATGTCCGCGTCCGACCACGCTGCGACGACCGAACGGCGGGTTCGGTGTCAACCGATCGGTGGACACCCGGGCACGGTCGCATCGGTGGACCTCTTCGCAACCGCGATCGCCGAGATGCTTCGGGTCCATGACCTCGGAGCATCTCGGCGATCGCGAAGGGCACCGAGGCTGGGGATTCCCGCCCTTATCGATCGATCACCTCGAGCTGGGGCGTCTGTTCGGCGGGGGCGGTGTCCTGGGCGGGGACCGAGACGGGGACGTCGCGGAGGACGATGAGGGTGACCAGAGCCGCGGCGGCCAGGACGATGCCGCCGGACAGGCCGGTGACGTTCAGACCGTGGGTGAAGGCGGTCTTGGCGGCCTCCAGAAGGGCCAGGCCGGCCTGACCGGGAACGTGAGCGGCGCTGCCGAGGGTGTCGCGGGCCGCGCGCAGGGTCTCGGCGGGGACGCCGGCCACCTGCACGTTCGCCATCTGGTGGTGGTAGACGGCGGTGCCGATCGAGCCGAGGATCGCGAAGCCCAGTGCCCCGCCCAGCTCGCTGCCGGTCTCGGAGACGGCCGAGGCGGCGCCTGCCTGCTCGGCGGGCGCGGCGGCCAGGATGAGGTCGGCGGTGAGGGAGGTGGCCACCAGCATGCCGGCGGCGAGCAGCCCGGCGCCGGTCAGGATGACGACCAGCGACTGATGGGCGTGGACCTGCGTGGTCACGGCGAGCCCGCAGGCCGAGATCAGCAGGCCGGCGGTGATGACGAAGCCGGGGCGGACCTTCTTGGCGGCGATCCCGGAGATCGTCATCGCGACCATGATGAAGGGCATGACCGCCAGCGACCACAGCGAGGCCTTGAACGGGCTCATGCCGTGGACGACCTGCAGGTCCTGCATCGTGTAGAAGCTGAAGCCGAGCATCGCGAAGTTCGTCACCGTGTTGACGCCGACCGACGCGCTGTAGGTCCGGTGCCGGAACAGCCGCAGGTCGATCAGCGGGTGGGCGGTCGTCCGCTGGCGGTGCCAGAACACGACTCCGACGGCGAGACCCGCCATGATCGAGATCACCGGCACGAGCGCGTAGCCGTCCACGGCGAGTTCCTTGATGCCGTAGACGATCGGCAGCACGGCGCCCAGTGAAAGCAGCGAGCCGAGCAGGTCGAACCGGCCGGCGACAGGGTTGCGGAACTCCGGCAGCAGCACCGGCCCGAGCGCGAGGAGCAGCGCCATCGCCGGCAGGTTGAGCAGGAACGCCGAACCCCACCAGAAGTGGTCCATCAGCAGGCCGCCGATGATCGGCCCGACGGTGACGCCGCCGGTCATGGCGCCGGTCCACACCGCGATCGCGGTCTTGCGCTGGCCGGCGTCGTGGAACATGTTCCGGATCAGCGCCAGCGTGGAGGGCATCAGCGTCGCGCCCGCCAGTCCCAGCACCGCGCGAGCGCCGATGAGCATCCCGGCGCTGCCGGCGTACGCCGCGGCGACCGAGGCGGCGCTGAAGGCCACGGCGCCGATGAGCAGCAGGCGGCGCCGGCCGATCCGGTCGCCCAGCGCGCCCATGGTGATCAGCATGCCGGCCAGCACGAAGCCGTACATGTCCATGATCCACAGCAGCTGGGTGCCGGACGGCTTCAGGTCGGCGCTGATGAACGGCATCCCGAACAGCAGCACACTCACGTCCATCGAGACGATCAGGCATGGCAGCACCAGTACCGCCAACCCGATCCATTCCTTCGTGCCCGCCTTGACGTTCACGTCCGTGTCCTTTCCCTCGAGGGGATCGCTGAGCGAACGGACACACCTTCGCCGGGGCCGCTCACCGAACGCTCACCATCGGCTGACCGCGACCGTGCGCGCCTGGTCAGGCCGCCGGAAGGGTGTCCGAGATCAGCGTGGACGCGGCGGTTTCGGCGAACAACGACGAACTCCGCAATGCACTATTAACCCGCGGCTTCACAGTCGCGGACGGCGCTCACGGGGCGAGGGCCACGAGGATCTCTTCGGCGCGGGCGGTGGCGGAGGCGGGCTCGATGTCGGGGGAGCCGACGAGCGGGTCCCAGTTGAGGTCGTAGAACAGCTCGGTGACGCCCTGCTCGCCGAGCCAGGCGGCGTCCTCACGGATCTGGTCGTACGACCCGGACAGGCGCAGGCGCTCGCCGGACTCGTCGTGGGCCTCCGCGCCCGCCCGTACGACACCGCGGACGACGACGCGCACGGACTTGGGGTCCTTGCCCGCCTCCTCGGCGGCGCGCTGGACGATCGCGATCTGCTCGTGGATGCGGGACAGGTCGGTGGCGCTGCGGCTGAGCCAGCCCTCCGCGATCCGGCCGGCGCGCTTCAGCGCGGCCTCGGCGACGCCGCCCAGGAGCACGGGCGGGTGCGGCTTCTGCACGGGCTTGGGCGCCTGCCGGCTCGGCGGGATGGTGTAGAAGTCCCCGTCGAACGCGCTGACCTCGTCCTCCCACAGGGTGCGCAGCGCGGCGACGAACTCCTCGGCCCGCCTGCCGCGCCGCTCCGGTGACGTGCCGCTGGCGACGAACTCCTCGTGCTGCCAGCCGGCGCCCAGCCCGAGGTCCAGCCGCCCACCGGAGAGCACGTCGAGTGAGGCGATCTCCTTGGCGAGGTACACCGGGGTGACGAACGGAAAGTTCATCAGGGAGACGCCGAGGCGGATCCGCGAGCTGCGGGCGGCGGCGTAGGCCAGCGTGATGAGCGGATCGAGCACGCTGCGGTAGACCGGGGCCAGCGCCTCCTTGTCGGCCGGGGTGAGGAGGCGGTGGAACGTCCACAGCGACGCGTAGCCGAGGTCGTCCGCCCGCTCGGCGAAGTGACCGACGTTCTGCGGGGTGGCCCATGCCCCCGACACCGGGGCGCCGAATCCGATCCTCATGCTCCCAATGTTCGCAGCCGGTCGAGCGCGGCCGTCACCGAGGCCGCGGACGGCGGCCGCAGCGGCGATCGTACGGCGGCGTCGGCGATCAGACCGCGCTCGGCGAGCACCGCCTTGATCACGCTGGGGGACGGCTCGGCGAACAGGGCGTTCACCAGGGAGAGCAGGGTGTTGTGCAGGTCGAGGGCGCGGGCGGCGTCCCCGTCCCGTACGGCGTCGGCCATGGCGGCGAACGCGGCGGGCGCGACGTTCGCCGAGGCCGTGATGCCGCCCGCCGCGCCGAGCTGCAGGAGCGGGTAGAGGTACGCGTCGTCGCCGCCGAGGACGCCCTGTCCCTCGGCCAGCAGGGTGAGGGTGTCCGCGTCGATCGCTCCGGCACAGTGCTTGATCCCGGCGACGTGCTCGGTGGCGAGCAGCTTGAGGAGCGTCTCGGCGCGCAGGGTCTTTCCGGTGCGGTACGGGATGTTGTAGACGAGCAGCGGCACGCCGACCGCCGCGCCGATGGCCGCGAAGTGGTCGAGGACGCCTTCGTCGGTGGGGCGCACGTAGTACGGCACGACGGTGAGCAGCAGGTCCGCGGCGACGCCGCGGTCCACCGCCTGCCGGATCGACTCGTCGGTGCCGATCGTGCCCGCGCCGACGGTCAGCGGCGTGCCGTACGCGTCGCTGATCCTCCGGCAGGTGCCGATCACGGTGCTGCGCTCGTCGGCGGTGAGCAGCGCGCCCTCGCCCGTGGTGGCGAGGACGACCAGTCCCGCGGCGCCCTCGTTGAGGACGTGGTGGGCCAGACGTTCGAGTGAGGGGACGTCGAGGGCCCCGTCGGATCCGAACGGCGTGACGAGAGGGACGTGGATCCCGCGCGGCATGGAACCTTCCTTCGGAACGTGGATCCCGCGTGGCATGAGACCTTCCTTCAGCGGGTCGGGGCGAGGACGCCCGGGGCGTCGGGCGTGGCCACGGACGGGGTCCGGCGGCGGAGGCTGCCGAGGGCGACACCGCCGACGATGAGGCCGGCCGCGACGACGTCGGGGACGGTGATGTCCTCGCCGAGGACGAGTGCGGCCGAGGACATGCCGAACAGCGGCACGAGGAGCGAGTAGATCGCGACTTGGCCGGCGTCGTACCGGCGTAGTAGCCAGCCCCAGAGGCCGAATCCGACCAGCGTCGACAGGTAGGCGATGTAGGCGAGCGCGCCCAGGCCGCCCGGGGAGATGTGCGTCAGCGCGTGCAGGTCGGCGTGAGGCCCCTCGAAGATCAGGGACAGGGCGAGCAGCGGCAGCGGCGGCACGAGGCTGACCCAGACCATGAACGCGAACATGTCCGGCGGCTGCGCCTTACGCATGCCGATGTTGGCCAGCCCCCACATGCCCGCCGCGACGACGCAGAGCACGAACGCGAGCACCGGTCCGCCCTGGCCCAGCGAGACGGCGATCACCGCGATGCCGGTGAACGCTACGAGCATGCCCGCGATCTGGGCACGTCGCATCCGCTCGCCCAGCATCGGGACGGCGAAGGCCGCGGTGAACAACGCCTGGGTCTGCAGGACGAGCGACGCCAGCCCGGCCGGCATGCCCATGTGCATGCCGATGAACAGCAGGCCGAACTGTCCCACGCCGAGCGGCAGGCCGACGAGCGCCATCCGCCGCCAGGGGATCGCCGGCCGGCGGACGAACAGGACGGCGGGGAACGCCGCCGCGACGAAGCGCAGCGCGGCGAACAGCAGGGGCGGCAGGGCGCCGAGCCCGACGTGGATGACGACGAAGTTGATCCCCCAGATCGCGGCGATCATCACCGCGATGGCGACGTGGCGAGGTCTCATGTCCTCGATCGTCGCTGCGCACGACGTTTTAGGACAAGCGAATCTTTCTTAAGGTCTCCGTGTAGCATGGCTACATGTTGGATCTGGAGCGGCTGCGCGCCCTCAACGCGGTGGCCATGTACGGTTCCGTCAGCGCCGCCGCCGAGGTGCTGCACGTCACGACGTCCGCCGTCTCCCAGCAGGTCGCCAAGCTGGAGCGGGAGACCGGGCAGAAGCTCCTGGAGCGCAACGGTCGCGGCGTCCGCCTCACCGACGCCGCCGCCCTCCTCGCCGCGCACGCCGAGCGCATCCTCGCCATGGTCGAGGCGGCCGAGACCGACCTGGAGGCCCACCGCGGGGCCGTCGTCGGGGAGCTCTCGGTCGCGGCGTTCCCCACCGCCGCGCGCGGCCTGATGCCGCCCGCGCTGGCCCTCCTCGCCAAGGAGCACCCCCGCCTGACCGTCTCCCTCCGCGAACAGGAGCCGCACTCGGCCGTGCCCCTCATCGCGCGCGGCGAGATCGACCTCGGCATCGTGCAGGACTGGTTCAACGTGCCACTCGCGATCCCGGACGGGCTGGTCAAGGCGCCGTTGCTCGACGACGTCGCGGACGTGGCACTGCCCGCCGACCACCCGCTCGCCGGCCGCGACGTCATCGACCTGGACGACGTGCGCGGCGGGGCGTGGATCGCCCAGTCGGCTGGCGCGATCTGCCGCGACTGGCTCGAGCACACCCTCCGCTCCGCCGGCCTCGAGCCGAGGATCAACCACACCGCCGACGAGTACGCGACCCAGCTCGCCCTCGTCGCCGCCGGTCTGGGCTGCGCCGTCCTGCCGCGCCTCGGGCGCTGCGACGTGCCGCCGGGCGTCCGCATCGTCGCCGTACGCCCCGCGCTGACCCGTCACGTGTACGGCATCTGGCGCGCCGAGGCGGCCCGCCGCCCCGCCATCCGTACGGCCGTCGCCGCCCTCCGTACCGCCGCCGGCATGGGGAATCTCGAACTCGCCGCCGAAATCGCCGGGTAATACCCGGCTGAGCAGGGCGGAAGCGCCGCGGAAATTCTCTTTTCCGTCTTCCGGCGTCGTCGCGTTCCCGCAGGTCAGCGCCGAATGTGAACAGCATGTTCGCGTTTGCCCCGCCCGAATCCGCCGGTGAGGATGAGAGCACCGCGAAACCGGCCCCGAAAAGGGTCTGTTCGCCATGCCCGCATTCCGTCGCGCATTCCAGGGGGAGACGCCATGCCGATACTGGTCACCGGAGCGACCGGCACCGTCGGGAGCAGCCTCGTCCGTCAACTCGTGGCCGCGGGTCACGAGGTACGGGCCGTGACCCGGGACCCCGGCTCCCGGGCGGCGGCCGCCCTGCCCGCGCGGGCCGAGGTGGTCGCGGGCGACTTCGGCCGGCCCGAGACCCTCGTCCCCGCCCTGCGCGGGATCGACCGGATGCACCTCGTCGCCATCGGCGAGTCGCTGACCACCGGACGACGGATCCTCGACCTGGCCGAGGAGGCCGGCGTACGGCGTGTGGTGCACCTCGGCCACAACGACCCCGGCCGCGACGACGACGATCCCATCGAGTCGGACCATCGCGCCCTGCACAAGGCCATCGAGAACTCCGGCCTGGAGTGGACGCACATCTTCCCCGGTGAGTTCATGGCCAACACCCGGGAGTGGGTCGCGTCGATCCGGACGGAGAGCGTCGTCCGGGCGCCGTTCGGCGACTGGACCAGCGCGATGGTCCACGAGGCCGACATCGCCGCCGTCGCCATGGCCGCCCTGCTCGACGAGGGCCACGCGGGGAAGACCTACGTCCCGACCGGACCGGAGCCGGTACGACGCCGCGACGCCGTGCGGATGATCGGCGACGCCATCGGCCGGGAGGTCCGCTTCATCGAGCTGACCCCCGAGGAGGCCCGCGAACACTGGAAGGACCGGTACCCCGAGCAGGTCATCGAGTGGTTCCTGGAGATGGGCCGGTACCTCGACGGCAACGCCTGGGTCTCGCCCACCGTCGAGGAGGTCACCGGCCGCCCCGGCCGCACGTTCGCCCAGTGGGCGACCGACCACGCCACCGACTTCCGCTGACCCGGACGATTCCGTGACCGCCCGGGTCGTCTCGGCGGGCACGTCAGCCCTTGATGAAGTCGAGCAGGTCGGCGTTGAGCTCGTCGTGGTGGCTGGCGAAGATGCCGTGTCCGGCGGTGGGGTACTCCTTGTACACGGTGCCCGGGATGAGCTCGGCGCTGCGGCGGCCGGTCACGTCCACCGGTGCGGAGAAGTCGGCGGCGCCGTGGACGACCAGGGTGGGGATGGTGATCTCGCGCAGTCCCGCGCGGTGGTCGGCGTGGAACAGCGCGTGCTGGAACCTCAGCACCGCCCACGGTGAGGTGGCCTCGCACGCCCGGATCATCCAGTCGATGAGGGCCGGGGACACCGCCGGGCCGAGGTGGGTCGCGAAGAAGACCTGTGCCTGGTCGGAGAGCCACTTCGGCCGGTCGGCGCGGATCTTGGCGTCCATGGCGTCGAAAAGGGCCTCCGGAATGCCGGCCGGATTGTCGTCGGTCAGCTTCAGGAAGGGCATCATCGCGGAGATGAACACCGCGCGGTCGACGCGCTCCTCGCCGTGGCGGGCGAGGTAGCGGGCCACCTCGGCGCCACCCAGCGAGTGACCGACGAGGATGACGTCCCGCAGGTCGAGGTGCTCTATCAGCGCGGCCAGGTCGTCGGCGGTGGTGTCCAGGTCGTATCCGCCAGAGGGGCGGTCCGAACGCCCGTGGCCACGCCGGTCCAGCGCGATGCACCGGTACCCCCGCTCGGCGAAGAAGGGGATCTGGTACTCCCACATGTCGGTGCTGAGCATGCAGCTGGCGACGAAGACGATGGGTCGGCCCTGACCGTAGTCCTCGTACGCCAGGCGGGTCCCGTCAGTGGTCTCGAAGAACATCGGTTCGCTCCCTCTCGTGAATCTCACGTTCCCTGACGTCGTGAAGCGTCTCAGCGGAGAGGGAGCCGGGTCGATTACGTCACAGGTAACAGGCGGGCCTACCTCCTGATCTGATCTTCTTCGGACCGAGCGGTAAACGCCGGACGGACCGTCGGAAGTACTGGTGAAAGGTCACCGACTCACCGAAGGGCAGGGATTCCATGGACGACTCCGAGGATTCCCGGAAACGCTTCACCGAGCTCTACGACGAGAACTACCGGCGCGTGCTCGGCTACGTGACCACTCGTACCGAGCCGCACCTGGCGGAGGACATCGTCAGCGAGACGTTCGTGGTCGCGTGGCGCCGCCTGGACCACATCCGCGAGCCGGCGCTGCCCTGGCTCATCGGCGTGGCCCGCAACCTGCTGCTCAAGCAGCGGGACAGCGGCTTCCGAAGACGCGCGCTGGCCGATCGGGTCGCCGCGATGACCACTGACGAGGACCTCGTGGCGTGGGACGTCGCGGACCACGTCGTCGAGCGGGACAGAGCCCTGGCGGCCGTCGCCGGGATGTCCGAGGCCGACCTCGACGTGCTCTCGCTCGTTATGTGGCACGGCCTGGCCCCCCGCGAGGCTGCCAAGGTCGTCGGCTGCTCGACGGCGGCGTTCTTCGTCCGCCTGCACCGTGCCCGGCGTCGCCTCGCCAAGGCGATCGACAGCGCCCCCGCGTCCCGTACCCGCCGCCACGCCGCCTCCCGCGCCGCCGACAAGGCCGCTCGATGAACTCTGGAGCTCAGATGAACGACAACGCCGAAGACATGTTCCGTACGCTCAAGCCCAGGGGCCTGGACACCATGGTCGCCGAGGCGCACGCCCGCCGCCGCGAGGAGGATCTCGCCAAGGCATGGGACGGCAGCGGATCCGACCGCGTCGTTTCCGTACCGACCGCGCGGCGCCGGATGCCGCGCGTGCTGGTGGCCGGTCTCGCCGCCGGCGCGGTCGCCGCCACTGCGGCGGGCGTCATCGTCGCCACCGACGGCTCGCGAGGCGCCGGAGGGAGCCGACCGGCCCCATCGGGGACCGTACGGATCATGGACGCGCGCGCCGTGCTCCTGGCCAGTGCCGACAGCGCCGCCAAGGCGCCCGCCACCAGCGGGGCCTACTGGTACACCCGCGAACGCGAGACCGGCCGGATCAGTCCTCCGACGCCCGAGGAGCAGAAGGCGATCGCCAAGAGGATCGGCAAGGCGAAACTCTGGCGTGGACTGGCCTCCCCACCCCTCAGCGCGTCCGTGAGCAAGACGCAGGACAGCTGGTACGGCCGCAACCGCCACGACCGTACGATCGTCGGCATCGACCCCAAGATCTCCTTTCCTACACCGGCCGACGAGGCCAAGTGGAAGAGGATGAGCCTCCGGGAGAAGCGGCACTGGGATCTGGACATGACCGCGAAGCCGCAGGTCAACAACTACAACTTCGCGGATCTCAAGCTATCTCTCACCCAGCGGGACAAGACGATCGAGGCGCTGGCGAAGCTGCCGTCCGACCCGGCGGCCCTCGAGAGGGTGATGCGCACCTGGTTCAAGCACGAGAATCAGCTGGCGCAACAGCACGACGGCGAGCCGATGGGCGACGACTTCTCCCAGTACGTCTTCGGCGAGGCGCAGGACCTGCTGGCCGGGCCGCTGACGCCGGGCGCGAAAGCCGCGCTGTACCGGCTGCTCGCCAAGCAGCCGGGCATCCGCTATCTCGGCACGGCCACCGACCCGATGGGCCGCAGGGGCGCGGTCCTGGCGCTGGGCAGCGGCGGCGATGCCGTCCGGCAGGCCAAGAGCGACGGGGAGATCCGTCTGATCGTCGACCCGAACACGGGGCGACTCCTCGCTCAGGAGTCCGGGGACCGCAAGGCTCCCTCCCTGACCATGACGTACGAGGCGATGGGCTGGGTGAACTCCCTCGGCGCCCGTCCCTGAACCGTCCGTTCCCGAACCGCGCCCTGGGCAGCCTCGGGGGAGGCCCAGGGCGCGCCGCCGACCGACGGGCGACCGGGCCGACCTGACGAAAGTCAGGGGCCCGTGGTGCCGATCGTGCGATGTGGCACCGGTCCGCCGGACCCTAGGTTCGCACCCACGGATAGCGACCGGGGAGAGGCGATGATCACCCTTCGTGGGCTGACCAAGCGGTACGGGGAGACGACGGCGGTGCGGGACTTGTCGCTGGACGTCCTGCCGGGCCGGGTCACCGGGTTCCTGGGACCCAACGGCGCGGGCAAGTCCACCACCATGCGGATGATCCTCGGGCTGGACCGGCCGAGCGCGGGCGAGGCCCTCATCTGCGGGCGGCCGTACGCCACGCTGCGGAACCCGCTGCGGAGGGTCGGCGCGCTGCTCGACGCCAAGGCGGTGCACCCCGCGCGGAGCGCCCGCGCGCACCTGCTGGCCATGGCGCGCAGCAACGGCATCCCGGCCCGGCGGGTGGGCGAGGTCCTCGACGCCGTCGGCCTCGCGTCGGTGGCGCGCAGACGGGTGGGGACGTTCTCGCTGGGCATGAGCCAGCGGCTCGGGATCGCGGGCGCGCTGCTCGGCGACCCGGAGGTCCTCCTGTTCGACGAGCCGGTGAACGGCCTGGACCCCGACGGGGTCCGGTGGGTACGGGAGCTGGCGCGGTCGCTGGCGGGCGAGGGCCGCACGGTCCTGGTCTCCAGCCACCTGATGAGCGAGATGCAGCTGACCGCCGACCAGCTGATCGTGATCGGAAAGGGCCGGCTGCTGGCCGACGCGCCGATCGCCGACATGCTCGGCGGCAGCTCGCGCAGCCGGGTCGTCGTCCGCAGCCCCGACATGGAACGGCTGCGCGCACTGGCCGACGCGCTCGCCGCGGACCGGTCGACGGTGGAGCGGATCTCCGGCCACGAACTCGCCGTCCGGGACGGCTCCGTGGAGCGGGTGGGCGACCTCGCCCACCGGCTGGCGGTGCCGCTGCACGGGCTGGAGGAGCGGACGGCGTCACTCGAGCAGGCGTACATGGAGCTGACCGCCGACAGCGTCGAGTACGGGACGGCGGCGGCGCTGGAAGGGCGGGTCTGAGCGATGACGGTCACGACGACGGCCCACCGGGCTCCCCGTATCCGGGAGGGCGGGCTCCACGGGGCGATCGCGGCGGAGTGGACGAAGCTGTGGTCGGTCCGCTCCACCTGGTGGTGCCTGCTGAGCGCGGCGATGGTGACGGCGCTGGTCTGCGCGCAGCTCGCCGTCTCGCACGTCTACGACAACACGCACGCCGGCCGCCCGCACCCGGGCGTGGCCTCCGCCGGTGAGCTGGCGATCTCGGCGATGAGCCTGGTCCAGGTCGTGGTCATCGCCCCCGCGATGCTGATGATCACGTCGGAGTACTCCACCGGCCTGATCCGTTCGACGCTGCTCTGGACCCCGGTACGACACCGGATGCTGCTGGCCAAGGTGATCGTGCTGGCACCCGTGATGTTCGCGATCGGGACGGCCCTCGGGCTGCTGGGCGCCGGGGCGGCCCGCCCGATGCTGGGGAGGTGGGGGACGTTCCCGGTGACCGGCGTGGTCGCCGACGCGCTGAGCGTCGGCGCGTACATCGCCGTCGTCGGGGTGTTCACACTGGGCGTCGGCGCGGTGCTCCGCAGCGCGGTCGGCACCCTGACCGGCGTCTTCCTGGTCCTCATGGTGGTGCCGACCCTGCTCGGCGTCGCCGGCGGCGCGGGGGAGAAGGTCGCCGACGCCCTGCCGAGCATCGCGGGGCAGCACTTCATGCGAGGTGACGCCGATCCGTACGGCCCGGCAGGCGGTCTGGCCGTGACCGCCGCGTGGGCGGTGGCCGCGCTGCTGGCCGGCGCATGGGTCCTGCACCGGCGCGACGCCTGACACGGCGGCCGGTTCCGTCGAACGACCATCGCGGCCCGGCGGGCCCCGCCGTCCCCGGACGGTCGGCCCGTCAGGGTCCGGCCGTCTCGCGTCGTGCCCGGGACGGTCGGCCCGCCGGGCTCCGGGCGCCCTTCGTCGGGCCCGGGACGGTCAGGTCTGCGCGGCGCGGAGGAGGTCGGTGATGGCGCCGAGCACGGCATCGGCGCGCTCCTCGTGCATCCAGCCGTGCCCGGCGTCGTCGAGGACGCGATGCTCGCCGCGGGGAACCGAGGCGGCCAGTTCCGCGTGGATGGTGCGCTTCATCTCGTTGATCTCGCGGAGGAGGTCCCCGGGCCACAGGTGGGCCTGCGTCGGGTCGTGGCCCATGGCGGTGAGCACGATCAGGGGGACGTCGGGCAGGGCCGGTGCGCCTCGGAGCTCGTCGGCGACGTCGGTGTAGAGGTTCTTGTCCTCGTTCCACGCGGTCCGCCACGCGGTGAGGTGGTGCTCGATCAGCGCGTCCCGTACGGAGTCGGGCCAGGCCGCGAAGTGCCGGGCGAGTGCCTCCCGGGAGAGTTGGATCTGCTCCTCGGTCGGCTCCGGCAGGTCCTGGCTCTTCATCTTCTCCAGCATCTCCGGCACCTGCTTCGGCGCGCGGACGAGGAAGTCCTCATGCGTCGGGTCCAGCAGGAGCAGCCCGGCCACCTCGCCGGGGAACCGCTGCGCGTAGTGGCGCGCGTAGGCGCCGCCGAGGGAGTGGCCGACCAGCACGTACGGGGCGGGGATCCCGGCGGCGGGCAGCAGGGCGCGGAGTTCGTCGGTGACCGCGGCGGCCGTACGGGGCAGGCCGACCGGATCGCTCCAGCCGGTGCCCGCCCGGTCGTAGAGCACGCTCGTGGTCAGCTCGGCGACGCGGTCGTGCGTGTTGACGTAGTCCAGGCCGACGAGACCGGCCCCCGGCAGGAAGACCACGGCCGGTCCGCCGGAGCCGGAGCGGTGCAGCATCAGCCGCCGCCCTCCGACGTCGTACAGGCGGCCCAGCGGGGGCTGGGGCCGGGTCTCCGGTGTCGCGCGGTTCATGACCACTCCTCGACTCAGCTTTCTCAACTTTGCGAACGGTATCAGATGTGAGATCGTAAGGCCATGGACACCGTGGACCTGCTCCTCCACCCGGTGCGCCTCCGCGTCGTGCACGCGATGTCCGGCGGGCGGGCGCTCACCACCGCTCAGCTGTGCGAGCTGCTGCCCGACGTCTCGAAGGCCACCGTCTACCGGCATGTCGCGCTACTGGCCGAGGGAGGCCTCCTCGAGGTCGACGGCGAGCAGCGAGTACGCGGCGCCGTCGAACGCCGCTACCGGCTGCGCCGGGAGCGAGCGGTCATCGACGCCGAGACGGCCGCGTCCACGTCACGGGAGGACCACCGCCGCGTGTTCGCCGTGGCCATGGCCGCCCTGCTGGCCGAGTTCAACGCCTACCTCGACCGCGACGACGCCGACCCGGCCGCCGACCTCGTCGGCTACCGGCAGCACGCCATCTGGCTCAGCCCGGAGGAGCGCGCCGAGATGATCGGTGAGCTGCGCGACGTGATCGTCTCCCGCATGCGGAACGGGCCCGCGTCGGACCGCACCCGCCACCTCCTCAGCCCGATCCTCTTCCCCGCCGAGAGCCCGGGCAGGTCTGGGGAAGATATCGGCGAGGCGCCCGACGCCGTACAGGGATGGCCGGCTCGGCCGGAGTAGTGTCGGAGGGTGCGTTTCGCGATCTCCATTCCGCAGTTCTTCGGCGACGGCGAGTTCGACCCCGGCGCGTTCCGGGACTACCTGACGCGGGCGGAGCGGGCCGGCTTTGACAGCGCGTGGACCCAGGAACAGGTCCTCGGCACGATGCCGCACTTCAGCCCGATCGAGACGATGACCTACGCGGCCGCCTGCACCGAACGCCTCCGGCTGGGCTGCGCGGTGTTCGTCAGTACCCTCCACAACCCGCTGCACCTGGCCAAGAGCCTCAGCACGCTCGACCAGCTGAGCCGGGGCCGCCTGGAGATCGGCGTCGGCACGGGTGGGCGGGGGAGGGACTTCGCGGCGTTCGGCATCGACCCGGACGGCTACGTCGCCCGCTTCACCGAGGGCATCCGGCTGATGAAGGCCTTCTGGACCGACGAGAGGATCACCTTCGACGGGCGGTTCTGGCAGGTCGACGGCGCCGCCATGGAGCCGAAACCCGCCCAGAAGCCGCACCCGCCGCTCTGGTTCGGCGGCAACCACCCGAACGCGCTGCGCCGCGCGGTCCGGTACGGCGACGGCTTCTTCGGAGCGGGCTCCCAGACGACCGAGCGCTTCGCCGAGCAGGTCCGCGTCGTACGCGAGGCCCTCGCGGAGGCGGGCCGTCAGGACTTCCGCATCGCCAAACGCGTCTACGTGGCCGTCGACGACGACGCCGAGCGCGCCCGCAAGCGCGTCACCGACGCCCTGAACCGCCTGTACGGCCGCTCCGGAGGGGACGAACTGACCCCCGTCGCGGTCTTCGGCCCGCCGGACGCGTGCGTCAGCGGCCTGCGCGACGTCGCCGAGGCGGGCGCCGAGATGATCCTCTTCACCCCGCTGTTCGACCACGCCGAGCAGCTGGAGCGCCTCGCCGCCGAGGTCATGCCCCACCTGTCCTGATCCGGGGCTCGCCCGGTCGATCTCGGCCTCGGCTGGGATCCCCTCTTCGTTCGTGACCTTGATGCGGTTATCTATACACCGCGACTATAGACGATGTTTATAGTGGAGCCATGTCAGTCGCACAGACCTTGCTCGGCCTTCTGGAGTCGGGCCCGCGGTACGGCTATGACCTCAAGCGCGCCTACGACGAGCGGTTCGGGCGCGACCGTCCCGTGCACTACGGGCAGGTGTACTCCACCCTGGCCCGGCTGCTGAAGAACGGCCTCGTCGAAGTGGAGAGCGTCGAGCCCGGCGGCGGGCCGGAGCGCAAGTGCTACGCCATCACCGACGCCGGCGTCACCGACGTCGAACACTGGCTCGGGCGGCCGGAGAAACCCGAGCCGTATCTTCAGAGCACCCTGTACACGAAGGTGGTCCTCGCCCTGCTGACCGGCCGCGCCGCCACCGAGCTCCTCGACGCCCAGCGGGCGGAGCACCTGCGCCTGATGCGCGAGCTCACCCGCCGCAAGATGGAGGGGGACCTCGCCGACAAACTCATCTGCGACCACGCCCTCTTCCACCTCGAAGCGGACCTGCGCTGGCTGGAGATGACCGCCGCGCGGCTCGACGAGCTGGCCCTGGATGTGCGCCGATGAGCCACGCGATCCCCTCCGAGGCGCCGGCGACCGGCCACCTTTCCGATGCGCCGCCGCTGCTGTACGGCGTCGACCTGCACAAGGCGTTCGGCCCGAGCAAGGCGCTGGACGGTGCCTCGCTGCACGTCCGCGCCGGCGAGGTGGTGGCCGTGATGGGCCCGTCCGGGTCCGGGAAGTCGACGCTGATGCACTGCCTGGCCGGCATCCTGCGGGCGGACTCCGGGCGCGTCGTCTACCGCGACGACGACCTGACCACCATGTCCGACGCGCACCGCAGCGCGCTGCGCCGCACCGAGTTCGGGTTCATCTTCCAGTTCGGGCAGCTCGTACCCGAGCTGTCATGCCTGGAGAACGTCGCGCTGGCGCTGCGGCTCGGCGGCGCCCGGCAGCGGGCGGCCGAGGCGCGGGCCGCCGAGTGGCTGGAGCATCTGGAGGTGGCCGACGTCGCCGCGAAGCGGCCCGGGGAGATCTCAGGCGGTCAGGGCCAGCGGGTCGCGGTGGCCCGCGCGCTGGTGACCGGCCCCAGTGTGGTGTTCGCGGACGAGCCGACCGGCGCGCTGGACTCGTGGAACGGCGAGAAGGTGATGGGCCTGCTCACCACGGTCGCCCGGCGGACCGCCACCGCCGTGCTGCTGGTGACCCACGACGCGAGGGTCGCCGCCTACTCGGACCGCGAGGTCGTGGTGCGCGACGGCCGGACCCGGGAGCCGGTGTGAGCGGCCCGGACGGTGGAGGCGGAGATGGCGTGAGCGGCCCGGACGGCCGACGCGGAGCTGACATGAGCGGGCCGGACCGGGGAAGGCCGGACGCAGGAGTCGGCGTGAGCGGGCCGACCCGGGGCGTACCGCCGGTCGGTTCACGGTCGGCGGCAAGCGGCCCGTACGCCCGGTGGGCCCGTGACCTCGCGATCGGTGCCCGGCTGGCGTTCGCCGGCGGGCGCTCCGGATGGGTCAGAATCGCGATGATCGCGGTCGGCGTCGGGCTCGGCGTGGCGATGCTCCTCGTCGCGGCCTCGATGCCGACGATGCTTCAGGAACGTCACGAGCGGACCTCAGCGCGCGCCAACAGGATGGGCGTGCAGTCGCCCCGTTCGGACCGCTCGCTTCTCGTCGGCATGGCGGACACGGAGTTCCGCGACAAGGACATCAGAGGCCGGGTGCTCCGGCCCGAGGGGCCCCGCGCGCCGCTTCCGCCGGGCGTGACGGCGTTTCCACGGCCGGGCGAGATGGTGGTGTCACCGGCACTGGCCGACCTGCTGTCCTCGCGCGAAGGCGCGCTGTTGCGGGCCCGGCTGAACTACCGCATCGCCGGTACCATCGGCCCTCGGGGCCTTGAGGGCGCGCGGGAGTACGCGTTCTACCTCGGCAGCGACCGGCTCACCGAACAACCCGGCCACGTCGCGCGGGTCACGGCCTTCGGCTACCACTCCCCGAGCGAAGGCCTCGGACCGGTATTGCTGCTGCTTGTCGTCATCGCCTTCGTCGTCCTGCTGCTGCCGATCGCGGTGTTCATCGGCACGGCCATGCGCTTCGGCGGCGAATCCCGCGACCGTCGGCTGGCCGCGCTGCGCCTGATCGGCGCCGACCAGCGAATGGCTCGGCGCTTCGCCGCGGCCGAGGCGATGGTCGCGGCCGTGTTCGGGCTGGTGGTCGGCGCGCTGGTGTTCCTGGTCGTACGGGTGTTCGTTGAGCGGATTGCGATATTCGGGGTCGGTTTCTTCACCGCCGACGTCCGGCCGGCCCCGGCGCCGGCGGCGCTGATCGCGCTGGCCGTACCCGCCTCGGCCGTCTCCATCGCCCTGTTCTCCCTCCGGAAGGTCATGATCGAGCCGCTCGGCGTGGTCCGCCGTGCGGCCCGTGCCCGGCGCCGGCTCTGGTGGCGCGTGGCCGTACCGGTCAGCGGCCTGGCCCTGCTCTATCCGCTCCTCGACAGAGGGGGAGATTTCAACCAGTACCAGGTCGCCGGTGGTGTGGCGTTGCTGCTCATCGGCGTCGCGACGCTGCTGCCGTGGGTCGTCGAGGCCGTGGTCGGACGCCTCGGCGGCGGACGGCCGTCCTGGCAGCTCGCGGTGCGCCGGCTTCAGCTGGACAGTGGGACATCCGTACGTGCCGTCAGCGGCATCGTGGTCGCCGTCGCGGGTGCGATCGCACTCCAGACGATCTTCGCTGCGGCGAGCGACGACTCTGTGAAGCGGACCGGCCAGGACCCATCGCGCGCACAGGCCCAGGTGTCCTTCGGCAAGACGATCGACGGCACGCGGGCCGCCGAGGTCGCGGCGCGGTTGGGCTCCGCACCCGGCGTACGCGGGGTCATCGCCGAGGCGACCGCCGCCATGGCCCCCGGGGGTGCGAAGGACGATGCGTCGGACTTCCCGCTGACCGTGGCCGACTGTCCCGCCCTCCGGGAACTGCTCCGGATCGACCGATGCGCCGACGGCGACGTGTTCTTCACCGCTCCGCAGGAGCCGGACACCCCGCGTCCTGGCACCACCGTCCGGATCGGCCCGGACGAGGGCGTCGGCGCGACCCCGGGTCCATCCTGGCGGATCCCCGCGTCGGCGCACCCGACCGGGCAGCGAGCGGATCCGCGCGGCACGACCCAGACGGGCATCTTCGCCACGTTCTCCGCCCTCGACCGCCGGATCCTGCAGAGGACACGCATCACAACGCTCGTCCGGGTCGATGGTGGGAACAGGGACGCTCTGGAGCACATGCGCAATGCCGTCGCGACCATCGACCCGATGGCCGACGTCACGGTGCTGAGCAGTACCCGGACCGACGGCCGGTTCAACGCGATTCGCCGCGGCCTGTTCATCGGCGTGGTCGCCGCCCTGCTGGTGATCGGGGCGAGCCTGCTGGTGACCAGCCTGGAGCAGATGCGGCAACGACGCCGGCTCCTGGCGATGCTGGTCGCCTTCGGCACTCCGCGCTCCGTCCTGAACTGGTCGATGCTGTGGCAGACGGCCGTGCCGATGCTGCTCGGCCTGATGCTGGCCATTCCGGCCGGGGCCGGTCTGGGTGCGCTGCTACTGCAGATCGTCAACGAGCCCGTCAGCGTCAACTGGGGCGTCGTCGCCGGCATCTGCGGTGTCGCCGGCGGCGTGGTGCTCCTGGTGACCGCGCTCAGCCTCCCGGCCCTACGGCGCCTGATGGACCCGGAGGGCCTGCGGACCGAGTGAAACCTGGATCCGTTCCGCCCACCGCAACGGGCGGAACGGATCCGGACCATCCCTCGCTCGCTACCTCATGTCCGTAGGGCGGCGCCCGTTTCGGGGCCCGGGGACCTCAAAGAATGGCTCATGCCGGCCCATCTCGTTATAACCGGATCGAACGACTGCTGCCCGCCATCGGTGATCGGAGAGATGATGCCCGAAGACACGGAAGCCCTCGGCGCCAGGCATCTGCGGTTCGACGGTCCGCCGCCGGTCGAGATGCGCGGCGACCGGATGACTTACCGGGATGCCGTGGTCGCGCATCTGGGGGGCGACTCCGCCGGTGGGCACCTCGCTGCGCTGCTTGCGGTTACCGGGCACCGCGCGGATCTCGACGGCGACGTCGGTCTGGTGGGCGTGAGCAGCGCCATCCAGGCCTGCGTCGATTGGTATGGCCCCGCCCATTTGGCGGGGATGCAGGCTCAGTCGCATCCGCTCGCCACCGAAGATCACGATGCTCCCGACTCACCTGAATCCCGGTTGCTCGGTGCGCCAGTCCAGACGGTTCCCGAACGCGCCGCCCTCGCGAGTCCGGTTACGCATGTGTCCGCCGGAGCAGCGCCGATTCTCATCATGCACGGTGTCGAAGATCGGCTCGTTCCGTTCGAACAGAGCAGGATGCTCGCCGATGCCTTCGACCGCGCAGGCGCGTACGCCCGGTTCATCTCTGTCGATGGCGCCGATCACGTTTTTGCGGGGGTTGACCATCGCCCGCTGGTCACGACCAGCATTGAGTTCCTCTCAACGACACTCCGGGCGGCTGTGCCGCAGGCTCGGTGACTTGTATTCGAGCTGCCGGTAGTGGCCGATCGGCATCGGGCGGGCCACGGCGAGCCCGGTCCCTCATTCCGCGCTCGCCGTGGCCCTCGCCGGACGACCGGCTTCGGGGGAAGACCCGATCGCCCGGGGCTCGTCATCCGCCGCAGCGGGCCCAGATCGTCTTGCCGTCGCTCTTCGCCCGCCAGCCCCAATCCGTGGCGAACGCCTGCACGATGAACAGCCCGCGGCCGCCCTCCTCGTCCGGGTCCGCGTCGCGCAGCACCGGCTCGCCGTCGCCGTAATCCCGCACCTCGACCAGTACGGTCCGCTCGCCCGGCCGGCTGATCGTGAGCTCGAAGACGGCGCCGAGCCGGGCGGCGTTCGACACGAGCTCCGTCGTGACGAGGCGGACATCGTCCAGCAGCTCCGGGAGCGCCCAGTCCTGCAGCCGCCGCTCGACCGCCAGCCTGGCCACCTTGGCGGAGCCATTGTCGCCACGCGTATGGAACGCCAGCAGATCCTCCGCCGCGACGAGCCTCCGTGGATCGTGCTCCTGCTGGCGGAATACGCCATCCGCCGCAAGATCGGTGGCCCCGCGGTGATGCGCGCCCAGCTCCAACGCCTCCTCGACGCGATGAAGGAGCCGAACATCACCATTCAGGTCCTTCCGGAGGACGCACCGGTATACCTCTCGATGCCTTTCACGATCATGGGATTCGACAATGGGCCGGACGTGGTCTACGCGGAGACAGTGGAGATTCCAAGTGGTATGACGAAAGAACATCGGCACGTCGGGAGGCTCAAAGCCCGCTTCGACCTGGCCAGGGCGGCGGCATTGCCTGCCGCGGCGTCCGAGGAGCTCATCCGTTCCGCTCTGGAGGGCACGTGAACGTGGAAGGACTGCCGCCGGTCCAGTGGCGCAGGAGCACGCGGAGCAATGAGGAAGGCGGCCAGTGCGTGGAAGTCGCGGTCGTCGAGACGTTGCTCGATCGGTGATCGCCGAGGGTTTTCGTTGGTCGAGCACCGACAATCCTCGGCGGAAGCGGCCGGGGGAGCGGTGACCGTCTCAACGGATTCGTGCCTCTCGTGTGACCTGATCTCCGGGGCGCGACCGTTGCCGGGCGGGCGCATCCGCGAGAGCTCGGGCTGGGTGGTGGAGCACTGTGTCGGGCCACTCGGCGTGGGCACCGTCGTGGTCAAGCCACTCCGCCATGTCGTGCACGTGGCCGACCTGGACGAGGCCGAGAGCGCGGCGCTCGGTCCCTTGCTACGCCGGACGGCGGCGGCCGTCACCGAGGTGGTTCGGCCGGAGCAGGTCTACGTCTGCCTGTGGTCGCACGCGGGCGGGGTGCCCGGCCATATCCACTTCGTCGTCCAGCCGATCATCAAGGCCGACATGACGCGCTTCAACGCAGGTGGGCCGGAGTTGCAAACCGCGATGTTCCGCGCCGGCGAGTTTCCGGACGAGTACGAGGTCGAGGAGGTCTGCATGCGCCTCCGAGATGCCTTCACCGGCGGGGACCGCATCGAGTGAGCGACAGAGACGTCAAGACTGGATGCCGCTCGGCTCAGCGACGCTGCATGCTACGCCGTCCCGTCACGAGGGATTTTTCCCTCGTGACGGGACGGCGCTCTACACACCGGTCGTCTGTGGAGCTGTTGCGGAAGGAGGTGGCTATGGCCGCGTATGCCGAGCTGAACACTCAGCAGGCAGCGGACCTGCTGAACGTTTCGCGTCCGTGCTTGATCGGCTTGTTGGAAGCGGGAACGATCCCGTGTCGGCTGGTGGGAAAGCACCGGCGCATCACCGTTGAGACGCTGATGGAGTACAAGCGGCGTGACGACCAGGAGCGACGCGCCGCCGCCGAAGATCTCGCCGCGCTTGGCCAGGAATTCGGGGCGTGACCATGACCTTCGTTGTGGTCTGCGACGCGAACTCCCGGACGACTCGGAGGTCGGCTCGACCGGTTTTCCTGCTCAGGAGTCCGGCCAGATGCGGCGTTTGGCGGGGACGGCCATCAGGTCGCCGACGACGAACTCCTGGCGCGGTCCCTGCCAGGCGTACGGCATGAACACCGCGAGCGCGCAGCCCGCCTGGTGCTCGACCTCCATGGCGACGGCGTCGACGGTCCCCGGCGGGGGCTCCGAGGTGCCGTTCTGCCAGTCGGTGGACCTGCGGATCTGTACGTTGACGGGGGTCGTGTCGCCCGGTGACGGCTCCTTCATGCGCACGTAGTAGGCGAGCGTGGCACAGCGCAGCTCGGCCGCTCGCGCGCGGTAGTCGTCGGCGAGGTGGTACAGCGTGGCGGCGGTGGCCGTCTCGTCGTACGCGTAGTCGACGTCGTGCTGCGCGGCCATCCGAAGCACCCCGTCGGCGTCCATGACCAGCCCGAACGGATAGAGCATCCGGCCGCCGGGCTCTGGACGGAGGTTGTTCTCGGCGCCTTCGAGAATGGCCGCGAGGCAGGCGTCCATATCCCCTCGGGCCCGGCGAGGCACGGAGCCGTCCATGAGCATGAGGGTCAGCGTCTGCATGGGATGGGGATACGTGGGTGCGATTTCGCCTGCGGCTCGCCAGGAGGACACGGCCAGAGATCCTACCGACCGTGATGCGCCCGATACGACGGCTTGTCGGAAGCGTGTCTGGTGAGTGCGGGTAAACGCCGTTCTCGGCCTTCAGGTAGCGGATGGCCGTCGCGGCGCTGGTGCGACCCGCGTGATCGGCTGTTGCTCTGACGGAAGACACAACCGTGCGTTATGGTGCAGACTCCCCCTGTTGATCATCTGGGAGTAGTTCCCATGCCGGAAACCGAGCCGCTGCGCTCTGAGGATCCGTCCGTCGTGGGGCCTTACCGGCTGACCGGGCGGCTCGGAATGGGCGGCCAAGGAGTGGTCTATCTCGCGTCCGCGCCCGACGGGACGAACGTCGCGGTGAAGCTGCTGCGCGAGGAGCTCGCCGCCGACCCCCGCGTCCGTGAACGCTTCATGAAGGAGATCGCCGCCGCCCGCCGGGTCGATCCGTTCTGCATCGCGCAGGTCCTCGACGCGTCCGCGGAGGGATCACGGCCGTACGTGGTCACCGAGTACGTCGACGGTCCCTCGCTGCAGCAGTCGGGACCGCGTGACGGCACGGCGGCCCTGCAACGGCTCGCCGTCGCCACCGCCACGGCGCTCACGGCCATCCACGACGCGGGGATCGTCCACCGGGATTTCAAACCGTCCAATGTGCTGCTCGGCCCCGATGGGCCCCGGGTCATCGACTTCGGGATAGCCCGCGATACCGAGGCTCCCCTCACCCTCACCAGCACCATCATGGGCACGCCGGCGTACATGGCTCCCGAGCAGTTCGAGGGGCGGTCCATCGACGCGCCCGCCGACGTGTTCGCCTGGGGATCGGTGATGGCCTTCGCGGCCAATGGGCGGCCGCCGTTCGGCGCGGACTCGTTTCCGGCGATCATGAATCGGGTCCTCCAGGGCGAGCCCGACCTCGGTGATCTTCCGGAGCCGCTGCGCTCACTGGTGGTGGCCTGCCTGGCCAAGGACCCCGCCCGCAGGCCGACCATGCAGGATGTGATGTTGCGCCTGGTCAGCGCTCGTTCGGCGGCGACCGGCCCGCAGCAGGCGGCCGCCACCCCACCGCCTCCCGCCTCCTTGCAGCCGCCGCCGGTCACCGTCCCGCAGCCTCTCGCGGGTTCGCCCCAGCCGCCGCCTGGACCTCCGCCCCAGTCGCCGGCCGGACCGCAGCGGACGCCCGCCGTCCCACCGCCCCCTGGCCCCCAGCCGCCGTTCATTGCGCCGCGGCCTGTCGCGGGTTCGCTCCAACCGCCGACCGGCCCTCCGATGCCGGGGTCCGCCCCGAGCGGGCGGCGGCCCGACGCCGCGAGGCGCCGCCTCGTTCTGCTGGCCGGGGCGGGAGCGGCGGCCGTACTGGCGGGCGTCGTCGTCGCGGGCGCGATCCTCTGGCCGGGCATGTCGGAGGCCGAGGACCCCGGGAAGGGATCCGGCCGCGGCAAGGCGGAAGCCGCGCACGGAACCGGGCAGGAGACGCGGAACCCGACCGCGTCGGGAGGCCCGGGGGACGGTGTCAGCGGGAAGCCGTCGGCCGGCCCCTCGTCACCGAACTCGACGAAGACGCCCGGTGGCCCCTCGCCCAAGCCGAGTGCCGGCAAGACCCAACCGAAGACCCGGTCGGCGAGGCCGACCACGACCAGGTCGAGCGGAACCGGCGGTGGCGGAACCAGCGGTGGCCGTCCCGGGCTGGTGCTGACGGCGATCGGCACCAAGAGCGGGAGCTGCTACACGAAGGGCGGCTACCAATATCAGATCAATTATCCCAACGCCCGACACTGGGTCTATGTCGACGGCGACGAGGTGGACAGCAGCAGCGAGAGATACTCGAAGGTCGGTCCCGAGACCTTCTGGGGCTCCGGAAACCACGTCGTCAAGCTCTACATGCAAGAACCCAACATCGTGAGGACCATCTCGTTCACGATGTGCTGACCGCGGGACCGACACCGCGCGGAGCCCGTACGGGGCCGATCTCCGGCCGGTCAGCGCTGGAGGTCACCGTTCTTCACCCATGCGTCCCAGGAGTAGTTCCAGAACTTCCAGTCGCCGGCGTTCGTCTCGTCGACGAATCGGCGGTCCGTACCGGTGATCTTGACGATGTCGCCGCGCTGGGCGATGCCGTAGAAGTAGCGGGCTCCGGCGGGCGTGGTGCGGACGCAGCCGTGGCTGGCGTTGCGGTTGCCGAGGGCGTCGTACTCTCCGACGCTCTGGTGGACGTACTCGCCGCCGTCCGTGATCCGGACCGCGAGGTGGACGTCCTCGTCGTAATGCTCACAGCCGGACTGGCCCTGCTGGCAGTTCGGGGACACCATATGCACCACCTCGGCCTTCTCCTTGGTGAGGTGGATGCCGCTGGTGGTCGTGTACTCCCGGGTGGTGGCCTTCCCCATGCTGATCTTGAACGTCTTCACGACGCCGTCGTGGTTCACCTTCATGTAGTGCGTCTTGGCGCTCGCCGCGGTGACGTTCGACGCGCCGATGGCGAAGGTCTTGGTCAGGTCGGCCGTGCCGTACACGCCCTTGGCCGCGCGTACGCCCGCCAGGTGCGCGGTGAAGACCACCTTCTGGTGCGGCTGCCAGTAGCGGTGGGTGCGGTAGACGACCTGCCGGTCCGACATCCAGTGCCAGGCGCCCTCGTCCGCCTTGTCCGCCTTCACCTCGAGGGCGTGCTGAACCTGGTCCCGGTTGGCGACCGGGCCGTCGAACGTCACGATGATCGGCATTCCCACGCCGACCTTCTCCCCGGCCTGCGGCGTGACGTCGGCGACGGCGATCCGGCGTCCCGCCGGGGCAGTACGGAATCGGCTGCTCACCGCGGTGACCCGGCCCTTGGAGTTCCGCGCCACGGCCTTCACCTGGTACCAGACGCCCGGCTTGAGAGTCCAGGTGGTCTTCCACGACCTGTGGTCGGCGGCGAATCCGCCCGGCGCCGTCGCACCGTCCGCCCGTACGTCCACCTGCTCCAGCTGCCCGCCGGAGGCGGCGACCGCGACGCCCTGGTCCGGCCGGGCGGTCCGCGCGCCGTCCACCGGAGTGATCTTGATGGTCGCGTCCGCCGCGACCGCTGTGGCCTTCGAGCCCCCGCCGGAGCAGGCGGTCATCGTGGCGACAGTCGCGGCTGCGAGGGCCAGACCGGCGAACAGCCGCCGATTCCTCATGTCGATCTTCACTCTCTATGAGATGCGGATAAGGCCAAGAGGTTCGCGGGAACGTACTCAAGGATCTCGGAGACCGGACCGAACGCCGCCATCCCCCCACGGCGTGTCCACGAAGGCGGCGCGGTTTCGCCGACTCGCTGGTGGGGTCGGCGGCAGCGCCTCCGGGGGCCGGTAGTGTGGGTGCGCTATGAAGACGATCGTTCATCTGCTGCGCCACGGCGAGGTGCACAACCCCGAGGGTGTCCTGTACGGGCGGCTGCCGGGATACCACCTCAGCGACGACGGCCGGCTGATGGCGAAGGCGGCGGCCAAGTGGTTCGACGGGCGTGACATCACCGTGCTCGTGTCCTCCCCGATGGAGCGCGCCCAGGAGACCGCCGAGCCGATCGCCGAGACGCTCGGGCTCGAGGTGGGCACCGACGAGCGGCTGATCGAGGCCGCCAACCACTTCGAGGGCCGTACGTTCGGCGTGGGCGACGGGTCGCTGCGCCGGCCGGAGCACTGGCCGTTCCTCTGGAATCCGTTCCGGCCGTCCTGGGGCGAGCCGTACGTGGAGATCGCCCGGCGGATGCTGGCGGCCATGGCCGACGTGCGCGACGCCGCGCGCGGGCACGAGGCGGTGTGCGTGAGCCACCAGCTGCCGATCTGGGTGACGCGGCGGAAGGTCGAGGGCCGCCGGATGTGGCACAACCCGGCGCGCCGCCAGTGCGGGCTGGCCAGTGTGACCAGCTTCACCTACGACGGCGACCGCATCGTCAAGGTCGACTACGCGGAGCCGGCGGGCGACCTGTCCCGCCGCCCCGGTGTGCCCGGCGCCTGAGCCCTCCTGCACAATAGAAGCGAGTACTACACGATGTAGTAGTAGGAGTGTGCCCGTGACCCCCCGTGCCCTGACCCTTCCGGCGGTCGTTCTGCTCGGCGCCGGCGCGCTCGCCGGATGCGCGGGCACCGGTTCGGGACAGAACGGCACCGGCTCCGACTCGCGGTACGTCGCCGGCGACAACTCCAGCCAGATCCTCAAGACCCGCAAGGCCGCGCCGCAGGTGAAGGGCACCACGCTCGACGGCAAGCCGTTCGACCTCGCCGGGCAGACCGGCAAGGTCGTCGTCGTGAACTTCTGGGCGTCCTGGTGCGCACCGTGCCGCGCCGAGGCGCCGACGATGGAGCAGATCTACGAGAAGACCAAGGGCTCGGGCGTGCAGTTCCTCGGCGTGGACATCAAGGACGGCAAGGACAACGCCCAGGCGTTCATCCGCACCTTCAAGATCAGCTATCCGAGCCTGTACGACCAGGCCGGGCAGATCGCGCTCGCCTTCCGCGACATCCCGCCGAACGCCGTGCCCTCCACGCTGATCATCGACCGGCACGGCAAGGTGGCCGTCCGCGTCATCGGGAGCGTGCCCTACTCCCGCCTCCAGGACCTCGTCACCAAGGTCGCCGCCGAGAAATGAGACGTTCCACGATGCGCCGTCGGGCCGTGGCCGCCGTGGAGGGCCGATGAGCACCATCACCAGCGGATCGCTCGTCATGGCGTTCCCGATCGCGGCGGCGGCCGGGCTCGTGTCGTTCCTGTCGCCGTGCGTGCTGCCGCTCGTGCCCGGCTACCTGTCGTACGTCACCGGCATGAGCGGCGCGGACCTCGCCGAGCGGAAGCGCGGGCGGCTGCTGCTCGGGGTGGCGCTGTTCGTCCTCGGGTTTACGGTCGTGTTCGTCAGCGCCGGGCTGGCGTTCGGCGGGTTCGGCGCGCTGCTGCAACGGCACGCGGCGGTGATCACGAAGGTGCTGGGCGGCGTCACGATCGTGCTCGGCCTGGCGTTCATGGGCTTCATCCCCGGGCTGCAGCGGACCTTCAAGTCGAGCCGGCTGCCCACCGCCGGGATCGCCGGGGCGCCGTTCCTGGGCGCGCTGTTCGGCCTGGGCTGGACGCCGTGCATCGGCCCGACCCTGGCGGCCGTGCAGGCGATGGCCTACACCGAGGCGAGCGCGACCCGCGGCGCGCTGCTGTCCTTCGCCTACTGCCTGGGTCTGGGCGTGCCCTTTCTGCTCACCGCCGTCGCGTACCGTAAGGCGCTGGGCGCGTTCGGCTGGGTGAAGCGCCACTACCAGGCCGTGACGCGGATCGGCGGCGGCCTGCTCGTCGCGATCGGGGTGCTCCTGGTGACCGGGCTGTGGAGCGACCTGACGATCCAATTGCAAGGCTGGGTGTCCGGCTTCAAGACGGTGATCTGATGGTGTTCGACAAGGGGGCCCGCCCGTGAGCGTCGACGCTCCCGAGACTCAGGCCGCGCCGCAGGCGCCGAAGGACCGCCCGGTGGGCATCGGCATCCTCGGCTGGCTGCGGTGGGGCTGGCGGCAGCTGACCTCGATGCGCACGGCGCTGGTGCTGCTGTTCCTCGTCGCGCTCGGCACCGTGCCCGGGTCGTTCCTGCCGCAGCGTGGGCAGGCGCCGGAGAAGGTCGCGACCTTCTTTGACCAGCACAAGACGCTCGCGCCGTGGCTGGACAAGCTGTCGCTGTTCGACGTGTTCGCCGCGCCCTGGTTCGCGGCGATCTACATCCTGCTGTTCGTCTCCCTGGCCGGCTGCGTGCTGCCACGGACCAAGCAGCACTTCGCCCAGCTGCGGGCCCGCCCGCCGAAACCCCCGCGCAACCTCGGCCGGCTGCCGGAGTCGGCGTCGTACGAGACGGCCGCCGCCCCCGACGAGGTCCTCGCCGAGGCGCGGACGGTCCTCAAGGAGCGGCGGTTCCGCGTCGACGCGTACGACGACGCGGTCGCCGCCGAGAAGGGGTACCTGCGGGAGACCGGCAACCTGATCTTCCACCTCGCCCTGCTCGTGCTGCTGTTCGCGGTCGGCTCCGGCACGGCGTTCGGCTACAAGGGCAACGTCCTGGTGACCGAGGGCGAGGGCTTCTCCAACACGCTCACCTCGTACGACGCGTTCAAAGGCGGCCGCAGCTTCAACTCCTCGACGCTGCCGCCGTTCACGGTGTGGCTCGACTCCTTCAATGCCGACTACCTCGTGAGCGGCCCCAACCGCGGGCAGCCGACCAGCTTCGCGGCGAAGATCCGATACCGGAACGGCCTGAAGTCCCCGGTCAAGTCGTACGACCTGCGGGTCAACCACCCGCTCAACGTGGACGGCGCCCGCGTCTACCTCCTGGGCCACGGGTACGCGCCGCACTTCACCGTCCGCGACGGCAAGGGGCAGGTCGCCTTCCAGGGGGCGGTGCCGTTCCTGCCGACCAACGAGGCGACGTACGCCTCCGAGGGCGTCATCAAGGTGCCGGACGCCCAGCCCGACCAGCTCGGCTTCATCGGTCTGTTCTGGCCCACCGCGGTGCCGAACCAGCAGGGCAAGGTCGTGTCGGCCTTCCCCAAAGCGTTGAACCCGCAGGTGGCGCTGTTCGCCTTCAAGGGCGACCTCGGCCTGTCCAACGGCGCCCCGCAGTCGGTGTACCGGCTCAACACGAAGAACCTCAAGCCCATCCTCATGGGGAACAAGGTCAAGCCGCTGGTCCTCAACCAGCCGCTGCCGTTGCCGGGCGGCGCCGGATCCGTCACCTTCGACGGCTTGAAGCAGTACGTCACCTTGTCGGTCAACCACGACCCCGGACGGGTCCCCGCGCTCGCCGCCGGCATCGTCGCGATCATGGGCATCGTCGCCTCGTTCCTCGTGCGCCGCCGCAGGGTGTGGGTGCGTGCGAAGGCCGCCGAGGGCGGGCGTACCGTGGTCGAGGTCGGAGGACTAACACTCGGCGGCGCGACCCCGGACTTCGACGCGATCGTCGAGCGGCTGAAGAAGGCCGCGCCCGAAGAACCCCCGAATACGAACGAGGAGTGACGACCGTGGTCGACACTTATCTGGCGAACCTGAGCAACCAGCTGATGCTCGGCGCGGTGCTGCTCTACGTCGTCGCCATGGTCGGGTACGCCGCCGACATCGCGTTCGGGCGGCGGCGCGCCATGGCCGCGGCGCCGAGCGAGGCGAAGGTCCTCGTCGGCGCGGGCGGTCCCGACACCGCCGAGGACTCCGAGGCCGTCACGGACGCCGAGGACGAGGGCCGCCGGATCGACTGGGGCCGGTTCGCCGTCCTCATCAACGTGCTCGCCTGGGGCGTCCACGGCGCCGAGATCGTCACCCGGGGCATGGCCGCCGACCGCGTGCCCTGGGGCAACATGTACGAGTTCGTGTCCGCGATCACCTTCGCGGCCGTGACCGTCTACATGGTGATGCTCTGGCGCTACAAGATCAACTGGCTGGGCCCGTTCCTCATGGTCGCCGTCGTGATCGCGCTCGGCGTCGCCACGATCTGGCTGTACGACGACCCGGGCCCGCTGCGTCCGGCGCTGCACTCGTACTGGATCGCCATCCACGTCACCGCCGCCGTGACGGCCACGGGCGTCTTCACCGTCGCCGGCGTCGCCACGATCCTCTACCTCGTCAAGGCTCGGAACAAGCCCGTCAAGCCGGGCGGCATCATGGAGCGGGTCCCGGACGCCGAGACCCTCGACCGCATCTCGCACCGGACCATGATGTTCGGCTTCCCGATCTGGACGTTCGCCATCATCGCCGGCGCGATCTGGGCGGACTCCGCGTGGGGCCGCTACTGGGGCTGGGACCCCAAGGAGACCTGGTCGTTCATTACCTGGGTCGTGTACGCCGGGTACCTGCACGCCCGCGCCACGGCGGGCTGGCGGGGCCGGAAGGCGGCCGTCATCTCGCTGATCGCCTTCGGGTGTCTCCTGTTCAACTTTTTCGGAATCAACTACCTCGTTTCCGGGTTGCACTCCTACGCTGGCTGATTACTTAAGCCCCACTGGCAACTTTTTACCCTCTCCGGGCGTCAGATGGGTCGTGGGTGAATCTGGGAGGACTCGGGTGGTTAACAGGCGGTCGGCCGTTGGCGTGGTCATGATGGCGGCCTTGCTCGCCGGGGCGTCCGCGTGCTCGGGCAACAGCGAGGCCGGGACGAACGGTGAGGGCGGGACGAAGGCCCCCGACGCGCAGGTTCGCGTCACTCCGGCCAACGGCACCGGCTCGGTGCGCCCCGACCAGGGCGTCTCGGTCGCCTCCTCGGGCGGCAAGCTCGAGCAGGTCACGGTGGCTCAGGGCGGCAAGGCGGTGCCGGGCGACTTCACACCCGACCACACGCAGTGGAAGACCAAGTGGACGCTCCAGCCCGGCGCGTCGTACACCGTGAACGTCACGGCCAAGAACGCCAAGGGCAAGACCACCACGACCACGAGCAAGTTCTCGACGCAGAAGGCCACGCAGACCTTCAAGATCACTGACATCACGCCGCAGCCCGGCGAGAAGGTCGGCGTGGGCATGCCGATCATCGTGACGTTCGACAAGCCGATCGCCAACAAGGCGAACGTCGAGCGGGCCCTCGAGGTCAAGTCGGACAAGGGTGACACCGGCGTCTGGCACTGGATGTCGAGCCAGCAGGTCGTCTTCCGCACCGAGAAGTTCTGGGGGTCGCACCAGAACGTCACCTTCACGGCCCACTTGTCCGGCGTGCGGGGCCTCAAGGGCGTGTACGGGAAGACGGACACCACCCGGGCCTTCAAGATCGGCGCGTCGAACGTCACCGTCGCCAACTCCAAGACGCACTACATGAAGGTCAACCACGACGGCGTCATCAAGAAGTTCCCGATCAGCACGGGCGTGGGGACGACGACGGAGTACACCACGACCAGCGGTCTGCACATCACGCAGGAGAAGTCCGAGAGCGTGACGATGGAGTCGCCGAACCGTAAGAAGGGCGACCCGGGCTACTACAAGGAGGTCGTCAACCTCGCGGTCCGGATCACCAACAAGGGTGAGTACGTCCACCAGAGCGTCGGGGAGTACGACGCGCTCGGCAACCGCAACGCCAGCCACGGCTGCGTCCGCACCTCGCCGACCGGCGCCCGGTACTTCTACAACATCGCCCAGCGCGGCGACATCGTGAACGTCACCGGCACCAGCCGCAAGCTGGCCAACGAGACGGACTCCAACGGCTGGGTGTTCTGGGCCCTGTCCTGGGACAACTGGGTGAAGGGCAGCGCCCTGCACTGACCCGCAGAGCACGCCTCTCCGACCCCGGCCGCCGTCCTCGGCGCCGGGGTTCGGTCATTTCAGGAGTCGTCGCCCCGGAGGCGGCGGTCGAGCTGGCGCAGGAAGTCCGGATCGTCGTCCGGGCCCAGCGGGCCGCGCTCGGCCGGGGCCGACGCCCGGCCGTCATTGCCCGCCGAGGTGAGGAAGTCCGGCGGCCACGCGGTGACGCCGGCGGTGACGAATCGGCGGCGCCGACCGAACAGGAGCCAGGCGATCGCGCCGAGTTCGAAGCCGAGCAGCACGATGAGGAACCACGCGAACTTCGGCAGGTGCCGGGTTTCGCTCTCATCGGTGGACAGCACCTCGAACAGGCAGAACAGCCAGACGCCGAGTGCGACAAGGACGAGCACGACGGCAAGGACGAGCATGGTCGCAGCGTAACCCGCAGACCTGAATGCCACCGTAGGGGTGGCCGCAACGGGCCGCAGCGGATCGTCGCCCGCATCGGGGATGACGCGTCCCTGGAGGCTGGCTTACGCTTCCGCCTAACCGAGCGAGGGGACGTGTCATGCGTTACCGGGTGAACCGTCGCCAGCAGCTCGACGCACCCGCCGACTCCCGGACCGGGCGCCATCGCCGGAGCAAGGACTCCGCGGGCGACGCCGATCGGTCCGCGCGGCCCGAACGGTCCGTCGCCCGGTCCCGCCGCCTGCAGCCGAGGGACGCGCTCGGCCGGTTCCGCAAGCTCCGCCCCGACGAGGAGCGGCAGATCGCCGAGCGGAGCGACCGGGCGGCGATCGAGCGGGTGGACACCCCGGTCCCCGAGCGACCGGACGAGCTCCGTTACACCTGGCGGGACATCGAGCTCGACGAGGAGCTGCCCCGCGCCGCGCCCCACCGACCGGACGCGCCCGACGTACGGGACGGACGACGGCACTGCGGGGCGCTGGAGGACGTCCTGTACCGCCAGTGGTTCCCCGACGGCGGTCCGGTGCCCTCGGACGTCGTCCGGGCCGTCGACAGCCTCGCAGAGCTGCCCGATCTGCTCAAGGACAAGCTGGCCGAAGGCCTCAACGGGATCTACGTCGGCTCCGGAGGCGTCCCGGACCTCGACGACATGGACTATCTCCGCGGCGAGCCGCTCCCGTCGGGCAAAGGAACCTGGGACATCTGCGCCGGAGCGTACGGCGATCGTACGATCGTGGTCGGTGACCGCCCGTCACCGACTCCGGACGTGATGCTGCATGAGATCGGTCACGCCCTCGATGACATCGACGGCACGACGACCGAAGACGGCGGCCGACAATGGCAGTCCGACACTCCGGAGTTCCGTGCGCTGTACGCCCAATGTCTTCCACACTTGGAGAGTGAGTTTCACCGGCAGGCGGAAGATCTCGGTCGCCACGAGTTCTTCGCGGACGCCTTCGCCGCGATCGCGTCGCGGCAACGGCCCGCGCTTGTCGACATGCTCGGCGGGGATACCCGGACGGCGCTCAATGTGATGCTTTTCTTCAACCGTAAATACGGGATTTAGGTGATCTGCGATGTACGTGATCAGGCTCCCCAGCGGTAACCTGCGGGTGCCCGCGAGCGTGCTGGCGCGCGGACGACAGTCACACGGCGGCTCGGGGAGCGTGATCGGACAGGCCTATGTGGAGATCGGCCCGGAGGATCCCGACTACCAGCGGCTTCTCGCCCAGTCGATCTCAGAAGAGGAGATGGCGGAAAAACGCCGCCGGTGGCGCGAGGACGATGAGGCGCTGCGCGCCGAATTCGAGGAGTTCAAGGCCCGACAGCCAGAGGAGTGACGGCGAGTCGCGGTCGCCGTCGGTCGCGCGTCTAGCGGCTCAGTTCGCTGCGTACGGAGGCCTCGACCGGCTCCTCGCCTCTCAGCAGGGCGTGCACCTCGGATTCCCGGAAACGGCGGTGCCCTCCCGGGGTCCGGATGCTGCTGATCCGGCCTGCCGCGGCCCAGCGCGTGACAGTTTTCGGGTCGACCCGGAACAGGGCGGCGACCTCACCCGGGGTCAGCAGGCGCTCGCTCGTACTCTCCACGTTTTCTCTCCCCCTTTGTCCCGCTCTCGTCGCGGGTGGACTGTTTCTCAGTCTGCCGTGTCAAGACCGATTTCTCCCTTGTTTTCGGAAAAGATCACGCTACGTAGTTTTGTGACATGCAGTAATGACTACACGTGACCGGTCAGTTGCGAGTTCGGCGTCGGGCGGTCGGTTCGCCACCCGGCAGACGGCTGGATGGCGCCGACCTCACGGTGAGATGACGGCAGCCCGACGGTGAGATGGCCACCACTTCTGGATCAGGCGGCGACCGGCGCGCGGCGACCCGCTCACTCCCCGTAGGGTGCTGGATATGCCCGATCTTGTGACTTTGGAGGAGATTGAGGACGCCGCCACGCGGCTGTCCGGCGTCGCCGTCCGCACCCCCTTGGTGCCGCTTCGCGGTAAGGCGCCCTCCGCTCCTCTCCTGCTGAAGGCCGAGTCGCTGCAGCCGGTCGGCTCCTTCAAGCTCCGCGGCGCGTACGCCGCGATCAGCGCACTGCCCGAAGAAGACCGGAAGAGCGGCGTCATCGCGCACTCCAGCGGCAACCACGCGCAGGCCGTCGCGTACGCCGCGAACGTCCTCGGCATCCCGGCCGTCCTCGTGATGCCGCACACGGTCCCCGCCGTGAAGGTCGACGCCTGCCGCCTGCTCGGTGCGGAGATCGTCTTCGTCGAGCCGACCATCGAGGCCCGCGTCGAGACGGCCGACCGGCTGGCCGCCGCCCACGGGTACGCGCTCATCCCGCCGTTCGACGACCCCCGGATCATCGCCGGGCAGGGCACGATCGGCCTGGAGATCCTCGACGAGGAACCCGAGGTCGACGCGGTCTTCGTGCCCATCAGCGGCGGCGGACTGATCTCCGGCATCGCCACGGCGATCAAGGCGAAGCGGCCGGACACCAAGGTCATCGGCGTGGAGCCGGAGCTGGCCGCCGACGCGAAGGCGTCCTTCCTGGCCGGCCGGCGGATCGGCTGGCCGGCCACCGAGACCGGTCGTACGATCGCCGATGCCCTGCGCGTCGAGCGCGTCGGCAAGCTGCCGTTCGAGCACCTGCGCGCGTACGTCGACGACATCATCACCGTCGGCGAGGACGAGATCCGGGCGGCGATGCGGCTGCTCGCCCGCCGCGCGGGCCTGGTCGCCGAGCCGGGCGGCGCGGTCGCGACCGCTGGGCACCTCGCGTCGACCGCCTCCCGCGGCCGCCACCACGCGGGCCGCCCCCAGCGTCACGTCGCCGTCGTCTCCGGCGCCAACGTCGACCCGAAGCTGTACGCCGAGATCCTCGCGGAGGAGCCGGCCGGGACCGAGTGACGTCCAGGGGTGTCCGGCGGACGAAGATGGACGCCCCCCTGGTCCGGGGCCCGGCGGTACGGAGTGGCGCGGGTCCGGGAGCCCGGCGGCTCGGGGCGAGCCTGTCCGGGAGCCCGGTGGCGCGGAGTAAGGCGGGCCCCGGACGGACCCGCGCAGGGGAGGGATAGTCTCAAAAGGTCATGCGTTCCGTATTCCTTTACACCCTCGCCCGGCTCGCGCTGTTCGGCGCGACCGCCGGAGTGCTGTTCCTCGCCGGGGCACGCGGCTTCCTGCTGCTCGCGCTGGCCGTGCTGATCAGCGGCATCGTCAGTTTCGTGCTGCTGTCCCGGCAGCGCGACGCGATCTCGAGCTCCGTGACCCGCCGCGCCGCCCGGATGCGGCAGAGCCTCGCCGAAGGCGCCGCCCGCGAGGACGTCGACGAGGAGGACACCGCCTCCTCTGCTCAGCAGCCGGGCCGCGCGGACGACGATCCGGAGCCGGTCGCCGGCAGCCGGAAGCCCGCGCCGAACGGCCCGGACGCCGCGTCTTAGCCGCGACGGCGCCGTCGTGCTCCGGCCGTCTTGGTGACGCCACGAGGCTCAAGCGCGCGAAACGACGACGCCGTCCGGGCCACGTATCAGGTGGCCCGGAGGACGGCGCCCCTGCCGTGAACCGGGGTCGCCTGGTCCGCGGCGGGGCTTCTCAGCGGACGGCGTGGTGGAGGGCGACGGCGCCGAAGGTGAGGTTGCGCCAGCGCACCGAGGTCCAGCCGGCCTCCTGCATCAGCCGGGCGAACGCCGCCTGGTCGTGCCAGGCCGCCGTCGACTCCGCCAGGTAGTGGTAGGAGTCCGGGTTCGAACTGACCTTGGCCATCAGCGGCAGGCCGACCTTCAGATGCAGGCCGTGCATGGTCCGTATCACCGGGTTCGGCGGCCTGCTGACCTCACAGACGACCAGCCGCCCGCCCGGCCTCGTCACCCGGCGCAGCTCCGCGAGCGCCTGAACGGTGTCGTTGACGTTACGGATCCCGAACGAGATGGTCACGGCGTCGAACGACGAATCCGCGAACGGCAGCCGCAGCGCGTCCCCGGCGACGAACCGCACGCCCGTCGAGCCGTTCCGGCGCATGCCCTCCTGCAGCATGCCGAGGGAGAAGTCGCAGGCGACGGTGTGCGCGCCCGCCTGCGCGAACGGCACCGTGGAGGTGCCGGTGCCGGCCGCCAGGTCAAGGACGGTCTCGCCGGCCCGTACGTCCAGGGCCTTGACGACCTCACGGCGCCACAGCCGGTCCAGGCCGCCGGTCATCAGGTCGTTGAGCAGGTCGTAGCGCGCGGCGGTGCGGTCGAACATCGCCGCAACCTCGGCCGGTCGCTTGTCCAGGGATGCGCGCGTCATGAACGGTAAGCGTACGCAAGCCCTCGGTTAACGCCGCATGCGGGATCGCGCGTACGATCGGGCCGCGCGCGTGGTTCCCAAGCAACGTCACGCAAGGTTTACACTCACGGTGTAAGCCGCTTGTGAAGTGCTTCACAAAAGAACAAGAGAGCCAGACGCACCCCGGGTCGCACCCGGCTCCAGGCAGCCCCGTACGATCCGTCGCGGCATCGCCCCCGCACCCGGGGCGGCACAACCGAAACCGTGCACCCGAAGGATTCTCGTGACCGAGCCAGTGTCCGTACCGCAGCAGGACTCCGCGACCGAGGCCGACGTCATCGTCGTCGGCGCCGGCCCGGCGGGTTCGACGACGGCCTACCACCTGGCGCAGACGGGCCTGAACGTCCTCCTGCTGGAGAAGACGACGTTCCCGCGCGAGAAGGTGTGCGGTGACGGCCTGACCCCGCGCGCGGTCAAGCAGCTGATCAAGATGGGCGTCGACATCGACGCGCCCGGCTGGATCCGGAACAAGGGCCTGCGGATCATCGGTGGCGGCACCCGCCTCGAACTGCCCTGGCCCGACCTGGCGAGCTATCCCGACTTCGGGCTGGTCCGCACGCGGATGGACTTCGACCAGATCCTCGCCGAGCGCGCCGTCGCCGCCGGGGTCAAGCTCCGCATGAACACCAACGTCACCGGCCCGGTCCTCGACGACCGTACGGGCCGGATCACCGGCGTCGTCGCCAAGACCGACGACGGCGAGGTCACCTTCAAGGCGCCGCTCGTCGTCGCCGCGGACGGCAACTCCACGCGCCTGTCGCTCGCCATGGGCCTGCGCAAGCGCGACGACCGGCCGATCGGCGTGGCGGTCCGGCGCTACTACACGAGCCCGCGCCACGAGGACGACTACCTCGAGTCCTGGCTGGAGCTGTGGGACGGTGACCGGCTGCTGCCCGGCTACGGCTGGATCTTCGGTGTCGGCGACGGCACCTCCAACGTCGGCCTCGGCCTGCTCAACACGAGCGAGGCGTTCAAGAACGTCGACTACCGCGCCCTGCTGAAGAGCTGGCTCGCCGGGATGCCGGAGGAGTGGGGCTACCAGGAGGACAACGCCACCGGCCCGGTGCGCGGTGCGGCCCTGCCGATGGGCTTCAACCGGACGCCGCACTACACGCGGGGTCTCCTGCTGGTCGGCGACGCCGGCGGCATGGTCAACCCGTTCAACGGGGAGGGCATCGCGTACGCGATGGAGTCCGGGGAGATGGCCGCCGAGATCATCGCCCAGGCACTGGGCCGGCCCACCGCCGCGCAGCGCGAGCGTGCCCTGCACGACTACCCGCGCGTGCTGAAGGAGGCCTATGGCGGCTACTACACGGTCGGGCGGATCTTCGTGAAGGCGATCGGTGATCCGCGCCTCATGAAGTTCGCGACACGCCACGGCCTGCCGCACCCGACCCTGATGCGGTTCACGCTGAAGCTGCTCGCCAACCTGACGGATCCGCGGGGCGGCGACTCGATGGACCGGATCATCAACGCGATGTCGAAGCTGGCACCGGCGGCGTGAGACCCCGAGAGAAGAAGTGATGATCGCCTTGCCTAGGATTTTCACAGCGCCGGAGGCGTGTTCGAAGGCACTCACCGAGAGGGGGGTGTAGGGATCTTGAACCTCTACGTTCCTATTGTCGTACTGGGCGCGCTCGCGCTGCTGTTCGCGGTCGGCTCGGTGGTCATGGGGTCCTTCACCGGACCCAAGCGCTGGAACCGCGCCCGGCTCGAGGCATACGAATGCGGTATCGAACCGACACCGCAGCCGGTCGGCGGCGGCCGCTTCCCGGTGAAGTACTACCTGACGGCGATGCTGTTCATCGTCTTCGACATTGAGATCATCTTCCTGTACCCCTGGGCGGTCGCCTTCGACCACATGGGGCTGTTCGGTCTCGTCGAAATGGTGCTCTTCATCGTCACCGTCCTCATCGCGTACGCCTATGTGTGGCGTCGCGGTGGTCTGGAGTGGGACTGACAATGGGTCTTGAAGAGAAACTCCCCGCCGGTGTCCTGCTGACCACGGTCGAGCAGGTCATCGGGCTGGCGCGCAAGAGTTCGGTGTGGCCGGCGACGTTCGGCCTCGCCTGTTGCGCCATCGAGATGATGGCGACGGGCGACCCGCGCCACGACTTCTCCCGATGGGGCATGGAGCGCGCCTCGGGCTCGCCGCGGCAGGCCGACCTGATGATCGTCGCCGGCCGGGTGAGCCAGAAGATGGCCCCCGTGCTCCGGCAGATCTACGACCAGATGGCCTCGCCGAAGTGGGTCATCGCGATGGGCGTGTGCGCCTCCTCCGGCGGCATGTTCAATAACTACGCGATCGTGCAGGGCGTCGACCACATCGTCCCGGTCGACATCTACCTGCCCGGCTGCCCGCCGCGGCCGGAGATGCTCCTCGACGCGATCCTCAAGCTGCACGACAAGATCCAGAACACCAAGATGGGCGTGCACCGCAAGCGGGAGATCGAGGAGCTCGAGAAGGCCAAGCTCCGGCAGCTGCCCCTCCTGGACCAGCCCGAGGTGGTGTTGTGACCTCCCAGCATCCTGAGCAGCAGGCCGAGCAGGCCGCCGATCAGCTGCCCGCGCACGCCGAGGAGGAGCGCCGGGACCAGCCGATCGCCCGCACGGGCATGTTCGGCGCGAAGACCACCGGCGACACCTCCGGGTACGGCAAGCTCGTCATCCGGCAGTCGCCGAAGGTCTCCAGCCCGCGCCCGTACGGCGGTCCGCGCACGACCGGCGCCGAGGGCGAGTTCGACGAGATCGCGAACGAGCTCGAGCGGGCCTACCCCGAGTTCGGCGAGGCGATCGAGCGGGTCGTCGTGGACCGGGGCGAGCTGACGCTCGTCATCCGCCGCGAGCACCTGGCGCAGGTCGCCCAGGTCCTCCGGGACGACCCGAAGCTGCGCTTCGAGCTGTGCACCGGCGTCTCCGGCGTGCATTACCCGGCCGACACCGGCGCCGAGCTGCACGCGGTCTACCCGCTGCTGTCGATGACCCACAACCGGCGCGTCCGGCTGGAGGTCACCTGCCCCGACGCGGACCCGCACGTCCCGTCGCTCGTCGCGGTCTACCCGACCAACGACTGGCACGAGCGCGAGACGTACGACTTCTTCGGGATCGTCTTCGACGGCCACCCGGCGCTGACGCGGATCATGATGCCGGACGACTGGCAGGGCCACCCGCAGCGCAAGGACTACCCCCTCGGCGGCATCCCCGTCGAGTACCGCGGGGCGAAGGTGCCCCCGCCCGACGAGAGGAGGTCGTACGTATGACCGCCACCGATTACGACGCCTACGGCACGGGCGAGGCGACCGAGGGCACCGTCTACAACGTGGGCGGCCAGGACTGGGACCAGATCGTCGACGCCGCGGCGTCCGGCGACGAGGACCGCATGGTCGTCAACATGGGTCCGCAGCACCCGTCGACGCACGGCGTGCTCCGGCTCATCCTGACGCTCGACGGCGAGACGGTCGACGAGGCCCGGCTGGGCATCGGCTACCTCCACACCGGCATCGAGAAGAACATGGAGTACCGGACGTGGACCCAGGGGACCACGTTCTGCACCCGCATGGACTACCTCGCGCCGCTGTTCAACGAGGCGTCGTACTGCCTCGCGGTGGAGAAGCTGCTCGGCGTCACCGATGACATCCCGGAGCGGGCGCAGGTCATCCGGGTGATGATGATGGAGGTCAACCGGATCTCCTCGCACCTGGTCGCGATCGCGACGTTCGGCCTGGAGCTCGGTGCGACCACCGTCATGCTCAACGGGTTCATCGAGCGCGAGTACGCCCTCGACATCTTCGAGATGGTCGCGGGCCTGCGGATGAACATGGCCTACATCCGGCCGGGCGGCGTCGCGCAGGACCTCCCGCCGGGTGCGATCGACAAGATCGGTGACTTCGTCAAGCGGGAGAAGCAGCGGCTCAAGCAGCTGCGCAAGCTCCTCGACGCGAACCCGGTGTTCGTGGCGCGGACGAAGGACATCGCCTACCTCGACCTGACCGGCTGCATGGCGCTGGGCGTCACCGGCCCGGTCCTGCGCGCCGCGGGCCTGCCGTGGGACCTGCGCAAGACCCAGCCGTACTGCGGCTACGAGACGTACGAGTTCGACGTGCCGACGGTGCAGACCTGCGACGTGTACGGCCGCTACCTCGTCCGCATGGCGGAGATGGAAGAGTCCTTGAAGATCATCGAGCAGTGCCTCGACCGGCTGAGCTCCGGCTCCGCCAAGTCGGGCCCGGTGATGATCGAGGACAAGAAGATCGGCTGGCCGGCGCAGCTCGCGCTGGGGCCCGACGGCATGGGCAACTCGCCGAACCACATCGCGCACATCATGGGCCAGTCCATGGAGGCCCTCATCCACCACTTCAAGCTGGTGACCGAGGGATTCCGCGTGCCGGCCGGCCAGGTGTACGCCGCGGTGGAGTCGCCGCGCGGCGAGCTCGGCTGTCACGCGGTCAGCGACGGCGGCACCCGCCCGTTCCGGGTGCACTTCCGCGACCCGTCGTTCACCAACCTGCAGGCGGCCCCGGCGATGTCCGAGGGCGGCCAGGTCGCCGACATCATCGCCGCGGTGGCCAGCATCGACCCGGTCATGGGGGGAGTCGACCGATGAGCTTCGAGCCAGACGTGCTGGAGCGGCTCGAACGGGACGCGAAAGAGATCATCGCCCGCTATCCGAAGCCGCGGTCGGCGCTGCTGCCGATGCTGCACCTGGTGCAGTCCGAGGCCGGGTACGTCAGCGAGGACGGCATCCAGTTCTGCGCCGACACGCTGGGCATCACGCCCGCGCAGGTCACCGGCGTCGCGACGTTCTACACCCAGTACAAGCGCGAGCCGGTCGGCGAGTACCACGTCGGCGTCTGCATCAACACGCTGTGCGCGGTCATGGGCGGCGACCAGATCTGGGAGGAGCTGTCCGAGCACGTCGGCGTCGGCCACGACGAGGCGACCGAGGACGGCAAGGTCAGCCTTGAGCGCATCGAGTGCAACGCGGCCTGCGACTTCGCCCCCGTGGTGATGGTCAACTGGGAGTTCTTCGACGACATGACGCCGGAGAAGGCCAAGCAGCTCGTCGACGACCTGCGCGCCGGCAAGGCGGTCGCGCCGACCCGCGGGCCGGGCTCGGTGTGCAGCTGGAAGCAGGCGTCGCGCGTGCTCGCGGGCTTCAACGACGGCCGCGCCGGAGAGGGCGTGCAGGCCGGTCCGGAGTCGCTGGTCGGCCTCGAGCTGGCCAAGCGCGAGGGCTGGACCGCTCCTGCGCCCGAGGAGACCAAATGACGACCCTTACCCCCATCCTCACCAAGACGTGGGACCAGGCCGACTCGTTCACCCTGCGCGGGTACGAGAACGCCGGCGGGTACCAGGCGTTCCGCACGGCCCTGGGCATGAACCCGGACGACCTCATCCAGGCGGTGAAGGACTCCGGCCTGCGCGGCCGTGGCGGCGCGGGCTTCCCGACCGGCCTGAAGTGGGGCTTCATCCCGCAGGGCGACGGCAAGCCGCACTACCTCGTCGTCAACGCGGACGAGTCCGAGCCGGGCACGTGCAAGGACATCCCGCTGATGATGGCCAACCCGCACGTGCTGATCGAGGGCATCATCATCAGCTCGTTCGCGATCCGCGCGAACCACGCGTTCATCTACGTGCGCGGTGAGGTCCTGCACGTCATCCGCCGCCTGCAGCAGGCGGTCGCGGACGCGTACGAGGCGGGCTACCTCGGCAAGAACATCCTCGGCACCGGCTTCGACCTGGAGCTCGTGGTCCACAGCGGCGCCGGCGCGTACATCTGCGGCGAGGAGACGGCGCTGCTCGACTCCCTCGAGGGGTTCCGCGGCCAACCCCGGCTCAAGCCTCCCTTCCCGGCGGTGGCCGGCCTGTACGGCGGCCCCACCGTGATCAACAACGTCGAGTCGATCGCCAGCGTTCCCGGCATCGTCGCGAACGGGGCCGACTGGTTCGCCGCGATGGGCACCGAGAAGTCCAAGGGCTTCGGCATCTTCAGCCTCTCCGGCCACGTGACCCGGCCGGGCCAGTACGAGGCGCCGCTGGGCATCACGCTCCGCGAGCTGCTCGACATGGCGGGCGGCATCCGGAACGGCCACCGGCTGAAGTTCTGGACGCCGGGCGGCTCCTCCACGCCGCTCTTCACCGACGAGCACCTCGACGTGCCGCTGGACTTCGAGTCCGTCGGCGCGGCGGGCTCCATGCTCGGCACTCGGGCGCTGCAGCTCTTCGACGAGACGACCTGCGTCGTACGGGCGGTGCTGCGCTGGAGCGAGTTCTACGCGCACGAGTCGTGCGGTAAGTGCACGCCGTGCCGCGAGGGCACCTACTGGTACAAGCAGATGCTCAAGCGCCTGGAGAAGGGCGAGGGCAGCGAGAAGGACCTCGACACCCTCCTCGACCTGTCGGACAACATCCTCGGCCGGTCGTTCTGCGCGCTCGGCGACGGCGCGACCAGCCCGGTGACCTCGTCCATCCAGTACTTCCGCGACGAGTACATCCAGCACTTCGAACAGGGCGGCTGTCCCTTCGACCGCGCCGCCTCGACCGCGTGGGCAGGTGCCAAGTGACCGTTACCGACAGCACCGGGGTCGAGAAGCGCGAGGACCTGATCACCGTCACGATCGACGGCTTCGAGGTCAGCGTTCCGAAGGGCACGCTGATCATCCGGGCCGCCGAGCTGCTCGGCATCCAGATCCCGCGGTTCTGCGACCACCCGCTGCTCGACCCCGTCGGCGCCTGCCGCCAGTGCCTGGTGGAGATCCCGGACGCCGGCAACGGGCGGCCGATGCCCAAGCCGCAGGCGTCCTGCACCACCACGGTCATGCCGGGCATGGTGATCCAGACCCAGCTCACCTCGCCGGTGGCGGACAAGGCCCAGCACGGCGTGATGGAGCTGCTGCTCATCAACCACCCGCTGGACTGCCCGATCTGCGACAAGGGCGGCGAGTGCCCGCTGCAGAACCAGGCGATGTCCAACGGCCGCGGCGAGTCGCGGTTCGTCGAGACGAAGCGGACGTTCCCGAAGCCGGTCGCGCTCTCCACCGAGGTACTGCTGGACCGCGAGCGGTGCATCCAGTGCGCCCGCTGCACCCGGTTCTCCGACCAGATCGCCGGCGACGCGTTCATCGACCTGTTCGAGCGCGGCGCCAAGGAGCAGGTCGGCACGGCCACCGACGAGCCGTTCCAGTCGTACTTCTCCGGCAACACGGTGCAGATCTGCCCGGTCGGCGCACTGACCGGCGCGGCGTACCGCTTCCGCTCCCGGCCGTTCGACCTGGTGTCGACGCCGAGCGTCTGCGAGCACTGCGCCTCCGGCTGCGCCCAGCGCACCGACCACCGGCGCGGCAAGGTGACGCGCCGGCTGGCCGGTGACGACCCGCAGGTCAACGAGGAGTGGAACTGCGACAAGGGCCGGTGGGCGTTCACGTACGCCACCCAGGCCGACCGCCTGACCCACCCGCTGATCCGTAACGAGGACGGCGTGCTGGAGCCGGCGTCCTGGCCGGAGGCGCTGAGCGTCGCCGCCGAGGGCCTGGGCCGCGCCCGCGGCAAGGCGGGCGTGCTGACCGGCGGCCGCGTCACGCTCGAGGACGCCTACGCGTACAGCAAGTTCGCCCGGATCGCGCTCGGCACGAACGACATCGACTTCCGCGCCCGCGCGCACTCGGGCGAGGAGGCGGAGTTCCTCGCCGCGACCGTCGCCGGTCGGCCGATCACGGTGTCCTACGCGGATCTGGAGAAGGCCCCCGCGGTGCTGCTCGCCGGCTTCGAGCCGGAGGAGGAGTCGCCGATCGTCTTCCTGCGGCTCCGCAAGGCGGCCCGCAAGCACGGCCTCAAGGTCTACTCCGTCGCCCCCTACGCCACCCGCAGCCTGGGCAAGATGTCCGGCACACTGCTGAAGACGGCCCCGGGCGCCGAGGCCGAGACGCTCGGCGACCTGATCACCGGCACCAGCCTGGACGACGCGGGCAAGGCCGCGGCCGAGCTCCTCAAGGCCGAGGGCGCGATCGTGCTCATCGGCGAGCGGCTCGCCACGGTGCCCGGCGCGCTGTCGGCCGCCGGCCGCCTGGCCACGGCCACCGGCGCCCGCCTCGCGTGGATCCCGCGCCGGGCCGGTGAGCGCGGCGCCGTCGAGGCGGGCGCGCTGCCGACCCTGCTGCCGATCGGCCGCCCGGTCACCGACGCCTCGGCGCGCGCCGAGGTCGCCCGCGCCTGGACCGTGAGCGGCCTGCCGGAGACGCCGGGCCGCGACACCGAGGGCATCCTCGCCGCCGCGCGGGACGGGAAGATCGACGCGCTGCTCGTCGGCGGCGTCGACCCGTACGACCTGCCAGACCCGGTCGCCGCGCTGGAGGCGCTGGAGAACACCCCGTTCATCGTCAGCCTCGAGCAGCGGGTCAGCGCGGTCACCGACCGCGCGGACGTGGTGCTGCCGGTCGCGACGGTGACGCAGAAGGCCGGGACGTTCGTCAACTGGGAGGGCCGCGGCCGCCAGTTCGACGTCGTGCTGAAGACTCCCGGCGTGATGTCGGACCTGAAGGTGCTGGCCGCCATCGCCGACCAGCTCGACGTCCACCTGGGCCTGCCGGACTCGGCGGCGGCCCGCCGCGAGCTCGCCGCGCTCGGCGCGTTCCGCGGCGACCGGCCGAGCCTGCCGAGCGTGCCCGCCGCCGTTCCCGCCGACCCGGGCAAGGGCGAGGCGCTGCTGGCGACCTGGCGGATGCTGCTCGACGCGGGCCGGATGCAGGACGGCGAGCCGTACCTCGCGGGCACCGCGAAGGCGGCGGTCGCCCGCCTGAGCGCGGCGACGGCCGAGGAGATCGCAGTGGACGGGAAGGTCACCGTGGCCACGGCGCACGGCGAGATCACCCTTCCGCTGGAGATCGTCGACATGCCGGATCGCGTGGTCTGGCTGCCTGAGAACTCCCCGGGCTGCGCGGTCCACCGGGACCTGGGCGTTTCGGCCGGGGCGGTCGTGAAGATCCAGAACGGGAGCGTCGCATGAACGCCACCCACGTCCTCGCCGAGGGCGCCACGCTGAACAGCTTCGGCCACGACCCGTGGTGGCTGATCGGCGCCAAGGCACTGGTGATCTTCGTGTTCCTGCTGCTGACGGTGCTGATCACCGTCTGGGCGGAGCGCCGGATCATCGGCCGGATGCAGCTGCGGCCCGGCCCGAACCGCGCCGGCCCCTTCGGCATCCTGCAGGCGCTGTTCGACGGCATCAAGGGCGCGCTGAAGGAAGACATCGTCCCGCGCGGCGTGGACAAGGTGGTGTTCTTCCTCGCGCCGATCCTCGCCGCCGCGCCCGCGATGGTGTCGTTCTCGATCATCCCGTGGGGCGGGGTCGTCTCGATCGGCGGGCACAAGACGCCGCTGCAGCTGGCCGACCTGCCGGTCGCGGTGCTGCTGCCGCTGGCGATGGCCTCGATCGGCGTGTACGGCTTCGTGCTCGCCGGCTGGTCGTCGATGTCGCCGTACGCCCTGCTCGGCGGTCTGCGCTCCAGCGCTCAGGTGATCTCGTACGAGATCGCGATGGGCCTGTCGTTCGTGGCGGTGTTCCTGTTCGCCGGGACGCTGTCCACCTCGGAGATCGTCGCGGCGCAGGCGCACGGCAGCGCCTTCAAGGTCGCCGGGATGACGTTCCACACGCCGTCCTGGTACGCGATCCTGCTGCTGCCGTCGTTCGTGATCTACATCTTCACGATGATGGGGGAGTCCGGCCGTATCCCGTTCGACCTGCCCGAGGGCGAGGGCGAGCTGGTCGCCGGCTACCACACCGAGTACTCGTCGCTGAAGTTCATGATGTTCTACCTCGCCGAGTACGTGAACATGACGACGCTCTCGGCGCTGTGCGTGACGCTGTTCCTCGGCGGCTACCGCGCCCCGTGGCCGATCACCTGGTTCTGGTCCGGCGCCAACGCCGGCTGGTGGCCGATCCTGTGGTTCCTCATCAAGATCTGGATGTTCACCTTCTTCTTCATCTGGCTGCGCGCCGCCCTGCCGCGGGTCCGCTACGACCAGCTGATGAAGCTCGGCTGGAAGGTCCTCATCCCGGTCTCGCTCGGCTGGATCCTCTTCGTGTCGGCGGTGCGTGCCCTGCGCAACGAGAGGCACGACGTCGTGCCGATCATGCTGATCGCCGCCGTGGTCGCCCTGCTCCTGCTGCTCGGCTCGTTCGTCTGGGAGCGGACGTCGGCGGGCGAGGCGGTGCCGGAGGAGGCCGAGGCCGGGGCCGATGGCGACCCGATGGCGGGCGGGTTCCCGGTGCCGCCGCTCGACGCGCCGCACTACCACGGCGTCGGCAACGCCCGTGCGTCCAACTCTGCGGAGGCCACCCGTGCTTGATTTCCTGAACCCGATCAAGGGGTTCGGCGTCGCTTTCCACCAGATGCTCAGCAAGACCGAGGTGGTGGAGTACCCCGAGGTCAAGAAGCCGACGGCGCCACGCTTCCACGGCCGTCACCAGCTGAACCGCTGGCCCGACGGCCTGGAGAAGTGCGTCGGCTGCGAGCTGTGCGCGTGGGCCTGTCCGGCGGACGCGATCTACGTCGAGGGCGCGGACAACACCGAGGAGGAGCGGTTCTCCCCGGGTGAGCGCTACGGCCGCGTCTACCAGATCAACTACCTGCGGTGCATCCTCTGCGGGCTGTGCATCGAGGCGTGCCCGACGCGGGCGCTCACGATGACCAACGAGTACGAGCTCGCCGACGACAGCCGCGAGAGCCTCATCTACACCAAGGAGATGCTGCTCGCGCCGCTGATCGAGGGCATGGAGGCTCCGCCGCACGAGATGCGTCTCGGCGAGACCGAGGAGGACTACTACCTCCTCGGCGCCAAGAGCGAATCCAAGGACGGTGCCAAATGACCGGGGTAGTCGCCGCGGGCGCGCACCAGACCGGCGAGAGCGCGATCTTCTGGATCCTCGCGATCGTCTCGGTCGGGGCGGCCCTCGGCATGATCCTCACGCGTAAGGCCGTGCACGCTGCGCTGATGCTGGCCGCGGTGATGTTCTCGCTCGCGGTGCTGTACGCCGTTAACGAGGCGCCGTTCCTGGCGCTCGTGCAGGTGATCGTCTACACCGGCGCGGTGCTGATGCTCTTCCTGTTCGTCGTCATGATCATCGGTGTCAGCTCGACCGAATCCCTGGTCGAGACGATCAGGGGGCAGCGCGTCGCCGCCGCCATCGTGGGCATCGGCTTCGCGGTCCTGCTGTTCGTCGGGTTCGGCCACGCGACGCTGCCGAAGTCGGCCGGTCTGAAGGACGCCAACGCCAACGGCGGCAACGTCATGGGCCTGGCGCGGCTGATCTTCACCAAGTACGTCTTCGCGTTCGAGGTGACCAGCGCCCTGCTGATCACAGCGGCGCTGGGCGCGATGGTGCTGGCGCACCGCGAGCGGCTCCGCCCGAAGCCGACGCAGAAGCAGCTGTCGATGGCGCGGATCAAGAGCGACCGCGTCTCGCCGCTGCCGCCGCCCGGCACGTACGCCCGCCACAACGCCGTCGACATGCCGGCCCTGCTGCCGGACGGCAGCATCTCCGAGCTGTCGGTCAGCCCGGTCATCGCCCGGCGCCGTACCGGCGAGCACGAGGACCTTCACGGCACCACGCCCGAGGCCGCCGTCGAGCGCGAGACCAGGACGGTCAAGGCCGTGATCGAGAAGCCGGTCGAGGTCGAGGAGGAGGAACAGTGACGAGCCACTATCTGGTTCTGTCCGCCATCCTGTTCACGATCGGCGGGATCGGCGTGCTCATCCGCCGCAACGCCATCGTGGTCTTCATGTGCGTCGAGCTCATGCTCAACGCCACCAACCTGGCGTTCGTGAGCTTCGCCCGCATGCACGGCAGCCTCGACGGGCAGATCATCGCGTTCTTCGTGATGGTCGTCGCCGCGGCCGAGGTCGTCGTCGGACTGGCGATCATCATGACGATCTTCCGGAGCAGGAAGTCCTCGTCGGTCGACGACGCCAACCTGCTGAAGTACTGAGGACATCTCGATGACCACGATGAACGCTGTTCTTGCCGCCGCGGGGCCGGAACTCCACCCCCAGGCGGCCGAGGGCGTCCAGTCCGCCGCCTGGCTGCTGATCGCCCTGCCGCTGGCCGGCGCGGCGATCCTGCTGCTGAGCGGGCGCCGCACCGACAAGTGGGGCCACCTGCTGGGCACCGCGATGTCCCTCGGGGCCTTCGTCGTCGGTGTCCTCACGTTCGTGCAGATGCTGGGCCAGTCGGCCGAGGGGCGCAGCCGGTTCGTGCACCTCTTCGAGTACATCCCGGCCGGGTCCCTGAAGATCAATATGAACCTGCTGATCGACCCGTTGTCGATCAGCTTCGTGCTGTTGATCACAGGCGTCGGCTCGCTGATCCACATCTACTCGATCGGCTACATGAGCCACGACCCGGACCGGCGGCGGTTCTTCGCCTACCTGAACCTGTTCGTGGCGGCGATGCTGCTGCTCGTGCTCGCCGACAACTACGTGGGCCTGTACATCGGCTGGGAGGGCGTCGGTCTCGCCTCGTACCTGCTGATCGGGTTCTGGCAGCACAAGCCGAGCGCGGCCACCGCGGCCAAGAAGGCGTTCATCGTCAACCGGGTCGGCGACTTCGGCCTGTCCGTCGCGGTCATGGTGATGTTCGCGACGTTCGGCTCGGTGAGCTTCCAGGACGTCTTCGGGCACGCCTCGGAGGCGTCGCAGGGCACCATCACCGCGATCGGCCTGCTGCTCCTGCTCGGCGCCTGCGGTAAGTCCGCGCAGCTGCCGCTGCAGTCCTGGCTTCTGGACGCCATGGAGGGCCCGACCCCGGTGTCGGCGCTCATCCACGCGGCGACCATGGTCACCGCGGGCGTCTACCTGATCGTCCGCTCGCACGTCATCTTCGAGCTGTCGCCGGACGCGCGGCTGCTCGTCACGATCGTCGGCGTCGCCACGCTCCTCGCCGGTGCGCTCATCGGTTGCGCCAAGGACGACATCAAGAAGGCCCTCGCCGGCTCGACGATGTCGCAGATCGGCTACATGGTGCTGGCCGCCGGCCTCGGCCGCCCCGGCTACGTCTTCGCGATCGCGCACCTCATCGCGCACGGCTTCTTCAAGGCCGGCCTGTTCCTCGGCGCCGGCTCGGTCATGCACGCGATGAACGACGACGTCGACATGCGCAAGTACGGCGGGCTGCGGAAGGTCATGCCGATCACGTTCGCGACGTTCGGCCTCGGCTACCTCGCCATCATCGGCTTCCCGGGCCTGTCCGGCTGGTGGACCAAGGACGGCATCATCGACGCCGCCTTCGAGAAGGGCGGCACGTCCGGTCAGATCCTCGGCTGGCTCGCGCTGCTCGGCGCCGGCATCACCGCGTACTACATGTCACGCGTGATGTTCATGACGTTCTTCGGCGAGAAGCGCTGGGACGAGGACGTGCACCCGCACGAGTCGCCGAAGGTCATGACGATCCCGCTGATCCTCCTGGCCATCGGCTCGATCGCGGGCGGTGCCTTCCTCATCGCCGGCGACCGGTTCGCGAAGTTCCTCGCACCGGTCGTGGGCGAGCCGGAGGGGGCGCACAAGCTGGTGACGCCGTACACGATCATCGTGTTCGCGCTCATGGTGGTCGGCATCGGCATCGCGTACCTGCAGTACCTGCGACGTCCGGTCCCGCGCACCGCCCCGGCGGGCAACCCCGCGGTCACCTTCGCCCGGAAGGACCTGTACGGCGACGCGCTCAACGAGTCGCTGTTCATGCGGCCCGGCCAGTGGCTGACCCGCCTCACCGTCTACTTCGACAACCGCGGCGTCGACGGCCTCGTCAACGGCCTCGCCGCGTTCATCGGAGGGACGTCCGGGAGGGTGCGGCGCGTGCAGACGGGCTTCGTCCGCTCGTACGCACTGTCCATGTTCATCGGCGCTGCCCTCGTGGTCGGTGCCCTTTTCCTGGTGAGGATCTAGTGGTCGCCACGACTTCCCTGCCGCACCGGAAGGTCGCCTCATGCTGACTGCCCTCATCGCGATACCCGCCATCGGGGCGCTGCTGGTCGCGCTGCTGCCGAAGGACAGCGACGAGCTGGCCAAGCGCGCCGCGCTCGTCGTCACGCTGATCGTCGCGGTGCTCGGCATCGTGATGGCGGCCGGTTTCAAGACGGACGGCGCGCGGTTCCAGTTCGTCGAGAAGTACTGGTGGATCAAGCAGTTCGGCGTGCACTACGCGGTCGGCGTCGACGGCGTCGCGCTCGTGCTGATCCTGCTGTCCGTGATCCTGGTGCCGCTCGTCGTGCTGGCCTCCTGGACCGACGCGGGCCGCTCCGGCGGCGTCGACACCCCGCCGAAGCGGTCGGTGAAGACCTACTTCGCGCTGCTGCTCGCGCTCGAGGCGATGATGATCGGCGTCTTCGCGGCGACCGACATCTTCCTCTTCTACGTCTTCTTCGAGGCGATGCTGATCCCGGTGTACTTCATCATCGGGTCCTACGGCGGGCCGCAGCGCTCGTACGCCGCGGTGAAGTTCCTGCTGTACTCGCTGTTCGGCGGTCTGCTGATGCTCGCCGCCGTCATCGGCCTGTACGTCGTGTCGGCCAACGCCGGCCACGGCACGTTCCTGTTCGACGAGCTGCGCACGCTGCACATCGCGCCGACCACCGCCAAGTGGCTGTTCCTCGGCTTCTTCATCGCCTTCGCGATCAAGGCGCCGCTGGTGCCGTTCCACACCTGGCTGCCGGACACCGCGGGCCAGGCGCCCGCCGGCGCCGCCGTGCTGATCGTCGGCGTGCTCGACAAGGTCGGCACCTTCGGGATGCTGCGGTTCTGCCTTGAACTGTTCCCGGGCGCGGCCAAGTGGTTCACGCCGGTCGTGCTGACGCTGTCGGTGGTCGGCATCGTGTACGGCGCGGTCCTCGCGATCGGCCAGGTCGACATCAAGCGTCTGATCGCCTACACGTCGATCTCCCACTTCGGCTTCATCACGCTGGGCATCTTCGCGATGACCACACAGGGCCAGAGCGGCGCGACGCTGTACATGGTCAACCACGGGTTCTCGACCGGCGCGCTGTTCCTGCTCGCCGGGTTCATGATCTCCCGTCGCGGGTCGGCGCGGATCGACGCGTACGGCGGCGTGCAGAAGGTCGCGCCGCTGCTGGCCGGGACCTTCCTCGTCGCGGGCCTGTCAGGCCTGTCGCTGCCGGGTCTGTCGAGCTTCGTCTCGGAGTTCCTGGTCCTGGTCGGCACGTTCACCCGCTACAAGGTGCCCGCGGTCATCGCGACGGTCGGCATCATCCTGGCCGCCGTCTACATCCTGTGGATGTACCAGCGGACCATGAACGGCCCGACCGCCGAGGCGGTCAAGGGCATGAGGGACCTGTCCAAGCGCGAGCTGATCGTCGTCGCGCCGATCATCGCGATCATCGTCGCGCTCGGCTTCTACCCGAAGCCGGTGCTGGACGTCATCAACCCGTCGGTGAAGCAGACCCTGGTCCAGGTCCACCAGCAGGACCCGAAGCCGACGATCGCCGAGAAGGGAAGCCACCAGTGACCCGGAGCGAGTCCGCCGCAGCGAGCGGAGTCGTCGGTCGAGGGACGAGGCCGGCGGCGGAGCGAGTGAGAAGGGCGAGCGACCAGTGAACACGGCTGTAATCGCGGCGGGAGATATCCCGGCGCCCCATCTCGAGTACGGGCGGCTCGCCCCGATCCTGATCGTGCTCGGGGCGGCGGCCGTCGGCGTGCTCGTCGAGGCCCTCGCGCCCCGCGCCCAGCGGTACGGGCTGCAGGTGCTGGTCTCGGCGGTCGGCCTGGTCGCGGCGTTCGCCTGGACGATCGCGCTCGGCCTCGGTGACCAGCCGCACCACGTCGCGGCGATGGGCGCGATCGGCGTCGATGGGCCGACCCTGTTCATCCAGGGCACGATCCTCGTCCTCGCCATCATGTCGATGCTGCTGATCGCCGAGCGGACGCACGAGGCCAGCCCGTTCACGGCCCAGGCCTCCACGGTGCCCGGCAGCCCCGAGGAGCGCGAGAGCCTCGTCGCGGGCCTCGTGCAGACCGAGGTCTTCCCGCTGGTGCTGTTCGCCGTCGGCGGCATGCTGATCTTCCCGGCGTCGAACGACCTGCTGACGATGTTCGTGGCCCTGGAGGTCATGTCGCTGCCGCTGTACCTGCTGTGTGGCCTGGCGCGGCGCCGCCGCCTGCTGTCGCAGGAGGCCGCGGTCAAGTACTTCCTGCTGGGCGCGTTCTCGTCGGCGTTCTTCCTCTACGGCACCGCGCTGCTGTACGGCTTCGCCGGCTCGGTGCGGCTGTCGGACATCTCCGCGGCGATCAGCAAGCAGAGCGGCACCGAGCCGCTGCTGCTCGCGGGCGTCGCGCTGCTCTCGGTCGGCCTGCTGTTCAAGGTCGGCGCCGCGCCGTTCCAGGCGTGGAAGCCGGACGTGTACCAGGGCGCCCCGACGGCGATCACCGCGCTGATGGCGTCCTGCACCGTGGTCGCCGCAGTCGGCGCGGTCCTGCGGGTGTTCTACGTCGGCCTGGAGACGCTGCGCTGGGACTGGCGTCCGATGATGTGGGCCGTCGCGATCCTCACCATGCTGGTCGGCGCGGTCGTCGCGATCACGCAGACCGACGTGAAGCGGATGCTCGCCTACTCCTCGATCGCGCACGGCGGCTTCCTGCTGACGGGCGTGATCGCGACCAACAAGGCGGGCCTGTCCAGCACGCTGTTCTACCTGGCCGCGTACGGCTTCACCACCGTGGGCGCCTTCGCCGTCATCACGATGGTCCGGGACGCCGGTGGCGAGGCCGGGCACCTGTCCCGCTGGGCGGGGCTGGGCAAGACCCAGCCGCTCGTCGCGGGGACGTTCGCGTTCTTCCTGCTCGCGTTCGCCGGTATCCCGCTGACCAGCGGGTTCACCGGTAAGTTCGCGGTGTTCCAGGCCGCGGTCGCCGGCGGCGCGCTGCCGCTCGTGATCGTCGGTGTGGTGTCCTCCTCGATCGCCGCGTTCTTCTACGTTCGGGTGATCGTGCTGATGTTCTTCAGCGACCCGGCGCCGGACGGGCCGACCGTGGCGTTCAGCCCGACGACCGCGGCTGCTGTCGGAGTTGGGGCGTTCGTTACCCTGGTCCTCGGTGTGATTCCCGCCCCTGCGCTCCACCTGGCGCAGTCGGCGGCAAACCAGCTGTTCGTTCGCTGACCCCTGGGGAGAGTCTGTGAGTAGTGCCCTTCTGGGCCTTCCGGCCGTCGATGACACGCTCGCAGCGAATATCCAGGGGAGACTGGACGACGTCGAGGAGGCGCTGCGGGACGCCGTGAGGAGCGACCACGCGCTCATCACGGACGCCTCGCGGCACCTCGCCGACGCGGGCGGCAAGCGGTTCCGGCCGATGCTGGTGCTGCTCGCCGCCCAGTTCGGCGACCCGACGGCGCCCGGCGTCATCCCGGTGGCGGTCGTGGTCGAGCTGACCCACCTGGCGACGCTCTACCACGACGACGTGATGGACGAGGCCGTGATGCGCCGGGGCCAGGTGTCGGCGAACTCCCGGTGGAACAACACCATCGCCATCCTCACCGGCGACTTCCTCTTCGCCCGCGCCTCCGACCTGCTGGCCGACCTCGGGCCGGAGGCCGTGCGCATCCAGGCGCGCACCTTCGCCCGGCTGGTCCAGGGCCAGATCCAGGAGACCGCAGGCCCGGCCGAGGGCGCCGACCCGCTCGAGCACTACATCGAGGTCGTGGCGGGCAAGACCGGCTCGCTGATCGCCGCGTCGGGGCACCTGGGCGCGCTCCTGGCGGGCGCCGCCCCGGAGGTCGTCACGACGCTGACGTCGGCCTGCGAGAAGATCGGGGTCGCGTTCCAGCTGTCCGACGACATCCTCGACATCGCCTCGGAGTCGGAGGAGTCGGGCAAGACCCCCGGCACGGACCTGCGCGAGGGCATCCGTACGCTGCCAGTGCTGCACGTCCTGCGCTCGGCGGCGGACGAGGACGCCCGCCTGCGCGAGCTGCTGTCCTCCGACCTCACCGACGACGCCCGGCACGCCGAGGCGCTCGCCCTGCTGCGCGCGCACCCGGCGATGGACCGCGCCCGCGCCGACCTGCGCCGGTGGGCCGACGAGGCCCGCGCGGAGCTGCTGACCCTGCCCGACGTGCCCGCGCGGGCGGCGTTCCTCTCCCTCTGCGACTACGTCCTGACCCGGACGTCCTAGAACGCGCCCTAGGGGCCTGGCTCGAAGTCCCGCTGTCCTACCGCACGGTGCCCAGGCGCCGCTCGCTACGGACGGGGACTTCGAGACAGGCCCTAGCCGCGTCGGCGGCGGGCGAGGAGCAGGCCCGCGCCGCCGAAGATCAGCACCGCCATGACCCCGCCGATCGCGAAGAACGGCATGTTCGAGTTCTTCTTGCTCTGCGACGCGGCGGGGCTGGCGCTGAGCGTGGTCGTCGACGACTGGGGGTGGGGTGACCCGCCGGCGGCGGTCGGCTGCGACGTGACGGGCTTGTGGGACTGCTTGCCGGGCAGATCGGTCTTGCCGGTCTTGGCGACCACGACGACCTGACCGCGGACGGTACGGCCGTTGCCGCACGACGCGGTGATGGCGTAGGTGCCGGGCTGCAGGTCCTTCTTGAGTCGCGGATCGCCCTCACCGGTGTCCGCCTTGCCGTAGAGCGTCACGTCGCGCGTGAACGCCTCCGACTTCGCGATGTGCGGCGTCGGGCCGACACTGCAGTCGGGAACGGAGATGTGGATCCGCTGCCCGGCATGCGGCGTGTCCGGTGTCACACCGATGCCCTGCGCGGCGGCGGGCGCGGCGCCCAGACCGGTCACCACGGCGGCCGTGACGGTGACCGTGACGGCCTTACGTGCTGGTCGCACTGCTTCCTCCTCCGAGCCCCGCGGGCTCTCGCCCCCCCTGCGCGAGCGGCGTCTGGTCAACCCCGGGACATGCAAGTTACTGCATATCTTGATCAAGCGCCGAGAGGTTAGGGCTACGCTATTGATTCGCTTTGCTTGTGTTAACAGTTGTCAATAGACGGGGTAGCTGGTGCGGTCGACGAGGATCCTCCCAATTGTCCTGATTCCCGCGACGCTGGTCACCGTTGCCGGACCGGCGGTCGCCAGACCCGCAGGTGATCACGGTACCTCGGTGAGAATCCAGGTGGACGACCCGTACGGTGTCGCGGACGCGGCCACGCTCGCGTTCTGGACGCCGAAGCGGATGGCGGCGGCCACTCCGCTCGACGGCCGCCCGACGCAGGCGTCGAGCGCCACGCTGGGCGTGCAGTCCAGCAGGCCGACCGCGCACACGTGGTCGGGCAGCCCGGTCGTCGGGGCGCTGTTCTCCAGCGACGGCAGCGGCAGCCACTACTGCACCGCCAGCGTCGTGGACACGCCGAAGAAGAGCCTGATCCTCACCGCCGCCCACTGCGTGTACAGCACGAAGGGCAAGGCCAAGAACATTGCCTTCGTGCCGCGCTACAGCAAGGGCAGCCGCCCGTACGGCGTCTGGACCGTGGGGTCCATCTACGTCGACAAGCGCTGGATGAAGAACCGCGACCCGGACCTCGACTTCGGCTTCGCGACGATCGGCACGCAGAACGGCAGGAAGATCGCGAACGTCGTCGGCGCGAACCAGCTCGTCTGGAATCAGGGCTACACCAATCGGGTGCGCGTCATCGGCTATCCCATGAAGAAGTACGCGTCCGTCGACAAGCCGATCTACTGCACGGTCACCACCCACAAGGCCTTCAAGTACCAGATCCGGTTCGACTGCAACGGCTACTACGGCGGCACCAGTGGCAGTCCTTGGATCAAGAATTACAACACCACCACCCGGCGTGGCCAGGTGCTCGGCGTCATCGGCGGGTACCAGGAGGGCGGCAAGTACGACTGGCGGTCGTACAGCTCCGTGTTCGACAAGGACATCAAGAAGCTCTTCGCGGATGCCAAGGCCGGCGGTTAGTGAGCGACACGGCCGCCGAAAACCCGGCGGCGGCGCGGCGATGATGCGATAGTTCGTTATCGTGTACGCCTGCGCACGGAGGGTGAGTCACCGGTGAAGACCAGACGACTGTGCTGCGCCGTCCTGACCGGCCTGGCGTCGCTCACCCCGGCCCCACAGGCCTGGGCCGCCGGAAGGCACGGCGCTCACCCCGTCACCTTCGTCGACCGCGCCGCCGGCGCGCGCAGCGCCGCGTACTGGACCGCGGCCCTCATGGCGTCGGCGACCCCTCTCGACCCCCGCGACGTGCACCTGGCGCGGCGGGCCGGGCCGCCCGCGGCGGCCCCCTCGGCCTTCGCCACGGCCGGCAGCCGCGTCGTCGGAGCCCTCTTCTTCGGCAGCGGCAGCGGCCGCCACTACTGCACCGCCAGCGTGGTCGACTCCCCGAAGAAGAACCTCCTCATCACGGCGGCCCACTGCCTGTACAGCCCGACCAGCCACACCTGGAACAGCCACATCGTCTTCGTCCCGAAGTACAGCCAGGGCCGCCGCCCGTACGGCACCTGGCCGGTCTGGCTGATGGTGACCGACCAGCGCTGGCTCGACCATGGCGACCCGGACGCCGACGTCGGGTTCGCCGCCGTGCAGGTGATAGACGGCCGGCGCATCGCCGACGTCGTCGGGGCGAACGAGATGCTCGTCAACACGGGCTTTTCCAACCGCGTCACGGTCATCGGCTACCCGTCGAAGGCCAACTACCCGAGCGACCGCCCGATCCGCTGCACCGGCCGCACGTACCAACAGGACGATCGCCAGCTCCGGTTCGACTGCGGCGGCTTCACCGGCGGCACCAGCGGCAGCCCGTGGATCGCCGAGTACGACGACCAGGCGCAGCGCGGCTACGTGGTCGGCGTGATCGGCGGCTATCAGCGAGGCGGCGAGTACGACTGGCGGTCCTACAGCCCGCTCTTCGACGACGACATCAGCCGCCTCGCCGTCACCGCCAACAACCAGGCCTGAGCGAGGCGCCGCCGGCGCCGCGATCGTTGCGGTCCGTCGGCAGACGGCCACATTCGGCCACGTCCTGACGGCTGTGGTCTTGTCGGCCTGCGGAGATGACTCAGTGGCGGCGACCGGAACGGACGCTGTGCGCCTGATCACCCGAAATCTTGGTGTCGGCCCCTAATGATCATGGAATAGTGCGTCGTCGTACTGTTTTCGATCATGAAAGTTGGGGTCCGTGAGGATCAGACGACTTCTCCAGGGTGCGCTGCTGACGGCATCGGTGTTCTCCATCACGGTGCCGCCCGCCATGGCCGCGGTGGGCGGTGGCGGCACGGTGCACGCGGTGAGCCACTTCGACCAGAGCGCCGCGGAGATCAGCGCGTACTGGACGCCGGCGCGAATGGCCGCCGCCACGCCGGTGGGCAGCCGGGACGACGAGACGAGGGCCGTGGTCGGCCCCCAGGCCATACCAAACCCTACGCACGAAGGCAGCAAGGTCGTCGGCGCGCTGTTCTCCAACAACGGCAGCGGCGACCACTTCTGCACCGCAAGCATCGTCTACTCATCGAACCACAGCCTGCTCCTGACCGCGGCACACTGCCTGTACTCCCCGGAAAAGCACACATGGGGCAGCAAGATCGCATTCGTCCCCGGCTACAGCGCGGGGCACAGGCCGTACGGTGTCTGGACCGTCTCGACGATGACGGTCGACAGCCGTTGGATCAGCACCAATCACGGCGACCCTGACCTCGACTTCGGCTTCGTCCGCGTGAACAGGCTCCACGGCAAGAACATCACCGACGCCCTCGGATACAACAGCCTGCTCATCAACCAGGGCTTCAACAAGCGGGTGACGGTCATCGGCTACCCGGGGAAGAAGTACGCCTCCATCGACAAGCCGATCAAGTGCCTCACCACCACGTTCAAGCAGGCGAAGTACCAGCAGGGTTTCGACTGCAACGGCTTCTACAACGGCACCAGCGGCAGCCCGTGGATCATGCACTACAGCAACGGGAGCGGGATGGTGATCGGCGCGCTCGGCGGTTACCAGCGGGGCGGCAACAGCCCCTCGCGGTCCTACAGCGCGGTCTTCGACAACGACATCAAGAAACTCAAAGACCACGCCAACGCCTGCACGCACGCGCACTGCAACTGAGGACGGCCGTCAGGCCGCCTCGCGACGGGCGTCGTAACTGTTTCGATCACGAAAGCTGGAGCCTGGTGAAGATCAGCCGAATAGTCGAGGGCACGCTGCTGACAGCGTCGCTCTTCTCGATGGCGGTACCGCCCGCCATGGCCGCCGGGGACGGCAGCGCGGTGCGCCCGGTGAGCCACGTTGAAAAGAACACCTCACAGATCACCAAGTACTGGACGCCGGCGCGAATGGCGACCGCCACGCCGGTGACCAACCGGAACGACGAGACGCTCCTGCCGGCCGGCCCTCCGTCCGGCACGCCGTCCGCCAAGTACAGCGGCGGCAGCAAGGTCATCGGCGCGCTCTTCTACAACAACGGCAGTGGCAAGCACTACTGCACCGCCAGCATCATCAACGCGCCGAAGCAGAACCTCCTTCTGACCGCTGCGCACTGCCTGTACAACCCGCACAACCACAAATGGAACAGCAACGTCGCGTTCGTCCCCGGCTACAGCGCGGGGCACAGGCCGCGCGGCGTCTGGCCCATCTGGATGATGGCGGTCGACAAGCGGTGGGCCAACAACGCTGACGCGGACCTCGACTTCGGCTTCGCCGCCGTCAACGGCCGCATCGCCCACACCATCGGGTACAACACGATCTGGATCAACGAGGGCTTCAACCGGCGGGTGACGGTCATCGGGTACCCGGCGAAGGCCCACAACCCGCCGGACAAGCCGATCTCGTGCGCCAACACGACGTTCAAGCAGGCGAAGTACCAGCAGGGCTTCGACTGCAAGGGCTTCTACGGCGGCACGAGCGGTAGCCCGTGGATGATGAACTACAACAGCCACACGCAGACCGGGTATGTGATCGGCGCGCTCGGCGGCTACCAGGAGGGCGGCTCCGTCGACTGGCGGTCCTACGCCGCGGTCTTCGACAACGACATCATCAAGCTCAGGAAGTACGCGAACGACTGCCAGCCCTCCCACTGCTGAGGACGGCCGTCGGGTCGCCTGAGCGATGGGCTCCGGCCGGACCACCGCACCGCTTCGAGCGGGCGGTGCGGAGCCCAGCCGCACGGCGGTCGCCTACGTCTGCGGCTCCGTCACGGCGAACGCACCACGCCTGAGGCCCGCCTTTCCGGCGTCCACATCCGGTCAGCCATGGCGACCAGATGATCCTGCCGACCTGCGGAGACCTTCCCGGCCGGACGATCGGAACGCAGGTGTCGGCGGTCTGATCATCCGAATCCTCGTACACCGACTTCATGATCACGAAATAGTGCGGCGTCGTACTGTTTTCGATCATGAAAGCGGGGGCCTGGTGAAGATCAGACCATTGCTCCATGGCGCGCTGCTGAGCGCGTCACTGTTCTCCCTCGCGGCGCCGGCTGCTGCGGCCGACACCCACACGGTGCGGGCGGTGAGCAGCGATCAGGACGCCGCGCGGGTCACCGCATATTGGACCGTCGCCCGGATGGCGGCCGCCACCCCGGAGGGGCCCCGACCGTCCGGGAAGACACCGGATCCGGCCGGACCGTCGCTCGCGGCGAACGGGGGCAGCCGGGTCGTCGGCGCGCTCTTCTACAACAAGGGCCATGGCATCCACTTCTGCACCGCGAGCGTGGTCCACTCGTACACGAAGAACATCATCCTCACGGCAGGGCACTGCCTGTACGACCCGCACCACCACACCTTTAGCACCAACCTCGCCTTCGTGCCGGGCTACAACAATGGCAGCCGTCCGTACGGCGTCTGGCCCGTCCACGGCAAGGGCTTTCTGGACGGGCGCTGGCTCAGCCACGGCGACATCGACCTCGACTTCGGCTTCGCCAGGCTCGACAAGGTGGGTGGACGCCACATCGAGGACAGGGTCGGGGCCAACACGATGCGCGCGACCCAGGGCTTCCACAGGTGGGTGACGGTCATCGGTTACCCGGACAAGAAGTACCACCACGCCGACGGGCCGATCTCGTGCTCCAACTGGACGTTCAAGCACTCGACGTTCCAGCAGGGCTTCGACTGCGGGGGCTACTACAACGGCACCAGCGGTAGCCCGTGGGTCATGAACTACAACAAGCACACGCAGAAGGGGATCGTGATCGGCACGCTCGGCGGTTTCCAGCAGGGGGGCGCTACCCCCTCGCGCTCCTACAGTGCCGTCTTCGACAGCGACGCCTTTAATCTCCTCGTCAAGGCGGACCACTAGTCCTGACTCAGGCTGCCTCGGCGACGGGCTCCGGCCGGACCACCGCGCGCCGCTTGGAGCGAGCGGTGCGGAGCCCGTCCACGCTGAGGATCACCAGGGCCGCCCAGACCAGCAGGAACCCGACCCACCGGCTCGCCGGCATCGCCTCGTGCTGGACCACCAGCCCGATCAGGAACTGCAGCACCGGCGCCAGGTACTGCAGCATGCCGATGACCGTGAGCGGCACGCGCGTCGCCGCGGTGTTGAACAGCATCAGCGGGATCGCCGTCACCACCCCCGCGCCCACGAGCAGGGCGATGTGCCCGCTCCCGTGCCCGGTGAACGTCGGATGCGACGCGAACAGCGTGTACCCCAGGGCGGGCAGGAACAGCACCGCCGTCTCCACCGTCAGGCTCTCCGCCGACCCCGTTGCGGCGAACTTCTTGACCAGGCCGTACGTGCCGAAGCTGCAGGCCAGCAGCAGCGCGATCCACGGCAGTCGGCCGTAGTCCGCGGCGAGGATCGCGACGGCGACCACGCTGATCCCGATCGCCGCCCACTGCCAGGCGCGCAGCCGTTCCCGGAAGACCAGAACGCCGAGCAGCACACTGACCAGCGGGTTGATGAAGTAGCCGAGGGCCGCCTCGATCGTGTGCCCGTTGTTGACGGCGTAGATGTACGTGCCCCAGTTGACCGTGATGATCACCGCGGCGAGGGCCAGCAGCGCGATCCGCCGCGGCCGCATCGTCTTGAGCCAGCCCCAGTTCCGGCGTACGACGAGGATCACCAGCACGGCGGCCAGCGACCACATCATGCGGTGGGCGAGGATCTCGAGCGGCCCGGCCGGCTTGAGCAGCGGCCAGTAGAGGGGGAACAAGCCCCACATCGTGTACGCCGCGATGCCGGACAGAATGCCACGACGGTTATCAGCCACGGAGAAATGGTAGCAAGTCGTAATCAGCGTAGATGCTGAACAGTACTGTCAAGCGGTGCTTCACGAACGAGGTCTCGTTTGCTCCGGGGGATAGCCTGCAAGGGTGTTCGGATTCGCGAAGACGAAGATGATCAGTCCCGACGAGGCCCTGCCCGGACGGGACACCCCCATGCCGGTGGCTGAGCGGCACACGGTGCTCGGCACCCCGCTCGCCCCGCCCTATCCGCCCGGCACCGCGATCGCCGAGTTCGGCGAAGGCTGCTTCTGGGGCGTCGAGCGCGCCTTCTGGAAGATCCCCGGCGTCGTGTCCACCGCCGTCGGCTACGCGGGCGGCTATACCAAGAACCCCACGTACGAAGAGGTCTGCTCCGGCCTGACCGGCCACACCGAGGCCGTGCGCGTCGTCTACGACCCGGCCAAGATCTCCTACGAGCAGCTGCTGAAGGCCTTCTGGGAGGGCCACGACCCGACCCAGGGCATGCGCCAGGGCAACGACGTCGGCACGCAGTACCGCTCGGTCATCTTCTACCGCGACGACGCGGAACGCGAGGCCGCCCTCGCCTCCCGCGACGCGTACCAGAAGGTCCTGACCACGAGCGGCTACGGCGAGATCACCACCGAGATCGTCCCCGCCGGTGAGTTCTACTTCGCCGAGGACTACCACCAGCAGTACCTCTCGGACGCCAAGAACCCCAACGGCTACTGCGGCGTGGGTGGCACCGGTCTTAGCTGCCCGGTGGGCGTGGCGCGCGCCGAGTAGGGCGTGACCTCGGGCGGGGTCCTCTACATCGTGGTCTGTGCCGCTCCGGCGGCCTCCGGAGTTGAGGGCCTGGTCTTCTTGCGCAGGCGGCGGGGTGGCATGTCTACGTGATCGCCACTCCGCTGGGCCTTCGCTTCATCGATGCCGACCGGCTCGCCTCGTTGACCGGTGAGCCGGTACGGAGTGTCAATCCGCTCAAAGCGTGGAGATCGTGTTATGCCACTTTGGTCCTGAGCCGATCGACACATCACGATGACGCTCAGGTGCGTGATCGCGCTCCTGCGGCACCTCAGCGTTCGCTGTTCGGTATTGACCGAACAGCGAACACTTGGAATGCTGGACTGCATGGATCCTGCGGCTCTGGCCGTCGACGCCTTCGCGCAGTTGGGCATCGACGCCCGGCTGCCTGTTGACGCATCCGATTGTGGTGCCGATCTCGTGCTGGACCCGGACGGTATCGGGTTCAGGGTCCAGGTGAAGTATCGCGCTTTGGTGACCGACGATGTGGCGGAGAGGCTGCTGTCGGAGACGATGCCGCGAGATGCGGCTCTCCTAGTGATCGCCGACCGGGTGACCGATGTGGCACGCGCGGTGCTGACATCCCGGCGTGCGGGCTACCTCGACTTGCGGGGCCGGCTGGCACTCCGTACGGACCGCCTCGTGATCGACGCCGAGGTTGAGCCGGTGAAAGAGCGGGCCGGGCGCACCGGCGCACTGAGCGGCAAGGCGGGGCTGGAGGTCGCGACAGCACTGCTGATGCATCCCGAGCGAGCGGTGGTGGTACGCCAACTGGCACGCGAACTGGGGCGATCACCCAGTACGGTCTCCGACGTCCTTGCCGCTCTAAGGCAGGACAACCTCATCGACCCTGGCAACGCGGTCACCGGTTCGCGGCTGTTCTGGCAGGTTGCCGACCGATGGCCCACTTCACGGACCTATCTCGCCCGGCCGCCGATGCCCGGTGAGGCGAGCTTGACCGCCCCGCTGCGACTCGGCCTCGATGATGTCGAGCACATGTCCGGGTGGGCGTTGACCGACTCCGCTGCTGCGGTCGCCTACGGTGCACCCTTGGCGTTTCGCTCTGATCAGGTGCTCGATTTCTACGTGCCCGATCACTCTGTCGTCCGGCGCGCGACGACTCTGCTCGGCGTCGCCGGCGGCACCTCGCACGCACGGGCCACAGTGCGCGCTGCCCCCGTGCCCGCGGTCGTGCAGGGGAGAATCAACCTGGAGACGAACGCGCTTGAGTGGCCTCTCGCGCATCCGCTGTTCGTCGCGCTGGATCTGGCCCAGGACGTTGGCCGGGGCCGCGAAATCCTCGCCGCCTGGACCCCTGATGATCGGTGGACTCGTGTCTGGTAGCCGCGTCACCTTCGTGGGCGATGCGATGGCCGCAGTCGTCCAGGGTGTCATCGAGGTCCGTACGCTCATCGTCGGTGGGCTCGCGGTCCTGTCGCGCTTGTCGAGTCCCTATCGTGCCACGGTCGACCTAGACGTCGTCGATCGTCTGGTCGGCGGCGTGCCTCATCTTGAGGTGCTCCGCGCGGCCGACGGTGCCAAGCCAGTTGAACCGGCGGCGGTCCTACTGCCCACCCCGTACGTACGGCCTGCCTCGCTGGCTCAGATCCGTGCCGTCGACGCCGCGGTTGCATACGACATCGCGCTCCATGTCGACCTCTGGTTCGTACGCAGGCGCCCGGAAACGCTCCACTGGATCCGTAACGCAGCCGGTGCGGATGTCACACTCGACGATCTCGACCTCGTCGCGGAGTTGCTGAACGCCGCCGCGCAGCGCGGGTGAGGAACATCGGGTCACAGCACCGGTCCCCTTTCAGTTATCAGCTGGTCACCGGGCCACTGCTGGACCGTCTCATCGAGCTCCGGGCAAACCCGTGGGATGCGGTGCCGGAACGTCCAGGCCAGTCGATGGTGAGACACGCGTTCTTCGGTGCGGACGACCAGGGCATGTTGACCTTCAACATTCATGAGCAGACCGAGACTCTGCGGATCATCGACATCATCTGAGCAGGCTGACAGTCTGGTCTTCGGGGCGGCGATGGCTCGATGGAAGGAGCACTCTCGTGGATCGCTTCCACCAGCAGTATCTTTCAAGCGATAAAAACCCCAACGGCTACTGCGGCGTCGGCGGCACCGGTGTGAGTTGTCCGGTGGGCATCGCTCGGGCCGAGTGAACGACACCGTCTTCGACGAGGTCTCGGTTCTGTGGGCGGAGCATCTCGGGCTGACGTTCCCGGATGACCTCAAGTGGCTGGAGGTTGACGGCGAACCGGTCGGGCTGCTCGACAGCGACATGGCCGGTTGCGTGAGTAGCTATCTAGGCGGAGCGCTGGACGCCGAGAAGCGCGTCATTCTGGGTGACTGCAGCCGGGTGCTCCAGAAGCTTCTTCCGAAGCTTCGCCGTGGCGAAGGGCGTCGATACGCGGAGCGCCTGGCCCGGATGGCCGATCTCATCCTCAGCGACTCGCCGCCCCAGTTGAGTGAGACGTGACCTTGGGCAACGTCCTGTACATCGTGGTCTGTGCCGCTCCGGCGGCATCCGGCGTTGAGGACCTGGTGCTCCTTGCGCAGGCGGCGGGATGGCGTGTCCATGTGATCGCCACTCCGCTGGGCCTGCGCTTCATCGATGCCGACCGGCTTGCCTCGTTGACTGGTGAGCCGGTGCGGAGCGAGTGGCGCATGCCGGGGGAGCCTAAGGCGCTGCCTCCGGCCGACGCGGCGATCGTCGCCCCGGCGACCTTCAACACGATCAACAGGTGGGCGACCGGCATCACCGACACGTTCGCCGTCGGTGTGCTGTGTGAGCTGGCGGGATTCGGAGTCCCGATCGTGGCGGTTCCGCTGCTCAAGGACGCGCTTGCCCGTCATGTGGCGTTCGGTCCCAACCTCGACGCGTTGCGCTCGATGGGCGTGCGGGTGCTGTTCGATCCGTCTGCGCCGCCGGATGCCCGTATGCCACCCTGGGGGCAGATCCTCACAGAGCTTGACGCACTTCGGGCACCGTAGCCCCTGGCGAAAGGCACAGCGTGGACGCTCGCGCCGAGATCGGTCGTCGTATCGCCCGCCAGAGACGGCGGCGGGGATTGAGCCAGGCCGTGCTGGCACAACTGGTGGGGCGCTCTGAGAGTTGGCTGAGCCAGGTGGAGCGGGGTCTCCGATCGATCGACAGTCACTCGGTGCTTCTCCAACTCGCTGAGATCCTCGGCGTCGACATCAGTCAGCTCACGCCAAGCGAGACGGGTACGGAGACGGTGAAGTATGAGCCGGTCGCGGGCATCCGCGACGCCATGACGCGATACGGAGCGCTGCCCGGAGTGATCAACTCGCGGGCGAAGGTCTATCGTCGGCCGAGCCTGCGGTGGCTGAGTCGTGAAGTACGCCGGATCAACGGCCTGTATCAGGCAGCCCGCTACGACGATGCCGGACGGCCGCTGCCAGGTCTGATCGAGACGGTCGAGGAGTCACGTCTGTCGTGCGCCGCTGCGGAGCGCCGGGCGGCTGACACCTTGCGCGCGCTCGTCTACCACTCCGTGACGATGACACTTAACCGAGTCGGTGAGCCGGAACTCGCCTGGGCGGCGGCTGACCGCTCGATCGCGGCGGCAGAGTCGGCGGAGCGTCCACTCCTGGCTGCCGTGAGCGCGTATCGGCTCGGGTACGTCCTGATCGGGCTCAAGCGTGCGGGGCAAGCGGAACACCTCTTGCTCGGTTCCGCCGATGCCCTCGCGGCTTCGAGCCGACGTGCCAAGCCTCCTGTTCTGTCCATTCGCGGGGGCCTATATCTGGCGGCGGCAGCACGCTTCGACAGGGCAAGCGCTGACCGGCATCTCCGGACGGCGCGAAGGATCGCGGAACAGGTCGGCAACGACCGTAACGACTTCTGGTCCGCGTTCGGACCGACCAACGTCGTTATTCACGAGGTGTCGGCCGCCGTCGCGTTCGGAGACGCCAAGCTCGCGCTCTCACGTGGCGAACCGCTGGACGTCCGGCGGTTGGGGCCTGGGCTTCGTGGACGACGTGCTCAAGTGCTCCTCGATATCGCACGTGCCCACGGTCAGCAGCGCAAGGACGCAGCCGCGGTACACACCCTGCTCAAGGCCGAGCAGATCTCACCGGAACTGATCCGGTACGACCCACGCACGAACGCGCTGCTCACCGAACTCGTCCGGCGCGAACACCGTGTCAGCACCCCAGAGTTGAGAGGACTCGCGCGCCGGGCTGGCGTCGTCTGACCCGCACTAGATTGCGGCTTCTTTGCCCTTACCGCAGTGCGGGCCAGCCTGGTCCGGCGGCGGGACCCTCGGGCTATGGCACCCCAAGAGTCATCGCAGCCGATCCCCGAAGTACTCAGCCCCACGCAGGAAGAGCACGAGCGGGAGATTCGCCTCCTGGCTGATCTGGTGCGGGAACTGGTCGGCTTCGGGTTTCAGGTCGGGATGAGTGACGCGGGTCCGGCCGTGTTCATCCGTTCGGCCAAGGGGCGGCTTGTCGTCGTGGTCGCGGTGAGTGGTGACTACTTCGAGTGGAAGTCGGGGGATGACAGTCACCTGGTGACAGATCCGGCTGGTGCGGCTGCTGCCATTGCCGCGCATGTCTGGACACGGGCTGGTGAAGCATGGGCGGCACGGCGACCGGGGGAGCCGTCCAGGACCACAGCGGACAGGACCGGAATCGACGGTGAGCGGTGCGGACGGCTGAATGCCGCAGGCACCCGTAGGGCGAAGTTCTGCCGGCGGCACTGCGCCCCTGGACCGCGAACCGGCGGCGGTGCGGTCACGCCTCTGACCTGCGGTCGGGGACCTCGATGCTTCTCGTCGTTTCGTGCTTGATCACATCGTCATGTGCCCTCAGTGCGCCCTGTAATCAGACCCTCCGGTATGCCTTCGGGGAAAGCCGGTTTCCCAGTTTGGAAGATTTCGGACCGCGATCTTGCGAACTGCTCCGACCCAGGTAAGCGCGGGTTTGCGGCTGTCCGCGACTCCCCGTGAGTCCCCCTTGATCACCGTCCTAACGGGCACGCCTTGGCGACGCTCGCCGCAGCGCGAGCTTCCACCTCAACCACTGACCGCCCTCGCGCTGCCTGCGAGTTGCGGCCATCCCAGAGCCCGGGGCCCTGCCGGAGGTGTCTGAGCAGCGCTATGTGTTCTGGGCTGCTGCGGAACGGGCCGTTTGTATGGGTGACAGGATGGCGCCTATGGCCAGGCCGATCATCGAAGTCGTTGAGTACGATCCGGCATGGCAGGCTTTGGCTGCCGCTGCGATTGAGGAGATAGCGCAGGCGTTGCCTGGGGCCATGGTGGAGATTGAGCACATCGGCTCAACTGCTGTGCCGGGGTTGGCGGCCAAGCCCGTCATCGACCTGATGGCTGCGGTCACTGATCTGGAGATCGTTGAGCGGCTCCAGGGAACTTTGGTAAAGCTGGGTTATCAGCGTCATTTCAACGGCATGGTCGACCGTCTGCTGTACGTGCGTGCCGCCGGCGGCGTGCGCAGCCACATCCTGCACGTCGTCAGGCTGGAGAGTTGGCCAACCCGCAACCAGCGGATTTTGCGCGATTACCTGCGCGAGCATCCAGACGACGCCGAGCGGTATGCCCGGCTGAAGCGGGAGATGGCTGCGGCTGGGGTCGCTCCTGGCGACTATGTGCGGGCGAAGACGGCCCTGATCCAGGAGATGACGGATCGGGCACGGGCGGAGCGTGGCTTGCCGTCGGTGCCCGTATGGGAGAAGACGGAGCGGTAATACAAGTCCGGCTGTCTGCCCGGTGGGCCGCCCGATCGGCACGGCCGGAGGGACCGGCGCCTACGGCGCACGCCCGTAGGGCGTGTCGGAGCGGGCAGCCTGCGGCGGCGCTCGCGCCGCCGCCTTGATCTAGAGTGCGCTCAAGGTTGAATCATCGGAGGATGACGTGGTTCTCACCGGGCGATGTCGCCGACCGTACGGGTTTGAGTCTGGACACGCTGCGCTACTACGAGCGCGAAGGGCTGATCGGCCCGGTACGGCGTGACTCGGGCGGGCGGCGCCTGTACAGCGGTGGGGATCTGGCCTGGCTGGGCGTGGTGACCTGCCTGCGGCGGTCCGGGATGGGCATCGCGGACCTGCGGCGATTCGTCGGAGTGGTGCGCGGCGGGGCGCCCGCGTCCACGGAGCCGGTCGAGATGCTTCGGCTGCACCGCAGCCGGTTGGTCGAGGACATCGAGCACATCCGCGTCGCGCTCTCAGTGATCGACGGCAAGATCGCCCACTACGAGCGGGCCGGCGCCCGGTCCGCCTGACCTCCGGCCGCGTCCGGCCGGAGGCCGGCGGCGTACGGGCGGTCAGCGCCGTACGAACCGCGACTGCAGCTTGTACGGGTACGGCGGCTCGATGTCGCTCGCCGCGGTGAGCCGGTCCACCTGTTCGGCGGTCAGCGACCACTCGACGGCGGCGAGGTTGTCCTTCACGTGGTCGACGGTGCGCGCGCCGATGATCGGGGCGGTGACCGGCGTGCGCTGCATCAGCCAGCGCAGCGACACCTGCGCCGCCGTACGGCCGGTCTCCGCGGCGATCGCGGCGACCTCGTCGACCACCCGCCAGGTGCGTTCGGTGGCGTACTTGCTCCAGGGAATCGTTCCGGAGTCCTCGCCCTGCTTGACGCGGCTGCCCTCCGACGGGGCGGTCGTGCCGCGCCGGTACTTGCCGGACAGCCAGCCGGCCCGCAGCGGTGACCAGGGGATCACGCCGAGGCCTTCGGATCGGCAGACGGGGAGCAGTTCCCACTCGGCCTCGCGGTCGAGCAGGTTGTAGAGCGGCTGGAGGCACACGAACGGCTCCCAGCCGTGCATCGCCGACAGGTCGAGGGCCTTCTGCAGCTGCCAGCCGCAGAAGTTGCTGGCGCCGACGTACCGAACGGTTCCGTTCCGTACGAGCGTGTCCAGGGTGGACAGGGTCTCCTCGAGCGGCGTGGCGTCGTCCCAGACGTGCACCTGGTACAGGTCGATGTGGTCGGTGCCGAGCCGGCGGAGGCTGGCGTGCACGGCGTCGAGGATGTGCTTGCGCGACACGCCGCCGTCGTTCGGGCCCGGGCCCGTCTTGCCGAACGCCTTCGTGGCGATGACGAAGTCGTCGCGGTTCTTGTTCTTCAGCCAGCGGCCAAGGATCTCCTCGGACCCGCCCTGCGCGTAGACGTCGGCGGTGTCGAGGAACGTTCCGCCCGCCTCGGCGTAGGCGTCCATGATGTGGTGACTCGTCTGTTCGTCCGTCTCCACGCCGAACATCATCGTGCCCAGGCACAGCTCGCTGACCTGGAGACCGGACCTGCCGAGAAATCGATGCTCCATGCCACGGACGCTAGGGCGTGGAGCGCGCTCCAGGTCAAGGGCGGCAGGCGCCGCAGCGCGCCGCCGGGATCCGCATGAGACGCGGCCCCGGCTCCTTCTAACGGTGGGAGCCGGGGCCGCGTTCGATGCTGGATCCTTGACGGGCGTCAGAGGGCCGCGTGTTACTCAGTACTTGTAGTACGGGTTCTTGATGTACTTCTTCGTGGTGCACTTCGGGATGTTGGCGACCGGGTAGTCCTGGCAGACCTGCACCTTGACGCCGCGCATGAACGCCTTGCGGCCCGTGGTCACCTTCCAGTCGATGTGCTTGCCCTTGCCGCAGACCTTCTTGCTCGTGTACTCATCGTCGTTCGCCTTGGCGAGGTCCGCGATGATCCGGGCCCTGGCGCACGTCCTGTTGCCCGCCGTGGCCGACGAGATATCGGTGATCCTCACGGCCCACTCGGCCTTGTCACCGACCCACCCGTCGTGCCAGCCAACCCAGCCCTTTCCCTTGGGAATGCCGCTCAGGCGGGTGCCCAGGCCGCTCAGGACGAAAGAGGTCTTCTTCGAGGCGGCGATCTCGATGGGGGAGGAGGTCTTGGCGGAAGCGGGAGCGGTCGCGGCCGAGGCCATCGGCGCCAGCGCGAAGGAGGCCGCGACCACCGCCGAGAGCATGCCGACGCGACGGGAGATTCGCTGAGTGGACATCGTTTCCTCTTGGGGGTCGGAGGGATGATGCGATGGCCCACATCATGGTGATCGGCGGGTAGTCCAAAGAAGATCCTCAGGTCCTAATCCCTGATGGTGCCCCAGCACTACTTGGATGTCGTGGCGGTTGTTCACCGCAGGCTCCGGCGGTCTCCGGCGCGCGGGTAGATGTGCCGTACGCAATCGCAAATCGACCGAGCCTTTCGCTGATGGATCGCACACACTGCTCGGCGGGGCGTCAAGATCGTTTGGCTGCTTCCCGGCCGCAGGCCCATCTACCTGACGTTTTCTCCGTTTGTAGCGCTATAGTGCCCGCATTACGGAAGGCGGCGCGGTGACGCAAAATCAGCATCGAGGCGGCGGTAACAGCGCCCCTCTCTTCCTCATTCTGGGCGGCGTCGCGGGCGTGGTGGTGGAGTTCGCCATCAACCTCGTCCTGTCCTACACGGTGAAGACCTCAAGCCTGTCGGTCATCTACGTCCTCGGCGGGTTCGAAGCGGTGATCACAGGCCTGGTGACCGGCGGTGTCACGCTCCTGGGCCGCCCCCGGCACTATGGCCTCGCCGTGGCGGCGGGCTTCGTCGCACTGATCGCCGGCGTGATCGGCGACCTGCTCGCTCGTCCCGTCATATGGATCCTGCACGACCTGCCGGTGAACGCCAGTACGTTCACCGGCTACTTCACCCACCAAACGGTCGTCTCCTTGCTGACCAACCTGCTGCCGATCGTCGCGGCGGCGGTGCTCACCGCGGTGGGCGTATCAAGAAACGCGCGTACTCCCGCAGCGGTTGCTCCACCTCCGGGGTACTGGAACCAGTCCTCTTCCTATGGACCGCCTCAGCCAGGACCCGGGATGGGCGCCCCGCCGTACGCGCCGCCGGGACCGGCCGCCGGCGGCCCGCCTCCCCAGGGCTGGGAGCCGCCGATGGGCCCCGGAGGACCGCCGCCGCCCGTTCAGCCGTAGAGGGCCCGGTCCGGAACCGGCTGATCTTTTGCGGCGTCCCAGTTTTCACACGGGACGGTCGAACGCTCCCAGGTGGGGCACCGCCCCGTGGGAGGGGAGCACGGTGCCCAGCTACCTGCAGACGCTGCCATTGCACACGATCACCGAGGTGTACGGCGAGGCCGGCCTGCGCGATCGGTTCTCCCGTGAGATCGAACGGTTCGCGGAGCCGGACTGGCGTCGGCTCAACAAGGCGCTCTCCCTGGCGAGCGACCTCCACCGCCAGGATCGCCGCGTGCGCGAACCCGTGGTCAACCATCTGCTGCGCGTGGCACTACGGGTGATGTGCCACTACGAGGTGGACGACGTCGACATCGTCGTCGCGGCCCTCCTGCACGACTCCGTCGAGGACCATCCCGTCGAACTGGCGGGCGACGGCCACGACGACCCTGCCGAGGCGGCCCTGGAGGTCCTGTCCGCCGAGTTCGGTCCGCGCGTCGCCGGACTCGTACGTGCCGTGACGAACCCGGCGTACGACCGAACCCGCGACGTCCACGCCCAGTATCGGGCGCACGTCGTCGCCAGCCTGGACCGCCACCCCGCGGCCCGGGTCATCAAGGTGTCCGACTTCACCGACAACGGTGTCGGGCTCATTCACACCACCGGCCCGAAGGTCCGCAAGCTCGCCATGAAGTACCGCCCGCTCGTCCCAGAGTTGAAGGAACTGGTCAACCGCCCCGACACCCCGCTGGCGGCCCCGGTCAGACTGCACATCGTCCGCCAACTCGACCGCGCCGACCAGCGGTTCACCGCCATTCTCCAAGACCCCCGCGAGCGTTGACAGGCACCTCACCGGTATCCGCCAACGTCAGCGAGGGCCTGCGTTTGACGAACGCCGTGCGGGGCACTTTCGCGTCAATTGCCGTCGATTCATGAAGGGAGCACGACGATGGGCGTGATGTTCCGCAAGCGCCAGAAGTTCGGTCCCCTGATTCTCAATTTCACCGAGCACGGGTTCTCCTCGTGGTCCATCAAGATCGGGCGCTGGTCGTGGAACTCGCGGGCCCGCGCGCACCGGGTCGACCTACCGGGCCCGCTGTCGTGGAAGCAGAACAAGTCCCGCAGGCGAGAGAGGGCGTCCGATCACCGGTGATCGGTGAGAGTAGCGTGGCAGAGATTCCCGATATCAGTCTCGCTTGACCGCACCGGTCCTCATCGCCCTTGCGAAGGCTTCGCCTGAACCAAGACCGCTGACGAGATCCTCGAACGCCTCGCCTCATATCTTGATCGGATCCCTGACGCAGGACACTAGGATGCTCACTATGGAGCCGGTGGAGCCCATAGAGGAAGAGCCGACGTCCTCACCGACTGTGCCTGCCAGTGGAGCAGGCTCGGCATTCGGTTCCCAACCGACGGCTCATCTACTGCTCGACCGCTATGAGCTGCTACGGGTTCTCGGCGCCGGAGGCATGGCGTCCGTCCACCTGGCCTATGACCACACGGCGCGCAGGCAGGTGGCGGTCAAGTTCATGCTGCCTGACCTGGCACATAAGGTCGAATTCCGCCGCCGTTTCGAGCGCGAGGCGAAGGTGGCCACCGGGCTCGACCATCCAAGGATCGTGACGGTTTTCGAGAGCGGGCGCGCATCCCTGGACGGCGACAACGTGCCCTACCTGGTCATGGAGTACATCGAGGGCGAAACGCTGGCCCGGCACGCGGACCGGCTGCGTGCCAAGGGTGAACGCATGTCGGTGCCCGAAGCGCTCGAATTGACCGCCCAGGTGCTCGACGCCCTGGCCTGCGCCCATGAGCAGGGCGTGATCCATCGCGACATCAAGCCTGGCAACGTGATGATCACGTCCAACGGATCGATTAAAGTGATGGACTTTGGAATCGCCCGGCTTGCCGTGCCGGATGTCACCAAACTCACCCAGAGCGGAGCAGTGCTCGGAACTCCGCACTACATGTCCCCCGAACAGTTCGAGGGACGCGAAGCGGGACCGGCGTCCGACCTGTACTCCGTGGGCACGATGCTGTTCGAGCTTCTGGCCGGTGAGCCGCCGTTCTCCGGTGATTCCTTCGTGGCGATCCTCCGCGCTGTCATCGGCAGGCCACCGCCCGCGCTGGACAGGCTGCGCCCGGACGTTGGCGTGGGAGTCGCCCGGTTGGTCCGGCAGGCGCTCAGCAAGAGTCCGCGCGATCGGGCCTCCAGCGCGAAGGTCATGGCGTCGCGGTTGCGCGATCTCGCCGAGGAGCACCGGCGGGGCACAGTCGTTCTGACCCCTGATGACCTGTGGGAGCCGGATCCGCCGGCGAAGCGCGGGCATGCACGCCTGCGCCGTCGTCCTGCGCGGCCTGGAGCGGCGCGCCGATTGCTCGTTCGCCTCGCGATACTGGCCGCCACTGTGGCGGCCGCAGCGCTGGTGGTCTCGGCGGAAGGCTGGCCTCTGGGGGTCAGGCCCGTGGCGACCCGAGCTCATCCAGTGGGGTGGCACCCTTGGCGCCTGGAGGTCGACCGGACCGATTCCATGGTCCCAGGGCTCGGCGGTCAGTCGTCCAAGCTCTTCATGACGACGTCCACGGGTGTGCTGGCCATCGACAGGGAGAAGGGCCGCAAGCTGTGGGAATTCGGCGCTCCCACCATGACGAGTTCGGGTTCCGGCCGCGATCTGGCGGTCTCCACAGACGCCATGGTCTATTTCGCCAGTGACTCGACGGTGTACGCGCTGTCAGCGTCGGATGGGACGCCCCGATGGCATCGGCAGCTCTTCTTCGAAGGCAGCAGCGCAGGTATCGAGGTCGCCACGGCAGGAGGCGACCTGTTCGTGGAGACGCCGGATGCCGTGCTGCGGCTCGACCCGGCCACGGGAGCCATCCGGTGGCAATGGCAGCCGAACCATTGTGGAATGGTGATAAGTGAAGTGTTCGTCGCGACGCCGGACGTGCTTCTCGCGGCATGCCGATCCCCGACTAATATCACCACTCTGGAGGCTCTCGACACACAGCGCGGTAGAGAGCGCTGGCACCGCACGGTCTCGGGCGTCTTCATGCCGCGCATCCTCCAAGCCGGCTCGCGAGTGTTCTACCTGGGACCGAGTAAGCCCGCGGACAATGATCACCTGGCCACCTCGCTGGACCTCCGTTCCGGCGCCTTGCTGTGGCAGCACGAGGTCGGGACGTACGCGGCCCTGGACTACGTCGACCACCGTCTGTGGCAGTGGAAGGATGACCGACTGGCCGTCTTGGACCCGGCCACGGGGGAGGCCACCCGGACCCTCAGGGTCCGGAAGTACGACACCTCTTCCCCGGGGTCCCAACATGTCGTGGCGGCCTCCGCCGACCTCATAGTCCTCAACGCCTCGGCCACCATTTACGCCTACCGCTCGTCCGATGGCCGACAGTTGTGGCACTACCGCGCCGATAGTATTGCGGGTCTGCTGGCCGACAACACGCTCGTCCTGCTGAAACGAGATGGCCCGATGGCAATAGACGCCGTCAACGGAGCAGGACCCTGCAAGTTCCTCTACTGCCCCGGCCAACTCCTGTGACCTCGAACCGAACCTCTCCTTTCCGCTACGCATCAGAACCGCACGACAACCGTCCACTGGCGGCCTCGCCGCGCCAACGACGGTCACCGAGGATACTGCCGAGTCCTCGACATCTACGGTCGGGCTCTATTGGCCTTGGGCCGCCCATTCCTCTTCCAGAATAGAATGGACTATTGAATCACGCCGTCGACCGGATACAAGTAGGCGTCCGCGAATGCGAACTTCGACAACCATGCCGAGTTTCTGCATGAGGCGATCAGAAATCGCGTTCTCAGGAGAGCGAGCGCCCCAGATACGATGCAAGCTGAACTCGTCGCGCCCGTGGGCCCATTCCTTAGTGTTACCACCATGTACGTACCAGATGGCGACGTCGGCCGGTCCGATCCGAGGACGGCAGCGAGTGCCGCCGTCGGACGGTGTCGAACGCTCATCTCTAACACCTCCTTTCAGCTGCATCGATCGCGTGATCGAGCGCTGACAGCGAGGTTCATCGCGGAGCAGCGGGCGTGGCGCCGATCGAAGATGGCTTTCGGTCATGTGTCTATGCAGGCGCTTTTAATCCATAGGTTCTGGGTTCGAGTCCCAGGCGCCCTACCACTCGTCTGGTCGCTGACCTGCGGTTTCTTACCGCGGGCGGATCTTGTAGTGATCATTTCGGCGACGTGGGTGCTCCCTGGGTGCTCTTTGGTCGTGATCTTGTCGGATGCGGTCACCATCGCGGGTTGCTTCGGCAGTATCGGACGTGGCCCAGGCCGAGTGGGCCCTGACCGATACGTTCGCAGCTGAGGGAACTCGCCTCTGCGCTGCACGACGCTGTCCGGTTCCGGCATCCATCCGCCAATGACGCCGGGCAGTGGTGCACTACTGGATGGTTCCGGCGCAGGACTTGCATGTTCGGTGCGTCGCCGCCCTCCGAAGCGTTCATCGATCCAACCGATACTGGGCGCAGACCTGGGGGGATTCTGTCACCGGGCCCGGCACACAGATCAGCTGCATGCCGACCTGAGCGTCCGCACGGTCTTCAGCAAGACACTCCTGAGGTCGGGCGCGGCGAAGGCCCCTCGCGTGCGAACCGGCGGGCGATGGACGTACCGATTCCCGGCCCTGCCTCTCTCGCTATCGGTCCTCGACCACGCTGGGAAGGGTCGGGCGTAATCGCGTGCGCTGATCATCTTGCGGTACGGGAGTTCGTGGACCGCTGGGTGACGGCGCCAAGCGCTCACCGTTGGAGATCACGGCCCGGAGCTTCAAGATCGCCTCGGCTCCCGCCAGTCCCCACCGTGCGCCGGTGATCTCCAACCGGTCACCGACCAGATGCCTGGCTGTTCCTTCGATGACGCCGGTGGCGATCGGCCAGCCCTGCTCCAGGGCGTGGTCGTAGCGCGGGTATTCGTGGTGGCCGGCCAGGCGGCCTATGCCGGCGTCGTGACAGCACTCATCACGCGGTCACCGTCCTTCGACAGTGGCGAAGTCATCGCGCGCGTGCTTCGCGCGTACGACGTCGGGATGGTCGGTGCCCAAGGCGCGGACCATGTCGGGAAGCAGGTCGTCATAGAGCCGCACCGCCCCGGCCGCGTCGCCCGAGAGGCCCGTGCAGTAGGCGAGGTTCTGCCGCGCCTGAACGGTGACCGCGTGGCCGGGGCCAAGCGCGCGCTCGCACGCCGCGACACTCGCCTCGTGCAGGGGCAACGCCTCCTCCGGCCGGCCCGCCAGCGCCGTGAAGTGGGCGACGTCCACCCGCGCCAATAGTGTGTCCTCGTGATCCGGGCCGTGCACCCTGGTCATGTCGTTCATCGTGTCGACGCACATCTCCAGGGCCCGGGCCGGGTCCCCGGCCCGCCCGACAGAATGGGCAAGGTTCAAACGGGTGATGAGCGTGTGAGGGTCCTCGGGTCCGTGGGCGCGGACAATCTCGGGGAGTAGCTCTTCGTTGAGCCGTACGGCTGCGGCCGCGTCCCCGGTCAGGTCCGCGCAGTAGGCGTGGTTGATGCGTGCCAGGAGTGTCGTCGGGTGGTCGGGGCCGAGCGCGCGCTCGCACGCCGCGACACTCGCCTCGTGCAGGCGTACCGCCTCCTCCGGCCGGCCCGCCAGCGCCGTGAAGTGAGCGACGCTTATTCGGGCCCCGAGCGTGTCCGCATGGTCAGGGCCGAGGACACGGGCCATGTCGGCGAAGAGTCCGATGTACATCTCCAGGGCCCGGGCCGGGTCACCGGCCAGCCCGACGCACCAGGCGTGGTCAAAGCGGGTTTTCAGGACGTAGTGGTGCTCGGGTCCGAACACCCGCAGCATGTCGGGGAGCAGGGACTCCCGGATGTCACGCGCCCGAACCGGGTCGTACGGCTCGACGTAGTCGGCCAGCCTTGCCCGTTCACCCAGCGTGAACGGATGTTCGCCACCCAACACGCGCGTGAGGTCGGCGACCAGTTCACGGGACAGTCCGGCGGCCTCCTCGTGGCGCGGCGTCCGGTCGATCATCGCGGCGAGGTTCGCGCGCGCCGTGAGGCAGTCTTCGTGATCCGCGCCGAGCGAGCGCTCCAGATCGGGGAGGAGGTCACGGTACAACCGCGCCGCATGTCCTGCGTTTCCGGCCTCACCCGTGGTCATGGCGACGTTGATCCGAGTATTGAGTGTGTACTCATGCTCGGAGCCGTACGCACGGATCATGTCGGGCACCAGGCCGCCGAACATCTCCGCGGCCATGGCGTGGTCTCCGGTCCTGCGCACGCACCAGGCGAACTTGAAGCGGGTGAGCAGCACGTCGGTGTGCTCAGGGCCGAAGACATGAAGCATGTCGGACAGCAGCGTGCCGTGAAGGAGCCGTGCCCGCGCCGGATCGTCCGGTTCGATGTAGTCGGCCAGCCTCCGCCTTTCCCGCAGCGTGAACGGGTGGTCGGGGCCAAGTGCACGTTCGAGATCGGTGACCAGTTCGAGGGAGAGCCCGGCGGCCTCCTTGGGACGCGCCTGGAAGGTGGCCGCGGCCAGGCCCGAGCGAGCCACGAGGGTGGCCTCATCATCGGCGCCGAGCGTCCGCTCCGCGTCACGGACGATCTCACAGTAAAGCCGCACCGCCTGTTCCACGTCTCCGGCCTTCGCCGTGGCCGAGGCGAACTGGCGTCGGTTTAGCAGCGTGTCCCGGTGACCCGCGCCGAGTACCCGCTCCATGTCGGGCAGCACGTCGCGATAGCGCTCGAGCGCCTCGGCGATGCGACCGGCTCGGACCGTCAGGAAAGCGAGGTTCGCACGCGTCACGAGCGTGTGATGGTCGTCGCGCCCGCGCGTGCGAACGAGGTCGGGCAGGAGCTCGCCGAACATCCGGGTCGCCGATGCCGTGTCACCGGCCTCCATCGTGTAAAAGGCGGCATCGAAGCGCGCGTCGAAGGTAGTCAGGTGGTCTGAGCCAAGGGCCCGTGTACGGTCCGCGGCCAGGTCACCGAAAAGCCGGATCGCTTTAGGAAGGTCCCCGGCCTCGGCGGTATGGCGGGCGAGGTGGCCGCGAGCCGTGAGCGTCCAGTCGTGATCCGGGCCGACAACCCGCTCGAGGACGGGCACCAGCTCCGCGTAGTGGGGGACCGCCCCGTCGGCGTGGCCCGAAGCCTCGACCTGGTCTTCCAGCAGGTCCAACAGGTCCTGCCGGGCCGACTCGGTATGCCGGTGGCCGGGGCCGAGAACCCGGGCCCAGTGCCGGACGACGTCATGCAGGATCTCCACCGCGTCCCGCCACTGCCCGGTCTTGCCGAGCCAGACGCCGAGCCAGTGCCGGCTGGCGAGAGTATCGGGATGTTCGGCGCCGAGCACCTGGTCGCGTCCGGCGGCCACGACGCGCAGCACATTCGCCGCTTCGGCGAACTCGCTGGCCTCCCCGAGCCAGCGGCCCAGGTCGTGGCGCAGGGCCAGCGTGCGCGGATCCGCTGGCCCCAGGTCCCGATCGGCGGCATCGACGGCGCGTTGTATTCGGGCGATGGCCGTCGTCCAGTCGCCGGCATGTGCCGCCCGGACGGCCAGCCCGTGATCATAATCATCTTCGCGATCGGACGGCGCGTTCGGTGTATCGGCGACCTCCTCGGCCGGTCGGACGGTTTCTCGGCGATCGCCGGAACCTCGACCATCGGCAGGCGCCTCTGGCGCGTTGCCGGCGAGCCGGCCCAGCGCCTTCGCCCCGAAGGCGCGCGCCCTGTCCACCTCCGCCTGCGCCGGATAGCCATACGTCTCCGGGTGCGCGCAGACATTGCGCACCTCGCGCAGGTGATCCAAATCTACGAACCGCAGACCAGTGAGCCGGGCGAGGTACCCGACGGGAAGCTCATCGGGTGGTACGACCTGCCGCAACACACCCCAAGCGCGAATGACGTCACCGGAGCCGCGCGGCTCGGTCTCTTGGAATCGCCGGACCCGGCGCAGTCTCCGCCCCTCAGCCGCACCAGATGGCATGATCGGATCGTATCCGCCGTTTACCGACAATTCCCGGTCACCACTGAGCGGCCACTTCGACAGCCGCAGCCTGAACGCCATCGCCACGAAAGCATGAGGGGTGTCCGTTTTTCCTTCCACGCGCTGGGCCGGCCGAGCCCCCCAGGGCCGCTCTCCCGGAAACAGGGAAGCGGCCCTGGGGGAGGTGTTCAGCGTTCAGCCGTCACCACTTTCTTAGCGATCCGAAGTTCGAACCGCAGGGGGCGGCACGCGGTCCGGCGACCCCCGCCCACGTCCGGTTCACCGGGGCCAGGGGTCACTGCCCCAAGATCGTTCCTTCTTTATGGGCGACGAGGTTGGTGCCGAGCACACGGGCGAACTGCTGCCAGCGTGCGTACGCGCCGCCCTGGCTGAACCACTGGAGCACGGTGTCGTTGACCGCATGCGCGGTGACCCGTAGGTGGGTGTAGCCGGAGCCGTCGTTGAAGAAGGTGAACTGCACGGTCGACCCGGCGCCGTCGAAGTGACCTGGTTGGGCCACGTAGATGATGTACCCGCTGGAGTCGTACGGGTAGGCCTTGACGGGTGCCTGCACGGCCCCGAAGAAGTCAGACAGCGGCAGCTGCTGTCCGAAGGAGGGGTAGCCCGCCGGCGCGCCGGGGATCGGGAAACTGCAGTTGAAGCAGCGGTGGAGCTCCTTGAACACGTTGGGGATGGTCGACTTGACCTTCACTCCCACCGAGCCGAGCTTGACGTTCAGGGGCAGGTCCCAGTTGTACAGGTGCTGGGAGAAGCTGGACGGCCCGAGGGCGATGGCTGGGCTGTCGCCGTGTCCGTTGCCGAAGTAGAAGGAGGTGCCGTTGATCTTCAAGCGAACAAACGTGTGCACGGTCGCCGGCTGTTTTTGGGGGCCGTACGCGCTGCCGGTGTGGTGGCCGCCTGTGCACGGCGCCTGCGTGACGCCGCCGTATCGGTGGCTGGCGTAGTCCCATAGCTCGATGCCGATGGAGCAGGAGCCGCTGTATCTTCCGACCTTGTTGACGTAGATGTCGGGATAGGCGGTGGTCCCGGTACCGCGGTCGTTGATGCACACGCCGATTCGGAAGCCGGTGTTGCCGACGATGTAGTCGTTGCAGCCGCCGTGAGAGGCCGCGGAGGTGGTGCCTGCGTTCGCGTCGGCGCTCGCCGCGGTGAGGGTGGTACTGCCCTGCCGCGCCGTGGAGGGAAGGGCGTGGTCGAGGTCGGTTGGCGTGACCGGCGCCGGGCTCGTGGTGCTCGGCGCGGTGGGGAGGGCGTCGGCGTGGGCGGGGTTGGTGGCGGCGGTGATCCCTGCGGTGAGGGCTGCGATGATCGTGGTGGCGATGGTGAGCGTCAGGCGCCGTAGCGCGGTGGGGGGATGATGCATCCCAGGTCCTTTCACGAATGGCCGAATGGCGCAGGGGCGATAGCCGGTTCGCCGCGCAGGAGAACGGCCCGGCAGTGATATTTGTAAGGCTGCAGTTGTCCATTTACCGCTCTAAGTGGACAAATTTGGTAGCCGGTTGTCCAGGCGGGTTCGCGAGGATTGTCCAGAGCCCCTCGACCAGCACAGACATCCCCACAGGGCGAATGAGAGATCAGCCGTCCATCTGCCGAACGGTCGTTCCTGAGCATTGGTCGAAGACGGTCCCGCGCTGTCGGCACGTAGCCTGCTGAAGCCGGCCCGCGTGGCGATCACGACGATCCGGTCACCGCGTTCGACGACGTGGTCGGCAGACCAAGTCCAATCGAATCCCTGGCCGCTCTCGTAAGCCACCGCGAGCACCGTCATGTCTCCGGGGACATTGACCTCGGCCAAAGGACGCCCTTCGATGACGGAGCTCGCCGCGATCACGATCTCTGCGACGAGCAGGACGGTGCGGCCGACCGGGACCACGCCGATGATCTGTCGCTCCAGCATCGCTGCCCCGCTTCCTCCGCGTCACCGCCGCCGATTACCGCCCCGGATCTCGTACGCCATAGAGACGAAAACCCTCGGCAGAAGGGTGCCGATCACGAGGCGTTCGATGAGGTGCTGGCCAAGGAGGTGCTGCACCATGCCGCCGACAAGGAGGCGGCGTTGCGGGCACTGGCCGGGCTGGTGGCACCGGGCGGGCGGCTGCTGCTCGTAGCTCATCGAAAGGATCCGTGGTCGAGCATCTCTCGCGCCTCTGCGGGATACCTGTCGATCAGGACGCGGAGATGGGCGAGATCCGCGATGCGCAGCACACCGATCGTCCGACGACCGTAGAGCGCCCTACGGAAGTCGTCGATCGATCGCATCAGACGTGCTTCGGGCGTGAGCTCCGGTGGATTCATGTCGTGGCCTCCGGAGCGACCACGTTCTTGATCACGTGGGCCGCCCATTCGAGGTCGTCCGCCGGGCAGATCTTCTCGTCCCAGCTCCAATGAAAGAAGAGCCGGCCGTCCTCGTCTGCTTTCAGGGTGATGATCTCTGTCATCTCCGGGTGTGCGGCCTCGGGAGGAGATACGCGGACGCGTGTGGGTGCGAGCTGGAGGGCGTCGAGCCCCCGCTGCCTGCACGCGTCCGCGAGGCGATACATGAGCCGATGCACCTCCTCTTTCGCCATCGTCGCTCGATCTTGCGGGCGAGCGTGAACGTCGTCGTGTGGCACGGCCGGATTCCTCTCTGGAGTGGCTGTTCGCCGTCCAGCGTCGCGGCCTTTCGCCGAATCCGGCACCATTACCGCTGACAATCCATAAGCTCTGCGATAGATCCGGACTCCGGATTCCACGAGTTGAACATTGAGTAATTCCGGCATACGGGGCATGCCATGAAATTCACGCCGATGGCGATATGGGGGCGTGAGCTGCGGCACTATCGGCAGGGTGCGGGGCTCACACAACAGGAACTGGCCGACGAGATCACCTACTCCAAGTCGCTGATCAGCCAGATCGAGACGGGGCAGACCCCGGCGACCGAGGAGTTCGCGGAGGCGTGCGACGAGCGCCTGCAGACCGGTGGCGCCCTGGTCCGGCTCCTGGACTATCGCAGGGGTAACGGATTCCCGGTCTACTTCCGTGACTGGGTGCCGCTCGAGGCGAGCGCGAGCATCCTGCGCGCCTTCGAGCCGAACGTCATCTACGGCCTCCTCCAGACTCCGGAGTACGCGACGGCGATGCTCTACGGCAACGAAGCGGCTGCGGCAGTGCGCATCGAGCGCCAAAGCATTCTTAGCGGCGACAGCCCACCTGCGCTTCACGTCGTGCTCGACGAGTCGGTGCTCTACCGCGAAATCGGCTCTCCATGCGTGATGCGCGACCAACTTCGGTACCTGATAAACGTCATCTCACCCACGGTCACCGTCCAGATCGTGCCGCAGGAGAATCATGCAGGCGTGCAAGGCGCTTGGGTGCTCGCCACAATGTCCGACGGAGCGGCAGTAGCCTACGTGGAGACGGCGGCGCGCGGATTCGTCACCGACAGTCGAGAGGACCTGGCACGACTCACCGCGGCCTGGGAGTCGCTGCGGTCGCAGGCGCTCTCCGTCAAGGCGTCAATAGAGCTGATCGAGAAGGCGGCGGAACGGTGGACGACGTGATTTGGCGCAAGTCGAGCCGTAGCGGCAACGACGGTGGTAACTGCGTGGAACTTTCGGTGGTCGTCGTGACACGCGATGACGAGTGAATGAGTTCCGTACGCTGGCCGAGTGTTCGAATATCACGGCTGGGTGAACATCCGGGAGTCGACGGGCGATGACGATGGCGAGTTGTTGCACGCCATGGTCGACCGCATCCGTGAACTCCTCGCGGGCGTCGAAGACGATGCTGCCATGCTCGATCTGCGCTGGATGAACGGTGAGCCGTACCTGCATTTCGCGGGGATGAGGAATCACCGCAACCCGCGGGTCATCGATCTTCTCCAGCGCGTCGGCCGGGTTGCTCCCGGGTCGTTCGGACTCCTGTACATCTGGGACGACGAGGATCCTGGACGCGAGAACGAGTTCCGTGTGTTCAGACTGGTCCGCGGCGTCGTCACCGAGCATTCCGACACCTTGCTGTCTCCCTGTATGCCAACGGTGGAGGACGAGTTGGACTGAAGGAAGGCGACGACCGTGACGGGTCGCCGGGCTCTTCCCGGTCTTCGGCTGATCCGATCGCGTCCGCGCGTGAATGGCTAAGATCACGTCGGACGACCGGCGGCGGAGGAGCGGATGCGGCAAGGACTGCCTCTTCAGCCTGGAGATCCCGCCGAGATCGCCGGATATCGCGTCGTCGGGCGGCTGGGCGTCGGAGGGCAGGGCACGGTGTTCCTCGGGCACGCCCCGGACGGATCGGCCGTCGCCGTCAAGGTGCTGCATACGCGGTTCGACGGGGATGCCAAGGCGCGGGCCAGGTTCGCTCGGGAGATCGGCGCGGCCCGGCGGGTGGCCTCGTTCTGCACCGCCCGGGTGCTTGCCGCCGAGGTCGCGGGCGACACCGCGTACCTGGTCAGTGAGCTCATCGCCGGGCCCGCGCTCTCGGCGGTGCTCGCCGAGCGTGGCCCGCTGACCGGCGACGATCTGCATCGGCTGGCGGTCGGTACCGCGACCGCGCTGGGGGCCATCCACCAGGCGGGCGTCGTCCACCGGGATCTCAAACCGTCGAACATCCTGCTCGGGCCGCAGGGGCCACGGGTGATCGACTTCGGGATCGCCCGGGCGATGGACGCCACCGGCACGATGACCAGCCAGATCGTGGGCACTCCGGCGTACATGGCGCCCGAGCAGGTCGCCGGGGAGGCGGTGGGACCGGCGACCGACGTCTTCGCGTGGGGCGCCACGATGACGGCGGCCGCCACGGGCCGTCCGCCGTTCGGCCAGGACACGGTTCCCGCCATGTTCAATCGCATCCTTACGCAGCCACCGGACCTCGGGGACATGGCCGAACCGCTCCGCGGCATCGCCGCCGCATGCCTCGCCAAGGCACCGGAGGCACGGCCCAGTGCGGAGGAACTGCTGCACTGGCTGCTCGGCGGTTCCGCTCCGGAGCTTGCGGCGGGCCCCACGCGAGCCGCCGAGACGGTCGACCTCGGCCCGTCGCCGCGTACCCAGGAGCTCTCCCCGGCCGCCACGGTCCGGTGGAGACCGCCGTACCCGGAGTCCACGGCGATGGCTTGGGTGACGTACGCCGTCGGCCTGCCGTTCGGCCTCGTGGCGGTCGGGGTCGCGCTCGGCGCGTCCGGGACGGCCAAGCTCCTCGCGACGCCGGTCGCGCTGCTCTTCTTCCTCGCGTTGATGTGGAACCGGCAGGTCGCCGCGCGGCCGCTCAGGGCGGCGACGGTCGAGGTGGACGTGGACGAGACGGGCGTCGCCGCGCGCGTCGACACGCTTGACCTGCGATGGGAATGGCGTTCGATCGACAGGGTGGCCGTAAGTCCTCTCGGGAGCTCCACGTTGTGGGGGTCGATGACGCGGTTCTCCGGGATCTACGCGGTCCGGCGGCCGGGCGCCGCGCCCCTCGACCGTCTGCCGGTCCGGCGCCGGTTTCCGGTGTGGGGCCTGCGCTCGGGGGACGGATGGGAGCTGCTGCTCCCGCTCGGCCGGACGACCGATCCGCAGGTCGGCGAGGTCACCGACCGGTTGCGGCGGTACGCGGGAGAGCGCTGGACGCCCTTCTTCTGAGGTCTCCGGCGAGGTCACGGCCGACGCGGAGTCTCGTCGAGCATCTCGGGATCCTCGGCTTCGGTGATGAGTTCGTCCGTCCACAGCCGCCGCATCTCCGGGCAGTCCTCCAGCAGCTCGTCCAGCGGTCCGCGGCCGGCGACGCGGCCGCGGTCGAGAACGATGACCTGGTCGGCGCGTTCGAGCGCCGCGCGCCGGTGGGACACGACCAGCAGCGTCGCGGGCCCGCGTCCGTCCTGTGCGGCGTCGGCGAGCCGGTCCCACAGGAGTTTCTCGGTCTCGACGTCCAGTGCGGAGGACAGGTCGTCGACGACGAGCAGATCCGGCGACCGCAGGAGGGCGCGCGCGGCCGTCGCCCGCTGCACCTGGCCGCCCGACAGCCGTACGCCGCGAGGGCCGACGACGGTGCCGAGACCGTCCGGCATGCCGGCCAGGTCCTTGTCGAACACCGCGAGTTCGACCGCGGTGGCGAGCCGGTCGTCGTCATTCGGCCGGCCGAGCAGGAGGTTCTCCCGGAGGGAGTCGGAGAACAGCCGGGGAACCTGGCTCGCGTACGCCACGCGCCCGGGAACGAGGTACGTGCCCGGGTCGTCGACGCGCCGGTCGTTCCAGGTGATCGTTCCGGCGTCGAGCGGCACCAGCCCGAGCAGCGCCCGTACGAGGGTGGTCTTGCCCGCCCCGACGGCGCCGGTGACGACGGTGAACGACCCGCGCTCGATCCGCAGATCGACGGCGTGCAGGCGTTCGCGCACGGTCAGCCCGCGGGCCTCGACGACCTGCAGAGGGTCGTCGTGGCGGGGCGGTGACGGCAGGGCGGGCGGCTCACGGCGGAACCACACGCCGCTGACCCGGGCCAGGTCTTCGACGTCCTCGTACGGGGCCATGAGCCGACGGAGTCGTTCGACGGCGACCGCAGCCTGGGGCAGGCGGTACAGGAATGTGCCGGCGGAGCGCGGCAGCGCCGTCAGCCATCCGACATAGGTGGTGAACAGCGCGAGGTCGCCCACCGTGAAGTCGCCGCGGTGCATCGCGGGAGCGGCGATGAGCAGGACGAGGCCGATGCCGATCTCGACGGTCGCGTCCGTCGCGGTGTCGAGGAGGTCGGTGGTCAGCCGGTCCTTGACGGCGGCGTTCCGCCGTCGGCGGTTGTGGTCGCGGAGGCGCCGCAGCACCGCCTCCTCGGCTCCGGCCGTTTTGATCGCCAGGACGCCGGCGAACGCCTCGCCGATGTGAGCCGTCACCACCGCGCCGAGTTCCCGGGCGCGACGGTGGAGCCGCCGGATCAGCCCGCCGAGCAGCCTGCTCAGCACACCGGCGGCGATCATCGGCAGTGCCAGGGCGAGCGTGACGGCGGGGTCGATCGCCAACATGATCACCAGTGCGGTGAGGCCGAACAGCGCGGTGCCGGTCAGGTCGATCAGGTCGTCGGTGACCTGGACGAGGTCGTCGACGTCGTCGCGCACCCGCGCGACCGCCTCGCCCGACGAGTGCGGAAGTCGCGTCGCGGCGGTCCCGCGCGCGGTGAGGATCGAGCGCAGCACGTTGACGCGCAGCGTGGTCACCGCCGCCTCCCACCAGTAGACGCCGTACGCCCACGCGGTGACGATCACCACGCCACGGACGACCTCCAGCCCGACGAACGCCGCGCAGAGCCACAGGGCCGCCCGCAGGTCGGCGGTACGGTCGCCGCTGAGCCCGTCGAACACCGCCTTCAGCAGCAGCCCGCCGCCGATGGGCAACAGGTACGTCGGCAGCCACAGCAGGCCACCGGCCACGTAGCGGCCCAGCCCGGAGGAACGGGCGAGGCGGGACATCACGAGCGGTACGGGCCTCATCACGCCACCCCCGCCGCGTCAACGAGCCGCGCGAACCGGTTGCTCATCGCGCCACCTCCGCCGCACTCAGGAGCCGTGCGAACCTGCTGCTCATCGCGCCACCTCCACCATGCTCAGGAGCCGTGCGAACCGGCTGCCGGGGTCCACCGCGAGCTCCTCGCGGCGGCCGTACTCGACGATCCGGCCGCCCTCGACGACCGCGATCCGGTCCACCCGCGCCAGGGAGGACAGGCGATGCGCGATGAGGACGCCGGTCCGGCCGGCGAGGAGCCGGTCGACGACCCGTTCGATGCGCCGCTCGGTCGCCGGATCGAGCCGGCTAGACGCCTCGTCCAGCACCACGAGGCCGGGGTCGGTGAGGAACACCCGGGCGAACGCCAGCAGTTGCGCCTCACCGGCCGACACGCCGGCCGCGTCGCCGCCGAGTGCGGTGTCGAGCCCGTCGGGGAGGCCCGCCAGCCAGTCGCCGAGGCCGACCTCGGCGAGGATCTCCCGGAGGCGGTCGTCGTCGGCGAGCCCCGGCCGGAACAGCGTCAGGTTGTCCCGGACGCTCGCGGCGAACAACTGCACGTCCTGCGTGACGACGCCGATCCGCCGCCGTACGGACGCCGGGTCGGCGTCCCGCAGGTCCAGCCCGCCGACCCGTACGGCGCCCTCGGTCGGGTCGTACAGGCGCAGGATCAGCCGGGCGATGGTGGTCTTCCCGCTGCCCGTACGGCCGACCAGGCCGAGGGTCTCGCCGGGCGCCAGCGTGACGTCGATGCCGGACAGGACCGGCTCGCCGTCGTCGGCGTACGCGAAGCCCACGCCGTCCAGGCGCAGGCCGAGCGGGCCGGACGCGGGCAGCGGCCGTGGGTCGGCGGGTTCGGGCAGCGTACGGCGTTCGGCCAGCAGGTCCCGGACACGGGCGACGCCCGCCAGGGCCGCCTGGTACTGCCGTAGCTGGTCGATCAGCCGCTCGAACGGCGTCCGCACCATCTGTGTGTACTGGAACAGCAGCACGCCGGTGCCGACGGTGAGCGTCCCGGACTGTCGGGCCCACGCGGCGAGGCCGATCACCAGCGCCGTGCCCGCCGCGAACGCCACCGACGTGCCGGCGAGGAGACCGCTGCCGATCCGTTCGGACCGGAACTCCGCGCGGTACATGCGTCCGCTCGCCGCGTGGAGGCGGTTCACGGTGTGCTCGCCGGCGCCGTTCGCGCGGATGTCCTCCACGCCGGCGAGCCGTTCCTCGATGTCGCCGGCCAGCGCCGCGTACGCCGCCCGGGAGCGGGCGGCCGAGGGCACGGCGAGCTTCTGCGCGCGAGCCATCCCGAACCCGATCAGCACGCAGTACGCCAGGAGCACGGCGCCGACGCGCGGATCGACGGTCAGCACGACGACGAGCACGCCCGCGAGCAGCAGGACGCCGGCCACGACGTCCAGCAGGAAGGCGACGACGAACTCGGCGATGGCGGCGACGTCGCCGTCGACCCGCTCGATCATCTCGCCGGGCGTGCGCCGCCCGTGGAAGGTCATGTCGAGACCGAGCGCGTGCTCGGCCAGCCTCTCGCGGAGGCGGTTGGTGCCGTCCCAGGCGAGGCGGCTCGCCAGCCAGGCGGTCAGCGTCCGGGCGGCCTGCCCGGCGACGGCGAGGGCCAGGTAGCCGACGGCGACGAACGCCAGATGCCGGGTTCCGGCCCCGCCGATCGCGTCGTCGACGAAGCGCCGGGTGATCTGGGGTGCGGCGAGCGGGAGCACGGTCGCGGCCGTGACGGCGGCGATGAGCGCGGCGCCCGCGCGGGGTCCCGGACGCAGACAGCCCAGGACGGTGGTCGGTCGGGTCTTACCGGCGTCTCTCCGCGCCGGTCGTCGGAAGGGTCGCACGAAGCGTCATGTCCTCTGCGTAGGTGGCGATTGCCTGCTGGGGGGACATGTACGCAGTGCGCATGACCATCTCCTCGGTCGACCGGACGTTCGCCGGGAGTACAACATCCGGCACCGACCACGAGCAACGGATTTTCCGCGATGCGGGTCCGGCGTGGTCCGGGTAGGTGGGAGTTTTGTACCTGATGAGGCCGCTTTGTCGCGCTCATTTTCGTCATTCTGGAAATGCCTCGCATGCCAGGCGACGAACCACTAAATTCCCCCGCGTATCCGTCGGCCGCAGAGCCCCCAGGCGTCTGGGCCGACGTCAACGGATTCGGCTCCTCACGGAGCCGGCCGCACGGGGAAAGGACCAGATGAAGATCTCGACCCGCCTCGCCACGGTCGTCGGCGCCACCGCGATCGCGGCGGGTGCCTTCACCACGATCGCCGGCACGGCTGACGCGGCGACCTCCGCCCAGGCCGCGAAGCTGAAGTGCCACTACAACGTGGTGCACCTCCCGAAGAACTACTACCTGTGGGTCTTCAAGAAGGCCAACGTCAAGTCCACCCACGTTGGCCGGCTGTCTTATAAGGCCAAGCGTGTTCCCGGCGCGTGCAAGGTCACGAAGGGGAAGGGCGGCCTCACGTTCATCAAGGTGAAGGCCAGCAACGGCAAGCAGGGTTACGCGGGTGCCCCGTACCTCAAGAAGGTGAAGTAACGGCGTTCCGCTCGTTGTGGACACAGCCCGGTCCCTCTTGAGGGACCGGGCTGTACCTTCTCGGTACCGGGTCACGTCCACGCCTCCGGGCCGTCACCGCGGTCTCTCCGCGCCCTGATCAGCGTTTCCCGGCCTGTACGGCATATCGTGCTGTGTCCGAGCTGATCGGCGGAGTGCTATGCGGGCGAAGGGTGCGTGATCCGGTGGCCGATGGAGTGTGGAACTGGGCGGGGAACATCGCGTTCCTAGCAGATGAGGTCTGTCACCCGGCCTCACTGGAGGAGGTACGGAGCCTGGCCACGCGCGGCTCGAAGCTCCGGGTGCTGGGCAGCGGCCACTCGTTCAACGACATCGCCGACACACCGGGCAGCCTGGTCTCGTTGGCGAAGCTGCCCCCGACGGTCGAGATCGACGGCGCCGCCGGCCGGGTGAAGGTCGGCGCGAACGTGCGGTACGCCGAGCTGAGCAGCCGACTGCACGACGAGGGGTACGCCCTGCACAACCTCGCCTCCCTGCCGCACATCTCCGTCGCCGGGTCGATCGCGACGGCGACGCACGGCTCGGGCGAGGGCAACGGGAACCTGGCCACGGCGGTCTCCGGGCTGGAGATCGTCACAGTCGGCGGCGACCTCGTCTCGCTCAGCCGTGACCGGGACGGGGACCGGTTCAACGGGGCCGTCGTCGGACTGGGCGCCCTCGGGATCGTCGTGAGCGTGACGCTCGACGTCGAGCCCGCGTTCGAGGTGCGGCAGCGGGTCTATGAAGGATTGCCGCTGGAGGTGCTGGACGAGCACTTCTCCGCGGTGGTCTCCGGCGCGTACAGCGTCAGCCTCTTCACGACCTGGCGCGCGCCGCGGATCGACCAGGTGTGGGTGAAGGAACGCGTCGACCCGGCGGGCGAACGTCCCATGCCCGAGGACTGGTTCGGCGCCCGGCCCGCCGACGGATCGCGGCATCCGGTCCCCGGCATGTCCGCGGTCGCCTGCACCGAGCAGTTGGGCGTTCCGGGCCCATGGTTCGAGCGGCTGCCGCACTTCCGGCTCGATTACGCGCCGAGCAGCAGCGGCGATGAGCTGCAGTCGGAGTTCCTCCTGCCGCGCCGGCACGCCGTCGACGCGCTCCATGCCGTGGACGAGGTCCGCGACCGGGTCGCCGCCGTCCTGCAGGTCTGCGAGGTCCGGACGGTCGCGGCGGACGACCTGTGGATGAGCACGGCGTACGGCGAGGACACGGTCGCCCTCCACTTCACCTGGGTGAAGGACGCCGACGCGGTACGGCCCGTGCTCGAACTCCTGGAGGAGCGCCTGGCGCCGTTCGACGCCCGGCCGCACTGGGGCAAGCTCTTCACCACCCCCGCCGACACCCTGCGCTCCCGCTATCCACGGCTGTCGGACTTCCACGCCCTCGCCCGCCACTACGACCCGAACGGCGCCTTCACCAACGACTTCCTCACCCGCCACCTCTTCGCCGGCCTCGACTGACCGGCAGCACCGATCAGCCGAGACCGGCCCGCTCACTCGGAGTGCGCACCCCTGGACTCGTATCGGCGCCGTACCGCATCGAACGCGGCTTGGGCCGCCGCGTGCTCCTCTTCGGTGAGGTCCATCGGCCGATGTGCGAAAGAGTTGTCCACGAGGGTCTGCACTCGCAGTCCCGACTGTTCGCCCAGTGTCGTCAGCGCCCCGGTCACGCGGAGCAGCAGGGATATCGCCTGCGTGGCCTGGTCCATCTCCTGGTGGGAGCCGAACTTCTCGACGAGGTCGCGGAGCCCGCGAAGCGAGTCGGGCGCGGATGTGGCGGCAGCTCGCTCGGGTCGGTCGTCCTGCGCGCCGGTGTCGCCTTGCGATGACCTTCGCGACTCCCAGCGTCGTCGTTGCTCTCCCAACGCGTCCAGGATGTCGCCGAGCCCACCGTGCGCCCAGTCGATCCGCCAACCCGGCCAGGTGTGCGCCATGACCGCGAGGACGGCTGCCTGGTAGGCGGCATCGTTGTCGCAGCCTGATTGCCAGAGCAAACGCTGCTCGTCATGGTCGATGAGGGCGGCTCCCTCGCATTCGAGCTCGGATATCCACCACTCGACGGACCGCTGGCCGAGAGCGAACCGGGTCGCCGCCTGTGGGCCCGGAAGCAGATCCAGCTCCATGGCGTACCCGCCGAACTGGGAATACCGCCGTGCCCACGAACCGTCCTTCTTCACCACGTAATGCGCTCGCGATCCCATGGACTCAGGGTAATTGAAAAGTAACGTAGAGCAATGAGGATTTGGTGTGTTCGTCAGGCGCGCTGGGGGCGGTAGGACGTCAGCCAGTCGTTCAGGGAGACGATGCGTTCCATGGCCATGCGGTCCTGTTGGAGGCTGGTCCGGCCGAGTGGGCGTCGGAGGGCCTCGCGGGCGGCGTGCTCCGCGACGTAGGGCCGTATGGGGGCGTTCGGGTCGGCGAGGATGCCGGACAGGCGGTCGCGGACGGCCCGCTCGTAGCTCGGGTTCTGGGTCGCCGGGTAGGGGCTCTTGCGCCGCTGGACGACCGACTCGGGGAGGAGGTCGGCGACCGCGCCGCGCAGGAGGCTCTTCTCCCGCCCGTCGTAGGTCTTGTGGCTCCACGGCGTGTTGAAGACGTACTCGACGAGCCGGTGGTCGCAGAACGGCACCCGCACCTCCAGGCCGACCGCCATGCTCATCCGGTCCTTGCGGTCAAGGAGGAACCGGACCATCCGGGTCAGGTGGAGATAGCAGATCTCCCGCATCCGCCGCTCGTGCCCGGTCTCGGCGGGCAGCCGGGGCACCTCGTCGAGGGCCTCGTGGTACCGGTCGGTGACGTACTCGTCCACGCGCCGGTTGAGTTCCCCGTCGAGGAGTGCCTGCCCGGCGGACATGCCGAGCATCCAGGGGAAGGTTTCGGCGGCGATCGCCTCCGGGTCGTGGAACCAACGGTAGCCGCCGAAGACCTCGTCGGCGGATTCGCCCGACAGCGCGACCGTAGAGTGCCGCCGGATCTCGGCGAACAGCAGGTACAGCGAGGTGTCCATGTCGCCGATGCTCGGCAGGTCGCGGGCGCGCATCACCGTCTCGTTGGCCTGCGGCGAGGAGAGCTCGTCGCTGCTGAGGATCACGTCGGCGTGGTGCGACCCGACGTGCTTGGCCACCTCGTGGACGTACGGCGCGTCGGCCGTGTCCCGCATGGCGTCGGGCACGAACCCGCCGCTCTCGTCGGTGAAGTCGACCGCGAAGGACCGTACGGTGCCGGCCCCGAGTGCGCGGTCGGCCAGTGCGGTGAGCGCGCTGGAGTCCAGGCCGCCCGAGAGGAGGGTGCACAGCGGTACGTCGGAGATGAGCTGCCGTTCGACGATGTCCTCGAGGAGTTCGCGGACGTGGTGGACGGTCGCCGGGACGTCGTCGGGGTGCTCGCGGGCGGTCAGCGCCCAGTAGCGCCGGTCGGTGACGCCGTCGCGCGAGACCCGGACGACGTGCCCGGGCTCGACCTCGTACATCCCGTCGAAGACGGCGTGGCCCGGGGTCTTGGCGGTGGTCAGGAGTTCGAGCAGGCCCTCGTCCCTGATGCGGGCGGTGAACAGCGGATTGGCCAGGATGGCCTTGGGCTCGGAGCCGAAGAGCACTCCGTGCGGGGTGGGCGCGTAGTACAGCGGCTTGATCCCCATCCGGTCCCGGACGAGCAGGAGCTCCTCCGTCCGCTGGTCCCACAGGGCGAAGGCGTACATCCCGTTGAGACGGTCGACGAGGTCCGCGCCCCAGCGGAGGTACGCCTGGAGGACGACCTCGGTGTCGCTGCGGGTGCGGAAGCGGTGCCCGTGGGACTCCAGCTCCCGGCGGAGCTCGCGGAAGTTGTACGCCTCACCGCTGTAGACGAGGGTGACGGGGCCGTCGCTCATGGGCTGGGTGCCGCCCTCGATGTCGATCACGGCGAGTCGCCGGTGCCCCAGCGCGACGTGCGGCTCGATCCAGAGGCCCTCGTCGTCGGGACCCCGGAGCGCCATCGTCCGTGTCATCGCGAGTGCGGTGGCGCGCTCCCCGGTGAGGTCGCGCTCGTAGTCCACCCAGCCGGCTATGCCGCACATCGGAGCACCTCCCAGATAGCTGCATGATGCACATGACAGACGTTAACTCGGGACGTCAGAAACATGGAAGTTACAAACCTCACGCCCATCGGGGTCTGGACGTCCGCCCCGAGACGTGCGCCGTCGGGTGCCCCTCGCCGGGGGTCAGTCGGCCGCGGGTCCGTTCCCGCCGTTCACGACCGCGGGGAGCCATTCGAGCGACCCGGTGCCGAGGGCCTCGTCGGCCAGTTTCTTCCCGGACGGCGTCTGCAGCGCGGCCAGCGAGCTGTCGATCCACGGCTGGATGTTGTGATGCCCCTGGTCGCGGTACTCGATGGCCTGCAACAGGCAGTCCAGCTTGTCGGCGTCCCGCGCGCAGCGCGCCTCCAGGCTGGTCTTCTGCTCGTACTCCGCGACCGAGCCGGAGATCAGATCGGCCACCGGACCCGGCAGGCCCTGAACCTGATCCGCGGTGACCTTCTCGTTGGGTGCCCGGGTGACGTACCGCTTGGCCAGGTACGGGATGTCGGTCAGCCGGGTCTCCTGGCTGTCGTGGAAGAGGCTGAGGAGAACGGCGCGTTCGGGATTCGCGCCCTCCATGGCGGCCAGGACGCCGGCCAGCACGGCGGCCCGGAAGGAGTGGTCGGCGATGCTCTCCGGCGCGGCGACGCCCGCCACGAGCCAGCCGGTCCGCTTGTACCGCTTGAGCAGCCCGATCTCGTAGGCGAATTCCGTCAAGCGCGTCAGCTCGTCCGGCATGCCAGCCCCCTTCGCTCTCGGCCGTCCGGGTATCTCACGGTAGACGACTTTTCCCAGATCAAACGGTAAGCGCAGGGCAGATCTCGGCGTGAAGATCCAATAGGGGAGTGACGCGGGAGCCGCCGGGTGGTCCGTCCGGCATGGCGGGACGGCTTCAGGAGATCGTCATCGACCGCGCGGATCCCCCACGGCCGGCGCGTTTCCGGGTCAGCCGGGCGCCAGGTGGGTGGCGACGAAGTCCAGTGTCTCCGGGGACGCCTTGGCGGGCGAGCCGCTGTCGAACGGCGGCTGCGGGTCGTACTCGATCCACAGCTGGATGGCCTGCGCGGCGACGTCACCGCCGATCCGGGCGGCGAGGGTCAGCGCCATGTCGATGCCGGCCGAGACGCCCGCGGCCGTGAGGATCCGGCCCTGTTCCACGGTGCGCTCGGGGACGTATCGCGCGCCGGTCGCCTCGAGTTCCTTCCGGAGGCCCCAGTGGGTCGTCGCGTCGAGACCCCGCAGCAGCCCGGCCGCGCCGAGGATGAGCGAACCCGAGCACACCGACGTGGTCCACCGGGTCGTCGGGTGCACGCGGCGCACCCAGTCGACGTACCGCTGGTCGCCCAGGACGACGTCGCGGGTGCCCGGCCCGCCGGGTACGACGAGGACGTCACACCGGTCGATCTCCTCCAGCGCCGCCTCGGCCATGACGGTGAGCGCGCCGTCAGTGCGGACCGGGCCGCGCTCCATCGCCGCGAAGACGGCCGTGGCGCCCGGGAGACGCGACAGCACCTCGTACGGCCCGACGGCGTCGAGCGCGGTGAACTCCTCGTACAGTGCGAAGACGATCTGCATGCTCTCTCCTTCAGGAGGTCGGCGTGCGGCCGCGGAAGCGGCGCCGGTAGTCGCCGGGGGTGACGGACACGGTTCGCTTGAAACCGCGGTGCATGGTCTCGGGGGTGCCGAAGCCGCACTCACGGGCGATCACGTCGAGGGGCCGTTCGGTGGTCTCGAGGAGCCGGCGGGCCGCCTCGACGCGCACGGACTCGACGTACGACGCCGGGGTGACGCCGACGCCGTCGCGGAACACGCGGGCGAAGTGGCGCGTGCTCAACCCGGCGCGGTCGGCCAGCGCCTCGACCGACAGATCGGCGGTGAGGTGGTCGGCGATCCATCGCTGCAGCTCGCGCAGGCCGGGCCGGTCCGGTCGCCCGGCGGCCAGCTGGGCGCTGAACTGCGCCTGACCGCCCGGCCGCTGCACGAACACCACCAGCTGCCGGGCGATGTCGCGGGCGGTGGCCGGGCCGAGGTCGTCCTCGACCATGGCGAGGGCCAGGTCGATCCCGGCGGTGACTCCGGCGGAGGTCCAGACGGGATCGTCGCGTACGAAGATCGGGTCGGGGTCCACCTCGACCTCGGGGAAGTGTTCGGCCAGCAGGCGGCAGGCCGACCAGTGGGTGGTCGCCCGCCGGCCGTCGAGCAGCCCGGCCTGGGCCAGCAGGAATGCTCCACTGCACACCGAGCCGACCCGGCGGGCGCGCCGTGCGACCGAGGAGATCCAGGCGATCGTACGGTCGTCGCCGATGACCTCGGCGGTGCCCGCACCGCCGACGACGATGAGCGTGTCGACGGGGTCGTCGTGGAAGGCGCGGTGCGGAACGATCGACAGCCCGCTGGAGGCCGCGACCGGCGCGCCGTCGACGGAGACGACCTCGGTGGCGTACGCGTCGCCGGCGAGCGAGAAGACCTCCAGCGGCCCGGTCAGATCCAGTGACTGGAACCGGGGGTGGACGAGGAAGGCGATCCGCACAACACCAGACTCGCCCCCGGGCCTCATGGCCGCAATGACGCGAATATGACGATTCCGGCCATCCAGCGGCGTCGTCTCAATCGCCGGCGGCGAGGCGGTCCAGCCACTCCCTCAGTAGATGCTGCTCCGCGGCGCTGAGGGTCGTCTGTTCGGGTAGCGCGACGCGCAAGGCCCGGGCGGCGCCGGCCGGGCCCGCCTCTTGCACGGCCGGCTGCCGATCGGTCACCGCGGCGACCATGGACTCTCGGAGAGTGGTCAACAGGGCCGGGTCGCGCCGGTCCTCCGGCTGGGACAGCCAGGTGAGGACCGCGCCGCGCGCCGTGGCATGGATGATCATGGCCGCGAGCTCTTCGTCGACGCGGAGCCAGCCGCCGGCGGCGAGGCGCCGGACACGGCCCATCAGGATCTCCATGCCGGCCTTGAAAGCGGCCGACGTGGCCCTCGTGGGCTCGCTGTACATCAGCGTGTACAGCGCGGGATTGGCCAGACCGAACTCGACCGCCAGATCCCAGCCGGCCCGCAGGTCCTCGATCAGGTCCTGCGGGTCGGGGTCGACGTGCTTGGCCGCGAGAAACGCGGCGAAGCCGTGCTCGGCGACCGCGTCGAGCAGCCCGTCCTTGTCGCCGAACAGCCGGTAGATGGCCGGTGGCTGCAGTCCTGCCGCGACGGCGACCGCGCGGGTGGTGACCGCATCGCGACCTTCGCGCTCCAGCAGGTCGATGGCGGCTTCGATAACCCGCCGGCGGGTCTGCTCGCGGCCGGTGGCCGCGGTGTCGGATCCGGCGGGGGCGGCGTCGTCCCGGTCGCGTGAACGTCGTGGCATGTATCAACGATACAGGACGTATGGTTCCATCGTTATTATCAGTGTTACGCTGATTCTGTTTCCACTGGAACCATATCGTTGGAGTGCATCATGATCGTCGTGACCGGCGCCACCGGGCAGCTCGGGAGTCAGATCGTCGAGAGGCTGTTGGCGCGTGTGCCGGCCCACCGGGTCGGCGTCAGCGTCCGCGACCCGCAGAAGGCAAAAGCGCTCGCCGACCAAGGGGTGCGGGTGCGTCAGGGCGGCTTCACCGACACCGCCGGCCTCGCCCACGCCTTCGAAGGCGCTTCCCAAGTGCTCATCGTCTCCGTCGACAAGATGGGAGACGAGGCCGTCCGGCAGCACCGTGCCGCGATCGATGCGGCCGTCGCGGCAGGTGCCCGCCGCATCCTCTACACCAGCCACATGGGCGCCGGCGTCTCGTCGCGCTTCCAGCCCTGCCGCGACCACGCCGCCACCGAGGAGGCGCTGCGAGCCTCCGGCGTGCCGTTCACCTCACTGCGCAACGGGTTCTATGCCAGCAGTGCGATGCGGTTCCTCGGCCACGCGCTGGAGTCCGGCCAGGTCACGCTCCCCGCAGACGGGCCGGTCAGCTGGACCGCGCACGCCGACCTCGCCGAGGCGGCCGCCGTCATCCTGGCCGACGAGGGCCGCTTCGACGGCCCCACGCCGCCGCTCACCGCGGCGCAGGCGCTCACCTTCGACGACATCGCCCGCATCGCCTCCGATGTCACGGGCCGCATCATCACCAGGACCATCGCACCCGACGACCGGTTCCGGGAGCACCTGGTCGGCGACGGCGTCCCTCCCGAGGTGGCGAATCAGCTGCTGGGCGTCTTCGCCGCCGGCCGCGCCGGCGAATTCGCCGCCGTCGACCCGACACTGGCCACCCTGATCGGCCGCGAACCCATCGCCCTGGGCACCGTGCTGCGCGAGCGGCTGTCCAGCGACTGATCTTCGGACGGCGCTTTCAAGGACGGCTCAGCCGACATGCAAGCCGAAGGGGCCGGGGAATATCCCCGGCCCCTTCAGTGCGTCACGCGTCGGTCAGCGCTGGGCCTCATAGGTGTCCATCGTGCGGCCGAGGATCGCGAACTTCTCGGTCCGGTTGACCGACGGCTGAACCTCCTGGCGGTTCGGGTCGATGTACCGGTAGCCGAGGTTGCTGAACGCGGTGATGATGTAGCGCCGGTTCGCCTTGCCGGGCAGCGACTTGACGATGCCCGCGTCGCTCACCGCGTTCTCCGACAGGCCGGTCTTGTGGGCGAACGTCACCTGGGCGGCGTCCTGGCAGGGCTGCACCGGGTACTGGTACTTCCCGTCGGTCGGGTCGTTGTTGACCGTCACGGTCCCGTCGGCGCCGATCCACCGCTGCGAGATGCGCTGCGGCATGCCGGCCGTCGGGTAGGTGTAGCCGCAGTAGTTCGTCGTCGACAGGACGTTGTTCCAGCCCTGATCGCCCAGCTCCTTCATGAAGAACTCGCGGGAGGACGCGCTCAGGACGTCGCTGGTGACCGCCTTGCCGTTCGGAGCGGTCCACGCCGTGCCCGACACGCCGTTGACGAGCGCCAGCAGCTTGGCGGTGTCCAGCGACGACATGTTGATGCCGGAGGTCCAGTTTCCGCCGTTGGCGGGGTTGGTGCCCTTCAGCTGCAGTGTCTCCAGGCCGATGTCCTGGAAGGTCTGGTTGAGACCGTCGATCGCGCCCTTGTCGTTCAACAGCTTGATCATCGCGCACGCCGAGCCGTTGTCGGAGACGGTGATCATGCGATCGAAGTAGTTGCGGACGGTGTCGGTGGTGGCGGTGCCACACAGGTCGGACGCCTGCGTCGGCTGGTAGGCGTACGTGTCGTCCAGCTTGATGGTGCCGTTGTCCACGAGCTGCAGGATGCCGAAGCCGACCAGCAGCTTGAGGGTCGAGGCGGGGTAGGGCGACATGTAGTCGATGGGCGCGTTCTCCCGGCCCGGAACGACGTCGGTGTCACCCTGTCCGTTGTTGGTGTTCCAGAGGTTGGTGTCCCAGTGGCGGTAGCGCACCGCGGTGGTGTGGAAGTTCTGGTCCACCGGGACGATGACGCCGTCCTTGTACGTCGGGCTCGTCACGACGGTGCCGGAGGAGACGGGCCGGCCCTTGCTGTCGAGCTCGAGGACGGTCACATCGACGTTCGGCTGCTGGTGGATCTGCGTGGCGGCCGCGAGGGCCGCGGCCTTCAGCTTGGGGGCACGATCCCGGCCCGCGAGCTTCTTCTCCGGGTCGACGTCGACGGAGGCGGACCTGGCGGCCTGCGTCGACGTGGGGGGCTCGGTGTCCAGGACCTCGCCGAACTTCAGCGAGGCGATGGTCTTCTGGAGCTGACGCGCGACACCGCTGGTGTCGGGCTCGGCCGCGTGCGCCGGCTGCGCGACGGTGGCCAGCAGCATGGCGGCACCGCCCATCGCAACCCAACCCCGACCGCGCCTGCGACTTCCTCTCAAGATCATTCCGGCAAAGTATCTATACGGGTACGTATGGTGCATCCGTTTTAAAGATCTTTTTGCATGGAAGTCACAGGCGGTTCGTACGGGTCGCTACGCGCAGGTCTTCGTGTCCGGAGAGCACGCCTTGACCTCGGGATAGCGCGCCGACGGCCGGTCCAGCAGCGGTTGCGGCCGGTGACGCAGGTGCAGGTCGAAGAAGGCACGGGTGTAGGCGCGCGTGATGTCCAGGGCGCGGGCGCCGGGCAGGTCGGCATTGCGGTACACGCCGAGCTGTTCCACCAGCAGCGAGTCGTCGGTGAAGGACGCGTGCTCCGCGCCGGCCACCACGAGCCAGCGCCTCCACCCGGTCAGGAGTCTCCAGTCACGGTCCCAGGTGGTGTCCGCTCCTCCCGGGCTGTGCTTCGCCTGCGTGCCCAGGAACAGGAACGGACGTGACAGCCCGCCTTCGGGGATCGTGGTCAGCGTGGTCCCGTCCATGTCGATCCCGGCGCGTATCCGGGAGTCCTTCAGCATGGCGCCGATGGCGCTCGCACCGCCCACCGAGTGGCCCTCCATCGCGATCCGGGACGGGTCGATGAGCGAAGCGCCCTTCCACTTCGGACGCGACCGGGTCAGCTCGTCGAGGACGAAGGAGACGTCGGCCGCCCGGCTCTTCACCAGCTTCTCGTTGAACTCCTGATCCTTGTGGACGTCGCACGCCACGCACGTGGTGACCCGCCCGTCGGGGAACGTGGTGGCGAGGCTCTCGTACGTGTGGTCGATCCCCACGGCCACGTAGCCCCTGCTGGCCAGGTCCTCGCCCAGGGCCGTGAGGGTGCTGCGGGGCTCGCTCAAGCCGGGGGAGAGCACCACGAGAGGGAGAGTCCGCTCGCGTCCCGCCGGTCTCGCGTCGAGGACCGCGTTGGTCTTCGTCTTGCTCAGCGCGTCGGACGGCACACCGGTGATGTCCGCCCCTTTCAGGAGCAGCTCGGACTCCTTCGGCGTCACGTACGGTGCCCGTGGGCCGGTCCGCGACTTCGCCGGGTACCACAGGGAGACCATGAGCTCCCTGGCCTGCGCCGTGGGGACCCAGGGGTCGGGGCGAGAGGTGTCCTTCAGGTAGAGGGACGTGGTGCCGACGGGATCGGGACCCGTCGGTTTCGGCAGCTGGAGCGTGCCGCCCGGCGCCGGCGAAGCGGCGGCGGAGGTGGGTGCCGTCGCGGCCGCGGGCGCGGAGGACACGGGCGAGGAGCAGGCGGCGGCGAGGGCCAGGAGGCCGGCGGCGGCGACCAGGCCCGGGATCGGATGGCGCATGGGAGGTTCGTCCTTTCGGTCGGGGGTTGCTCCCCTGCGGGCAGGGGTGAAGGGCCCAGGCGCCGTCGCCGGCGCTGGGGTCGATCCGTCGTGGACGCCTGTCAGGCCAGGCGGCGGACTCGCCGGACGCAGAGCGCGGTCAGAGCGACGGCGGCCACGAGGAACATCGCCGTCTCGGCCCACTGCAGGGTCCAGTACCGATCGGCGGGCTGGTACGTCACGAGCTGCCGGTAACCCAGATCGGAGAGCCTGGCGAAGCAGGCCTGCTGTGCGGCCGTGGCCGGCTGCCCCGGTGGTGGCGCGCAGTGGGTCGCCCATGCGGGCAGGCTGCCGACGACACGGCCGGCGGGGCCGAGGGTCTGGTTGGAGATGATCCAGGCACCGGGGCTGTCGATGGCCACGGTCACGTGGGGCGGCGCGTCGCGGGCGGGGGTCATGAACCCGCGCAGATTGGCCGTCGTGATCCGGGTGGTGAGGCGCGCGGGCGTGACGAGGTGCGGCCGGATCCAGAGGGGAACGGCGATCTGCACGGCGACGAAGACGGCGAGCGTTGCCGCGATCGCGGGCATCGTACGGCGGACGACCGCCCCGGCGGTGACACCGAGGGTGAAGGCGAACACCGCGTAACCGATCGGGACGACCCCGTGGGCGGCGAACGAAACGGGTGAGAACCGCCCGCTCAGGAGATCCTGGACGCCGGACGCGCGCGGCGCTGGCGCACGACGGCCGACGGCGGCGCGGGTGATCGGGGCGGACCACCACGTCGTCATGAGGCTGAGCAGCCCGGCGGCGGTCACGGCCGCCAGGCCGACGACCGTCATCTTGGTCGCCAGCCAGCGGGTGCGGGTGACGCTCTGGTTCCACACCAGCCGATGGGTGCCGGAGTCCAGCTCCCGGGTGATCAGCGGGGCGCCCCAGAAGACGCCGATGACGGCCGGCGCCGCGAGCACGGCCGCGAGACCCAGGAAGTACACCGCCTTATCGGTGCCGTCGGCGTTGAACCGGTCGAGGAAGGCCCCGGGACCGGTGTCGTAAAGGTGGGTCAGCCGAGGGCCCGTGACCAGCAGCAGGACGGCGAGCGCGACGAGGGCGGTGTACAGCGCCACGGCCTGGGCGCGGAACTGACGCCAGGTCAGCCAGATCACCGGAGCACCTCCAGGACGGGACGGGTGTCGCGGCCGACATCGGGCCGGCTCATGTAGGCCAGGACGAGGTCTTCCAGACCGACCTGGCTCACCGTCCAGGAAGGGTCATGGATCGGGCCGTCGGTGCGCACGACCAGGGTGGTCTGCCGGTCGGTATGGCCGGCGGTGACGACATGCTGATCCGAGGGAAGGGTGGCGGGGTCACGACGCGGCCCGGTGAGCCGGTGGTGGCCGGCCAGCAGCTCGTCGACCTCGCCGGCCACCTGGACGCGCGACGCGCTGAGCACGACGAGGTGGTCGCAGACGCGTTCGAGATCGGCCACCACGTGCGAGGACAGCACGACGCTGAGCTCGTGCTCGGCGACGGCCTCCATCAGATCCTGCATGAACTCGCGCCGGGCGAGCGGGTCGAGGGCCGCGACCGGCTCGTCGAGGAGGAGCAGCTCGGGGCGTTTGGCGATGCCCAGGGTGAGGGCGAGCTGGGCGCGCTGGCCGCCCGACAGCCGGCCCGCCCGCTGGGCCGGGTCCAGCCCGAGCCGCTCGACGCGCGCACGCGCCAGGGCGTCGTCCCAGCCGGTATTGAGCCGGGCGCCGAGCCGGAGATGGTCGGCGACGCTCAGCGCGGCGTAGGTCGGGGTGTCCTGGGAGACGAAGCCGACCTTGGCCAGTTGCTCCGGCCCATCGGCGGGCCGGCCTCCGCACACCTCGATCGTCCCGGTCGTCGGCGCCAGCATGCCGGCGGCGAGGTTCAGCAGCGTGCTCTTCCCGGCGCCGTTCGGGCCGACCAGCCCGGTGACATGCCCGGCCGGGATCTCCACCGTGCAGTCGGACAGCGCCCAGCGCCGCCGGTACCTCTTGCCCAGTCCCCGGGCCCGGAGGATGGCGGTCACGCGATGTCCTCCTGCGCGGCGGCCCGGAACGTCGTCATGAAAAGGGCCTCGATGCTCTCGTCGTCGAGCCCGGCGAGCCGGGCCTTCGCCAGCCAGCGGCGCAGGTCCTTACGGAGCGGGCCGTGCGCGGCCAGCGTGGAGTCGGTCAGCGTCCGGGTCACGAAGGTGCCGACGCCCGGGCGCGGGGCGACCAGGCCCTCGTGTTCGAGCTCGCGGTAGGCCTTGAGCACGGTGTTGGGATTGATCGCCAGCCGGGCCACGACGTCTTTGACCGTCGGGAGCCGGTCGCCCTCGCGCAGCAGGCCGAGCCGCAGCGCGTGGCGCACCTGCTGGACCAGCTGTTGGTACGGCGAGAGGCCGGATCGGGCGTCCAGGTAGAAGTCAATCACCATTCCTCCATTTAGCTAAGACCCTAGTACTTTAGGGCACTAGCGTGATCATGTGTCAAGGAGAATTCGGGCATGCCGAAGCGCCGGCGCCCGGCCGGAGGAGGTGCTATCGGGACGTCGTCAGATCAGGAGTCGATCAGGACTCGAACAGGACGCTGATGCTCTCGCGGCGGTGGATGCGGGCGATCGCCTCGGCGAACAGCGGCGCGACCGAGACCTTCTCCACCTTCGGCGACAGCCGTACGGGCTGGTTCTCGACGGTGTCGGTGACGTAGAGCCGGGAGATCGGGCTGGAGTCGAGACGTTCCATCGACTTGCCGGTGAACACCCCGTGCGTCACGGCCGCGCGCACGCTCCGGGCGCCGCGGTCGATGAGGCACTCGGCGACCTCGGTCAGCGTGCCGGAGGTGATGGTGAAGTCGTCGACGATCACGGCGTCGCGGCCGCGCACGTCGCCGATCAGGTCGATGACCCGCGCCGTCTCGGTGTGGTCGACGCGTTCCTTGTCGGCGATGGCGAGGGGTGCGCCGAGTCGCTTGGCGTACTTGCGGGCCTGCTTGGCGAAACCGGCGTCGGGGGAGACGACGACGAGATCCCCGGAAGCACCGATGGCCTCGGCGAGCACGGGCAGGGCGTACAGGTCGTCGACCGGCCGCGTGAAGAACCCCTGTATCTGCGGCGCGTGCAGGTCCATCGTCACGACCCGGTCCGCGCCCGCCGCCTCGATCGACTGCGCGCACACCCGCGCGCGGATCGACACCCGGGGCTCGTCCTTCTTGTCGGCCTTGGCGTAGCTGAAGTACGGCATCAGCACGGTCACCGACGCGGCGCTGGCCCGCTTGAACGCGTCGATCCAGAACAACAACTCCATGAAGTTGTCGTTGGCCGGGAACACCGTGGACTGCACGAGGTGCACGTGCCGTCCCCGGACGTTCTGGTTGACCTTTACGAACAGGTTGCCGTCGGAGAAGCGGATGACCTCCCCGCAGCCCGGTTCCACGCCGAGGTGCGCGCAGATCGCGGCGGTGAGCCGCGGGCTGCCCGATCCGCTGAACACCAACAGCTCTTCGAGGTCGGAACCGGTCACCAGCATCGCCTCCCCGCGCGTCGGCCTCGATCATGCCCGAAACAAGCCCGTTCGTCACGCTCGGGTCGCGTCGCTCGCCGTCATCCCCCGCCTGAGGCGTGCGCGAGCCCGTTCTCCCAGGCCCACGCGGCGATCTGTACCCGGTTACGTACGCCGAGCTTCATCTGGACGCTGGCCAGGTGGCTCTTGACCGTGCTGACCGAGATGAACAGTTCTGCGGCGATCTCCTGGTTCGTGCGGCCGCGGGCGATGGCCCGGACGACCTCGGTCTCCCGTTCGGACAGCGGCACCGCCGTCGGCGTGGTCGGAGTCCCGGCGGGCGCGAGATGCTTCAGGAGCCGCACGGTGACCGACGGGGAGATCAGGGCCTCTCCGGTGCGCGCGGCGCGTACGGCCTCGACGAGCAGCGTCGGCCCGGCGTCCTTGAGGATGAAGCCGGCGGCGCCCGCGCGCAACGCCCCGTAGACGTATTCGTCGAGGTCGAAGGTGGTCACGATGACGACCCGGAGCGGGTCGGGGACACCCGGGCCGGCCAGGGCGCGGGTGACCGCGATGCCGTCGAGACCGGGCATCCGGATGTCGACGAGGCACACGTCCGGCCGCAGCCGCCGGGCCAGGGCGACGGCCTCCGCGCCGTCCGCGGCCTCGGCGACGACGGTGATGTCCGGCTGGTCCTCCAGGATGAGCCGCAGCCCGCCGCGGACCATCGCCTGGTCGTCGGCGATCAGCACCCGGGTGGTCATGAGCGGCCCGGGGCGGGAAGGGTGGCGCGCACCGACCAGCCGGCCCGGGGACGGGGCCCGGCGTCGAGGGTGCCGCCGAGGGCCTCGACGCGTTCGCGCATCCCGACGAGGCCGTACCCGCCCGGGTGAGGGAACCGCGACGCGCCCGCCGGGGGCGCGTCGTCGGTGACCTCGACGGTGATGTCCCGCCGGCCGTGGGCGAGGGCCACGGTGACCTCCCGGGCCCCGGAGGCGTACCGGGTGATGTTGGTGAGCGACTCCTGGACGACCCGGTAGACCGTCGCGGTGACCTGCGGCGGCCACGCCGGATCCGGAGGCCCGTCGGGCAGGTGCAGCCGCACGGCGGGGCCGCGCGAGGCGAAACGGTCGACGAGCTCCGTCAGCCGCTCCGGGCCGGAGGCGAGCCCGGCCGCGTCGTCGGCGTCCCTGAGCAGGCCGATGACCTGGCGCATGGACACGAGCGCCTCGGTCGCGGCGGTCTCGATGCCCGCCAGGGTGTCGTCGAGCGTCGCGGCGCCCCGGCGGGCGGCGATGCGGGCCGCCTGAGTCTGGAGCACGATGCCGGTGATGTGGTGGGCCGCCGAATCGTGCAGCTCCCACGCCAGTTCCAGCCGCTCGCCCCGCCGCACGGCCTCGAACGCGGCGCGGCGGCGCGCGTCGAGGCGGCGCAGCAACAGCCCGGCCCCCACGGCGACGACCCATCCCTGCGCCATGATCCAGGTCGCCGAGTACGACACCGGGGCGCCGGTGGCGAGGAAGTGGGAGTACCGCTCGAGGCTCCCGGCCACCACGACCACCCCGCCCGCCGCGATGGCCGCCGCCGTACGGACCGGCAGCACGCGTACCGCGGAGGCGATGAGCACGACCAGCGCGAGAACCGCCGCACCGGCCGGCTGCCCGGGCAGTCCCCAGCGCCAGGCGACCAGCTCGGCCGCTCCGGCGACGGCGAGCCCGATCGCCGCGGCCCACGTACGGGACCGCTCCCGCAGCAGGGCGGCCACGGACACCACCGCCCCGACGGCGAGGATCGACGTCCAGTCGCCGTGCCGGTCCATGATGGCGCGGATCTCATAGCCCAGCGCCGCCGTGAACACGATGCCGAGCCCGGCGTTCACGGCGACCCGGGGCCGCTCGACCAGGCGATCCAGCAGGTCCATGGCTGCTCAGCGTACGGACATCCGCGATGCGACGGATCAGCCGAAAGTACGACCGGTTCGGCGCGAACCGTACTTCCGGCCGGTGGGCGCGCCGGGCCGGGGCCCGCACAGTGAACCGCATGCCTCTCATTCCGGAGAAGAACACGGTCCTGCGGGCCCGGGGACTGGGCAAGCGATATCGCCGGCGCTGGGCGCTCGCGGACTGCACCCTCGACATCCCGGCGGGGCGGGTCGTCGGGCTGGTCGGCCCCAACGGGGCCGGGAAGTCGACGCTGCTCGGCCTGGCCGCCGGCCTGCTCACACCGACGTCGGGCACCGTCGAGGTGTGCGGCGGACGACCCGGTGCCGACCGGGCACAGCTGGCCAGGGTCGGCTTCGTGGCGCAGAACACGCCGACCTACGCCAGGCTGAGCGTCGCCGACCACCTCAGGCTCGGCGCCAAGCTCAGTCCAGGGTGGGACGCGCGGCTGGCACGAGAGCGGATCCGCCGCCTCGGCCTGCGCCCCGACCAGCAGGCCGGGAGCCTGTCCGGCGGCCAGCGCGCTCAGCTGGCCCTGACCATCGCCATCGCCAAGCGGCCTGAGCTGCTCATCCTCGACGAGCCAGTCGCCGCCCTCGACCCGCTCGCCCGACGCGATTTCCTCCAGGATCTCAGCGAGGCCACCGCCGAGCAGGAACTCAGCGTCGTGCACTCCTCCCACCTGGTCTCCGACGTCGAACGGGTCTGCGACCACCTCATCGTCCTCGTCGCCTCCCGCGTACGGCTGGCCGGTGATGTCCGCGAACTGCTGGCCACCCACCGCCTGCTCACCACGCCCCGGCTGGACCCCGGCACCCTTCCCGCCAGCCTGCAGGTCGTCTCGGCTCACCACACCGACCGGCAGACCACGATGCTCGTCCGCTCCGACTCCGAGGTGTACGACCCCGCCTGGACGGCCGGCCCGGTGGGCCTGGAAGACCTCGTCCTGGCCTACATGGGCCAGTCCGTTCCCGTTGCGGAGGCGCACCGATGATCTGGCTGACCTGGCGTCAGTTCCGCACGCCGGCCGCGGTGGTCTACGGCGCCATCGCCGTCATCCTCGGCGCCCTGGCGGCCACCGGCCCGCACCTGGCCCACCTGTACGAGACCCGCGGGGATCGATTCCTCGACAGCGTCGGCGGCTTCGAGGCGAACCTCTATGTCGTCACCACTCTGGCACTGCTGGCCCTGCCCGCCCTCATCGGCATGTTCTGGGGTGCCCCGCTGGTCACCCGCGAACTCGACGCCGGAACCCATCGGCTGGCCTGGACCCTGACCACCCGCACGCGCTGGCTGGTCGCCAAGCTCGGCCTCATCGGCCTGGCCGCCGTGGCCGCCGCCGGACTTCTCAGCCTCGCGGTGACCTGGTGGGCCGACCCGATCGACAAGGCCATCGCGGCCAGGAGCGGTGCGCCCGGACCCGGGTTCCTCATCTTCCCGAGGATGTCCCTCGAGATCTTCGGCTCCCGCGGGACCGTCCCCCTCGGCTACGCGGCCTTCTTCTTCGTCCTCGGGGTGATCGTCGGGGTCGTCGTCCGCCGCACCCTGCCGGCGATGGCCATCGTGCTCGGCCTCTTCGTCGTCACCCAGATCGCCATGTACACGCAGGTCCGGTCGCATCTCCTCACCCCCGAACACCTCACCACGACGATTACCGCGCGCAATCTGACGAGCATCAACATGTTCAACCACCTCACGGTGGTGGTGAACCGGCCCGGCGCCTGGGTCCTCTCCCAGCAGACCGTGAACGCGGCGGGCCACCCGGTGACCGTGCCCTCCTGGGTGCTCGAATGCCCCGGTTCAGGGCCGAAGAGCCAGGCGTGCTTCGCCAAGCTCACCGGGCTGGGCTACCGGCAGCTCGTGACCTACCAGCCCGCCGACCGCTTCTGGAGCCTGCAGCTGACCGAAACGGCGATCTATCTGGGCCTCGCGTTCGGGCTGGCCGTCCTCTGCGTCTGGTGGATCCGCCGACGTCTGTCCTGACCTCGGCATCCGGCTCGACCACTCGCCTCGGCAGCGGCACACGCCGCCGCGATCCCGAAAGGACCAAATTGACCGACCACCGACGTCTCTCCAGACCTGGCACGACCCGTGCCAGGCGCGCCACCGTCCTGTGGACGGCCGGGCTGCTCGCCGCCGTCTCCCTGCCCGTCGCGATGTCACTGTCGGACGGCCGGGCGGCCGCGCCGACCGCGGTGTCGGAGCCGGCACCGTCGGCTCCGGCCCTGAGCTGGCAGTCCTGCGACGGGGACTTCCAGTGCGCCACGGCGCGGATCCCCCTGGACCATCGGAACCCGCGCGGCAGGACCGTCAGCGTCGCCGTGATGCGGCACCGGGCGACCGACACCGCGCACCGCATCGGCTCGCTGTTCGTCAACGGCGGCGGCCCCGGCGCGCAGCTCGCGGGCTTCACCGCCGCCTACCGGCACGTCCCCGCGACCTGGCGGGCCCGGTACGACATCGTCGCCTTCGACCCCCGGGGGTTCGGCGAGAGCACCGCCGTGCGCTGCTTCCCGACGACCGAGGCGGAGAGCGCGTTCCTGTCCGCCGCGCCGATCGGCTTCCCCGTCGGGGCGCGGGAGACCTCTGCCTGGGTCCGTACGTGGTCGCGCTTTGCCGCGCGCTGCACCAAGCGCGACCCCGACCTCCTCCAGCACGTCAGCACGGCCGACGTGGCCCGCGACATGGACCTGCTGCGCCAGGCCGTCGGCGACCCCACGCTCAACTACGTGGGCCTGTCGTACGGGACCCTGCTCGGCACCACGTACGCCAACCTGTTCCCGCTCAAGGTCGGGCGGATGGCCCTGGACGGCAACGTCGACCCGGTCGCCTGGACCCAGGCGAGCGGCGGGCTGCCGAGCTTCGTACGCGAAGGCAACGACCAGGCGTCCGCCGAGGTCCTCAAGGACTTCCTGGACCTGTGCGGCAAGGCGTCCACGGCCGCGTGCGCCTTCTCCGCGGGCACCCCGGCGGCGACACGCGCCAAGTACGACACGCTCCTGCGCCGGCTGCGGCAGCACCCGGTGACCATGGGCACTCCGCCGGACACGCAGACCTGCGGTTACGCGTGCGGGGTCCTCAGCATTCCCCTGGGCAGCGTGGCGGCATGGCCGGAAGCGGCGGGCCTGCTCCAGCAGATGTGGGAGAAGTCGTCCGGGGCGAGCACCTCCTCCGCCGCGGCGAAGCGGCGGGCCGGGACCGGCACTCCTTCGCCGGACGTCTACGCCGGGCGGGAACAGTTCCTCGCCACCGTCTGCTCCGACAGCCCCAACCCCCGCGACCCGCGCGCCTATGAGGCCGCCGCGCGGCTGGCCTACGCCCGGTCCGGACCTTCGGCCCTGGACCCTGCGTGGGCCACGGAACCGTGCGCGGGATGGCCCCTGGGCAAGGACCGCTACGCCGGACCGTGGAACCGGCGCACCGCCAACCCCATCCTGCTGCTCAACAACACCAAGGACCCGGCCACGTCCTACCGGAAGGCGGTCACGGTCTCCCGGACCCTGGCCCGGGCCCGCCTGCTGACCGTCGACGGGTACGGCCACACGGTCTTCTCCAATCCCAGCTCGTGCGCCCTGGAGCACGAGACCCGCTACCTGCTGACCGGTGCCCTGCCGCCGGCCGACACCGTCTGCAGGCAGGACGCCGTGCCCTTCTCCTGACGCATGTCTGCGGCGGGAGCATCAGGGACCGGCCTGTGCTCCCGCCGCCGGCCGTACGATCGCTGCCCATGACCGACATGATCAATCCGCCGACGGCCGCGCTCGTCACGATCGACCTGCAGGCGCGCATCCTCGAGAGCGCGAAGGCGCCGCGCGACGGGGCCGAGGTCGTCGAGCGGTCTCGCCGCCTCGCGGAGGAGTTCCGGGCCCGCGGCGGCCTGGTGGTGCCGGTGCGCGCCCACCGGCCGGGCGAGCAGCCGCCCGGCAGCGAGCTCGTGGACGAGCCGCAGCCCGGCGACCTGCTCATCACCAAGCACACGTGGGGGGCGTTCCACGAGACCGGTCTTGACGACGAGCTGCGCGCGCGGGGCATCGACACACTCGTCATCACGGGGATCGCGACCAACTTCGGCGTCGAGCAGACGGCGCGCATCGCCGACGAACTGGGCTACCGGCTCTTCCTCGCCGAGGACGCCATGGCGAATCTGAAGGCCGAATGGCACCGGTTCGCCGTCGAGGTGATCTTCCCCGCGCTCGGCACGGTCTGCTCCACCGACGAGGTCATCGCCCGCCTGGGCTGAGCACCGCGGCCTCGCGGCCGCATGAAACGCTCGGCTAAGGGAGGAGTGAGCGATGGACGTCCTGATCAGAGACGCCGTGGACGCCCTGCAGAAGTCCGTGGAGGGTGAGACGACGGGCCACTAGGGTCACGTCATGGTGACCTTTGGCCCGGCCATCGACGTTCGTCCGCTGTTCCCGCGTGAACGGCGGGCCATGCTCGAGCTTCTCGGTGGGCTGGGCCACGCCGATTGGGCCAGGCCGACCGTGTGCCCCGGCTGGGATGTGCACGATGTCGTCGGTCATGTGCTCAATGACCACATGCGACGTCTGTCCAGCGGCCGTGACGGGTACGGCGGCGCGGTGTTCGCCGATGACGAGACGCTTCCCGTCTACCTGGCGCGCGTCAATGAGAAGTTCGTCCGGGCGTCCCGGCAGCTCAGCCCGCAACTGATGATCGAACTGCTGGACCACTTGGGGCCGCGGCTGGACGCCATGTGGGCGGCACGAGATCTCCGGGCCCCCGCCGACGTGAACGTGTCCTGGGCCGCGACCGACCTGGACAATCCCGCCTGGCTCGACATCGGCCGTGAGTACACCGAGTACTGGGTCCACCAGCAGCAGGTGCGCGATGCCGTCTCCGTTCCGGGCGCCACCGAACCTGACCTCATGGCTCCGGTGCTGGACATCTTCGCGCGCGCCCTGCCGCACGCCTTGCGGACGCACGACCGGCCGGAAGGCAGCGCGGTTCACCTGGAGGTGACCGGCCCGGCCGGCGGACGATGGGGCGCGGTCCGGCGAGGCGGACGATGGCGGATGGCCGAGCACGCAGGGGAGCCGACCGCGCGCGCCTCGATGGACCAGGACACGTTCTGGCGGCTGGCGACGAGAGGCATCACCGTGGAGCAGGCCCGCGGGCGCTCGACGGTGAGCGGCGATCCGGAGCTCACCACGGCCATCACGGCACTGCTCGCGGTCGTCGCCTAGGCCTTGGGGCGGCGGGTCAGTCGATCTCGTCGGTGAAGCGCAGGACGCGGTCGTTGACCTGGGCGGCGCACTGCCCGGAGATGGCGTGGGTGGCCTCGGGCCACAGTTCGGCCCGGACGTCGGGGATCAGTCGTCGCGCTCGTTCGCAGGCGGTCCGCGGGTGGTGGATCACGCTGCGGCCGGCGACGACGGCGAGGACCGGCATGGAGAGGGAGCGGAGCTGGTCGTCGTCGAACAGGGCCGGTTGCGGTGCTCCCGTACGGAAGCCGCGCATGCCGGCGTCGATGACCCGGCCGACCGGATCCGCGAGCGGATCGCCGCCCTGGCCGTCGACGTAGCGGAGGAAGCGCGGCGTCGCCCACGAGGACAGGAACGGGATCAGGACGGGGATCGTGCGGAGGATCAGGCCGAGCGGCATACGGGCGAGCGTGTTGGCGGGATCGAGCATGGTCGCCGAGGCCACGCGCTGCGGACGCCGTACGGCCGCGTTGCAGGCCGTCCAGCCGCCGATCGAGACGCCGACGAGGTGAGCGCGGTCGAGGCCGAGCCCGGCCAGGGTCTGTTCCAGCCATGCGGCCTGGTCGTCCGCGTCGCGGATGGGGGCCGTCTGGACACTGGCTCCCGGCTCGCCCAGCAGATCGACGGCGAAGACGGTGCGGCGCCGCGCGAGCGCCTCGATGTTGGGACGCCACGAGACCGTCGTCCCGTTCGTGCCGTGCAGCAGGACGAGCGGCACGCCGGGCGCCGCTCCGAACCGGTACGCGCGGACGTCGCCGAACGCGGTGGCGACGTCGTGGACCTCGGCCGGTGCGGGCAGGAGCCGCATGCCTTCCTCGTAGGCGGACCGGAAGTGCCGCTCCGCCGCCGGAGACGTGAACCGGCCGATTCGATGGGGCATGGCGCGTCCCTCCTTTCGCAATATGATCGTATTGTAAACGAGTGAGGGGGAGGGCCATGCCGAGACGGGTGGACCACGACCAGCGGCGGGCGGAGTTCGCCGAGGCGGTGTGGCGGATCGCGGCGGAACGCGGGCTGGAAGCGGTGACGATGAGCACGGTGGCCGCCGAGGCCGGGACGTCCGTCGGCCGGATCCAGCACTACTTCCCGAGCAAGGACGATCTGCTCGCCTTGGCCGCGGCGACTCTTCGCGACCGGATCGACCAGCGCGTCCGCGCCGCGATCGGCGGGAGCCCTCCCGCTCCGCGCGGCCCGATGGCCACGCTCCGAGAGCTGCTGCTGGCCTTCCTGCCGACGGACGAGGAGGGCCGCGTCCTGGCGCGGGTCGGGGCCGCCTTCTTCACCCACACGCTGCGCCATCCGGAGTCGGCCGCTCGGTACCGTCGCGGTCACGAGCTGATCCTGTCCGCCGTGGCGGATCACCTCCGGCGTGTACGGAAGCCGTCGTCGGGCTCCGACGTCGAACGCGAGGCCCAGATCCTGGTCGCGCTCGTGCAGGGCCTCGCCGACCAGCTCCTGCTCGGGCACGTCACCGCCGAGGAGGCCGCCGCGATCCTCCAGTACCAGCTCGACCGGGTGCCCTAAGAGCCCGCGCGGAATGGGCGCTGGACCAGGGCGCCGCGATCCCGGCACTCCATTCCACGCGGGCTCTTAGCCGCGCTGCTCAGCTGACGATGTCCTTGGCGCGGAAGCGGCGGACGGCCAGGGCGATGAACACGGTCGCGTACGACGCGGACAGGGCCGTGCCCTTGAGCATGCCGGTCCACTCCAGGTGGGGCTGGAGGGCGTCGGTCCAGGCGAACATCCAGTGCGTCGGCAGGAACTCCCGCCAGTGGCCGAGCGCGGTGACCGCGTCGATGATGTTGCTGAGGATGACGAGCCCCACCGCGCCGCCGACCGCGCCGAGCGGCGAGTCGGTCGTCACCGACAGCAGGAACGCCAAGGCGGCGACGACGAGTTCCGAGGCCATGATGTAGCCGACGACGATCAGCATCCGGGTCAGGGCGGTGCCGTTGGGCAGGGCGACGTCGCCGCCGGGGACCCGCAGGCGGGCCCAGCCGAAGACGTAGATCCCTGTGATCATCGCCATGGCGGGCAGGCTGACGACGGCCAGCGCCGCGTACGTGAGGGCGACGATGAGCTTCTGGCGCAGCAGCCGCGTGCGCGGCACCGGGGCGGCCAGCAGGTAGCGCAGGGACGCCCAGCCCGCCTCGCTCGCGACGGTGTCGCCGCAGAACAGCGCCACCGCGACCACGAGCAGGAAGCCCGCCGACGCGAACAGCGTGAACGCCGTGAAGTTCAGTGCGCCGGCCGTCGCGACCGTGACGAGGCCGGGGGTGTTCGCGTCGTTCGCCGACGGCGAGCCGCCGATCTTGAAGGCGGCGGCGAGCACCCAGGGCAGGACGAGCAGCACCGCGAAGGCGATCCAGGTCCGGCGGCGGCGCAGCTGCCGGACGGCCTCGACGCGCAGCGGCAGCGTCCGGCGCCTGCGGTAGGTGAGGTCTGCGCTCACGATCCCTCCCCGATCAGGGTGAGGAACGCGTCCTCCAGGCGGCGGTGGGGCATCACGCGGTCCACCGGGACGCCGGCGGCGACGAGCGCCGCGACGACGGCCGACGGGCCGGAGCCGTTCAGGCGCACCAGGACGCCGGGGTCGTACGGCTCCGCGCCGTCGACGCCTTCGAGTCCGGTCAGCACGCTCATGGCGCGGTCGACTTCCGAGGTGCCGATCAGGACGGAGCCGTCGTGGCCGGCGATCTCGGCGACGGGGCCGGCGGCGACGAGGGTGCCGCGGTGCATCACGACGACGTCGGTGCAGGTCTGTTCGACCTCGGCGAGCAGATGGCTGGAGATGATGACGGTGCGGCCTTCGGCGGCGTACCGCACGAGGACCTCGCGCATCTCGGCGATCTGCGGCGGGTCCAGGCCGTTGGTCGGCTCGTCGAGGACGAGAAGGTCGGGCAGGCCGAGCATGGCCTGGGCGATGGCGAGCCGCTGCCGCATGCCCTGGGAGTAGGTGCGGACCGGGCGGCGGATCGCGTCGCCGAGTCCGGCGATCCGCAGGGCCTCGTCGAGGTACGCCTCGCCGCGTCCGGCGGCCTTCCAGTACAGCTCCAGGTTGTCGCGGCCGGACAGGTGGGGCAGGAAGCCGGGCCCTTCGACGAACGAGCCGAGCCGGGACAGCACCGGCGCCCCGGGGCGTACGGGCTCGCCGAAGATGCGGATCTGGCCGGCGTCGGGGTGGATCAGGCCCATGAGCATGCGGAGGGTGGTCGTCTTGCCCGCGCCGTTCGGTCCGAGCAGGCCGCAGACCTGTCCGGGTTCGACGCGGAAGGAAAGGTCGTCCACGGCGAGGTGGCCGTTCTTGTACCGCTTGGTCAGCCCCACGATCTCCAGCGGCACCGCGGGGTCGCCGCGCTCACCGCCGCGTCGGCGCCGCCCGCGCCCGGTGGCGACCAGGGCGACGGCCGCCGCCACGGCGATCGCCGGGAGGCCCCAGACCCACCCGGGCAGCGGCACCGGCGGCGTGCGCAGCGCCGGGTCGACGGGGACGGTCAGCGGGGAGTCCACGGACACCCGGTAGGAGGCGGGCCGCGCCGGCGAGGCGTATCCCATGTCGGTGGTGCCGAAGACGACGCGGATGCGGTGTCCCTGGTCGAAGCGGTGGTCCATGGGCGGCAGGGTGACGTCCGCCGTGCCGCTCACGTTCAGGGGCGCGACGAGGCGGCGGGCCGGTTCGGCCTGGCCGTCCGGCCCGACGTCGTACACCTTCGCGAACAGCGTCGCGGGCCCGCCGGCGACCCGGACGCGTACCCGCGCCGACCCGGTCAGCTGCACGGGCGCGTCGAGCGGCTCGGTGTCGAACGCCGCCGACTGGCCGGGCATGTCGAGCTGGACGCCGCCCGTACCGAAGCCGCTCACGCCGCCGAGCGCGCCGAGGCCGGGCAGCGTGGAGATCGACGCGGGGGAGCCGCCGGCCGGGTTCTGGATCGTCTGTTCCTGTCCGCCGAGCGGGAGCGTACGGCGGGCGGTGCCGGTCAGGCCGGGGTAGCGGGGCGCGGTCGCGGCGGTGACGACGACGCGCTGGGTGGAGGAGTCGATGCCGCCGGTGCGGGTGACGGTGAAACCGCCGGATGTCTCCGCCGCCGAACCGCCCGAGGTCGACGCGGGCCCGCCCTTCAGGTAGCGGTCGAACCAGCCGGTGACGAGGTCGCGGACACGCGCGGTCTCCGGGTCGCCGCCGTCGTGACCGCCCTGGAACCAGACCACCTTGACCGGCGCGCCGGTGACCGCGCGGGCGTTGCCGTCGGCCTGGTCGAGGGGGAACAGGGAGTCCGACTGGCCCTGGACGAGGAGGGTGGGGACGTGGATCCGGCCGGCCACCGACGAGGGGCTGGACCGGCGCAGGGTCGCGATCGCCTCGGGTGTGGGCCGACCGGTCTCGGCGACCTTCTGGTACATCGCGCACAGCGACGGCAGGAACCGTCCACAGGCTGTGGACGACGCGCCGCCGGTGAAGAAGACGCCGGCCCAGACCTTCTTGAACACACCGCCCGGGAGGTCGGTCGGGGCCGGGAGGTCGGTCGGGGTCGGTTGGTCGGGAAGAGCAGGTTGGTCGGGGGGAAGCGCGGCGCCCTTGCCCGTGGCGTCGGGGAACAGGGAGTCGGCCAGGTCGTACCAGGTGATCTGCGGGGCGATGGCGTCGACGCGCCGGTCGTACGCGGCGGACAGCAGGGTGATCCCGCCGCCGTACGACTGCCCGGCGAGGCCGACGCGGGGATCGCCGGGGCCGTCGAGGCGCACCTCCGGGCGGCGGGCCAGCCAGTCGATCAGCTGCCGGACGTCCTTCACGTCGTAGTCGGGGGAGTCGAGGGTGATCTCGCCGTCCGAGCGGCCGAAGCCGCGCGCCGACCAGGTGAGCACGGCGTACCCGTGCCGCGCCAGCCGCTCGGCCTCGTCCCGCGTATCGTCCTTGCTGCCGCCGAACCCGTGCGCGAGCAGCACCGCCGGGGCGCGTCCTCCGCCGGCGGGCGCGAAGAAGGTCGTGTCCAGGCCGACGTGCTGATCGTTCTTCGGGCCGTCCACGACCTGGATGCGCTGCTCGAAGGTCCGTACGCGCGGCGCGTCGCCCGACGCCGCCCAGGTGATGCCCCCGGCGACCGCGGCCACCACGCCGACGACCGCCGCCCACCGTCCCCGCCTCATGAGGCAAGACCCTACGGTCTATCTCGAAGTCCCGCTGTCCTCCTGCGCGGCGTCCAGGCGGCGCTCGCTACGGACGGGGACTTCGAGACAGGCCCCAGCCCGTGTAACAGAACGCGGACATCGCGCGGACGGCGTCATGACACGCGTTCGCGATCTTGGTCCGCATGACCCTCTCCAGCACTCTCGACGTCCGGACGCCGGACCGGCCGCGGACGCGGCCCTCGGTCCGGACACGGCAGCCGTCCTGGCCGCTGCTCGTCCTGGCGGGCTGGCTGGCCCAGGTCGGCATCCGGTTCGTCCTCGCCGGCGGGCAGAGCGTCCCCGCGGCGTTCCCCGACGAGAGCGGCTATCTGCTGGCCGCGCGGTGGCTGGCGGGCGGCCCGGGAGGCGATCTGTCGGGCAGCACCTTTTACCAAGGCGGGTACCCGCTGCTGCTCAGCCCGGCGTTCTGGCTGAGCCACGATCCGCAGACCTGCTACCGGATCGTGCTGGGGATCAACGCCCTCGTCGGCGCCGCGATCTTTCCCCTGGCCGTGGCGGCGCTGCGCCGGATGCGGCTGCCGCGCCCGCACGCGTACGTGCTCGCCTTCGCCGCCGCGCTGCTGCCCGCGGCGACGGTGTTCGGCCCGCTCGCGCTGACCGACGCGGTGCTGCCGGCCCTCATCCTCGGCTGGCTGCTGGCGCTGCACTCGTTCTTCCGCGCCTGGTTCCAGGGCACGGACGGGCGGCGCGCGGCGGTGGCCGGTTCCCTGGCGAGCCTGGCCGCGGCCTACGCCTACACCACGCACGCGCGCGGCGCCGTGATCCTCGCCGTGCACCTGTTCGTCCTGGCGGCGATCGCGGCGTACGGTCTCGTCACGCGGCGTCTGGAGGCGAAGGCGGCGCTGGTTCCGGGGGCCGTCGTCATCGCCGCGGCGGCCGCGGGCTGGACGCTGAACGGCGCGGTACGGGCCGCGCTGTATCCGCACGGCGTGCGCGACCTCGGCGGGCTGCTCTCGACGCGGCTCACCACGGTCGGGGGCCTGGAGTGGGCGGTCTTCGGCGCGGCCGGACAGATCTGGTACCTCGTCGTCGCGACGTGGGGTCTGGCGGGGATCGGGCTGGTCGCCGCCGCCCGTACGCTGTGGCGGCCCTGGAGCGACCCGGCCGCCCGGATCCTGTCCGGAGTGCTGCTGGCCGCGACCTTCGGGACCGCCCTGGCGTCCTCGGCGGCACTGCCGGACGAGCACCGGGTCGGCAACTACTTCTACGGCCGCTACCTGGCGTGTCTCGCGGTGGCGCACGCGCTGTGCGGTCTCGCGGTGCTCATGCGGCGGCGCCGGTCCATCGTCGGGTACGCCCTCGCGGCGGGCGTCGTGTGCGCGGGGGCGGGGCTCTCTGCGGCGATCTACGCCGGGGACCGGCTCACCGACTACAACTTCATCGCCTTCGACTTCCCCGAGACGTGCTTCCTGACCTGGGACTGGACGGCGTTGCGGCTCGGCACGGCCTCCCTGACGGGCCTCGCGCTGCTGGGCGTCCTGGTCGCCGTGGCGTACACGCCCCGCTCGGCCTGGACGATCGCCGTGGGGCTCGCGGCGTTCAATCTCGTCGCCGCCGCGGTCATCGCCAAGCCCTGGCTGCCGCCGCGTGAGCCGATCTTCCGGCCCGGCCCGTCGTACGGCGGGGTGGCGGTCGACGCGAGCCTGACCTGGCGCGTGTGGGTCCGGCAGGCGTACCAGATCTCGTGGACGCCGATCACCTTCTTCCACGCGGCGAACGGGCAGCCGCCGACCGGAACCTGCATGGTGATCGTGCCGGTGGCGGGCGGTGCGGCGCCCGATGCGTCGTGGCCACGGCACCCGGCCGGCTGGCGGGTCACGGCGTCGGGAACGGCCCCCGCGCCCTGGGCCGCCTGGAAAAGTTCGTCCTGTCACAGAGTTGTGACATGACCGCTTTGTTCTGATCACTTCCTCGGCGGTCTTGATAATGGGCCCCGTGGCGACAATCTTGCTCGTAGAGGACGACCCCTCGGCGCGGGCCGCACTGGAGTTCGCGCTGTCCCGGCTCGGACACTCCGTGACGGCCCGGGAGACCGGCGAACTCGGCCTGGAGCAGGTGCGCACGCAGCGCCCGGAGATCGTCATCCTGGACGTCATGCTCCCGGGCATCGACGGGGTCGAGGTCTGCCGGCGGATCCGCGCGGACGACTCTCTGCCGATCATCCTGCTCACCGCCCGCAGCGACGACATCGACGTGGTCGTCGGCCTGGAGGCCGGGGCCGACGACTACGTCGTCAAGCCCGTCGAGCCGCGCGTGCTCGACGCGCGGCTGCGGGCGGTGCTGCGCCGGGTCGAGCGCGACCCAGGGGACCGTTCCACCCACGGTGACCTGGTCATCGACCGGGGGACGATGAAGGTGCGGCGGGCCGGCGAGGACGTGCACCTCACCGCCACCGAACTCCGGCTCCTCCTCGAGCTGTCCCGCCACCCGGGACAGGTGCTGACCCGCCAGCAACTCCTCGCCTCCGTCTGGGAGCACGACTTCCTCGGTGACTCCCGGCTCGTGGACGCCACCGTCCAACGCGTCCGGTCGAAGATCGAGGACGTGCCGTCCCGGCCGAGGTTCATCGAGACCGTGCGCGGCTTCGGCTACCGCTTCGTCGCGCCATGATGGGCCTGCGCGCGAGGCTCGTCGCGGCGTTCGCCGCCGTCGCGCTGCTGGCCTCGGCGATCACCGCGGGGATCGCCTACTGGCTCGTGCGGCTGGCGATGCTCGAGCGGGTGCAGAACGCCGTCGTCAACGACGTGCGGACCACCCTCAACCAGACCGTGCCGACCCAGCTGCCCAACATGATGCTGACCGCCGACCTCCTCCAGCCGATCAGCACGGCCCTGGCCCGGCAGCCCGGCCGCCGGTCCTGGGTGCTCGGCGACCAGCCCGGAGGATGGGCCACGAGCGGCGCGAAATTCCCCTCCCACATGCGCATCCCGCCCAAGCTGATCGCCGCGGTTCGCGGCGAGGGCCGCCACGACGAGCTCGCCCGGCCGCTGCGAGGACAGCAGATCTACTTCCAGCGGATCACCTACCGCGGCGTTCCGTACCTGGTCGTCGGCACGCCGGTCTACCTGCCGACCACCAGTGGGCGCACCGCGAGCCCGATCGAGGCGTACGTCATCGCGAGCCTCTCGCGGGAACGCGACGACCTCGACCGGATGGCCACCTCGGTCGCCGTCGGGGGCGGTGCCGCCGTCCTCGTGGCCCTGTTGCTCGCGCTGCTCGCCGCGCGGAGTGTGCTGCGGCCCGTACGGCGGCTGGCCGCGGCCGCCCAGGGACTGGGCGCGGGAGACCTGCACGGGCGAGTCGAGGTCCGCGGCCGGGACGAGCTGGCGCGCCTCGCCCGGATCTTCAACTCCAGCGCTGAGGCCTTGGAGGCCAGCGTCACCGAGCTGCGCGAGATGGAACGCTCGGCCCGCCGCTTCGTGGCCGACGTGTCCCATGAGCTGCGCACGCCGCTCACCGCGATGACCGCCGTCACCGACGCGCTGGAGGAGGAGGCAACCGGGAGCGCCGCGACGGCCGCCAATCTCGTGGCGGAGGAGACGCGCCGGCTGCGCACCCTGATCGGCCACCTGCTGGAGATCAGCAGGTTCGACGCCGGGGCGGCGGCACTCGTCCTGGACGACGTGGACGTGCCGCAACTGATCCGGCAGAGCCTGCGGCTGCGCGACTGGCAGGAGAAGGTGGAGACCGATCTCGCCCCGCAGCTGCGCGCCCGCGTCGACCCCCGCCGCTTCGACATGATCCTCGCCAACCTGGTCGGCAACGCGCTCAAGCACGGCGAACCGCCGGTCACCGTACGGCTGCGCCGCTCGTACGTGCCGGACGGGCCGGGCATCCGGCTGCGCGTCTTCGACAGCGGTCCCGGAATCCCGAAGGAGATCCGCAAGCACGTGTTCGATCGCTTCTACAAGGCCGACGCCGCGCGGACGCGGAGCGAGGGCAGCGGCCTGGGCCTGGCCATCGCCCGCGCCAACGCCGAGCTGCACGGCGGCGAGCTGTACCTCCTCGACACCGACACGGGAACGGCGTTCGAGCTGTGGCTCCCCGACATCCCGGCGGAGACCGCGTGACCGCCCGGTCCGGCATCCGCGGAGCCCGCACCGCCCGGGCCGGTGCCCGCCTGGGACCCGCCTGCGCCGCGCTCCTCCTCACCGCGTCCTGCGGGGTACGGTCGACCAGCGTGATCGCGGGTGGGGATCCGGCGGTCGCGCAGCAGGCCGTCCCGCAGACGACCGTCTACCTGGCGCGCGGCGGACGGCTGGTCCCGGTCCGCCGCGTCGCCTTTCCCGGCGTTCCCCAGGCCGCGCTGAACGCCCTGTGGGAACAGGGCGCCAAGATCCCGGAGGACGCACAGGGCATGTCGAATCCAATGGCGGACCTCGATGAGTTCCATGCCGTCTACCGCAGCGGGGACCTGCCGCCGAGGACGCTCACGGCCTGGTACTCCTCCAGTCGGCCGGTGTCGGACCTGCTCCGGGCCCAGATCGTGTGCTCGGGCACGGCACAGCCCGGCATCGAGGAGGTCCAGCTCATCGATCCGGCCACGTCGGCCGGGCGGTGGCCGCTGCGGTGTTCGTCGTTCCGCCGGTACCTGGCCGGATGACCGCCCGGGAGGCCGAATGAGACGAGTCCTGCGCTGCGTGGTTCCCTTCGTCCTGGCGGTGCTGGTGACCGCCTGCGGGGTGCGGCCCACCGGGGTGATCGGGGCCGGCGAACCGGCCGTGGCCCAGCAGGCCGTCCCGCAGACGACCGTCTACCTGGCCCGCGGCGAGCGGCTGGTCCCGGTGCGTCGTGTGGCGTTCCCCGGTGCCCCCCAGGCCGCGCTGTACGACCTGTTGAGCCGCGGGGCGACGTCCACGGAGATCGCGGCGGGCATGCGCAACCCCCTCAACGACGTCAGCCTGCTCGACATCACCTTCCGCCAGGACCTGCTCGTCGTCGACTACTACGCCGACATGCCGCTCTCGCGACTGGTCAAGGCCCAGATCGTGTGCTCCGGAACCGCCCAGCCGGACATCCATCGCGTCCAGCTGGTCGGCTGGGTGTACAAGGGGCCCGGCAACACCGTCTTCGACGGGGACTCCCGGCATCCTCCGCAGGGCTGGGTGGCCTTCGTCGACCGCGAGCGGAAGTGCTCCCAGTACGCCAACCTGTTGGCGTCGTGACCGGGTTCACAGCGACCGGAGCGCGGGCAGCAGCTCACGCTCGGCCCAGGAGATGAGGGAGTCCTGGTGTTCGGCGCCGATCTGCACGGACGGCGCCTCGGCCGAGACCTTCGCCGAGCGCGGCGATCACACGGCGTTCCCCTCCGGGCGAGGCCGATCGCGCTTTCCGCTTTCCGGCGGCTACCCGGACAGGACCAGCGAAAACATGGGATGGTCGGCCCGGCGCGATCGAGGGGCGAGCGGGTGAAGGGCGGGGACACGCCGCCGTACGCCGCCCGCGGCCCTGGCGCGCCGGGCCTTCCGCATGATGCGATTGACTCGACGACGGCCTGATTCCCAGGCGAGACTTCCGCCCGCCCCCCACGCGGAGGAGACGACACCTTGAGGTTCGCGGTTCACCGGTCCGCCCGCCGACCGGCCTCCCCGCATGGACACCCTTCGGAACCGGCCGACGGCGCCGAGGCCGGCACGACACGTCCGATGCCGCCGTCTCCGCCTGCCCCGGCATCGACGGGCGGCGCCGAGACGGGCGTCACGCGTCCGGCTCTGTCCGCCGAGGGCGGCGTCGAGACGGGGGCCGCGCGTTCGACCTCGTCCGCCACCGCGCAGGCGGGCGGCGCCAAGGCCACCGGCACGCGGCCGACGCCTGCCCCGGGCGGCGCCACGCGGCCGCTGCCCCCGATTGCGCCTCCGCCGGCCCCGATGCCGCCGGTTCGTACCGACACGACAACCGCCGGCGGCGGAGAACCGTCCTCCACGGGGAAGGATCGGAGGTCGGTGATGCGGATCGGGCGGCGCGGCGGCGGGCGGCCAGATCGCAGCCCCGCCGAGGGCGGCGCACGGCGCACCGGCGGCAGGTCGGTCGTGGGGACCGCGCGGCGTGCCGGCACACGGCCGGGGCTGATCGCGATCGTCCTCATCCTGTGGCTGGTCATCGCCGCGATCGCGCTGACCGGGACGCTCATCGTCGCGTTCTCCCAGGAGCACCCGGCGCGGTTCCCCTCGCCGCTGAAGGTCTACCCGGTCACCCAGCAGCTCGTCGGCCAGCAGTGCCCGGCCGGCGTGCAGGGGATCGTGGGCCAGAGCAACATCGGCCCCGTCTGCTACGAGCTGGCGACCGGCATCACCATCAAACGGGTGAACGACATCCACGTCGAACGGGCCCCCAAGGCCGGCGGATACGCCGTTTCCCTCACCCTGACCCCCGCCGACGGCCGGGCGCTGAAGAGCCTCACCCGCAACGCCGCAGGCCGGGCCTTCGCGCTGACCGTCCGCGAGCAGATCGTGGCCGCGCCCCGGGTGGACGCCCCCATCACCAAGGGACGGGTGCTCATCACCGGCAACCTCACCCGGATCGCCGCCGAGGACATCGTCGCCCGTCTCAAGGACGGAAAGGCAGTGCCGTCGCCCGCGCCGGCGCCGACCTGGCAACCTCCGGCGACGACCCCCCCGCCAACCGCGCCGACGACCCCTCCGACGGGGCCGACGACCACGGGGCCGACTCAGCCGACGACACCCTCGAACTCGTCGACGACCACCCCGTCGGCGACCCCGGGTTCGAGCACGACGACGCCGGCCTCGCACACACCCATGTCGGTCTGATCAGCCGTCGAAGGACTCGACCGGGCAGACGCGGGCGTCGCACGAGCCTCTGTCGGTCTGATCAGCGGTTGAAGGACTCGACCGGGCAGACGCGGGCGTCGCACGAGCCTCTGCCGGTCTGATCAGCGGCCGAACGAGCCGTGGCGGCCCATGCCGTCCCGGAACCGCTGGACGTCGGCCAGGCCGGTCTCCCCGAGCACGGCCCTGCCGTGCCGGAACTCATTGGAGATCGCGGCGTCCTCTTCCAGCCCCTGCTGTTCGATGAGGGACATGCGGTCGTGCCGCATGCAGGCCTGCGGGAACGCGGCGATCTGCGCGGCCAGCTCCTCCGCGGCCTCCCGCGCCCGCCCGTGCGGCACGACGCGGTTCACCAGGCCCATGTCGTACGCCTCCGGCGCGGGCACGGCGCGGCCGGTCAGGATCAGGTCCGTCGCCCGTGACGCGCCGATGAGGCGCGGCAGGCGTACGGTGCCGCCGTCGATGAGGGGGACACCCCAGCGGCGGCAGAACACCCCGAGAACGGCGTCCTCCTCGGCGACGCGCAGGTCGCACCAGATCGCGAGCTCGAGGCCGCCCGCGACGGCGTGCCCGCTGATCGCCGCGATGACCGGCTTGGACAGCCGCATCCGCGTCGGGCCCATCGGGCCCTCGGCGGAGTGGGACACGTCGTGGGCCGAGGCCCCGGCGCTCGGCGCATCGAGCCGGTTGCCCCGCTCGGTGCCCAGGGCCTTCAGGTCGGCGCCCGCGCAGAACGTGCCGCCCTCACCCCACAGCACGGCGACGTTCGCCTCACCGTCGGCGTCGAACGCGCGGAACGCCTCGGCCAGCGCACGCGCGGTCGGCCCGTCCACCGCGTTGCGCACCTCGGGACGGGCCAGCACCACCGTCGTCACAGGCCCCTGCTTTTCCACCCGCACGCTCATGACACCGCACGATTTCATGATTCACGTGCGGGCGGAACCACGCGCGCCCACCGCCGCACTCGCTTCGTGGCCGGGCTCGTCCCTCACCCGGCCACGTGCTGGTCTCCAGCCCCCTGTCGGGGCCCCAGCCTCTAGCTCGCTTGTCGGCTCGCCGTGGGGTCAGTCGATGCGCCAGGTGTCCCCGCTGCCGAGCAGGGCGGCCAGGTCGCCCGCGCCCTGCTGGGCGACGGCCTCGTCGATCTGGGTGCGCATCAGCTCGTCGTACGACGGGCGCTCCACCTGCCGGAAGATCCCGATCGGCGTGTGCTCGAACGTCGGCGAGTCCAGCCGCGACAGTGCGAACGCGAGCGACGGATCGGGGTTCTTGGCGTCGTGCACGATGACGTCCGGGGAGTCCGCCGGCACGACCTCCAGCGAACCGGATGCCGACCGGCGCAGCGCCTTCTCACGGTCGGCGCCGAACACGATCGGCTCACCGTGTTCCAGCCGGACCGTCACGTCGTCACGGGTCTCCGGGTCCTTCAGCGGCAAGAACGCGTCATCGTTGAAGATGTTGCAGTTCTGGTAGATCTCCACCAGCGCCGTGCCGTTGTGCTGGGCGGCCTCCCGCAGCACCGACTGCAGGTGCTTGCGGTCGGAGTCGATCGTCCGCGCCACGAACGACGCCTCCGCGCCGATGGCGAGGGAGATCGGGTTGAACGGGGAGTCCAGTGACCCCAGCGGCGTCGACTTGGTGATCTTCCCGACCTCGGACGTCGGGGAGTACTGGCCCTTGGTCAGCCCGTAGATCCGGTTGTTGAACAGCAGGATCTTCAGGTTGACGTTGCGGCGCAGCGCGTGGATCAGGTGGTTGCCGCCGATCGACAGCGCGTCGCCGTCACCGGTCACCACCCACACCGACAGGTCCGGGCGCGAGGACGCCAGCCCGGTCGCGATCGCCGGGGCGCGCCCGTGGATCGAGTGGAACCCGTAGGTGTTCATGTAGTACGGGAACCGCGACGAGCAGCCGATGCCCGACACGAAGACCACGTTCTCCCGCTTCAGGCCGAGCTCCGGCAGGAAGCCCTGCACCGCGGCGAGGATCGCGTAGTCACCGCACCCGGGGCACCAGCGGACCTCCTGGTCGGTCTTGAAGTCCTTCGCGGTCTGCCGCTCGGGGTCCTTCGGAACGAGGGCGAGAGGGTCGCTCATGAGTTGATCACATCCCGGATGACGTTCGCGAGCTCTTCGGCCTTGAAGGGCAGTCCGCGGACGCGGTTGTAGCCGATCACGTCGACGAGGTAGCGACCGCGCAGGATCAGCGCGAGCTGGCCCAGGTTGATCTCCGGCACGACCACCTTGTCGTACGAGCGCAGCACCTCTTCGAGGTTGGCCGGGAACGGGTTCAGGTGGCGCAGGTGCGCCTGTGCGACCTGCTCACCGGAGTTGCGGATGCGGCGCACCGCCGCGGTGATCGCGCCGTACGTGCCGCCCCAGCCGAGCACGAGCACGCTCGCCTCGCCCGACGGGTCGTCCACGGCCAGCGGCGCGATGTCGCGGGCGATGCCGTCGATCTTCGCCTGGCGCAGCCGCACCATCAGGTCGTGGTTGTTCGGGTCGTAGGAGATGTTGCCGCTGCCGTCGGCCTTCTCGATGCCGCCGATGCGGTGCTCCAGCCCCGCCGTGCCCGGTACGGCCCACGGCCGCGCCAGGGTGTCCGGGTCGCGCTTGAACGGCTGGAACTCCTCCTCGCTCGCCTGCGCGAACGCCGGCTCGATCTCCGGCAGCGAGTCGACGTCGGGCACCTGCCACGGCTCGGAGCCGTTCGCGAGGTAACCGTCGGACAGCACGATCACCGGCGTGCGGTACTTCACCGCGATCCGCGCCGCCTCGATGGCGGCCGCGAAGCAGTCCGACGGCGTGCTCGGCGCCACCACCGGCACCGGCGCCTCGCCGTTGCGGCCGTACAGCGCCTGCAGCAGGTCGGCCTGCTCGGTCTTGGTCGGCATGCCCGTCGACGGGCCCGCCCGCTGCACGTCGATGACGACCAGCGGCAGCTCCGTCGAGACGCCCAGGCCCACCGTCTCGCTCTTCAGCGAGATGCCCGGACCGGACGTGGTCGTCACGCCGAGCGCACCGCCGAACGACGCGCCGAGCGCGGCGCCCACCGCCGCGATCTCGTCCTCGGCCTGGAAGGTGCGCACGCCGAACCGCTTGTGCTTGGACAGCTCGTGCAGGATGTCGGAGGCCGGCGTGATCGGGTACGACCCGAGGAACAGCGGCAGTCCGGACCGCACACTCGCGGCGATCAGCCCGTACGCCAGGGCCATGTTGCCGGAGATGTTGCGGTACAGCCCCGGCGGCAGCGGCGCCGGCTTCACCTCGTACGACACCGAGAACGACTCGGTCGTCTCGCCGTAGCTCCAGCCCGCCTGGAAGGCCGCGATGTTGGCCTTCATGATCTCTGGCTTCTTGGCGAACTTCACCTCGAGGAACCGGACCGTCGCCTCGGTCGGCCGGTGGTACAGCCAGGACAGCAGACCGAGCGCGAACATGTTCTTCGCCCGCTCCGCGTCCTTCTTGGAGATGTCGAAGTCCTCGAGCGCCTTCACCGTCATCGACGTCAGCGGCAGCGAGTGCACGCGATACTCGTCGAGCGAGCCGTCCTCGATCGGGTTCGTGGCGTACCCGACCTTGGCCAGGGCGCGCTTGGTGAACTCGTCGGTGTTCACGATGAGGTCCGCGCCGCGCGGCAGGTCGCCGACGTTGGCCTTCAGCGCCGCGGGGTTCATCGCGACGAGGACGTTCGGCGCGTCACCCGGCGTGAGGATGTCGTGGTCGGCGAAGTGCAGCTGGAAGCTGGACACGCCGGGGAGCGTGCCGGCCGGCGCACGGATCTCGGCGGGGAAGTTGGGCAGTGTTGACAGGTCATTGCCGAAGGCGGCCGTCTCCTGAGTGAAGCGGTCGCCGGTCAGCTGCATGCCGTCACCGGAGTCACCGGCGAAACGGATGATGACGCGGTCGAGTTGCCGGACCTGTTTGGTCACAGAGCAGGACCTCCTCGACGCGCGGCACTCGGGCGGAGGGAGGCATCCGCGTCCGACGTGCCACTTAGGCTTACCTTCATGCTACGTCCCGGATCACGTGGATATTTCAACATCGCCGCTAAGGGCATGCTTGTGAGATGCGTCGCAGCGCCGAGAAATTCGCCCCGCCGGCACCCCCGACCGTAGTGATTTCCCAGGCCAGGGCATAGCCATGCATGCGAAGGCGCCTCGGCGCGCCGCGAGAGGCGGCCGGATCAGGCCGCCGGTCCCGAACACAGGGCGCTCGCCGACCGGCAGAGGTCGACGTGCAGTCGCGCGAAGAGCAGGAGTCGGGACACCCGCCGAACTATAGGCCCTCGCCCTGGGCATCCCCCGAAGCGGGGCGGCCACGGCATGTCACCGCCCCCAGCACACGGACCCGATTCAGCCGGTCTGCCCCTGCCCGGGCCCGGTTCAGGCGGCCTGCCTCTGCCCGGGCCCGGTTCAGGCCGTTGGGCCCTGCGCGGGCCCGGTTCAGGCGGTCTGCCTCCGCGTGGGCTCGGTTCAGCCGGTCTTCCTCTGCCCGGGCCCGGTTCAGCCGGTGCGCTGCTCCTGCGCCAGCTTGCCCAGCAGTCCGTTCACGTCGGCCGAGGAGTTGACGGCCGCGTCGAACGTCGCCTTCGCGTGGACGGTGAACCGCCCGTTGTGCGACCGGTACCAGGACGACCAATCCCCGCCGCTCGTCCGGCAGGAGAGGCTCGTCTGACGATCCACGCTCGTCGACCCCGCGTCCGTGCACGTCGACACCGTCCCGCCGGACCCGCTGAACGCCACCTTCATCGTGACGTGGACGGATCCCGAGGAGCCGCTCACCGTCGTCGCCCGGACGTCGGCCCGCACCGTACAGCCCGACTCGCCGCAGCTGCCGAACTTCACCTTGCTGACCGGCAGCACGGTCAGATCGGGATCGTAGGCGTTCGCCAGGCCCTGCACGTCGCTGCGGAGCGCCGTGAACACCGTGGTGACCGAGCCGGCCGGCAACGCGGTGACGTCGAACCCGTACCGCTCCGAACCCGAGTAGCCCTCGACCCGGAGCAGACGACGCGGCTCGCTCTTGGTGATGTAGTACGTCCGCGGGCCGATCCTCATCTTGATCGCCTTGATGCCGTTGACCCTCGTCCGTACGGCGAGCGGGTCGTTCACCGCCCCCCGGAGCGCGGACGCGAGCCGCGCCGACGACAGATCGGTCAGGTTCAGCCTGGCGAGATCGTCAGGAGCCTTCGTCCACTTGCCGTCCGCCTTGCCGGCCCGTTCGGCGGACAGCCCGCCCTGGGCGGTCCAGAAGCTCCGGTCCGCCCTGAGGTAGGTCGTCCCGTCGACGTCGAGCCGCGTGACCTGCGACCCGCCCGCCGTGTAGGTGCCACGCGCACTCCCCGCCTTCGTGACGCTGAACGTCGACTGCCCGCCGTCGTACGTCCCCGTGAGCGTCACCCCGGACGCCTGGCCGAGCGCCTGGCCGGCCTTGTTCGCGGCCTTGCCCGAGGTCGTCTTCGGGTCGTCATCCGGTCCGCTCAGCGCCACGACGCCGATGACCGCCAGCAGGACCAGCAGCACACCGCCGCCGGCCAGTACCGCGATCAGCGGGCCCTTCGACTTCTTCGCCGGCTGCGGCCCGAACCCGTACGGCTGCGGAGGGACGCCCCAAGGCTGCCCCCCACCCCAGCCAGGCGGCCCGGCCGGTTGCCCCGCGTACGGTCCGGCTCCGGCAGGGCTCCCCGGGTAGGGCGTCGTCGGCCCGCCGGTTCCTTCCGCGTACAGCCCGGGCCCGCCGGGCCCCTCCGCGTATGGCCCAGGTCCGCCAGGTCCCTCCGCGTACGGTCCCTGCGCAGCGGTTCCCTCCGCGTACGGCCCGGGTCCACCGGGGCTGCCCGGGTACGGAGACGGCCCGCCGGGTCCCTCGGGGTACGGCCCGTAGCCGCCCGGTGCGCCGGGCGAGCCGACAGGGCCCGGCGCACCGGGAAATGCCGACCCTTCGGGCGGTTGCTGACCCTGGCCTCCGCTCGGCGGCTCGGGCGGCAGCCACGCCGTCCCGTACAGGGCGTCCTGCTGAGCAGACGCCGGCGGCATGGGGGATTCCGGACGGCCTGGCCAGACCCCGGTCTCAGCGGGCGTCGCCGACGGCCCGACCTGCCCGGCCTCGCCCTGCCACACGCCGGTCTCAGCAGGCGCCGCCGATGGCCTGTCCTGTCCGACCTGCTCGTCCTGTCCGGCCTTTCCGGGCCACACATCGGTCTCACCGGGCGCCGCCGATGGCCCGGCCGGTCCGTTCTGGCGCGGCGGCTCGGCCGGTTCAGGGGAACCCTGCGCATCAGCCGATGCTCCGACCTCTGCCGCTCCCTCTGGCCGTGCCGCCCCTCCGGGCTGCGTTGGGGCTCCGGCATGCGCCGGTCCTCCGGGCTGTGGCGGGGGCTTCGGGGAGTCGGGCCGGTCGGGGGTCGATCCTCCCTCTTGCGGGGACGACTCGCGGAGCTCGGGCGGTGTGCCCTGCGCCGAACCTTCGGCCTGCGCGGGCGGTTTCGCGGCCTCCGCTCCTTCCGGCGGTCCGGCGGGCGCGGCCGCGTCCGGTCGATCCGGCTGTTCCGGTTCCGGCTGTTCGGGCGACGGCCCCTGAACGCCGTCTCGATCCGTGCTCAATGAAGTCCCCTGTATCCGTTCGTCGCCGTGACCCTATGTTTGTGCTGATCGTCGGACAAGGCGGGGAAGCGGTTCTGTTACCCGCTCGATGCCCGTACGCCCGTGTCGGGCCTCTGGCAGCCCTCGGCCGCTGTCGGGCGTGTCGTCGACGAGGCGGGGCCGATGTCCCGGTGCTCTTACCGTCCGGCCGTTCTCCCGATGGTTATCCACAGGCTGTGGAGAAGAGTGGTGCGGGACGCGCGGCTGCTGAAGGCTCTTGACGTATGGATCCGGTGACCTTCATCTCCCGAAACGGCGGCGCCGTCACGCTCGCCCAGCTGATCGGCCAGGTCGGCCGTCGGCCGCTGGGCCGTGCCCTCGCCGAGGGGTGGCTGGTCCGTCCGTTCTGGGGCACCTTCGCCTTACCCGGCACGCCGCGCGCCGTGGCGGCCGCGGTCCGGTACGGCGGCGTCGTGTCGCATGGCTCGGCCGCGCTGCTGTGGGGATGCCGGATGCTCCGGTCGCCGGACGTCTGCCACGTGACGGTGCCGGCCACGAGCCGGAAGCGGGCGACCGACCCCGGCGTCCGGCTGCACTACGCCGATCTGCCGCCGGACGACCTACGGGGCAGCGAATGGTCGCTGACCTCGCTCGCCCGTACGGTCGTGGACTGCGCGCGCACGCTTCCGCTCGGGGAGGCCGTGGTGGTCGGCGACTCCGCGCTGCGTCGCGGTCCGGTGCGCGTCGCCGGGGCGTGCGACGAGGTCGGCGCCGATGAGTTGTCCCGCCGGGCCGACGCCCTGCGCGGGCCCGAGGCGCAGCGGATTCGCCGTGCCCTGCGGCTCCTGGACCCGCGGGCCGAGTCGGTGCTGGAGTCGCTGTTCGGGGTTCCCGGCACCGGCGACGCAGGTGCGGCTCCTCGGCGGGGAGCTCCAAGTCGACTTCTACTGGCCGTCGGCCCACGTGGTGGTCGAGGTGGAGGGGTACGAGACGCATTCCGGCCGGTCGGCGTGGCTCGAGGACTGCCGCCGCCACAACCGGCTGGTGGTCAACCGCTATCGGTCACTGCGTTTCACCTGGGAGGACGTCCTTTACGGCCGGGACTACGTCGTGGAGACACTGCGCGTCGCGCTCGCGCAGGCCGGCGCACCGAAGGCTCGGTGAACGTCATCGGCATGCGCCTTCGCCGTCCCCCTGGTGTGGCTCGCCGGCCCGCCGACGGTCGTGGAGTGGCCGCCGATCGGATTACGCTGATCCCCATGCACGGCTATTACGGGAACTACCTGATGGTCGTCGTACTGTTCGTGATCGGCGGTGCGATCGTGGGCGGCGCGCTCCTGGCCAACCGGGCATTGCGCCCGCATCGGCCGACCCCGGAGAAGCTCACGACGTACGAGTGCGGCGTCGACCCCGTCGGCGAGGGATGGGCGCAGTCGTACGTCCGCTACTACGTCTTCGCCTACCTGTACGTCGTGTTCGCGGTCGACGCGGTCTTCCTCTTCCCCTGGGCGACGGTCTTCTCCGCCAAGGGGTACGGCTACGTCACGCTCGGCGAGATGTTCGTCTTCCTCGCCTTCATCGCCGCCGGTCTGGCCTACGCCTGGAAGAAGGGCGTCCTGAGCTGGGTCTGACCCGCCGCGCCCGCTGTTCCGGGAGGCAGGATCGCCGCTCAGTCGTCTTGAGGCAGCAGGTCCGCCGGGTCGAACTCCAGGGGATACGGCACCGTGACCCGGCCCTTCCTCCCCGCGGCCAGGCGTTCGGCGAGTCGGTACGAGCCGCTTTCCTCATCGAGTTCATGAACGAGCACGACGGGAGGCTGCTCGCCGGGCAGCAACTCGCGGAACCTCATCGGTTCGACCCGCCAGAAGTAGGGGATGCCCGCCCCGGCGTAGATGGCGGGTTTGAACTTCCGGTCGGCGCCGGTGCTCCCTGGGGAGACGACCTCCACGACCGCCAGGACGTCCTCGGCCTCGAGGAATCCCCGATCCCCGAGTTTCACGCCGGGCCGGATGACGACGATGTCCGGCACGAAGGCCGTCGCATCGCTCTTCAGCCGTACGGTCACGTCGGTGAAGACCTTCGTCTTCGGAGGCGCGCTGACCTTGAGGCGCAGCCGTAGTTCATCCCGGACGGCCTGGTGCCTGATCGCCGGCCACGGGCTCACGAGGAGCGTCCCTTCGAGGACCTCGTAGCGGACCTTGTCCTCAGGCATCTGGAACAGGTGATGGATCGTGAACGGCTCTCCCTCGCTGGGGAGGTACCGCGGCGGGAGGGGCTGTTCGGGTGCCACTTCGGCCACCACTCGTCGTCACCGTCCTCGCTCGACATGGAGATCAATGTACGCAGAGTGATTGAGTGACTACAGAATCGGCTGCGCACTGTGACCGACCTGTGACAAGTGTGCCCCATGGCTTCGGTCCTCATCCACCTTGGCGTGAGCGCGGTTCGCGGACGCGTAAGAATGGGGGCATGGGTGCCGTCGATCTCCCCGAGCCGCGTATCGGGCCCGCCTCCCGGCTTGCCCCGAAGCCGATCAAGTTCGTGCTCAACTGGGGGCGGCGGTACTCCCTGTGGGTGTTCAACTTCGGGCTCGCGTGCTGCGCGATCGAGTTCATCGCGACGTCGATGTCGCGGCACGACTTCATCCGGCTCGGCGTCATCCCCTTCGCGCCCGGGCCCCGGCAGGCCGACCTGATGGTGGTCTCCGGCACGGTCAGCGACAAGATGGCGCCCGCCGTGAAACGGCTCTACGAGCAGATGCCCGAGCCGAAGTACGTCATCTCCTTCGGCGCCTGCTCCAACTGCGGCGGGCCGTACTGGGACTCCTACTGCGTGACGAAGGGCGTCGATCAGATCATCCCGGTCGACGTGTACGTTCCGGGCTGCCCGCCGCGGCCGGAGGCCCTCCTGCACGGGATCCTCAAACTGCAGGAGAAGATCGCCGCGGAGTCCCTCGGCGAGCGGTACACCGGGACGGCAGAGGCGGTCGCGCCGCCCCCGCCGGTCGTACGGAAGCCGCCGACGCCGGCGGTGCTCCGCCGTCCGCTCGTGCTGCCGCCCGTGCCCGAGCCCGAGGAGATCGAGGCGGCCGAGCAGCCGACGCAGAAGCTGACCGCCCTGGGCGATGAGGTCGGGTCGACCGGCACGCAGGAGCTGCCACCGGCCGTGCCTTCGCCCGGCCGGCCGTCCACGCCCGATGCGGACGGGGCATCGGCCAGCGCCGAGACGCAGGACGTCCCCTTCCCGGACGTCCCCGTGCCCGGCGAACCGGTCTCTCCGGCCGCCGAGACGCAAGAGATTCCGGTGCCGGAGCCGCCCGCCGAGGACACGAAGAGCACCCAGGATCTGACCCCGGTGGAGGACACGGAGACGACGCGAGATCTTCCTCCGGCGGAGGAGGTTCGCCGGGCCGTCGAGGATTCCCAGCCGACGGAGGTGCTGCGGCCGGTCGAGGACGCGGGGAGGACCCAGAAGCCTCCGCCGCCGTCGGAGACCGGTCCGGCCGCCGACGAGGAACGGACGGAGACCCTCCCGTCGGTGGAGGAGGTTCGCCGGGCCGCCGGGGATACGGGCGCAGAGGAGCCGACCGAGAAGCTTCCTTCGGTGGAGGAGGTTCGCAAGGCGGCCGAGGAGAAGGGCGCGGCGAAGCCGGCCGAGGCGCGGCCGCCCGCCGAGGCGGAGGACGAGCGGCCACGGCAAGCCGGCACGGCGGCGCAGCAGAGGGCGCGGTGGTTGAGCCGCCGGTTGCGGCGATTCGCCGAGCCGCCGCCCGTGGGCGGCGACACCGATCACACCATCATTCCGGGGCTGAGCGATGACGATTGAGCTGGCGGTGGCGTGGACGCGCCGGTTCGGGGACGACGTGCGCAGCGAGGACGCCTTCGGCATGCTGACCGTCGACGTGCCGCCGGAGCTGTGGGAGGAGGCGCTGACGTTCGCGCGGGACGACCTCGGCTGCGGCTTCTTCGACTGGCTGACCGCCGTCGACGAGCTGGAGCGCGGGTTTGCGATCGTCGCGCACGTCCACTCTCTGGAGCAGGGACACCATCTGCTGGTCCGGACGATCGTGCCGCGTGAGGATCCACGGTTGGTGACCGCGATCGCGGTCTACCGTGGCGCGAACTGGCACGAGCGGGAGACGCATGAGATGTTCGGCGTGATCTTCGACGGGCATCCGGATTTGAAGCCGCTCCTGCTCCCGGACGGGTTCGAGGGGCATCCGCTGCGCAAGGAGTTCGTGCTGGCCGCGCGGGTGGCCAAACCCTGGCCGGGGGCCAAGGAACCGGGGGAGTCCGGGCACGGCGCGCCGAGCCGCCGCCGCATGCTGCCGCCCGGAGTGCCGCAGGACTGGGGCCCCGCAGCCCGCCAGAGTCCCCCCGCGGACGAGCGCCGGAGCCCGCGCCGCGGCGCGTCGACGGGCGAGGCCCCCGCGGAACAGCCCGCACGCCGGCGAGCGCGCGGCATTGACCCGGAGGGCGGCGATGTCTGACGTTCTGGTGGTCGTCGTCAAGCTGCTGCTGGTGGTCGGCGCGTTCGCCGTGCTGCCGCTGCTGGTCGGGCAGGCCGAGCACAAGGTCATGGCCCACATGCAGGGGCGCCTGGGCCCGATGTACGCCGGGGCGTTCCACGGCTGGGCGCAACTGGTCGCGGACGGGGTGAAGTTCGCCCAGAAGGAGGACGTGATCCCGGCCGCCGCCGACCGGCGGATCTTCCAGCTCGCGCCGGCGGTCGCGCTGATCCCGTACCTCGTCGTGCTGGTCGTGATCCCGGTGGGGCCGGGCGGTCAGGTCGCCGTCTCGATGGATCCGGGGCTGTTCTTCGCGCTGGCGATGATCGGCGTGGGCGTGCTCGGCGCGATCATGGCCGGCTGGGCGAGCGCGAACAAGTACAGCCTGCTCGGCGGCATGCGGGTCGCGGCGCAGCTGCTCTCGTACGAACTGCCGATGGTGCTGGCGGCGTCGTCGGTGGCGATGGCGGCAGGCAGCCTGAACCTCTCCACGATCGTCGATCAGTGGCGGTGGTGGTGGCTGCCCTGGCAGGTGATCGGCGGGGTGGTCTTCTTCGTCGCGGGCCTGGCCGAGCTGCGCCGCCCGCCGTTCGACATGCCGGTCGCCGACTCCGAGATCATCTTCGGCCCGTACACCGAGTACGCCGGGCTGCGGTTCGCCCTGTTCCTGCTGGCGGAGTACGCCGGGATCGTGGTGCTGTCCGCGCTGACGACCGTGCTCTTCCTGGGCGGTTGGAAGGGGCCGGTGCTCGATGAGCAGTTCGGCTGGCTCTGGACGCTGATCAAGGTGTTCGCGCTGTCGTTCGTCGTGATCTGGCTCCGGGTGAGCTATCCGCGGCTGCGCGAGGACCAGCTGCAGAAGCTCGCCTGGGCGGGCCTGGTGCCGCTCGCCCTCGTACAGCTCGCCCTCACCGGCGTCATCAAGATCGCCATCGGCTGAGCCGTGTCCGTGCGGTGACGGTTGCCGGGTCGTGGACCGTCATCGCGCCCTTCGCGCTCAGCCTGCACGACACGCTCAGTGCCGCGAAGGCGGGGCGATGCTCTCGGGGTCGGCGCGCTTCTGAGAGTCCGCCCCCGGGGCGGGATGGCGCGTCACGGCCGGGCCGTCGAGTGCCGGCTCGACGGCCCGGCGCCGCCGCTCAGCCGCGCGGTGCAGGGACGATCTGCTCGAACCACGTCAGGATTCCCGGCAGTGCCAAGCGGATCGAGGCGTTGTGGTCGACGTTCGCGCCCAGGTCGATCACGTTCGCGCCGCCGAGTCGCGCACCGCAGTTCCGGGCGTTCTGGATCGGCACGTTCACATCGCCGCTTCCGGCGTAGAGCCGGACCGGGATGCGCGGCCGCCACGAGCACGTGCCGTCGCTCTCCCGCATCGCCCGCAGCAGCGCGCCGCTCGGCTGCCGGGCCCAGTTGCCGAACGCGGGCGTCAGCAGCTGCCGAGGGTCGGCGGGCAGCGCGCCGACGATCGCCTGTTCGTCGTGCCGACCGTCGAACAGGCCCTCCACCACTCCGGCGTACGGCTCCTGGAACGCTTCCGCGGGCCGGTCGTACAGGTGGTAGATCCGGTTCATCGCGGTGATCCAGTACGCGAAGTAGAAGACGCACCGCCCTCACCGCCGCGCTGGGGGAGAGCACCGGGACGACCAGCTACCACCTGCGGAAGCTTGCCGAGCTGAACCTCATCGAGGAGGTCGCGGAGAAGTCTCGCGGCCGAGAGCGGTGGTGGCGGCCGCTGCCGTTCAGCCACCAGACGCCCGATCCCGCGACGATGACGCCGGCCGAGTACGCCGCCGCCGAGAACTTCGCCAGGCTGAAGCTCGCCGCCGACACAGAGCTCTACATACGTGCGCTGAAGGAGTACGCCGGGCCGGAGGGCTGGGCCCAGGTCCAGCGGCACAATGACGCCTACCTCGGGAAAGAGGACCTCCACGCCTTCATGCGCGACTACCTCGCACTGGTCGAGCGCTACTCACGAACGCGGGCGGACGCCCCTGAGGAAGCTCGCCGGATCGCCTTCCGCTTTTTCTGCGTCCCCGACGATCCGTCCGCCACGGAGTGACGGGGTCGGACAGAGGAGAGCAGTTGCCCCCGTGCGGAGGGTGCCGACCCGACCGGGCCTACGCCCGGTCGGACGGTCGCTCGTGAACCACCGCCTGCACCCCGGCCCGGCCTCGATCACGGAGGACTTGACGGCTATGGCTAATCGGATTAGCTTTATAGCTATCAAGATTAGCCAAGGGAGATGGCAATGACCGAGTTCCTGAGCATCGACGGCGGACGGATCGCCTACGACGTGACCGGTGAGGGCCCGCTGGTCGTGCTCTCGCCCGGCATGGGGAACCTGCGCAGCGCCTACAGCGCCCTGGCCCAGCGGCTCGTCGCGGCCGGGTTCCGGGTGGCGACCACGGACCTGCGCGGGCACGGCGAGTCCAGCACGGGCTGGGCGTCCTACACCCGCACGGACACGGCCGGCGACCTGCTGGCGCTGATCCGCCACCTGGGCGGCCCGGCCGTCGTCGTGGGGCACTCCTTCTCCGGCGGGTCCGCCACGATCGCGGCGGCCCAGGAGCCCGAGCTCGTCAGCGCCATCGTCGAGATCGACCCGTTCACCCGGGCGCAGAAGCTCGACTTCGGCGGCTTCCTGACGAACGGCCGGTACCGCAAGGGCCTGAGCCTGCTCATGAGGACGGCGATGACCGGCAGCGTGAAGCGGTGGGCCCGCTACCTCGACCACGCCTTCCCCGGCACGAAGCCCGCCGACTTCGCCGAGCGCGTCGACGCGATCCGCGTCAACCTGAGCGAGGACGGCCGCATGGCCGCCATGCGGAAGATGGGCATGTCCAAGCCGGTCGACGCCGGCGCGCAGCTCCCGAACATCCGGTGCGCGGCACTGGTGATCATGGGCACGCTCGACCCCGACTGGGCCGACCCGAAGGCCGAGGCGGACGGCATCGTCGCCGAGATGCCCGCCGGGCGCGGCACCGTCGCGATGATCGAGGGCGCCGGGCACTACCCCCACACGCAGTTCCCCGAGGAGGTCGCCGCGGTGATGGTGCCGTTCCTCAAGGAGCACACGGCGGCGTGACCGGAGGAGGACCCATGCCACGGGGAAGACTCACCGCCGCCGACGTCGTCCGGGCCGGGGCCGAGCTGGCCGACGAAGTCGGATACCAGGACCTGGCGATGGGCGCGCTCGCCCAGCGGCTCGGCGTCCGCACCCCGTCCCTGTACAAGCACGTCGACGGCCTCGACGATCTGCGGCGCCAGATCGCCACCCTCGCGGTGACCGAACTCGGCGAGGCCGTCCGTGCCGCCATCCAGGGCAAGGCCGGCTCGGACGCGCTGGCCGCCTTCGCCCGGGCGTTCGCCACCTACGTCACCGCCCACCCGGGCCGCTACACCGCGACGATCGGGGCCGAGGTCTCCGGGCCCGGCGACGAGCTGTACGACGCGAGCGCCCGGGTCCTCGAGTCGATGGCCGCGATCCTGCGCGGCTACGGCGTCGAGGAGGGCGAGATGGTCCACGCGATCCGCACCCTGCGATGCCTCTTCCACGGGTTCGCCGCGCTCCAGTCCTCGAACGGCTTCCAGTGGAGTGACGACGCGGCCGAGAGTTTCGACTGGATGATCGACTTCGTCGACCGCGGCCTCCGGGGCGAGAGCTAGGGGGTGTCCGGTGGAGATCCACCGGACACCCCCTAAGACCTGAGGTAGTGGAGGACCGCCAGCACGCGGCGGTGATCGTCGCCGGACGGCGCCAGGCCGAGCTTGGTGAAGATGTTGGCGATGTGCTTCTCCACCGCCCGGTCGGAGACGACGAGGGTCTTGGCGATCGCCGCGTTCGCCCGGCCCTCGGCCATCAGGGCCAGCACCTCTCGCTCGCGCGGGGTCAGCGCGCCGACGCCATGGTGACGCGAGCCCAGCAGCTGCTTGACCACCTCCGGGTCCAGGGCGGTCCCGCCCGCGGCGACCCGCCGCAGCGCGTCGACGAAGTCGTCGAGGTCGGCGACGCGTTCCTTGAGCAGGTAACCGACGCCCGCGGGTGATCCGGCCAGCAGGTCGGCGGCGAACCGGGTCTCGACGTACTGGGAGAACAGCAGGAGCCCCACGCGTGGATGGTCACGGCGCAGGTCGAGCGCCGCACGCAGTCCCTCGTCCGTGTGCGTCGGCGGCATCCGGATGTCGATGACGGCGACGTCCGGGAGGTGCGCCGCGACCGCCTCCCGCAACGCCGCGGCGTCCGCCACCCCCGCGACCACCTCGTGTCCGCGCGTGGCCAGCAACTGGGCCAGCCCTTCCCGCAGGATGACGGCGTCGTCCGCGATCACAATGCGCACGGGCGGATCCTACGCGTGAGAGGGGAGTTCGACGGTGACGACCGTGGGCCCGCCGGCCGGGCTGACGACCTCCAGGAGGCCGTCGACCGGCCGGATCCGCTCGGCGAGCCCCGGCAGGCCCGACCCCGCGCCGACGATCGCGCCGCCCGAGCCGTCGTCCCACACGCGCAGCCGCAGACGATCGTCGCGCTGAACGACCTCGATCCTGGCCCGGCTCGCGCCGCTGTGCCTGATGACGTTGGTCAGCAGTTCGGCGGCGCAGAAGTACGCGATCGACTCGATCGCCGCCGTCGGCCGTACGGGGATGTCGGCGCGCAGCTCCACGGGCAGGCCGGCGCCCGCCGCGAGAGTGGCCAGGGCGGCGTCCAGTCCGCTGTCCAGGACCGGCGGGTGAATGCCGCGGACGAGTTCGCGCAGTTCGGTGATTGCCGCCTTTGCCGTCGACTGAGCGGCGGTGGCGAGCTCCCGGACCGGGCCGTCCGGCGCGGTCTCCCGCATCAGGGTGAGCTGCATGGTGAGCGCGACCAGACGCGCCTGCGCGCCGTCGTGCAGGTCCCGCTCGATACGGCGGAGTGTCGCGGCGGCGTCGTCGACCGCGCTCGCTCGGGTCTCCTCCAGGGTGCGGATGCGCTCAGCGGTTTCGGACGCGCCGAGCAGCCGCCGGATCAGCATCCGATCCAGCAGCACGACCGCCCGCACCGCCCACGGCGCGACGAACAGGAGGACGACGCCGGCGGCCGCGACGACCAGATTGCGCGGCCAGGTGTCGAAGTGGAGGCCGCCGACCGGGAGGCCGTTCCGGATCAGGCCGCGCTCGTCCTGGGCCGTCATGTCGTTCCAGCGGAACGCGCGCTGAATCGGGTAGGTCAGCGCGACGACGCTCCATCCCCAGGTGCAGAGGACGACGTAGAGGTACAGCGCGGCAAGGGGAAGCCGCAGGAGGAAGTAGGCCATCGCCCGCCAGCCGGCGGCGTCGCCGAGCGTGGTCTGGACCCGGCCGTAGAAGCCGGTGCCCGGTCGCGGCGACGCCGGCGGCCGTACGCGCTCCCCGAGGAGCCGCCCGGCGGACGCGCGGTACAGGCCGCCGAACCGCCGGGCGCCGGCCAGCGCCAGCGCGAGCAGGGGGATGCCGACGGCGGTGACGGCCAGGCCCGCGCCGAGCGCGAGCGTCGCCACCGCGTAGCAGAATCCGGGGACGGCCAGGGGGATGCTCGTGAGGGCGTACAGCAGCTCGGCCGCGGTCCGCCGGCCGAACGACGCCCGCAGCGCGCCCGCCACCCGGGAACCCGCCCGCGCTCGCCGCCCGAGGGCCGGGGCCGCGCCCGACTTCGCCGCCCGCGCTCGCCGGCCGAGGGCCGCCCGGGACGCCGCGCCCGGGCTCAGCCGTCGCATCGCCCCAGGATCCGGACGTGGAGCGCGTTCAGGCCGCGCAGGATCCACGGCATGAGGAACAGGAACGTCAACCCGCCGAAGACGGCGTGGAACGCCCACGCTCCGGCGAACGTGGGACCGCCCCACGCGTGCTCGTACGATCCGCCCATTCCGATCGCCCAACGTACCGGGTAGCCCAGGTTCATGGCCACGAGCAACCAGCCGTAAGCGGTGATCACAAGGCTGATGTAAGCGAGCGGCAGGGCCGCGATCCCCCGCAGGCGGGTGGCCCGCACCTCGCGGCCGAGGAGCGCGCCCGCCAGCCGGCGCTGCAGCCGCCCGCCGTCGGCGATCGCCAGCAGCGCGGCGACGGGTGACGCGAGGACGTAGCCGGTGCGCCGCCAGGGCTCGGCGGTGAACGGCGCCCGCCACCAGGCGGCGGTCAAGGATCGCGAGGTCAGCACGGTCATCGAGGTCTCCCCGGTCGAGCGGCGAAGTCGTGCCTCCATGCTCGCGACCGAGCGCCTCACGGCGCGATCGTGGCAGTACGGAAACCGGAGGGTTCGGTTTACCCCACCCCCCTCAATGGAGGAACAGGCCGTACTCGGCGATGTCGGGGACGATCCGGGGCGGCAGGTCGGCCTGCATCGCCAGTTCCTCGGCCGAGATGAACGCCCCGTGCTCGGCCCGGCAGCGGACGATCCGGTCGACGATCTCCGGCGTCACACCGGGCAGCATGCTCAGCGCCTGCGGCGGGGCGTGGTTCACGTCGATCAGCCCGCCGTCGTCGTACGCGCGCGGGCCCAGGTCGGGTCGGCCGATGCGCAGCTCGTGCGCCATGACGCGATCTTCCGTCGCGATCCGGCGGGCCTCCTCACGGAGCGTCCGCCGGTACCGCGCCGCCTCGACGACCCGGCGGTTCCGCTGGTCGCTGGGGTCGGCGGGCGGGTAGAGGCGCTGGCGGATACCAATGGCGTGCATCCCGCTGAAGATCCATGTGCCGAGCAGCAGGAGCAGGCCGAACGTGTGCGGCACGTCGCCCGGCGCGACCAGCGCCTCGTACGACGCCACCAGCGCGCCGGTGTACCCCGCCGCAGCCACCGCGAGCCCCGCCGACCGCCGCCGGACCGCGGCGTACAGGAACGAGACCGGCGAGCCGAGACCCACCGTGATCAGCGGCACCACCGCCCAGCCCATCCCGTCGGAGGGAGGCTTCGGCGGAAGCCGCGACGGCCGTCGTTCAGGCGGGGGCATCGGCGACCGCGTCATGGGCCGATGGTAAGCCGGGCGACCCTCGAAGTGCCTCACTCCACTGTGACGCGATAGGTATAACGTCGGTTTCAGAACCCGCTCTCTATACGTAATCATGGTGAACCGTGGCACGGCTTCCCGGAACTGGCCTGGCGAAGGGTCTCGCGGTGACGCTGCGGACGATGACGCGGCGGTCGATCACGCGGCAGTACCCCGAGGTGCAGCCTGACCTGCCGCCGCGCAGTCGTGGCGTCATCGCGCTGTTCGAGGAGAACTGCACCGTCTGCATGCTCTGCGCCCGCGAATGCCCCGACTGGTGCATCTACATCGACTCGCACAAGGAGACGCTGCCCGCGCCGGAGGGCGGCCGGGCGCGCACCCGTAACGTCCTCGACCGGTTCGCCATCGACTTCGCGCTGTGCATGTACTGCGGGATCTGCATCGAGGCGTGCCCGTTCGACGCGCTGTTCTGGTCGCCGGAGTTCGAGTACGCCGAGTACGACATCAACGAGCTGACCCATGAGCGCGAGCGGCTCCGCGAGTGGATGTGGACGGTTCCGCCGCCGCCCGCGCACGACCCCGGCGCGGAGACGCCCAAGGAGCTGAAGACGAGGTGACCGCGGCGGACGTCGTCATCGTGCTCCTTGGAGTGGTGGCCGTGGGCGCCGGCGTGCTCGTCGTCGGCACGCGGCAGCTCGTGCACGCCGCGCTGTGGCTGGTCGTGTCTTTCGGTGCGCTGGCCGGCTCGTACGTCGTGCTGGCGGCGGAGTTCGTCGCCTGGGTGCAGGTGCTGATCTACGTCGGCGCCGTGGTCGTGCTCCTGCTGTTCGGGATCATGCTGACCCGCGCGCCGATCGGCCGTTCGGATGATCTCGACTCCGGCAACCGGGTCGTCGCCCTCGTCGTCGCGGCGGCGACCGCGGGTGTGCTGGTGACGACGCTGGTCCGCGGGTTCCGGTCGGCGTACGTGCCGATCAAGGACCGGGTCGGCAGCGGGTCGTCGCACACCCTGGGCGCGAGCCTGTTCCAGACGTGGGTGCTGCCGTTCGAGGCGCTGTCGGTGCTGCTGCTGGCCGCGCTGATCGGCGCGATCGTGCTGTCCCGTACCGACATCCGGGGCGCGGGCCCCGAGCCCGACGAGGAGCCGGAGCCCCGGCGGCGGCCCGCCGCACCGCGCGGCCCGGTCGCACGGCGGATCGGCGCGGCGAAGAGACGGACCGGACCCGACGAGGAGGACACGATCGTGCTGTCCCGCGTGGACGAGGAGATCTGATGCATCTCGTCTACCCGGTGGTGATCGCGGCCCTGCTGTTCTCCGTGGGCGTGTACGGCGTGCTGGCCCGCCGCAACGCGATCCTCGTGCTGATGTCCGTCGAGCTGATGCTCAACGCCGTCAACCTCAACCTCGTCGTCTTCGACATGAAGTGGGCCGACCGGCTGCACGGCGGCCAGGTGCTGACGCTGTTCGTGATCGTGCTCGCGGCCGCCGAGGTGGGCATCGGCCTGGCACTGGTGCTGCTCATCTACCGCAACCGCCGTACGGTCGACGTCGACCGGCTCCGCACGCTCGCCGAGGGCGACCCGGACCCCGACGCCGACGTGGGCGCCATGACCGACGACGAAGGGGTGCGCCGGTGATCGTCGTGGCGGCCGTCGCGGTCGTGCTCCCGTTCGCCGCCGCGTTCGCCGGCATGCTGTTCGGGCACACCGTGTCGCATCTGCTGTCCCCGCTGGTGCGCCGGCTGCGCACACCGAAGCCGGGCGCCGCCCGGCGCGGCGCGCTCGTGCTGGCCCGGCGGATGCCCGCGAACGGCCCGGCCCTCATCGCCGTCCTGCCCGTCGCGGCGTCGACGGTGCTCACCGCGATCCTGGCCCTGGACCAGCTGCGGAGCCCGGGCACGTACGTCGGCACGCTGGCGCGCGTCCCGACGGGGACCATCCCGATCGCGGTGTCCCTGCACGTCGACGGGCTGGCCTCGGTGGTGGCGTTCCTCGTCTGCTGCGTGGCGCTGGCGGTGCAGGTGTACTCCGTCGCCTACATGAGAGACGACCCGCGCTACTCCTCGTACGCCGCGTTCGTGTCGCTGTTCACCGCGGCGATGCTGCTCGTGGTCCTGTCCGGCGACCTGCTCGTGCTGTACGCCGGGTGGGAGGTCATGGGCGTCTGCTCGTACTTCCTGATCGGCCACTACTGGCACGACAGGGCCACCTCGCGTGCCGCGGTCAAGGCCTTCCTCGTCACCCGGCTGGGCGACGTCGGCTTCCTGTTCGGGATCTTCGTGCTCGGCGTGGCGGCGCACTCCTTCGAACTACGCGTCGTGATCGGGCGGCTTCCGTATCTGTCCCACACCGCGCTGCTGGCGGGCACGCTCCTGCTGCTGTGCGGCGTCGCGGGCAAGAGCGCGCAGTTCCCGCTGCACACCTGGCTGCCGGACGCCATGGCCGGTCCCACGCCGATCAGCGCGCTGATCCACGCGGCGACGATGGTCGCGGCCGGCGTGTACGTCGTCGCCCGGCTCTACCCGGCGTTCTGGTTCGCGCCGACGTCGCTGGCGGTGCTCGGGGTGATCGCCGCGATCTCCATGCTCGGGGCGGCGCTGGCCGCGCTCGCTCAGGACGATCTGAAACGCGTGCTGGCCTACTCGACGATCAGCCAGCTCGCGTACATGGCGGCGGGCCTGGCCGTCGGGACGCGTGACGGCGCGGTGTTCCACCTGCTGACGCACGGGGCGTTCAAGGCGCTGCTGTTCCTCGGCGCGGGCTGCGTGATCGTCACGGTCGGCTCGAACATGATGAGCGCGATGGGCGGGCTGCGCCTCGCCATGCCGGTGACGTTCTGGTCGATGACGGTCGGCTTCGCGGCGCTGGCCGGGATCCCGCCGGCCAGCGGCTTCTTCAGCAAGGACACGATCCTGTCCCAGGCCTGGGTGGCCACGCACCCGCAGAAGTCGCCCATGTACCACGCGTTCGCCTACGCGCCTCTGCGCGGGTTCGGGAAGGCCGAGAGCCCGGGGTACGACTTCGTGCTGCGGCACGCCCTCCACGGGACCCCGCCGGCCATCCCGTCGTGGGTGGCGTGGCTGGTGCTGGTGACCGCGCTTCTCACCACGGCGGTGACCGCCGCGTACGCCACGCGGACCTGGCTGGTGACGTTCTTCGGTGAGCAGCGGTCGGCGTTCCGGGCCCGGGAGGCGACACCGTTGATGCGCTGGCCGGTGGCGGTCCTCGCCGTGCCGGCCCTCCTGCTCGGGCTGATCGGGCCGTTCAGCGAACGGCTGCGGCCCGAGTGGGGGATGGCGGTGGTCTCGCTGCTGTGCGCCGCCGCCGGAGCGGGCGGCGTGTACCTCGTGTGGAACAACGACCCGGCCCTGGACCCGGTGCGCCTGCTCGGCCCGGCGCGGCCGGTCCTGCGCGCCGCGTTCTATGTCGACACCGTCTACGACGTCGCGATCGTCCGGCCGGTGCTGGCCCTGGCCCGGCTGGTCGTCCGCGCCGACGCGCGGGTCGTCGACGCGGGTGTCGAGGGCTCCGGGCGGGGCGCTCGACGGCTCGGCGGCCTGCTGCGGGCCACCGAGAACGGCAACGCCCAGGCGTACGTCTCCGGGCTCTTCGCGGGAGTGGTGCTGATCGTGGTCGCGGTGGTGGTGCTGACATGATCCTCGCGGCGATGCTGGTCGTGCCTCTCCTCGGCGCGCTGGGGATGCTCGTGCCGCTGCCCGGGAGCCCGCGCCGGGTGACCCGCCTGTCCCGGCTGTACGGGCTGGCCGTCACGGGCGTGACGCTCGTGCTGGCCGTCGCGGCGGCCGGGGCGTTCGACTACGGCCGGCGCGGCCCGCAGCTCGGCGTGAACGTCACCTGGGCCGGTTCCATCGGGCTCCGCTTCCACCTGGGCGTCGACGGGATCTCGCTGCCGCTGATCGTGCTGACGGCGGCGCTGACGTTCCTGTGCATGGTCTACACGGCCCGGGTGCTCCCTTCGGGGCGAGGTGAGTCGCCGCAGGCGCTGATCGGGCTGATCCTGCTGCTCGAGGTCGGGATGCTCGGCACGTTCGTCGCCCTCGACCTCCTGCTGTTCTTCGTGTTCTTCGAGGTCGTCCTCATCCCGATGTACTTCGTGATCGCCGACTGGGGCGGCTCGGACGGCAAGGACTCCGCCGTGCGCGCCCGGGCGGCGGCGAACAAGTTCATCCTCTACACCCTGCTCGGCTCGGGCTTCCTGCTCGTCGGCATCCTCATCGTCGCGGTGAACGCCGGCACGCTCGACATGACCGCCCTCACCGCGCGGCACGGCGCCGGCCTGTCCCACGGACTGCAGGTCGCCGCGTTCGCGCTGCTGGCGCTGGGCTTCGCGGTCAAGACGCCGATGTGGCCGCTGCACACCTGGCTGCCGGACGCCCACACCGAGGCACCCACCGTCGGCTCGGTGCTCCTCGCCGGGGTGCTGCTGAAGATGGGCACGTACGGCTTCGTCCGCATCGCCGTGCCGATGGCGCCGGAGGGCGCGAAGGTGTGGGCGCCGTGGCTGGGCTTCCTCGCGGTGATCGGGATCGTGTACGGCGCGCTCGCCTGCCTCGCGCAGCGGGATCTCAAGCGCATGATCGCCTACTCGTCGATCGGGCACATGGGCTTCGTGCTGCTGGGCATCGCGACGCTCACGCCGGTGGGCCTGAACGCCGCGCTGTTCGGCAACATCGCGCACGGTCTGATCACCGGCCTGCTGTTCTTCATCGCCGGGGCGGTCAAGGAGCGGTACGGCACCGGTGACCTGGACGCCCTGGGCGGTGGCATGCTCGCCAAGGCGCCGTACCTCGGTTCGATCCTCACGTTCGCCGCGGTGGCCAGCCTGGGGCTGCCGGGTCTGGCCGGGTTCTGGGGCGAGATGCTCGCGCTGCTCGGCGCGTACGAGCCGCACGCCGGGCTGCCGAGGCCGACGTTCGTGACCTTCATGGCGGTCGGGGGCCTCGGGGCGGTGCTCACCGCGGCGTACTTCCTGCGGATGCTGTCCAAGGTGACCCACGGCCCGGTGGCCGACCGCTGGCGCGACACCCGGTTCGCCGACGTCATGTCGCACGAGCTGCTGGCCTGGACGCCGCTGATCACCGCCACGGTGTTCATCGGGCTGTGGCCGAAGACGCTCCTCGCCCTCACCGACGGGGCCGTCCACCTGCTCCTGGGGGGCCGATGATCCAGTCGATCGACTACCTGGCGATCCTCCCGGCGCTGATCGTCGCGGTGGCGTCGGTCGTGGTGCTGCTGGCCGACGCGTTCGGCGCGGCCGCGAAGGCCGTCGGCGCGCTCACCGCCCTGTCCCTGGCGGCGGCCGCGGTGGCGCTGCCGTTCGGCCACGGGCGGTCGACGTTCTGCGCGGCCGCCGTCCGGCCCGGCGGCCAGGCCTCCTGCTCGTACGTCGCCGACGACTTCACCGTGCTGTTCCAGGCCGTGGTGCTGCTCGCGGCCATCGTCGTCGTGCTGCTGTCGCACGGCGAGATGCGGCGGTCGGCGCTGCCGGTGGGGGAGTACCACTTCCTGCTGCTCGCGGCGATCCTCGGCGCGCTGCTGCTCGCGGCCGGCCGGGACCTGATCACGCTCGTCGTCGCGCTGGAGACGCTCTCGCTGCCGGTGTTCGCGCTCGTCGCGCTGCGGCGGTACGACGGGACGGCGTCCGAGGCGGCGCTGAAGCTGTTCCTGGTGTCGGTCGTGTCGTCGGCGGTGACGCTCTTCGGCATCAGCCTCGTGTACGGCGTCACGGGCGCGATGCACCTCGACCGGGTGGCCGCCGGCCTGGCCAACGTACACGGCGACCTGCGGCCCGTGGCGGCGGCGGGCATCGTCCTGACCATCGCCGGCTTCGGCTTCAAGATCGCGGCGGTGCCGTTCCACTTCTGGGCCCCGGACGTCTACCAAGGTTCCCCGCTGCCGGTCGCGGCGTTCCTGTCGGTCGTGTCGAAGGCGGGCGGCTTCGCCGGGCTGACCCTCGTGCTGACCGCCGGGTTCTGGCCGTTCGGCCACACGTGGGGACCGCTGATGGGCGTGCTGGCCGCGGCGACGATGACGCTCGGCAACCTCCTCGCGCTCCGCCAGACCGACGCCGTGCGCCTGCTCGCGTGGTCCTCGGTGGCGCAGAGCGGCTACATCCTCGCGCCGATGGCAGGGGGCGCCCGCGTACGCCCGCACGAGTGGATGACGGCCACGGCGGCGTACGTCGCGATGTACGCGATCATGAACATCGGGGCGTTCGCCGTCGTCACGGTCGTCGCCCGGCGCGGGGGCCGCGACCTGGAGTCCTACCGGGGCCTGGCGCGCGTCAACCCGGGCAGCGCCCTCGCCCTGGCGTTCTTCCTCCTCTGCCTGGCCGGGCTGCCGCCGGGTGTCATGGGGCTGCTCGCCAAGGTCGTGGTGTTCCGCGCGGCGGTCGGCGGCGCGGCCACCTGGCTCGCGGTGATCATGGCGATCAACACCGTCATCGGCCTGTACTACTACCTCACGTGGGCCGCGCGGCTCTTCGCCACTGGAAAGGCCAAGCGCGTACGCGTCGGCCGCGCGGGCGGAATCGCGATCGCGGTCGCGCTGGCCGGGGCTGTCGTCGTTTCCGTGGCTCCTGAGCTGGTACTGCACGCGGCGGCCCTGGCAGTGCCCTGACAGGGAACATCTCTCCAGGTCAGCCCGTTGATTCTTACGGGGACAAGGGGAGGTGTCGCTAGTTGCGTTTCAACGGTGTCAAGACGGCGGCCCTGCTGGGGGTCATGTCGGCGCTGATCCTCCTCATCGGAGGCGCGTTCGGCGGCCGTGCCGGTCTGACGATCGCCCTCGTGATCGCCTTGATCACGAACGGCGTCGCCTACTTCTTCAGCGACCGCATCGCGCTGTCGGCCATGCGCGCCCGGCCGGTGAGCGAGGTCGAACAGCCGGTGATGTACCGCATCGTCCGCGAGCTGTCGACGGGTGCCCGCCAGCCCATGCCACGCCTGTACCTCTCACCGACGATCGCGCCGAACGCCTTCGCCACCGGGCGCAACCCGCGCAACGCGGCGGTCTGCTGCACGACGGGCATCCTTCAGATCCTGGACGAGCGCGAGCTGCGCGCGGTCCTCGCGCACGAGCTGTCGCACGTCTACAACCGCGACATCCTGATCTCCTCGGTTGCGGGTGCCCTCGCCGCCGTCGTCACCTGGGTGGCGAACCTCGCCTGGCTGATCCCGTTCGGGAACTCCGACGACGAGGACGGCCCCGGCGTGTTCGGCGCGCTGCTCATGATGATCCTCGGCCCGATCGCGGCCACGATCGTGCAGCTGGCCATCAGCCGCACCCGGGAGTTCCAGGCCGACGCGTCCGGCGCCCAGCTCAGCGGCGACCCGCTCGCCCTCGCCTCCGCCCTGCGCAAGATCGAGAGCGGTACGCGCCAACTGCCGCTGCCGGAGGACGGCCGCCTGACCGCGGTGAGCCACCTGATGATCGCCAACCCGTTCCGGGGCGAGGGGCTGGTCCGCCTGTTCTCGACCCACCCGCCGACCGCCCAGCGCATCGCCCGCCTCGAGGAGATGGCCGGCTACCGCCGCTGATCCGTTCGGTATTCGGGCGGCGTCGGCCGTGCGGCCGGACCAGGTCGATTTCGCGGCAATCAGTAGTAAATCCCGTAAGTGCGACATGCGGGGTGTGCCGTGATCGTTACGATCGGCTGTCATGAGTCGATCTTTGAAAGGGACGCTCGCCGTGCTGGCGGGCGGAGCGGTCGTCGCGACGACGGCCGTGGCCCTCGCGCAGACGGATACGAGCACGGCGACTCCGACGGCGGCCACCAGCGGCGACCTCAAGACCGACATCGACAACATCCTCACGGACAGCCGCCTGAACGGCGCGAGCATCGGTGTCATCGTCCGCAACGCCAAGACCGGCGCGGTCCTCTATGACCGCAACTCCGACACCCAGGAGATCCCGGGCTCGAACAACAAGATCGAGACCTCCACTGCGGCGTTCGGGATCCTCGGCGCCGGCTACCGGTTCAAGACCACCGTCTACACGCGTGGCGCGAACCTGTACCTGAAGGGCACCGGTGACCCCACCCTGCGGGGAGCCGACTACGACAAACTCGCCGCCGCGGTCGCGGCCAAGGGCATCAAGAAGATCAAGGGCAACCTGATCGCCGACGACACCTGGTTCGACCAGGAATACACCCCGCCGGGCTGGGACCCCACGGACCTGCCCTACTCCTACGGGGCCGGAATCTCGGCCCTGAACGTCTCCCCGGACGACGTGTTCGACGCCGGATCGATCGGCGTGACCATCACCCCGGGCACGGAAGGCCAGCCCGTCAAGGTCACCCTGAACCCCCCGACGAGCGTCGTGCAGATCGTCAACCACGCGACGACGGGGAAGGCGGGAACGAGCTCCACCGTGTCCGTCGACCGTACGGGCGGCACGAACAAGATCGTCGTCACCGGCTCGTACCCGGCGAACGGCGGTAAGGAGGACCACCTCTCCACCGCGCCGAACCCGACGCAGTACGCGGCCGACGTCTTCCTCCGGGCCCTCAAGGCACACGGTGTCAAGGTCGTCGGGGCGACCAAGCGGGCCGCGACCCCCAAGGGCGCCAAGGCCGTCACCACCCGGAAGTCGATGACGCTGTCCCAGCTGGCGACGCCCTTCCTCAAGCTGAGCAACAACCAGATCGCCGAGATCCTGACGAAGGCGATCGGCCGCAAGGCCGCGGGCAAGGGCACCCGGACCGCGGGCATCGCCGCGATCTCCCGATACCTGAAGACGCTCGGCGTCGACACCACCAAGGTCAAGCAGACCGACGGCTCCGGGCTCTCCCGGACGAACAAGACGACGCCCAAGCAGGCGAGCGTCATCCTCAAGGCGGTGCAGAGCAAGCCCTGGTACTCGACCTGGTACAATGCGCTGCCCATCGCCGGCCAGGCCGACAAGCTCGTGGGCGGCACCCTGGCGTCGCGGATGAAGGGAACCGCCGCCGCCGGGAACGTCCACGCGAAGTCCGGCACCCTGACCGGCGTCACCGCGCTGAGCGGCTACGTGAAGGACGACACCGGACAGCCGCTGATCTTCTCCATCATGTTCAACGGTTACCAGGGCGGTGCGCCCAAGGACATCGAGGACAAGATCGCGATCCGCCTCGCGTCGGGCAAGTCCGCCGCCACGCAGAGCACCCTCCGCAAGGAGACGGCGCAGAACGGCGGCAACCTCGAAAGCTCCTGGACCAAGGGCAAGGCCACGAGCCGCTGATCTTGGGCAAGTCTGCGAACCGCTGATCGCGGCCGTCGGTTCCTGAGCGGCCGGATCGGGCCGGTGCCCCGTACGCACGGACCCGTGCGTACGGGGCACTGCTCTGTCTCCGGCCCGGCTAACTGCTCGTCTCCGGCCCGGCTATCCGCCGAGGGAGCCGTCCGGGCGGAGGTCCTTGCCGTAGCAGATCTCGACGTACGGCCCCGTGCAGTAGGCCGGGATCTCGGCGTAGCCGTGCCGAACGTACAGCGACCGTGCTTCGATCAGATCGAGACGGGTGTTGAGGACCATCCGCCGGGCGCCCAGCGCCCGCGCCTCCTCCTCCAGGAACTCCAGGAGGAGGCCCGCGCCCTTCTTGCCGCGGAAGGCCGGACGCAGATACACGCGGGTCAGCTCGGCGGTGTCGGTGCCCGTGTCGGTGTCGGTGTCGGTGTCGAGCAGCAGAACGCCGCCGCAGGCCGCGGCCTCCCCGCCGTACCTGCCGACGACGAACTGCCCCGCGGGTGGGACGAGCAGGTCGGCACCGTCCCCCGCCAACCCCTCGTCGACCTCCTGCGAGGTCGCGGGCCGCTTCCAGTAGCGGCTTGCAACCTCGGCGTAGTACTCCCGGCGCAGCCGGGTCGCGTCCGGAGACCCAACGGGCTCAGGGCCCAGCTTCCACATCGTCACGGCAGGTAGTCCTACCGGACGGCCGGCCCGGCCGGCGAATTCCGGCCGGAGACTCACGCGGTGAGGCCGCAGGCTCAGGCGGTGAAGCCGGAGACTCACGCGGTGAGAATCACCGGACCGTCCGCGGTGATCGCGATCGTGTGCTCGAAGTGGGCGGCCCGGCTGCCGTCGGCCGTGGCGACCGACCAGCCGTCGGCGAGCGTACGGCCCTCGCCGACACCGCTCTCGATCAGCATCGGCTCGATCGCGATGACGAGCCCCTCACGAAGCCGCAGCCCGCGCCCAGGGCGCCCGGTGTTCGGTACGTCAGGCTCCTCGTGCATGGCCGCCCCGACACCGTGGCCGCCGTACCCGTCCAGCAGCCCGTACGGCCGTGCGGTGGTCTCCACGGCGTACCCGATGTCGCCCATCCGACCGCCGGGGACGGCCACCGCGATCGCGGCCGTCAGCGCCGCCCGAGCGGTCTCCACCAGCCGCTTCGCGTCATCGTCGACCTCCCCGACCGGCACCGTCACCGCCGCGTCACCGTGGTAGCCGCCGACCTCCGCGCCGAAGTCGACGGACAGGATCTCCCCGGCCTTCAGGACCCGTCCGTCCGGGATGCCGTGCACGATCACGTCATCGGCCGACAGGCACAGCACCCCCGGGTACGGAGTGGGCGCCCAGAACGGGTGGTAGCCCAGGAACGAGGAGCGGGCCCCGTGCTCCTTGATGCAGGCGGCCGCGATCGCGTCCAACTCGGCGAGGCTGACCCCCGGCTCGACCGCGTCGGTCACCCGGCGCAGCGCCTCCCCGACCACCCGGCCCGCCTCGCGGATCCGATCGATCTCGGCCTGACTCCTCAATGTCACCATGGGGTAGATTTTAATACCAGCCTTATAATCCTCGGTATGGTGCGAACCCCGCTCACCGAAGACCAGCGCGACCGCGGCCGGGCCCTCGGCCAAGTGCTCCGAGCCGCCCGCGGCCCGCGCAGCGCGGCCTCCGTCGCCACCGAGGCCGGCATCTCCCTCGACACCCTGCGCAAAATCGAGCGGGGCGCCATCGCCGCACCCGCCTTCTTCACCGTCGCCGCCCTAGCCCAGGCACTCGACCTCGACCTCACCGACCTCGCCCGCCGCCTCACCCCCGAAGACGACCGCTCCCGCCTAGCCGGCTGAGGCCGACGGGCCCTGCTCGGGGCTCCCGTGTGACCCCGCGGCGCGTATCGGCTTTACCGTCCCGGGCGGCGCGTGGCACGCTGCACGCCCATGAACCGACGGGAATTCTGGGACCTGATCGAACAGGCGCGCGCCCAGGCGCCCGAGGGCGACGCCGAAGAGCTCGCCGAGTAGCCGCCGAAGGCCGGGCCGCTCTTCGGCTTTGCCGCCGATACTGACCCGCAAACGCGGACGAACCGTGCACCGTACCGGCCACGCCGACGGCAAGGTGGCAACACCGCCGCCAAAGAGCCTCGGCCTCGGACGGATCCATGGACCGGGCGGTGGGTGCGCGTCCGTCCGCCGGCCCGGGCCTCGTCGAGAGGCCCGGGCGCTTCGCCGACGGCCTGTTGGGCTGCCGTGACGCCGAGCCGCCAGGTAGGCGGCCTCGTCGTCAGCGGTAGTTCGTGAACTGCAGGGCGACGTCCAGGTCCTTGCCCTTGAGCAGGCTGATCACCGTCTGCAGGTCGTCCTTCTTCTTCGAGCTGACCCGCAGCTCGTCCCCCTGGATCTGAGCCCGCACACCCTTCGGGCCCTCGTCCCGGACGATCTTGCCGATCTTCTTGGCGTCCTCCTGGGAGATGCCCTCCTTCAGCCCGATGGTGAGCTTGTAGAGCTTCCCGGACGCCTTGGGCTCGTCGGCGTCGATCGCCTTCAGGGAGACGCCGCGCTTGACCAGCTTCTCCTTGAAGACGTCGAGGACGGCGTTGGCCCGCTCCTCGCTGTTGGCCTGAACCTCGATGGTCTCGCCCGACCACCGGATCCCCGCGTCGACGTTACGGAAGTCGAACCGGTTGGCGATCTCCTTGGCGGCCTGGTTCAGAGCGTTGTCCACCTCCTGCCGGTCGAGCTTTGACACGATGTCGAAAGAGCTTTCCGAAGCCACGGTTCATGTCCTCACGGATAACGACGATCTCTCTGAAGAGCCTAGTGAGCGCAGGCCCGCTCCCGGGCCACCGACGCCGGTGATCGGGCCGCCGGAACCGATGTCACCCTTGGGCCCAGAGTCCGCTATCCTTCTGAGCGTCGCTACGGCGGCTAACGAGGCGGGTTGCCCGAGTGGCCAATGGGAGCGGACTGTAAATCCGTCGGCTTAGCCTACCCAGGTTCGAACCCTGGACCCGCCACAGCAGTGGGAATCGACCCCTGACCAGTAGAGATGCGGTCAGGGGTCGATCTTGTTCTGTCCGGCTGTCTACGGCTGTCGGCGGTCATGTGCGGGTGGCTGTGCCAAATACGTGCCGAAGTCCAGTCAGTGGTCTGGTGCCAAGATTCGCTCGCATGTTCGAATACTGGGCGTGTTTCTGTCACCTGTCGTCCGAGATCGCCGAACCGGGCGATACCTGTTCCTGCTGGCTTGGGAACAACGAGGCAACGGGTCGTGGCAGGCACGAGTCGCCTGGGTCGAGCAGCGGCCGGCGAGTTGGCGTGTCGCTGAGGCGTGGATGCGAGGCCAGGATCTAGAGCCAGTCGAAGGCCAGAACTACCGACAGGTGCCGCGTCGATACGAAGAGCCGGACTTCTGAGCCCCTTCAAACGTAAGGCGAGGGACGAAGCCCAGCCCCGGACATCGGGCAGTCATGCGCTTCCACGCGCGCGTAGTCGTCGTCGCTCACCCCGGCATCGTTTCATGTATGCGTTTCACAGGGCAGGCCATTTGCAACGACCCATGAAACATTCCTCTTCCAGGACGGCATGCGCCCGGCCGCCTGTTTCGCAGGTGATCGCCTATGAAACAGGCCGCGCCATCCCTTGCCGTACTGCTGAGCCCTCGGAGGCGGGCATACGCCGAGAGATGGCGCTGACGGTCGGCGATGAGTGGAACACCCAGGTTCTTCGTCGCTGGTGCGTGGGATAATTGCCTTGTCAGGTGGCCGTTGGCCTGTTCCCCCTCTGGCAGTGTGGGGGGAGGAGCTGGCATGGACATCACGCCGCAGGCGGTGGTGATCCCCAAGGAGACCGACCACCTCGAACAGGGCAAGTACGGCCCGGTGTTCCCGCGGACCCCGGCGTGTTATGGGTTCACCATCATCGCCGGCGTCAAGCCCGGCCGGGCCGAGGCCATCCGTAACCACGGTCACACGCTGGCCAAGGCATTGGAAGCCGATCCGCATCTTCTGGCGCCGTTGAAGCTGCACTACCTGCGCTGGGTGCTGTTCGACGACGACACCCGGTTCATGTACCAGGGGATCTTCGACACCGACTTCGACAAGTACACCGAGGACGCCATCGCGTTGTTCAGCAAAGCGGGGGTGAGCACGGTGTTCGAGAACCTGGTGGGCTTCCCCGAGGACTGGAGGACCAATCCCGAGGCGTTCGTCAGGTTCGTCCGCGAGCATCACTGTCCGAGCTTCATCGAGTACGGAGAGTACCCGTACGTGACCGCCGATGAGATCAAAAGGGCGCTGCGGATCAAAGGCGCCCTGTCGGAGATGCTTGACCAGATGCAGTGAGATCGGGCCGGCGCCCCGGTCTCACCGCGGCCGATCGGAGGCGAGTCATGGGTGAGTCGAGGACCGCGCGCATCTACAACCAGAACCACGTGCCGCGTCCCCGCACTCCGGGCCGGCGGCGGGTGAGCATCTACGTCTCGTGGAGTTATCCGGCCGAGGTGGGCAGGAACCCGGCCGAGCTCGACAACCGATTCTCCACGATGACCGAAGTGCGGCGGGCGAACTGGCCGGCGTATGAGGACCCCCGCTGGTGTGATCCGCTGCGCTTCCAGCAGGGCATCGCCGGGTCGCTGGAGCTGTTCTTTTGGGGGTGGGCGCCGTTCCAGCAGTTCGCCGAGGAGACCACCGGCCATCCCGTGCCGGTGTATCAGCGTGTCGACCAGGCTGGTTTCCGCACCCTGCTGGACGAGCGGGTGCTGGATGACACCGACACCTTGTTCGTCTTCGGCCTGGACCACATGATCACCGGGCAGGAGGCCGAGCCCGCAGAGATCGAGGCGTTGCGGCACTTCCTGGCCCGTGAGGGCACCTGCCTGGTGCTGGGGCCCCATCACGAGGTGGGAGCCTCCGACGATCTGGCCGTGCGCGACGCCGAGTACCACCATCACGGAGACGCGCTGGTGCCCCGCCAGCAACGCTTCGCCCGCTACGTCCGCGGCCTGATGCGCGGGCTGGGCGTTCCGGTGGAGAACCGTTACGGGCTGCGGCCGGCGGTGCAGGCGTCTAAGAAGATCGCGCCGTTGTCGGTCGATCGGGACCTGGATGCCAGGGGATGGCTGGACGGTGTCACCACCTTCAACTTCCACATGCACCTGCCGCACTACGCGGTGACGACCGGCGAACCGGACGTCATTCATGTCCTGGCCAGGCAGCCGATCGACCTCTCCAGGCCGGCGCACCCCTTCACCGAGGCCGGCAACACCGAGTTCAACATGTGCTTGTGGATGCCCCCCGCCGGGGAACGGGCCGGCGACGTGTTGCTGGCCGACTCCACGATCTTCAGTTCGCTGTTCGGCGGCGATGAGAGCCTGCGCGCCTTCTGGAAGAACATCGTCGCGGCGAAGTGACGCCCGGCCACCGAGAGAGAGGGGGAAATCGGTGAACACGCGACCACGTGCCGCGCTCGAACTCGACGACATCCAACGCGGGGTCCTCAGCCCCCGGCCGACCCCGTACGCGGCGACCTACATCCTGTTCCGCATCGACGACCGGACACACGGCCGGGAGCTGATGCGGCGCGTGCGCGCCGTGGTGACCTCGGCCGCCGACACGACAAGCCCGCTGGGCGACGCCTGGGTGAGCGTCGCGCTCACCTTCCGCGGCCTCAAGGCCCTGGGGGTGCCACCGCACGCCTTGGAGACCTTCGCCTGGGAATTCCGGCAGGGAATGGCCGCCCGGGCCGCGGCACTCGGCGACGTCGGGGACAGCAGCCCCGAACGCTGGGAGGCGCCGCTGGGCACACCCGACGTCCATGTGGTGCTCACGGCCCTGGCACCCGACCACGCCCGCCTGCAGGCGGCCATCGACCGCGCCCGACCGGCCTATCAGTGCCTGCCCGGGGTGAGCGCGATCTGGCGGCAGGACTGCCATGCACTGCCCACCGAGACCGAACCCTTCGGCTACCGCGACGGCATCAGCCACCCGGCCGTCGAAGGCAGCGGCATCACCGGCTCCAACCCGCTGGAAACACCGCTCAAGGCCGGAGAGTTCGTGCTCGGCTACCCCGACGAACTCGGCGGCATCCAGACCCCGCAGCCCGAGATCCTGGGACGCAACGGCACCTACGCCGCCTTCCGCAAACTCCACCAGCGCGTCGCCGTCTTCCGCCGCTACCTCAAGGACAACGCCACCGGCCCCGAGGACGAGGAACTACTCGCCGCCAAGATCATGGGCCGCTGGCGCAGCGGCGCCCCGCTGGCGCTCAGCCCCACCCGCGACGACCCCCGCCTGGGCGCCGACCCCCACCGCAACAACGCCTTCCTGTACGAACACCACGACCCGGCGGGGTTCACCACCCCCGGCGGCTGCCACATCCGCCGGGGCAACCCCCGCGACGCAGCAGTGGCCGGAGAGCCGAGGCTGCACCGGATGATCCGGCGCGGCACCGCCTACGGACCGCCGCTGCCCGAAGGAATGCTGGAGGATGACGGGGCCGACCGCGGCCTGATGTTCGCCTTCATCGGAGCGCACCTAGGCCGGCAGTTCGAGTTCGTCCAGTCCCAGTGGATGAACGACGGGGTCTTCTTCGGCGCGGGCAACGCACGCGACCCTGTCATCGGCTCGGGCGACGGCCCCGATGAGTTCACGATCCCGCGGCGGCCGCTGCGACGGCGCCTGCGGGCGCTGCCGCGCTTCGTCGTCACCCGCGGCGGCGAGTACTGCTTCATGCCGGGGCTGAACGCCCTGAGCTGGCTCGGTGATCTCCACGACTGAGGGCGCGGCGAAGACCCGCTGAGGCTTCCATCGCCCGCGGCCGTCACCCCGGAGGGAAGGTCATGGAAACGCTGCATCTGCTGTTCAACGCGATCACCGTGATCTTCATCGCGGCCACCATGTTCGCCGCCGGCCTGGGAGCCACGCTGCCGGCGTTGCGCGCGATCCTCGCCACCCCGTTACTGCTGGTACTGGCGCTGGTGGCCAACCTGGTGGTCATCCCGCTGCTGGGGTGGGGAATCGCCACGCTGTTCGGCCTGCCCACCGCGGCGTTCATCGCGATCGTGCTGGCCGCTTCGTCACCGGGTGGGCCGTTCGGGGCGAAACTGGGAATGATCCAAAAAGGAGACGTGGTCGCGGGCGCGGCGATGCAGGTGCTGCTCGCCGCCGCCGGCAGCGTCACCTTCGGCGTGACGGCCAACGCCATCCTCACCGCGGCCAAGGTCGGCACCGGAATCTCCCTGCCGGTCGCGGCGCTGGTACGGACCGTGGCCGTCCTGCAGCTCATCCCGTTCGCCGTCGGACTCCTCACGCGCCACTACGCATCATCCACAGCGCGATCATGGCATCCCGCCGCCGTCACGGTCTCGAACGTGACGTTCCTGATCGTGCTGGCCGGGATGCTGCTGGGCAACTGGCGCGAGGTCGTCGCGCTGATCGGCTCTCGCACTCCGCTGGCCGGATCCGTCCTCGCCGCAGTCGCCTTCGCCAGCGGCACCCTGCTGGCCACCGGGTCACCGGCCCGCCGCACCACCATGGGAGGCGTCGCGGCCGTGCGCAACGCCGGCCCCGCCCTGGCCGCCGTCGGCATCGCCTTCAGCGACACACCAGCCGTACTGGGAGCACTGGCCACGGTCCTGCTCAGCGGCCTGGCCGCAGCCCTGCCGATCGCAGCAGTGCTCAGCCGCCGACAGGCCAACGACATCACCTGAGGTCGAAATGGCTCATCGGGATTGAGGAGACGTCCGGCCGAGACTTATCCGGCGATAACAGCTAAAGCTCAGCACCTGCGGGGCACCACATGCGACGTTCCCGCCTCATTCCTTAAGAGCTCTGGAACGACCAGTCACGCCAAGCCCGGCCCACCCGCGCTCCTAAGCGTGACTTTTCGTTCCGCTGCTACATCAGCCCCGCCCCCGCACCGGAGCACCCGAGCGGGGGCGTCGCACATGTACGAGAGGCGCGATCGCCACGGCGATAGCCCTACGCCGGGCCCCTCTACCCGCCGCATGATCTCGTCGACCACCGCCGGCGCAGTCAGTTCGCGGATCGTACGGGCGGCCGGCGTCCCCAGCGAGGAGGCTTCCAAGAGCTCTGCGAATTCATCCACGCCCACTTATAGGCAGCGGCTCGACATCCGCCCGCGCCCGGCACCACGCCGCTACCGACTCGTTATCCGACAGGTCGACGGTGTCGACTCCGCCCCGGTGTTAACCTCCAGGCGTTGTCCGGACATCCGCCGAGTGGGGCCCGCCGTGTCTAGAGACTGCGGACGCGCCTTCTCCGCCGAGCAGGCCCCGCCGAGCGGTCCACCGAGACTCCACCCTCTCCCGAACGTGTCCAGGCGGAGGATTGATCGGGCCTTGTTCGGTCAGTCTCTGGCTGACTTTGCGGCATGGGGGATCCCGACGATGGGAGTGGGGCACGGAAGCCCTCGGTCACGCCGCTCTGCGTTGCGGCGAGGATGCGGCGCTTGGCCTCCTCTTGCTGTCCCGCAATGCATTTGGCGTAGACCCGCAGCAAGACGTCAACGCTGTGGCCGGCCCACTCGGCGATTTGTGGGGGTGCGACTCCCGCGTTGAGCCACGTCGAGACGGCGGCATGGCGTAGGTCGTACGGGCGACGGGCCACGAGCGAAGCCGTCTCCTCATCGGTGAAGGCGGCGGCGCGGGCGTCGTGGAAGACGGCGAGGTAAGCGCGGTCGGTGAGGATGCCGCCGCGCGGGCCGACGAACACCCGACCACCCGGCGCGGAACCGAACTCCTTGAGGTGATCGAGAAGCAGCCTCACCAACTCGGGGTGGATCGGGACAGGGCGGGTCTCGCCGGGCGCCCGGTGCTTGAGCTCCCGTCGTTCGCGGGCCAGACCGTTGTTCGTCCACTGGCTACCGCTGCGTGGCTCGGAGTGGGTCAGCAGCATCTCACCCCACCCTTCATCCGGCAGGCTGACCAGATTCTCGCGGCGCAGATCTACCGCTTCCTCGGGGCGTAGGGCGGCGTAGTACATGCAGCCGAAGAAGGCCACCATGCGCGCCCCACGGGTGCCCTGGGCGCGTACGGCGTCGAGGAAGCGCCGCGCTTGCTCGCTGTTGACCACGACGCGTGGATCAATGGTCTTGAGCGTCCGGGGCTTGTTCCACTTGATGCTGCGGAGCGGGTTGTCAGGAAGGACGTTGATCTCAATCGCGTACTGCATGATGTTGGTCAAGGTCATGCGCTTACGAGTCGCTGTGCTCGCCGCAGCGGTGCGGCCGTCTTTGGTTCTGCTGATGCGGTCCAGCAGTGCGCGGACGCGGACGGCGCCGCTTCCCGGCTGTGCGAGTTCCTTGACCGGCACCGTGTTGCCTTCCAGCCACCGCACGACAGCGCTGATGTCGGAGGGGGGTTCGGTCACGCCTCGCATACGAGCGCTGAATGCCCACGTCCGGAGGGCGCGGCGAATCTCGTCTCGGCTGTGTGGGCCGTCGCCGATGAGCATGACCTCGCTGGCGTCGGTGAGGGCTTCGGCGATGCCTCGCCGATGGTTCGGTGACGCGTAGGGCCACTTCGCCGCCGTGTAGTCCAGCGTCAGCGTGTACCAGGTCGTCGCGGACTCCTCGCGCTTCCACGAGACCGGTCGACCGGTGTCGAGGCTGAACGCCTCGCCATTGCGCGCCGCTGCCAGCAGCGAGGAACGGAAGCTGTCGGCCTGTGCGGCCTTGCGGAAGGGCTCCTTCCACTGCTTGCCGCCGGTCTTCCACCGGACGTAGTAGGTAGTGACCTTCTTGCCCTTGTAGACCTCGGTCTTGTAGACGCGGACGTCGTAGGTGATGTCGTGCATCAGGCGGCGTCCTCTCGTGCGTCGAGCCAGCGATCGAACTCCGCGCGGCGGATACGGAGGCTGCCGTTCGGCAGGGTGATGCAGCGGGGGGCTCTCCGCTTGGCGCGCCAGTCGTAGAAGGTCGAGGGGGAGATGCGGAGTTCTTTGCAGATTTCGGCAACGGTGAGCTTGTCGCCGGAGCGTTCGGCGGTCTTCACGGAGCGGGTTCCTCCGGGGTTGTGATCGGTCGGGGTGGCGTGGCCGGCGGCGTGCTTGGTGGCTGTTCGCCGGTCACGGTGCGTGTCTGTCGGGGTGGGAGGGTGGTGGGCGTGCGGGGGTAAGCGCGTAAGCGGAAATCAGCAGAATTGTTTTTGCTGCTTTTCGCTTACGTGCTTCAAGGCTGGGGAGCGGTCCGGTGGCGAGGTGGTGATGACGCTGTGTGGCCGTCATCGGCTCGTCTCCAGCGCGGCGGGGTGTACCTCGTAGAGCGGGGCGGAGGGGCGTCCGCGTCCGGTGCGTGGGGGCGGTGGCAGGCGGCGGATCCAGCCGTGGCTTTCGAGGACGCGTAGGGCGGGGTCCAGGTCGGTGACCTTCTTGAACCTGGCGCGTAGCGGGGGTTGGACGTCGCGGGCGGCGAATCGGGCCGCGCCGGTGTTGCGTGCCCAGTCGAGGATGGCGCGGGCGTCGGCTGTGGCGGGGTCGGCACCGATGGCGTCGTAGGCGGCTTTGGCGTGGTGGGTGAAGTAGTCGACGATGTCGCGGGCGTCGGCGAAGGTGTCGGCGTCGATGGGCTTGCTCCAGCCGTCGCGTAGGTGTTTGGCGAGGTGGAGGAGTCCGGCGATGCGGACGGTGGCGCCGACGAGTTTGCCGCCCCAGTCGGTCATGTGGGCCAGGTCGCCGGCGCCGGGGGCGAACCGGGGCTCGACGTCGGCGAGCATCGCCGTGACGGCCGTTGCGGCTTGGTCGGTGAAGGTGAGGGCGGTGGGCTCGGTGAGCCGCGGTAGCGCCGAGCTCGGCCAAGGCGCTGGGCTGAGTGCAAATTCCGAGGGTGACGGTGGCGGCCTCGATCCGTTCGGCGCGGCCCATCCGGTCGACGCGCATCTCTTCGCCCGCGTGGCCTTTCTTCAGCACGGCGAAGTTGGGTGCGCCGGAGTAGCGGCCGGCCGCGATTGAGAAGATCTCCCCTTCCGGTGACAGCACGGCCATCCGCCCGCCCTGCTCAGCCAAGAGGATGGTGAGGCGTTCGACGGTGGCGTCATCGGAGAACAACCGCGGCTCGGACGGGACAATCGCCTCATCGAGCGCGAGCTTGGCCTCGGTGGCTTCGTGGATGGCCAGGGCCTTGGCGTCTGGCCTCCAAAGCTCCGACCACCGCCCGAGGACGGGAGATTGACTTGCATCCGGTCACCCCGGCGGCCCAGGGAGGCGGAACGCAGGCGCTGCCCGACGGCAGTTCGTTCTACTACCCTGCACCGGTAGAGGGAATGATCGCCGGTCGCACCGTGAGATGTGTAGATGCGGTTACGCAGGTCAACGCCCATCTCGGCTATGAGCCGTCCGATAAGGATCGTCGGGACATGCTCACGCTTCATGCCGCTACGGGCGTGGAGCTGCCAAGCGTGTTTCGACCGGAGTGATACACGGACTCGGGGCGGTCCCTGGCTTTCGCCCTGGGGGGTGCCGTGGCGTTCACACGCCAGCACCTTGCGGCGTAGACGCGCGGGCCATTAGCGTCCCGGCGGTCACCAGATGTCCGGGGTCGCGATCGCCCGGCTGAAGTCGCCAGCCTGCAACGCCTCGGTGGGGATCGACCAATGCATCCAGCCGTCGTCGCCGCCGAGGCCCCATCCATACGGTCCGTATCCGGACAGTTGGAGTAGGTGGTGATAGTCGTTTGGGTCCTCAGCCCTTGGAAATGCCCCCACCGGCGAGCTTCCCGTCGGGAATTCCGGGCGGCCGAAGGCGATGTCCTCGGAGTCGAGCGCGCCCGGCCGTTCCGACCAGTCGGTGAGCAACTCTTCGATGTATAGGTCGGGCATGGCCCTGGCCCTGTCGTCGGCCTCGGGTCCAAGGTCGAGCGTGCGCCAGGCTGGGTCCCAGGTGTCTGGGAAGGCGAACCCGGGCGATGCTGCCCACGCGACCGGTGTGAAGACACTCGACCGGACTGGTGGGTTCGTCTCAACGGCGTGCGCCGAACGGGCCGCGATCACTCTCCCCACCTGTGGGTCGCTGGTGTCGAACTTGAGTGCCAGTTCATACACGGCGGGGTCGCACTGCTCGGAGTCGCTGTCCAGGTAGAAGAAGTTGAGCAGGCCTGTCTGGGCTGGAAGAAGGTCACCGAGCCAGGGGGCCAAGGCGTCGGTGTCGAGGACGGCGAGCAGGCTCAGCGGAAAGCCTTCGCAGGTCGGCCAAGGCGTGCCAGGTTCGAGCATGGCCCGGCCGCCGAATCGGCTGTGTCCGGCTTCCTCGCCGGGCGCGGCTTCGGTGAGTGCAAAGCCGGGCCCGGGCGAGATCGACGAAGCGTGTGGCGAGCTCCGCACCAAGACGTTCGGCGCAGAATTCACGCAGTTCGGCGAGCGTGGTTTTTGGATCCATTCGAGCATCCAAGCATCCGACTGCGACAGGTCTGTCTTGGGCCATTAACAAGCTGTGAGCCTCGATGATCAAGGGGAAACAGTGGTCACTCACTGTTACACCGGCGAGCAGGTCGGCGCCTGTGACAGCCCGGAACCGGACGATTCCCAAGATCCGGAAAACACGCGGAACGCGCCGGTGGCGTTGAGGGAGCCGACCGGGTCGCGGGTCATCAGCGACCCCGTAGGTCTCCTCGCCAGCGAGTTGGTGGCGTGCCGTAGCGGTTCTTGAACGCGCGGCTGAATGCCGCCTCGGACGTGTAGCCAACCCTCTGCGCGATGTGCGTGACCGGAAGGGAGGTGTCGCGCAGCAGGTCGGTGGCGGCGTCCAAGCGTACGTGTGCGAGATAGGCGGCCGGCGGCATCCCAACGCGAGCGACGAACCGCGCAGCGAACGCCGACCGGGAAAGGCTGCACGCTCGGGCCAGCTCCTCGACCCTCCAGTCGTGGCCGGGGTCCCGGTGAATGGCACTCAAGGCCACACCGATCTGCGGGTCGAGCGCACCGGGCAGCCAGTTCGGTTCGGCGTCCGCGCCGGCGGCCCAGGCACGCAGAATCTGGATGAAGATCAGATCGAGGATGCGGGCGACCATCACCGCCGATCCTTGAGAGGGCGATTGCATCTCGAATACGAGCATCCTGCGGGCGACTTCGAGCCCTTCGAGCGCTGGGCCGTGGGCGCCGCGCAGGATGATCACGGCCGGGAGGCTCCCGAGCAGGTGGCTCGCCTGCGGGTCGCCGATCGTGAATGTTCCGCAGAGCCAGCGCGTCGGCTCGGGTGCGTCGTTTTCGGCTGCGCCGGCAGGCACGATCGCTTGCGCGCGCTTGCCTGCGTTGCTGATGCGGTGCGGGTCTCCACGCGGGAGCAGGACGACATCGCCGCGGCTTACGCGCTCGACGCGCGGGTCTCCGTCGACCCGAAGCATGAGTTCGCCCTCTTCGATGATGTGCAGGCTGCCGATATCGGCGAAGCCGATGGAGAAAGTCCGCGGCGGAGCGTACGCAACGATCCGTTCTCCGCTCAGACGGACCCTCCGGAGCAGCTCCGAGAGCAAATCGTGCGACTGACTATCTGGGGCGAGGCCGAGCGCGGCATCCTCAAGCGCTGGCGGATCGGCAAACTCATGCGGCGATCCGAGCAAATCGGCTGACGTCGCTGGACGATCAGCAAAATTTCCTGGCGGAGCGGTCATGGTCGCTGCCCATTCCTCTAACTACGATCAACGAACAGTGAGTGGGGCCAACAAACGGAAGGACTTAGGGCCACGTTGGGAGCTCTGTCATGTGCCAACTTCTTCTATCGAAGAAGCAGCTGCGCTGGCGAAAGTTCGCCCGACATCATCGCCCAGGTCCGGGTCTGCTCGCTTGTATCAACCGAGACTAACAACCAGGAGATTATCCATGACGGAGCACGACAAGCCCACCAAAATCAGCTTTGTCTATTCCAACCCCACCGACCCGGACGCCTTCGAGGCAGCTTACTCCGAGCAGGTCGCGCTGGCGCGCAAGCTCCCCGGCCTGACTCGGCTGCAGACGTCGAAGGTCTGGCCCAAGGAGGACGGCAGCCCGACTCCGGCGTACCGACTGTTGGACCTGTACTTCGCCGACTACGCGGCGGCCAGCGCCGCCGCCGCAGAGGCGGGTCCCCTCGTCGCCGCTACCCGCGAACACGCCACCGGAGGCGTTGTGATCGCATTCGCAGAAGTTCTCGAGGACGCCTAGGCCGAATAAGACGGATTCCAGTCCCGTCGTCACTGCGGCAACCAATTGCCGGGAGGGGGGAGGTCCCCCTCCCGGCCCACCCGGTCACAGATATTGAGCCTCTTTTCGGACGAAGCGCAGGACGACGCGGGTCGTGCGGGTGGTCAGCGTTCGTGCGGTTCCTAGTGGGGCCGTCATCTCTCGGCCTGGTGGGTGTACGGCCTGCGATCGGTCCGCCGCTGGACGGCTTGCGACAGTGTTGCCGGCGCCGCTTCCGTTCCTCGGGCCGTGAACGGCCCTGCGGTACGGGTCAGCTCAACATGTTCCGGACGCTCGGCGGGGGGTTGGATGAATAGATCGCTGTTCGTTTGTTGCGCGCGCCGAGGTTGAGGTCAGATGCCGCTGCGGTCCCAGCCGGCGTCGAGGTTCTGCAGGAGTTCCTTAGCGGCAGGACGGTGATGGCCGCCGGCGGATGGGTCCCCTGCCACCCTTCGCAGCATGTCCGCCGCTGCCCGTACCCTCTCCGCGATGCCCTCGCATACATCCACGGGGCCGCGCTCCGGATCGTCGTAGATCTCGCACTCTGGATCGGCCACGAAGCAACCCCACCAATCCAACAGTGCATCGAGAGCTTCCATGCGCGCCGGGCCTGGCTGATCGGCGATCACTTCCAGAAACAGGGTGGTTGCAGGGACCGCAGCCGGATACAGCGTCCCAGCGTGATCGTTGCTGACCGCGTACCGCAGATCCGCTACCGCCCTGGCGGCGTGCTCGGCCGACCGAGGATCGCGTAGCGCGTCTACTGCGGCCCGGGCAGACTCCGAACGGTAGGCGCAGGCGTCGGTAATCCGTGACCAATCGATGGCATCCACTGGCACTCCTACGCAGAGACGGGAAAGACAGGAACGGGTGAACGCGCACGGGCGGTGATCCCTAGACTCCCGCCACGTGTCATGGATTCCGATGCTGTCTACTGTGCTTGGAGCCGTCGTTGGCCTGGGTTCGGCACTCGTCGGCGATCGCATCCGCTGGCGGCGTGAACAAGGCGACCGCTGGCTCAACGTCCGGCGTGAGGTCTACGTCGCCTACCTGAACGCGTTGCATGAGGCGAACCAAGGGATGCGAGCCGTGTCGCTCGGTGACTTTCCTTCCGAAACGACCCGTGACCATGCAGCGAGGGCGGCCTTTCGGGGTGCCGGTGTGAATCAGGCCCAAGAGCACCTGGTGCTGATCGCCTCAGAACCGGTCATCCAAGCCGCGGTCGGGGCGTCCACGGCGCTTCGCAAGCTCCGTGACCGGATTCGCGCCGGCCAGGACCACACCTCCGCCGACTACCAGGCCGAGTTCGAAGTCTTCAGCGATCATCTCCACGACCTCCGTAATGCCATCCGCCACGACCTGGGCGTGGGAACCCTTCGCGCACAGGTTCCACTCTGACCGGACAACCCTCAACGGAAGCTGTCGGCCTGCGCGGCTTTGCGGAAGGGCCTCTTCCACGGCTTACCGTGTGCGGTCACTGAGGCTCGTCTGGCCGAGTGGGGGATCGCGATCGGCCAGACGAGCGGTTTGTTCAAGACCGGGCTCCGTCGCGCGGTCGAGACTGCCGGCATGAACGAGAACGTCTTCACCCCCGCCCTGGGCCGCTTCGCGCCCACCAGGTTCTACGATCACGTGGTCGCGCTGACGCGCGAGCGTCTGTGGCGGGCTCTGGCCGCCATGTATGTGGCGCCGCGGCCCGATGAGGTGATCGTCGATGTGGGTTGTGGCACTGGCTCACTGGCGCTGTTGTTGGGGCGTGTGGAGCCGCGGGCCCGGATCGTCGGCCTGGACCCCGATCCCGATGTGCTGGCGGTGGCGCGGCGCAAGGCCGATGCTGCTGACGCGGCGGTGCGGTGGCAGGTCGGCATGGGAGATGCGTTGCCGGAGTTGCTGGGCGCGGAATCGGCGGACACCGTCGTGTCCAGCCTCGTGCTCCACCAATGCCCGGTCGCGGTGAAACGGGCGGTACTCGCGTCGATGTCCGCGGTACTGCGCCCAGGCGGGAAACTGGTGATCGCTGACTATGGACAGCAACGGACGAGGCTGATGCGCCTGGCGTTCCGGACCGTCCAGCTTGCGGACGGAAAGGAGGACACCCAGCCCAACGCCGACGGTGCCCTTCCGGGACTGATATCCGACGCCGGTTTCCGTGACGTGCGGGAGGTCGAGGTGGTGCCTACGGCCACCGGTTCGATCTCGGTCTACGTCGCGCGCCGGGAATGACCGCGCAGCACCGGCAGCACGGCCGCGGGTGTGAGGCCCATCATCTCGCGCATCCAGCGGGTGAGGTGCGCTTGGTCGGCGAAGCCCGCCATGATCGCCGCGTCGGCCAGCGACTGACCCGCCCGCAGCTCCTCAGCCGCCCGATGCAGCCGCGCCCACACCCGCCAGCGCGTCAGCGGCATGCCCACCTGATGCCGTGCCAAGGCGCGCAGGCGTTGCGGTGAGAGGCCGACCATCGCGGCCAGACTCGCCATCGGAACATTTCGATCCCTCAGTGTGTTCAGCGCCTCCACCAGCCGAGGATCAAGCTCGCTGGACGGGCACACGCCCGCCCGGCCGATGTCTTCCTCCCGCAAGTCGCGCATCTCGGGGACGGCAGTGATGCCGTTGTCGCAGCGGTCGCGCAGCCGGTCGGCGAACGCGCAATGCGGCTCGACGAAGAAGGTGCGCACTTCCGCTGCGGCGAACATGCGATGCCGCGCCATCGGCCGTACGACCAGCGCCACGGCCCGATGATGGGTTGCGGACGCGTCCACCATGGCAACCTCGCCCCGAACCGCGATGGCGATCTGGAAGGCGGCATGACAGTGAAAGGCGCTGTCCGTCGTCGAGCCTCGATACACCGCATAACCCTCGCCGACGGCGAAGCGAGGCACTAACTCCGTCCCGGCGTTCACATTCTCGATACTGCCAGCCAGACCAGAACGGAGCCAACGATGCACGCCGAGGTCTACTTGTTGCGCAGCCTCCGCATGGTCCGGCGCTTTGTCACGGAGCTGCGGAAATTCGCTGGCGAGCCGGGTGCCCGAGAACCAACATGGCCAGAGTGAGCGACCAACCCCAGCGGTGGACTCAGGCGACCGTCTACCCGGACATGTGGGCAGACCCGGACGAGGATCCCCGCGACAACACCGGAGCCAGTCCGGAAGGCGAGCTGGCGACGCTGCAGGACTACCTGACGAACTACAGACTGACCCTGCTGATGAAATGCGAGGGTCTGGGCGCGGAACAGCTGGCCCGTCGGTCGGTGCCGCCGTCGACCATGTCGCTGCTCGGCCTGCTCCGGCACCTCGCCGAGGTGGAGCGGGGCTGGCGTGGCTGGATCCTGCCCGGCGACCCCCCACCGAAGCTGTACGGCGCGGGCGACGCCGACTTCGATGGAGCGGTCGCCGAACAGGCGGTGGTCGACGCCGCGTACGCCGACCTGGCCCGTGAGCAGGCGGCCACCGATGCCCTGCTGGCCGAGTACCCGGATCTGAGCGTGCGTCTGGGGAAGGACGCCATCGCCGTCCGGGAGTTGCTGGTGCACCGGATCGAGGAGTACGCCCGGCACTGCGGCCACGCGGATCTGCTGCGGGAGTGCATCGACGGTCGCGTGGGCCAGTGAGGCGTTGAGTACGACGACCCGGTGACCGCCGCCAGGACGTCAGGCTTCGAGGTCGGCCTTGCGGATGTACCAGACGTGCCAGGCGATCAGGCAGGCCAGCATGCCGAACCACACCAAGGTGGTGACCAGGGAGATGAGGTCGATCGGCAGCGTGTAGACGAGTACGACGTGTGCCACCGCGTGGGCCAGCAGTACGGCGCCCCAGACGGCCGTGTCGATGCGCAGCCCGCGCCGGAACCGGGCGTCGGTGTCCCAGCGGGCCGCCCACGCGGCCGCGCCTTCGGCGCCGCGCTTGATCTCGGCGATCGCGCGGCCGAACGTCAGCTGGGCGGGCCTGCCGATGACGACCGTGACCAGCATCCACGCGCCGAACAGGCCGCCCAGCGCGGCGGTCCACCCCTCACGGATCGCGAGGGTGCGCGGGTCGTCCGACAGCAGGCCGAGCACGACGGAGAGCACCAGGACGCTCAACGTGACCAGGGCGATGAGGTCGACCCGGCGGTTGCGCACGATGGTCCACACCACGTACGGCGTGGCCACCAGGACGCCGGCCATCAGCGCCCACCACTGGCTCACGCCCGCGCCGCGCAGGCCGTAGAACAGCGCCATCGGCACGACCACTTCGAACAAGACGGTCATCACGTTGTCGCGGATCACCCGGCGCAGGCCCGCGTCGGGCGCGGGCTTCTCGTCGATCATCATGCGGATCCCCCCTCGGGATCGGCTGCGGTCGCCCGCACGGCCAGTTCGGCGAGCTCGCGGCCGATGCGGGCGAGCTCGTTGGGTTCGGGTACGGCGGTGGCCGTGGTGACGACGACGGCGTCGAGGCCACTGATGAGGGCGATCGCCATGGTCCGCGTGTCGAAGGGGCGGAAGACTCCGGCCGCCTGTCCGGCGCGGAAGTGCTCCTCGACCATGGCGAGACGTGCGTTGACGGCCGCGCTCTGGGAGCCGGAGTTCTTCACGATGTCGATCAGCGCCCGTACGGGGGCGGGGTGCTCGCCGACGAGTGCGACGTTCGACTCGATGTAGGCGCGCAGCTGTGCGATGTGGCCCTCGGCCGCGTCGATCTGCGGCTGCATGTACGCCCCGGTGATCTGCTCGATCTCGGCGACGCACGCCGCGAGCAGGTCGTCCTTGCCTGCGAAGTGGTAGCTGATCATGCCGGTGCTCGACAGGCCCGCGTGCTTCGCGATGCGGCTGAATGACGCCTTGGCGTAGCCGACCTCGGCGATCACCTCGATCGCCGCCGTCACGATCTGGGCGCGTCTGCCCGACTCGGTGAACGTTCTTGCTCGCATGAGCAAAAATTAGCTCACTCAAGCAAATCCGGCAAGTCGTACAGCCCAGGGCCCGGATGGCTATCTCGCCGGGTCGCCGATGGCGTTCGCGGCGCCGCTCAGCCGGGCAGGGCCGTCGAGACCAGCCGGCGGATCGCGTTCAGGTCGACGTGCTCGGCCAGGGCGATCTCCTCGGGCGCGTCCTTGAGCACCTCCTCGACGTTGAGCAGCGTGCGGAACAGTCGCGGCAGCACGGTCCGGTTGAGCAGGTCCTCCGCGAGCGCCGCGCCGGCCACGTGGTCCATCGCGTACCGCTCGGCGAGGTAGACGCTCAGCCGCTCGTAGGTGCCGGCGAATATGGCGTCGAAGTACGCGTTCGAGCTGCCGGGCAGCCGTTCGGCTTCGGCGATGCTCAGCCGGCAGGTCCGTACCTGCGGCTCCCAGGCCATCAGCTGCAGGAACCGCCCGCAGAACAGCGTCACCGCCTCCGCGGGGTCCTCGGCGTACGCGTCGGGGGTCCTCAGCCGGGCCAGGTACAGCTCGCGGACGAGGTCCATGACCGCGAGGAACAGCTTGTCCTTGCTCTCGAAGTGGGCGTACAGGGACCGCTTGGACGTCCCGGCGCGTGCCGCGACGGTGTCCATCGACGCCCGTTCGTAACCCGTCTCGAGGAACACGTCCTTGGCCACGAACAGGATGTGGCGGCGCAACTCCTCACCACGCCGCTGTCGCGGTTCGCCTTCCTGCCTCATCGGCTTGCTACTCCAAAAGTAAACGGTACGGTAGAGTTTACTTGTGCAGAGATCCTCATCCCGCACCTCTGGAGGGCACTCGTGATCGTCATCACCGCTCCTACGGGAAACATCGGACACAAGGTTCTCGACACGGTCCTCGCCGGCGACCAGCCGGTTCGCGTCATCGTGCGCGACCCGGCCAGGCTGTCCACCGACGTCCGTGACCGGGTCGAGGTCATCCAAGGCTCGCACGGCGATCCACAGGTCGTCATACGCGCCTTCGACGGCGCGGACGCCGTGTTCTGGCTGCTGCCGCCCGACCGCCAGGCCGCCGGCGCCGATGAGGCCTACGTCGGCTTCACGCGTCCCGCGGCCGAGGCGATGCGCAGCCAGGGCGTCAAGCGCGTCGTGGACGTCAGCGCCCTGGGCCGCGGCACCCCGTACGCCGGCCGGGCCGGGCACGTGACCGCCTCGCTGGCCATGGACGACCTGATCGCCGGCACCGGCGTGGCGTTCCGCGCTCTGGCCGCGTCCACGTTCATGGACAACGTGTTCCGGCAGGTCCGCGTGATCAAAGAGCAGGGCGTCTTCTTCGACGCCGTTTCCCCCGATATCAAACGGCCCACCGTCGCCACCCGCGACATCGCCGCCGTCGCCGCCCGCCTGCTGCTCGACACCACCTGGACCGGTCAGGAAGAGGTCCCGGTGCTCGGCCCCGAGGACCTGTCCTACAACGACATGGCCGCCGTCATCTCCGAGGTCCTCGGAACCCCGGTGAAGTACCAGCGGATCCCCGGCCAGGCGATCAAGGATCGGCTCACCGGTTCCGGGACGTCCGATGCCATGGTCCAGAGCATGCTGGACATGATGGCCGCCAAGGACAACGGCCTGGACGACGGCGTCGCCCGTACGCCGCAGCACGCGATCGACACCCCCACCACGTTCCGGCAGTGGTGCGAGGACACCCTCAAGCCCGCGGTGCAGGCCGCATGACAGAAATGCGCCGATCGCGCGTCCCGCTCGGAGGACCCGCGGCCTCGGGCATACGGCAGGCCCGCACGACGGGAGACGTGCGGGCCTGCGGTTCAGAGATCAGCCGGTGTAGTTCGGGTCCCTGTGGAGGCAACCGCCGGCCCTGATCGGGCACCCCCTCTTGTCGACACCCAGTCGCGGTCTGCCCGTCTTGGGGTCTTGGCCCGCCTTGTCCGACGGGTCCTTGCCTGCCTTGTCCGACGGGTCGCGGTGCGACACCGGGTTGCTGTGCGACGGCGGCTTGGGCGTGGTGGTGGCCTCGGCGGCGGCCAGTCCGGTGCCGGCCAGGCCGACGCCCAGCACGACGGCCGTGATCAGGGACTTCACGCGCATCGGTGTTCCTCTCGGTGGTTGTTTCATTGCTCGACGACGACGGGTGTGCCGATCGTCAGGTTGTTGGCCATCCAGGTGATGTCGTCGTTGCTGACCCGCACGCAGCCGTGGCTGGCCTTGCCGCCCAGCGCCGATTCCTCGTTCGTGCCGTGGACGGCGAGCTGTCCGGGGCCGCCGGCGAACTTCTTCAGCGTGGGCGAGAAGCCGCTCAGCCCGAAGGCGTACGCCCCGTAGGCGCTGTGCGGATTCGGCGGTTTGACCAGCTCGGTGAAGTAGAAGCGGCCGGCCGGGGTGGGGGTGCCACCCTCGCCGGTGGCGACCTTTCCGGTGCGCAGCACCTTGTCGCCGTCGAAGACGGTGAACGTGAACGCCTTCGCGTCGATCTCCACCCGGAGGGTCGTCGACGACAGCGTGACGTCGGACGCCTTGACCCAGCCGGTGCTGCCGTTGGGCCGGATCGGCAGCAGCACCTTGAGCCAGTCGCCGTCCCTGCCGTCGACGAGGAAGACCCGGGTGGCGCCCATCTCGTTGGGGCTGGACAGCGTCTTCCAGACCGCGCCGTCGCCCTTCTGCCTGTGCACGGCGATCTGGCGGCCGCGGACGGTCGCTATCTCCGCGCCGCCCTGCTGCCGCGGTTGCCGTGTCTCGGCGGCGGCCGCCAGGCGGTTCGCCTTGGCCGGGCCGCCGCCCGTTCTGCCGTCATCCGCCGAGCCGCAGCCGGCCGACCCGACGATCAGGCCGGCGGCGAGCAGGGCGCCGGTGTACGTCCTGAGGTGGCGCATGCCGGGAGATGCTGGCCGAGGAATGTGAAGAACCCGTGTGGCCGCTGTGATGATCCCGTGGTGCCGGTCTCGGGTCTCGTACGCTCGGCGGCTATGTGCGCGAATGTCCTGATCGCGGAGGACGATGTGAAACAGGCGGAACTGCTGCGCCGCTACCTCCAGCGCGAGGGACACACGGTGCTCGTCGTCCACGACGGGCGAGCCGCGATCGACGAGGCCCGTGCGCACCGCCCCGACCTCGTGCTGCTGGACGTGATGATGCCGGGCGTCGACGGGCTGGACGTGTGCCGTGTACTGCGCGCCGAGTCCGAAGTGCCGGTGCTGATGCTGACGGCCCGCTCGACAGAGGACGACCTGCTGCTCGGCCTCGACCTCGGCGCCGACGACTACGTCACCAAGCCGTACAGCCCGCGCGAGCTGATGGCCCGGGTCCGTACGCTGCTGCGGCGCGCCGGGCGGGGGAGCGGCGAGCAGGTGTACCGGGTGGGCGGCATCACGGTGGACCCCGAGCGGCACACCGTCCTCGCGGACGGGCGCGAGGTCGAGTGCACGCCCGCGGAGTTCCGCATCCTGGAGGCGCTGGCCGCGCGACCGGAGCGGGTGTTCACCCGGGCGCAGCTGCTGGAGCACCTGCACGGTTTCGACCGCTTCATCACCGAGCGCACGGTCGACGTGCACGTGAAGAACCTGCGAAAGAAGATCGAGCCGCAGCCACGGCGGCCGGTCCGCCTTCGCACCGTGTACGGCGTCGGATACAAGCTGGTCGACGACCGTGCGCCATAGCCTGCTCGTCCGGCTGGTCGCCAGCACGGTGCTGATCGCGGTCTGCTCGATCGTGGCGACCGCGTGGCTGGCCGCGCGCAGCACGTCCGGCGAGATCCGGCATCAGCAGGGCCAGACGCTCGCCAGCGACGCCCGCATCAACGACGCCTTGCTCGGCTACGCGGCGAGCCACCCGCGGTGGGACGGCGTCGAGGACACCGTGCGCGACCTGGCCCGCCGGAACGATCGGCGAATCGCGCTGGCCACCGAGGGCGGTACCCGGATCGCCGACTCGGCGACCGGCCGGCCGCCACTGCCCGCCCGTGCCTCGGCCGTCGTCGACCCGCTCGCCGTCGACGTCTCGCTGGTGCCCGGCGCGGCCACCGACCGGATCGACGCGCGCGCGGTCGGGCCGTTCCGGCTGCCGGACTCCGAACGCGTACGGCTGCGCAAGGAGGTCGACGCGCAGGCGGCCTGCGGGCTCAGGCGGGGGCTGCGACCCGGAACGGTCGTCGTCGGCCCCGGCGGCCGCCCGTACATCCGCGACGACGGCCAGTCCGCCCGGACGACGGGCGCCGACCCCCAGCGACCACGCGTCGGCACGCTGACCGGCCCGTCGACGTGCGCGGTGGATCCGTCGGGTATGCCGCGTGCGTCGCGTACGCCCGGGCCGACCGCCACCGAGAAACGCGCGCTCAAGCAGCTCGCCGCCCTGGTCACGACGTGTATGCACAGACGGGTCGACGTGGGGCTGGACGAGACCGGCAAGCCGACGGCGCCCGCTTCGGCCGCGGAGTGCCTGGCCGGCGCGCGCCGCACCCAGCTGAAGCCGTACGTCGCGCCGGCCGCGCTGCTCTACATCGGCTCGCCGGAGGATCGGACGCCCCGAATCGACCCGTACGGCATCGCGGGGGTCACCGCGGTGATCCTCGGGCTGGCGGTGGCCATCAGCGTCCTGGTCGCCACCCGGCTGGTACGGCCGGTACGGGCGGTGACCGCGGCGGCCCGGCGGATGCGCGCCGGCGACGGCTCGGCGCGGGTCAGGGTGCGCGCCAAGGGCGAGGTCGGTGAGCTGGGCGCCGCCTTCAACGAGATGTCCGAGCACCTCGACCGCATGGAGCGGCAACGCAAGGCCATGGTCAGCGACGTATCGCACGAGCTGCGCACCCCGCTGGCCAATATCCTCGGCTGGCTGGAGGCCGCGCAGGACGGCGTCGCCGAGCTGGACCCGGCGCTGACCGCCTCGCTGGTCGAGGAGGCCACGCTGTTGCGGCACATCGTCGACGACCTGCAGCAGATCACGCTCGCCGACGCGGGCAGGCTGCGGCTGCACCCCGAGCCGGTCGACGCCGTCGATCTGGTCAAGCAGATCGCCACCGTCCACCGCGCCGCGGCGGCGGCCGCCGGCCTGACGCTGACCACCGAGGTACGAGGGTCGCTGCCGCTGGACGCCGACCCGGCACGGCTGCGGCAGGCGGTCGGCAACCTGATCTCCAACGCGATCCGCTACACACCGGCCGGCGGGCGGGTGACGCTGCGCGCGTACGCCGACGGCGGCGACGTGCTCATCGAGGTGGCCGACACCGGGCCGGGCATCGCACCCGAGCACCTGCCGTACGTCTTCGACCGGTTCTGGCGGGCCGAGAAGTCGCGCAGCCGGCAGACCGGCGGTAGCGGCCTGGGGCTGGCCATCGTCCGGCATCTCGCCGAGGCGCACGGTGGGTCCGCCACCGTGCGCAGCGAGCCGGGGCGCGGTGCGACGTTCGTGCTCCGGCTGACCGGGAGGACGGAGACCGCCTGATCACGCCGGAGGTGCCTTCTCCGGCGTGATCACGCGATCTGAGGCGGTGGAAGGGGCGTTCGCGCGGCTCAGGCCGTCGGGGTCATCCGGGCGACCTCGACAGGCGGCGGACCCGGGTGGAGGACGCCGAGGCGCTGAGTGGCGCGGGTGAGGGCGACGTACAGGTCGTTCCGGCCGCGCGGGGAGGCGGCCAGGATCGCGGCGGGGTCGGCGATGAGGACCGAGTCGAACTCCAGGCCCTTGGCCTGGCGGACGGTCAGCACCACGACGCGGCGCTCCAGATCGGGATCGGCGCCATAGGCCGCGCCGGGGACGGCGGTGGCGACGGCGGCGGCCAGTTCCGTGAGGCGGGCGTCCGGGACGATCACGGCCATGCGTCCCTCACCCAGGGAGGCCGTCTCCCGAGCCGTGCGCTCGGCCAGGATCTGCGGGAGGTCGGCCGGGCCGGTGGTGAGGCGCCAGGGCGGCACGCCCGTCTCCCGTACCGAGCGGGGCGGCTCCAGAGCGGGGTCGAGGGTGGCGAGCAGGTCGGCGGCGGCAGCCATGATCTCGGTCGGGGTGCGGTAGTTGACGGTCAGCTGTGCCAGGCGCCACCGGTCGCCGACGAGGGGCCGGAGCACCCGGCTCCACGAGGAGGTGCCGGCCGCGTCGCCGGTCTGGGCCACGTCGCCCACGATGGTCATCGAGCGGGTCGGGCAGCGTCGCATGAGCAGCCGCCAGGCCATCTCCGACAGTTCCTGCGCCTCGTCCACGATCACGTGCCCGAACGCCCAGGCGCGGTCGGCGGCGGCCCGCTCGGCCACGGTGCGGTGGGTCACGACCTCCTGCCGTTCGGCCAGCTCCTCCGCGCCCAGCAGGTCGGCGGCGGTGAGGATCTCCGATTCCTCGCCTTCCTCCAGGTCGCTGGACCGGGAGCCGACCGAGATGTCCAGCACGCCCCGCGCGTAGGCGATCTCCTCGCGGCGCTCGGCCGCCGCCCGCGCCCGGGCGGCCGCCTGCGCGGTGGCCTCCCGGTCGTCCTCGCCCAGCAGTTCGGCCGCCTCGTCCAGCAGCGGTACGTCCGCCGGGGTCCAGCCGCCGGGTTCGCGCAGCAGCAGCCCGCGCTCCGCCTCGGTGAGGCCGGGCGCGGCCGAGGCGAGCCGTCGCGGATCGGCGAACAGGTCCTCCAGCAGTCGCTGCGGCGTCAAGGTCGGCCACAGCTCGTTCAGCGCGGCCCGTACGCCCGGACCGGCGGCGAGCTCCCGGCGCAGCTCCCCGAGGTCGGCCTCGTCGAGCAGCGGCCGTGGCTCCCCGGCGGTGTCGGCGAAGGGGTCGGTGCCGAGCAGTTCCTCGGGATATCCGGCGGCGAGCAGGGCCTTCACGTCCGCCGCGCCGAGCGTGCCCCGCCCATCGCCGTCGAGCGGCTCCCCGCTGTCGTCGAGGACGACGGACTCGAGCCGCTCGGCGACCTGCCGGGTGAGGACGTCCAGGATCTCGCGGACGAAGATCCGCCGCGCCTGGTTGTGCAGCACCGGTCCGCTCAGCGCCGTCTCCGCGGCGCGCCGGTAGTCCTCTTCCTCGAGCCGCAGCGTCTCGTCGCCGTACGGGATCTCGACCGGACCGCCGGGAGCGGCCTGCCGGTCCCGTACGGCCGCGGCCACCACCTCGGCCATCACCGCCCTGCCCTTGATCTCCGCGGTCGCCGGCGGTTCGGCGCGTCGCGCCAGGACCCCGGGGAAGAGCCCGCCGACCGTCGACAGCACCACATTCGTCTCGCCCAGGCCGGGCAGCACCTGGCCGATGTACCGCAGGAAGGTGGCGTTCGGGCCCACCACCAGGACGCCGCGCTCCGTCAGGTGCCGGTGCGTGTACAGGAGGTACGCCGCGCGGTGCAGCGCGACGGCGGTCTTCCCGGTCCCGGGTCCGCCCTGCACCACCAGGACCCCCCGATGGCCGGAGCGGATGATCTCGTCCTGCTCGGCCTGCAGGGTCTCGACGATGTCCCGCATCCGGCCCGTGCGCCCGGCGTTGACCGCCACGAGCAGCGCGGCCTCGCCGATCAGCCCCTCCTTGCCGGCGTCGTCGTTCAGGGCCTCGCTGTCCAGAACCTCGTCGTCCAGGTTCACGATCCTGCGGTCGCGCGTGGTGATGTGGCGGCGGCGCCGTACGCCCTCCGGCGCCGCGGCCGTGGCCACGTAGAACGGGCGCGCGGCCGGGGCCCGCCAGTCGATCAGCAGTGGATCGCCGTCGTCGGAGTCGTCGAAGACGCCGATCCGGCCGATGTAGTGCCGCCCGCCGTCGCACAGATCGAGCCGGCCGAAGCACAGGCCGTTCTCGGCCGCGTCGAACCTCGCCACCCGGTCGGCGTACCGGGCGACCGCCGCCTCCCGCTCGAGGCGCGCCTGCCTGGTCCCGCCGTTCTCCCGCAGCGCCCCGGCCAGCCGCTCCGACGCCTGTTCCCGCAGCTCATCGACCCGCCGATAAAGCGTCGAGACGTATTCCTGTTCACGCTCGATCTCGCTGTTGGACAATTGCGCCTCTCTTTGGTAAAATGACACTAAGAATTACCGTGGTGACCAACTTTTGAAGACAATTCGGCAACCAGGGTAGTTCTTTTTTCGTGAGGGGGTTCGCCGGTCCGGACCCCAGAGTGCCTCCCAAGATCGCCGAGAAACAGTCTTGTTCTCCCCCGCCGCGTCAGCCGTCACGCTGCACCGCAGGTCACCGCGGGGAATCGCCGCTGGCTCGACATTGATGTACGGCGTCCGACGGCCAGCGCGCGGCCGACCGGCCGGGTGAGTCGGGTTGCATCGGAGACGATCTTGGTCCTAATTTCAGGTTCATGTCTGATACTCCGCGCATTCCTGGGTTGACGTTGGCCGACGCGGATTGGTTGGTGCACGCCGCGTTGGCGGTCCGCGCGGAGCGAGGTTTCCCCCCGCTCGCGGTGGCCGTTGTCGACGTTGCCGGAGAAGTGATCGTCCTGCGGCGAGACGATGGCGGCATGCCGATGACCAGTCGAATCGCCGTGGCCAAGGCGCGCACCGCGCTGCTCGCACTGAAGCCCTCCGGCGCGATCGACCTGCCCGGGGGGATCGTCGACAGCATCCAGCACCTCTACGGCGGCGATTTCGTCCCGCGGGCCGGCGGTGTCCTGGTCACCGACGGTGAGCTGATCCTCGGTGCCGCAGGCGCATCCGGTGCCCATGGCCTTGAAGACGAAGAGGCCGTGCAAACGGCCGTGCGGCGGTGGCAGGAGAACCGCTAAGATCAGTACCACTCTGAACCGGCACTCCCTGGAAACACAGCCGCAGAACGGGAGTCCCGCCTCGGGTCTACGAGGTGATGGAGGGGCGGCACCGCGAATTCGTCCCTGCACGGAGAGATTCTCATGGACATCGGCCTTGGCCTGCCCATCACCGACCCCGTAGCCCTACTCGACTGGGCGCGGCGCGCCGACGCCGGCCCCTTCACCACCCTCGGGCTGCTCGACCGACTGGTCTACGACAACCCCGAACCGCTCGTCACCCTGGGCGTGATCGCCGGCGCGACCGCCCGCGTCCGGGTACAGACCGAGGTGCTCATCGCACCTCTGCGCGACCCCGTCCTGCTGGCCAAGCAGGCCGCCACCCTCGACCGCATGTCCGGCGGCCGCCTCGTCCTCGGCCTCGGCGTCGGCGGCCGCGCCGACGACCACGCCGCCTCGGGCACCGACCTGCGCACCCGAGGCCGGCGGCTCGACGAGCAGATGGCCGTCATGCGCCGGGTGTGGGCCGGCGAGCCGTACAGCGACGAAGCCGGCCCGATCGGACCCGCGCCAGCCCGTCCCGGCGGCCCGCAGGTACTGTTCGGCGGCTTCCAGCCGGCCGCACTCGAACGCGTCGCCCGCTGGGGCGACGGCTTCCTGGCCGCCGCCCCGCCGTCCTGGGCCGGCGGCCTCATCGACACCGTACGGAGGGCGTGGGCTGACCACGGCCGCGACGGCTCGCCGCGCATCGTCGCCCAGGCCAACGTCGCCGTCGGCCCACCCAAGGTGATCGAGGACGCCCGGACGTCCATCGGCGCCTACTACGCGTTCACCGGCAACCCCGCACACATGGTCGACGGCATGCTCACCACGGCCGACCAGATCCGCGACGCGATCGCCCAGTTCGCCGACCTGGGCGCGGACGAGGTCATGCTCTACTGCCACGGCCGAGACCCCGACCAGGCCGACCGCCTCGCCGACATCATCGCCTGACCGATCCCGCCGCACGGCGGGTCTGCCCTGCGACGGCGCGTAGCACCGAACCCTCGGTCCTCGCGCCGTCGCATGGTGTGGGTAGCGTGCAAGGCGTGATCTCCAACGATGCTGCGGAGCCTGCCGGGGGCAGAGGCGCACAGCGCTTCGCCGCTGCGGACACTCTGCGTACGTTGAACCGCGCGGGCACGGTGGCGGGAATCGACGTCGCGGGAGCGCAACTCCTGCGAATCGGTGAGAACGCGGTCTACCGCCTGTCGGATCGGATCATCGCTCGGATCGCGCGCACTGCGGCCTATGAGCCGGACGCGCGCAAAGAGGTGGCGGTGGCCCGCTGGTTGCAAGGGCAGGGATATCCGGCCGTACGGGCGCTGGCCATCGATCAGCCGATCGTTGTCGATGACAGGGTGGTGACCTTCTGGGACGTGGTCTCGGACAAGGAGTCGTACGGCTCGACGGCCGAGGTCGCGTCCCTCCTTGTCTGGTTGCACCGGATGGAGCCACCGACTTCGCTCGAGCTCCCGTCACTCCAGCCGTTCGCCCGCGCCGAGCTGCGGATCGACGGCAACAACTGGTTCGGCTCAGAAGATCGGAACTTCCTCCGCGGCCGGTTGGGCGAGCTTCGGGCCGGCTATGCAGACCTCGAGTTCGCTTTGACTCCCGGGGTTATTCACGGCGATGCCAGCGTTGGCAATGTGATCCATGACGATGCCGGAGATCCTGTCCTGATCGACCTCGACGGCTTTGCGATCGGTCCCCGCGAGTGGGACCTGGTGGTCACGGCGCTCTACTACGACAGCTTCGGCTGGCATACGCGACAAGAGTACGACGCTTTCGCTAAGACTTACGGCTTTGACGTCATGGAGTGGTCGGGGTACGCGATTCTGCGTGATATCCGAGAGTTCCTTATGGTCACCTGGTTGAGCCAGAAGGCCGGCGACGACGAGCGGGCGGCCGCCGAGGCGCGCAAGCGGATCTCTGCTCTCCGCGCCGGATCAGACAGAAGAGATTGGCAGCCGTACTGAGTTTCAGTTGGACGCCTTATGTTGACTGGACGAGTCTGCTCGTGAAACCTGCGTTGACCAGGCAAATGTACGCGGCTTTTACGTCGGCGGGCATCTCCTGGGGAATAGCGAAACCTCGCTTGGGGTATTCGATGACACGCTGAGTGTCGCCCACGAGCATGTTGATCACTCGGTCGACATCGCCGATGCTTTCGAGGTATTCATCGAGCGGCAGCGGTCGCGAAGCGCAGATGACCTCGAGTTCGGGCCACAGCTTTCTTGCCGTCGCATAGGCGCGGCGTTGCTGATATGGGCGGGAGACCAGGATGGCGGATTTGACCTCGATACCCTTCTCGGCGAGCAGCCTCCTCGTCAGTTCGATGTTCTGGCCGGTATTGGTGGCGTTCGTTTCGAGGTGGATAACCTCATCTGGAACGCCAAGTTTGATGGCATGTTCTCGATAGTGGACTGCTTCTCCCCGTGGGAAGCGTTCTACTGTCGTCGGAGCGTTGGCGCCGGTGAACACGATGAACGGAAACATGCCCTGGTGGAAGAGGTCGGCGGTGAAGGTCGCTACGCCCAGGTCGTGACTGCCCAATCCGATGGCCACGTCGCATCGGCGGAGCGTGTGCTGCAAGTTGTGGTAGTCCCACAGAATTTGAACGTCAGCACGGAGCGCGTCGGGCAAAGACACGTCAGCAGGCAACCGATGCTCCTCAGTCGGGGATCTTGAAGGTGTACGACCATGTGAACCGTGCGGCGGCGTGGACGCCTCGGGCGAACTCAACGATGCGGCCATCGGTGGTGAAAGTCTTTCCCGAGGAACTGACGCAGGCGGTCATCAGGGCGCAGTCGTGGCCCTGGCCGTCACCGCGTCAGGGTGCACGCTGGACCGTCGGCGTGGACGCGCGGTCAGGCGAGAGCTCCCCGGGGCGGTATCGTTCGCGCGCTTGAGAAGTCTGGGATCGTGGACCGGCTTGTGACGATGTCGGGGCGTCCCGGGGGAAGCTTGCGCGATTCGGGCGAATCGCGCGGGCGGGCCGAGGGCGTGCTGTCAGGCGTTTCTACGGAGATGACAAATTTCTCGCCTCAGTAGACACCACTGATACGAGGTGCCCGGGGTCCGGCGATGACCTGCCGTCGCCGGACCGCGACCGTACGAGCTTCACATGCCCTTGCCCATCACAACCCACACCCCTGGAATCAATCCCGTGAGGGACGAAGCGGACGCGTATGGACGTGTTGGAGATCCTGGCGGAGTTCGGTGCCACCGGTCGGGTGGGGCTGCTCTCGACGGGTGCGGATCTGCGGGAACTCGTCGCCGTCTACGGCATGCCGTGGGACGTCGGACGGGTGGACAAGTCGCGGCGGTGGCCGCACCTGTACGCCTACGGTGATGTGGAGTTCGTCGTGTGCCGGTGCCGCATCGTGGCGTCGATCACGGTGCCGACCTGGCGGGGGAGCCTGGAGCTGCCCACGGGGGACGGCCGCGCCGTGGTTCTGCCGGCGGAGGTGACCTACGCGCAGGTCGTCGACGCGCTGGCGGCGGTCGGCTGCGCGTGGGAGCCGCTGCCTCCGATACCGGGCCAGTGCGGGCTGCGTACCTGTTCGCGGGAGGAGCGCATCGACTTCACCTTCACGACCGACGACGGGCCCGAGCCGGTCCTCCACGGCGCCGGGACCTGGTATCACGCCCACGGCTGCATCCCGGTGGAGGTGGCCGCCGCGCGCTTCCCGGATGACTTTCCCGCAGAGCAGCCCGGAGTCTGACGGCGGTGGGGCGCAGAGGGATACCTCAGAGGTACGGCGAGGTGGTTCCTGAGCGGGATGCCGATGCGCGGTCCCGCCGTACATAGTCGGTGGCATGCGAAAGATGATCTCGGTGGGGGCCGCGGCCGCGCTGCTGTCGCTCGTTCCCGTCCACGCGACGCCGGCGGCCGGGACCAGGTTCCTGTCCGCCGTGCACGGGACGTCGGCCGCCGAGCCTCGGCCGGCTCCCGCACCGGCGACGCCGCGGTCCGTGGCGGCGAGCGCGGTGAAGGTCCGGCTGCCCGCGCCCACGGGGCCGTACGCGGTGGGTACCACGTCGCTGCATCTCGTCGACCGGTCACGGCCTGACCCGTGGCGGCCGGCCGAGCGCCGTGAGCTGATGGTCAGCGTGTTCTACCCCGCCTCCCGGGTCACCGGCCGTCCGGTCGCGCCGCAGCTGGCGCCCGGGGACGCACAGGGGTTCGACACGTTCGCGGGTCGCGCGAACTACGGCGTCGAGCCGGGCACCGTGGACTGGGCGGCGACGCGCACCCACGCGTACGTGGACGCCCCGGCCGTACGGGGGCCGCGGCCGGTCGTCCTGTACTCGCCCGGCGTCGCCGACCCGCGCACCTGGAACATCGCGCTGGCCGAGCAGCTCGCCTCGGCCGGGTACGTCGTCGTCGCCATCGACCACACCTACGAGGCGTCGGCGGTGGAGTTCCCGAGCCACCGGATCGCCCGTACGGTGCTGCCGGAACGTCTCGCCGAGGCCAAGCGCGACGGCACACTGGTTCGGCTTCAGAAGCAGGTCGTCGCCGCGCGGGTCGCCGACACGCGGTTCGTGCTCGACGCGCTGCGGGCCCTCCACGCGGGGAGCGATCCGGACGCCGATCACCGCCGGCCTCCCCGGAACCTCGCGGCGGTGTTGGACCTGCGGCGGATCGGCATGCTCGGCGCCTCGGGCGGGGGCTTCACCGCGGCGCAGGCGATGTACGAGGACTCGCGGATCAGAGCAGGCGTCGACCTGGACGGCACGCTCGGGTTCGGTGACGATCCGGCCCATCCGGAGCTCGCGCCGGTCGCCGAGCACGGCCTCGACCGGCCGTTCCTGCTGATGGGAAGCGCCGGACCGGGCGGCAGCGACCACCGGACGGAGCCGTCGTGGAGGTCGTTCTGGGCGCACGGCCGGGGCTGGCGGGCGGATCTGACGCTGCGCGGCTCCCGGCACGGTTCGTACACCGACGCCGAGGCGATCCTCCCGCAGCTGCGCGGTCGCGTCCCCGATAAGACCATCGCCGATGACATCGGCACGGTCGACCCCACCCGCGCCATCATCGCGGAACGCGCCTACGTCTCGTCCTTCTTCGACCGCTGGCTGCGCCGCAAGGACGACGGGCTACTCGACGGTCCCTCACCCCGCTACCCCGAGATCGGATTCATCCGCTGACCGTCCCCCATACGGCCTCGAACTCGGGGAGCACAATGCCCCCGTGGAACGAACGATTCCGCTTTACACGACGGAGCAGCCCCTGGCCGCTGAACAGCGCGTGGTGGCCGGATGGCTGGAATGGTGCCGGAGAGGAACGTCGGCGAGGCCCTGAACGCCCTCGCGTCCGCTGCCATCGGCAACGGCGCCCACGCGGTCGTGGGAGCGCGCATCGAGCCAGACCGGTCATCCTCCGGCACCACCCCGGTCCAACGGGAAGGCATGCCGCTATTCACTTCATGTGACGCTGACGTAACGGTGGCGAAACGGTGGCGGAATGCGCTGCGTGCAAGTGCATCGTCCGCGTGCGGACGCCTAAACCGATCATTGACGCGGATATCGGCCATCAGTATCTTGATTTTGCCAAGGCCGGATAGGGGTGCACTGGGCATACCTCATCCGGCTGCGCGCTTCAGGAGGCTTCATGAAAACGAGGAGCATGGTCGCGGCCGTCGCCGCGACCGGTGCGATCGCGGGCGTCGGTGTGGCCGTCGCGCCCGCCGCGATGGCGGACTCGATCTGCGGATCGGGCTACACCCAGTACTGGTCGAAGAACATCAATGCCGGAGACGGCACATTCGCAGGCACCGTAAAGCTCTTCGACTCGCCGAACAATTCCAAGTGCGTATACTTCACGGTGAGTAGCGGCACAAAGGGCTCCGCCGGATGGGGCCACAGCATCAATATCGAGCCTCGCGGCGGCGGGACCGCACACCACGACGCCGGCAATTACAACAGTTACGCGGGACCGCTGTGGCTCTCCGCCCCGACCTGCGTGCACGTCTGGGGAAGCGTATACGGCCCGGCGCCCGACAAACTCTTCAGCTACGATGACAATAGCCTCTGCCATTGATCCTGGCGAGATCTAGCCTAGAACATTCGTAAGGTCGGTCGGGTCCGCGCAGCGGCCCGACCGAACTACGTTTCCGGCACAGCTTCACTTTTCCCGCAGAATAACCGGCGTGGGCGACGTCAGCGGTCGTCCCGGGCCCAGTCGAACGGCCTTCCGCCGCCGGGGGTGCGGCGCTCGCCGCCGAACAGGACCAGGACCAGCGGCACCGCCACGAGCGCGCAGGAACCGGCAGCCAGGGCCGGGTACCCGCCGGCGGACAGGATGAGGGTGGACGCCAGACTCGCGGCGGCGGCGATGCTCCACACCGCCGCGTCGACGGCGCCCTCGACGCGGGCCCGCTCGGCGGCGGGCAGGTCGCGGGCGAGCAGGCCGCTGCCGCCGACGAAGCACAGGTTCCACCCGTAGCCGAGCAGGAAGAGGGCCCCGGCCAGCGGCGCGGTGTCGCCGCCGGGCACGGCGGCCGCGAGCAGCGCGGCGAGCGCCAGGGACAGCAGCCCGGCGAGCATGACGGGCCGCGCGCCGGCGCGGTCGAAGAGCCGTCCCGTCAGCGGCGACAGCGCGAACATGCCGAGTGTGTGCATGGCCAGGGTCACGCCCACCGCGCCCAGCCCGTGGCCGTGCTGGTGCATGTCCATCGGCGCGGCGGTCATGACGGCGACCATGACGACCTGCGCTGTGACCATGACCGCCAGCGCGGATCGGGCGGCGGGCGTCCGCACCAGGTCGCGGAGCGGCATGGGGGAGGCGGCAGCCGGTGCGCGGTTCGAGGGGGCTCCGGTGGCGGCGATCGCGGCGACCGACGTGGCGACGGCCGCGACCAGGAAGGGTCCGGCCATGGCTGGGGCGCCGAGCCGGCTCGCGGCGGCGCTCGACGGGTCGAGCAGCAGTGGGCCGCCGACCGCGCCGATCGTGCCGGCCCAGATGACCGTGCCGATGGCGTACCCGCGCCGGTGCGTCGGGTACAGCTCGGCGGCGCCGTAGCGGGACAGCTGGGCTCCGGCGTTGCCGAGGCCGAGCACCAGCATGCCGATCGTCAGGGCGAGGACGTCCCCGGCGGCCACCGCGACGACCGCGAGGCAGGCCCCGAGCGCGGCCGCACTGTACCCGAGGACCAGTCCGGTCCGCCGGCCCCGGCGTGCCGTCAGCCAGGTCAGGGCGAGCGCGCCGACGCCCGTTCCGACGACGCCGGCGGTGTTCGGCACGGCGCCCCAGCGCATGCCGAGCCGGTCGCCGGCCACGATCGTGCTCACGGCGCTCGCCATCGCCATCGCCGCGTTCATCAGGGCGGCGCCGGAGAAGAAGGCCGCCATGGCGCGTCCGCGCCGCACCGTGACATTTGGGGGGTTCGCGACAGGAGTCGTACGCATGCGACAACGCTAGAAATCCGCACCTTCGAACTGAACGGGCGATCAACGGAGATCCGCCCGATCTCCCTCTTGTTCGGAAGGAGATCCGCGGTGCAGGGTTTCCGAATGGACAGACCACTGGATGAGACGGACTGGCACATCCTCGCCGAGCTTCAGCGCGACGGACGGCTCTCGTACAACCGGCTCGCGCAGATCGTCCACCTGTCACCGCCGGCCGTCGCCGAGCGTGTCCGCCGTCTGGAGGAGGCGGGCGTGATCACCGGCTACCAGGCGCGGATCGACGCCGCGCGGGCCGGGCTGCCGCTGACGACGTTCGTGCAGATGCGGTGCGCGCTCGGCCGGTGCCTGCTCAAGGCGACGACGGCCGAGGATTTCCCCGAGGTCACCGAGGTGCACAAGCTCAGCGGGAGCTGGTGCTCGATGCTGCGGGTCCGCGTCGCGTCCATGCGGCATCTGGAAGGGCTGCTCGAGCGCCTCGGCGAGCACGGCGAGATGAACACCCACGTCGTCCTGTCGACGCAGTACGAGGGGCGTCCCGTCGAACTGCCGGCGGACGAGGCGCGCCCGGTGACCCAGCCGACCGGGTGGAGCCGCTGAGCCCCCGGGCACCCTCAACGCGCCGCTGAGCCCACCCTTCAGCCGCCCGCCGGGACGCTCCCCACGAACCGCCGACGCGGCAGGTCCGGCGGCGGCGCCGACCGCCGCCGCCGGACCTGCCTCACCAGGCGAAGTCGACGGTGTCGGTCTTTCCCATGTCCTCAGGAAGCGGCACCGGGAACGACGTGCGCTGTCCCGTTCTCAGATCGACGCGAACGATCCGGTGGCCGCCGACGTAGAGCGCGAACCGTCCCGTGCCGTCCACGTCGATACCTCCGGAGTCGTTTCCGGGGCTTCGCCGTTCTTGATCGTCCAGGTTCGCCGCTGCCCGGTGGCGATGTCCGCGACGCCGACCCCGGTGCTCAGGCGATAGGCGAGGCGACGCCCGTCCGGGCTGAGCGTCACGGTCGTCGACTCGGCCGACTCGGGCACCGTCAACCCGGGGATGAGCCGCGTATCCGGCCGCCTGTCCTCGCTCAGGTGCACCCGGAAGTAGCTGAACTCGCCGCCGGCAGGAAGGGAGAGCCCGGCGATCACGAACGTGCGGTTGTCCGGTGCGGCCGCGACCTGCCCCCACGACGACCACACGCCCCGCGGGAGCGGGATCGTGTAGAGGACCTTTCCGGTGACGGCGTCCTGCACCACCGGACGCACTGGCGTGTACGACGCGTCCTTGTCCGTGGGCCGGGCGAAATGAGCGATCGAGTCGCCCGCGGTCACGATGAACTCCATTCATCACGGCCGTCCGCACATACGCGGCCGGGTCGTGCGGGCGACCGTCGCGGAGCCACCGACGCTGCAACCCGTAGAACGCCTCCTGCACGACGTCTTCGGCGGTGGTCCGGTCCCCGACCAGCAGCAGGGCCGCGCGGGCCAGCCGAAGCGAGCTCGCCCGGTACAAGTCGCTGATCGCGTCTTCGGGCGTGACCTCCAGGGGGTCGCTCGTACGCATCGTCACCTCATCGCTCGGGGGATCTCCACACATAAGACGCCCCCGGTCGCGCGATGCTGAGCCAGGCGCCGATTTTCCGTAAGCGCGTACGCAGTCAGGCCGACACGATCACGCTGAGGCCCGGAACGCTCAGCGGGTGAACAGCCGGGCGGCGTTGTCGTGGCAGACGGCGCGCAGCCAGTCGTCGCCGAGGTCGAGCCGCGTGAGCACCGCGAGCTGGTGGGCGTAGGAGTACGGGATGTTCGGGAAGTCGGTGCCGAGCAGGATCCGGTCCCCCAGGTCGGAGAGCCGGGAGGTGAGTTCGGCGGGCCAGGGGGTCAGGTTCTCGGTGAAGTCGGTGAACGCCATGGTCGTGTCGAGGCGCAGTTCCGGATGGCGTTCGGCGAGGGCGAGGAACTCCGCGTACTCCGGCAGGCCCATGTGCGCGACGATCGCGATCAGCCGGGGATGGCGGGCCAGGACCTCGGCGAAGGCGGCCGGGCCGGTGTGGCGGCCGGGTTCGGGGCCGGATCCGCAGTGCACGACGACCGGGGTTCGTGACTCCGCCAGCAGCCCCCAGACGGGGTCCAGGAGCGGGTCGCGGGGGTCGTACCCGCCGACCTGGACGTGCGCCTTGAACACCTGGGCCCCGGCGTCGATCGCCTCGGCGACGTACGCGCCCGCCGCCGGCTCGGGGAAGAACGTCGCGGTGTGGAGGCAGTCGGGCGTGCGCGCGGCGAAGTCGGCCGCCCAGCCGTTCAGCCAGACGGCCATCGCGGGGCGATGCGGGTAGAGCATCGCCGTGAACCGCCGTACGCCGAACTCCCGCAGCAGGCGCAGCCGCCGCTCCTCGTCGTAGCGGTACCGGACCTCCCAGGGCAGACCGGCCTCGGTGAAGCGGTCGAAGTACGCCCAGACCTTGGCCAGGACGTTGTCCGGCATGAAGTGTGTGTGGACGTCGATGAGGCCGGGCAGGCCCAGCGACCGCCAGAACGCCGGGATGTCCGCGTCGTCGTCCGGCGGCCGTACGGCCCGGTGCTCGGTGGACGAGGTCATGACCGCATGATTCCAGAACCGCATTCGGTCGCCCGGTAGGGGCAGGGGGCGACGGGCGTCGGATGCCTCCACGATAGCGTTCACTCTCAATCCATTGCAAAGATCAGAGTGACAATCGTTGCGTTGAGCTGGAAGCGGTTGCAACGATCTTCTAGCCTCTACCTGCATCTATGATGATTTTGCGCAACAAGCTTGTTGCGTAGTACTGGAATGCAACGTAGCGTTTCCAGTGTTCGAAACAACGAGTCGCAAGGAGCGCACGATGCAGAAGTTCGACACCCCCGCCCCGATCACCGCCGTCCTGGACATCCCCGCCGGACGCGTCCGGTTCATCGCCGCCGACCGCGCCGACACCACCGTCGAGGTCCTGCCCGCCGACGCCTCCAAGAGCCGCGACGTGAAGGTGGCCGAGCAGACCACGGTCGAATACGGCGACGGCGTTCTGCGGATCGGGGCCTCGGCGAAGAACCAGCTCCTCGGCCCGTCGGGATCCATCGAGGTGACCGTCCAGCTGCCCGCCGGGTCCCACGTCGAGGCGAAGGCGGCCAGCGCCGAATTCCAGGCCGTCGGACGGTTCGGCGACGTCGCCTTCGACGGCTCCCACGGCTCGATCGAACTCGACGAGGCCGAGAGCGTCCGCCTCACCATCGCCGCCGGTGACGTCGAGGTCGGCCGCCTGGGCGGTCCCGCCGACATCAGCACCCAAAAGGGCGACATCCGCATCACCGAAGCCGTGCGCGGCACGGTCACGCTGCGCACCGAGGCCGGCGAGATCTCGGTCGGCGCCGCCGCCGGCGTCTCGGCCTCCCTGGACGCCGGCACCTCCCACGGCCGGATCCACAACGCGCTCAAGAACACCGAAGGCGCCGCCCAGCTCGACATCCACGCCACCACTGCCCACGGCGACATCACCGCCCGCAGCCTCTGAGAAGTCCCGTAATCGCAAGATCGAACACTGTGCGTAAGGAGATTCATGATGGGAAAGAGCAACAGCGGTTTTTCTGAGACAGGGCTGCGCAGACTGCGTGACGTGCTGGCACGGCATGTCGATTCCGGGAGGATTCCCGGGCTCGTCGCCCTGGTCGACCGGGGCGGTGAGACGCACGTCGAAGCGATCGGGACGATGCGTCATGACGGTGGCGCGCCGATGCGCCGGGACACGATCTTCCGGATGGCCTCGACGTCCAAGCCGGTCGCGATCGCGGCGACGATGGTCCTGCTCGACGAGTGCCGGCTGCGGCTGGATGACCTGGTGGAGCCGTGGCTGCCCGAACTCGCCGACCGTCGGGTGCTGAAGCGGATCGACGGCCCGCTGGACGACACCGTGCCGGCGCGGCGGCCGATCACCGTACGGGACCTGCTGACCTCCACGTTCGGGCTCGGCATGGATATGACGTCGCTGGGCACTCCGATCATGGGTGCGATCTTCGAGCAGGGGCTCACGCCCGATCTGCCGGAGCCGATGCCCGAGCCGGATGAGTGGATGCGCCGCCTTGGCGCGCTTCCGCTGATGTACCAGCCCGGAGAGCGCTGGCAGTACCACATCAGCAACGATCTGCTCGGCGTGCTCGTCGCCAGGGTCACGGGCCAGTCGTTCGAGACGTTCCTGCGCGAGCGCATCTTCGACCCGCTGGGGATGAAGGACACCGGTTTCCACGTGCCGGCCGACGAGATCGACCGGCTGCCGACCCTCTACGCCCCAGACCCGCAGACCGGAGAGTTCCTCGTGTGGGACGAGGCCAAGGGGGGACGGTGGAGCGGGCCGCCGGCGTTCCCGGGCGGTGGCGGCGGGCTGGTCTCCACCGTCGATGACTACCACGCCTACTTCCGGATGCTGCTGAATGGCGGGATGCACGGGACCGAACGAATCTTGTCCCGGCCCGCCGTCGAGCTGATGACCACCAACCGCCTCACGCCCGAGCAGAACGCCGCCCGAAACGCCATGGCCACCGACAACGTCCATGTGTCGTTCGGCCAAGGGCAGCACGGCGGCTGGGGCATGGGGATGGCGGTGCGCACCTACCGCGGCGACTACGCGTCCATCGGCCAATTCGGCTGGGACGGCGGAAGCGGCACCTCGACCTACGCGGACCCGGACAAGCAGCTCACCGGAATCCTGCTCACCCAGGTCGGGATGTCGGTCCCGGATTCGGCGCGGCTCATCCACGACTTCTGGACCACGCTCTACCAGGCGATCGACGACTGACACCTGACGCCGGGCCGCCCGAGGGTGAGATCCCCCCGGGCGGCCCGGCGCCGCATTCCACTTGACGATCCTTATAGCTAACCGTTATCTATTGACCGATGCCGGTGATCACGATCGAGGGACTCACCAAGCGGTACGGCGACCGGGCGGTCGTCGACCGGCTGGGCTTCACCGTCGAGCAGGGCTCGCTCGTCGGATTCCTCGGCCCGAACGGGGCCGGTAAGACGACGACACTCCGCATGCTCCTCGGCCTCGTCAGGCCGACGTCCGGCCGCGCCCTGGTGTACGGCAGGCCGTACCGCGAGCTGGCAGACCCCGCCAGGGCGGTCGGCGCGGTGGTGGAGACGATGACCGCGCACCCCCGGCGCACGGCACGCCACCACCTGCGCATGCTCGGTATACGCGTCGGCGTCGGCGCCCGCCGGGTCGACGCGGTCCTCGGCCTCGTCGGCCTCACGGACGCGGCCGACCGGCGCGCCGGGGGATTCTCGCTCGGGATGCGGCAGCGGCTGGCGCTGGCCGCGGCGCTGCTGGGCGACCCGGGAGTGCTCGTCCTGGACGAACCGGCCAACGGGCTCGACCCGGAGGGGATCCACTGGCTGCGCGGATTCCTCCGATCGCAGGCCGCAGAGGGACGTACGGTGCTGGTGTCCAGCCATCAGCTGGCGGAGGTCCAGCACACCGTCGACCAGGTGGTCATCGTCGCCGGAGGTCGCCTGGTCGCCGCCGGATCGCTCGACGACCTGCGGAGCCGGGCGTCCGGCAGGGTGCACGTGCGGTCGCCCGAGGCGGAGCGGCTCGCCGGACTGCTGGCCGCCGCCGGTGCAACGGTGCGGCCGGCGGGGCCCGGCCGGCTGGAGGCCCCGCCGGGCTGGGCCGAGCACATCGGCCTGCTGTCCGCCGAACACCGGATACCGCTGTTCGAACTGCGCGAGGACGCCCCGGATCTCGAAGAGGTCTTCTTCCGTCTCACCCGCACCGCCGAAGACCGGGAGCCGCGATGATCCGGCAGCTGCGGTCCGAGCTGTACGCCCTGCGGACGACGCCGGGCCCGTGGCTGACGATGTCCGCCGTCGCCGCCCTCCACCTGTTCCTCGTGGCCGTGATCGGGTCGCAGGGCGACCCGGGAGCGGCCTGGCACGGGCTCGGGCCGTCGGCCGGAGAGCTGACGGGATACCCGATGCTGCTGCTGGGCGTCGTGGCGGCCGCCCAGGATCACCGTTTCCGGACGATCGTCCCCATCCTTCTGACCACGCCGGGGCGGCGCCGCGTGCTGGCCGCCAAGGCCGCCTGCGTGGCGATGGTCGCCACGGTGGCGGCCTCGGTCGCGCAGACCGTCTGGCTGGCCGCCGCCATCAGGCGGCACGGCGGCGCCGCCATGCACACCCACCAGCCCGGCGACCTCCTGCGGCTGTACGCCGTCACCGTCGGCGGGGTGGTCCTGCTGAGCCTGCTCGGCGTGGCGCTCGGCGCGATCCTGCGCAACGCGGCGACGGCGTTCGCCATCGTCCCGATCGGCGCGATCGCCGAGGCGGTGGCGCCGCCGGCGCGCTACCACGGTCCCTTCACCAGCGGACTGGCGGCCTTCGGCCCGCGTCCCGGCCCCGGCGCGCTCTTCCTCACCGGCTGGACGGTCGTCGCCCTCGCGATCGCCGTCGTCACGGTGGCCCGTGACGTCACGGACTGACCGCGCAGAACGGCGGCGGGCCGTCAGCGCGTCACCGTCTCCTGGAGCTCCGTGACCCACGTCTCGGGGGCGCCCTGTCCGTACCGGAGGTAGACCTCGCGCGCCAAGCCGGTGCTGCGGTAGCCGTTCTCCTCGATCCACCGGGCGAGCCGCTGGAAGGACGCGTCCGCGTTGTCCATGGGCCCGTGGTGGATGAGGGTCGCCGCCTGCTCCGCCCCGGGCAGGTCGACGAGGTCGAACTCGTACGCGCCGCCCGGGTCGGCGTTCACCGGGGCCCCGGCGTGCACCCGCACCCCGTCGGGCGCCTGCTCGTAGTACGCGACCGCCGGGCCGGTGATGGCCAGCCCGGCCGCGTCGAGCCGCTTGCACAGCTCCTCGTACAGCGGCTGGATCACCGGGCTGATCTTGTCGGACTCGTAGCTCTCCGCCGTCGCGCTGAGCTCCGCGAGGCGGACGGCCGGAACACTCTTGATGACGACGTCCGTGGACATGACGCCCTCCGTTTCGATCATCCGGAGCCTCGCCTCGACCCGGGCCAGACGCGCCGTCTCCTCGGCCACGTGGGCCGCCAACTCCGCCCGGCGCAGCCGGAGCATGCCGTGCAGCTCCTCCGTCCCGACCTTCTCGTCGAGGATCCGCCCCACCTGTTCCAGGCTGAGGCCGAGGTCCTTGAGCGCGATCAGCCGGTTGAGCCGGGCGAGCTGCGCCGCGTCGTAGGAGCGGTAGCCGGTGGCCGGATCGACCCGGGCGGGCCGCAGCAGGCCAAGTGCGTCGTAGTGCCGCAGCATCCGTACGGACACGCGGCCGAGTCGTGCGAAGTCTCCGATGCTGAACATGACATGTCCCGGTGTAGGTCCTCACACAGTGTCAGAGTCAACGGCTGACCGGAGTCGGAGATGTCCGATTAGAGTGTTCCCGGCCAAGAATCCGATTCGGTTATCGGAGGACGCGTGGACGCCCAGGACTTCGCAGACGTGCTCGACGCCGTACGGACCTTCGTCCGCGATCGGGTGATCCCGCGCGAGGACGAGATCGAGACGACGGACCGCATCCCGGACGACCTCCGGCAGGCCGCCGCCGAGATGGGCCTGTTCGGGTACGCGCTGCCGGAGGCGTACGGCGGGCTCGGCCTGTCCATGAGCGAAGAGGTGCGCCTGGCGTTCGAACTCGGTTACGCCAGCCCCGCGTTCCGCTCGATGTTCGGCACCAGCAACGGCATCGCCGGTCAGGTCCTGGTGAAGGCGGGCACCGACGAGCAGCGCGACCACTGGCTGCCGAGACTGGCCGCCGGCCGGGCCGTCGCGGCGTTCGCGCTGACCGAGGCCGAGGCGGGCTCCGACCCCAGCACCCTGACGACCAAGGCCGTGCGTGACGAAGATCACTATGTGCTCGACGGGGCCAAGCGCTTCATCACCAACGCGCCCGAGGCGGACGTGTTCATGGTGTTCGCCCGGACCGGCGGCGAGGGGCCGCGGGGGATCTCCACGTTCATCGTCGAGGCGGGCACGCCCGGCCTTGCCGTCGGCCCCTCCGACGAGAAGATGGGCCAGCGCGGCGCGCACACCGCCGAGGTGTACTTCGACGGCGTACGGGTCCCCGCGACGGCGATGGTCGGCGAGGAGGGCACCGGCTACCGCACCGCGATGACGTCGCTCGCGCACGGCCGCGTCCACATCGCGGCGGTCTGCGTGGGCGTCGCGCAGCGCCTCCTCGACGAGACGGTCGCGTACGCCAAGGAACGGCGCCAGGGCGGGCAGCGGATCGGGGACTACCAGCTGATCCAGGGACTGATCGCCGACTCCCAGACGGAGCTGTACGCGGGCCGCTCGATGGTCCTGCGGGCCGCGGAGGCGTACGACGCGGGGGAGGACCGCAGGCTCGGCCCCTCCTGCGCGAAGTACTTCTGCTCGGAGATGGTCGGCCGCGTCGCCGACCGCGCCGTCCAGGTCTTCGGCGGCATGGGCTACATGCGCGGCGTCGCCGTCGAGCGGCTGTACCGCGACGTCCGGCTCTTCCGGATCTACGAGGGGACCAGCCAGATCCAGCAGGTCGTCATCGCCCGCGAACTGCTCCGCTGACCCGGGCGGGCACGCGAGAAGACTCAGGACTCCACGGCGGGGCAGCGGGTGCCGCGCGGCCGAACTGCCGCGCCACCGACTCCGCCCACGGGTAGCCGGTGGCCGGGTCGTGCACGGCGTTGGACAGCAGGATCGGCGGGGTGCCGCGCGCCGTGAGGCGGTGCTGCGGGTTCGCGGTCGGCGCGCCGAGGCACGCGGCCGTCATATGCAGGGGCAGCAGGTACGGCAGGTCCGGCGCGGCCTTGGTCATCGTGCGGACCAGCGAGGCGTACTCACGGTGGTCGCGCACCGGAAGACGCCAGTCGGAGCAGAAGACCGGCGTCGCCGGCGGAAGCGCCGCGGGGGAGGTGGGCGAGGCCGGTATCGGCGCGCTCGCCTCCATCGCGGCGACCTTCTCGGCTTGGTCCATCACGCCCTCCAGCACCATGGCCCGGACCCGGCGCGGATACGTCTCGGCGTACTGCGCCCCGAGCATCGTGCCGTACGAACTGCCGTGGAAGGTCAGCTTCGCCTCGCCGAGGGCGGTCCGGACGGCGTCCAGGTCCCGTACCGTCTGCGCGGTGTCCAGGTGGTCGAAGACCGGGCCGGTGCGCGCCCGGCAGTCCGCGCGGAGCCGCCGGTTGTACGCGAGCGTGGCCTCGAAGGCCGCCTGATCCTCGATCTTCGGGCTCGGACGCCGGGCGAGCAGGTCGGGAGAGCAGGTCACCGGACTGCTACGGCCCACGCCGCGCGGGTCGAAGCTCACGATGTCGAACCGTCGGCGGATCTCCGGGCTGAACCGGTCGATCCCCGTCACCACCCGGTCCACCCCCGAGTCGCCCGGCCCGCCTGGGCCGAACACCAGCGCGCCGACGGGCACCCCGGGCCCGGTGGCCGTACGGCGGGCCAGCGCCAGGCCGAACGTCGGCCCGTCCGGGTGCGCCCAGTCGACCGGCACCGAGAGGGTGGCGCACTCCGCCCCGGGGACTCCGGATCGCACGGAGCCCACTGCGGACTCCTCGGCGACGCGTGCGCCGGCCCGGCGACGAGGCCCGATACGGCGGTGGTGACGGCCCCCAGCGCGACCACGGCGGCCGTCCCGGCGCGCCGCACGGCGCCGCGATGACCGGACCTTCCTTCGAACAACATGAATCTTCCTCCCGAACGGACGTCGAGGAGACGTCCGGTGAGGCGTGCGGACCCGGCCGGGCACCTTGCGGACGTTGATCACGCTAGGGGCGTGATCACCGGTTCGGCCCCGGTCTCAGGGACGCGTCAGGGACGTCTCAGGGCCGGGCCCGAACGTATGGGTGCGCAGCTCGGAGAGGTCGCCGGCCGCCGCGGCGAATCGATTTCGTGTCCGGGCCGCGCAGCGTGTATGGTTACGGAGCGCGGAAGGGCGCACGCCCCCTTAGCTCAGTCGGCAGAGCGTCTCCATGGTAAGGAGAAGGTCTACGGTTCGATTCCGTAAGGGGGCTCCAGCAGCCGATATCCCGGTCCGCCAGAGTGGGCCGGGGTTTCGTCTGTTCGGGCGTGTCCGGAGAGTCCGGTATCCTTTTCTCCGGTCGCCCGACCTTCGCGGCGGAGTAGCTCAGTCAGGCAGAGCAAGCGGCTCATAATCGCTGTGTCGCCGGTTCAAGTCCGGCCTCCGCTACCACCTCACCGATCACCTCTCGCAGGTGATCCGGTGCAGGTCGTTGTCCAGTGTCCCTCACCAGAAAGGCACTCCATCGTGGCTGCCACCGACGTACGGCCAAAGATCACGCTGGCCTGCCAGGAGTGCAAGCACCGCAACTACATCACGCGGAAGAACCGGCGCAACGACCCGGACCGCCTGGAGCTGCAGAAGTACTGCCCGAACTGCCGTAAGCACCAGGCGCACCGCGAGACCCGCTGAGGCGGGAGCGGGCTCGCCGTCGGCGTTCCCTGACGTTCACAGCCCGTCCCGGCATCGCTGCCGGGGCGGGCTGAACCACGTCTGTTAACGTCGCCTCATCGCCTCCCCTGGCGCGCACGTGGGTATTCCCGGGAAGGGACGGATTGAATGGCGCTGAACCGCGATTTCATCGGGCGGGCCTTCCCGCCGTCGGAGCCGTACGAGGTCACCCGGCTGAAGATCAGGGAGTTCGCGGACGCCATCGGCGATCTGAACCCGATCTACCGTGACGCGGAGGCGGCCAAGTCCGCCGGGCACCCCGACGTGATCGCGCCACCGACCTTCCCGATCGTGATCTCGATCACCGGCGCCGGCCTGACCGACCCCGAGCTCGGCCTCAACTACTCGATGGTCGTCCACGGCGAGCAGCGGTTCGAGTACGTCCGCCCGCTCCACGCGGGCGATGTCGTCACCGCCGAGTCGAAGATCGCCGGCATCCGCTCCATCGGCCGCAACGAGCGCCTCGAACTCCAGACGGTGATCAAGACGGTCGACGGCGAGCACGTCTGCACGGCCCACAACGTCATCATCGAGCGAGGTGCCTGAGATGACCGCCACGGTGAAGTACGACGAGGTCGAGGTCGGCCAGGAGCTCCCCGCCAGGACTTACAAGGTCGAGCGCCTCGACCTGGTCAAGTACGCCGGCGCGTCCGGGGACTTCAACCCGATCCACTGGAACGAGCCGTTCGCCAAGTCCGTGGGTCTGCCCGACGTGATCGCGCACGGCATGTTCACGATGGCGCAGGGCGGCCGGTACGTCACCGACTGGGCCGGCGACCCGGGCGCGGTCATCGACTACGGCGTGCGGTTCTCCTCGATGGTCGTGGTGCCCAATGAGGGCGGCACCGAGATCGAGATCACCGGCGTGATCGAGGACAAGCTCGATGACAACGCGGTCGTCGTCGCGCTGACCGCCCGCTCGCGCGGCGAGAAGGTCCTCACCCGCGCCAAGGCGACGGTCCGTCTCGCCTGATGGCGGTCCGCTGCGAGCAGGTCGACCTCGCGGGCTACACCACGCTGCGGCTGGGTGGGCCCGCGCGGTGCTTCGTCGAGGCCACGACGGACGACGAACTCATCGACACCGTCCGCCGCGCCGACCGGGAGGGCGAGCCGGCGCTCGTCCTCGGCGGCGGCAGCAACCTCGTCGTCGCCGACGCGGGCTTTCCCGGCACGGCGGTGCACATCGCCACCCGCGGCGTGTCCGTCGCCGCGTTTCACGCTCACCGCCGGCGGAGCGACGGCCGCGTGCTCGTACGCGCCCGGGCGGGCGAGGAGTGGGACCCGTTCGTCGCCCGGTGCGTCGAGGAGGGCCTGTCCGGCGTCGAGTGCCTGTCCGGCATCCCCGGCCTGCTCGGTGCCACCCCGATCCAGAACGTCGGAGCGTACGGTCAGGACGTCAGCGAGACGATCGTCGAGGTCCGCGCGTACGACCGGGAGCGCGGCGAGGTCGTCGTCCTCGACCGCGACGCCTGCCGGTTCGGCTACCGCACCAGTGCCTTCAAGGGCGCCGACCGGCACGTCGTGCTGGAGGTGACCTTCGCCCTCGAACCGGCCGACCTGTCCGCGCCGGTCCGCTACGCCGAACTCGCCCGGACACTCGGGGTCGAGCCCGGCGAGCGGGTCCCGCTGCTGGAGGCCCGCGAGGCGGTGCTCGGTCTGCGCCGGGGGAAGGGCATGGTCCTCGACCCTGCCGACCCCGACACGCGCAGCGCCGGGTCGTTCTTCACCAACCCGATCCTCGACCCGGATCAGCTCACCGACCTGGAGAAGCACGTCGCCGACCGGCTCGGCCCGGACGCCGTGTTCCCGCGCTACCCGGAGCCCGACGGCCGTACGAAGACCTCGGCGGCGTGGCTGATCGACAAGGCGGGCTTCACCAAGGGGTACGGCCAGGGCCCGGCCCGGATCTCGACGAAGCACACCCTCGCGCTGACCAACGCCGACGGCGGGCGTACCGAGGACCTCCTGGCCCTGGCCCGCGAGGTCCGCGACGGTGTCCGCGAGGCCTTCGGCGTCACGCTCGTCAACGAACCGGTCTTCGTCGGCGTACGCCTCTGACGGTCAGGGCAGCAGGACGTACACGACGTCGTCGATGCGGGTGCCGTCCGGGCCGTCGAGACGCGACCGCTGCACCCCTTCGAGGGCGAAACCGGCCTTCTCCAGCACGCGTTGCGACGCCGCGTTGTCCGGCGCGGTCCCGGCCGCGAGCCGCGGGATGCCGATCTCGAACGCCCAGGCGCTGAGCAGGCGTACGGCGCGCGTCACGATGCCCCGGCCGCGGAACGCCGGCAGCATGCTGTAGCCCATCATCGCCGACCGGCTCCAGGCCTCGTAGTACAGGCCGATGTCGCCGGCGAACTCGTCGTTCACCCGGATCGTGAAGTCGGCGCGGTTGCCCGCCAGCCACTCGCTGGGGGCGTACTCGCAGCGCCGCGCCACCTCGGCCCGCGGCCGCACGTGCCTGACGACCGACCGGGCGCGTATGTCCGGCAGGTTGATCAACGTGAGCAGCTCGTCCACGTCGACCGGGCCGAGCGGACGTAGGCTCACCTCGCCGTCCCGCAGCTCGCCGCCCCGCAGGTCGGGGAGCGGCCGCGCGGCCGGGCCGGGCGGGTCGCCGGGCAGCCAGGCCCAGACGATGTCGTCCGGCCGGCCGCCGTCCGGTCCGCTGTTCCGGCGTACGGCCTCGCGGGTGAACCCGGCGTTCAGCGCGACGCGCTGGGAGACCGTGTCGGCCACGTCGGTGACCATCTCCAGCCGCCCGTCCGCCTGCTCGGCCATGGTCCGCACGGCCTTGCTCGCGACTCCTCGCCGCCGCTCTTCGGGTATCACCCAGACGCTCAGCTCGCGGACCCCGGGCCGGGCCTCGATGAGGCTCAGCCCGCCGGCCAGCCGGTCACCGTCGAGGACGGCGTGCGTGACGGGAAGGTAGGGCGCCAGCCTGGCGGCCTCTTCGGCAGTCGCGGTACGGATGATCACGGTGTCCGATCATTCCATTTAGTCCGTCACGGTGCCGCTGTTTTCAGCGGTGTGCCGAGCCAGGCGTCGATGCCGTCGAGGAGCCGTTTCTGCATCTCCGGAGGGGCCGCGGAGCCCCGGATCGAACACCGCGCCAGCTCGGCCAGCTCCTCGTCGGTGAACCCGTGGTCCCGCCGCGCCAGCTCGTACTGGCGGGTCAGCCGTGACCCGAACAGCAGCGGGTCGTCGGCGCCCAGTGCGATCGACACACCTCCCTCGAAGAGACGGCGGAGAGGGACGTCGTCCGGCGTCGGGTAGACCCCGAGACCGACGTTCGACGACGGGCAGACCTCGAGGGTGACGGCGCGGGCGGCGACGGTCTCCATGAGGGCCGGGTCCTCGACGACGCGCACGCCGTGCCCGATCCGGTCGGCCCGCAGCGCGTCGAGGCAGGCCCGTACGCTCGCGGGGCCGAGCAGTTCCCCGCCGTGCGGGACGGACAGCAGACCGGCCCGCTTGGCGATCGTGAAGGCCCGGTCGAAGTCGTACGCCCGGCCGCGCCGCTCGTCGTTGGAGAGCCCGAACCCGACGACCCCCTGCCCGGCGTACTGGGCGGCCAGCCGCGCCAGCGTCCGCGCATCGAGAGGATGCCGCGTGCGGTTGGCCGCGATGATGACGCCGATCCCGACCCCGGTGGCCTCGGAGGCCTCCCGCGTGGCGTCCATCACCAGGTCGGTGAAGGCCGTCAGCCCGCCGAAGCGGCCGCCGTACCCGCTCGGGTCGACCTGGATCTCCAGCCACCCGGAGCCCTCCGCGGCCTCGTCCTCGGCCGCTTCGCGCAGCAGCCGCCGTACGTCCTCTTCGTCGCGCAGCACCGACCGGGCGATGTCGTACAGGCGCTGGAAGCGGAACCAGCCGCGCTCGTCCGTCGCACGCAGGCGGGGAGGCCACTCCTCGACGAGGGCGTCGGGCAGGTGCACGCGGTGCTTGCCGGCGAGCTCGACGAGCGTGGTGTGCCGCATCGAACCGGTGAAGTGCACATGCAGATGGGCCTTGGGCAGAGTTGCGATCGGACGGGCCTCCATGCACCGATCTTGCCGTATGCGCTGCTCGGGCCTGCGGCGACCTCCCCCGAAGCGCATCCGCGAGGACTCCCGAAAAAAGTTTGAGAAGCCGTGCAACCCCGTCTGGGACACACGCGTATATGAGGGGCGCGAGAGTCAAACCGCGCTGAAAGGGATAGACGTGATCAACCTCAAGCTGGCTCTTCTGGCCACCGGCGCCGTCGGCGCCATCACCGCCGGCGGCGTCGCCTACGCGACCGTCTCCAGCAACTCCCCGGCACCCTCGGTCAAGCCCGTCGCGGACGGCGCGAAGAAGGCCGTCAAGGACGCCACCGGCAAGCTCCCGAACGGGGCACCGACCTGCGTGAGCGTCCCCACGGACAAGCTGCCCAAGGACAAGCTCCCGAAGGCAGAGCTGCCCAAGGACAAGCTCCCGAAGGCAAACCTGCCCAAGGACAAGCTCCCGAAGGCGGAGCTGCCGAAGGGCGAGCTGCCCAAGGACAAGCTCCCGAAGGGCGAGCTGCCCGCGGCCGGGCTCCCGAAGGACAAGCTCCCGAAGGCGGAGCTGCCGAAGACCGGCGAGAAGCCGAACGTGCCGGTGGCGGTGCCCGCCGACAAGGTGAAGGCCCCGGGCAACCTGCCGATCTGCGCCCCCTCTGCGGGCCAGCCCTCCGCGGCCTCCGCGCCGGCCGCCGTCCCGACCGCGAAGCCGGGCCTGCCGAAGGTCAACGTGCCTGACGCGAAGGCCCTGGACTGCTCCTCCGTCCCGCCGGTCCTCAACGTGCAGAACAACAAGGCCAAGGACGTCACGCTGCCCAACGGCATGCACCTCGCCGCCTCCCACAGCCACTCGATCACCCTCCAGAGCGGTAAGGTCTGCACGGTCGTCCAGAAGTTCACGGCCACGGGCGGCAACTTCCTGACCGTCGAGCGGTTGAACACCCCGCCGCAGACCACGGTCAAGGAGCTGGCCGCGGAGCTGAAGCTGCCCGAGGGCGGCCTCGCCTCCGTCGCCGGCGCCCAGACGTGGGAGAGCCCGGCGGGCACCGGCGTGCTGTGGATCACCGACCAGGGCTACGCGGTCTACCTGACCGGCAGCCCCGCGTACGCGACCCAGCTCCCGGCGATCGCCACACAGCTGCGTCAGCTTCACTGAGGCTCGGCGCGGGTGGCCCTGCGCGGTGGGCCACCCGCGACCGATCGACATAAATAGGGCGTACGACGGACGGAGTGCCTTGGCGCGTCGAGACGACGAGTCATTCGTCGAGTTCGTGGCGGAGCGCGGTACTGCGCTGCTTCGAACTGCCCAGCTGCTGTGCGGGGGGCGGACGGATGCGGAGGATCTGCTGCAGACGGCCCTGGAGAAGGCGTATCGGCACTGGGGTCGGATGAAGCCCGGCAGTAATCCGGAGCCGTACGTCCGCAAGATCCTGGTCAATCTGTCCGTCAGCCGGGCCCGACGCTGGCGGGTCCTCCGCGAGGTGCAGATGGCGGCTCCGCCGGAGACGCCGACAGCCTCCGAGGCAGGCAACGTCGAGCTGCGTGGCGTGCTCATGGAGGAGCTGAAGAAGCTCGGGCCACGCCAGCGGGCGGTGCTGGTCCTGCGCTACTGGGAGGACATGTCCGAGGCGGAGACGGCCGCCATGCTCGGTTGTTCGGTCGGCACCGTCAAGAGTCAGGCCGCGCGGGGCCTCGCCCGCCTCCGCGAACGAATGGGAACGTCCGCACAGGCGGCGGCGTCAAGGGGGTGAACCATGGATCTGGAGAACGAACTCCGGCAGGCCATGGCGGAGCATGTCACGGGGGTGTCGGCGTCCGGCACGCTGGCGCATGACGCAAAGCGCCGCCATCAGCGGACGGTCCGGCGGCGAGCGACGATCGCGGTCGCGGCGGCCGGGGTCGTCGTCGCGATCGCGGTCATCCCGACCTATCAGGCGATCAACCCGCAGACCGTCAGCAATCCCGGCCCCGAAGGCGGGCACAAGAAGAGCGGCGGCGGGATGACGGCCACTCAGGTCACCCCATCGCCGTCCGCGTCGTCGAAGACCAAGTCGGCGTCCCCGTCCGCGAGCGCGTCCGCTCCGGGGCACTCGAGCGCACGGCCCTCACGGCATCCGAGTAGCGGTTCGCACGTCGATGTTCCCGGTGCCGCCAAGGCACTGCTCGGCTACCTGCCCGTGGGCATCGACCCGACCGAGAGCTGCGACGGCACGAAGACCGGCGGGCGCCGGATCACGACCTGCCGTTGGACCGGCCCGGCCGGCTGGATCGAGGTGCGGCTCGTACGCGACGCCACACTGCGGAAACCGGCGGACATGGGGTTCGCCCCGCCCACCGCGGAACACGCCGAGGTGCACGGCCACACCGCGTTGCGCACCGCCGGCTTCGGTCAGGTCATGTGGATCGAGCGCAGCGGGCTCGGCGTCTACGTCGGGGTCAGCCCCACGCTCGGCACCCAGCTGATGCACATCGCCGAAGGCGTCCGCGCCGACTGAGAACACACCCGCGGCCTGAGCACGGCCGGGAGTCGACTGAGCCCGCCCGAAGTCGAATCCCGGTCGCAGCCGGACGCCGATACCCCGATCCGCGAGGGCCGTACCGGAGACGCCCCGCGAGCACCGTGGCGCTCGCGGGGCGTCGTCATGTCCGCCACCCGGACGGGGAGGCCGGTCGCCGGCCCGGACGTGATCACGTCACGGGCCGACGCGGATCGGCCGCCGTCGCCGTCCGGGAAGGGTCAGTGGGCCTCGGCCAGCAGCTTGGCGACGCGGCCGACGCCCTCGGCGAGGTCCTCGTCGCCCAGCGCGTAGGACAGGCGGAAGTAACCCGGCGTGCCGAACGCCTCGCCCGGCACGAGCGCGACCTCGGCCTCCTCGAGGATCAGCGCGGCGAGCTCGACGGAGGTCTGCGGGCGCTTGCCGCGGATCTCCTTGCCGAGCAGCTCCTTGACCGACGGGTAGGCGTAGAACGCGCCCTTCGGCTCGGGGCACACGACGCCGGGGATCTCGTTGAGCAGCCGCACGATCGTCTGGCGGCGGCGGTCGAACGCCTTGCGCATCTCGGCCACGGCCGACAGGTCGCCGCTCACCGCGGCCAGCGCCGCGGCCTGTGAGACGTTCGCCACATTCGAGGTCGCGTGCGACTGCAGGTTGGTCGCGGCCTTCACGACGTCCTTCGGGCCGATCATCCAGCCCACGCGCCAGCCCGTCATCGCGTAGGTCTTGGCGACCCCGTTGAGCACCAGGGTGCGGTCGGCCAGCTCCGGGACGACCACCGGCATCGAGGAGAACTCCGCGTCCCCGTAGACGAGGTGCTCGTAGATCTCGTCCGTGATCACCCACAGGCCGTGCTCGGCGGCCCAGCGGCCGATCTCGGCGACCTGCTCGCGCGTGTAGACCGCGCCGGTGGGGTTGGACGGGGAGACGAAGAGCAGCACCTTCGTACGGTCGGTGCGGGCCCGCTCGAGCTGGTCGACGCTCACGAGGTAGCCGGTGGTCTCGTCGGCGACGACGTCGACCGGCACACCGCCCGCCAGCTTGATCGACTCCGGGTAGGTCGTCCAGTACGGCGTGGGCACGATGACTTCGTCGCCCGGGTCGAGCAGCGCGGCGAACGCCTCGTACACCGCCTGCTTGCCGCCGTTGGTGATGAGCACCTGCGACGCCTCGACCTCGTAGCCGGAGTCGCGCTTGGTCTTCTCCGCGACCGCCGCCTTCAGCTCGGGCAGCCCCCCGGCCGGCGTGTACTTGTGGAACCGGGGGTTGCGGCACGCCTCGACGGCTGCCTCGACGATGTAGTCCGGAGTCGGGAAGTCGGGCTCGCCGGCGCCGAATCCGATCACCGGACGCCCCGCGGCCTTCAGCGCCTTGGCCTTGGCGTCGACGGCGAGCGTCGCGGACTCGGAGATCGCGGCGATCCGAGCGGAGATTCGAGTGCTCATGCTCCCTATCGTCGCAGACATCGCGGCAGGTCTCAGCTCGGTATCGGGGCAGGCCGGGGCGGCACGAAGGGCGCGATCGGCGTTTGGTTCGACGCGAGGGTGTTTGAGACGTAGACTGCGTGACCTAGTGGCGTCCCGCATGGTTCTCGCGTGCCATCGGGTCCACTGTGAAGGGCAGTAGCTCAATTGGCCAGAGTCCCGGTCTCCAAAACCGGTGGTTGGGGGTTCGAGTCCCTCCTGCCCTGCGGAATACGGTTCGTGCACGGCGCACGTGCGCGGGCGTCCTGAACGCACGCCCACACCGGAAGTTCGCGAGACACAACCGACGAGGGGATGCGTCGACAGCAATGGCGACCGAGATGAGCGGCGAGACCGCGATCAAGGGCAAGGGGAAGTCCGTCAAGAAGCGGACCTCGCCTCTCCTGTTCTACCGCCAGGTCGTCGCCGAGCTCCGCAAGGTGATCTGGCCTACGCGTAACGAGCTTGTCACCTACACGACCGTGTCGCTGATCTTCGTGATCATCGTCGTGGCGATCGTGTTCGGTCTCGACAACGCGTTCTCCTGGGTTGTGCTGAAGCTCTTCGGCTGATCGCGTGCCGGATTCCATCAGCAACCCACAGACGAGAGAAAGAGTGACCGTGTCCGAGTCCCCAGAGCTTCACGACGAGGCCATCGAGGAGGCCGAGTCGGTGGAAGCGCCGGCTTCGGCCGAGGCTGAGGAAGTCGCCACGGAGTCCGACGAAACGTCCGCCCAAGCGTCCGAAGAGGCGTCCGACGAGGCGTCGGACCCGGTCGAAGAGTTCACGACCCAGCTGCGGCTCCTTCCGGGTGAGTGGTACGTCGTTCACTCGTACGCCGGCTACGAGAACCGCGTGAAGACCAACATCGAGCAGCGCACCCAGTCGCTCAACATGGAGGATTACATCTTCCAGGTCGAGGTGCCGCAGCACGAGGTCACCGAGGTCAAGGGCGGCAAGCGTCAGAAGGTCAACGAGAAGGTCCTGCCGGGCTACATCCTGGTCCGCATGGAGCTCACCGACGAGTCCTGGGCGGCCGTCCGCAACACGCCGGGCGTGACCGGCTTCGTCGGGCTGTCCAACACGCCGTCGCCGCTGCACCTCAAGGAGGTCGCGACGCTGCTCGCGCCCGAGCCCGAGGAGCAGGCCAAGACCAAGGAGACGGCGAAGGCTGCGGCCACCGTCGACTTCGAGGTCGGCGAGTCCGTCACCGTCATGGACGGTCCGTTCGCGACCCTCCCCGCGACCGTCAACGAGATCAACGCCGAGGCCCAGAAGCTCAAGGTGCTGGTGTCGATCTTCGGTCGGGAGACCCCGGTCGAGCTGTCCTTCAACCAGGTCTCCAAGATCTGACGTCGGAGCACGACGCTCCGACGCATACCCTCAGATGTCCCCGCGTGCCCGCGGGGGAAGCGGTCCCAACGCGGCGGTCGACGTTCCAGCCGCCGCGTCGCCCGTCCGTACGGGAGTAGGGGCCGACGAAACAACCGGAACGAAGGGGTGAGGCATGCCTCCCAAGAAGAAGAAGATCTCCGCGGTCGTCAAGGTCCAGCTGCAGGCCGGCCAGGCGACGCCCGCGCCGCCGGTGGGTACCGCCCTCGGCCCGCACGGCGTCAACATCATGGACTTCTGCAAGCAGTACAACGCGGCCACGGAGTCCCAGCGCGGCAACGTCATCCCCGTAGAGATCACCATCTACGAGGACCGCTCGTTCACGTTCGTCACCAAGACCCCGCCCGCCGCGCAGCTGATCAAGAAGGCCGCCGGCGTCGACAAGGGCAGCGGCGAGCCGCACAAGAGCAAGGTCGGCTCGATCACCCGCGACCAGCTCCGGGAGATCGCCGCGACCAAGATGCCGGACCTCAACGCCAACTCGCCCGAGCAGGCCGAGAAGATCATCGCCGGCACCGCCCGTTCCATGGGCATCACCGTCGCCGACTGACCTGCGGCGCACCGGTAAATCGGTGGGAGGGCCGAGCGCCGGCCCGTACCACGAGCTCCACGACAGGAGAGAGAAATGAAGCGCAGCAAGGCGTACCGCAACGCCGACACCAAGATCGACAAGTCGGCGCTGTACAGCCCGGCCGAGGCCGTGAAGCTGGCCAAGGAGACCTCGCCGACCAAGTTCGACGCCACCGTCGAGGTCGCGTTCCGGCTCGGGGTGGACCCCCGTAAGGCCGACCAGATGGTCCGCGGCACCGTCAACCTGCCGCACGGCACCGGTAAGACCGCCCGTGTGCTGGTCATCACCGGTGGCGCCAAGGCCGACGAGGCCCGCGAGGCCGGCGCCGACCACGTCGGTTCCGACGACATGATCGAGCGGATCCAGGGCGGCTGGCTCGACTTCGACGCCGTCGTGGCGACCCCGGACATGATGGGCAAGGTCGGCCGGCTCGGCCGTGTGCTCGGCCCCCGTGGCCTCATGCCGAACCCGAAGACCGGCACCGTCACCACCGACGTGGCCAAGGCCGTCACCGAGATCAAGGGCGGCAAGATCGAGTTCCGCGTGGACCGTCACGGGAACCTGCACTTCATCGCCGGCAAGACGTCCTTCACCGAGAAGCAGCTCGTGGAGAACTACGCCGCCGCGCTGGAGGAGATCCTGCGGCTCAAGCCGTCGGCGGCCAAGGGGCGCTACATCAAGAAGGCGACCCTGAGCACGACGATGGGCCCGGGCATCCCGGTCGACCCCAACGTCACGCGCAACCTCACCGCGGAGCTGGAAGAGTCCGCGAGCTGACGCATCGGCGAACCACGAAGGGGCGCTCCCGTTTTCGGGGGCGCCCCTTCGCGTTGCTCATCCCCGGGTACGACTCACGTCGCACACGGGAGTATGGGATCTGGTCCCCTCGGGGGATGTTTAGGAGATCTTGAGCGGCAACACTCGATAGTGCCGGATCCAGGCGTTCGCGCTCTCATCGTGCCGGGGGCCGTACGCGATACGCAGGAAGGGTTCACAATGGTTCGTCGATATGCCGTGGGTACGGCCGCTGGTGCCGCCCTGATGGTCTCTCTCGCCGCGTGCGGGAGTGCCAACGGGGGAGGCGGCGCCGACGCCGTGAACGTATCCGCCGCCCAGGCGATCAGCCTCGCGGCGCAGAAGACCAGCACCGTCAAGTCCTACAAGGTCGACATCACCGAGAGCGGCACCGGGCAGGCGTCTTCCAAGGCGCACGGTGTCGTCCAGGTCCGGCTCACTCCCGACCTCGCCGCCGTCGGCACGCTCGACCAGGCCGGCTTCGGCGGCCACTCGGTGGAGTCGGGTCTGCGCGCGATCCTGCTCGGTGACAACCTGTACGGGAAGGTCCCCTCCCAGCTCACGCAGTTCACCGGCGGCAAGCCGTGGGTGAAGTTCTCGGTCTCGAAGGCCGCGCAGCAGGCCGGCGTGGACCTGAACGAGATCCTCAAGCAGGCCGACCCCGCCCAGCAGACGAAGATCTTCACCAGCTCGAAGGACGTGCGCAAGGCCGGCACCCAGACGATCGACGGGGTGAAGACCACCCACTACACCGGGACGATCACCGCGAAGGACGCCGCGGCGCAGCTCAACGGCAAGACCAAGCAGTCGTTCCAGGACCTCTACCAGAAGGGCGGCGCGAAGAGCGTCGCGTTCGACCTGTGGGTCGGCGCGGACAACCTGCCGCGCAAGCTGACGGCGAAGAGCGCCGCGTCGGACGGCGCGGCCACCGCCACCATGGTCTACAGCGACTACAACAAGTCCGTCAGCGTGTCCGCGCCGCCGGCGAGCCAGGTGGCCGACGGCAACCAGCTCATGCAGAACCACGGCGGCACCGGCCTTCCGGGCTGACCCGGGTTCGGCCACATCCCGGTCGACCGCTCTCGTGACGCGCCCCGCGGCTCCCCGCCGCGGGGCGCGCGGCTTTCCGACGTGGGGAAAGTGGCGGGATTGAACCGATGTGATCCCTGTGGCGTCCTAATGTTCTGTCCGCCGCCGCAGGCTGCCGCGCAGCGTGCGCACACCGACCTCGAAGGAAACGCGATGATTCGCCGAACCGCCGTCCTTGCCGTCACCGGGTCCGCCCTGGCCCTGTCCCTCGCCGCCTGCGGCGGCGGAGGAGACGGCGGCAAGAAGGCGCAGGGAAGCGAGCACACGTCCGCCAACGCGGCGCTCGCGGCCGAGCAGGCCGTGAACACGGTGTCGCAGAAGGCCAGCGAGATCAAGACGTTCCAGGCCGAGGTCTCCTCCCACACCACGATGTCCGGGCAGCAGACGTCGATGACCGGCCGGATCTCCTACCGGCTCAAGCCAGGTCTGGCGATGAAGATGAGCATCCCGAGCATGTCGGTCAACGGCCGGAAGACCGGCGGCTTCCAGGAGGTCCTCCTGGGCGACAACCTGTACATGAAGACGGCGGCGCTCTCGAACCAGAACGCCGGCAAGCCGTGGGTCAAGATGTCGCTCAGCAAGCTCGGCGCCCAGAGCGGCATCGACATCAAGTCGCTCATGAACCAGTCCCAGCAGGCCGACCCCTCGGCCAACGTGCGGATGCTGACCGCCTCCAAGGACGTGCGCAAGGTCGGAGCCGAGACCGTCGACGGCACGCAGACCACCCACTACCAGGGCACCTACTCCGTTCAGCAGGCGCTGGCCAAGCTCGGCAGCGACCAGCGTGAGAAGATGCAGCAGCTCGTCGCCAAGACCGGGCTGGACAAGATGGAGTTCGACCTGTGGGTCGACGACCAGCAGCTCCCGCGCAAGATGGCGGTCAAGAGCCCGGCGGGCAGCCAGGTGCAGACGAACACCACGACGACGTACAGCGGCTTCAACAAGCCCGTCTCCATCGCGGCCCCGCCCGCGAGCCAGACCAGGTCCGCCGGCTGACGTCCGCGGCATCGCGCGGGATCGGCGGATACGACCGGTCCCGCGGTGCCGGGCCGACGGCCCGCGCCCGTACGCGATTTGGCCGTGTGCCGATGCATCGCGTACTCTGTTCTACGCCGAAGACCGCCGGTCGTCACCCACGGGGTGACTGAAGGTCCCGCACAGCGGGCGGCCCGCGTAGGTGAGATCGAGAGCTGAGACGTGACCCGGTGCTGGTCATGTTCAACGCCCCGTGCGCCTACGCCGGGGCGTTCTGCATTTTCTGGGCCTTTGACCGGCGCACATCTGGAAGGAGGCCCATGGCGAGGGCGGACAAGGCGGCGGCGGTCGCCGAGCTCAAGAGTGAGTTCGAGAGCTCGAGCGGTGCCGTGCTGACCGAGTACCGCGGGCTCACCGTCGCGCAGATCAGCGAGCTGCGCCGATCGCTCGGTGAGAATGCACGTTTCGCCGTGGTGAAGAACACGCTGACCAAGATCGCCGCGCGCGAGGCCGGGGTCACCGAGGAGCTCGAGCAGCTGCTCCAGGGCCCGTCGGCGATCGCGTTCGTCAAGGGCGATGTGGTCGAGGCCGCCAAGGGCCTGCGTGACTTCGCCAAGGCCAACCCGAACTTGGTGATCAAGGGCGGCGTCGTCGACGGCAAGCCGATGACGTCCGATGACATCACCACGCTCGCCTCCCTCGAGTCCCGCGAGGTCCTCCTCGCGAAGCTCGCGGGTGCGATGAAGGCGTCGATGGGCAACGCCGCCGCTCTCTTCAACGCCCTGCCGGTCAAGGCCGCTCAGCTGGCCGAGGCCCTGCGGGTCAAGCGCGAAGAGGAAGGCGGGGCCGCCGCGGCTCCCGCCGAGGCGCCGGCCGAGACGTCGGACGAGGGTTGATCCCGCGGTCGTAACAGACCTGAAGTACCCCACCCGCACGAGCGACGCGGGTTTTCAACAGGAGGAAGCAACACCATGGCGAAGCTCAGCACGGACGAGCTGCTCGACGCTTTCAAGGAGATGACCCTTCTCGAGCTCTCCGAGTTCGTGAAGCAGTTCGAGGACACCTTCGAGGTCACGGCCGCCGCCCCCGTCGCGGTCGCCGCCGCCGGTGGCGCCCCGGGCGCCCCGGCTGCCGAGGTCGAGGAGAAGGACGAGTTCGACGTCGTCCTCGAGGCCGCCGGTGACAAGAAGATCCAGGTCATCAAGGAGGTCCGCGCCCTCACGAGCCTGGGCCTCAAGGAGGCCAAGGACCTGGTCGACGGCGCGCCGAAGCCGCTGCTGGAGAAGGTCAACAAGGAGACGGCCGACAAGGCCAAGGAGGCCCTGGAGAAGGCCGGCGCGACGGTCACCGTCAAGTAAGGCGTCTTCTCCCGGCGCTTTCTCAGCGCTCTTCGAGGGCGGTCACCCATCCGGGTGGCCGCCCTTCGCCGTCTCCGCCTACCAGGTGAGGAAGCCGGGGAAAGCGGCGGCGTCCGGGAGGGGCGTCCCCTCGGGTAGGTCACGGATGAAGACGACCGCCTCCTCGTCCTGCCCGTAGGAGATGGGCTCGAGGGTCTGGCCGACGACGAGGACGTTGCCGCTCCGGCGCCAGGCGGCGTAGCGCCAGCAGTACGGGCCGGTCGACACGGTGCCGCCCTCGGTCCGTACGTCGGCCCCTGGCGGGCCGAGCACCTCGGTGAACCGGCCGACGGCGGTGTCGACGCAGGCGTCGAAGTCCGCGCGGCCGGCGTCCTTCCGGCTGGACCAGCCCGGCTGCGTCCCCCAGCCGTCCTCCGGCCACAGCTCGCCGCCGACGTCGTAGAAGTGGGCGAACGGCAGGTAGAGGCAGTCGTCGCCGTGTACGAAATGGCCGAGGTCGGTGACGAAACGACACTCGTCCATCGGCACCTCGCCCTCGTCGCTCCAGCCGAGTCCGAGCATCGCGCGGTCGGCGACCGCCGGGTCGTCCCACGGCAGGTCCATGAGGCCCACGATCCGCCGGGCGAATTCAGGGGTGATGGGGCAGGTGGCGACGTAGGAGTGGATGTCGTCGTCGGCATGGGGCAGTGATTCGCTCATCGCGGGGATTATCCCGAAGGTCGACAAGGCCGAGGAGGCCGTGACTTCCGGGCTTACCTATCAAGCGCTTGGTTGATAGAATTCGGCCCATGCAAGTGATCATTTATCGACGTTCCGTACGCGTGTCCGGGCGGGCGGTCACCGGCCGACCCCTTCACAAGGAAACTGTTGGACCGCTAGTCTCATAAGTCGGACTCGAGTAACGATCTGCTTACAAGGCAGCCTGTGCGTCGACGACTACGGTTTTACCTCTTCCAATCGAGCGAGGGATGACTACGGTAGGTGGACGCGGCACGCACGATGGCCCCCGGCCACGGTTCAGTGGCTCTGTGTGATCCGGCGACGTAACCCATCGGTAACTCGCTCGTTGTACCGGACACCCCCGGGCTGGCTGGACGAAAGGTGACGAGTGGGCGTCGAAATCAGAGTCGAAGGGCTGACCAAGTCCTTCGGGCGTCAGGTCATCTGGGAGGACGTCACGCTGACGCTGCCCGCCGGCGAGATCTCCGTCCTCCTCGGACCCTCCGGCACCGGCAAGTCGGTGTTCCTCAAGACGATGGTCGGGCTGCTCAAGCCGGACCGCGGCCACTGCTGGATCGACGGCAAGGACATGCCGAACCTCCGCGAGCACGACATGTACGAGGTGCGGAAGCTCTTCGGCGTCCTGTTCCAGGACGGCGCGCTGTTCGGCTCGATGAACCTCTTCGACAACATCGCCTTCCCGCTGCGCGAGCACACGCGAAAGTCGGAGTCCGAGGTCCGGCGCATCGTCATGGAGAAGATGGAGATGGTCGGGCTCGCCGGAGCCCAGCAGAAGTTCCCCGGCGAGATCTCCGGCGGCATGCGGAAGCGGGCCGGGCTGGCCCGCGCGCTCGTGCTCGATCCGCAGATCATCCTCTGCGACGAGCCCGACTCGGGCCTGGACCCGGTCCGTACGGTGCTGCTCAACCAGCTGATCGTCGACCTCAACGCCGAGATCGAGGCGACGATCCTCATCGTCACCCACGACATCAACACCGCCCGTACGGTGCCGGACAACATCGGCATGCTGTTCCGCCGCGAGCTGGTGATGTTCGGTCCGCGGGAGATGCTGCTGTCCAGCGAGGAGCCGGTGGTCCGGCAGTTCCTCAACGCGCGCAAGGTCGGCCCCATCGGCATGTCGGAGGAGAAGGACCTCTCCGAGCTGGAGGCCGAGGCCCGCCTCGGGCGCGACCCGGGCCCCCTGCCGCCGATCCCGCCGCAGCTGATGACCAGTGACGGTCGCCTCCGCCGGACCCAGCACGCGCCCGGCGAGTGGCTGCGCGCGCACGGCGTCACCCCGCCGGCGGGGTCGTTCATCGACGAGATGGGCCGTGACTGGCTCCAGGAGTGGCCGCGGTACGTCGCGGCGATGTCGGCGGGTGCCGGGCAGCACCACGAAGGGGCTCGCTGATGGCGCGCGCCGGCAAGGTCGCCGACGGTGTGGCCAACGCCACGCTGCGCGAGCCCGGCCGGTTCTTCGCGCTGTCGCTCGACACCTTCCGGGCGATGTTCAAGTGGCCGTTCCAGTGGCAGGAGTTCCTGCAGCAGGCGTGGTTCATCGTCAGCGTCACCGTGGCTCCGACGATCATGGTGGCCATCCCGTTCGGCGCGGTGCTGTCGCTGCAGGTCGGCAACCTGATCCGGCAGCTCGGCGCGCAGTCCCAGACCGGCTCGACGGCGGTGCTGGCGATCGTCCGGGAGGCCAGCCCGATCGTCACCGCCCTCCTCATCGCGGCGGCCGCCGGCTCGGCGATCTGCGCCGACCTGGGCGCCCGGAAGATCCGCGAAGAGATCGACGCGATGGAGGTGCTCGGCATCAACCCGCTGCACCGCCTCGTGGTGCCCCGGGTGCTCGCCTGCGCCTTCGTCGGACTGTTCCTCAACGGCATCGTGTCGGTGGTCGGCATCGCCGGCGGCTACGTCTTCAACGTCATGCTCCAAGGAGGCACGCCCGGCGCGTACATCTCCTCCTTCAGCGGCCTCGCCCAGCTGTCCGACCTCTACCAGGCCGAGGTGAAGGCGGTCGTGTTCGGCGTCACCGCCGCGCTCGTCGCCTCGTACAAGGGCCTGACCGCCTCCGGCGGTCCCAAGGGTGTGGGCGACGCGGTGAACCAGACCGTCGTCATCGCCGCCATGGCGCTGTTCGTGGAGAACTTCGTGCTCAGCGCGCTGTACTTCCAGCTCGTTCCGCAGAAGGGCATGTGATGGCGGCCGGCACGTGGGGCGGGTTCCGTTCCGCCAAGCGCGTCATCGACGCGCCGATGGAGCGCCTGGAGGGCTTCGGCCACCAGATGGCGTTCTACGTCCGGGCGTTCGCCTGGGTGTGGCGGGTCGTCATCCGCTACAAGAAGGAGGTCGTGCGCCTGCTGGCCGAGGTCAGCCTCGGCACCGGCGGCCTGGCCGTCATGGGCGGCAGCGTGGCGATCGTCGGCTTCATGACCTTCTTCACCGGCACCGAGGTCGGCCTGCAGGGCTACAACGCCCTGAACCAGATCGGCAGCGCGGCCTTCAGCGGTTTCGTCTCCGCGTACTTCAACACGCGCGAGCTGGCGCCCACCGTGTCGGCGCTCGCGCTGTCGGCGACGGTCGGGTGCGGCTTCACCGCCCAGCTCGGCGCCATGCGGATCAGCGACGAGATCGACGCCCTGGAGGTCATGGGCGTGCCGTCGCTGCCGTTCCTCGTGACGACGCGGCTGGTCGCCGGGATGCTCGCGGTCATCCCGCTGTACGTCATCGGCCTGCTCGCGTCGTTCGTCGCCACCCGGCTGATCGTGACCCTGTCGTTCGGTCAGTCCAGCGGCACGTACGACCACTACTTTTACCTGTTCCTCCCACCCCACGACGTGTTGTGGTCGTTCGGGAAGGTCCTGGTCTTCGCGATCCTCGTCATGCTCATCCACTGCTACTACGGCTACAACGCCAGCGGCGGGCCGGCCGGCGTGGGCCTGGCGGTCGGCCGCGCCGTCCGTACGAGCCTCGTCGTGGTCAACATCGTGGATCTGCTCATGGGGATGGCGATCTGGGGCGCGACCACCACAGTGCGGATCGCCGGCTGAGACGAGAGGTGTGAGTGCGCGATGTCGATTGCTGAGCCGGGGGAGGACACGTGAGTTACACCCCGCCCTTCGGCTCGTGGTCCGAGCGGCTGCGCTACCGCCTGTACGGGGTGGCGTTCGTGCTCGTCGTCGTCCTGCTCGTCGTGCTGATGATCGCGCAGTACAACAAGGCGTTCACGCCCGTCTACCACGTCACCGTGGACAGCGACCGGGCCGGGCTGCAGCTCGTCCCGCACTCCGACGTGAAGGTGCGCGGCCTGATCGTCGGCGAGGTCCGCAAGATCCGGCAGACGCAGAAGGGGGCGGCGATCGACCTGGCGATCGACCCGTCCAAGGCGCAGCTGATCCCGGCGGACTCCTCGGCCCGGATGTTGCCCAAGACGGTGTTCGGCGAGAAGTTCGTCGACATCGTCCCGCCCGGGGGCGCCCTCGGCGGCCGTCACCTGAAGAACGGCGACGTCATCCCGCAGGACCGCTCCACCACCGCCGTCGAGGTCAACCAGGTCCTCGACGACGTCATGCCGATCCTCAACGAGGTCGAGCCGGCCAAGCTCAACGCCACCCTGAACGCCCTGGCCACCGCCCTGCAGGGCCGCGGCGACCAGATCGGGCAGATGCTCGTCGACGCCGACGACTACCTCAAGCGGCTCAACCCGCACCTGCCGACCGTCGTGCACGACCTGCGGCAGCTCGCGGTCGTCAGCGACAACCTCAGCGGCGCCGCGCCCGACCTGATCTCGATCATGCAGAACCTCCAGACGACGAACCGGACGATCGTCGACAAGGAGCCGCAGCTGGTGGCCGCCCTCGACAAGGGGATCAACCTCACCGGCCAGGCCACCGAGTTCACGGCCGACAACGAGCCCCGCCTCGTCGGCGCGATGATCGCCAACCGGCAGTCGCTCGCGCTGCTCGCCAAGTACTCCCCGGGCGTGCCCTGCGTCCTGCAGGGCATGGCCAAGCTCACGCCCCGGCTGGTCGACGCGATGGGCGGCAAGCAGCCGGGCGTGCACGTCACGCTCGAGCTGGTCAAGCCGCGGCCCGGGTACAAGCCCGGCCTCGACAAGCCGGCGTTCAACGACCATCGCAACCCGCGCTGCTACGGCCTGCCGAACCCGAAGGTGCCGTTCCCGCAGTACCAGCTGCTGGACGGCACCGAGGACGACCAGTGGTGGGCCGGCGGCGCGGGCCGGTCCCTGTCCAGCGTCCTGGTCAAGCCGGGCAGCTCCGCCGACGACGACACCCTGCTCAAGGGCCTGCTCGGGCCCGCGATGGGCACCCGCGCCGACCAGGTCTCCGACCTCGCGTCGCTGCTCTACAAACCGGCCGCCAACGGAATGGTGGTGACCGTCAAGTGAAGACGACCTCGGCGGCCGTCAAGCTGCTGATCTTCGCGGTCATCGCGACGCTGGCCACGGCGGTGCTCGCCGTCGCCATCTCCAACATGCAGTTCGTCGCGAGCCGGAAGTACCACCTGATCTTCACGGACGCGGCCGGCCTCAACAACGGCGACGAGGTGCGGATCGCCGGCGTGCGCGTCGGTGAGGTCGACGGCATCAAGCTGTACCAAGGGCACCTGGCCAGGGTCACGATCTCGGTGATCAAGGATCAGACCCTGCCGCGCAGCACGCAGGCGCAGCTGCGGTACCGCAACCTGATGGGGCAGCGCTACGTCTCCCTCACCGAGGGCTCCGGGCAGGGCGGCGACCTGCCGGCGGGCGGCACGATCCCCAAGGAGCAGACCCAGCCCGCGCTGGACCTGACCGCGCTGTTCAACGGCTTCCGGCCGCTGCTGCGGGCGATCAAGCCGCAGGACGTCAACCAGCTGACCTACCAGCTCATCCAGGTGCTGCAGGGCGAGGGCGGCACGGTCAACGGGCTGCTCGCGCACGTCGCCTCCCTGACCGAGACCCTCGGCAACCGCGACGAGGTCATCGGCCGGGTGATCGACAACCTCGACAAGGTGATCGCCACCATCGACTCGCGGGACCAGGAGGTCTCCGCCCTCATCACCAACCTCAAGAGCCTCGTGTCCGGGCTGGCCACCGACCGGCACGCGATCGGCGAGTCGCTCGTCAGCATCAACCAGCTGGTCTACACGACCAACGGCCTGCTCACCGACGTCCGTCCGTCGGTCAAGGCCGACATCGCCTCGCTCGGCCACCTGTCGAAGGTCCTGGCGGCCAACGGCAACCAGCTGGACAAGGCGTTCCAGACGATGCCGAAGAACTTCATGCTGCTGGACCGGGCGGCGTCGTACGGCTCCTGGTTCAACTTCTACCTGTGCGGCCTGGACGCCCGTATCGGGCTGCCCGGCAAGGTCTCCTTCAACACTCCGCAGATCCTGAACGAGAACGCCCGATGCAAGGGGTGATCAGGTGAACGAGGCAGCGACGAGGGGAGCGCGGCGGTGAGAGTCTCCTTCCGCGACCGGGATCCCCTGGTGATGGGCATCGTCGGCATGTCGTCGGTGGCCGTACTCGTGTTCGCCGCGTTCAATCTCACGGTCTTCGAGGGCGGCACCGTCTACCACGCCGCGTTCACCGAGGCCAGCGGGCTCAAGCCGAACGAAGAGGTGCGCGTCGCCGGCGTCAAGGTCGGCAAGGTCAAGAGCGTCGGGCTGGAGGGTGACCACGTGAAGGTCGCCTTCACCGCGAACAGGGTCCGCTTCGGCACCCAGTCGCAGGTCCGGATCAAGATCTCGACGCTGCTGGGCGCGCACTACCTGGAGATCGTGCCGAAGGGCGACCGGCACCAGTCCACGCGCGCGGAGATCCCCACGTCGCGCACCGCCCCGTCGTACGAGGTCGTGCCGGCTCTGCAGGACCTCTCCGGTCAGCTGCAGAAGATCGACGTGCCGCAGCTCGCGAAGGCGCTCAACACGCTGGACCAGACGCTGAAGTACTCCCCGGACAACGTACGCCGGACGCTCAGTGGACTGCGGAAGATCTCCCAGGCGATCTCCTCCCGCGACGACGAGCTGGGCAGCCTTCTCGGCCACACCCGCAGCCTGACCGGCCTGCTCGCCGACCGCAGCGGCGACCTCGCCCAGCTCGTGTCCGGGGGCGGGCTGCTGCTGCAGGAGCTCAACGACCGGCGCCAGGTGATCACCTCGCTGCTGTCCGGTACGGTCAGCCTCTCCAACCAGATCACCGGGGCGATCGAGGAGAACCGCGCGACGCTGAACCCCGCGATGCGCCAGCTCCACAACGTCGTGAACATCCTGCTGCGCAACCAGGGCAACATCGACAAGTCGCTCAAAACCCTGGGGCCCTTCGTCACCGTCTCGGCGGACGCCACCGCCCAGGGCCGGTGGTTCGACGGCTACCTGCAGAACCTCATCCCGCTTCCGGTCAAGATCGGCCCGGCTCAGCCCCCGATCAACGACCAGAAGAGCGGGACCGGGAAGCGCGCCCCCAGCGGCACGAGCACGGCCGGCGCGGGCCGTGAGTGAGATGAGAGGTACGGACGAGGTGTCTCGATCGGAGCGGCCGAAACGCCGTAGAGCCGCGCGGATCCTCGCCGCGGCGCTCACACTGACCGCGGCGGTCTCGGGCTGTTCGTTCCGCGGGATGTCGTCGGTGCCGCTGCCCGGCGGCATCGACACCGGGTCCGATGCGTACGACGTGAAGATCGTCTTTTCGAACGTCCTGGACCTGGTCCCGCAGTCGCAGTGCCGGGTCGACGACGTCCCGGTCGGCAAGGTCACCAAGATCCGCCTGGTGGACTGGAAGGCAGAGGTCACCTGCCGGCTCCGCGGCTCGGTCGACCTGCCGGGCAACGCCGTCGCCACGATCTCCCAGACCAGCCTCCTCGGTGAGAAGTTCGTGGCGCTGTCCGCGCCGCAGGGGCAGGCGCCGCAGGGGAAGCTGGCGCAGGGCGCGCTGATCCCGCTGGAGCGCACCACCCGCAACACCGAGGTCGAGGAGGTGCTGTCGGCGATGTCCATGCTCATCACCGGCGGCGGCCTGGAGCAGGTCTCCACGATCAACCACGAGCTCAACGCCGCGATGCAGGGCCGTACGACGCAGATGCGCGACCTGCTCGGCCGCGTGAACACCTTCGTCGGCACGCTCGACCGGCAGAAGGCTCAGATCGTCACCACGATCGACAAGGTCGACCGGCTGGCCGCCACGCTCGCCCGGCACAACCAGACGATCGCCGACACGATCGACAGCACCGGCCCGGCGGTGAAGATCCTCGCCCAACAGCGGCAGGACCTCACCAAGCTCCTGGTCAACATGGACAAGCTCGGCACCGTGGCCACCCGGGTGATCAACCGCTCGCACGACGACACGGTCGCCAACCTCAAGTCGCTGCAGACGGTCCTGCAGAACACCGACAAGGCCAGCAACGTCATCCCGAAGGTCCTCGGCGGCCTGTTCACCTTCCCCTTCCCGCAGACGGTCTCCCAGGCGCTCAAGGGCGACTACGGCAACCTGTTCGCCACCCTGGACCTCGACGTGGGCAACATCTCGCACAACTTCCTCGCCGGCACGGCGCTCGACGGCGCGGCCAAGACCGCCGAGAAGCTGCAGGCGTCCCTGCCGGCACCCCGCACCAGCGTCCCCGACAATCCGCTCGGCGTCCTCCCACAGGGCGGCACCGGCGGGTCCGACCAGAACGGCACCGGCGGCTCGCAGCAGGGCGGTGGCGGCGGCATCCTGCCGCCTCTGGGCATGCGCGGCGGCGCGCCAGGCGACGATCTGGGCGCCCTGCTGAGCGGAGGCACCGCATGATCATCAAGCGTGGCGTCAAGATCCAGCTGACGATCTTCGCGATCATCACGGTGCTGACCATGGCCTACACCCTCGTGAACATCATCGGGCTCGGTCAGTCCGTCCTCGACCTGCGCTACCGCGTCTACGTCGACATGGCCGACTCCGGCGGCATCTTCACCAACGCCGAGGTCACCTACCGCGGGGTCACGGTCGGCCGGGTGGGGCCGCTCCACCTGACGAAGGACGGCGTCCGCGTCGAGCTGCGCATCAACCGCGACCGCAAGGTCCCGAACAACGACGTGCAGGCGTACGTCCTCAACCGGTCCGGCGTCGGCGAGCAGTACGTCGACCTGCGCCCCGCCGGCAACGGGCCGCCGCTGAAGAGCGGCGACGTCATCCCGCGAGGCCAAACGCACCTGCCCGTCCAGACGTACGAGCTGCTGCACAACATCGACGCGCTGGTGCGGACCGTGAACCCCAAGGACCTCGGGACGGTCATCGACGAGCTCGACAAGGGCCTGTCGGGCGAGGGCCCGGACCTGCAGTCACTGATCGACTCCAACAAGAAGATCCTGGCCGCGCTGAACGACACCTACCCCGAGACGATCGCGCTGCTCAACAACGGCCGTACGGTCCTGGACACGCAGGTCGACGAGGGGTCGGTCTTCCGGGAGTTCTCCCACAACCTCGCCTCGCTGACGGCCGAGCTCAAGCGCGACGACCCCGACGTCCGCAAGTTCCTGAACGTCACGCCGGGCGCGCTCGACCAGGGCCAGGACCTGCTCGACCGCCTCGAGCCGACCCTGCCCACCCTGCTCGCCAACGGCTCGGTGGTCGGGTCGGTGCTGACCTCGCGCACCACGCAGTTGCGGACACTGCTGACCACCTATCCGCTCATCGTCGGCGGCGCCTTCAGCGTCACCCCCGGCGACGGCACGGTGCACTTCGGCCTGGAGCTCAACTTCAACCAGCCGCCGGTCTGCACCAAGGGTTACAGCGGCACACGCGTGCGCTACCCGCAGGACCTCCGGCCGGCGACCATCAACCCCAACGCGTCCTGCAAGGCGCCCAAGGACGCCACGACCGCCGTCCGCGGCTCCCGCAACGCGCCTCCGGCCGGTCCCTACCCGAAGCTGCCTGCGGGCGCGACGTCCGGTGCCGGCTTCCCGTACGAGACCTCGGACGGCTCGAGCAGCAGCCGTTCGGACGCGGCGAAGCAGACGTCGGTCACCGGCGGGTCGTCGTCGGCGGCGGGCGGCTCGGCGGCGGGGGGTGCCGGTTCCGGACAGGAGGGCTCCTCCGGTCTGCAGACGCTGTTCGTCAGCGGCTACGATCCCCGGACCCGCGTTTACGTGGGGCCCGACGGGAAGCAGTACCGCCTGGGCAAGGTGAGTCAACTGACGGGAGACGCTTCATGGCAGACGCTTCTGCTGAGCCCGATCGTCGGCTGAGCGCCCGCCGCCTGGGGGTGACGTTCGCGCTGCTGGGGGTGGCCCTCGTCGCCCTCACGGTGTGGGCGTCGGTCCGGCTCGTGCCCAAGACGTACGCCGCCGACACCCGTAAGTCCGACATCGAGGCGGTGCAGACCGTCGGCCGCCGGGTCGTCACGAACTTCTACTCGATCAGCTACCAGAGCTTCGACCAGGACGCCCAGCGCGTGTACGCCGACATGGCCGACAAGTTCAAGGCGCAGGCCGTCCAGCAGCTCGGCACCACCTGGAAGCAGACCGTGGTGGGCAACAAGCTGGTCTCCAGCGCGGCGGTCTCCGCCTCCGGAGTGATCAACATCGACGCCAAGTCGGCCGAGGTCATGGTCACCGTACGGCGGACCGCGCAGTCCGCTCAGGTCACGACCCCGTCCTCGTCGTGGCAGAGCGCGCAGGTCCAGCTCACCAAGGTCGGTGGTCACTGGCGGGTCTCCGGGATGGGAGGGCTGCAATGACCGCGGTCACCAGGCGCAAGGACAAGAAGACCGAGGAGACGCCCGCCGAGGAGAAGGCGGCGGAGGGCGCGGCGCAGCGGTCGCCGGCCACCGTGCCGCTCGTCATCCTGGCGTGCGCGGTCCTCGTCGTGGCCGTCGGCTGCGTGGCGCTGTGGCACCAGCGGAGCGAGGACGAGGCGGTCCAGAGCGCCCGCGAGGACGGCCTGGCCGCCGCGCAGTCCGCGGCCAAGGACCTGCTGTCGTACAACTACCGGACGCTGGACTACGACCTCGGCAAGGCGCGCTCCGAGATGACGCCGGCGATGGCGAAGTCCTACGACGAGTACTGGAAGATCTTCCGGCCGTCGGTGGAGAAGAGCCAGACCCAGGCGCTGACCCAGATCCAGGTCGCGTCGGTGACGCAGGCGACGCCCGGCCGCGTCGAGGTGCTGCTCTTCGTCAAGATGATCTCGGTGAACGCCGCGCACAAGGAACCTCAGGTCGACACCTCCTGGCCGCGACTGACGATGAGGAAGATCGGCAAGAAGTGGTTGATCGACGGCCCGCGGATGACCACCCCGCCGCCGTCGTCATCGGGCCCGACCTCGACGCCGACTCCGTCCGCGTCGAAAAAGTGACGTTGATCCACATCCGAGCCGCCGCGCGGTCCTGCGCGGGGGCGGCCGCCGGCGTGCGCGAGGACGGCGAGGTGCCCGCTTCCCCGTAAACTATGGGCTTCCTCACCCTCGCCGAAGGGGCGGAATGTCCATGTCTAGTCTTGACGTGGGGCCGCTGACGAGCGATGCTGCGGAGCAACTGTGATGCATACCGTGGCACTGCGCTCGACAGCGGTGTAGCGTTCGGCTACACTGCCCCTTTGCGCTGCCCTCTGACAATCCACACATCGACACCCCCGTTTTGGCGGGGTCTATCGACGTGGATCGTCTGGCGTGCGCGTCGTCAGTCCGCCGCGAGCCCTCGGAAGGACCACTCTTGGCAGCCTCGCGCAACGCCTCGACTACCGCAACCGGTCCGAACCGCGTTTCTTTCGCGCGTATCAAGGAGCCTCTGGAAGTTCCGGACCTCCTCGCGCTGCAGACCGAGTCCTTTGACTGGTTGCTCGGTAACGAGAGGTGGAAGGCCCGGGTCAATGCGGCCCAGCAGGCCGGTCGTAAGGATGTCCCGACCCAGTCGGGACTTGAGGAGATCTTCGAAGAGATCAGTCCCATCGAAGACTTCTCCGGCACCATGTCCCTCTCGTTCCGGGATCACCGGTTCGAGCCGCCGAAGTACTCCGTCGAGGAGTGCAAAGACAAGGACATGACCTTCTCCGCCCCGATGTTCGTCACGGCGGAGTTCATCAACAACTCCACGGGGGAGATCAAGAGCCAGACGGTGTTCATGGGTGACTTCCCGCTCATGACGCCGCGAGGCACCTTCATCATCAACGGCACCGAGCGCGTCGTCGTGTCGCAGCTCGTCCGTTCGTCCGGCGTCTACTTCGACCGGGCACTGGACAAGACGTCCGACAAGGACATCTTCGGCGTCAAGGTCATCCCGTCGCGCGGCGCGTGGCTGGAGTTCGAGGTCGACAAGCGCGACAACGTCGGCGTCCGCATCGACCGCAAGCGCAAGCAGAGCGTCACCGTCCTGCTCAAGGCGCTCGGTTGGGACGACGCCCGCATCCTTGAGCGCTGGGGCGACTACGAGTCCATGCGCGTCACCCTCGAGAAGGACCACACCACCGGGCAGGACGACGCCCTGCTCGACATCTACCGCAAGCTGCGCCCGGGCGAGCCTCCGACGAAGGAGTCCGCGCAGACGCTGCTGGAGAATCTCTACTTCAACCCGAAGCGTTACGACCTGGCGAAGGTCGGCCGCTACAAGGTCAACAAGAAGCTCGGCCTCGACATCGAGCTCAGCCAGGGCACGCTGACCGAGGACGACATCGTCACGACCATCGACTACCTCGTTCGGCTGCACGCCGGCGAGGAGGAGGTGACGGGCCCGGCGGGCCGGACGATCCCCGTCGAGACCGACGACATCGACCACTTCGGCAACCGTCGTATCCGCTCGGTCGGCGAGCTCATCCAGAACCAGGTCCGCCTGGGCCTGGCCCGCATGGAGCGCGTCGTCCGCGAGCGCATGACGACGCAGGACGTCGAGGCGATCACGCCGCAGACCCTGATCAACATCCGCCCGGTCGTGGCGTCGATCAAGGAGTTCTTCGGCACCTCGCAGCTGTCGCAGTTCATGGACCAGACCAACCCGCTCGCGGGCCTGACGCACAAGCGGCGTCTGAACGCCCTCGGCCCGGGCGGTCTGTCCCGTGAGCGGGCGGGCATGGAGGTCCGTGACGTCCACCCGTCGCACTACGGCCGCATGTGCCCGATCGAGACGCCGGAAGGCCCGAACATCGGTCTGATCGGCTCGCTGAGCTCGTACGGGCGGGTCAACTCGTTCGGCTTCATCGAGACGCCGTACCGCAAGGTCGTCGACGGCCGGGTCACCGAGCAGATCGACTACCTCACCGCGGACGAGGAGGACCGGCACGTCGTCGCGCAGGCGAACACGCCGCTCGAGGACGACGGCACCTTCGTCGAGAACCGCGTCCTGGTCCGCCGGAAGGGCGGCGAGGTCGAGTTCATCCCGCCGTCCGAGGTCGACTACATGGACGTCTCGCCGCGCCAGATGGTGTCGGTCGCGACGGCCATGATCCCGTTCCTCGAGCACGACGACGCGAACCGCGCGCTCATGGGCTCCAACATGCAGCGCCAGTCCGTCCCGCTGCTGCGCAGCGAGGCGCCGCTGGTCGGCACCGGCATGGAGTACCGCGCGGCGACCGACGCCGGCGACGTCATCACGGCCGAGAAGGCCGGTGTCGTCGAGGAGGTCTCGGCCGACTACATCACCGTGATGAACGACGACGGCACGCGCACCACCTACCGTGTCGCCAAGTTCAAGCGGTCCAACCAGGGCACCTGCTTCAACCAGAAGCCCATCGTGGACGAGGGCCAGCGGGTCGAGGTCGGCACCGTCGTCGCCGACGGTCCGTGCACGGACAACGGCGAGATGGCGCTCGGCAAGAACCTCCTGGTGGCGTTCATGCCGTGGGAGGGCCACAACTACGAAGACGCGATCATCCTCTCCCAGCGTCTGGTGCAGGACGACGTCCTGTCCTCGATCCACATCGAGGAGCACGAGGTCGACGCCCGTGACACCAAGCTGGGCCCGGAGGAGATCACCCGGGACATCCCGAACGTCTCCGAAGAGGTCCTGTCCGACCTGGACGAGCGCGGCATCATCCGCATCGGCGCCGAGGTCACCACGGGCGACATCCTGGTCGGCAAGGTCACCCCGAAGGGTGAGACCGAGCTGACCCCGGAGGAGCGCCTGCTGCGCGCGATCTTCGGCGAGAAGGCCCGTGAGGTCCGCGACACCTCCCTGAAGGTGCCGCACGGCGAAGAGGGCAAGGTCATCGGGGTCCGCGTGTTCAGCCGGGAAGAGGGCGACGAGCTCCCGCCGGGCGTGAACGAGCTGGTCCGGGTGTACGTCGCCCAGAAGCGCAAGATCACCGATGGTGACAAGCTCGCCGGTCGTCACGGCAACAAGGGCGTCATCTCCAAGGTGCTGCCGATCGAGGACATGCCGTTCCTCGAGGACGGCACCCCGGTCGACATCGTCCTCAACCCGCTCGGTGTGCCCGGCCGTATGAACGTCGGCCAGGTGCTGGAGACCCACCTCGGGTGGGTGGCCAGCCGAGGGTGGAAGGTCGACGGTGACGACGCCGAGTGGAAGCGCCAGCTGAAGGCCATCGGCGTGGACGCGGCCGAGCCGGGCACCAACGTCGCCACTCCGGTGTTCGACGGCGCCCGCGAGGAGGAGATCACCGAGCTGCTCGACAGCACCCTGCCGAACCGTGACGGCAACCGCATGGTGCAGAAGACCGGCAAGGCGCGGCTGTTCGACGGCCGCACCGGTGAGCCCTTCAAGGACCCGATCGCGGTCGGCTACATCTACATTCTGAAGCTGCTCCACCTGGTCGACGACAAGATCCACGCGCGTTCGACCGGTCCGTACTCCATGATCACCCAGCAGCCGCTCGGCGGTAAGGCCCAGTTCGGTGGCCAGCGCTTCGGTGAGATGGAGGTCTGGGCGCTGGAGGCGTACGGCGCCGCCTACGCCCTCCAGGAGCTGCTCACCATCAAGTCCGACGACGTCCTCGGCCGCGTGAAGGTGTACGAGGCCATCGTCAAGGGCGAGAACATCCCTGAGCCGGGCATCCCTGAGTCCTTCAAGGTGCTCATCAAGGAGATGCAGTCGCTGTGCCTCAACGTCGAGGTGCTCTCCAGCGACGGCATGTCCATCGAGATGCGTGACACCGACGAGGACGTCTTCCGCGCCGCGGAAGAGCTCGGCATCGACCTGTCCCGGCGTGAGCCGAGCAGTGTCGAAGAGGTCTGAGGAACGGGGAGCCGACGAGTGAACGACGTGGGGGGCGGCACGGGCGCGCGACAGCGCCCGGCCGCCCGCCCGCGGAGTGAGCGAGAAGGCGCCACGGGCCTCGGAATCGGCATACGACAACAGGGGACTGGTTAACAAAGTGCTCGACGTCAACTTCTTCGACGAGCTGCGGATCGGCCTGGCCACGGCTGACGACATCCGGCAGTGGTCGCACGGCGAGGTCAAGAAGCCGGAGACGATCAACTACCGGACTCTCAAGCCGGAGAAGGACGGGCTCTTCTGCGAGAAGATCTTCGGTCCGACCCGGGACTGGGAATGCTACTGCGGTAAGTACAAGCGCGTCCGCTTCAAGGGAATCATCTGTGAGCGCTGCGGCGTCGAGGTGACCCGCGCCAAGGTCCGGCGTGAGCGGATGGGCCACATCGAGCTGGCCGCGCCCGTGACGCACATCTGGTACTTCAAGGGTGTGCCGAGCCGGCTGGGCTACCTGCTCGACCTGGCGCCCAAGGACCTCGAGAAGATCATTTACTTCGCGGCGTACATGATCACGCATGTCGACACCGAGATGCGTGAGCGCGACCTGCCGTCGCTGGAGGCCAAGGTCTCCGTGGAGCGGCAGCAGCTCGAGCAGCGCCGTGACGCCGACATCGAGTCCCGGCAGAAGAAGCTCGAGGCCGACCTGGCCGAGCTCGAGGCCGCCGGGGCAAAGGGTGACCAGCGTCGCAAGGTGCGTGAGGGCGCCGAGCGGGAGATGAAGCAGATCCGCGACCGGGCGCAGCGTGAGATCGACCGGCTCGACGAGGTCTGGAACCGCTTCCGCAACCTCAAGGTCCAGGACCTCGAGGGCGACGAGCTGCTCTACCGCGAGATGCGCGACCGTTTCGGCCGCTACTTCGAGGGCGGCATGGGCGCCGCGGCGATCCAGAAGCGCCTGGAGAACTTCGACCTCGACGCCGAGGCCGAGCGGCTGCGGGAGACCATCCGCAGCGGCAAGGGCCAGAAGAAGGCCCGCGCCCTCAAGCGCCTCAAGGTCGTCTCCGCGTTCCTCAACACCCGCAACAGCCCGCGGGGCATGGTGCTCGACTGCATCCCGGTGATCCCGCCGGACCTGCGCCCGATGGTGCAGCTCGACGGTGGCCGGTTCGCGACGAGCGACCTCAACGACCTGTACCGCCGGGTCATCAACCGGAACAACCGGCTGAAGAGGCTGCTCGACCTCGGCGCGCCCGAGATCATCGTCAACAACGAGAAGCGGATGCTGCAGGAGGCCGTCGACGCGCTGTTCGACAACGGCCGCCGCGGCCGGCCCGTCACCGGGCCGGGCAACCGTCCGCTCAAGTCGCTGTCCGACATGCTCAAAGGTAAGCAGGGCCGGTTCCGTCAGAACCTGCTCGGCAAGCGTGTCGACTACTCCGGCCGTAGCGTCATCGTCGTCGGCCCGCAGCTCCGGCTCCACCAGTGCGGTCTGCCCAAGCAGATGGCGCTGGAGCTGTTCAAGCCGTTCGTCATGAAGCGGCTGGTCGACCTCAACCACGCGCAGAACATCAAGAGCGCCAAGCGCATGGTCGAGCGGGCCCGCCCGGCCGTGTGGGACGTGCTGGAAGAGGTCATCACCGAGCACCCGGTGCTGCTCAACCGGGCGCCGACGCTGCACCGCCTGGGCATCCAGGCCTTCGAGCCGCAGCTGGTCGAGGGCAAGGCCATCCAGATCCACCCGCTCGTCTGCACCGCGTTCAACGCGGACTTCGACGGTGACCAGATGGCCGTGCACCTGCCGCTGTCGGCCGAGGCCCAGGCCGAGGCGCGCATCCTGATGCTCTCGACCAACAACATCCTCAAGCCGTCCGACGGCAAGCCGGTCACCATGCCGACCCAGGACATGGTCATCGGTCTGTTCTGGCTGACGACGGAGAAGGAAGGCGCCGACGGCGAGGGCCGCGCGTTCGCCAGCATCTCCGAGGCGATCATGGCCTACGACCGGGGCGACCTGCACATCCAGGCCAAGATCAACCTCCGGCTCAAGGACGTCCCGCCGCCGCGTGGCTGGGTCGCCCCCGAGGGCTGGGAGACCGGTCAGCCGATCCGTCTCGAGACGACGCTCGGCCGGTCGCTGTTCAACGAGGCCCTGCCGCCGGACTACCCGTTCGTCAACTACGAGGTCGGCAAGAAGCAGCTGTCGGCGATCGTCAACGAGCTGGCCGAGACCTACCCGAAGGTCGATGTCGCGAACGCGCTGGACGCGCTGAAGGACACCGGCTTCCGGTGGGCCACCCGGTCCGGCGTGACCATCGCGATCGACGACGTCATCGCCCCGCCGAACAAGGCGGAGATCATGGCGTCGTACGAGCGGCGGGCCGACAAGGTCCAGCGCGAGTACGACCGCGGTCTGATCACCGACGACGAGCGCCGTCAGGAGCTCATCGAGATCTGGACCCACGCCACGGCCGACGTCGCCAAGGACATGGAGGCGGCCTTCCCCGCCACCAACCCGATCTGGATGATGATCAACTCCGGTGCGCGTGGTAACCCGCTGCAGCTCCGGCAGATCGCCGGTATGCGTGGTCTGGTCTCCAACCCGAAGGGTGAGACCATCCCGCGGCCGATCAAGTCGTCCTTCCGCGAGGGCCTGTCCGTGGTCGAGTACTTCATCGCCACGCACGGCGCCCGTAAGGGTCTGGCCGACACCGCCCTGCGTACCGCCGACTCGGGTTACCTGACCCGTCGTCTGGTGGACGTCGCGCAGGACGTGATCGTCCGCGAGGACGACTGCGGCACCGACCGTACGATCAAGTTCGCGATCGCGACCAAGGGCGCCGACGGCACGCTCACCAAGGTGGCCAACTCCGAGAACAGCCTCGTCGGGCGCAACCTCGCGAACGACATCGAGGTGGACGGCACCGTCCTGTTCACGGCGGGCACGGACCTCAACGACGTGGTGCTCACCCGCCTCATCGAGGTGGGCATCGACGAGGTGCGCACCCGCTGCGCGCTGGTCTGCGAGTCCAAGATCGGTGTCTGCGCGATGTGCTACGGCCGTTCGCTGGCCACCGGCAAGCTCGTGGACGTCGGCGAGGCGGTCGGCATCATCGCCGCCCAGTCGATCGGTGAGCCCGGCACCCAGCTGACGATGCGGACCTTCCACACCGGTGGTGTGGCAGGTGTCGACATCACGCACGGTCTGCCGCGTGTCCAGGAGCTGTTCGAGGCGCGTATCCCCAAGGGCGTCGCGCCGATCAGCGAGGTGGCCGGCCGTATCCGCATCGACGAGACCGAGAAGACCCGCAAGATCGTGGTCATCCCGGACGACGGTGGCGAGGAGATCGCCTACCCGGTGCCGATGCGGTCGCGGCTGAAGGTCCAGGAGGGCGAGCACGTCGAGGTCGGGCAGCAGCTCATCCAGGGCGCGATCAACCCGCACGAGGTGCTGCGCATCCTCGGCCCGCGCGCGGTCCAGCTGCACCTGGTCGACCAGGTGCAGGAGGTCTACCGGTCGCAGGGTGTGTCGATCCACGACAAGCACATCGAGATCATCGTTCGGCAGATGCTGAAGCGGGTCCAGGTGCTGGAGTCCGGCGACACCGACATGCTGCCCGGCGTCGAGCTGGTCGAGCGGCCGAAGTTCGAGGAGCTCAACCGCGCCGTCGTCGCCGAGGGCGGTCAGCCCGCGGTCGGCCGGCCGCAGCTCATGGGCATCACGAAGGCGTCGCTGGCCACCGAGTCGTGGCTGTCGGCGGCCTCCTTCCAGGAGACGACGCGGGTCCTCACGGACGCGGCGATCCACGCCAAGTCCGACCCGCTGGTCGGCCTGAAGGAGAACGTCATCATCGGTAAGCTCATCCCGGCCGGTACCGGCATGCCGCAGTACCGCAACATCCGGGTCGAGCCCACCGAAGAGGCCAAGGCCGCGGTCTACTCCGTCGGGTCCTACGACGAGGGCGCCGAGTACGCCTTCGGTCAGGGCTCCGGCGAGGCCGTTCCGCTGGAGGAGTACGACTTCGGTCAGTACAACCGCTAGTTTCCAGCCAGGCCAGGGGCCGCCTCCGGGTTTCCGGGGGCGGCCCCTCGCCCTTTTCCGCCACAACCGCGTACGAGGCCGGTGATTTGCGGTCATGCCGGTGACCAGGCAGTCTGGTGCGGTGAACCAGCGGAGGACGCATCGGCCGGTGGCCGACGACCTGACCAGGAGCGCCGTGCGACGGCGCTCTTCGGGCGAGGTCGTGCGGCCGGCGTGCCGAAGGCGAGTCGCCCGCGGAGCCGGCGCTGAAGGAGCCCGACGATGACCGAGCAGAACGGCAGCCAGGGATCCCACTGGCCACCGCCCGAGCAGCCAGGATCGTCCGAATCGCCGGACAGCGACAAGAACGCGGCCCCGGGCGGGCAGGAGCAGCCGAAGGACGCGGCGCCGCCGGTGCCCGAGGAGCCGTCCGAGGACGTCCTCGAGTCGGGCCGCACCGTCATGTTCGGCGCCCCGCGGCGCCCCATCACTCCGCCCGCGCCCGCCGAGGGCGAAGACAAGGGCGAGAGCGACGCGAGCACGTCCGGTGCCGCCGGCGAGCAGGCACCGCCGCCGTACGGGACCACAGGACAGCCGGGGACGTACGGCCAGCCGGGCACGCCGCCCGCCTATGGCACCCCCGGGGCACCGCCCCCGCCGCCTCCCTACGGTCAGCAGCCGTACGGTCAGCCGGGCACGCCCCCGCCGTACGGCCAGCAGCCCTATGGTCAGCAGCCCTACGGCCAGCCGGGTGAGCAGCCCCCGCCGCCGTACGGCCAGCAGCCTTACGGTCAGCCGCAGGCCGGTCAGCAGCCGTACGGGCAGCCGGGCACACCGCCGCCCTACGGTCAGGCCCCGTACGGCCAGCCGGGCACGCCTCCGCCGTACGGTCAGCAGCCCTACGGGCAGCCTGGCGAGCAGCCCTCTCCGTACGCCTCACCGGGCCAGCAGCCCGGCTCGCCCTACGGCGCGCCTGGCGAGCAGCCCGGCTCCCCGTACGGCCAGCCCGGCCAGCAGCCGGGCTCGCCCTATGGTCAGCAGGGGGAGCCGTCGGCGTCGCCGTACGGGCAGCCTGGCGAGCAGCCGGGCACGTCGTACGGCTCGCCGGGCGAGCAGCCGGGTTCGTCCTACGGTCAGCCGGGCCAGCAGCCCGGGTCGCCCTACGGACAGCAGCCGTACGGGCAGTCGCCCGCGGGCCCGTCCTCATACGGTCAGGCGCCCGGTGAGCAGGGCGGGCAGCAGCAGCCGTCGTACGGCGAGCCCGGGCCCTACGGGCAGCCCGGATACTCCCAGCCGTACGGTCAGCAGCCCTTCGGCCAGAGCGCTCCCGCGTTCGGCGAGCCGGGCGGGTCCTCGACCCCGTCGCCGGGTACGGAGGAGGACGAGGCCGAGCGCACCTCGGTCGTGCCACCAGGGGGCGGGTTGGTCGGGCAAGACCGGGAGGTCGGTCGGGGTGGGTTGGTCGGGCAAGATTTGACCGGCGAACACCAGGCTCCGCCCGCGGACGGTGGCTTCGGCGCTGCGGCGACCACGGCCTTCCGGCCCTCCGAGGCCGAGGACGGCACCGGGAGCACGGGCGAGCACCTGCCTCCGTCGTCGTTCGGCGCGGCGTCTCCGGCGGCCGGCGGCACCGACCGGCCTCAGCCGCCCTCCACGATGCTGGACCGGCCGCTCGACGCGGAGTCCTCCGGCGGCGAGCAGCCGTCGCGGACGGGCGACGCACCGGCCTTCGGCGCTCCCGCGGGCGACGTCCCCGCGTACGGCGTCCCGGGTGCGGGCGAGTCCGCGCCGAGCGGCTCTCAGCCGAGCGACGACCAGAGCGATGACGAGAGCGGCGGCACGGAGCGCACGATGCTCGTGCCTCCTCCGGAGGCGGGCTTCGCGGCCCAGAGCCGTGTCGACGAGGATCCCCGTCCGTACGGCTCGGACCAGCCTCCTGGCGCGGCGCCGGACATCGACGGCATCAGCACCACCGCCTTCGGCCAGCCGTCGGCTCCCACGCCCTCCTCGGCCGGGGAGCAGCCGCCGTACGGCGGGCAGCCCGTCGGGGAGTCCGGTCCGATCCCGTGGGCGCCTCCGACACCCGGTGGCGAGTCCGGCGGGGGTCCGCAGCACGACTCCGGCCCGCAGCCCGCGCCGCAGGGCTTCCCGCAGCAGGGCTACGGTCAGCCGGCCTACGGCCAGCAGCAGGGGTACGGCCAGCAGCAGGACTACCGGCAGCAGGGCACCGGCCCACAAGGCCAGGGGCAGCAGGCCTACGGCCAACAGGGGTACGGCCAGCAGCCGGGTTACGGTCAGCCTGGTCAGCAGGCGCCCGGTCAGCAGGGTTATGGCCAGCCCGGTCAGCAGCAGCCCGGTCAGCAGCAGCCCGGTCAGCAGCAGCCCGGTCAGCAGCAGCCCGGTCAGCAGCAGGCCGGCCAGCAGGGCTACGGCCAGCCGCAGGCGTACGGGCAGCAGCAGCCGTCGCCGTACGGCGGGCAGCAGTCCTTCGGCCAGGAGGGCGGCTTCCCCGGCTACGGCCAGGCCCAGTCCTCCCGAGAGGACGAGTCGCGGCGCAAACTCTTCATCGCCCTCGGCGCGGGCACGGTGGTGCTGGTGATCCTCATCATCGTGCTGATCCTCGCCTTGTGAGCCCGGAGGCTCGGGGTCGCCTCTTTCCCCGAGCGGACGGGTAGGACAGAATGCCGACGGGAACATCCGTCGGCATTCTGGCGTTCTCACTGTGAACGTCCCCCGGCGATTTTCGGCGTGGCGGGGCTTGTTTTGACCTCGCGCGTGGGTGTTAGGTAGTCTCTCCCTTCGTGCCCGCGGGTTCGCGGGTTCAGCGTGCGTGCACAACCGGTCGTGGTGGCCGCCCTTGCGTGGTGGCGAGCCTGACCAGCGTGCGGTACGGATTCGACTCCCCCGAGTTCGTCGGCCTGTCATGGGCCGCCGGAGATGTGGCGGGCGCGACACGCCCGACCACGGGGGTGGGGGACGAGGATAAAACTGCAGGTCCTGGCCGCGTAAGTGGTTCGCGACCTGGAGTCGTGCGAGAGCACGACAGCCAACCAGACTTACCGGCTCGGTACGAGGAAGACGGAGACGCGGTGCCCACGATCCAGCAGCTGGTCCGCAAGGGCCGCCAGGACAAGGTGACCAAGAACAAGACCCCGGCGCTCAAGGGGAGCCCGCAGCGCCGTGGAGTCTGCACGCGCGTCTACACGACGACGCCCAAGAAGCCCAACTCGGCGCTTCGCAAGGTCGCCCGTGTCCGGCTGACGAGCGGGATCGAGGTCACGGCCTACATCCCCGGCGTCGGACACAACCTGCAGGAGCACTCGATCGTGCTCGTGCGCGGTGGCCGTGTGAAGGACCTCCCCGGTGTTCGGTACAAGATCATCCGGGGGTCGCTCGACACCCAGGGTGTTCGGAACCGGAAGCAGGCGCGCAGCCGCTACGGCGCGAAGAAGGAGAAGAGCTGACATGCCTCGCAAGGGTCCCGCAGGCAAGCGCCAGCTGATCGCTGACCCGGTGTACAACTCACCGCTGGTCACCTCGCTGGTCAACAAGGTCCTGCTCGACGGTAAGCGGTCGATCGCGCAGCACATCGTGTACGACGCCCTCGAGGGGTGCCGCGAGAAGACCGGCAACGACCCGGTCGTGACGCTGAAGCGCGCGCTCGACAACGTGAAGCCGACCCTCGAGGTCCGCAGCCGGCGTGTCGGCGGTGCCACCTACCAGGTGCCGGTCGAGGTGCGCCCGGCCCGCAGCACCACGCTGGCGCTGCGTTGGCTGGTGCTGTACGCCCGGCAGCGCCGCGAGAAGACGATGACCGAGCGGCTGATGAACGAGCTGCTCGACGCGAGCAACGGCCTCGGCGCGAGTGTCAAGAAGCGCGAGGACACCCACAAGATGGCGGAGTCCAACAAGGCCTTCGCGCACTACCGCTGGTAATCCCAGCATTTAGTCGTACGAGACAACGAGGACGCGAGAAGTGGCTACCAAGACCGGCGTAGACCTGGCCAAGGTCCGGAACATCGGGATCATGGCCCATATCGACGCGGGCAAGACCACCACCACCGAGCGGATCCTGTACTACACCGGCGTCAACTACAAGATCGGTGAGGTTCATGAGGGCGCTGCCACCATGGACTGGATGGAGCAGGAGCAGGAGCGCGGCATCACGATCACGTCTGCCGCGACCACCTGTCACTGGACGGTTGACGACGTCGATCACACCATCAACATCATCGACACGCCCGGTCACGTCGACTTCACCGTCGAGGTGGAGCGTTCGCTGCGCGTCCTCGACGGTGCCGTGGCGGTGTTCGACGGCGTCGCCGGTGTCGAGCCGCAGTCGGAGACGGTCTGGCGACAGGCCGACCGCTACAACGTGCCGCGGATCTGCTTCGTCAACAAGCTGGACCGCGTAGGCGCGGAGTTCCACCGCTGCGTCGACATGATCGTGGACCGGCTGCACGCCACGCCGCTGGTGCTGCAGATCCCGATCGGCGCCGAGGCCGACTTCAAGGGTGTCGTGGACCTGGTCCGCATGAAGGCCCTGGTGTGGAGCGCCGAGGCCGCCAAGGGCGAGATGTACGACGTCGTCGACATCCCCGACACGCACCTCGACGCCGCGCGTGAGTGGCACGACAAGCTGGTCGAGACGCTGGCCGAGGCCGACGACGAGATCATGGAGCTGTACCTCGAGGGGCACGAGCCCACGACGGAGCAGCTGCTCCCGGCCATCCGCCGGGCCACGATCGCGGGCAACCTCACCCCGGTCACGTGCGGCACCGCGTTCAAGAACAAGGGCGTTCAGCCCCTGCTCGACGCGATCGTCAACTACCTCCCCTCGCCGCTCGACGTCGAGGCCATCAAGGGCCACGACATGCGCGACGAGGAGAAGGTGATCGAGCGCAAGCCGAGCGAGGACGAGCCGTTCGCGGCGCTGGCGTTCAAGATCATGAGCGACCCGCACCTCGGCAAGCTGACCTTCATCCGCGTCTACTCGGGCGTGCTGGAGTCCGGTTCCTCGGTCCTGAACAGCGTGAAGGACCGCAAGGAGCGCATCGGCAAGATCTACCGCATGCACGCGAACAAGCGTGAGGAGATCGAGCGCGTGGGCGCCGGCGACATCGTCGCGGTGATGGGTCTCAAGCAGACCACCACCGGCGAGACGCTGTGCGACGACAAGAACCCGGTCATCCTGGAGTCGATGACCTTCCCCGCGCCGGTCATCAACGTCGCGATCGAGCCGAAGACAAAGGCCGACCAGCAGAAGCTGGGCACCGCGATCCAGCGGCTCGCCGAGGAGGACCCGTCCTTCCAGGTGCGGACCGACGAGGAGACCGGCCAGACCATCATCTCCGGCATGGGCGAGCTGCACCTCGAGGTGCTGGTCGACCGCATGAAGCGCGAGTTCAAGGTCGAGGCCAACGTCGGCCGGCCGCAGGTCGCCTACCGCGAGACCATCCGCCGCAAGGTGGAGAAGGTCGAGTACACCCACAAGAAGCAGACGGGTGGCTCCGGCCAGTTCGGTCGCGTGATCATCGACCTGGAGCCGCTCGGCGGCGGTAGCGACGGCTACGAGTTCGAGAACAAGGTCACCGGTGGCCGCATCCCGCGGGAGTACATCCCGTCGGTGGACGCGGGCTGCCAGGAGGCGGCCGAGTTCGGCGTGCTCGCCGGCTACCCGCTCGTCGGCGTCAAGGTGACGCTGCAGGACGGTGCCTACCACGACGTCGACTCCTCGGAGCTGGCGTTCAAGATCGCCGGTTCCATGGCGTTCAAGGAGGCGGCCCGCAAGGCCGACGCCACGCTGCTGGAGCCGATGATGGCCGTCGAGGTGACGACGCCCGAGGACTACATGGGCGACGTCATCGGCGACCTGAACGGCCGGCGCGGCCAGATCCAGGAGATGGGCGAGCGTTCCGGCGTCCGCGTCATCAAGGCGATCGTCCCGCTCTCGGAGATGTTCGGCTACGTGGGTGACCTGCGCAGCAAGACCCAGGGCCGGGCTGTGTTCACCATGCAGTTCGACTCCTACGCCGAGGTTCCGGGGAACGTCGCGCAGGAGATCATCGCCAAGGCGCGGGGCGAATAACCGCACCGCGGCACCAGACCAACCACTGAAGGAATGCGGTCGTCAAGACGGCCGAGGATCGTAACAAGGAGACACCGGTGGCCAAGGCCAAGTTCGAGCGGACGAAGCCGCACGTAAACATCGGCACCATTGGACACATCGACCACGGTAAGACCACGCTTACCGCGGCGATTACCAAGGTGCTCCATGACAAGCACCCCGACCTCAACCCCTTCACGCCGTTCGAGGACATCGACAAGGCGCCGGAGGAGCGCGAGCGGGGCATCACGATCTCGATCGCCCACGTCGAGTACCAGACGGAGAAGCGTCACTACGCTCACGTCGACTGCCCGGGTCACGCCGACTACATCAAGAACATGATCACGGGTGCCGCGCAGATGGACGGCGCGATCCTGGTCGTGGCGGCGACCGACGGCCCGATGCCGCAGACCAAGGAGCACGTGCTCCTGGCCCGCCAGGTCGGCGTGCCGTACATCGTCGTGGCCCTCAACAAGGCCGACATGGTCGACGACGAGGAGATCCTCGAGCTCGTCGAGCTGGAGGTCCGTGAGCTGCTCTCCGAGTACGAGTTCCCGGGCGACGACGTTCCGGTCGTCCGCGTCTCGGCGCTCAAGGCGCTCGAGGGCGACGCCGAGTGGGGCGCGAAGATCGCCGAGCTCATGGACGCCTGCGACGAGAACATCCCGGAGCCGGTCCGTGAGACCGACAAGCCGTTCCTGATGCCGATCGAGGACGTCTTCTCGATCACCGGTCGCGGCACCGTCGTCACCGGCCGTATCGAGCGTGGCGTCGTCAACGTCAACGAGACGGTCGACATCATCGGCATCAAGGAGACCGCGACCAGCACCACGGTCACCGGTGTCGAGATGTTCCGCAAGCTGCTCGACCAGGGCCAGGCGGGCGACAACGTCGGCCTGCTCCTGCGCGGCATCAAGCGGGAGGACGTCGAGCGCGGCCAGTGTGTCATCAAGCCGGGCACGAACACCCCGCACACCGAGTTCGAGGCGCAGGTCTACATCCTGTCCAAGGACGAGGGTGGCCGGCACACGCCGTTCTTCAACAACTACCGTCCGCAGTTCTACTTCCGGACCACGGACGTGACCGGCGTCGTGCACCTGCCTGAGGGCACCGAGATGGTCATGCCGGGCGACAACACCGAGATGCGTGTCGAGCTCATCCAGCCGATCGCGATGGAGGAAGGCCTCCGCTTCGCGATCCGCGAGGGCGGCCGCACCGTCGGCGCCGGCCGTGTGACCAAGATCATCAAGTAGTACCACCGCGAGGCGGCGGCCGGGCTCGCCACAGAGCCCGGCCGCCGCACCGCGAGATAGCAGACCCAGCGGCACTAGGAAGCAAAGGACACCGAGGCCACCATGGCGGGACAGAAGATCCGCATCCGGCTCAAGGCCTACGACCACGAGATCATCGACACTTCGGCGCGCAAGATCGTCGAGACGGTGACGCGCACGGGCGCGAAGGTCGCCGGCCCGGTGCCGCTGCCGACCGAGAAGAACGTGTACTGCGTCATCCGCTCGCCGCACAAGTACAAGGACAGCCGCGAGCACTTTGAGATGCGCACGCACAAGCGGCTGATCGACATCATCGATCCGACGCCCAAGACGGTCGACTCGCTCATGCGGCTCGACCTGCCGGCCGGCGTCGACATCGAGATCAAGCTCTAAGGACGCATCGAGAGATGAGTAAGCAGAGAAAGGGCGTCCTGGGCGAGAAGCTCGGCATGACCCAGGTCTTCGACGATGAGGGCCGGATCGTGCCGGTAACCGTCGTCCAGGCTGGGCCGTGCGTCGTCACCCGGGTCCGTACGCCGGAGGCCGACGGCTACTCCGCCGTCCAGTTCGGCTACGGCCAGATCGACCCGCGCAAGGTCAACAAGCCCCTCACCGGGCACTTCGAGAAGGCCGGCGTCACGCCGCGCCGTCACCTCGTTGAGCTGCGCACCGACGACGCCACCGAGTACGAGCTCGGCCAGGAGATCACCGTCGAGGTGTTCGAGGCGGGCCAGCGGATCGACGTCACCGGCCGCAGCAAGGGCAAGGGCACCGCGGGTGTCATGAAGCGCCACGGCTTCAAGGGCCTCAGCGCGTCACACGGTACCCAGCGCAAGCACCGTTCGCCGGGTTCGATCGGCGGGTGCGCCACTCCGGGCCGCGTGTTCAAGGGCCTGCGCATGGCCGGTCGGCACGGCAACGCCCGTATCACCGTCCAGAACCTCACCGTGCACGCCATCGACACCGAGAAGAACCTGCTGCTGATCAAGGGCGCGGTTCCCGGTCCGAACGGCGGCCTCGTCCTGGTTCGCACCGCCGCGAAGGGGGCGAAGTAAGTGACCACCAAACTGGAGATCGAGCTGGCCCCGGAGCTTTTCGAGGCCAAGGTCAACGTGCCGCTGATCCACCAGGTGGTCGTGGCACAGCTGGCCGCCGCTCGTCAGGGCACGCACAAGACCAAGACCCGCGGTGAGGTCTCCGGTGGCGGCAAGAAGCCGTACCGGCAGAAGGGCACCGGTCGCGCTCGTCAGGGCTCCACCCGTGCGCCGCAGTTCGCCGGCGGTGGCATCGTCCACGGCCCGCAGCCGCGCTCGTACGAGCAGAAGACGCCGAAGAAGATGAAGGCGGCCGCGCTGCGCGGCGCGCTGTCGGACCGCGCCCGGTACGGCCGCGTGCACGTGGTGTCGAACCTGATCGAGGGCGACACGCCGAAGACCAAGACGGCGCTGAGCGCGCTGCGCGGGATCACCGAGTCGGAGAAGGTCCTCCTGGTGCTCGACCGCGAGGACGAGCTCACCTGGAAGAGCCTGCGCAACGTTCCCGAGGTCCACGTGATCGTCGAGGACCAGCTCAACACCTACGACGTGCTCTGCAGCGACGAGGTGGTGTTCACCGAGGCCGCGTACCAGGCGTTCGTGAGCCGTGCGAGCGGGAAGGAGAGCGCGAAGTGAAGATCGCCGACCCGCGCGACATCCTCATCGCGCCCGTGATCTCCGAGAAGAGCTACGGGCTGCTCGATGAGAACAAGTACACGTTCGAGGTCCGCACCGACGCCAACAAGACCCAGATCCGGCAGGCCGTCGAGGCCGTCTTCGGGGTCAAGGTGACGGGCGTGAACACCATCAACCGGCAGGGCAAGCGCAAGCGCACCCGGTTCGGTTATGGCAAGCGCAAGGACACCAAGCGGGCCATCGTGAGCCTGGCCGACGGTGAGCGGATCGACATCTTCGGAGGCCCGGTCTCCTGACCGGGGCACCGAAGAGACGAAATAAGGGATGAACGAAAAAGATGGGCATCCGTAAGTACAAGCCGACGACCCCGGGCCGTCGTGGTTCGAGTGTGGCCGACTTCGTCGAGGTCACCCGGACCGAGCCCGAGAAGTCGCTCGTGCGTCCGCTCCCGAAGAAGGGCGGCCGTAACACGCACGGCCGCATCACCGCCCGGCACCAGGGCGGCGGTCACAAGCGCTCGTACCGCGTCATCGACTTCCGGCGCGCCGACAAGGACGGCGTCCCGGCGAAGGTCGCGCACATCGAGTACGACCCGAACCGCACCGCGCGGATCGCGCTGCTGCACTACGCCGACGGGGAGAAGCGCTACATTCTCTGCCCGACCGGCGTGAAGCAGGGCGACCGCATCGAGAACGGTCCGGCCGCCGACATCAAGCCGGGCAACTGCCTGCCGCTGCGCAACATCCCGACCGGTACGGTCGTGCACGCCATCGAGCTGCGGCCGGGCGGCGGCGCCAAGCTGGCCCGGTCGGCCGGCTCCGGCGCGCAGCTGCTGGCCAAGGAGGGCAAGTACGCCACGCTGCGCATGCCCTCCGGTGAGATGCGCATGGTCGACGTCCGCTGCCGCGCCACCGTCGGTGAGGTCGGCAACTCGGAGCAGTCGAACATCAACTGGGGTAAGGCCGGCCGTATGCGATGGAAGGGCAAGCGCCCGACCGTCCGCGGTGTGGCGATGAACCCGATCGACCACCCGCACGGTGGTGGTGAGGGCAAGACGTCCGGTGGTCGTCACCCGTCGAGCCCCTGGGGCAAGCCCGAGGGCCGCACCCGTAAGGCGAACAAGCCGTCCGACCGGCTGATCGTCCGTCGTCGTAGCAAGAAGAAGCGGTAGGAGCCCACGATGCCACGTAGCCTTAAGAAGGGCCCTTTCGTGGACGGCCACCTCATGAAGAAGGTGGACGTGCAGAACGAGAAGGGCACCAAGAACGTCATCAAGACGTGGTCGCGTCGCTCCATGATCGTTCCCGACATGCTCGGGCACACGATCGCCGTGCACGACGGCCGCAAGCACGTTCCGGTGTTCGTCACCGAGGCCATGATCGGTCACAAGCTCGGGGAGTTCGCCCCGACGCGGACGTTCAAGGGCCACATCAAGGAAGACCGCCGCAGCCGCCGAGGCTGAGCGAAACCGCAGAAGGTACGAGAGCGAGGAAACAGCGATGGAAGCCAGGGCCCAGGCGCGGTACGCCCGCGTCACGCCCAGAAAGGCCCGCCGCGTGGTGGACCTCATCCGTGGCCTGCCGGCCACGGAGGCTCAGGCGGTGCTGCGGTTCGCCCCTCAGGCTGCGAGCGAGCCGGTGTACAAGGTGCTCTCGAGCGCCATCGCCAACGCCGAGCACAACAACCAGCTCGAGGCCGACACGCTCTGGGTGAGCCGGGCGTGGGTCGATGAGGGACCGACGCTGAAGCGCTACCAGCCGCGGTCGATGGGGCGCGCGTACCGCATCAACAAGCGGACGAGCCACATCACGGTCGTGGTCGAGTCGCGGCCGGAGGGCGAGAAGTCCAACGGTCGTAAGAAGACGAGGAGGACCCGCTAGTGGGGCAGAAGATCAACCCGCACGGGTTCCGGTTGGGCATCACCACCGACTTCAAGAGCCGGTGGTACGCCGACAAGCTGTACAAGGACTACGTCAAGGAAGACGTGGCGATCCGCCGGATGCTGACCCGCGGCATGGACCGCGCCGGCATCTCGAAGGTCGAGATCGAGCGCACCCGTGACCGCGTCCGCGTCGACATTCACACCGCCCGTCCCGGCATCGTCATCGGCCGGCGGGGCGCGGAGGCCGACCGTATCCGCGGCGACCTCGAGAAGCTGACCGGCAAGCAGGTCCAGCTGAACATCCTCGAGGTCAAGAACCCGGAGGTCGACGCGCAGCTCGTCGCCCAGGGCGTCGCCGAGCAGCTGTCCAGCCGGGTCGCGTTCCGCCGTGCGATGCGTAAGGCCATCCAGAGCGCCATGAAGAGCGGCGCGAAGGGCATCAAGGTCCAGTGCGGCGGCCGCCTCGGCGGCGCCGAGATGTCGCGCTCGGAGTTCTACCGCGAGGGCCAGGTGCCCCTGCACACGCTCCGCGCGGACATCGACTACGGCTTCTACGAGGCCCGGACCACCTTCGGCCGGATCGGCGTGAAGGTCTGGATCTACAAGGGCGAGGCGCCGACGAGCCGCGCCGAGCGCGAGGCGCAGCAGGCCAAGGAGCGGGCCGCCGGTGGCGGTCGCCGCGAGCGGCCGCAGCGTCGTGGCGGCGGTGGCGGTGGCGGCGGTGGCCGTCGTGGCGAGCGTGGTGGCGACCGCGGTGGTGACCGCGGCGGTCGGCAGCAGCAGCAGCCGGCGAGCGCGCCCACCGGCGCCGAGCAGCAGTCCAACGAGGCGGCCACTCCGTCCAGCACGGGTGAGGGGAGCTGAATTACCAATGCTGATCCCTCGCAGGGTCAAGCACCGCAAGCAGCACCACCCGAAGCGGCGTGGGATGGCTAAGGGCGGCACGAAGGTCACCTTCGGCGAGTACGGCATTCAGGCCGTCGAAGGCGCCTACGTGACCAACCGGCAGATCGAGGCCGCTCGTATCGCCATGACCCGGCACATCAAGCGTGGCGGCAAGGTGTGGATCAACATCTACCCCGACCGCCCGCTGACCAAGAAGCCGGCCGAGACCCGGATGGGTTCCGGTAAGGGCTCGCCGGAGTGGTGGATCGCCAACGTCAAGCCGGGGCGCGTGATGTTCGAGCTGGCCGGTGTGCCCGAGCCCCTGGCTCGTGAGGCGCTCCGCCGCGCGATGCACAAGCTCCCGATGAAGTGCAAGTTCGTGAAGCGTGAAGTGGGTGAGGCGTGATGGCCAAGGGCCTTACCGCTGACGATCTGCGGACCCAGCCCGAGGCTGAGCTCGTCACCAAGCTCAAGGAGGCGAAGGAGGAGCTGTTCAACCTCCGCTTCCAGGCGGCGACGGGCCAGCTCGAGACTCACGGACGGCTTCGGGAAGTGAAGCGGGAGATCGCCCGCATCTACACCGTGATGCGGGAGCGTGAGCTCGGCATCGTCGAGTTCGCCGAGGAGCCCGTGGAGGAGTCCACCGATGAGTGAGCAGAACACCGAGACGCGGAACTACCGCAAGATCCGTGAGGGTCTCGTGGTCAGCGACAAGATGGACAAGACCGTCGTCGTCGCCGTCGAGGACCGCGTCAAGCACCCGCTGTACGGCAAGATCATTCGCCGTACGACGAAGTACAAGGCGCACGACGAGGCCAACGCCTGTGGCGTCGGCGACCGGGTTCGTCTCATGGAGACCCGCCCGATGTCCGCCACCAAGCGGTGGCGCGTCGTGGAGATCCTTGAGAAGGCCAAGTAACTGGCAGTCGCCGCCAAGCGGCTGAGGATCGAATCCGCCAGGCTCATAACGAGAACCGGCGTGAAATACAGGAGTAGACGTGATCCAGCAGGAGTCGCGACTCAAGGTCGCCGACAACACGGGTGCCAAGGAGATTCTGTGCATCCGCGTTCTCGGCGGCTCGGGTCGGCGCTATGCGGGCATCGGTGACATCATCGTCGCCACCGTGAAGGACGCCCTTCCCGGTGCCGGCGTCAAGAAGGGTGATGTCGTTAAGGCCGTCGTCGTACGCACCCGCAAGGAGCGGGGCCGTCCCGACGGCTCCTACATCCGCTTCGACGAGAACGCGGCCGTCCTGATCAAGGACGGCGGCGACCCGCGCGGCACGCGCATCTTCGGCCCGGTCGGCCGGGAGCTGCGTGAGAAGCGGTTCATGCGCATCATCTCGCTGGCGCCGGAGGTGCTGTGATGAAGATCAAGAAGGGCGACGAGGTCGTCGTCATCGCCGGCAAGGACAAGGGTGCGACCGGGAAGGTCATCCTGGCCGACCCCAAGCGCGAGCGCGTGGTCGTCGAGGGCGTGAACATGGTGAAGCGCCACTCCAAGGAGACCAACTCGGGCCCGCGTGGCGCCAAGGAAGGCGGGGTCGTCACCAAGGAGGGGCCGATCGACGTCAGCAACGTGATGTTGCTGGAGAACGGCAAGCGCACTCGCGTCGGCTACCGCATCAACGAAGACGGCACGAAGGTCCGTATCTCGCGCCGTACCGGTAAGGAAATCTGATGACCGCCGACACGACTACGCAAGAGACCCCGCAGCCGCGGCTCAAGCTGCGCTACCGCGAGGAGATCGCGAAGGCGCTGAAGGAAGAGTTCGGCTACGCCAACGTCATGCAGATCCCGGGCGTGACCAAGGTCAAGGTCAACATGGGCGTCGGTGACGCCGCCCGCGACTCGAAGCTCATCGAGGGCGCGGTGCGCGACCTGACGACCATCACGGGCCAGAAGCCCGCGGTCGCCCACGCGAAGAAGTCCATCGCGCAGTTCAAGCTGCGCGAGGGCATGCCGATCGGCGCCCACGTGACGCTGCGCGGCGACCGCATGTGGGAGTTCCTCGACCGGCTGCTCTCGCTGGCGCTGCCCCGGATCCGTGACTTCCGCGGCCTGTCGCCGAAGCACTTCGACGGCAACGGCAACTACACGTTCGGGCTCACCGAGCAGGTGATGTTCCACGAGATCGACCCCGACAAGGTCGACCGCCAGCGCGGCATGGACATCACGATCGTCACCACCGCGAAGACCGACGACGAGGGCCGGGCGCTCCTGCGAGCCCTGGGCTTCCCGTTCAAGGAGAACTGAGATGGCGAAGAAGGCTCTGATCGCCAAGGCGAACCGGAAGCCCAAGCACGCCGTGCGCGCCTACACTCGGTGCTCGCGGTGCGGGCGTCCGCGTGCCGTCTTCCGCAAGTTCGGCCTGTGCCGGATCTGCTTCCGGGAGATGGCGCACCGCGGCGAGCTGCCCGGCATCACCAAGTCCAGCTGGTAACAACCGGCTTCTCGATAATGACCGACCGGGCGCCTGGACAAAGGCGCCCACGACCGCGTCGTAGGTCCAGCAGTTACGGAAACCGCGGCGAGGAGGGCCAGTAGGCCATGACGATGACCGACCCGATCGCAGACATGTTGACGCGTCTGCGGAACGCGAATTCGGCATACCACGACACCGTGGGCATGCCGTACTCGAAGATCAAGGCGCACATCGCCGAGATCCTCCAGCAGGAGGGTTACATCTCGGGATGGAGCGTCGAGGACGCCGAGGTCGGCAAGAAGCTCGTAGTCGACCTCAAGTTCGGTCCGAGCCGGGAGCGCTCGATCGCCGGACTCAAGCGGGTGTCCAAGCCGGGCCTGCGGGTCTACGCGAAGAAGGACAACCTGCCGAAGGTCCTCGGTGGTCTCGGCGTCGCGATCATCTCGACGTCCTCCGGCCTCATGACCGACAAGCAGGCCGGCAAGCACGGCGTGGGCGGGGAAGTCCTCGCCTACGTCTGGTGAGGGGAGGGACACAAGCATGTCGCGCATTGGACGTCTGCCCATTCCCGTCCCCAGCGGCGTCGACGTCAAGGTCGATGGCCAGGAGGTCACGGTCAAGGGCCCCAAGGGCGAGCTGAAGCACACGGTGGCCCGGCCGATCGACGTCGTCCAGGAGGACGGCGAGATCAAGGTCGGCCGCCCCAGCGATGAGGGTCCGATCCGTGCGCTGCACGGGCTCACCCGGTCGCTGATCAACAACATGGTCATCGGCGTGACGCAGGGCTACAGCAAGACGATGGAGATCGTCGGCGTCGGCTACCGCGTTCAGGCCAAGGGCAGCAACCTCGAGTTCTCGCTCGGCTTCAGCCACTCGATCACGGTCGAGCCCCCGGCGGGCATCACCTTCCGTGTCGAGCGGCCGACCCAGTTCGTGGTCGAGGGCATCGACAAGCAGAAGGTCGGCGAGGTCGCCGCGAACATCCGCAAGCTGCGCAAGCCCGACCCGTACAAGGGCAAGGGCGTGCGGTACCAGGGTGAGCAGATCCGCCGCAAGGTCGGAAAGGCTGGTAAGTAGACATGGCTGCGAGCAAGACTCAGGTCCGTTCGCGGACCGCTTCGCGCGCCGCGTCGCGGACCCGCCGGCACCTGCGCGTCCGCAAGAAGGTCCAGGGCACGCCGCAGCGGCCGCGCCTGGTCGTGACGCGTTCGACCAAGCACATGTTCGCGCAGATCATCGACGACCTGGCCGGTCACACGCTGGCGTCGGCGTCCACGCTGGACGACACGCTCCGTACGGCCGAGGGCGACAAGACCGCCAAGGCGCGCAAGGTCGGCGAGCTCCTCGCCGAGCGGGCGCGCGAGGCGGGCATCAGCGCGGTGGTCTTCGACCGCGCCGGGCACCGCTACCACGGCCGCATCGCGGCCCTGGCCGACGGCGCCCGAGAGGGCGGGCTGGAGTTCTGATGGCCCGCGTATCGCACCTGATGACGCACGAGAAGAGGAACCACTAATGGCAGCACCACGTCGTGGCGGCGGCGAGCGGCGCGACCGGCGTGATGACCGCCGCGGTGGCGCCGACAAGGGACAGTCGTACATCGAGCGCGTCGTAGCGATCAACCGGGTCGCCAAGGTCGTCAAGGGCGGCCGGCGCTTCAGCTTCACGGCGCTCGTCGTCGTGGGCGACGGCAACGGCACCGTGGGGGTCGGTTACGGCAAGGCCAAGGAGGTGCCCGCGGCGATCGCCAAGGGCGTCGAGGAGGCCAAGAAGCACTTCTTCAAGGTGCCGCGGATCCAGGGCACCATCCCGCACACCAGCCAGGGTGAGGAGGCCGCGGGCGTCGTCATGCTCAAGCCGGCCAGCCCCGGTACCGGTGTGATCGCGGGTGGCCCGGTGCGCGCGGTGCTGGAGTGCGCGGGCATCCACGACGTCCTGTCGAAGTCGCTGGGCTCGTCCAACGCGATCAACATCGTGCACGCGACGGTCGCGGCCCTCAAGCAGCTCAACCGGCCCGAGGAGATCGCGGCCAAGCGTGGGCTGCCGATCGAGGACGTCGCTCCGGCCGCGATGCTCCGTGCCCGCGCCGCGGGCAGCGAGCCCCGGCAGGAGGCGGCATCGTGAGCAACCTGAAGATCACGCAGGTGAAGTCGCAGATCGGTGGCAAGCAGAACCAGCGTGACACCCTGCGAACGCTCGGGCTCAAGCGGATCGGCCACAGCGTCGTCCGTGAGGACCGCCCCGAGGTGGTCGGGATGATCAACACGGTTCGCCACCTCGTGACCGTCGAGGAGGTCGACTGACATGGGCGCAGAGACCCCGCTGAGGCCGCATCACCTGCGGCCGGCGCCGGGCGCCCACAAGGCCAAGACCCGTAAGGGTCGTGGCGAGGCGTCCAAGGGCAAGACCGCCGGACGCGGCACGAAGGGCACGAAGGCCCGTACCACCGTGCCCGTCGGCTTCGAGGGCGGCCAGATGCCGCTGATCCGCCGGGTTCCGAAGCTCAAGGGCTTCAAGAACCCGTTCCGGGTCGAGTACCAGGTCGTCAACGTGGCCAAGATCGCCGAGCTCTTCCCTGAGGGCGGCGAGGTCACGCCGGAGACCCTGGTGGCGAAGGGCGCGGTGCGCGCCGGCCGTCCGGTCAAGATCCTCGGTACCGGTGACATCTCCGTAACGGTTCAGGTCAAGGCGCACGCCTTCTCCGGCTCCGCGAAGGAGAAGATCGCTGGTGCCGGAGGCACGGCCGAAGAGCTGTGAGTCAAAGCCCTTGTGGGATTCGCCCCCGCCGTACGGTGGCGGGGGCGGCAATCCCCGCAAGGGCTGTTAGAGTTCGACCGGCGACACTATCGCCGCAACTTGTGGATCGACTGAGGCCCGTGAGCGGCCCAAGGCCGGAAACCGCGCAGGAGGAATGGTGCTGACCGCGTTCACTCGGGCGTTTCGAACACCCGACCTGCGCAAGAAGCTTCTCTTCACGCTGTTCATCATGGCGGTGTTCCGGCTGGGCTCTCAGCTGCCGGCACCGGGCGTGAACACCGGAGCCGTGCATCGCTGCATCGACACGGTGAGCAAGGGGGCCAACGCCAACGTCTATGGCCTGGTCAACCTGTTCAGCGGCGGTGCGCTGCTGAAGCTCTCAATCTTCGCCCTGGGCATCATGCCCTACATCACGGCGAGCATCATCCTGCAGCTGCTGACCGTGGTGATCCCACGTCTGGAGGCACTCCGTAAGGAGGGCCAGGCCGGGACCACGAAGATCACCCAGTACACCCGTTATCTGACGATCGGGCTGGCGATCCTTCAGGGCACCGGCATCGTCGCCATGGCGAGCACCGGCAACCTGCTGCAGGGCTGCACCGAGGACCTGCTCTGGAACAAGGGCTGGTTCACCATCGTCACGATGGTCATCACGATCACGGCGGGCACCTCGGTGATCATGTGGCTGGGCGAGCTGGTCACCGACCGCGGCATCGGCAACGGCATGTCGATCCTGATCTTCACCCAGGTCGTCGCGGTCTTCCCGTCCGAGTTCTGGAACATCTACAAGACCAAGGGCGGCTTCGTCTTCGCGATCGTGCTCCTGGTGGGCATCGCGATCGTCGCCGGCGTGGTCTTCGTCGAGCAGGCGCAGCGCCGCATTCCGGTGCAGTACGCCAAGCGGATGGTCGGTCGCCGGATGTACGGCGGCACCTCGACCTACATCCCGCTCAAGGTGAACCAGGCGGGCGTCATCCCCGTCATCTTCGCCTCGTCGCTGCTGTACCTCCCGCAGCTGATCGTGCAGATGTGGCACAGCTCGAACCCGGTCGCCACGTTCATCAACAAGTACCTGGTCAAGGGTGATCACCCGATTTACATGGCCCTGTACTTCCTGCTGATCATCTTCTTCACCTACTTCTACGTCGCGATCACGTTCAACCCGACCGAGGTCGCGGACAACATGAAGAAGTACGGTGGCTTCATTCCGGGCATCCGCCCGGGCCGGCCGACCGCCGAGTACCTCGACTACGTGCTCACGCGGATCACCGCGCCCGGTGCCCTTTACCTCGGACTGATCGCGCTGGTGCCGATGGTGGCGTTCGGCATCATCGGTGCGAGCCAGAACTTCCCCTTCGGTGGCACCAGCATCCTGATCATGGTCGGCGTCGGGCTGGACACGGTGAAGCAGATCGAGAGCCAACTCCAGCAGCGTAACTACGAGGGCTTCCTGCGGTAGTGCGTATCGTGCTTGTGGGCCCCCCGGGAGCGGGCAAGGGGACTCAGGCCCAGTTCATCTCATCGCACCTGTCGGTCCCGAAGATCTCGACAGGTGACATCTTCCGCGCCAACGTGAGCGGCAACACCCCCCTCGGCCGCAAGGCCAAGGAGTACATGGACCGCGGTGACCTCGTCCCGGACGAGGTCACCATCGCGATGGTGCGCGACCGGCTGGCGGAGGACGACGCGCAGGAGGGCTTCCTGCTCGACGGCTTCCCGCGCAACGTGCCGCAGGCGGAGACCCTCAAGAAGATCCTCTCCGAGATGGACCAGCGGCTCGACCTCGTCCTCGAGCTCGTGGTCGAAAACGACGAGGTCGTACGCCGGCTGTCCGGGCGCCGTACCTGCCGCAAGTGCGGCCGGATCTGGCACGTGGCGTTCGACCCGCCGTCCAAGGAGGGCGTCTGCGACGTCTGCGGCGGCGAACTGTTCCAGCGTGACGACGACCGCGAGGAGACCATCAGGCACCGCCTGGAGGTCTACCAGGAACAGACCGCGCCCCTCGCGTCGTTCTACGCCGATGAGGGCATTCTGGTCGGTATCGACGCGACAGGGCCCGTCGAAGAGGTCACCGAGAGGGCGCTCGCCGCGCTTCGTCCGTTCACCGACTGATCCCGGTGGGGGAGGCGCGGCCGGATTCTCCGGGCGCGCCCCGGATCTACCTGCGGAGCATAAGAGTGTGGAAGAAGCGTAATCCGGCCATTCAGATCAAGACGCCGGGCGAACTGGACGTGATGCGCGAGGCGGGCCTCGTCGTCGCCCGTACGCTCGAGCGGCTCGTCGAGGCCGTCAAGCCCGGCATGACGACGGCGGACCTCGACGCCATCGCCGAGGAGTCGATCCGGTCTGAGGGCGCGACACCGTCCTTCAAGGGCTACCAGGGGTTCCCGGCGTGCATCTGCACCTCGATCAACGAGGAGATCGTGCACGGCATCCCCAACCCGTCCAAGGTGCTCACCGAAGGTGACGTCATCTCCATCGACTGCGGCGCGATCGTCGACGGCTGGCACGGCGACTCGGCCGTGACCGTGCCCGTCGGCGAGATCACGGCCGAGGAGCGCAGGCTCCTCGAGGTCTGTGAGGAGTCGCTGTGGCGCGGCCTCGCGGCCGGGAAGGCCGACGGCCGGCTGAGCGACATCGGCAACGCCGTCGAGACGTACATCCGCGGCCAGGGCGACTACGGCATCGTCGAGGAGTACGTCGGCCACGGCATCGGCACCGAGATGCACATGGACCCGGCGGTGCCCAACTACGGGCTGCCGGGCCGCGGGCCGCTCCTCGTCCCGGGCATGTGCTTCGCGGTCGAGCCGATGGTCAACCTGGGCACGGCTGAGACGATCCTCCTCGAGGACGAGTGGACGGTCATCACCGGCGACGGCCGTCGCTCGGCCCACTTCGAGCACACCTTCGCCGTCACCGAGGACGGCCCCTGGGTCCTGACGGCCCTGGACGGCGGGGAACGCCTGAAGTCCGCCTGACCGTCGCTCCTGGACCGGCGAGGTCGTCGTCTGGGCGTCTCAGGGCTTCGCGCACCCGACTGCGACGGAGAAGGCGGTCCCCGCGAGTCAGCGGCCCCCGGCCGTGCGTCATCGACGACGCCCACGGCGGCCGCGCTGCTGCGGGTGAGGGTCTGGTTCCGGATCCTCGATGACGGGCCGGGTGGACAGGTACCACTCACTGCGGTCTCTACATCGCAGAATCAGGTAGCCGCGTCGTGGCAGCCGAAGGGTCCGCATGCCGTCGTCTGTGCCGGAGACGGAGTGGTCGTACTTCGATCCGGGAGTCCCGGCGGGCCAGCGGGGCGGTCGGCAGCGGCAGTCACGGTCCCGAAGGCATCCGCACACGAACGTTACGTTCCAGAACTCCTTTGTTTTGATCTGGACGGTGAGCAGCGCTGGACCGCCGTCATAGAACAAGACTTCGTCGTATTCGCCGCGCCACTCCGAACCCAGGGGCGGCGCCGACGTGATCGGCCGCACGCGCGCTGACCACCGCTGGCCACGTTCGGTGGTCTCGACCCGCAGATGCGTCACCGACGGCCGCAGTGGGCGGCGTCCGCGGTACGGGCTGCGGTCCAGGACAGAGTGCCCGTCGACCCTGGTTTCGTCCTCGGTGCGGACCACCGGAGACACGAAGAGGTTTCCGTCACCTTCGGCGACCAGTTCGACCAGGGCGAGGCGGCCAGGCTCGGGGCGGTCGATCAGGAATTCGGTGGTCCCGGGTCCGCGTCCGGTGGTCAAGAAGCGCTCGCCGGTCTCTTCCTCCGGCTTGCCGGGCAATGTCGTGGTGTTCTCGACCGCTTCGGCGCCCGGAAGCGCGTCGATCGGGATGGGACGACCATCGAGCCGGGCCTGCAGCCGGATCAGCGCGCTGCGCCCGTCCCGCAGCGCCGCCACGGTCGCCGCCCGCGTACGGGCTGACGCGGCGCGGTCATAGGAGTCCAGGGCGAGCCGGTACTCCTTCAGCGTCGCGGGATTCGACGTCGGCCCGAGCGGATCGAACGTCAACGCCTGCAACTCTTCCCCGAAGGCGGTGACCGACTCCTGCACAGCGGGAAGAACCTGCCGGCGGACCCGCAACACCAGCGACCAGCAACCGCATCCAGCGGCGAAGGCGACCACCGCCACCAGCACATACCCGATCACGCCGATGATGATCGCATGCCCGGCCACCTCGGGCACCAGGCGATTCCCGGGCGTTGGAACACAGGGCGCCGGACCGGCGGAGGCCGACTCCGCCCGACCACCTGACGCCGCCGGGCGCCTGGCTCGGACAGGCAGACGGCTGTGGCGGCGATGGAAAGTGGCGTGTCGCGGCGTAGCCTCTGGATTGAGAGAATTGGGGGCTCCTGAGGGAGAGGATCAACAATGGCGTTCAATCCTGAGATACGGGCCTCCGACACCGACCGTGACCGGGTCGCGGCGGCACTGCGGGAGCACTGTGCTCAGGGACGCATCGGCGTCGACGAGCTCAACGAGCGCCTCGACCTCGCCTACCGCGCGCGGACACTCGGTGACCTGCAGAAGGTGACGAGCGACCTTCCCGAAGAGGACATGTACGAGCTGCCGGTGCCGGCGTCCCGGAGCTCGATGCCGGCACGTCGTCCGTCGGGCGAGGTGTACCGGAAGGGCATGCGCGCGGGCTGGGCGAGCTACGCCTCGGTCAACCTGGTCTGCATCGTCATCTGGCTGCTGAGCGCCGTGTCCTCAGGCTCCTGGTATCCCTGGTGGATCTGGGTGGCGGGTCCCTGGGGCGCCCTACTGCTGGCGGGCCAGCTCTTCGGCTCGCACGACGAACGCCGCTGAGCGGCCCTCACCCCTTATCGCGCTCGTCCCGCGGCGTAGCGAGCGAGCAGGGGGACGAGTACGCGGGCGTTCGGGCTGCCCCAGCCGGTGACCGGGTCGTAGCCCGGTATCGCCGGGTAGCCGGTGATGGTCTTGTCGGAGACGGTCACGGTGTTGTTCCCCGTGGTGACGTCGTGGAAGGCCGTCCGGCGGGCGAAACTGTGGCCGATGCGGTAGATCGCGGGGTTGACGAAGCCCACGTCGTGTCCGGCGGCCTGGTCGGCCAGGGCGATCAGCCCGGCCCAGAGCGGGGTGCTGGCGCTGGTGCCGCTGGCTCCGCGGATGGTGTATTCCTGGTCGTTCTTGCTGATGACCATCGCCATGCCGGTGCTGGGAGCGGCGTCGGCGGCCACGTCGGGCACCGCCCGAGCCGTGCTGGTAACGCCTTTCTGATAGGCGGGCCGGGAGAACAGGTGGCTGAACCCGCCACCGGTTCCCTGGGAGTGCGACGGGACGCTCCACGTGGTCTCGCCGGTGTACGCGCCGGTCTTGTGGTCGGCCGTGAGGATCGTTCCGCCGGCGGCGAGCACGAGCGGGTCCGAGGCCGGCGCGCTGACCTCCTTGACCGGGTCCCAGGCGTCCTGGGGCGTGGATCCGGGGCAGGGCCTGCTCACGGCGCCGGTGTCGCCTGAGCCGGCGACGACCGTGACGTGGCGATCCCGGGCGGCCTGCAGCACCTCGTGCTGCCGGGCGACCTGGGCATGGGTGAGGCAGTGCTCGCCCCAGCCGGCGCTGATCGAGATCACGTCACCCTGGGAGAGGCCGCGCCGCAAGGCGCCGGTCAGCGCGGCCATGGCACTGGCGGGGCTGCTCAGAGCCGTCGGCTCGACCAGGACCACGCGGATGGTCGCGGCGGGGGCGACCGCGTGCAGAATCTGTACGTCCTGCACTTCTTCTGCGGTGGCCAGCCAGGGCGAGACGTCTCCGGCGAGGGTGGCGTCGATCTTCAACCGTACGGCGGGCAGGCCGAACAGGTCGTCGAATCGCTTCATGCCCTGGCGGATGTCGCTGACCTTGGGCGGAGCCGCCCGTTGAGCCCCGAGGGCGGGTACGACGATGGTCTTGCCGCGGCCGTCGATCCCGCGGTCCAGCAGTGGCTGGATGCCGTACGCCACTCGGAGTTGGCGCGGGGTGTAGCAGGTGGCCAGGGAGTCGCAGGCCGTCGCCACGCTGTCGGGTGGAGTCGCCGATGCCGGTCGGACGGTGCGGTCGTCTGTGGTCGCGCATCCCGCTGCGGCGATGAGCATCCCGGCCGCGGCCACGCCCGTCGCGACCCGGATCCGCGACGGATGCGGTGAGACGTCCGGGCGGACGCCGATTCGAACGATCATGTTTTCTCCTTCAGGGCATGCCGGTAGAGCTCGCGGTGTTCGGAAGGGTTCGAGGTGGCCCGAGGCACGCGGCCAAAGAGGTGGGCCGGACGGCGCGCACCGGCTCTTTCCGCCGTGGCGCACGTGGTCGCGTGGCCCGTGCCTTTCGGGCGTCAGGCGCTGCGGCGGTGCAGCAGGCGGATGGAGATGCCGAGGAGTACGGCGGCGAGGCCGATAAAGAGTGCGGCCTCGATGACCTGGAAGGTCCAGAACCGGTCCGCGGGCTGGTAGACGACTCTGAGCCGCACTCCGAGCCCGCGTAGATAGGAGTCGGCGGCCGGGCCGTGGAGTGCCTGGGTTCGCCGGGAGATCTCATCCTGGACGGCGGAGGAGATCGGGTGACCGGTCCTGTCGGCCAGTCCAACGTCGAGGGTCCAGCCCGGCGTGCCGGGCGTGGTGGGCACGGCCATCGGGCCGATGCCGCCCCAGTGGCCGGTCGGGGGGAGCAGGCGGGTCACCGGCGTCTGGTACCGCTGCCGCAGCCAGAACTCCACCGGAAGGCGTACCGCCATGAAGGCGGCGAATGCCGCGGCGATCGCCGGCACGGTGCGGCGGAACAGCAGGCCGGCCAGGACGCCCGCCGCGAAGGCGAAGAGCGTGTATCCGGTGAGGGAGAGGCCTTCAAGGTCGAACGCCCCTGGTGAGAATCTGCCGGACACGTCGTCTATCGGGCTCCGGAACCAGCCGAAGACGGCGCTGAGGCTCGCGGTGATCACTACGATCCCGAGACCGACCAGCAGGATCTTGTCGGTCAGCCAGCGGGTTCGGGGTACGGCCTGGGTCCAGGCCAGCCGCCAGGTGCCGTGCTCGTACTCGCGGCCGAGCAGGCTCGCGCCGACGATCGCGCCGATCAGGCCGGGTACCGGAGTGAACCAGGTCAGCAGGTGGTTGGCGATGCCGTTGAACTGGCTCATGAACGTGGACATGGCCGATTGGCAGCCGTCGCCACCGGTGCCCCGGACCAGGCACGGTCCGACGCCGTGCTGGGCGTAGGCGTCACGGATCGCGTGACCGTAGGGCAGGAAGACCAGGGCCGTGAGGCCGATGAGCGCCAGGCCGGCGAGCGCCTGGGCGCGGTGCTGCCGCCAGGTGAGCCAGATCATCGGGCGATCTCCGTGGGTCGTTCGAGGTAGGCGAGGATGAGCTCTTCCAGCCCGACCGGGTGAGATCGCCAGGTCGGATGCAGCTCGGGCCGGTCCGTCCCGGCGCGGACCAGCAGATCGGTGTGGCGATCGCTGTGCGTGGCGCGTACGAGCCCGGGGACCGCCGGTTCGTCATCGGTGCGCGGGCCGGTGAGCATCCGGTGGTCGGCCAGTACGTCCTCGATCTCCCCGGCGAGCTGGAGCCGGCCGTCCTTCAGCAGCATCAGCCAGTCACAGACCGCCTCCAGGTCGGCGATCACGTGGGAGGACAGCAGGACGGTGATCTCGTCTTCGGCGACGGCGGCCATCACCGTGCGCATGAAGTCGCGGCGCGCGATCGGATCCAGGTTGGCCAGCGGTTCGTCCAGCACCAGCAGTGCGGGACGCTTGGCCAGGGCCAGCGCCAACGTGACCTGGGCCTGCTGGCCGCCGGACAGTGCTCCCGCGCGCTTGGCCAGCGGGATCCCGAGCTCATCGAGCCGCCGTTCGGCCAGCGGCTGATCCCAGCGCAGGTTGAGCGAGCGGCCCATCCGCAGCAGGTCGGCGACCGAGAATCCCTGGTAGAGCGGGTGCTCCTGGGCGACGAAACCGACCCGGGCCAGCGCCTCGGCCGAGCCGTCGCGGGCGTCCTGGCCGAAGACCTCGACGGTGCCCTCCGTCGGGCGCAGCAGGCCGGTGACCAACTGCAGGAAGGTGGTCTTGCCGGCGCCGTTCGGGCCGACCAGGGCGATCACCGACCCGGCGGGCAGCCGCACGGAGCAGTCCCGCAACGCCCACGCCCGCCCGTACCGCATGCCCAGCCCTTTGGTCTCCAGCGCCGGGCTCACGCCACTCCCTCCGCCCGTAGCTCGTTGCGGATGGTGGCGAACATGGCCGTGACCGTCTCGTCGTCCAGCCCGGAGGCATAGGCGTCGCGGACCCACTGCTCGAGCGAGCGCCGCAACCGGGCGTACGGCCCTGGGGCCACCGGCTCGATGGAGGCGGTGATGAAGGTGCCCTGCCCTGGCCGGGCGGTCACCATCCCCTCGTTCTCCAGCTGGCGGTAGGCCTTCACCACCGTGTTCGGATTGATCGCCAAGGAGGCGACCACCTCCTTCACGGTGGGCAGCTGGTCTCCGGTCCGCAGGTAACCCAGCAACAGCGCCTGGCGCACCTGGTGGACGATCTGCAGATAGGGCGGGACGCCGCTGGATCCGTCCAATCGGAACTGGAACACCTCTCGCTCCCTTCTTCTATGATGTTAGTAGAACGGTAGTGATCGTCTCGGCGCGGCGTCAAGGCGAGGTCTCGGGCGCGGGTGCGAAGTGATCGACGAAGGGGCGGAATGAAGCGCCCCCTCGACGGGTTGAGGGGGGAGGGTGACGCCCTCGACACGGGGTCCGGACACGGATTTCGTATTCCGTGGCGTGTGACGTAGACTCTTTTGTCGGTCCCGTGTTGGCTCATGCCCTCATGCCCATGGTGCATGCCGGGTGCTCCACGGAGACCGTTCTCCTGACGAACCGATCAGTGAAGCGCGGAGGACATGCCCAAAAAAGAAGGGGCCATCGAGATCGAAGGCACCGTCGTCGAGTCACTCCCGAACGCCATGTTCCGGGTGGAGCTCGACAACGGGCACAAGGTGCTCGCCCACATCAGCGGAAAGATGCGGATGCACTACATCCGTATCCTGCCCGATGACCGCGTCGTCGTGGAGCTGAGCCCCTACGACCTCACGCGCGGTCGGATCGTCTACCGCTACAAGTAACCACCCACTGGGGTTGCCTTCCCCGCGTATAGTCGGTTGGTGAGCGGCTTCGGCAGTGATGCCGTCGTGGCTTGCCTGCGACTCGGCAGCGCGGGGGTGACCCTGCAAGAGGAGACCCAGTGAAGGTCAAGCCGAGCGTCAAGAAGATCTGCAGCAAGTGCCGCGTCATCCGTCGGCACGGCCGGGTCATGGTCATCTGCGATGACCCGCGCCACAAGCAGCGTCAGGGCTGACGTACAACACAGCCGCGCCATTCACACGACGTGACATGGCGCGGCCGGACATATTCCGACGTTCCGCGGCTCCCGTGAGGGAGCGACCCCCGGTCGGAGGCCGGGGCCCCACCCGGGCAGGGGCGGGGATGCGGTGCGCAGACCTCCGTGAAACAGAAGGGAACTGCCCGAGATGGCACGCCTCCTCGGCGTCGACCTCCCGCGCGAAAAGCGCCTCGAGGTCGCTCTCACCTACATCTTCGGCATCGGCCGTACCCGTGCCCTCGAGACGCTGAAGGAAACCGGTATCAACGGTGACCGTCGGGTCCACGAGCTCGGTGACGACGAGCTGATCCAGCTCCGTGACTGGATCGAGGCCAACTACCGGATCGAGGGCGACCTGCGCCGCGAGATCCAGGCCGACATCCGTCGCAAGATCGAGATCGGCTGCTACCAGGGTGTCCGGCACCGTCGCGGCCTGCCGGTGCACGGTCAGCGGACGCAGACCAACGCGCGTACGCGCAAGGGCAAGAAGAAGACGGTCGCCGGCAAGAAGAAGGCCGGCAAGAAGTAGTAGTCCTCGGCCCCCCGCCCGGGGCCGACGGATCGACGACCTCCAGGAGACTTGAGAGCAGATGCCGCCAAAGAGCCGCCAAGGCGCCAAGAAGGTGCGCCGCAAGGAAAAGAAGAACGTCGCTCACGGGCATGCCCACATCAAGAGCACGTTCAACAACACGATCGTCACGATCACGGACCCCGTGGGCGCCGTGATCGCTTGGGCCAGCGCCGGTCACGTGGGCTTCAAGGGCTCGCGTAAGTCGACGCCGTTCGCCGCTCAGATGGCGGCCGAGGCCGCCGCGCGCCGCGCCATGGAGCACGGCATGCGCAAGGTCGACGTCTTCGTGAAGGGCCCGGGCTCGGGCCGCGAGACCGCGATCCGGTCGCTGCAGGCGACCGGCCTCGAGGTCGGTTCCATCCAGGACGTCACCCCGGTGCCGCACAACGGCTGCCGTCCGCCGAAGCGCCGCCGCGTCTGAGTTAGGGAAGAAGAGAGATGGCTCGATACACCGGCGCCGACTGCAAGCTGTGCCGCCGCGAGAAGATGAAGCTGTTCCTCAAGGGCAGCAAGTGCGAGGGCCCGAAGTGCCCGATCGAGATCCGGCCGTACCCGCCGGGTGAGCACGGTCGTGGCCGTCCCAAGGAGAGCGAGCACATGCTCCAGCTCCGGGAGAAGCAGAAGGCCCGTCGCATCTACGGCGTCCTCGAGGCGCAGTTCGTCAACTACTACAAGGAGGCGAACCGCCGGACGGGCAAGACGGGTGACAACCTGCTGAGCCTGCTCGAGCGCCGCCTCGACAACGTGGTCTACCGCGCGGGCTTCGCCAAGAGCCGCGACATGGCCCGTCAGCTGGTCAAGCACGGTCACTTCCTGGTCAACGGCAGGAAGGTCGACATCCCGTCGTACCGCGTCAGCGAGCGCGACATCATCGAGGTGCGCCAGAAGTCCCTCGAGGACACGCCGTTCGTGGTGGCGCGCGCCGAGGTCGGCGAGCGTCCGGTCCCGGCGTGGATCGAGGTCGTGCCCGACCGGATGCGCATCCTCGTGCACTCCATGCCGGTCCGTCAGCACATCGACGCGCCGGTCCAGGAGCAGCTCATCGTCGAGTGGTACGCCAAGCGCTGACCACTCGTGCGGGCGCACGCCCCCTGGCGTGCGCCCCGCAGTGCGAGATCGCGGCAGTCATATAGCGGGCGCCGCGGGAAGGAAGTAAGAAATGCTCATCGCACAGCGACCGACCCTCACCGAGGAGCAGGTCGACGAGTTCCGGTCGCGGTTCACGATCGAGCCGCTGGAGCCGGGCTTCGGCTACACCATCGGCAACTCGCTCCGCCGTACGCTCCTGTCCTCCATCCCGGGTGCCGCGGTCACCAGCATCCGGATCGAGGGCGTTCTGCACGAGTTCTCCACGATCCCGGGGGTCAAGGAGGATGTCACCGACATCATCCTGAACCTCAAGGAGCTCGTCGTCTCCTCCGAGCACGACGAGCCGGTCGTGATGTACCTCCGCAAGCAGGGCCCCGGTGAGGTCACCGCCGCCGACATCGCGCCGCCGGCCGGTGTCGAGGTGCACAACCCCGAGCTGCACATCGCCACGCTGAACAACAAGGCGAAGCTGGAGATGGAGCTCACCGTGGAGCGTGGCCGTGGCTACGTCTCCGCTGCCCAGAACAAGCAGCCGGGTCAGGAGATCGGGCGCGTTCCCATCGACTCGATCTACTCCCCGGTGCTGAAGGTCACCTACAAGGTCGAGGCGACGCGTGTCGAGCAGCGCACCGACTTCGACCGGCTGATCGTCGACGTCGAGACCAAGCCCGCGATGCTGCCGCGCGACGCGGTGGCGAGCGCCGGCAAGACCCTGGTCGAGCTGTTCGGCCTGGCCCGGGAGCTCAACGTCGAGGCCGAGGGCATCGACATGGGCCCGTCGCCGACGGACGCCGCGCTCGCGGCGGACCTGGCGCTGCCGATCGAGGAGCTCAACCTCACGGTCCGGTCCTACAACTGCCTCAAGCGCGAGGGCATCCACACCGTGGGTGAGCTCGTGGCCCGCAGCGAGCAGGACCTCCTCGACATCCGCAACTTCGGTGCCAAGTCGATCGAAGAGGTCAAGCAGAAGCTCAACGACATGGGCCTCACGCTGAAGGACTCCCCGCCCGGGTTCGACCCGACCGCGGCGGCCGACGCCTACGGCGACGAGGACCAGAGCTACGCGGAGACCGAGCAGTACTAATCATTTCGGTCGCGGGCGGTCCCCAGGGGCCGCCCGTGGTCAACGACACTCGGTGAGGCGCACCGCCTCGCCGGACCGACACCGGTACCTGGTACGGCCGGTGCGGGTTGAAACAAGGAGAGGGATTCATGCCCACGCCCACCAAGGGCCCTCGTCTCGGCGGCAGCCCGTCGCACCAGCGGCTGATCCTGGCGAACCTCGCCACGGCCCTGTTCGAGCACGGTCGCATCACGACGACCGAGGCCAAGGCCCGGCGGCTGCGTCCGCTGGCGGAGAAGCTGATCACCAAGGCCAAGCGCGGTGACCTCGCCGCGCGGCGCCAGGTCCTCTCCGTCGTGCAGGACAAGGGCGTCGTCCACACGCTCTTCACCGAGATCGGCCCGCGGTTCGAGAACCGTCCGGGCGGCTACACCCGGATCACCAAGCTCGGCCCGCGTAAGGGCGACAACGCCCCGATGGCACTGATCGAGCTGGTGGAGGAGGCCGCGGCGTCCGCGGTGACCACCCGGACGACGGCCGCTCCGGCCACGGAGGCCCCGGCGCCCGCCGCCGAGGAGACCGAGGAGACCCCGGCAGCGGCGGCCGAGGAGCCGGCGGCGGAGGCTCCGGCCGACGAGACCGAGGCCGACGAGAAGAAGTAGCCGTCGTTCGCAACAAAGCCCGCCGTGCCCCTACGGGACGGCGGGCTCGTTGTTTGAAAGACTTGTGTCCGACCTGCTCTTCCGCCCGACGGCGGGAGGCTGGACCGATCATGAAGGGGACGCCGGTGGACCGTTGCGCCGCACGTGCGTGTGGCCGCGACCCGGCCGTCCTCGGCTCGCTCACGGTAACAGGAGGGGGGCGGCGGCGTTCCCGGTTCGGCGCTTGACCGAAGACCGGACGCCGCGATCCCGATGACCGCTCTGGTACGTCTCCGGCTCGACCTCGCCTACGACGGGTCGGGCTTCGCCGGCTGGGCGCGTCAGCCCGGACGACGGACGGTGCAGGGCGTCATCGAGGACGCCCTGGGGCGCGTGCTGCGGCTCGACCCGCCGCCGGTGCTGACGGTCGCGGGCCGTACGGACGCCGGGGTCCACGCGCGCGGCCAGGTGGCGCACGTCGTCGTCCCGGTCGCCGCTTACGCGCAGGTCAACGGAACGCTGCCGCGACGCCTGGCGGGCGTTCTCCCGCCCGACGTCCGGATCTGGCGCATCGGGCAGGCGCCGGAGGGCTTTGACGCACGGTTCTCCGCGCTGTCGCGCCGGTACGAGTACCGGGTCTGCGACAACCCGGTCGGTGTCGATCCGCTGCGGCGTCACGCGGTGCTCTGGCACCCACGGCCTCTCGACCTGGACCGGATGAACGCCGCCAGCGCGCTGCTGCTGGGCGAGAACGACTTCGCCGCGTACTGCCGCAGGCGTGAGGGCGCGACGACGATCCGGCGGCTGCTGCGCTACGACTGGGAGCGCGAGTCGGCCGACGTCGCCGTCGCGACCGTCGTCGCCGACGCGTTCTGCCACTCCATGGTCCGGGCCATCGTCGGCGCGCTGCTGGCGGTCGGCGACCGCCGCAGGCCGGTCGAGTGGCCGGCGGAGGTGCTGACCGCGGGCGTCCGCGACTCGGCGGTCCAGGTGCTCCCGCCGCACGGCCTGTCGCTTGAGGAGGTCACCTACCCGGAGGCCGCGCTGCTGGCCAGCCGGGCGCAGGAGACCCGTCGGGTTCGGGTCCTCGGCGTGACACCGACGGAGGAGCGCCAGGCCGGCTGACACGGGACGAATGACGACGGCCGGGTGTGCACGCGTGGTGCACACCCGGCCGTCGTCGTGATGGTGGTCAGATGACGGTGGCGGCCAGGGCGAGGACGGAGCCGACGAACACCACGGTGTGGCGGATGTTCTGCAGGATGGGCATCACCCACCGGGGGAAGGCGCCTTCGGCCGCGTCCAGCAGGGCGGGCACGTCGATGCGCAGCAGGGTGGGGTCGCCCTTACGCCTGAATGCGGCGCGCACGGACTTGGCGGCGGTGAGCTGGCTGTAGAGGATCAGGCAGTTGCCGACCAGGACCAGCGACTGGAAGATCCAGGTCAGGGTCTGGCCCCAGTGGTTGCCGGCCAGGTTGAGCGCGGCGAGGACCATCATGATCGCTGCGACGGTGGCGGGGACGGCGGTCTCGTGGCCGCTGGCGTCGAACTTCAGGCCGTTCTCCTCCAGCACGGTGATCGGGACGTTCTGGCGTGCCAGCTCTGCCTCGGCGGCCGCCTTGGCGGCCGGACCGAAGCGGTGGCGCACCAGCGGGATGCTGAGGAAGGCCAGGGCGACGAGCAGCTGCAGGACCGCGGCGAAGATCAACATGGGGGTTCCCCTTCTCTGGCGCTCACCTGCGCCACTGTCGACTTGAACTAAGTGCAAGGCGACGGTAGTCGATCACTTGAATTAAGTGCAAGTAGGTTTGAACTAAGTGCAAGTTGAGCTGGCCGCTACTAGGGTGGGGGCATGGCACGCGACACCCTGACCCGGGAACAGATCGTCCAGACCGCCATCGAGCTGCTCGACGCCGAGGGCCTGGAGGGCTTGAACATGCGGAGCCTGGGCAAGCGGCTGGGTGCCGCCGCCACGGCGGTCTACTGGCACGTCAAGAACAAGGACGACCTCGTGCTCCTCGTCGGCGACCGGGTGTGGGACGAGATCGAGCTGCCCGATCTGGACGCGGTCGACTGGCGCACGGCGGCCACCACGATGGCCACCGGCCTGTACACCATGCTGACCCGGCATCCCTGGCTGGTGCAGGGCTTCGGCTCCTACCTGTTCTTCGGGCCGGGCAAGGCGCGCTATGACGATCACAGCCTCGCCGTCTACGAAGCGGCCGGCTTCGTCGGCGCGGACGCCGACCGGGCCGCCGGGACGGTCTTCACCTTCGTGCTCGGCAACGCGCTCGGCGCGGCCGCGGCCGTCTCGCTGACCCGGCGGCTGAGCCGTGGCGGCGGGAACGCCGAGGAGCTGGTCCAGGAGACCATGGCCAAGGCGGCGGAGGTCGCCGAGCGCTTCCCGCGTCTGCGCGTGCGCCTGGACTCGTCAGCGGCCGCGGACTACGCCGGGGCGCCCGACCAGACCTTCGAGTACGGCCTGCAGGTCATCCTGAGCGGCCTTGAAGCCGAACACGCCGCCCACCGTACCGTCGGGCTCGAACGCGAGCTGATTCCCCCTCAGTCGTCCTTCTGACGTGCCTCGATCGGCTTGAGCGTGGTGTCGCGGAAGCCCGTGCCGACGTCCTTGAGGGTCTTGTCGTCCGACTTCGGCTTGTGCGCGTCGGCGTACATGGCGTACGCGTAGATGATGTAGCGGCCGCGCTGCACGCTCACCGGGTACCCGCCACCCTGGTCGATCTTGGTCGCGTCGGTCGCCCTCATGCCGCGGAACCACTCGTAGTGCGCCATGTCCTGGGCCTTCATGGCGGCCGCGGCGGCGGCGTCCGTCGGCATCGCCGCGATGCCGGTGGTGACGGCGATCTTCTTGTCGTCGGAGACGAAGGTCGCCCGGACGACCCTGCGGCAGTGCTGGCGGGTCAGCTCGGCGCTGAACGCTCCGTTGGCGGTCAGGTTGCACTGGTTGTTGGGCACGGTCTTCATCAGGAGGAAGGTGTGCCCGGCCACCTTGATCTTGGTGTCCGGGAAGACCTCGTCGACGCCCAGGGGCTTGGGATCCTTCTTCTCGTCCCTGATGTCGATGGGCGTCGGCTTGGGCTTCGGCTTGGGTTTCTCGGACGTCTTGGCGGGCGTCGGAGTGGTCACGACGGGCGTGGGCGTCGGCTGCGTGGCGTGCGTCGGCGGGGCGGCCGTGTGCTTCTTCGGCGCGTCGTCGGACATCGTCGTGTAGGCGAGGACACCTCCGCCGCCGAGCAGGAGCGCGGCCAGCGCGCCGCCGCCGATGAGGAGCACCCCGGGCGCACCGGCGCCGCCCCGCCGTGACCGGCCGGGCCTGCGGGGTCCGTGGGGTCCACCGGGCCCGCCGGTGTACGGTCCGGGCTCTCCGGAGCCGATCTGAGGCGTCGGCCGGGTGCCGTCCATCTCGGGCTCGGGCTCCGGCTCCGGAGGCTCGTCCGGGACCGTGCCCGGCGGGAGGATCGCGTCCGGCATGAGCGGTGGGGTGGTGCTCTCCGCCGCGGACCGCGGCGGTTCGCCCATGCGACGTGCCACCGTCACGGCGGCGCTCGGCTCCGGCTCCAGCACGTCCGTCACGGTCTTCTCCGCGTCCTCGGTCGTGTCCGCGAACGGGGACGCGGATGCCGCCCCTGCGGCCGGGCCGGACGGCGTCGGAGCGGGGCCGTGCGGGGTCGCGAAGGACACGGTTGCGTGTGCGTCCGGATCGGGGAAAGGCCCGGGCCCGGGGCGCGGGGGTGGCGCGGTCATGCTCTCCTCGGCGTCGGGCGTCGGGGGCGGTCCGGGAGGGGCCGGGTCGCCCGGCGGCGCATCGGCGGCCTGGGGGGTGACGAGGGGGTCCTCGGCCGGGGGGCCGCCGCGGCCCGACCCCGGCGGTGCCGGGGGCGGCGGGTACGGCGGCGGAGGCTCCGGCCCTTCCTTTTCGGACGGTACGAAAGTCTCGTCACGGCCAGACATGGGTCACTAGATTATTAGCGAATGGCGGCCATTATGCGGGTTTGCCGACCATTGACCGATAGTTCAGGGCTGGTCGCAGATTGCTACCTACTGTCGCATTCTGGACGAACGCGGTGACGCCGGAGTAGTCGCTCGTGGCGATCTTCTTCCCGGTCGGGTACTGCACCCAGCTCATGATCAGGTAATGGCCCTCGGGGTCGGCGGTCGTGAGCGACAGCCCTTTACCGACCTTGCTGGTGGACCCCGTGCCCGGCAGTGGCAGGACGTACGCGTCCTTCGGGCGGGACGCCTTCTGCGCGGCACTGGCCACGCTGTCCGTCTTGAGGTTGAGCACGCCGATGGTGCCGACGAACTTGCCGTTGCTGAACGTCGCCCGCAGCACCTGGGTGCAGCCCGCCCGCTTGACGGCCTTGACGAAGGTCGTGCCGTGCACGCCCTTCGCACAGCTGGACTCCGAGCGCCATGCCGTCAGCACGTAGCTGCGGCCGCCTGCCTTGAACTTCCTGTTCTTGAAGATCTCGCTCAGCGTCAGCGGCTTCGGGTCGGTCGCCCGGCTCGCGAGCCGCTCGCCCTTCCCCGTCTCGGTCGGCGTGGGCGTCGGGTTCGCCGTCGGCGACTGCTTCGGGGCGGCGGCCGCCTTGGTGCTCGCCGCGGGCGGCTTCGGCTTGTCGTCACCGCCGCCGCCGGACAGCGCGAAGGCCGCTCCGCCGCCGAGGACCACGACGCCGGCGGCGACGGCCGCGCCGATGATCAGGGGCTTCTTGCCGGAGCCGGACCGCTCCTCGCCGCCGGGGGCGAAGGAGGCCGCGTCATCGCCGTACGCGCCCGGGACCTCTCCGTACCGACCGGGGCCGCCAGGAGGCCCGTAGCCGCCCGTCCCGGCCCCGTACGGGTTTTCCGTCGAGTCGCCCGGGCCAGAGCCGTAGCCGCCTGCTCCGCCTCCGTACGGGCCTTCCGCGGGGCCGCCGGGGCCGGAGCCATAGCCGCCGGCCTCCTGGCCGTGGAACCGTGTCTCCTGCTCGGGTCCGCCCGGCTGCTGAGCGCCGTAGGGAGGGGCCTGGTCGTACGAGGGCGGGCCGCCGTACCGGTTCGCGGGCTCCTCGTCCTGGCGAGGGCCGGCGCCGTACGGGCGATCGAAAAGGGAACCACCGCCGTTGGCCTGGTCCTCGGCCGGGCCGTACGGCGACTGCGGCGGCTGCGGGGGGCCCCAGCCGCCGGGTTGCTGTTTATCACCCGGAAAAGCCATGAACGCGACCCTACCTGGTCGAATGCGTGATCAAACGCTTACTCGTAGCCGAAGTCCTGCGTCCACCAGGGGCCGCCCGAGCCGTACGCGACGCCGATTCCGACGGCCTTGAGCTTGCAGTTCAGGATGTTCGCCCGGTGCCCCGGACTGTTCATCCACCCTTGTAGGACGGCCGCTGCGGTCGGGTAGCCCTTCGCGATGTTCTCCGCGCCGGGGACCGTGTACCCGGCCGCCTTGATGCGGTCCCAGGGGCTCCGGCCGTCCAGCGAGTTGTGGTCGAAGTAATTCCGGTCACGCATGTCCGCGGAGTGCAGCCGGGCCGCGGTCCGCAGTCGCGTGTCCACCCGCAGGGCCGTGCAGCCGTGCTGGGCGCGCTGGACGTTGGTGAGGCGGACGGCCTCGCTCTCCGCCCGGGCGGCGGCCGACGTCCCTCCGCTATTGGCCGGGGCGGCGGCCTTGGTCGACCGGGTGGCGTGCGGAGTGGCGCTGTGCGACGGCGACTTCCGCTTGGGGGCCGGGCTCTTGGACCGGTGGGCCGTCTTCGACGGGCGCACGCCGGGGGCGGAAGGGCGGACCGCCGCACCCTGGGGGCTGGGTGGGACGGCGGCGTCGCGCACCGGGGTGGTGGCGGGCAATGGAGAGTGCCGCTGCGCGGCCTTCCAGAGTGAGTTGGCGGCCAGGCCGCCGGAGACGAAGACCGCGATGGCCAGCAACACGAATGCCTGGACGCGGCGTTTCACGCGCTTCGCGGACAGGGGATCCTCCTGGGGGCTGCGGAGGACCAGCACTATATGCCCGTTAAGTGCGTCAAGTGCGACGTTCCGGGATAGTCCCAGGTATAAGGTGTCCAAGAGGGCAGCCGTACGATCGTCACGTCTGACGACGGAACGACGGCTCAGGGCGCTCGCTTTGCCCGCTGGCGTGTGGGCCGGTATTCTGCTAGTTCGTTGTGTGCGTCAGCGTGCCCGTCATCGGGTCGCTCGACCCACCGGGCCTGCGGCGGCACAGACCGTCCGGCGGACCCAGTCTCTGTTGTCAGACACGAAACGAAGGCTTACGACCGTGCGCACCTACACCCCTAAGCCCGCTGACGTTCAGCGTCAGTGGCACGTCATCGACGCGACCGATGTCGTGCTGGGTCGGCTGGCCAGCCAGGTCGCGACACTGCTTCGGGGTAAGCACAAGCCGATCTACGCCCCGCACCTCGACACGGGTGACTTCGTCATCATCATCAACGCCGACAAGGTGGCGCTGTCGGGCAAGAAGCTCGAGCAGAAGAAGGCCTACCGTCACTCCGGCTACCCGGGCGGTCTGCGCTCCGTCGGCTACGGCGAGCTGATGAAGAAGAACCCCGAGCGTGCCGTGGAAAAGGCGATCAAGGGCATGCTTCCCAAGAACTCGCTGGGCCGCAAGATGGCCAGCAAGGTGAAGGTCTACGCCGGCCCGAACCACCCGCACCAGGCGCAGCAGCCGGTTCCCTACGACATCAAGCAGATCGCGCAGTAACGCGCGGTATCGAAAGAGATCCAGAGGAGTACCGTGGCCGAGCCCACCGGTGTCGAGACGCCCCTTGAGGGCGCCGAGTTCGAAGAGTACGTGGGGGACTACACCTCCGAGTCCGCGGAGGTCGTCGTCGAAGACGCTCCTCGCCCGGTGCTGACCGGCCCGGCCGCCGGCACCGGCCGCCGCAAGGAGGCCATCGCGCGCGTCCGCATCGTCCCGGGTTCCGGGAAGTGGACGATCAACGGTCGCTCCCTGGACACGTACTTCCCCAACAAGGTCCACCAGCAGGTCGTGAACGAGCCGTTCGTGACCCTCGGCCTTGAGGACCAGTTCGACGTCATCGCCCGCGTTGGCGGCGGCGGCGTCACCGGCCAGGCCGGTGCGCTGCGGCTGGGCATCGCCCGCGCCCTGCAGCTGGTCGACCCCGACAACCGCCCGGCCCTGAAGAAGGCCGGCTTCCTCACCCGTGACGCGCGGGCGAAGGAGCGGAAGAAGTACGGCCTCAAGAAGGCCCGTAAGGCTCCGCAGTACAGCAAGCGTTGATCCTGCCTGTCCGCCACCCTGCCCGTTCCGCTCATGCGGCGGGCCGGGTCGGCGGACAGGATCTCGGCGGTCCCGCCACGCGGTGGGGCCGCTGATCGCTTTTCTTCCGCGGTCGCGTCTCGGCGAGCGGATCGGGGCGCGGCCAGTCCGTGCGTTCGATCGTGGGGTGTTGTAGTGGCGCGTCTGTTCGGGACCGACGGCGTACGCGGGGTCGCGAATCGCGACCTGACGGCTCACCTCGCGCTCGACCTGTCGGTCGCGGCCGCCCGCGTCCTCGGCGAGGTCGGCGCGTTCGAGGGACACCGGCCCGTCGCGGTGGTCGGCCGGGACCCGCGCGCCTCCGGCGAGTTCCTCGAGGCCGCCGTCGTCGCCGGCCTCGCCTCCGCCGGCGTCGACGTGCTCCGGCTCGGTGTGCTCCCCACCCCCGCCGTGGCGTATCTCACACAGTCGCTCGGCGCGGACCTCGGCGTCATGCTCTCCGCGTCGCACAACCCCGCGCCCGACAACGGCATCAAGTTCTTCGGGCGCGGCGGGCACAAGCTCCCCGACGACATCGAGGACCAGATCGAGGCCCACCTCGGCGAGGAGTGGGCCGGCCCGACCGGCCCCGGCGTGGGGCGGGTCCGCGACGCGCAGGGTGAGGTCGAGAGCTACATCGCCCACCTGCTGTCGACGCTGCCCGGCTCCCTCGACGGCGTGCGCGTCGTCGTCGACTGCGCCCACGGCGCCGCCTGGGGCGTCTCTCCGGAGGCCCTGCGCCGCGCCGGCGCGTCCGTCGTCGCCATCGGTGCCTCGCCCGACGGTCTGAACATCAACGACGGCTACGGCTCCACCCACCTGGATCACCTGCAGCGCGCGGTGCTCGAGCACGGCGCGGACGCCGGCATCGCCCACGACGGCGACGCCGACCGCTGCCTCGCCGTCACCGCCTCCGGCGAGGCCATCGACGGCGACCAGATCATGGCGATCCTCGCGCTCGAGCTGCGGGAGGCCGGCAAGCTGCCCGGTGACACGGTCGTTGCCACGGTCATGTCCAACCTCGGGTTCAAACTCGCCATGCAGGAGCAGGGCCTGGGCGTCGTCGAGACGGCGGTCGGCGACCGCTACGTCCTGGAGGCGATGAAGGCCGGCGGGTACGCCTTCGGCGGTGAGCAGTCCGGCCACGTCATCATGCTCGACCACGCCACCACCGGCGACGGCGTGCTCACCGGACTGCACCTCCTGGCCGCCATCGCCCGCCGGGGCCGCCCGCTCGACGAGCTCGCCAAGGTGATGACCCGGCTGCCGCAGGTGCTCGTCAACGTCAAGGGCGTCGACAAGTCCAAGGCGAAGACGTCTTCCGAGCTGGCCGCCGCGGTCCAGGCCGCCGAGACCGAGCTCGGCGACAGCGGACGGGTGCTGATCCGCCCGAGCGGCACCGAGCCGATGGTCCGCGTCATGGTCGAGGCCCCCGAAGAGGAGCAGGCCCGCACCGTCGCCGAGCGCCTCGCCGAGGTCGTCCGAACCGCTCTCTGACCACTCGAGCGCGGCGAGCCGGTGCAGGCGCCTCGGGCGCTCCGAGCATCGTCATCAATTTACGTGGGCGGCCGATACGCCCAGCGTGGGTGCGGGTAGACGTCGATCACGACGGCCGTGCCGTCGAGCGGCGGTCACCCACGAGACGAAGGTCGAGCACCCATGGCATCAGTGGCGCGTGTCACCGAGATCAGCGCCATCTCGGAGAAGAGTTTCGAGGACGCGGTGAAGGTCGGCATCAGCCGGGCGGGCGAGACGCTGCGCAGGCTCCAGTCCGCATGGATCAAGGAGCAGCAGGTGCAGTTGTCCGAGAGCGGGGACATCACCGGCTACAAGGTGAACATGCTGGTCACCTTCGTCCTGGAGTGACCCGGCGAACGCGCCGACTCCAGTCGGGGGCGCGTTCGCCGAGCCGCGTCGGTCAGGCCGTCAGCAGCCCGGCACCGAGGCTCAGCACGCCCGCGGCGAGGGAGAGCGCTCCCGTCCACACCACCCAGATGAACCGGTTGGGCCCCGTGGCGTTCCGTCCCGCCGAGGCGGCGAAGAACCCGGCGGACATGAGGATCGCCGCGACGGGCACGCCCAGCCGGGCCACCCACAGCAGCACGCCGCTCAGGCCGGTGGCGTCTGCGTAGAGCAGGCCGATCAGACTGAGCAGCACGAGGACCCCGGCGTGTCCGTGGCCGGCCCGCGCGAACGCCTTCTGGAAGTCGGTCATCGGCACCCCGCCACGGGCGATCTTGGTCATGAACCAGCCGCCGACCTCGATGGTGACGATGGTGAGCAGAACGGCACCGGCGATCATCCGTGACTCGGTGCTGAGGGTCAGGGCGTGCATGGCGATCTCCTAAGGTGTGGGCGCCAGGTCGGCGGAGCCCCGGCGCAGGCGCTGAGCGAGGCGCCGGAGCGCCGTGTCGTCGGCCGATCGGGTCGTCCAGACGGCGACGGCGATGTAGAGGATCTGCTCGGGGACGCGCAGCCACAAGGACGTCGGCTGCTCGCCGTGGAACGGCACGTGGTCGACGGCCGCGTAGACGTTCGCGGGGATCAGCAGGACGAACAGGGCGACCAGTGCGATCCCGGCGGCCTGCCGCGTCGCCGGGATCACCAGTCCGACGGCGCCCAGGAGCTCCAGGACGCCCGTCAGGTACACCATCGCGTCGGCGAACGGCACGAACGGCGGGACCATCCGGACCAGGTCGGCGTGGTTCGGCATCACGGTGACGCTCGCCGGAACGAAGTGCGCGCTCGCGGTCATGACGAGCATGAGCGCCAGCGCGTGCGCCGCACTGGCCGACCAGCCGCCGAACCGCCGTACGCCGAGCGCCCCTAGCAGGCGGAAACCCAGCAGGCCACCGGCGAGAACGAGGTAGACCATGGCCCTCCGATCACAGTGGATAGTGACACTATCCAATCCTGGACACTGTCACTATCCAATAGGTCGGAGAAAACCGCAAGGCGGACGCGGTCAGCGCTCGGTGCGCGCGGCCGTTCGCTCGGCGATCCGTCGGATCACCCCGGAGCCCGGGGTACCGCCGAGGACGTGCGACAGCGGATGGACGAGCCGAGCACCGGGCACGCGCAGCGCACCCATGAACGCGAACCTCGTACGATCCGCCTCGGCCACCGCCGCCATCCCGCCGATCAGGAATCGGCTCTGCATCCAGCACCATCCCGGGCGGAGCACGACGTCGAACCGTGCTCGCTGGCCGAACCGGCCCCGTGCCAGCGCCTCGAACCGGTCCCCGTCCGCCCGGGTGACCCGCATGGTGCGGACGTCGGTGAGCAGGTGCGGGAACTCGCTCTCGAGGTCGGCGGCGACCGCCCACACCTCCTCGAAGGGCAGGGCGAGCACGTCCTCGGCGTACACCGCGCCGGGGACGGCCGCCGCCATGATCCGCAGTCGCCGTACGGAGTCGAGGCCGGCCTCGGGCCATATCGTGTCGGTCATCGCCATGCCTTCCGGAAGCTGAGCCGAGCCCTGTGCAGCCGTGACTTCACCGTCCCGGTCGAGATCTCCAGCAGTTCGCCGACGGCCCGTTCTCCGTGTCCCTCCAGATCACGGAGCACAAGGACCGCGCGGTGCTCCGGTGACAGCCGGCGCAGGACGTCACGGATGTCCGCGGCCAGTTGTGGATCGCCCGGCTGGGGCACGTCGTCCAGTTCGGCGGGCCGGGCGCCCTGCGAGCGCCGCGCCATCCGTACCGCCTCCCGTACCGCGATCGACCGTGCCCAGCCGAAGAGCGCGCCGGGATCGCGCAGCCCCCGGATGCCACGGAAGATCGCGATGAGCGCCTCCTGCGCGGCGTCCGGGCCGTCGTCCAGCGCGATCGGCCCGCAGATCCGGCCGACGTACGGGGCCAGCAGGTCGAGCAGGTCGTGCATGGCCATGCCGTCGCCGCGCTGGGCGGCCCGGACCAGCGCTGCGGCACGCTCCGACCCGTCGTTCACCCGATCCCCGCGCGCATCGATCCGGCGGACAGCGTGGTGATCGCGTCGGCGACGAGGACCGGATGCTCGTCCGCGAGGTAGTGGCCGCCGGGGACGACCCGGACCTCCAGATCGGTGGCGTGCCGCTCGCCTCCCGCCAGCGCCTCGTGAGACATCGCGAAGTCGTTCGCGCCGAAGAGGATCGTCGTCGGCACCGTCAGCCGGAGCGCCCGGTGTCGGTTACGGACGAGCCGCGGGATGTCCCGCAGCACGTACTGCCAGTGCAGTGCCCGGCCGGCGTGAGCCCGCTCGCGCGGCCGTACGGACTCGGTGAACTCGTCGAGGTCGGCACGTCGCCACACTCCCGCGTCGGTCACCCCTCTGCGAAGGATGTACCGGGTGAAGGCGGGCCAGTGTCGCAGCACGAAGCCGCCGGCCACCGGGTACTCCCACGGGATCGTGTACCACACCCGCCACGCGTGCCGGATGAGACGCCGGTGCTCCGGCCACGGATGGATCATGCTGAGCGCCAGGAACCGGCCGAAGCGCTCGGGGGCCCGGAGGCAGACCATGAAGCCGACCCACGCCCCCCACTCGTGGCCGACCAGGAGCGGCCGGTCCAGGCCCAGCGCGTCAATGAGCGCCAGCACGTCGTCCACCCGCGTGTCGGTGTCATAACCCTTGTAGGGGGCGTCGGACCAGCCGAACCCCCGGAAGTCGGGCATGATCAGCCGGTGGCGGTCGGCGAGCAGCGGTACCACGTGCCGCCACGCGTACCAGTGCTGCGGGAACCCGTGGAGCAGCAGGACCGGCGGTCCCTCCACCGGGCCCGCCTCGGCCACGTGGAAGCGCACTCCACCCGCCTCGACGAACCGGTGTTCCACTCCCTCGACGTGCGGCATCGCTCGCATCCGCGCTCTCCTCCCTACGGCCGACGACGCCCCGGTGAGTCGCCGTTCATCCATAGGGAGGAGCCGATCCGCCCGAACGTTCCCGCCGATTTCTCGTTCCGGCGGGACCGGGCACCGGTCCGGTTACTCGGTGCCGGTGATGGACAGGGTACGGAGCTTCCAGCCGGCGTACGCGACGCCCGCGACGGTCACGACGATCAGCAGCGGCACGGCGGTGGACGTGCCGACCCCGGCCTTGACGGCGGTCGCGTTGGTGACCATGTCCGTGACGCTGATGCCCCACTGCTGGATCGACAGCGTCTTGGCGCCGGAGGCGTACCGTCCGATGAGGCTCTCCCAGACGAGGGCGTAGATCAGCCCGATCGTCACCGCGAACCGGCTGAGCACCGCGATGGCGATGAACAGCGCGCAGTACGCGAGGCCGGCGACCAGCGCCCCGATCGCGAACCCGGTCGCCAGCCCGGCCGTGAGGCCGGTCATGATGACGCCCGAGATGAAGATCGGCACGACGCCGAACAGGACGACGAGGACGACCGCGACGGCGTACTTCGTGGTGGAGATGACCGGGCGCGCGATCGGCTTGGTCATGATGTACATGATCTGGCCGTCGTCGATTTCCGGCCCGATCACCCCGGTGCCCGCGAGCAGCGCGAGCAGCGGCAGCAGCGCCCCGAGCCCGAACTGCTTCAGCAGCAGCGTGGCGTTGTCCAGGTCGCTGTGGCCGCTGACCCGCAGTCCGATGCTCAGGAACAGCAGCAGCGCGGGCAGGGCGAACAGCAGCAGGGCCCGCCGCCGGCTCAGCATCCCGCGGAACGTGATCGAAGCGATGACAGTGTTCACGATGCCACCAGGTACGAGAAGACGCTTTCGAGGGACTCGTCGGCGGGGGAGACCTCCCACAGCCGGATGTCGGCCTGCCGGGCCAGCTGCGGCAGCTGCACGGAGAACCGCCGGAAGTCGACGGCCTCGACCTCGAGCCCTCCGGAGGTCAGCTCGACGCCCCGCGTCGACGGGTCGGCGATGAGCGCGGCGGCGAGGCGGCGGTCGTCGCTGGACCGGACGACGAACATGTGCGGGCGGTCGGTCATCAGCCGCCGGATGGCCCGGAAGTCGCCGGAGGCGGCGTGCCGCCCGGCGACGACGACCTCGATGTGGTGCGCGAGCCGCTCGACCTCTTCGAGGATGTGCGAGCTGAACAGCACCGTACGGCCCTCGGCGGCCATCTTCCGGATGAGGTCCATGAGGTGCAGCCGCTGCCGGGGGTCCATCCCGTTGAACGGCTCGTCGAGCAGCAGGACCGGCGGGTCGTGGACGAGCGCGGAGGCCATCTTGACGCGCTGCTTCATGCCCTTGGAGTAGGTGCCGATGGCCCGGCCGGCGGGCTCGACCATCTCCACCTGCCCGAGGGCGCGTTCGGCGGCGGCCTCGGGATTGGGCAGGCGGTGCAGCTTGGCCATCGCGCGGACGAACTGGCGGCCGGTGAGGAAGTCGTACGCGGTCTCCCGCTCGGGCACGAGGCCGATCTGCCGGTACACCGACGGGTTCTTCCAGATCCGCTGACCGTCGACGGTCACCTGTCCGCTGGAGGGGGCGAGGAAGCCGCCCATCATGTGGATCAGGGTGGACTTTCCGGCGCCGTTCGGCCCGAGCAGGCCGGTGACGCCCGGTCCGATCGTCATCGTGACGCCGTTGACCGCGACGACGTTGCCGTACCACCGGGACACGTCCCGGATCTCCAGAACGGTCATCGGGAACCCGCCTTCCGGAACCGCAGGTAGAGGATTGCGACGGAGCCGGCGACGAGGGCCGCGCACACGAGGGTGAACACCGGTCCGCCGAGGCCCGAGGGCGGTGGCTCGGGCGCGGACTGCTTCGCGTGGAGCGCCCAGACCTGGACGCCGTCGACGAGGTTGAACGGCGCGAACAGGCCGGCCCACTGGGCCAGGGTGAACTGCGTCTGGTTCTCGGCGATGCCCTGGACGGCGGCGACCGCCGTCGTGCTGAGCAGGTAGACGGCCATGACGGCGGTCACGCCGAACCCGCGGCGCGGCGTGAACGCGGCCACGACGAGGCCGATGCCGGCGAGCACCAGCGCGTAGATCAGGCAGCCCGCGACGCCGCCGAGCCAGTGCACGGTGTGCGTGCCGAGGTGCTTCTGCTTGGTGACGAGCGCGCCGACGAAGAGGAGCGTCACGGGCGTGGCCAGCAGGATGAACAGCGCGGTCGTGAACGCGGTGTACTTGGCCAGCACGTAGTCGAGGCGGCTCACCGGGCGGGAGAAGTACAGCGGCGTCACGTGGAACCGCAGGTCGCGGGAGGCGAGCACCGGCGCCTGCGCCGCCAGGAAGATCGCGATGAGGGGCTGCAGGTACGTGGCGTAGGCCGAGTACCGGATGAGGTTCACGTTCTGCCCGGCCCCGACCTGGGCGGCGATCGCCGTGATCGCCACGCTGATCGCGGCGGGCATCAGCATGATCGCGAAGAGCAGGAACGGCATGATCTTCGCCTTGACCGGCCGCCCCAGGCCGAACGCTGCGCGCAGGTTGTACGTGAACAGCGACCGGACGGCGTACGCCCGGCCGAGGCGTTTGCCGTCGTAGTGCCGGTACCCGATGTCGTGGATGACGCTCGTCACTGCGAGAACACCTCTTCGATGCGGTGGCGGCGGTTCTCCATGCGGACGAGGGCCAGTCCGAGGTCGGCGACCGAGTCGCGGACGACGTCGTACGTGGTCTCGCCGGCGATGTCGACGAGCAGCAGACGGCCGTCCGGGCGGACGCGCAGCCCGGTCGCCGCGAGGTGCTCGCCGAGGCGATCCATCTCCTCCTCGACCTCGACCGCGAGCACGCCGCTCGCCTGCGTGAAGGCGGCGACCGCCTGCGACCGCAGCAGGTGCCCGCCATCGATGATCACCAGGTGGTCGGCGACCCGCTCGAGTTCGCCGAGCAGGTGCGAGGTGACGAGGACGCTGATGCCGAACTGGCTGCCGATGCGCCGGACGAGGGCGAGCATCTCGTCGCGTCCGGCCGGGTCGAGCCCGTTGGTGGGCTCGTCGAGGAAGACGAGCTTCGGGTCGTGGACGAGTGCCTGGGCCAGCTTGACGCGCTGGCGCATGCCCGTTGAGTAGCCGCCGATCGGGCGGTACCGCTCCTCGTACAGCCCGACGTGGCGCAGGGTGTCGGCGGCGCGCTCCCGCGCCGCGGTGGCCGGCAGGCCGGACACCCGGGCGACGTGCACGATGAACTCGGTGGCGGACATGTCCGGCGGAAGGCAGTCGTGCTCGGGCATGTAGCCGACCAGCTCGCGGATCTTCATGGACTCGCGCGCGATGTCGAGGCCGAGCACCTGGGCCTGGCCGCTCGTGGGTTCGAGCAGGCCGAGGAGGATCTTGATGAGCGTGGACTTGCCCGCACCGTTGGCGCCGACGAGTCCGACGACCCCGGGCTCGATGTCGACGGTCAGCTGATCCAACGCGAGCACGCCGGGGAAGCGCATGGTGAGCCCCCGGGTGGCGATGATGGACATGGTCCGAACCTAGTGGAGCGGCAACGTAGGCGTCGTCACTCTTCGGCACTACGTCTGCCCGTCTTTGGGATGATTCGGCGCCGCCGTTCGACCGATTCCGCCGCGCCGTACGGACGCGGTCGCCGCCTCGCGCGGTAGGGCGCCCTGGCGCGCAGCGGCTCCGCCCTCGACGCGACCGGGCCCGCGAACACGGCCTTCAACGGCAGACCTGCGCGAATACCGTCACACCCCGTGATGACCCTTTATGGCAGCATTCATCCGTCATAGCTGGGCAAAGTAGGAGCAAAAACCATGGGGTGGTGCGAAATGCGGCAGCAATGGCGAACCCGGCTCGGAATCGTGTCGGCCGTCTTCCCGCTGGTGGTCGCGGCGGGCTGCGGGACGAGCGGTACGCCCGCGAGCGGAGGTGCCCCCGCCTCGGGCTCCGGCAGTGCCAAGCTCCCGATCGGCGACGGGAAGGCGCCGATGCCCTCGCCGGGCACCTGCAAGGTCGGCAAGCGGGACGGCCAGCCCTTGCCGGACCGCGACTGCACTCCGGGCGCCGTCAACCCGGACGTCACGCAGTCGAACATCAAACGGACCATCTGCAAGGTCGGCTGGACCAAGACCGTACGGCCGTCCTCCTCAGTGACCCGGGTGATGAAGGCCAAGTCCGCGCGCTCCTACAGCCTCGGCCGCGAGGTACAGAGCGAGTACGACCACCTGGTGCCGCTCGAACTGGGCGGCGCGCCGGACGACCCGCGCAACCTGTGGGTCGAGCCGGGGCGCATCCCGAACCCCAAGGACGCGGTCGAGCACAAGCTCAACGACGCGGTCTGCTCCGGCCTCGTCCCCCTCGCCAAGGCGCAGCGGGCCATCGCCGTCCGGTGGGTCACCGCGTTCGACGACACCGGCCTGCGGGTCAGCGGCAGCAAGGTGTGCCTGCGCGACAACCCGAGCAAGTGCGCCGACAGCCGCCACGGCGGCAGCAGGGACGGCGACTGATCGGCGAAGGCGGGCACAGATCACCGGACCGATATCGGCCGTGACATTCGTACCGGTCCACCGTGGATCGATGGATCTGCCGGGTGACCCTCCGTTCCAGCGAAGCTTGCATCACTGACAAGCGAGCGAAGGAACGAAGATGGCGCAGATCACCTCCCCCGTCACGGCCGACCGGGCCGGCGCGAAGGGCTCCGCTCCGGAGGCGCGCCCGCAGTCCAACGGCGGAGAGCTGCTGAACAACCTCAAGCCGCTGGTGGTGGACGTCGCCCTGCCGGTGGGTTCGTACTACCTGCTGCACAAGGGGCTGGGGCTCGGCCTGGTCATCTCGCTCGCGCTCAGCAGCGTCGTCCCGGCGGCGCGCACGATCGTCGACGCCGTCCGCCGCCGGACCTTCAACGGACTGGCGGGCCTGATGCTGCTCGTCAACGTGGCCGGGATCGCGCTCAGCTTCGTCACGGGCGACGCCCGCCTGATGCTGGCCAAGGACTCCGGCGTCAGCAGCGTGATCGGCCTGAGCATCATCGTCATGGCCCTCCGCGGCCGGCCGCTGATGTCCGCCGGCCTCAAGCCCTTCATGACCAAGGGGAACGCGGCGAGGATCGCCGCGTGGGACCGGCTGACCGCAGGTTCGGTGGCGTTCGGCCGCCTCGAGCGCCGCTACAGCCTCATTTGGGGCGCCGCCCTGCTGAGTGAATGCGTCGCCCGCCTGATCGGCGCCTTCACCCTGCCCATCGAGACGATGGCCTGGCTGTCCAGCGTGATGCTGATCGGCGCGATCGTCCTCGGCATCGTCGTCGGCATGGCCGCCACCCAGCCGATCGAGAAGATGGTCGAGGCCGCAGCCGAGACCGCCGCCTGACCCGTCGAACCCTGAATAAAGGAGGACAGACCATGCGCGCCAAGGGCATCAACTACGACACCGGCTTCTTCCCCGGCGGTGAGAACTCGCGGACGGTCTTCGAGCCCGACGTCGTACGCCGGGAGATGCAGATCATCGCCGACGACCTGCACTGCACCGCCGTACGGATCTCCGGTGGAGACCCCGAACGGCTGACCGTCGCCGCCGAGCACGCGGCCGCGGCCGGCCTGGAGGTCTGGTTCGCGCCGTTCCCCTGCGAGCTGACCCCGGGCCAGATGCTGGAGCTGTTCACCGACTGCGCCGAGCGCGCCGAGGACATTCGCCGCCGGGGCACGGAGACCGTACTGGTCACCGGCTGCGAGGTCAGTCTCTTCGCCAGCGGGTTCCTGCCCGGCGATGACGTCTACGCGCGGATCGCCGCGCTGACCTCCGGCGATCCGGCCGTGTACGCGACGTTCGGCGACGTTCTCGCCAAGGTGAACGCCTTCTTCGCCGAGACGGTGAAGGCCGCCCGCGACCGGTTCGGCGGCCGGATCACGTACGCCTCCGGTCCCTGGGAGCAGGTCGACTGGACGCCGTTCGACATCGTCTCCGTCGACGCCTACCGCGCCGAGGAGAACGCCGAACGGTACGTCGAGGAGCTCCGCTCGCACTTCCGGCACGGCAAGCCGGTGGCGGCCTCCGAGTTCGGCTGCTGCACCTACCGGGGCGCCGCCGCGCGCGGCGGCACCGGCTGGATGATCGCCGACCGCGAGTCGGACCCGCCCCGCCTGAACGGAGACTACGTACGGGACGAGGCCGAGCAGTCGACCTACATGCGCGAACTGCTGGAGATCTTCGAGCGGGAGGGTGTGGACAGCGCCTTCTGGTTCACCTTCGCCGGTTACCACCTGCCGCACCGCCCGGGCGACCCGGTCCACGACCTCGACATGGCGTCGTACGGGGTGGTCAAGATGCTGGAGAACGGCCACGGGACGGCCTACCCGGACATGAGCTGGGAGCCGAAGGAGTCCTTCCACACCCTCGCCGCCGCCTACGCCGGCTGATGCCAAGTCAAGTGATCGACATTGGGCGTTAGTAGTAACTGTACTTATGGTAGGTGCAGTTATCATAAGTACAGTTACGCTAGTCTGGGCAGATGCTGCTCACCAAGCCACAACGCGTCTTTGACCGCTCGTACGAGTGGTCGGCACTGGCCCGGTTCGCAACGTCGGTGAGTCCGCATGCCCGGCTGGGGCTGGTCAGTGGCCGACGCAGGCAGGGGAAGACCTTCCTGCTCCGAGCGTTGGCCGAGGCCACCGGCGGGTTCTACTTCACCGCCGTCGAGGCGACCGCGACGGATTCGCTGCGCGAGTTCGGCATCGCCCTCGCCGAGCACGCGGGGAGCCGCGCGCCGTACGCGCTGAACGACTGGACCGACGCCCTTCGGGTGCTCGGCGAGACCGTGGGCGGCGGGCTGGCGATCATTGATGAGTTCCCGTATCTCATCAAGGCGGACCCGGCCATCCCATCGATCTTCCAAAGAAGGCTCGACGAACTCGCCTCGCGTCCCGGGGAGGACAGCCCGCGCTTCCTGCTGTGCGGCTCGGCGATGTCCGTCATGGGCCGGCTGCTCGCGGCGAACGCACCCCTTCGAGGCCGGGCGAGCATGGAGCTCCTCGTCAACCCGTTCGACTATCGGACCGCGGCGGAGTTCTGGCAGATCGACGATCCCAAGCTCGCGGCGCTGGTGCACTCGATCGTCGGCGGGACGCCCGCGTACCGGCAGGAGTTCGTCGGCGGGGACACGCCGGAATCCCTGGCCGACTTCGACGACTGGGTCGTGCGAACGGTTCTCAGTCCATCGGTCCCGCTCTTCCGTGAGGCTCGCTACCTGCTGGCCGAGGAGACCGACATTCGGGACCCGGCGCTGTACAACTCGGTGCTCGGCGCGATCGCCGCGGGGAACGCCACGCGCGGTGGGATAGCGAACTACATCGGCCGTAAGTCGTCGGAACTCGTCCATCCTCTGAACGTCCTGGAGGACTCCGGGCTCATCGCCCGTGAATCCGATCCATTCCACGCGCGCCGGTCCCGATTCCGCATCACCGAACCGCTCATCACCTTCTATGAGGCGGTGATGCGCCGCTCATGGACGCAACTGGAGCAGCGCCAGGCGCAGCAGGTGTGGAAGCGCAGCCGTCCGACGTTCCTGGCACAGGTCGTCGGGCCGCACTTCGAAGCCATGTGCCGAGAGTGGGCAGTGCGGGCCGATGACGATGTCTTCGGCGACATGCCGGGTGAGGTCGTGGCCGGAGCCATCGCGGATCCGGCCGGCAAGACCCAGATCGAGATCGATGTCGCGGTCCTCTCCTCCTCCGAAGAGCGGCGGATCCTGTCACTCGGCGAGGCCAAGTGGGGCGTCACGATGGGGCTGCGTCATCTGGACCGGCTACGGCGGGCCCGTGACCTGCTCTCGGTGAAGGGGTACGACACATCGGACACCTGGCTCGCGTGCTACTCGGGCGCGGGTTTCGACGACGAACTCCGCGCCGCGGCAAAGCGCGACCGCATCCTCCTCGTCGACTTGGAGCGGCTGTACGCAACATGACCCGAAGCCGGTCCGAGATGCCGCGCCGTCCATTCCGACGGCAAAGAGGCCGACAGCGGCTACAAAGTCAGGCCTGGTGGCCGGCGGGGCCGAGAATGAAGGTCGTCCCCTCATCTTCGGGTACCTTCAGCCCGAGCTTCGTCTCCGCGAGGATGCCGGCGATCTCCTCGCGGTCGCCTGCCCACCCGAGGTAAAGCTCGTCGACCAGGTCGCCCCTGGCGTCGAAGGCCGTGTCATGGCTCTGGGTGTTCCAGAAGACGGCCCTGGGCGACTCCACGTCCTCGGTTCGCTCGGCTACGCGCTCCCAGCATCCCGACGTGGTGGGCCAGAGGGCAGGCTCGGCGACGTACCCCTTCGCGGCCAGACGTTCGAAGGCCCGCAGGATCCGGCACAGGTCGGAGGTCTCCGCGGTGGCCAGGCAGGTTACGGTGCCTTCGCCCGGTTCCTGGGGGCCGTGGGCCGCCGCCATCAACCGCTCCATCGCGGCATCGAAGTCGTCGTCGTCCTCGTCCTCGTCCTCCGGCTCGTCCTCGGGGACGCGGGCCACGAGTCCCTCCCAGGCGAAGACCGACTGAATCTCCGACGGAATGCCGCCCCTCCAGCGGACGTCGACGTCCCGGAGCAGGGCGCCGTCGGCCGAGAACGCGTCCGAGAAGTCCTCCGGCAGGGTCAGCAGTCCGTATTCACCGGTCGCGGACGCGAACTCCTTGCCCGTGACGTGCCGCCACCCCTTCTCGTCCAGCCGATCGAGCACCCGGTCGAAGGCCTCGCTGTGCGACTCGGCAGGCGAATGCGCCCGCTCACGCCTGGCGGCTTCCCGCCGGAGACGAGCGACCACCATCGCCCACCAGCAGTGCGGATGCTTGAATGCCTCAGGATCGAGCTCCTTGAGCCCTGCGGCGATCTCCGCGAGGCGGGCCTTGTCGTCCGCGGGCCGCTCCGCCCAGGGCGAGTGCACGTACGCGCCCAACCGGCGAACGAACTCGGCGAAGGCACGCAGCGTGGTGTTCACGACCTCGAACTGGGGCTCCTCGTCACCGTCCCCTAGGGAAAGGAGCACGACGATCCCCTCGTTCACATCGAGGAAGTACAGCATGTCGCCGTCGGGCCCGGCTCCGCCCAGGACCAGGGCCCGATTGTCCTCGCTCAGCGGGCGGACGGTGAACAGCCCGAGCGGCCCGTCCGGGATGTCCGCACAGAAGTGCCCGCCCGCGAGCCTGGGCAGCCCCGTCTCGGTGAGCAGCGCGAGGTCGGCCGTGGACAACCCGAGTCCCTTCCCCACCTCGACGTCCAGGGTGACGACATCCTCCTCGCCTGCGGCCACGGGATTCCCTTCGGAGGGTTGGGTCTTCCGACGGGAAATGACCGTAGTGCCCTGATCTAGCGGTGTCTCCGGATCATCAACATTGATGATCATCTAGAAAGTGGCCGCCGCGACGTCGAACCAGACCACCATCTGGCCGTTTCCCAGCACCTCGAAACCCCAGTCCTGGGCCAGTGCGTGCATGATCGGCAGGCCGCGTCCGCCTTCGCCGTACGGGTCCTCGACGTAGTGCGGAAGGGTGTCGCCTCCCCTGTCGAGGACCTTGACCCGCACGGTGCTCTCGCGTACGTACGCGAGGACCGTGACGGTGTCTCCACGGCTGTGCCGGACGCTATTCGTGAACGCCTCCGAGAGCAGCAGGACGGCGTCGTCGCACGCCGGATGTGTCGTGCCGAGCAATTCGGTGAGCCATCGCCTGGCGTCCGCGACCGTCTCGGGTGTTGCGGGGAAGATCTGACTACCTGAGCGCATCGGCGACGGCAGATGGCCGGGGATTCTGCGATTCATGCGCACAGCCTGTCTCCGTCGAATTACTCTCGGCTACATCTCGAACGCTCCACGTGAAGATCGAGCACTCCATCTGTCTGGAGCCCCCATGAGCAACGAGCCCATCGACCCGAAGTCGTCCGCCCGCGCGTTCTACGCCGTCCAGCTGAAGCGGCTGCGCACCGAGCGCAAGCTGACCCAGGCCGAACTCGGCGGCCATCCCGCGGTCATGGTCTCCGACAAGCTCATCGGCCACGTCGAGAACTGCTACCGCCCACCGACCCTCCGACTGTCCAAAGGCCTGGACAGGGCGTTCGACATCCGCGAGTTCTTCGAGGGCCTGTACGCCGCCATCAAACGCGAGTCCGGAATCCCCTCGCAGTTCTGGGACTATGCAGAGCAGGAAGCGCTCGCATGCGGCATCAAGTCCTACCAGAACTTTCTGATTCAGGGACTCCTCCAGACCGAGGAGTACGCTCGCGAGGTCCTACGGGTTGGTCAGCGTCCGGATCGCCTTGACGAGCTGGTCGCTGCACGACTGAATCGGCAGGAGATCCTGCGCGGTGATGTCCCGCCATGGTTGACCGTTCTTCTGGATGAGTCCGTCATCCGCCGCGTCGTCGGCGACTCTGGAGTTATGCAGCGGCAACTACAGCATCTCCTGAGACTCATGCAGGAGCCGAACATTACGATCCGGGTCGTCCCGGCTGGGGCTCCGGTCTATTTGTCTGGCGCATTCAATCTGCTGAGCTTTCACGAGGGGCCCGGTATCGCCTACGTAGAGGGCGTCGGCGGTCATGGCCAGATCATCGAGCCCGGAAGACAGGTCAGCGACCTTGAAGTACTGTTCGATCAGGCTGGAGCCCAAGCTCTGCCGGTCGGGGACTCGGCGAAGCTCATCCAGGCGGTCTTGGAGGATCTGTGAGCACTATCCGGGCCTTGGGGACGTGGCGTAAGAGCAGCTACAGCGGTCAGGAAGGCACCGACTGTGTCGAAGTCTTGCGTGTCGACGGGCCGCCGGCCGTGAGTCCGGGTGAGCCGAGAACCGATCGGTTCGGTGGCGTTGCCGGCCGCTGACTCGGAAGTTCATCCGAGTCACCTTGGAGGATCCATGATCACGCTCCACTGTCTGTCCGTGGCGTGGCGCAAGAGCACCTACAGCGGGATGAACATTGACTCGGATTGCGTGGAGGTCATGCGGGTCGACGAGTCGTTCGCCGCGAACCCCGGGTGACCTGAGGGCCGATCGGTGCGATAGACCGGCATCTATGACGGGCCATGCGCTCATGCGAGCAGGCGGGTTCTCGGGATGCCGACGCTGGCGATCCTGATCGGGTTGCAGGCGTCGGGGAAGACGACGTTCTACCGGCAGTGGCTGTCGCCTGCGTACGTGCACGTCAGTAAGGACGATTTCCCGAAGGCGCGGCGGCGGCAAGTTCGTCAGATGCGTCTCGTCGAGGAGGCGCTGGCCGATGGCCGGGACGTCGCCGTCGACAACACCAATCCCTCGCCCGAGGAGTGGAGGCCGCTGATCGAGGCCGCGCGGCGGCACGGGGCGACGATCGTGGGGTACTGGTTCCCTCGCGACGTCCCCGGTTCGCTCGCGCGCAACGCCACGCGTCCAGGGAAAACCCGGGTGCCCGACGTCGGGATCTATGCGACCCTCAAACGCCTGCGCCGCCCACGGCGCTCCGACGGATTCGACGCGCTGCACTCCGTCCGATTCGACGGGGCGGGCGGATTCGACGTCCGGCCGTTGGCGGAAGAGGAGACAGGGTGAGGACCAACGAACTCGAGGCGCGGATGCGGGCACTCGAGTGGTTCCACTCGTTGACCGTGCTGCCGGGCGCGTGGGCCGTCATCCGGGTGGACGGGCGTTCCTTCTCCCGCTTCACCGAGGACCGCTTCGACAAGCCCTTCGACCAGCGTTTCTCCGGTTTCATGACGGAGACGGCACGCGCCCTGGTGACCGAGCTCGGCGGCCGCTACGCCTACACCGAGAGCGATGAGATCTCCGTCCTGCTCGACCGGTCCTCCGAGCTGTTCGGGCGGGAGGTGGAGAAGCTCGTCTCGATCGCCGCGAGCGTCGCCACCGCCGCGTTCACCCTGGCCGTCGGCGAGGCGGTCCACTTCGACGCCCGCGTCTGGGTGGGCACCGGCGTGGACGATGTCGTCGACTATTTCTCCTGGCGGCAGGCGGACGCGGCCCGGTGCGCCCTCAACGGCTGGTGCTACTGGACGCTGCGCGGCGAAGGCCGGTCACGCCGGGAGGCGACGCGGATGCTGCAGCGCACGAGCGTCGCGGACAAGAACGAGCTGCTCTTCGCGCGCGGCGTCAACTTCAACGACGTTCCCGCCTGGCAGCGCCGCGGAATCGGCCTCTGGCGGGAGAGCTTCGAACGGCCGGGACGCGATCCGATCCGGGGCGCCGTCACCGCCGTACGGCGACGGCTCCACGTCGAGAGCGACCTTCCGATGAAGGACGACTACCGCGACCTCATCCGTCGGCTCGCCGAACCCCACTCGCTTTGAAACACGGTGCCCCACCCTCATGCGGTGATCGATCCGCCGTCTGAATAATGTGCACTTGTGATCACATGTGCGAACGCCCGGGTCGTGACCGTCCGGCGTGTTCTGGATCCCGGCTGGCTGACCGTCCAGGACGGGCGGATCCGGGGCGTCGGCGCGGGTGATCCTCCGCCCGGCGACGGGCCGGTGCACGACCTCGGGGGCCGGTACGTCCTGCCGGGCTTCATCGACCTGCACATGCACGGGGGAGGCGGCGCGCAGATCACCACCGACGACGCCGAGGAGATCCTCTCGGCGGTGGCGTTCCATCGCGCGCACGGGACGACGCGTACGCTCGCCAGCCTGGTCACCGACGAACTCGATCGGATGGCCGCCTCCGTCCGTACGATCGCGGACATCATCCGTGGCGATGACGACACGTCGATCGTGGGCGTCCACCTTGAGGGACCGTTCCTCAACCCGGCCAAGCGCGGCTCGCACCACGCCGAGTTCCTGCTGGCCCCGGACCTGAACGCGTTGCGGCACCTGCTGTCCGCCGGGGACGGCACCGTCAGGGTGGTGACGCTCGCACCGGAGCTGCCCGGCGGCATGGACCTGCTTCGCGAGGTCGTCTCGGCAGATGTGATCGCCGCCGTCGGGCACACCACGGCCGACTTCGATCAGGCCCGGGAGGCCTTCGGATCCGGGGCGCGCATCGCGACGCACCTGTTCAACGCGATGCGCGACTTCCACCATCGCGACCCGGGACCGGCCGGCGCCGCGCTGGCCGACGACGCCGTCACCTGCGAGCTGATCAACGACGGTTTCCACGTCCACGAGGAGGCGGTCCGGATCGCCGTGGGCGCCGCAGGGCCGGAGCGGATCGCGCTGATCACCGATGCCACTCCCGCCGCCGGGATGACCGACGGGAGTTTCCACCTGGGACCCGTCCCGGTGTTCGCCCGGGACGGCAAGGTGACGTTGTCCGACGGCACGATCGCGGGCAGCACCCTGACGATGGACGCCGCCGTCCGGCACGCGGTGCGCTGCGTCGGTCTGCCGATCACCACGGTGGCCATCGCGGCGGCGACGACCCCGGCCACCGTGCTCGGCATCGCCGACCGTACGGGCAGTATTCACCCCGGCAAGGACGCCGACCTCGTGGTCCTCTCCGACCGGCTACAGGTCGAGACGGTGATCAAGCGTGGCGTCGTCGTCCACGGGACCCTGCCCTAGCGCGTCACCGGCTCCTGGCGGTGGGCGGACTCGGCGCCGAGGTCGGCGAGGAGGCGCAGGGCCGCCGCAGAGGGGGAGCCCGGCTCGGCGTTCCAGACCATGACGCGCTGGCCCTGGTCGTCCGGGAGCGGCAGGACCTCCTCGGACAGGGTGAGCGTGCCGACGAGCGGGTGGCGGTACTCGCGGGTGTTGTGCATGCAGTCGCCGACCGGGTGCGCGGACCACAGCGCGGCGAACTCCGGGCTCTTCATCGCCAGCTCGCCGACCAGCGCGGTCAGCGCCGGGTCGTCCGGGTGGCGGCCGGCGGCCAGGCGCAGGTAGGCGACGGCGTCGCGCGCCTTCTTCCGCCAGTCCGCGTACAGCTCGCGGGTGTGCGGGTCGAGGAACAGCAGTCGCGCCATGTTCGGCCGGTCCGCCGGGCGCTCGGGGGCGTCGACGTCCAGGTGCCCGGCGAGCAGCGCGTGGGCCATCGGGTTCCACGCGAGGGCGTCGGTGCACCGGCCGATGACCATGGCGGGGACGTCCCCGAAGGACTCGATCATCAGCCGTACGCCGGGTCGGACCCGCTCCGGGCGGGGGCGCCGCCGCGCGGCCGGGGTGGGGCGGGCGAGGCCGTGCAGGTACGCGCGTTCGCCCTCGTCGAGGTTCAGCGCCCGGGCGATCGCGTCGAGGACGGCGTCGGAGGCGTTCTGGCTCTGTCCCTGTTCCAGCCGCGTGTAGTAGGCGACGCTGACTCCGGCCAGCTGCGCGAGCTCCTCACGCCGGAGCCCGGGGACGCGGCGCCGGCCGCCGTAGTGGGTCAGCCCGACGTCCTCCGGCCGCAGTCGCGCCCGGCGTGACCGCAGGAATTCCCCCAGTTCCGCCCGCTTGTCCATGTCATCCAGTATGTCGCCGCGTCCGGCCCGGAGCCTGACCCTGCCAGTGGTACGAACCCGGGGCGTACGCGAGACAGGGGACTGGGTACGGCCCGCCGCGCGCCGGAGTCTCTTCCCGTACGAACTTCCCATCACGGAAAGGGACGGTCATGGCCGTTCTGGAAGAGGTCACCGGCCGGGCTCGGATGACGGCGCGGCAGCGCATGGTCCTGGGTCTGCTGCTGGGCGCGCAGTTCATGCTGGCCGTCGACTTCTCGATTCTCAACGTCGCGCTGCCGGCCGTCGGCGAGGGCCTGGGCTTCGGCCTGCACGCCCTGCAGTGGGTGGCGAGCGGCTTCGCCCTGCCCGCCGCCGGACTCACCCTCCTCTCGGGACGGGTCGCGGACCTGTTCGGGCGGCGGCGGATGTTCCTCATCGGCATGGCGCTGCTGGCCGCCGGATCGCTGATCGGCGGTCTCGCCGTCTCGCCGGCGATGCTGCTCACCGGCCGGGTGGTGCAGGGCATCGCCACCGCGATCGGCACTCCGGCGGCGCTGTCGCTGCTCACCACGTCCTTCCCGGAGGGGCCGCTGCGTTCCCGGGCGCTCGGGCTGAACGGTGCGCTGATGTCCGCCGGGTTCACCACCGGCGCGGTCCTGGGCGGCGTGCTCACCGATCTGCTGAGCTGGCGCTGGGCGTTCCTGGTCAACGTGCCGATCGCGGTGTTCATCCTCGCCGTCACGCCGAAGCTCATCACCGGGGGCCGGGCCGCCGCGGGGACGCGGCTGGACGTCGCGGGCGCGGTGACGGTGACGGCCGGGCTGCTCGCCCTCGTCTACGGCGTCACCGCGGCGGGGGAGCGAGGCTGGACGGCCCCGGTCACGCTCGTCTCCCTGGCCGCCGCCGCGGCGCTGCTGGTGGCCTTCTGGTTCGCCGAGGCGCGGGCGGCCGCCCCGCTCGTGCCGGTACGGATCCTGCGGCGGCGCACGGTGGTGTGGGGCAACGCCGCCGGGCTCATCGCCTTCCTCACCGAGACCTCGCTGGTCTTCTTGATGACGCTGTACCTGCAGGAGGTGCTCCGCTACTCGCCCCTGGTCACCGGGCTGGCGTTCGGCGTCCTCGGCGCGGGCACCGTCACCGGCGGACTCCTCGGCGCCCGCGTGATCGCCCGGCTGGGGACGTACCGGGTGCTGGTCGGCGCGTTCGTCGTCCAGGCGGCCGCGACCGCGTCACTGGTCGCGCTCGGGGACGCGCACCGGTGGATCCTGCTGTTCCTGGTCGCGACCTTCGTCGGCGGCGTCGGCAACATGCAGGCGATCGTCGCCTTCATGGTGACCGCCACGTCCGGGCTGCCGGACGACGAGCAGGGGCTGGCCACCGGGCTCGCGACGATGACCCAGCAGATCGGGATCACCATCGGCATCCCCATCATGAGCGCGATCGCCGCCGGCCGTACGAGCGCGCTCGGTGGCCCGCACGCCACGGCGGTCCTCGGCGGAGTACGGCTCGCCGTACTCGTCAACGCGGCGATCACACTGGCCGGCGCGTTGCTGGTGGCGGCCCTGCTGCGACGCCGCACCGACGAATGAGCGCCTGCGACAGTGGTCCCCGGCGCGGGCCGTCGACCAGCCCGCTCCGGGTGAGCGCGCGTCGGGCGGGCTGTCACTTCCGGTTCGGCAATCAGTTGCCTTTCGGACATGTCTGAATAACCGATGGCTTACCGCGATCCAGCTAGATGATCACTGAGTGATGAGGGCGTGACGGTCCTTGTCGCGTGGCCGGCCCCCGCGGGGCGCCCGTACGGGGCCGTGCCGGTGAGATCGCAATCCACGCGCAGATTCGCGAGGCGATCGATTCTGACGGCCGTACCACCGAGATGAGTCGGTGGCGGCGGCGAGATCCGAAGGGAATTCCGTAATGGGCAACGTGAAGAGCAGGCTGGCGGCCCTGGGCGCCATGAGCGCCATTGGGGCGGCCATGGTCGTCGTCAATGCAGCGCCGGCGTCGGCCGCGGTCTGGAAGCACACGAACTGGGCCTACACGAAGGACTCCGGCGGCGCCGGAGGAAGGGCCCGAATCGAGATCTCCAAAGAGCGGGGCGGAAAGTGGGGCGGCAACTACACCCGCCTGACCAAGCTCGTGGTCCTGGACCGGGACGGCAACGACCACAAGGTCGCCTACGCGAGCGTCTGGACGAAGAACAGGAACGGGAAGTGGGCGATGGTGACGACCAACGCGCCCGGCGACGCTCCCCGCTACTGGCAGACGTGGGACGACTCGAAGCACGGCATGGGGAACAAGGATTACCACTGGCTCAGCTACTACTACACGAGCGGCCGGACCATCAGGGCGAAGGTCTGCCTCGTGAACAAGGTCCTGCAGACGAGCGGCGCCAAGTACTGCAGCTGGACCAAGCCGATCAGAGTGCCCTGACGGCACCGATCCGGCTCATGATCCGCCGGCGGGGCGTTCGGGTCACCCCTCCGCCAGTTCCAGGAGCCGGGTGACGGTGTTCCAGTTGCGGACGGTCGCCTGGAGGCCGAGGCGCCTGGCCAGGATCGGCGGGAGTTTCGCTCGGCCGAGGCCGTTCGGGAAGTAAAAATAGAGGTCTTTTTCGCCCAGCCCGAGCTCTTCGGGGGCGAACTCCGCCGGATCGAGGGCGCGCAGCCGCTCGTGGTCCGGGGGCTCGGCCAGGAACGCCACCGCGAACTTGGCCGGGTCCCGGACCTCGAGAGGGTTGTTCTCGACGATCGCGCGCAACTCGTCGGCCGTGCGCACCATCACCGGGACCGTACGGCCGAGGGCGGCGGCGAGCCCGTCCTCGATCGCGGCGGCGATCTCCTCCGCCGGCGCCTCCGGCGCGGTGAACACGGCGTTGCCGCTGTTCAGATGGGTCCGGACGTCGGTGTGACCGAGCCCGGCCAGCACGTCCTTGAAGTCGGCCATGGCGACCTTGGTGTCCCGGCCGACGTTGACCCCGCGCAGGAGGGCGACGTAGCGCACCATGGCCCTACTCGACGGTGACGGACTTGGCGAGGTTGCGGGGCTGGTCGACGTCGTGGCCCCGGGCGGTGGCCAGCTCGCAGGCGAACACCTGGAGCGGGATCGTCGCCACGAGCGGCTGCAGGAGCGTCGGCACGGCCGGCACCCGGATGAGCGTGTCGGCGTACGGGGCGACGGTCTCGTCGCCCTCCTCGGCGATGACGATCGTGCGGGCCCCGCGGGCGCGGATCTCCTGGATGTTGGAGACGATCTTGTCGTGGAGGATCGGCCGGGCGCGCGGCGGCACGACGACGACCACCGGCAGGTCCTGCTCGATCAGCGCGATCGGACCGTGCTTCAGCTCACCGGCGGCGAACCCCTCCGCGTGCATGTACGCGAGCTCCTTGAGCTTCAGCGCGCCCTCCAGGGCCACCGGGAAGCCCACGTGGCGGCCGAGGAACAGCACGCAGCGCTCGTTCGCCAGCGAGCGGGCCAGCTCGCGGACCGGCTCGACCGTGCCGAGGACGGCCTCGACCTTCTCCGGCATGGTGTTGAGCAGCTGGACCATCGCGAAGACCTCGTCGCCCCACTTGGTCCCCCGGACCTGCGCGAGGTACAGCGCGATCAGGTAGACGGCGACGAGCTGGGTGAGGAACGCCTTCGTCGAGGCGACGGCGATCTCCGGGCCGGCGTGGGTGTACAGCACGCCGTCGCACTCGCGGGGGATCGTCGAGCCGTTGACGTTGCAGATGCCGAGCACGTTGGCGCGCTGCTCGCGGGCGTGCCGCACGGCCATCAGGGTGTCCATCGTCTCGCCGGACTGCGAGATCGCGATCACCAGGGTCGTACGCGTGAGGATCGGGTCGCGGTAACGGAACTCGCTGGCCAGCTCCACCTCGCACGGGATCTGCGCCCAGTGCTCGATCGCGTATTTGGCGATCATGCCCGCGTGGTACGCCGTGCCGCACGCCACGATGATGATCTTCTCGACGTCGCGCAGCTGCTGGTCGGACAGGCGCATCTCGTCGAGGGTCAGCCGCCCGTCCGCGCCGACGCGGCCCAGCAGGGTGTCGGCGACCGCCCGCGGCTGCTCGGCGATCTCCTTCAGCATGAAGTAGTCGTGGCCGCCCTTCTCGGCGGCGGAGACGTCCCAGTCGACGTGGTACTCCTTCACCTGCGCCGGGGCGCCGGCGAAGTCGGTGACGGTGACGCCTTCCGGGCGCAGCTCGACGACCTGGTCCTGGCCGAGCTCGATCGCGTCGCGGGTGTGCGCGATGAAGGCGGCGACGTCGCTGGCGAGGAAGTTCTCCCCGTCGCCGACGCCGACGACCAGCGGGGAGTTGCGGCGCGCACCGACGACGAGGTCCGGCTCGCCCGCGTGCACGGCGACCAGGGTGAACGCGCCCTCGAGACGCCCGCAGACCCGCCGCATCGCCTCGGTGAGGCCCATGCCCTTGGCGACCTCCTCCTCAAGGAGGTGCGCGACGGCCTCGGTGTCGGTGTCGGAGGACAGCTCGTGGCCGCGCTCCTCCAGCTCGACGCGCAGGGCCGCGAAGTTCTCGATGATGCCGTTGTGCACGACCGCGACCGCGCCGGTGCAGTCGGTGTGCGGGTGGGCGTTGCGGTCGTTCGGCGGCCCGTGGGTGGCCCACCGGGTGTGGCCGATGCCCGCGTGACTCTGCGGCGGCGGGCTGTCGGCGAGCGCCTCGCGCAGGTTGACCAGCTTGCCGGCCCGCTTGGTGACCGTCAGCTTCCCGTCGGCCAGAACGGCCGCGCCGGCCGAGTCGTAGCCTCGGTATTCCAATCTGGCGAGCCCGTCGACGACCACGTCGAGAGCGGACTGCGAGCCGACGTACCCCACGATTCCGCACATGGGACGCCAGCGTAATGGCTCCAGGTGGGCGACTAGACCAGTGCCGTCGCCAACGTCCGCATCCGGTAAAGATCACCCGTAGTGCACTTCAGGAAACGCTATGGTTACGTCCATGATCGCTGGTGGGGGCGGCGTGCCCAGCCCCTCTGTCGAGCCCAGCCCCTATGTCGAGTTCGGCCGCGACGAGTGGCGGGAGCTGCGCGCGGGGATGCCGCTCTCACTCACGCCGGACGAGCTCGAGGCCATCCGCGGGCTGAGCGACCCCATCGACCTCGGCGAGGTCGAGCAGGTCCACCTGCCCGTGGCCCGGCTCATCGGCCTGTTCCGGGCCGCCGACGGCCGCCTGCGCGACGCGGTGGGCGCCTTCCTCGGCGAGCCGGTCGCGCCCACCCCGTTCGTCATCGGCATCGCCGGCAGCGTCGCCGTCGGCAAGTCGACGGTGGCGCGCCTGCTGCGGACGCTGCTCGCCCGGGGGCCCGGCGAGCCGGACGTCGAGCTCGTCACCACCGACGGCTTCCTCTACCCGAACGCGACGCTCGCCGAGCGCGGGCTCATGGACCGCAAGGGCTTCCCGGAGTCGTACGACCGCCGGGCGCTGCTGCGGTTCGTGTCCGCGGTGAAGGCGGGCGCGGAGGAGCTGTCCGTCCCGGTGTACGACCCGCTGGCGTACGACATCGTGCCCGGTGCCCGGCAGGTCGTCCGGCGGCCCGACATCCTCATCGTGGAGGGCCTTAACGTGCTGCAGACGGCCCGGCCGGGCGGTCTCGCGGTATCGGACCTGTTCGACTTCTCGCTCTACGTCGACGCCCGGGTCGACGACATCCGCCAGTGGTACATCGATCGCTTCTTCGCCCTCCGGCGTACGGTGTTCACCGACGAGCGGTCCTTCTTCCACCCGTACGCGCAGGTGGACGAGGACAAGGCGGCGGCGTACGCGGAGAAGCTCTGGCGGGACATCAACGAGGTCAACCTCGTGGCCAACATCCTGCCCACCCGGGACCGCGCCACCCTCGTCCTGCACAAGGACCGCGACCACCGGATCCACCGCGTACGCCTCCGCCGCATCTGAGCGTGCCTGACGGCGCTCGTTCCGCGAGCGCGGGGCGCGCCGTCCTCCTTCGTCCGGTCGCCGCTCCCGGCGCTCCTCAGCCCGGACGACGCGCGCCGCGCACGACCAGCAGCGAGCAGCAGGCACCGAGGACCGCGACCGCCGCGAGCGCGGTGCCCGTCACCGCCAGGGCGTGCCCGGTCGGCGGAGCCACGCTGAGGAACAGCGTGCCGAACGTCGCGACGCCCACCACCTGACCGAGCTGGGTCATCGTGACGAGCAGGCCGCTGGCGTCCGCCGCGTCCCCGACCGGGACGTCGGCGAGCGCCATCGCCAGCATCGGGCTGAACGCCCCGCCCAGGCCGAGGCCGGTCAGGCCCATCGCCACCTCGAGCCCCACCCCGCCGGACCGGAAGGCGCCGAGCCCCACGTAACCGAGGGCCGCCACCAGGAAGGCCGCCGGGACCATCAGGCGGTGCCAGCGGGCGGGCACCCGCCGCCAGTTCAGGCTGGCCAGCGCGAAACCTCCGGCGCCGGGGATGAAGGACAGGCCGGCCCGCAGCGGCGTCTCGCCCAGGCCGCCCTGCAGGTGCAGGGCCAGGCTGAACAGGAACCCGCCGAAGGTCGCCATGCAGACGAAGATCGCGGCGGCGCCGGGGAGGACGCCGGGCGTGCGCAGCAGCCGGCCCGGGATCAGCGGCGCGGCCGCCCGGCGCTGCAGGGCCACGAAACCGCCGAAGAGCACGACGCTGCCCGCCAGCATCAGCCAGCCCCACCCGGGCCAGCCCTCCTCGTGCCCGAGCACGAGCGGCACGACGAAGCACACGACCGCCGCGGACAGGCCGAACACGCCGGGGAGGTCCAGGCGGCGTCCCGGCTCGCCGGTGTCGCCCGGCAGGACGCGTGGCCCGGCGAGCAGCAGCACGATGCCGATCGGAACGTTGACGAGGAACACCGGGCGCCAGCCGGTGCCGAGGATGTCGGCGCTGACCAGGGCGCCGCCGACGACCTGCCCGACGACGGCGCCGCCGGACAGCACGGCCGAGTAGACGCTCAGCGCCCGCGCCCGGGCGGTGCCGGTGAAGCTGCGCTGGATGAGGCTCATCACCTGGGGCACCATGAGCGCGGAGCCCGCTCCCTGGACGAACCGGAACGCGATGAGCAGGCCGGTCGACCCGGCCAGGCCGCACGCCAGGGACGCGGCGGTGAACACCGCCAGCCCGCCCAGGAAGGCGCGCCGGTGCCCGAGGATGTCGCCGAGCCGCGCACCGGTGATGAGCAGCATGGCGTACGCGATGGTGTACCCGGCGATGACGAGTTGCAGGCCCGCGCCGGAGGCGTGCAGGTCGGTACGGATGGTGGGGGCGGCCACGTTGACCACGGTCACGTCGAGGACCGCCATGAACTGGCCGAGCATGATGATCGTCAGTAGCCCGCCGCGGCGGACCGGTGGGGGCGCCGTACGGGCGTCGAGGGTGATCTGGGCCATGCGTCGAGCCTGCGGGCGGCGCGGTACGGGTGGTGAGAGCCCAGTGATACTGGTGCTGCCAGCACCTGCCACCGTGCCTCCTCGACACGGTGGACCGCCGTCGAGCGCTGCGTCGCCGGCGGCGCGGTACGGGTGGTGAGGGCCCGCTGATACTGGTGGTGACAGCACCTGGCAAGGTCGCCCGGTTTGACCCACCATGGACGGGTGACCGTGACGACCCCGCGCCGGCGGACCGAGCTGGCCGCCTTCCTGCGCAGCCGCCGGGAGCGCATCACTCCTGCGGAGGTGGGCATCCCGGCCGGTCTGCGCCGCCGCACGCCGGGCCTGCGCCGCGAGGAGGTCGCCCAGCTCGCCGGGGTCGGGGTCACCTGGTACACCTGGCTCGAGCAGGGCCGGCCGATCAACGTGAGCGTCCAGATCCTCGACGCGATCGCCCGCACGCTCCGTCTCGACCAGACCGAGCGCGAGCACCTCTACCGGCTGGCGGACATCCCCTCGGCGCCCGGCCCGGTGCTCCATGACCGCCTCGAGCCCCAGGTGCAGACGGTCCTCGACGGTCTGGTGCCGCTCCCCGCCGCGGTGATGACCAGCCGCTATGACGTCCTAGCGTGGAACGCCGCCTACGCGGCGCTCTGGCCGAGGGTGCGGGAGAACGACGTGCCCCGGAACCTCCTGTGGCGGTTGTTCGTGACCCCGGAGTGCTGCAGCCCGATGGTGAACCGCGACGTCGAGCTGCCGCAGATGGTCGCGACGTTCCGCGGGGCGTTCGGCCGGCACCTCGGCGAGCCCTCCTGGACCGAGCTCGTCCAGCGCCTGTCGTCGGCCAGCCCCGAGTTCGCCGAGATGTGGGCCGCGCACGACGTCGCCGTCCCGTCGACCCGCGTGAAGGTCTTCCGGCACGCCTCGGCCGGCGTGGTCCGGCTGTCGGTGGTCAACTTCGCCGTCACCGCCACCCCGGAGACCCGGATGGCGGTCTACACGCCGGTCGACGCGGAGAGCCGCGAACGCGTCCAGTGGCTGCTCGACCATCCCGGTGCCCCCGCCGTCGACCACGTCCACGAGGTGTCGGCCCGCGCGGAGTGATAAACCTGGTCTAGTGATCGTCGGAGTGGGGATCGACGTCGTGGACGTCGCCCGGTTCGCCAGGTCGCTGGAGCGCACGCCGAACCTCGCCCTCCGGCTCTTCACCGACCACGAACGCGAGCTGCCCGTACGGTCCCTGGCCGCGCGGTTCGCCGCCAAGGAGGCACTGGCCAAGGCGCTCGGCGCGCCGGGTGGCCTCCAGTGGACCGACGCGGAGGTGCGCCGGGCCGAGAACGGCCGCCCGACCCTGCACGTCAAGGGCACCATCGCGGAGGCGGCAGGCCGGCTGGGCATCACCACATGGCATGTGTCGCTCAGCCACGACGGCGGCGTCGCCGTCGCGGTGGTCATGGCCGAGAACACCCGATGAGGAGGCGAGCGTGATGCGGTACGCGCACGAGGTGGACAAGGTACGGACCGCCGAGCGAGCGCTGATGGCCCGCCTGCCCGAAGGCACGCTCATGCGGCGCGCCGCGGCCGGCCTGGCGGCGGTCTGCGCCCGGCTCCTCAGCAGCGGGCGCGAGGTCGGTCTGGGGGTCTACGGCGCGCCGATCGTCCTCCTGGTCGGCAGCGGCGACAACGGCGGCGACGCCCTGTACGCGGGCGCGGGCCTGGCCCGGCGCGGCGCGCGGGTCACCGCGATCCTCGCCGGGGCCAAGACCCACGAGGGCGGGCTGGCCGCGCTCCGCGCCGTCGGCGGCCGGGCGGTGCCCGCCACGGACGAGGCCGGTGCCGCGGCCGAGATCGACCGCGCCGACCTGATCGTCGACGGCATGCTCGGCATCGGCGGCCGCGGTGGCCTGCGCGAGCCGTACGCCTCCCTGGCCGTACGCGCGGCGGACAGCGGGGCGGTCGTGGTCGCCTGCGACCTGCCCAGCGGTATCGACGCGAGCACGGGCCAGGTCGACGGCCCGGCCGTCCAGGCGGACGTCACCGTGACCTTCGGTACCTACAAGCCGGGCCTGCTCGTCGACCCGGGCGCCCGGCACGCGGGCGTGGTCGAGCTCGTCGACATCGGGCTCGGCCCGTACCTTCCCGACCCGGACGTCTGCGCGCCCCGCGGCGACGACGTCGCGGCCTGGCTGCCCCGCCCGACCCACGAGTCGGACAAGTACCGGCGCGGCGTGGTCGGCGTCCTGGCGGGCGGAGAGGCCTTCACCGGGGCCGCCGTCCTCGCCGTCGGCGGGGCGGTGCACGGCGGCGCCGGCATGGTGCGGTTCGCGTCGTCGGAGCACCCGGTGGAGCTGGTCCGGCAGCGCTGGCCGGAGGCCGTCACCACCGTCATCGGCGACTCGCTGGACCAGGTCGGGCGCGTACAGGCGTGGGTGGCCGGGCCCGGACTCGGCACCGACGAACGGGCCGAGGCGCTGCTCGCCCAGGTCCTCGCCACGGACCTGCCGGTCCTCGTGGACGCCGACGGGCTCACGATCCTGTCGCGCCGCCGGGACCTGCTGTGGCGGACCCCACCGACCCTCCTCACCCCGCACGCCGGGGAGCTGGCCCGGCTGCTCGGCACGGACGCCGCCGAGGTCGAGGCACGGCGGCTGGAGCACGTGCGCCGCGCCGCCGAGGAGCTGAACGCCACCGTCCTGCTCAAGGGCTCCACCACCGTCATCGCCGAGGCCGAACGCCCGGTGCGGGTGAACCCGACCGGCACGCCCTGGCTGGCCACGGCGGGCACCGGCGACGTCCTGTCCGGCCTCACCGGCACACTGCTGGCCGGCGGCCTGCCGGCGATCGACGCGGCGGCGGCCGGTGCGTACCTGCACGGCCTGGCCGGACGGCTGTCCGCCGACCCGAACGGCGCCGGCGCCGCGCCGATCAGCGCGTACGACGTCGTCGACGCCCTGCCCGCCGCCTTCCGCACCCTGTCCGCCTGACCGGGCCGCGAGGATGGCCGGAGCTCACGTCGGTGGCTGCCACACTGGAACGCATGGTGAACGTCCCCGCGACAGCGCGTGTCGACCTGGCGGCGATCAGGCATAACGTCGGAGTCCTCCGCGAGACGGCGGTAGGTGCCGAGGTCATGGTGATCGTGAAGGCCGACGGGTACGGGCACGGCATCGTCCCGGTCGCGCACGCCGCGCTGGCGGGCGGCGCGAGCCGGCTCGGCGTGGCCTCGCTGGCCGAGGCGCTGACGCTGCGGCGGGCCGCCGTCGACGTGCCGCTGCTGTGCTGGCTGTACGGCCCTGGCGAGCCGTTCCACGAGGCCGTCGCCGCCGACATCGACCTGTCCGCCAGCTCGGTGGGCCAGGTGGAGGAGATCGCGCAGGCCGCCGTCCGCGCGGGCCGTACGGCGCGGCTGCACCTCAAGGCCGACACCGGGCTGTCCCGCAACGGCGTGACCGCGGCCGAGTGGCCCTCGGTCGTCGACGCCGCGCTCCGGGCTCACGCCGACGGGCAGGTGCGGGTGGTGGGGCTGTGGTCGCACATGGCGTGCGCGGACGAGCCGGGCCATCCGTCGATCGCCGCGCAGCTGAAGATCTTCGCCGAGGCCGTCGAGCTGGCCGAGAAGGCCGGCGTACGCCCGGAGGTCCGGCACCTGGCCAACTCCGCGGCGACGCTGACGATCCCGGAGGCGCGCTACGACCTCGTCCGGCCCGGCATCGCCGCGTACGGCCTGACCCCCATCCCGGGCCGTGACTTCGGGCTCCGGCCCGCGATGACCCTCACCGGGCGGCTGGTCAACGTCAAACGGGTCCCGCCGGGCACCGGCGTGTCGTACGGGCATCGCTACGTCACCGAGCGGGAGACGACGCTCGGCCTTGTCCCCCTGGGGTACGCCGACGGGATCCCGCGCAGCGGCACCAACCTTCTGGAGGTCTGGGCGGCGGGGCGCCGGCGGCGCATCGCCGGCACGGTCTGCATGGACCAGTTCGTCATCGATGTGGGCGACGATGTGATCGAGGCCGGGGACGAGGTGATCCTCTTCGGCCCGGGCGACCGGGGCGAGCCCACCGCCCAGGACTGGGCCGACCTGCTCGGCACCATCTCCTATGAGATCGTCACTCGCATCGGCGCCCGCGTCCCCCGCGTGTACGAAGGATCCCCCGCATGAACAAGAAGCGCATCGGTCTGATCGGTGCGGCGGTCGGCACGTCCGCCGCGATCGGCGTCGGCGCGGTCGTCGCCGCCCGCAGGTACGCCGTCGGGCGGGCCCGGCTGGCCCCGGACCCCGACGCGGGCGAGCCGTTCGGTGAGCTGCGCGGGCGCCCGCTGACGGTCGAGGCGACCGACGGGGTGCCCCTCCATGTCGAGATCGACGGACCGGACGACGCGCCCTTCACGATCGTCTTCTGCCACGGGTACGCCCTGAACCAGGACTGCTGGCACTACCAGCGCCGTGACCTGGGCCGGGACGGCGACCTGCGGATGGTCTTCTGGGACCAGCGCAGTCACGGCCGGTCCGGGCGCAGCGATCTGACCCACGCCACCGTCGACCAGTGCGGTGCGGACCTGTTCGCCGTGCTGGAGGCCACGGTCGACCCGGACACGCCGGTGGTCCTGGTCGGCCACTCGATGGGCGGCATGACGATCATGGCGCTGGCGGACGCCCACCCGGAGCTGTTCGAGAGCGGGCGGATCGCCGCCGTCGGCCTGATCAACACGTCCTCGGGCGAGCTGGCGGAGCTGACCCTGGGCCTGCCGATGGCGTTCGGGAAGGTGTTCAAGGCGACGCTGCCCCGGGTGACGCGCACCCTCGGCGGCAAGCCCGCCGAGCTGATCGACCGGGGGCGGCGGGTCGGCGCCGACGTGGCGTTCATGGTCACCCGCCGGATCGCCTTCGGCGACAAGAACGTGAGCCCGACGGTCGTGGACTTCCTCGAGCAGATGATCCGGGCGACGCCGATCGACGTGATCGCGGCGTTCTATCCGACGCTCGCGGCGCACGACAAGCTCGCGGCGCTGGAGGTGTTCGCGGACCTGCCCGCGCTGGTGGTCGTCGCCGACGAGGACCGCCTGACGCCCGCCGCGCACGGGCGGGCGATCGCGAACGCCCTGAACGACGTCGAGCTCGTCGAGGTGGCCGAGGCCGGCCACGTCTCCATGATGGAGCATCCTGAGATCGTCACCCAGGCGCTCGTCCGGCTGATCGACCGTGTGCGCCGCGTCGAGGAAGAGGAGCGGTCGGCGTGAAACCCATCCCGGTTCCCACCGATGAGGCGATGCGCGAGCTGGGCCGCAGGCTGGCCGGCGCGCTGCGCGCCGGAGACCTGGTCGTGCTGTCCGGGCCGCTCGGCGCGGGCAAGACGACGCTGACCCAGGGCCTGGGCGAGGGCCTGAAGGTCCGGGGGCCGATCACCTCACCGACCTTCGTGATCGCCCGGGTGCACCCGTCGCTGGCAGGGGGACCGCCCCTGGTGCACGCCGACGCCTACCGCCTCGGCGGTCTCGACGAGGTCGACGATCTCGACCTTGACCTGCAGGACGCCGTGACCGTCGTCGAGTGGGGTGAGGGCCTGGTCGAGGAGCTGTCCGAGGACCGCCTGGAGGTCACCATCGAGCGGGGTGACTCGGAGGAGCGCACCGTCCGGATCGCCGGGGTGGGGGCCCGCTGGATGGACTCGCCGATCGATCACGTACTGTGACCGACTCAGTCGATTGACAGAACCTGCCGGGGTTCCTTTCCCGCTTGACGCAGACGTTTCAGAGATCTTGCAATACCCTCTCGTTTAAATCTCACCTTCCTGGCAGATCAGGACATATAGGTCGAGGGGGAGAGGTCCGGTGAGCGGTCGTCGTCGCGCTCCCCGCCCGGCCGGACGCAGCAGACGCGTCTGGGCCGTCGCGGGCACCCTCGCAGTGGTCGTCGCGGTCTGCGCCGTCGCGGCGTTCGCCTTCCTCCGTACGGGAGACACCGTCCGGCACAAGGCGTCGTCGAAGGAGGGCGGCGGGCCGCAGAGCTCGCCCATGAGCGCCCCCGGAGGCTCCGAACGCGACGTCGTCCCCGACGCCTGCACCGCGCTGAGCCAGAAGGTCGCCGACGACCTCGCCCCGAGCGCCGACCGTACCGAGATGGACCAGGCCAACCAGTCCGACCAGCACAGCGAGTGCGCGTGGAGCCTCTACGGGGACATGGGCCGGCAGCTGACCGTCGAACTACGCGCCATGAGCGCCCAGGGCAAGAACAACGCGACCGCCGTCGCGGTCCAGACGTACGGCACGGAGTGGGAGTCCGACCGCGCGGGCAAGGACCTCGCCGACACCGTCGAGGTGCGCGACAGCCGTGGCGTCAGTGGCGTCGGTGAACAGGCGTACGTGGTGTACACGGTGGACAAGGGCGAGGTCGGAGCCGCCGTCGCCAACGCCCGCCTCGCCAACGTCCTCGTCACCGTCCACTACTCCGGCGGCGACGGCCAGGACGGCGCCACGAAGCCCCTCTCGTCCTCCGACGCCACCAACGGCGCCCTCTCCGCCGCCCGCGACGTCATCTCCAAGCTCCAGTCCCAGTCCTGACCCGGCCGGACGCCTGTCCCCGGTACGCCCTGCGCTGCGGCGAGTGCCGTGACGGGTTCTGACCCGGCCGGTGGTCTGCGGTCGGTGTGCCCTCCGGCGCGGCGAGTGCCCTGACACGGCGGGACGCCTGTGCTCGGTGCGCTCTCCGGTGCGCCGAGTGCCTTGACCGGTCCTGACCCGGCCGGACCGGTGCCGCGGGCGCGCTACGCTCATAGGTCGTGCTGGTCTTGGCTTTCGACACCGCTACCGCCGCGGTCACCGTCGCCCTGAGCGAGGGCACCTCCGGCGGCACCCGCCTTCGCGCCGAGTCGAACGCGGTCGACCGGCGGCGGCACGCCGAGGTGCTCGCCCCCGCGATCGCGACCGTGCTCGACGAGGCCGGGGTGACCCGCGCCGACCTGTCGGCCATCGCGGTCGGCGTCGGCCCCGGGCCGTACACCGGGCTGCGCGTCGGACTGACGACCGCCCGCGCGCTCGGCGCCGTGCTCGGCATCCCCGTACACGGGGTCTGCACCCTCGACGTCCTCGCCTGGCAGTCCGGCCGCAGCAGTCCCTTCGTCGTGGCCACCGACGCCCGGCGCAAGGAGGTCTACTGGGCGCGCTACGACACCGCCCGCGCCCGCGCCGCCGGGCCCGCCGTCGGCAAGCCCGCCGAGGCGGCCGAGCCGGGTCTGCCCGCCGTCGGGGAGGGCGCGCTGCTCTACGCCGACACGCTCGCCGGGCAGGAGCCCGCGCTGCCGTCCGCGGCCGCGCTCGCCGACCTGGTGATCACCCGGCTGAACGGCGGCGACGGCCCCGCGCTGGTGCCGCCCGTCCCGCTGTACCTCCGCAAGCCCGACGCCCGCGAACCCGGACCCCGCAAAAGGGTGACGCCGGCATGACGCTGCGCCCGATGACCGCCGAGGACCTGCCCGACGTCCTTACTCTCGAGCCCGTCCTGTTCCCCGAGGAGTCCTGGTCGGCGTCCGCCTACCGCGAGGAGCTGGCCGACGAGAGCGGCACGCGGCACTACGTCGTGATCGAGGACGACGACGGGCGCTTCGCCGGATGGGCCGGCCTGGCCGTCGTCGGTGAGCAGGCCGACGTGATGACCATCGGCGTCCGGCCGGAGCTGCAGGGGCGCGGGTTCGGCACCCGGCTGCTGACCGCGCTGCTGGATGAGGCCGCCGCCCGCGGCTGCCCCGAGGTGTTCCTCGACGTGCGCGCCGACAACGACCGGGCGCGGCGGCTGTACGAACGGTTCGGCTTCACCCAGGTCGGCATTCGCAAGCGCTACTACCAGCCGTCCGGGGTGGACGCGATCGTGATGGTCCGTGACGCGCGGCGGAGCGGAGTGCCCGCCGGACAGGAAGTGGGAAAATGAAGGACGAACCCCTGGTCCTGGGGATCGAGACGTCCTGCGACGAGACGGGCGTCGGCATCGTGCGCGGCCACACGCTGCTCGCCGACGCCATCGCCTCGAGCGTCGACGAGCACGCGAGGTTCGGCGGGGTGGTCCCCGAGGTCGCGTCGCGGGCCCACCTGGAGGCCATGACACCGACCGTCGACCGCGCCCTGGCCGACGCCGGCGTGACCCTGAACGACATCGACGCGATCGCCGTCACCGCCGGGCCCGGGCTGGCCGGCGCCCTCCTCGTCGGCGTCGCCGCCGCCAAGGCCTACTCCCTCGGCCTCGGCAAGCCGCTGTACGGCGTCAACCACCTCGCCGCCCACGTCGCTGTGGACCAGCTCGAACACGGTGCCCTGCCCAAGCCGTGCGTGGCGCTGCTCGTCTCCGGCGGGCACTCGTCGCTGCTCCTCGTCCCCGACGTCGCCTCCGACGTACGCCCGCTCGGCGCCACCGTCGACGACGCCGCCGGCGAGGCGTTCGACAAGGTCGCGCGGGTGCTCGACCTCGGCTTCCCCGGCGGCCCGTACATCGACCGCGCGGCCCGGGAGGGCGACCCCGGCTCGGTGTTCTTCCCGCGCGGCAAGTACGACGACGGCACCTACGACTTCTCCTTCTCCGGCCTCAAGACCGCCGTGGCCCGCTGGGTCGAGGCCCGCGAGCGCGCCGGCGAGCCGGTCCCGGTCGCCGACGTCGCCGCGGCCTTCCAGGAGGCGGTCGTCGACGTGCTGACCAAGAAGGCCATCGCCGCCTGCAACGACAACGGGGTCTCCCACCTGCTCATCGGCGGCGGGGTCGCGGCCAACTCCCGGCTCCGCGCGCTCGCCCAGGAACGCTGCGACGCGGCGGGCATCCAGCTGCGGGTGCCCCGCCCGAAGCTGTGCACCGACAACGGCGCGATGGTCGCGGCACTCGGCTCCGAGCTCGTCGCCTCCGGCCTGGCCCCCTCCGACCTCGGCCTGCCCGCCGACTCCTCCCTCCCGATCACCCAGGTGCTCGTGTAGGACGGCGCCGGTGGGCGCGCTGGCGGCAGGTCGGACCGCAGTAGCGGGGTGGCCGCCCGGTGGCATGGACACGCAGCTGCGCGCCGCATTCCGCGCAGAACCTCAGGGCGGTGGTTTCGTGACGCGGAAGGGAGGGCGAGTCACGGAACGTTTCGGCTTTCGTGACGACCGGGGTTCGCAGTCCGTCCAGCAGTAGCCGCACCAGCCGTGTGCCGCGCACCCGGTCCCGGTGCGCCGAACGCAGTGCGGCACCGCCGACGGCCACCGCGGCCAGATCGTCGGCCCGTACGTCGGCGCGTATCGCACCAGCCTGTTTCGCGTCGGACAGCAAGCGCTCCTGCGCCTCGCGGAACCGCTGCGCCGCGGCGGCCATTACGGCGCGCGGCCAGCTCTGGTCGGCGGTGAGCACATCGCAGAAGTGCTGCCGGCCCGCCGACTTCTCGATCACTTCGAGCAGGAACCCGAACAGCGCGTCACCGGGCGTGGCCCGGGCGGCCCACCGATCGGCGGCGGCCACCAGACCCTCGATGTGTTCGGCGAGCACCGCCTCGACCAGGATCTCCTTGCTGGGGAAGTGCCGGTAGACGGTCCCGGCGCCGACCCCGGCGCGCTGTGCGATCCGGCCGAGCGACACCTCCAGCCCCTCCTCGGTGAACACGCGTATCGCCGTGCGTAGGACGATCTCTCGGTTGCGGCGGGCATCGGCGCGCCCGGCGGGTGCCGCTCCCGGTGCTGCTGTCATGTCACGTAATCCTTGTCCGCGGCGGTGAAGCGGGGGGAGCATTCCGGATTGCGCCAGTATCCACCATCTCCGGAAAGGGCACCATGACCACCGCGACACCGGCCAATCCCGACTCCCCGATCCTCGTCACCGGCGCCACCGGCAAGCAGGGCGGCGCCACCGCCCGGCGGTTGCTCGCCGGCGGGCGGCCGGTACGAGCCCTGGTGCGCGACCTGACCGCACCCGCCGCCACCGCGCTGGCCGCCGCGGGCGCCCAGCTCGTACGCGGCGACTTCGACGATCCGGCGAGTCTGCCGCCCGCGCTCGACGGCGCCGCCGCCGTGTTCGGCATACCGCCCGTGGCCTTCGGACCGGCCGGACCCGAAACAGATCTCGAAGTGGCCCGCGGCCGGGTGCTGATCGACGCTGCGGCCGCGGCGGGGATCGAGCAGGTCGTGTTCAGCACCGTTGCCTCGGCATCGGACCTATCACCGGGCTGGGGAGGGAAAGTACTGATCGAGGAGTACCTGCGCGACCACATCGCGCTGCCCACCGTGCTGCGCCCGGTCCGGTTCATGACCAACTATCTCGCCGGCGGGTTCATCGGTATCGACGGCATCTCCGACGGCGTACACCGGCACATCTTCTCTCCGCACAAGCCCATGCAGATCATCGCGCTGGAGGACATCGCCGAGTTCGCCGCGCTCGCGTTCGCGGACCCGGCCCGGTTCGCCGGACGCACGCTGGAACTGGCCGGCGACGAACCGACCCCCGTCGAGGCCGCCGCCGCGATCAGCGAGGCCACCGGCATTCCGATCCGGTACGAGCAACTCACCGACGCCGAGGTGGCCGCGCGCGGCCCGGAGATCGCCGAGACCAAGAAGCGCTGGGAGGCCGGTCACCGCTGGCACGCCGACATCGAGGCACTGCGCGTCATCCACCCCGGACTGCGCACCCTCACCGACTGGCTCACCGAATCCGGCGCCGCCGCCATCCGCGCGCTAGAGCAGTGATCGCCGTGGGTTGTCGGGGCTCCAGCCCCGACAACCCACGGCGAGAAGACGGTCAGCGTCGGTGGTCAGGCGCTGACCGCCTTCTTGTAGAGGCGGGTCGCCAGCGGGACGAACACGATCAGCATGACGGCGATCCAGAGCAGCGAGACCGGGATGGCGTGCTGGAGGGGCCAGGCGTCCGAGGTCTTCAGCGCGGCGCTGGTGTTGCCGAAGAGTTCGCGTGCGGCTTTGGTAAAGGTGGAGACGGGGTTCCACTCGGCGACGACGCGCAGCACCGTGGGCAGCTTGGAGCTGTCGAGGTAGGCGTTGGAGATGAACATCAGCGGGAACGAGACCATGGTCGCGATGTTGTTGAAGCTTTCCGGGGTGCGCAGGGCCAGCGCGACGGTCGCGGTGACCCAGGAGAACGCGTAGGCGAACAGCAGCAGCAGCCCGAAGCCCAGGACGGCCTCGAACGGCGAGGTGTGCACCCGCCACCCGACGATCAGTCCCATCACCGCCATGACGATCAGGCTGGCGAGGTTCATCAGCAGGTCGCTGACGGTCTGGCCGATCAGCACCGCGGACGGGGCCATGGGCAGCGAGCGGAACCGGTCGAAGATGCCCTTCTGCAGGTCCAGGGTGAGCGTGTAGCCGGTGGTCTGCGCGCTTATGAGCACGGCTTGGACGAAGATGCCGGGGAGCAGGAACTCCCGGTACGACATCCCCGGGACGTGGATGACGCTGCCGAAGACGTAGGCGAACATCAGCACGAACACGATCGGGAACATGACCGCGGCACCGAGCAGGTCCGGCGACCGCCTGATCTTCAGGGTGTTGCGCTTGGCGATGGTCCAGCCATCGACGATGGGCATGGTGAGCGCGTTCATCGGGTGGCCTCCTGGGCCTGCGGGTCGGAGCCGGACGCCTGGTGCCCGGTCAGGGTGAGGTAGACGTCGTCGAGGGTGGGGCGCCGCAGGCCGGCGTCCCGGACCCGGACTCCCGCCTCGGCCAGTTGCCCGAGGGCTTGGCGGAGGGCTTCGGGGCCGTCGGTGACCGGGACGGTGATCTGGAGTGATTCGGGCACGGTGCGGATGGTGCCGACGGCGAACCAGGCCAGCATCTGGCGGGCGGTCTCCAGCTCGGCGGCGCTGGTCACGGTCAGTTCGATGCGGTTGCCGCCGACCTGGTCCTTGAGCTCATCAGCGGTGCCGCGGGCGATGGCGCGGCCGTGGTCGACCACCATGATCTGGTCGGCCAGGTGGTCGGCTTCTTCCATGTACTGAGTGGTCAGCAGCAGCGTGCTGCCGGCCGCGACGATTTCGGAGATGGTGTCCCATAGCGCGGCGCGGGCGCGGGGGTCCAGGCCGGTGGAGGGTTCGTCCAGGAACAGCACCGGCGGGTCGGCGACCAGCGCGCCGGCCAGGTCGATGCGGCGGCGCATGCCACCGGAATAGCCCTTCACCGGCCGGTCGGCGGCGTCGGTGAGGTCGAAGCGTTCGAGGAGCTCACGGGCACGGGCCTTGCTGCGCTTGGCGCCCAGGTGGTACAGCCGCCCGACCATCTCCAGGTTCTCCGCGCCGGTCAGGTGCTCATCGACCGCGGCGTACTGCCCGGACAGCCCGATACGGGCGCGCAGCCGCCGGGCCTGCCCAGCGACGTCGAATCCGGCGACCGTGGCCCGGCCGCCGTCCGGGGGCAGCAGCGTGGTCAGCACCCGCACCGTCGTGGTCTTACCCGCCCCGTTCGGGCCGAGCAGCGCCAGCACCGTCCCTTCCGGGACCGAGAAACTCAGCCCATCCAGGGCGGTCACCTCGCCGTACCTCTTGACCAGCCCTTCGGCCGTGATCGCATCGCTCATGAGAAATCTCCTTGCTGATGTTCAGGGGTCAGGACCAGTGGATGTCGTTGGACGAGTTGGACTTGCGCAGGCCGGTGGCCTTGAGCGCTGCAGGTATCGGCGAACTTCGTCAGGGTGCGTCAGGACGCGGTGTGCCGCGCAGGCGGCGGCACATCGCCCTGGGTGGAGGGGGATCGACGAGGGGCGGGGATCGCCCGGGCCTCTGCCGGGACATGGGCGAGGCGAACGCGTTTCCGGGCTCGTGACTCTGCGGGGTCACGGAGGCGGGAGAGGCCGAAGCCCGGTCAGAAGGGAGGGAAGTCGGTCGGCGGATCGGTGCCGCCTCGTGGTCGGACGCCGGGGGGCGCCCGTTCGTACGGCTCAGTCCTGAGGGGCCAGGGCGGCGCGGCGGATCACGATGTCGCCGAGGGAGGTGCGGGCGCGGACCTCGACGGTCCGGTCGGCCTCTCCGGGGCCGTCGGCCGTGTCCAGCAGGTTCTGCACGCTTCCGGCGGTGGTATGCACATCGAGCCAGGCCGCAGTGCCCTCGCGGACGCCGACTTCCAGCTGGCCGGCGGCGCTCTGCATGACGATGGAGCCTTGGGAGACCTCACCGATCCGGATCTTGCCCGCGGAGGTCTTCGCCTCGACGTCGGCATGCGCCCGGTCGATCACGATGTCACCACTGGCGGAGCGGACGCGGACGTCACCGGCGGCCTCGCCGACCAGGGCGGCCCCTGAGGAGGTCTTGATCGTGACGGCGCCGTCGGCGCGGCGGAGGCGTACCTCGCCGACTCCTGTGGTGATCTTCGTGTCGCCTGCCACGCGTCTGGCCGTGACGTCGCCGCCGCCGGTCTTCACCTGCAGCGTGTCGGCGTCCTCGATCCAGATGCCGCCGGCGCCGCTGGACACCTCGCAGTCGCCGAGCCGCCCCGCGCAGTGGACGTTGCCCATCCCGGTTGAGGCGTCCAGGTCGGAGCCCGCGGGGAGTTCGACGTCCACCTGGACGGCGGCGTCCTTTCCGGGGCCCAGGGCCATCAGAGCGGTGCGCTTTTTCGCTTTGACCAGCAGCTGTCCGTCGGTGTACTCGACCCGAATCTCCTCCGCGGCTCGGACGTCGCTCGCCTTCGACGCGTCGGCGGGCCGCACCTCGACGACGGTGTCGGTGCGGTCGGACGCGGTGACGCGAATCTCGCAGCTGAGGAGGATGTCGAGCGTCGCGGAGATCGGCTCGGGGGTGGCGAAGGTGGGCATGATGCCGCCTTTCTGGTCGCAGGGTCGATGACCCCGCCGATGGTCGGTGGTGGTGAAGAGGGCCCGGGTCAGCGGGCCCAGCCGGTGTAGCGGTTGCCGCGCGGGGCCGTGCGCCTGCGGACGTCCTGCTCGCGGTCCGTGCGCTCCACGGCCTCGGCGACGGTGCGGACGAGCCAGGCGTTGACCGAGAGCCCTTCCCGGTCGGCGGCCTGTTCGGCCCTGTTCTTCAGCTCTTCGGGGAGGCGGAGGCTGATCCGTGAGACGGTGCCGTCCTTGGCGCCGTAGGACACCGGCGGTGCGGGCTCCACTTCGGGTGCCGTCGCGCCGGCCGTCTCCTCCTCCGCTCCGGTGGCGGGCGTCTCCACGACGAACTCGGGCTCGCCCCTGCGGAGGCGCACGTCCACCGAGCCGGGCGCGAGCTCTCGCGTGATCTCCTCGGCGGCGGCCGACAGTGCCTCCAGCAGGACGAGCCGGACGGCCGACTGCAGAGGCGCGGTGAGGCGCTCGGCGAGCTCGCGGGCCTCATCGCCGCCGGTCTCGGCGGCGACCGCGAGCTCCTGACGGAGCTGGGCGACGTACGACTCCAAGTGCATGACGTCAGCATGGCACACCGTTTGGCGTCATGACAACACCTAAGTGACGTCACTTTGACGTCACGATGGCTCCATGGCGGTCGCGTGGGCGTTACCGGCTGCCGGCTCGGCGGCGGTGGTTGCAACGGGGTGGTGTGACGTGGCCCACTGATGCGGTTCAATTATTCGGAATATTTTGATTCGCCGGGCGACGGGAGCCGCCTCGTTAACCGCAGAAGGGCTGATGGCGGCTCCGATGTGCGGGCAGCTCAGAACAAGTACATCTTTCAATTGTTCCCTTGTGAGATGGCTGGCCGGGTCCGGACAGGCGGGCGGGGGTTGTGTCGAAGATTTCGCCGCCATAACATCCGTGGGCGCAAGGACTTCGCGACGAAACACAGTTGCAAGGGTCTTTGTGGAAAGGTCCCATCATTATGGCGAGGGAACGCCCAAAAGGCGGACCCTCGTCACGCCGAAATGGCTGTCGAACACAGCCCGGCCTGGCAAGGAGGTAGAAATGCGCATGCCTGATTCGCTGCGTGCCGGCGGACGGCGGTTCACCGCGGTGACCGCACTGGGGGTGGCCGCCATGGTCGCCGGCCCCGTCGCGATGGCGGCACCGCCCGCGCCGTCGACCTGGCCGCAGGGCGTCTACACCCTGTCCGTCAGCCCGGTCGAGAGCGGAGAACCCGCTCGTACGGCCGTTCTGACCTGCGGCCCCGACGGAGGCACCCACCTCGCCGCGTCGGCGGCCTGCGACCAGCTGCGCGCCGTCGAGGGGCGGATCGCCGACCTGCCCGAAGAGGCCGGCGCGTGCACGCTGGTCTACGCGCCCGTACGGGTTACCGCGCAGGGCCGATGGAACGGTCGTTCGCGTCGCTATACGCGGACGTTCTTCAATCGCTGCGCGGCGGTCCGCGCGACAGGAGGCGTGATCTTCGCCTTCTGACGGAGAAAATCCAGGTCGACCGGGGTGTCATCCGGTCACTTCGCGAGCTTCCCTGGACGTCGGCTCGGGACGGCGGGGTCCCGAGTCGACGGAGCTCCGCGCCAAGAGGTGATATCGCTGAACCGCGATTTCGCCGCGCTTCACTCCTGTTCTGCTTCGCGCCGCTGAATTCATCGGCGCACGCCACAAAGAGGTGGACATGCGACGCATTATTCTTTTCATTTTCACGCTATTCGTAACGACGGCGACCACCGCCACCGGCGCGTACGCCGCCACGATGGAACCGGCCTCTCCGGCCGGGGGGCCGACGCTCGTCACCTACACGCGGACGGGCGGGTTCGCCGGCTTCGGTGACACGGTCACCGTCGACGCGGCGGGCGTGGCCCGCGTCTCGTCCAAGCCGGCGGAGATCACCCTCAGCGCCGCCGAACTCGACGGCCTACGCGCGAACCTGGACCGGATCCGGACCTGGTGGTCCTCCCCGGCCGGGTGCGACATCGCCGACCACATCGCCTACTCGATCACCTACGGCGAGCGGCGGGCGCGCAGGTGCCACGTCGTACCGCGTGACTGGCAGCCCGCCGTCTCCCAGCTCGACGACCTGCTGGTACGGGTCCGGGCGGGACGGGCCACCGGGGCCTGAACCGCTCAGCGGCCGCAAACGTGGGCGGGTACGGCCGGAGGGGGACGTACTCACCCATGACCGAGCCCCGCGCCGCCACGGCGCGGGGCTCGGCGAGCCGAGGGCCCCTGACGTAGCGAGCCAGAGAGGCGCGACGCCGCCTGGACCGAGGAGCGACGCCGTCCGATGCGGCGACCGGAGCGACGGGGGAGGGCGGCGTCTGAGGCGCACCGATGGCTGAGCAGGGGCGCTGTGACGTCATCATGACGTCACCTCGCCCTCATCGGGCGGACGCCACGTGCCGCGCGCGGAATCGTCGCCGCCAAGCGGGCGCTCGGCACCGAGCCTGCTCCACGCCCGACCCGGCGGCTCCCGTCAGAAGCGGGCCGGGGCGCCGAGGTCGGCGAGGGCGTGGTCGAGCAGATCCTCCAGGGCCGGGATGTCGCGGTCGGCGATCGTCCGGTCGGGCTGCTCGGGGAGCAGGTCGAGGACCGTGCGCAGGTCCCAGTACGGGTCGTGGCGGTAGCCGCCGGACACCTGGTCGAAGCAGGCGGAGAAACGGTCGGCGACCGTGACGTCGTACCGGAGGGCCAGGGCGCGGCGCATGTGGGCGATGTCGATGGCGATCGGGCCGTACGCGGCGGTGGACCAGTCGACGATGCCGGTCAGGCGGCCGCCCGCCCACAGTGTGTTGTCGGGGTGGTAGTCACGGTGGATGAAGTGCGGCACGGCGCCGGGGGTGGGGCCGGCGGCGACGTCCAGCGCGTGCTCCCACAGCGCCGGTCGGCGGGCGTGCCGCGGGGCGAGCCTGATCTCAAGCCGGTTGTACGGGCGGTAGGGCGGCATCGTCGGCGCCCCCGCGACGTCGTGCACGGGGAGCAGCGCGGCCGCCAGCTGGATGAGGTATTCGGGCAGTTCGGCGGGGGAAGGCCGGGGCGGGTGGCCGGGCAGCCGGGTGATCAGCAGTGCGGGGACGTCACAGTGGGCGCCGGAGGGGTCTGCGGCCACGAGCGTGGGCGTGGGGATCTCACACGCGGTGAGCAGGGTCAGCGCCGCGATCTCGAGCTCGGGGGAGAAGTCGATGTCGATGACGGGCCAGCCGGACGACGCCCAGCGCCGCAGCACCAGGCGATGCACGGTGCCCGAGCGGCTCTCCGCCAGCACCGCGTGGTTGACATGGGCCAGGCCGCCGACGATGGGCCGGACCATTTTCACCTCACTGCCGGGCCCCAGGCATTTTTCGATCCAGCGCAGCGTGGCGGCGCTCGGCGGATCGGAGAGCGTGGGGAAGGTCACGGCCCCCATCAAAACGGATTCGGCCGAGGATCGGTAGTGATTTTATCGATGCGAGGCAGTGCGAATGGCATGTCCTTGCGGGTCGGCCGTACAAATTGCGGTTAATGGGGGAATATTGACGGAGTGGCCGCTCTAAGGTGATTTGTGAGCGGCCACGCCCATCAGTCCTTGCCGTCGCGCCGCGGCCGGAGCAACGCTTCGGCCAGCGCCAGCATCGTCTCCTCCAGCGTGACGAGCCGCTTCATCAGGTCCTCATGGACGGTCGTCACCTGCTTGGTCACATCGTGCTGCACCCCGGCGACCCGCTGGTTGACGTCGTCGTTCACCCCCACGACCTGGCGCAGGAGGTCCTCGCGCAACATCTCCATGTGCTTGGTCAGGTCGACGCGGGAGGCGTCGATGACCTTCGTCAACGTCTCCTCGCTCTCGTCCCGGTCGGGCCGGGCGCGCAACTCGTCGATCAGCGGGTCGACCGCCTCGGACAGGCGCTTCTCCAAGGCGTCGAACCGGTCGGTGGGATCGATGAGCGGGCGGTCGCCGATCGCGGCGATCTTGCGGTGCAGCTCGGCGACCTCCAGCGTCACCGGCAGCCGATCGATCTGCTGGTCGACCCCCTCGACGCGGTCGGAGGCCCCGTCGACCTTGGCCTCCAGCGCCTGGAAATGCCCCTCGACCCCGCGGAGCTTGCCGGACAGGCCTTCCAGGCGGCCGTCGATGCCGTCGAGGCGGCCGCCGACGCCCTCGACCCGGCCGTTGACGGCCTCGAGGCCCTGCTCGAAGCGCTCGGCCATGTCGTTCAGCGACTGGTCGACCTTGCCGGCGACGCCGTTGATCTCATGCTCGAGCTTCTCGGACCGGTGCCCGAGATCGGCGAGTGTCTTGTCCAGCCGGTTGAACCGGACCGACGCGGCCTCCATCGTGCCCGCGAGCCGGTCGAGGCGCTTGGTCAGGTCGTCCATCTGCTGGGCGGCCTGCAGCGTCGCGTCGGTGATGCTCCGGCTGGAGTCGAGCACGGCCTGGATGCGGGCCAGGCCCTCGTCGACGTTCTCGGCGATGACGCCGACGTCGGCCCAGAGGGAGGGCAACTCGGCGACGGGCTTGACCCGCTCGCCCACCGACTCGATGTGCTCGGCCAGCCCCTCGGCCCACTCCGGAGGCTTGCCGTACAGCTCGTCGACCTGCCCGCGGACGGTGTCGAGCTGGGTCGTCAGCCCGGTGAGCTCACGCTCCCGGACCTCGCGGAGCAGCCACTCTATTCCCTCCAGCCGCTGGTGGATCTCGTCCAGGAGCTGCCCCGTCGATCGCTGCTCATAGACGTGATCTTGCGCCGCGCGGGCTAGCAATTCTCGCATTCGGTCCGAGACCGGCTGACCCCCTGTCTGCAGGAAGTTGTGATTGGTGTCCACCCGGGTGCTCCTTCGTTTGCCCTGCCGGAAATGGCGGCGGCGTGGATCGCGAGGAGACACTCTATTGAGCGAACCAAGGTCATCGAGCCGAAGAAAAGAAATTCAGGGAAAAGAGATTCCTAGTCGGCTGCGGCAAATTGCCCTTTTCAGGCGCGACGGTGCCGGCCCTCGTACGAGAGCCCCGCCGGATGGCCGCAGACGGCGGCGATCTGCCCTGTGCCGCGCCACATCAGGCGGTCGAGCTCCCCCCGCCCGAGGAACACTCCGCGGCAGCGGGAGCACTCCTCGAACACGATGCCGCCCCGCTGGAAAGCCACCATTCCGGCACCGCACTTCGGACACCGCAGTACGGCGTCGGCCATCGTTCGCCCCCATGTTCGCCCGCGCCTGCCCGGCGCGCACCCGTCATCGCGCCCGCGGCGCGGGCTTCCGGTCGCCAAGAGTAGTCAGCCGGACACGGTCGTGACCGTGGTCTTTGCCGGACTCTGGCGTGTCGCCCACCCCCGCGCGCCACCACCCACGCCGCGTACCGCGCGGCCCGTGCTCGAACGGCAACCACGGGGCGGTGCCACCGTCGGACCGGCCCTTCGGCGCCCGGCGTCGTCTCGCTCAGGCCTCTTGGCAGATCAGGGCGGTCGGGGCGTCGCCCACGCGGGTGAGTACGAGGACGCGTTCCTCGGTGCCGTCCGTGCGCAGGTCGCGGCGCAGCCGCTCGACGTCGCCCGCGAAGCCGCGCTTCTTGATCGTGAGGGTGCCCGTCCGGTGTTCGCGCAGCGCCGCCCGTACCCGCTTCACCGCGAACGGCAGGACGTCCAGGATCTCGTACGGCCGGGCGAACGGCGTCGCACGCAGCGCGTCCGAGGTGATGTAGGCGATCCGGGGGTCGGCCAGCGCTCCGTCGAGCCGGGCCGCGACTTCGGCCACCAGATGCGCCCGGACCACCGCGCCGTCCGGTTCGTACAGATAGCGGCGCCAGTCGGCGATCGGGGGCGGCCCGAGGTCGGGCTCGGCCGTCAGGGTGGCGGCCTCCCGGCCCGGTCGCAGGACGGTCGCCCGGCGTGGTGTGTCGCCCGCCAGGTGGCCGAGCCACAGCGCCGCCTCCTTCACCTCGCCGCCGTCGGAGATCCATTCGGCCTCCGCTCCCGGGGGCACGGCCTCGTGGGGGATGCCCGGCGCCACCTTGACGCAGCCGCCGGGCGCCCGTCCGGCGATGGCGAGCACGGTGCCCAGCGGCGGCAGGTACGCCTCCGGGTCGAAGACCCGCCCACGGGAGGTACGGCGGCCCGGGTCGGCGAAGACCGCGGCGTGCCCGTCCGGATCCTGTGCCGCGGCGTCGCCCGGCCGTACGTCCGCCAGGTCCTCCAGGGCGAAGGCGCGGAGGTTCGCCCGTGCGACGGCGGCGGTGAGCGGGTCCAGCTCCACGCCGATCCCGCCGACGCCCGCGTGGGCGCGCGCGAGGAGGTCGCCGCCGATGCCGCAGCCCAGGTCGAGTACCGTCCCGCGACCGTCGAGCCGGCCGGCGAACCGCTGCGCCCGGTGCCGGGCGACGCTCGCCCGAGTCGCCTGCTCGAGCCCTTGCGGCGTGAAGTACATGCGGTCCGCGTCGGCCCCGAACTTGGCCCGCCCGCGCACACGGAGCCGCGCCTGCGTGAGCGCGGCGCCGACCAGTTCGGCAGGGTGGCGGGTACGCAGCCGGGAGGCGGTGGCCAGGAGCGTGCGCTCGTCGACGTCGGCGGCGCCGATCTCGCCGAGCAGTCCCTGGCCTTCGGGGGTGAGCAGCCCCTGAAATGCGGCGATGTCCACCCGACGACCGTAGTGGCCGAGCGGCAGTGGGCCGGACCGGGCGGCCGGCGAGCCTGGTGGCGCTGGACTATGCCGGGTCGCCGGGCGGATCCTGTCGGCCCGCATCGGGCCGTCGGGTGATCCTCGCGAAAGTCGCATATAACGACAGGTGGGCGGCGCGCGGGACCCCGTGTTGACGCGTTCCCGGCCACGGCATAATCTCCAACTTGGCACTCTCCCTATGAGAGTGCCAATCAAGCGACAGGCTGGTCTGGCACCCGCGACGGCAGGCCACCGTGGTCGCGTCTCCAACATGCGGCTGGCCGCTCTGGTCGGCCGAGGATACGCAATCGAAGGGGAAGGTCAGATCGTGTCGACCGCCACCAAGGTTGTTCTCAAGCCGCTCGAGGACCGCATCGTCGTCCAGCCCCTCGAGGCCGAGCAGACCACCGCGTCGGGTCTGGTGATTCCCGACACGGCCAAGGAGAAGCCCCAGGAGGGCACTGTTCTCGCCGTCGGGCCGGGTCGCTTCGACGACAAGGGTGAGAAGCGCGTCCCGCTCGACGTCAAGGTCGGGGACGTCGTCCTCTACAGCAAGTACGGCGGCACCGAGGTCAAGTACAACAACGAGGAGTACCTCGTGCTGTCGGCCCGCGACGTGCTCGCCGTCGTCGAGAAGTAAGACCCGAACGAATGCGCCGCCCCGGTCATACCCCTATGAGGGTGGCCGGGGCTGTGCACGTCCACGGACACCCATACTTGGAGCTTCCCAATGCCGAAGATCCTGGAGTTCGACGAGGACGCGCGCCGCGCCCTTGAGCGCGGAGTCAACGCCCTCGCGGACGCCGTCAAGGTGACGATCGGCCCGCGCGGCCGCAACGTCGTCATCGACAAGAAGTGGGGCGCCCCCACCATCACGAACGACGGTGTCACCATCGCCCGTGAGGTGGAGCTCGACGACCCGTACGAGAACCTCGGCGCGCAGCTCGCCAAGGAGGTCGCCACCAAGACCAACGACATCGCGGGTGACGGCACCACCACCGCGACGGTCCTGGCACAGGCGCTCGTCCGCGAGGGGCTGCGCAACGTCGCTGCCGGCGCGTCGCCGATCAACCTCAAGCGAGGCATCGACGCCGCCGCCAACTACGTCTCCGAGCAGCTGCTCAAGTCGGCCCGCGAGGTCGACGACAAGGAGTCGATCGCGCACGTCGCGACCATCTCCGCCCAGGACGCCAAGATCGGTGAGCTGATCGCCGAGGCGTTCGACAAGGTGGGCAAGGACGGTGTCATCACCGTCGAGGAGGCCCACACGATGGGCCTGGAGCTGGAGTTCACCGAGGGTCTCCAGTTCGACAAGGGCTACCTGTCGCCGTACATGGTGACCGACCCGGAGCGGATGGAGGCGGTCCTCGAGGACGCCTACATCCTCATCCACGACGGCAAGATCTCCAACGTCACGGAGTTCCTGCCGCTGGCGGAGAAGGTCGCCCAGACCCGTAAGCCGCTGCTGGTCATCGCCGAGGACGTCGAGGGCGAGGCCCTCGCGCTCCTGGTGCAGAACAAGCTGCGCGGCACGTTCGTCAGCGTCGCGGTCAAGGCGCCGGGCTTCGGCGACCGCCGCAAGGCGATGCTGGAGGACATGGCCGTCCTCACCGGCGGCCAGGTCGTCACCGAGGCCGTCGGCCTCAAGCTGGACGGCGTCGACCTCGACGTGCTGGGCCGCGCCCGGCGGGTGACCGTCACCAAGGACGCCACCACCGTCGTCGACGGCGACGGCGAGGCGGCCTCGATCGAGGACCGGATCCGCCAGATCCGCCGCGAGATCGAGGGCAGCGACTCCGACTGGGACCGCGAGAAGCTGCAGGAGCGCCTGGCGAAGCTGGCCGGGGGCGTCTGCGTCCTGCGTGTCGGCGCCGCCACCGAGGTGGAGCTGAAGGAGAAGAAGCACCGTCTCGAGGACGCCATCTCCGCGACCCGCGCGGCGATCGAGGAGGGCATCGTCTCCGGCGGCGGCAGCGCGCTCGTGCACGTCGCCAAGGAGGGCTTCGACGCGCTCGGGCTGTCCGGCGACGAGGCCACCGGCGCGGAGGCCGTCCGCCGCGCGCTGGTCGAGCCGCAGCGCTGGATCGCCGAGAACGGCGGCAACGAGGGCTACGTCGTCGTCTCCAAGGTCGAGGCGCTGCCGGTCGGCTCCGGCTTCAACGCCGCGACCGGGGAGTACGGCGACCTGATCGCCCAGGGCGTCATCGACCCGGTCAAGGTGACCCGCTCCGCGGTCAGCAACGCCGCGTCGATCGCCGGCATGCTGCTCACGACCGAGGCGCTGGTCGCGGACAAGCCGGAGGAAGAGCCGGACGCCGCTGCCGGTGGTCACGGTCACGGCCACGGCCACTGATCATCGATTCGGCCGGTACGACGGCCGGAAGATCACCCGGATGCCCTCGCCACGGATGTGGCGGGGGCATCCGTCGTCTCGGGGCGCCCGTTCGCTGACTGTATGTAGTTGATCGATCACGTTGAGAGATAAAGGCGGGTCGGGATCAGTACTGTGACCATTCCGTTGTCATCAACGATGGAGACAGGCGCGATCTCGGTGGGCATCATGCTTTCGTGACCGAGGGAGCGATCGCCGGGGCCGCGGTTCGGGGTGCTGCCGACGAAATACGGGGGAGACGTCCGGCGAAAGCCGACGACAACGAGCTCAGGGAACTCACGAGCCTTGCAGTCCAAGGCGACCCGGAGGCGGTCGAGTCCCTGATCGGGCGGGTACGCCCCATGGTCGTACGCTACTGCCGGGCACGGCTCGGCCGGGTGTCGGGGCAGTACCACATCGCGGACGATGTGGCCCAAGAGGTGTGCATCGCCGTGCTCGGTGCGCTACCGCGCTACCGCGACATGGGCCGGCCGTTCGCCTCGTTCGTCTTCGGCATCGCGTCGCACAAGATCGCGGATGCGCTGCGCAGCGCGATCCGCGCCGCCGTGCCCACCGAGGACCTGCCCGACGGCCCCGACGAGCGGCCGGGCCCCGAGGAGACGGTCGTCCGCTACATCGAGGCCGAACGCGCCAGGGACCTTCTCGACCGGTTGCCGGATCATCAGAAGGAATTGGTGCTTCTGCGGGTGGTGGCAGGTCTGTCGGCTGAGGAGACCGGTAATGTACTGGGCATGTCAGCCGGGGCCGTCCGCGTCGCCCAGCACCGGGCTCTCGCCCGTCTTCGAGCGATGGCGAGTGAGGAGTCGATCGCTTGACCGGTGGGGGTACCGCCACTCCCGAGCCGCTCGACCTCAGTGAGATCAGCCGTAGCGGCGACCTGTTCGACGCTCTGGCCGGGCGCCGCGTCACCGATCCGGGCGCCGGATTCGAACCGTCCGACGACCCGGCCGCACGCCTGCTGGCCGCCCTGATCGCCGACGTCGACGTGGACGCGCCGCCGTTGCCCGCGCCCCCACCGCGTGTGTCGTGCGGTGGCTCGAAGACGTCAGGCCGCCCGGTCGTCCGGGCGTTCGTCACGTTCGGCGCGGTCACGGTCCTGCTGACGACGGCGGGTGCCGCCGTCGCGGGCGGCGGGGGCGATCGCGAGCCGAAGGCCCACGCGCCCTTGGCCCGCATCGAGGCCTCGGAACGCTCCAAGGCGCACCTCGAGTCGGTCGTCCGGGCGTTCCCCGGCGGCCCGCGCCCGTCCGTCGGCAGAACGCCCGCCGCGTCACCGCGCCCATCCGAGACGAAGACGTCCGAAGCACCGACGAAACCGCCTGCGGGAGCCCCGGCGAAGGGCCACACCCCCGGCTACGTCGGGCCGAAGCATCCCCGGGGGCACGGCCCGGACACCGGGCACTCGACCAGCCCGTCGCCGACCCCGACCCCGACCGCGCCGGCCGATCCCACCCCGAGCCCGTCCACGTCCCCCACCACGTCGAAGCCATCTGGTGAGACGTCCGCCACGGATCCCGACCGGTCGCGGCGCACGGCCAAGAGGCGCTCTTCGGGCACCGGCCGCACGTCAGCGGATCACGACCGCCGGTAGGGCGGTCTCCTTCAGGTAACGGCGATCACGGCCGGCCGGCGGCCCGCTCAGGGGATCACGGCAGGTACGACGACGAGCCCCTCAGTTCGAAAGGTACGGCGGCGCGGCCCTCAGCTCGAGTGGCCTTCCTCACTGTCGATGACGCCGTCCACGTAACCGCGGGCGTACTCCCAGCTGACGTAGTCCTCCGGGGCGGCGGCGATCGCGGGCTCGTGGACGCGCGGCAGCCCCTCGTCGAGCAGGTGACGCAGGTTGCCGTGCAGGAGGTCCCAGTCGATGTGGTGGGCCCTGCCGCAGTCGCCGCAGTCGACCGTCAGGCCCTTGATGCCCAGCGGCTCGAGCAGGGCACGGAAGACCTCCAGGTCGGCCAGGTCGGCCAGCACGTCCTCCCGCTCCGTCGTGCTCAGCGGAGCGGTCTCGTCGCTCGGATCGCCGAGCGCGGCGGCCGGGTCCTCGGGATCGTTCGCGAACGGGTCGAGCGGAGCGTCATCGTGCACAAACCCACGCTACCTGAGTAACGGTCGCCGATTCGTTCCTTGTGGCGACCCTTCGCGGCCGTTCGACACGCCCGACTAGGATGGGGGCAACGCTTCGCTGATCAGGCCCGACACCGCGACCCTTTCCGGATGATGCCCATGACTTCCGCGCCCGAGTCCGCCAAGTTCGCCTCGCAGGGCCTCACGTACGACGACGTGCTGCTCGTGCCCGCGTATTCCGATCTCGCGCCGGGTGACGCCGACACGTCGACGCGCCTGTCGCGGTCGATCACGCTGCGCATCCCGCTGGTGTCCGCGGCGATGGACACCGTCACCGAGGCGCGGATGGCGGTCGCCATGGCCCGGCAGGGCGGCCTCGGCGTGCTGCACCGCAACCTGCCGATCGACGAGCAGGCCCAGCAGGTCGACCTGGTCAAGCGCTCCGAGGCGGGCATGGTCAACAACCCGGTGACCTGTTCGCCGGACGACACGCTCGCCGACGTCGAGGCGCTGTGCGCGCACTACCGCATCTCCGGCGTCCCGGTGACCGACGCCGACGGCGTCCTCGTCGGCATCGTCACCAACCGGGACATGCGGTTCGAGACGGACGCCGCGCGCCCGGTGCGCGAGGTGATGACCAAGATGCCGCTGGTCACCGCGCCGGTCGGAGTGTCCCGCGACGAGGCGTTCGCGCGGCTGCGCGCCAACAAGGTGGAGAAGCTCCCGCTCGTCGACGGCGCCGGCCGGCTGCGCGGCCTGATCACGGTGAAGGACTTCACCAAGAGCGAGCAGTACCCCTTGGCGACGAAGGACGCGGCCGGGCGGCTCGTGGTCGGTGCGGGCGTCGGCGTGGGCCCGGAGGCCGAGCAGCGCGCCAAGGCGCTGATCGAGGCCGGCGTCGACGCGCTGGTGGTGGACACCGCGCACGGCCACTCGCGCGGCATGATCGAAATGGTCGCCAAGCTCAAGGCCAACAGCAACGCCGACATCATCGCCGGCAACGTCGCGACCAGGGCCGGGGCGCAGGCGCTCGTCGACGCGGGCGCCGACGCGGTGAAGGTCGGCGTCGGCCCGGGCTCCATCTGTACGACGCGCGTGGTCGCCGGTGTCGGCGCGCCCCAGGTCACCGCCATCTACGAGGCCGCGCTGGCGTGCGGCCCCGCCGGGGTGCCGGTGATCGGCGACGGCGGCCTGCAGTACTCCGGCGACATCGCCAAGGCGATCGCCGCGGGCGCCGACACGGTGATGCTGGGATCGCTGCTCGCGGGCTGCGAGGAGAGCCCCGGCGAGCTGATCTTCATCAACGGCAAGCAGTACAAGACCTACCGGGGCATGGGCTCGCTCGGCGCGATGAAGAACCGTGAGCGCGGCGGGTCGTTCAGCAAGGACCGCTACTCCCAGGAAGACGTCGCCGGCGAGGACAAGCTGATCCCCGAGGGCATCGAGGGCCAGGTGCCCTACCGGGGTCCGGTCGCGGCCGTCGCCCACCAGCTCATCGGCGGCCTGCGCCAGGCCATGTGGTACACCGGCTCCCGCACGGTCGGCGACCTGAAGGCGAACGGCATGCTGATGCCGATCACCGGGGCGGGCCTGCGGGAGAGCCACCCGCACGACATCCAGATGACGGTCGAGGCCCCCAACTACCAGGTCCGCTGAGAGTTTCACCGGCCGTGACCCGTCGTGGTCACGGCCGAAGCATGGGAGAGGACGTACATGGCTGAGGTCGAGATCGGGCGGGGCAAGAGCGGCCGGCGGGCGTACGCGCTCGACGAGATCGGCATCGTCCCGTCGCGGCGCACCCGTGACCCGGAGGAGGTCAGCGTCGCGTGGCAGATCGACGCCTACCGCTTCGAGATGCCGCTGGTCGTCGCCCCGATGGACAGCGTGGTCAGCCCGGCGACGGCGATCGCCATCGGCCGCCTCGGCGGCCTGGCCGTGCTCGACCTCGAGGGGCTGTGGACCCGCTATGAGAACCCCGAGTCGCTGCTGGCCGAGATCGCCTCGCTGGACGACGCCACGGCGACGCGACGGCTCCAGGAGCTGTACGCCGAGCCGATCAAGGAAGACCTGATCGGGCGGCGCATCGAGGAGATCCGCGACGCGGGCGTGACCGTGGCGGCCCGGCTGTCGCCGCAGCGCACCGCCCAGTACCACAAGGCGGTCATCGACGCGGGCGTGGATCTGTTCGTGATCCGCGGCACCACGGTCAGCGCCGAGCACGTCTCCGGGCGGGCCGAGCCGCTCAACCTCAAGCAGTTCATCTACGACCTCGACGTCCCGGTGATTGTCGGTGGCTGCGCCACCTACACCGCCGCGCTGCATCTGATGCGCACCGGCGCGGCCGGGGTCCTCGTCGGCTTCGGCGGCGGCTCCGGGCACACGACCCGTACGGTCCTCGGCGTCGCGGTGCCGATGGCGACGGCCATCTCGGACGTCGCGGCGGCCCGGCGCGACTACCTCGACGAGTCCGGCGGCCGGTACGTCCACGTGATCGCCGACGGTGGCATGCGGCAGTCCGGAGACATCGCCAAGGCCCTTGCGGTCGGCGCCGACGCGGTCCTGGTCGGGTCGCCGTTCGCGCGGTCGACGGAGTCGCCGGGCCGGGGCTACCACTGGGGCAGTGAGGCGCATCACGATGAGCTGCCGCGCGGCAAGCGGGTCGAGCTCGGCTCGATCGGCACGCTTGAACAGATCCTGTACGGCCCGTCGAACGTCGCCGACGGTTCGATGAACCTTATCGGCGCGCTCCGGCGGGCCATGGCGACCGCCGGCTACTCCGACCTGAAGGAGTTCCAGCGCGTCCAGGTCGTCGTCGCCCCGCACTGACCCCGCCTTGGGCGCACTCCACTCCCGGTAAGTGTTTTGTGACTGACGGGCCACCGACGTAGCGTGGTCAACGCAGACGTCCAAGGGGGGTGCGCCATGGCGGTTGAGGAGCCTGAGAACGAGGCGAACCGGTCGCGTCTCGGCCCGTCCGAGCGCGCGGCCGCGCTGGACCGGATGGGAAGCGGCGAGGAGTTCGACGTCGTCGTCGTAGGCGGCGGCATCGTCGGAGCCGGTGTCGCGCTGGACGCGGCCACGCGCGGGCTGACCGTGGCCCTGGTGGAGGCCCGCGACTTCGCCGCCGGGACGTCCTCGCGGTCGTCCAAGCTGATCCACGGCGGTCTGCGCTATCTCGAGCAGCGCGACTTCGAGCTGGTCCGTGAGGCGCTCACCGAGCGCGGGCTGCTGCTGGGCCGCATCGCCCCGCATCTCGTCCGGCCGGTGCCGTTCCTGTTCCCGATGACCCATCACGTGTGGGAGCGCGCCTACATCGGGGCAGGCGTGGCCCTGTACGACGGGCTGTCCATCTCGATGGGCCAGGACCGCGGTGTGCCGCACCATCGGCACCTGACGCGCACGCAGGCGCTTCGCATCGCGCCGTCGCTGAAGCGCGACGCCTTCGTCGGCGCGATCCAGTACTGGGACGCCCAGGTGGACGACGCCCGCTATGTCGCGACCGTGCTGCGCACCGCGGCGGCGTACGGCGCTCAGGTGGCCTCCCGCGCCCAGGCCGTCGGCTTCCTGCGCGAGGGCGAGCGGGTGACGGGCGTACGGGTCCGGGATCTGGAGTCCGACCGGCGGCTCGAGGTGCGCGCCAAGCAGGTCGTCAACGCGACCGGCGTGTGGACCGACGACATCCAGGAGCTCGTCGGCGGACGCGGCCAGATCCACGTCCGCGCGTCCAAGGGCGTGCACCTGGTGGTTCCCAAGGACCGCATCCACTCGTCCAGCGGTGTGATCCTGCGCACGGAGAAGTCCGTGCTGTTCGTCATCCCGTGGGGCCGGCACTGGATCATCGGCACCACCGACACGCCCTGGGATCTGGACAAGGATCACCCGGCCGCGTCCAAGGCCGACATCGACTACGTCCTGGAGCACGTCAACGCCGTGCTCAACACGCCCCTCACCCACGACGACGTCGAGGGGGTGTACGCCGGGCTGCGCCCGCTGCTTTCGGGAGAGTCGGAGGAGACCTCGAAGCTCTCCCGGGAGCACGTCGTCGCCCACCCGGTGCCGGGCCTGGTCGTCATCGCGGGCGGGAAGTACACCACCTACCGGGTGATGGCCAAGGACGCCGTGGACGCGGTCGCCCACGGCCTGGACGGCAAGGTGCCGGGGTCCTGTACCGACCAGATCGCCCTGGTCGGCGGCAACGGCTTCCAGGCGCTCTGGAACGCCCGCCACCGCCTGGCGGAGAGCTCGGGGCTGCACGTCGCGCGCATCGAGCACCTGCTGCGGCGGTACGGCACGATGATCGAGGACCTGCTCGCCCTCATCGAGGAGCGGCCGGACCTCGGCAGGCCCCTCGAAGGCGCCGAGGACTACCTGCGCGCCGAGGTCGTCTATGCCGCGACCCACGAGGGCGCCCGGCACCTCAACGACGTGCTGACCCGGCGGACGCGCATCTCGATCGAGACGTGGGACCGCGGCGTCGGCGCGGCGCGGGATGCCGCCGAGCTGCTCGCGCCCGAGCTGGGCTGGTCGCAGGAGCAGACCGAGCGGGAGATCGAGTACTACCACAAGCGCGTGGAGGCCGAGCGCGACTCTCAGGCGCAGGTGGACGACCAGGAGGCCGACGCGACCCGGCGTGGGGCCCCGGAGATCGTCCCGACCACCTCTCCCTGAATCAGATTTCCGGAATGTAAGACGTAGGCGGCCGGTTCCGGTCGTTCGATTATCGTTGAATGCCCCATTTTGGGGACTTCTGTCCATAGAAACTCCTGTATCGTGTCCGGGCTAATGGTGCTAATGCGCCATAAACCCGGTTTGGACAGGAGTTCGTGTGGCGAAGTCGCTGACGCGCACCGTGGGGGTACTCGCGACCGGTCTGCTGGTCGCCGGAGTCGCGGCGGAGGGCGACGCCGCACCGGTCACGCCTGGCCGGGCCGCGGCCGCCGTACGGGCGGCCGGGTCCGACATCGACGCCCAAGCGCTCGGCGACCGCGAGCTGCTCGGCGACGAGGCCGCCCGGAAGGCCTCCGTACGGACGGGGCCGATCTTCAACACGCCGACCGGCGGCAAGGCCAAGCAGCACGCGATCGCGACCCGGATCGCCCAGCTGATCTCCGGTGCCCCGAAGGGCGCGGTCATCTACGTGGCGATGTACCACTTCTCGACGAAGGACCTCGCCAAGCAACTCGTCAAGGCGAAGAAGCGCAAGGTCAACGTCCGGGTGGTGCTGGATTACGAGTCGTCGCGCTACAAGGCGTACAAGACGCTGAAGAAGGCGCTCGGTTCGAATCGGAAGAAGTCCTCCTGGGTGACCCTCTGCGCCAAGGGGCGCGGCTGCATCGGGCCGCAGTTCAACCACAACAAGTTCTTCCTGTTCTCCACCACGCGCGGGGCGAAGAAGGTCGTGCTGCAGACCTCGGCCAACGCGACGTACAACTCCCGCGACCTGCAGTGGAACGACGCGCTCGTGCTGCGGAACGCGGGCGTGTACGCGGCGTACCGGCGTTACCTCTACGACCTCGCCAAGCAGCATCACACCGGCAACTACCACCGGGTCGTGCACGCGGGGAAGTACCGGCTGGACTTCATGCCCTGGTCGTCGGGTGATCCGGTCAGCCAGCACCTCGACAAGGTGTCGTGCGCCGGCGGCACCCGCATCCGCCTCGTCATGGGCCACTTCACCTGGCAGCCGATCGCGCAGCGGCTCTGGAGGCTGGACGACGCCGGGTGCCGGGTGCAGGTGGTGTTCGGCCACGTCGGCCAGTCGGTCCTGCGGGACCTGACCAGGACCGGCGGCCGCCACGGCGGGCCCGAGCTCCGGTACCTGCCCGAGAACGGCAGCGCGTACGAGCATTCCAAGTACCTGCTCATCGACGGCCGGTACCTGGGCAAGAAGCAGAAGGCCGTCTTCACCGGCAGCAGCAACTACACCGACCCCGGCTTCCACGCCCACGACGAGGCGATGATCGGCGCCGTCGACGCCACGCTGGAGAAGCAGTACGTCGCCAACTTCGGCACCGTGTTCGCGCACGGCAAGGCGATCAAGTCGGCGGCCGACGCCAGGTCCGCCGCTCCCGGCGTCGTCGAGCCGGACAACGCCGACGACACCGGAGAGAACGACGACTGACGCCCCGCCCGGGCCACACACCGTCCGGGCCCGGCTCAGGCGGCGTGTCGCCCCACGTCACAGGTCAGGTGGCGTGTTGTCCGAGTTACGGTCCGGGCACCGCGTCGTCCGGCGTCACGGCTCGGGCGGCGTGTCGGCCGGGTTGCAGCCCAGGCGGCACGTCGGCAGAGGTCACGGCTCAGGCGGTGCGTCGTCCGCCGACGGCGCCAGGAGGAGGCCGACGCCGGAGCCGTACAGCTCGGCCGGGACCCGCTCCGGGTCGAGCAGGTGCTGCAGCGTCAGCCCGAACTCGATCGCCATCGCGAGGGACGCCCGGTCCTCGGGGGACATCTCCGAGGACCCGGCCGCCAGGTCGGCGGCGAGTTCCTCCCGGCGGGCGTGGTACCAGTCGGCGATCCGCCAGCCGGCCGAGAAGTCGCGCATCCCGAACAGCCACAGTTCGACCAGCAGCAGCGCCCGCATGCGGGTCTCCTCGTCGGACAGCCGCTCGGCGTAGTTCCGGCCCGCGTCGGCGAGCCGCTCGTCCGATGAGCGCTCGGAGTCGCACAGGCCGGGAATGGCGCCGAGGACGGCCTCGGCCTGGGTGTAGCGCTCGAGCAGGGCGAGGACCAGGTCGGATTTGCTGGCGAAGTTGGAGTAGACGGCGCCCTTCGTGAGTCCGGCCCGGCCGGCGATCTCGTCGAGTGACGCTCCGCGGATTCCGCGCTCCGCCCACAGGTGCTCCGCCGCGTCGAGGAGGGCGGCCCGGGTCTGGGCACGCCGCTCCTGCCGAGGTGTGCGGGCCTCGTCCTTGACAGCGGACTGCTGCGGGTCGGAGATCATTCTTCCCCCTGCTCGTCGTCCTTCTGGCCTCTCTCCCCGGAATACACCGTGGACCGCAATCCGAGCCAGCAAATGCAGAACAAGGTGGCTCTGGAACGTACCGAAATGGCATTGGGGACAGGGCCTGAGGCTCTGACCATGGAAGTAATTAATTACTGTGCGGTAGCCATGAAGAGGGCTCACGTCTTAGAGTTCCCTCCATGAACGCACCCGCAGCGGCGTCCACGGGCGCGCGCGCCACCGCCCCGGACCTCGCTCCCGAGCTCGTCGAACGGCTGACCCGCCGTGTCGCGGCGGGCGACGCGACCGTACGGATCGCCGCGCCGTTCACCGGGGAGCCGTTCGCCACCCTGCCCGTCTCGACCGCGGCCGACGTCGCCGCCGCGTACGACCGCGCCCGAGCCGCCCAGGAGTCGTGGGCGCGGCTGTCCCCGGCCCGGCGCGCCGAGCCGTTCCTGCGGTTCCACGACGCGATCCTCGACCGCCGCGCGGAGATCCTCGACCTCGTCCAGCTGGAGACCGGGAAGGCGCGCCGCCACGCCTTCGAGGAGGTCCTCGACGCGGCGGGAAGCACGCTCTACCACGCGCGACGGGCCCCCGGCCTGCTCCGGCCGCGCCGCCGCCAGGGCATCATGCCCGCCGCCACCCGCGTCATCGAGCTTCGCCACCCCAAGGGCGTGGTCGGCGTCATCTCGCCGTGGAACTACCCGCTCGCCCTCGGCCTGACCGACGCGGCGCCCGCCCTGCTCGCCGGCAACGCGGTCGTGCACAAGCCGGACACCCAGACCGCGCTGTCCACCCTGTGGGCGCTCGACCTGCTCGTCGAGTGCGGCCTGCCCGAGGATCTATGGCAGGTGGTGGTCGGCGAGCCCGCGGAGATCGGCGACCCCCTCATCGAGGGCGCCGACTACGTCGCCTTCACCGGCTCCACGCGGGGCGGGCGGGCGATCGCGGACAAGGCCGCGAACCGGCTGATCGGCTACTCCCTCGAGCTCGGCGGCAAGAACCCCATGCTCGTCCTGGACGACGCCGACGTCGAGCAGGCCGCGCAGGGCGCCATCCGCGCCTGCTTCACCAACGCCGGCCAGCTCTGCATCTCGATCGAGCGGCTGTACGTCCACGACAAGATCTACGACCGGTTCGCCGAACGCTTCGTCCACCGCGTCAAGAACATGCGGCTCGGCGCCGGGTTCGACGCGGACATGGGCTCGCTCACCTCCCAGCGCCAGCTCGACACGGTTACCCGGCACGTGCAGGACGCCGTCGCCAAGGGCGCGAAGGTCCTCGCCGGCGGGCGGCCGCGCCCCGGCGCCGGGCCGTACTTCTTCGAACCCACCGTCCTCGAGGGCGTCACCGAGGCGATGGAGCTCTGCGGCGGCGAGACCTTCGGCCCGGTCGTCGCGCTCTACCGGTTCTCCTCCGACGACGAGGCCGAACGCCTGGCCAACGCCACGCCGTACGGGCTGAACGCCAGCGTCTGGACCCGCGACGTCGCCCGCGGCCGCCGTCTCGCGGCGCGGATCAAGGCGGGCACCGTCAACATCAACGAGGGGTACGCCTCCGCCTACGGCTCGTACGACGCGCCCATGGGCGGTATGAAGGACTCCGGGGTCGGCCGGCGGCACGGTGCCGAGGGCCTGCTCCGTTACACCGAGGCCCAGACGATCGCCAGCCAGCACGGGTTCGGCTTCGAACCGGTCCTCGGCATGTCGTACGAGACCTACGCAGCAGTGATCACGGGGGGTCAGAAGCTGCTGAAACGCCTTCGCCTCAGGTAGGAGCGCACATGGACCACGACGTAGTGGTGATCGGATCGGGATTCGGCGGGAGCGTCACCGCGCTGCGCCTCACCGAGAAGGGGTACCGCGTCGCGGTGCTGGAGGCCGGCCGTCGCTTCGACGACCCCGACGGCGCGCCCGGCGAACGCCACCGCGACCTGCCCAAGACGTCGTGGCGCACGCGCCGGTACCTCTGGGCGCCCGCCCTCGGCCTGACCGGGATCCAGCGCATCCACCTGCTGCGCGGTGAGAAGGGCTCGCGGGTCCTCATCATGGCGGGCGCGGGGGTCGGCGGCGGGTCGCTCGTCTACGCCAACACGCTGTACGAGCCACCGCAGCCGTTCTTCGACGACCCGCAGTGGCGGCACATCACCGACTGGAAGGCCGAGCTCACGCCGTTCTACGCGCAGGCCAAGCGCATGCTCGGCGTCCGGACCAACCCGACCATGACCCCCGCCGACCAGGCGATCAAACGGGTCGCCGACCGGATGGGCCGCGGCGACACCTTCCACCTGACCCCGGTCGGCGTCCTGTTCGGCGAAGAGGCGGGGAAGCCGGTCGACGACCCCTACTTCGGCGGCGCCGGACCGCGCCGCGCGACCTGCACCGAGTGCGGATCCTGCATGACCGGATGCCGGGTCGGCGCCAAGAACATGCTCACCGAGAACTACCTCTACCTGGCCGAACACTCCGGTGCGGAGATCATCCCGATGGCGACCGTCACCGCCGTACGGCCCCGCCCCGGCGGCGGGTACGAGGTCACGTTCACCCGCACCGGCCGGCGCGGCGCCCGCTGGCGGCGCACTCTCACCGCCGAGCACGTCGTGTTCGCCGCCGGGACGTACGGCACGCAGCGGCTGCTGCACCGGATGAAGGCCACCGGCACGCTGCCCCACCTGTCCGACCGGCTCGGCGTGCGCACCCGGACCAACTCCGAGGCGATCCTCGGCGTCGAGCGGTTCCGGAGCAAGGGAGACGACCACTCGCGCGGCCTGGCGATCACGTCGTCCTTCCACCCGGACGAGCGCACCCACGTCGAGCCCACCCGCTACGGCCCCGGCTCGAACGCCATGGGCGCCCTCCGCTCTCTGCTCATCGACGGCGGCGGACGCGTGCCCCGCTGGGCGAAGTTCCTCGGCCGGGTGGCCATACGTCCGTGGGACCTGGTCCGCCTGCCGAACCTCCGTAACTGGTCCAGCCGGTCGATCATCGCGCTGGTCATGCAGACCCGCGACAACTCGATCAACGTCGAGCCGTCCCCGTCCGGCCGCGGCCTGCGCGCCCGCCGCGGCCACGGCGAGCCCAACCCGACGTGGATCCCCGAGGCACACCGCGCGGTCCGGATGCTCGCCGAGGAGATCGGCGGGTTCCCGGGCGGCAGTTGGCTCGACCTGTTCGACATCCCGACGACCGCGCACTTCATCGGCGGCTGCACGATCGGGGACTCGCCGGAGGAGGGCGTCATCGACCCCTACCACCGCGCGTACGGCCACCCGGGCCTGCACATCGTGGACGGCTCCACCGTCTCGGCCAACCTCGGCGTGAACCCCTCGCTCACCATCACCGCCCAGGCCGAACGCGCCATGGCCTTCTGGCCCAACCGCGGCGAAGACGACCCCCGCCCCGCTCTCGGCGCCCCGTACACACGTCTCACCCCGGTCGCCCCGAAGAACCCGGCCGTCCCCGCCGACGCCCCCGCCGCCCTCCGCCTCCCCATCACCCCGGCCTGACCCCGATCGTCTTAAAAATGATCTCCTGAGTAAAACGTGCCCGGATGAGGCCTTCGGGGAAAGCTACCTACTGTGAGGCGATCGTGACCTCGCGTAGTCGACGCAGATGGGGGTGTGCGGACGATGCCAGTCTCGGCCGACCTGGACAAGCTCCTGGACAAGGAGTACGAGAACACGGATCTCAAGGGCCTGCTCAACGCCCCGGTGGAGGCCATCGCCGGGATCAGCGGTGGTGACGCCGAGGCGCTGAAGAAGGCGTTCAACATCAAGACGATCGGCGACCTGGGCCACAACAAGTACATCCAGGCCGCTGCGGCGATCGTCCGACTCGCGGACGCCAGCAAGTAACCGCCTCGGCCGTCCACCTCCGCGGCCGTCGCCTCCCAAAGACCTCTCAGCCCTGGACCAGGGCGGGGAGTACCCTCACGAAATCCCGGACCGGACGTCGCCGAGCGCGCGTCCGGTCCGGAGTGTGTTGGAGAGCTCGCAGAATCGGGCTGTTCGGCTGACGGTCACGACCGGTAGGCGGTCAGGAGGGCGTCGCGGTCGGGTTCGGGGAGGTGGCGGACGGCTTCGCGGATGCTGACGCCGGAGATCCGGTCGGTGCGGTCGCGGACCCAGGCGGCCACCCAGTCGGGGTCCTTCTTGGAGAGCTCGCGCAGGACCCAGCCCAGGGCCTTGCGGATGAAGAACTCCTTCTCCTCGATGAGCGCGTCGCCGTACTTCGTCAGGCGGGTCAGGTCGCCGTCGCCGGAGCGGATGCCGGGGATCAGGGCCAGGAGCGCGGTGCGCCGGATCCAGAAGTTCGCGTCGGCCGACCAGAGGTCGAGGGTCGTGGCGAGCGGCGCGTTCCGTACGACGAGGTCGCCGACCACCTTGATCGCGAGGGCGTCGACGTACGCCCAGGTGTGCGACTCCCGGATCATCCGCTCGGCGACCGCGAGGTCCTCCGCCTCCAGGAGCGGCGCGTTCCGGATCAGGACCTCGATCGCGGCCATCCGGCACTCGTGGACCGGCCGGCACTCGTGGACCGGCCGGCGCCAGAGTCGGTCGGCGAGGGCGAGGGTCTCGTCGCGGGTGAGCCCGGCGGCGGCGCGGACGGTGACCTTGCGGATCGCCGGCACGGTCACCCCGACGTGCTCCAGATCGCTCTTGAGGTAGCGCTTCTCCTGCTCGGCCCGGGCCGGATCGGCGAGGGCACGGAGCTCGGCGGCGATGGCGTCGGCGGTGTCCACCCGGGTCAGTATGGTCCGCTGCAACGACAAAGCGGGCGGCCGATGCCGCCCGCCTCATCGTCGCGTCGCTCAGCCGCGGTAGGCGGCCCACTCCTTCTGCATGCGGGTGCCCTGGCCCGCGGTGAACTGCGTCATGCAGCTGTCGTAGGAGTAGTCCATGAAGTTGTGGATCGGGTCCTTGCCCGACGCCGTGCAGCTGTCCCGGCCGGTCGGGCACTTGAATGCCGGTGAGGACTCGGCCGGGGTGTCGCTCACGTAGTCGCCGGGGGCGTCGCAGCCGCCCTCGAAGGTGTGGTAGAGCCCGAGCCAGTGCCCGGTCTCGTGCGTCGCGGACTGGCCGAGGTTGTAGTGCGTGAGGGATCCGCCGGGGATCGTGGAGTAGTGGATGACCACGCCGTCCATCGTCGGCTTGCTCTTGTACTGCCACGGGAAGGTCGACCAGCCGAGCAGGCCGTCCGACAGTGCGGCGGTGTAGATGTTGAGCGTCCCGGCGCTGCCCTTGTGCAGCTTCGTCTTGATCGTCTTCTCGTACGTGTCGGGCGCGTTGAACCACTTGCTGTTCGTGGTCCAGTCGCTTCCCTTGAGGGCGAAGGAGAAGCCGGTCTTCGACCCGCCGTACGCCTTGTTCATGACGGCGATCTGCTGGGCGATGCGCTTGCGGCTGAGGTCGCCCTTCTTGCCCTTTCCGGTGCGGATGACGTGGAAGTACACCGGGATCTGGTGAGTCGCCTGGATGGAGATGGGCGACCGGTGGGCGAGCAGGGCCTTGAGCTCGCGGTCCAGGGCGGCGGCCTGGGCGGGGGAGACGTCGTTCTTGTCGCGGCGGTGGACGCCTGCGGACATGGTGCGCGCCGAGGCGGACGGGGTGGTGCACGAGGAGGCGGCCGTTTTGGGGGCGGCGGTCGCGCCGCTGATCGGCAGCAGGGCGAGGGTGAGGGACGCGAATCCGGTCAGCGCGGCGGCTGAACGCATGTGGGGGGCCTCCTGGGAGGGGGACGGAGGGAAAGCGACGAAGCCCGAAATATTGCCAAATAAAGATCTCGAAGGGGTTAAAGCGCGCCGGGGAAATCCGGAGGTATCGCCGTCCCTGCGGCATCCGCGCGCGGCCGGTACCGACGGCCGCGGCGTTCACGCAGGCAGGGGGCCCCTAGACTGGGGACGATCCGAACTTCCGAAAGGCGTTCTCGGTGTCCGTCGAGTCAGTCGAGCAGTCCTTCGACACGGTCCTCGTTGTCGACTTCGGCGCGCAGTACGCGCAGCTCATCGCCCGTCGCGTGCGCGAGTGCCACGTGTTCAGCGAGATCGTGCCCTCGACCATGCCGGTCGAGGAGATGCTGGCCAAGCGGCCAAAGGCGATCATCCTGTCCGGTGGTCCCGCCTCGGTGTACGAGCCCGGCGCGCCGGCCGTGCCCACCGGCCTGTTCGAGGCCGGGGTGCCCACGCTGGGCATCTGCTACGGATTCCAGGCGATGGCCAAGGAGCTCGGCGGCACGGTCGCCAACTCCGACATCGCCGAGTACGGCGCCACCCCGCTCACAGTGATCGACCAGGGCACGCTGCTGGCGGGGCTGCCCACCGAGCAGTCGGTGTGGATGTCCCACCGCGTCACCTGCAGCGTCGCTCCCACCGGCTTCGTGGTGACGGCCAGCACCGAGAGCGCCCCGGTCGCCGCGATGGAGGACCCCGCCCGGGGCCTGTACGGCGTGCAGTTCCACCCCGAGGTCATGCACACCGAGCACGGCCTGACGGTGCTGGAGCACTTCCTGACCGCCGCCGGCTGCCGGCCCTCCTGGACGATGGTCAACATCGCCGAGGAGTCCATCGAGGCCGTTCGCGCCCAGGTCGGTGGCAAGCGGGCGATCTGCGCGCTGTCCGGCGGCGTCGACTCGGCCGTGGCCGGCGCGCTCGTGCAGCGCGCCATCGGATCGCGGCTGACCTGCGTGTTCGTCGACCACGGGCTGCTGCGCAAGGGCGAGGCCGAGCAGGTCGAGAAGGACTTCGTGGCCGCCACCGGCGTGGACCTGAAGGTCGTCGACGCCGCCGACCGCTTCCTCGGCGCCCTGGACGGGGTGACCGACCCCGAGACCAAGCGGAAGATCATCGGCCGGGAGTTCATCCGGGTCTTCGAGGAGGCGGCCCGCGAGATCGTCGAGGAGCACGGCGAGGCCGTGGAGTTCCTCGTCCAGGGCACGCTCTACCCGGACGTCGTCGAGTCCGGCGGCGGCACCGGAGCGGCCAACATCAAGTCCCACCACAACGTCGGCGGGCTGCCCGAGGATCTTCAGTTCTCGCTGGTGGAGCCGCTGCGGACGCTGTTCAAGGACGAGGTACGGCGGCTCGGGGAGGAACTGGGCCTGCCTGCGGAGATCGTCTGGCGGCAGCCGTTCCCCGGCCCGGGCCTCGGCATCCGGATCATCGGGGCCGTGACGCGGGACCGTCTCGACGTGCTGCGCGAGGCCGACGCGATCGCCCGCGAGGAGCTCACGCGCGCCGGCCTGGACCGCGACATCTGGCAGTTCCCCGTCGTGCTGCTCGCCGACGTCCGCTCGGTCGGAGTGCAGGGCGACGGCCGCACGTACGGCCACCCCGTGGTCCTGCGCCCGGTGACCAGCGAGGACGCCATGACCGCCGACTGGGCGCGGCTGCCGTACGACGTGCTGCAGAAGATCTCCACGCGGATCACCAACGAGGTCGCCGAGGTCAACCGCGTGGTCGTCGACATCACCAGCAAGCCGCCCGGCACCATCGAGTGGGAGTGACGGGCCGGCTCGTACGAGCCGCGTCCATGTGCCGCCGGCCGGCGTGAGCCGCGCCCGTGTTCATCGCCCGACGAGTCCTCGTACGGCCGATTTCGCCTTCCCGGCCGAGGAGGTCCGTGCCGCCGTACGCGCGCGGCGTCGGCGGGTGCGCGGCCATGACATCGCCGCGATCGGGACCACCGCCTGACATCATCGGCTCCGTCCGCGACGCTAATCGTTTAGATTGATCGTTGATCATGTTGTTCGCCGGACGGGAAGAGGGTCATGCGGAGCGGTCTGGAGCTCAAGCCGGGGGCAGCGCTCGCCGGCCGATATCAGCTGGAGGCGCCTCTCGGTCAGGGCGGGATGGGGGAGGTGTGGCGTGGCACCGACCTTCGCTTGCGGCGGGCGGTCGCCATCAAGGTCCTCTCCTCTGATCTGGCCGTGGATCAGACTGCGGTGGCAAGGTTCCGGCGGGAGGCGGAGACGGCAGCGGCGTTGCAGCACCCCGGTATCACCGTCGTGTTCGACGTCGACGTCCACGAGGATGCGGCCGGGACGACGATGTTCCTGGTGATGGAGTTGCTGGAAGGAAGGGACCTACGCGCTCTCATCGATGCGTCACCGGGTGGCCTTGCGATCCCACAGGTGCTGTCGTTCGCAACCCAAATCGCCGACGCGCTGGCCGCGGCGCATGGGCGTGGAGTGGTACACCGGGACATCAAACCGCAGAACCTGCTTGTGCCACCGGACGGCCGGGTCAGGATCTGCGATTTCGGCATCGCGCATCTCGTCACCGCCACGACGCGGCTCACCATGAACGGCGCTTTCCTGGGGACCCCCCGCTACATGGCGCCCGAACAGTTCCGTGCTGAGCCGACCGATCATCGAACCGACCTGTACGCCTTGGGCTGCGTCGTGTACGAGATGCTCACCGGTTCGCCGCCGTTCAGCGAAGGTGAACTGCACACGCTCATGTACCAGCATCTCAACCAGGCTCCGTCGCCACCGAGTCGCAAGCGACCGGAGACACCCCCGCATCTCGACCGCCTGGTCCTCGACCTGCTCGCCAAGAGCCCGGCCGACCGGCCCGCGAGTGCGGAGGCCGTCGCGTCGTTCTTGCGCTCCACCACCGGCGCCCATGGTCCGGAGCAGGCGGGCGCACCTCAGTTCGCGCACACATCTCCCGATCCGGGGCTCGTCGGCCGACACGACTCGCCACCACGGACGGTCGCCGGCGGTGGCCACCGCCGGGCCCTTGTCACGGGGGGCGCGGGCCTCGCCGCGCTGGTGCTGATCGGCGCCGCCGTCTTCGCGCTGTGGCCTGATTCCACCGGGAAGAAGACGGCGGCGTCGGGGCCGTCCCAGTCACGGCCGTCGACCCAGGGCAGTGGCTCGGCGAGCCCGCAACAGACGGCATCGTCCGGCGGAACGACCCCGACCGGAATGGCGAAACCAGGCCAGACATTCCGGATCGGCCAGACCGCCATTGTGCCGTTTCTCAACGGCAGTGAAGAAAAACTGGCCATCACCGTCACCTCGATTGAGAAAGGTGCGCCCGGTGACCTCGCGCCGTTGAAAGGAACGGGCGAGCAGACCGACGGGATGACGCCCTTCTACGTCCGATACACGGTCAAGAATCTCAACGGTCCCGACCTCATCACCAGTACCTCGATCAACATGGACGCCGTGCTTCCGGGCGAGGCGTTCACCATCTCGACCCAGCCCCACGTCGCCTTCCCCAAATGCGCGGACAGCCCGCCCAACAATGGCAATATGCCCAAGGGATCCTCCTACCAGCCATGCGCATTGTTCCTCGTACCGACCGGTATCGCGATGACCGGCGTCGAATGGGTGCAAGGTCAAACTGAAACCTACGACCACCCCCGTGGCGTCTACTGGAAGCAGTGAATGGACCTCCGGCAGAACGGGCCAGGAAGGCCGACCGAGCGGTGGTATCTCTCCGCGCGGCGCGGCGGGGTGTCAGCGTCCGCCGCTCTGGCGGGTGCGCGGGCGGCCTCGGCGGCCGACACGCGCTGAGTCTCCGGTGACGCCGGTAGGCGCTGAGCCCTGTCGCGAACTTCGTGCGAAGAGGACCAATCCGCTCGCCGTCGAGTGACGAATAGCGGTCGGACACAGCACCCGCACGAAGGAAGCTGCGATGTCACGATCACTGCCGGCCCGGTCGAGGGCCGTCGCCGCGCTCGCGGTGGGAGGCGCTCTCCTCATCGGCGGTCTGGCCGGCCTGGCGCCGCCCCGGGCCACCGCCTCCAGCCACCGCGAGGCGCCGCTCATCTCCGGTGAGCCGCAGTACGACAACACCGACGTCTACGCGTTCGTCAGCCCCGACAAGCCCGACACCACCACACTGATCGCGAACTTCATCCCGTTCGAGGAGCCGGCCGGCGGCCCGAACTTCTACAAGTTCGCCGCGGACGCCCGCTACGACATCAACATCGACAACGACGGCGACTCCCAGACCGACCTCACGTACCGGTTCGAGTTCCAGCACCACTACAAGAACCGCGGCACGTTCCTCTACAACACCGGCCCGGTACGGAGCCTCGACGACCCGAACCTCAACTTCACCCAGACGTACGACCTGACGCTCATCCACCGGGCGCACGGGACCGCGCAGTCGGCGCGGACGCTCATCGACGACGCGCCGGTCGCGCCGTCGAACGTCGGCCAGGCGTCCATGCCGGACTACCGGACCCTGCGCACTCAGGCCGTCAAGCCGCTGCCGCAGGGCGGGCAGGTGTTCGCCGGGCAGGCGGAGGATCCCTTCTTCCTCGACCTACGGGTCTTCGACCTGCTGTACGGCGGAAACCTGAAGGAGGTCGGCAACGACACCCTGCGCGGCTACAACGTCAACACGATCGCGCTCCAGGTGCCGTCCAAGACGCTCGCCCCCACGCAGCCGATCATCGGCGTGTTCTCCGACGTGCAGCGGCGCACCGCCGCGGGCGGGTACACGCAGGTGTCGCGGCTCGGCAACCCGCTGGTCAACGAGGTCGTGATCCCCCTCGCGGACAAGGACCGGTTCAACGCCTCGATCCCCTGGAACGACGCCTGGTTCGCGAACTACGTGACCCGCCCCGAGCTGCCGAAGCTCATTCAGAAGATCTACAAGATCCCGGCACCCGCCGAGCCGCGGAACGACCTCACGCAGGTCTTCCTCACGGGCGTTCCCAAGCTGAACCAGCCGCCCGGCGTGCGCCCCGCCGAGCTGATGCGGCTCAACACCTCCATCCCGCCCGCCAAGAGTCCCAAGCGGCTGGGCGTGCTCGACGGCGACAACGCCGGCTATCCGAACGGCCGCCGGCTCACCGACGACGTCGTCGACATCTCGCTGCAGGTCGTCGAGGGCGAACTACTCGGCAAGAAGAACGACCTGGGCGACGGCGTCAACGCGAACGACGCCGCGTTCGACCGGGCGTTCCCGTACGTCGCGTCGCCGAACTCCGGCTCGGCGGTGAGCAAGGCGGGCGTCCGGGTCCGGCCCGGCGCGTACAACGACCTCCCGGACGTCAAGACCGGCCGCCACTTCCCCGCGATGCCCGCCGCCGCGACCGGCCTGGGCGCGGCCGCCGTCATCGGCGGCGGGTCCATGTGGCTCCGTCGCCGCCGGCAGTCCCGCTCCTGACCCTCCGGAGACGGCCCGGCCGCCGCGCGGCGGCCGGGCCGGAAAGGTGAACCATGCGACGTCTGCTGACGGCAGGGATCATCGTCGCCGTGGCCGGTGGGCTCACCCTCGGCTCGGCGGCCGCCTTCGACCGGCGATTCGAGCCCGCCACCACACCCGCGGCCGCGGCCGGCCCCGACCGGATCTCCACGGCGGACCTGACCGCCGACGTGGCACAGCTTCAGCGGCATCTGCGCACGCAGCCGCGCGACGCGGCCGGATGGGCGACGCTCGGCCTCGCCTACGTGGAACAGGCCCGGCTGACCGCGGACCCCTCCTACTATCCGAAGGCGGAGGGCGTCCTGCGGCGCTCGCTCCAGGAGTCGCCCCGCCGGAACGCCGCGGCGCTCGCCGGACTCGGCGCCCTGGCCGCCGCGCGGCACGACTTCGCCGGCGCGCTGCGGTACGCCGACGCCTCCCTCGCCGTCGACCCGTACGGCACCCGGGCCAACGGGGTGCGGATCGACGCACTCGTCGAACTCGGCCGCTACCCCGAGGCGCTCGCCGCCGCCCGCCGCGCCGACAGCCTGCGGCCCGGCATACCGATCTTCACTCGGCTCGCCTACGTCCAGGAACTGCGCGGCCGGTCCGGCGAGGCACGGCGGATCCTCCTGGGCGTCTCCGCGACCGACCCGGGCGACACCGCGTACGTCGAGACGCAACTCGGCGAGCTGGCCTGGAACTCCGGTGACCGCCGGGAGGCGGGCCGCCGCTTCGCCGCGGCCCTGCGCGCCGACGCCTCCTACCTGCCCGCCCTCGACGGCCGGGCCCGGGTACGGGCGGCGGAGGGCGACACCGCCGGGGCGGTCCGCGACCTGCGGGACGTGGTCGCACGCCTGCCCCTGCCGTCGTACGTGATCGGCCTCGGCGAGCTGTACGAGTCGCTGGGCCGGGGCGACGAGGCGCGACGGCAGTACGCCGTCGCCCGGACCTGGGAACGGCTCGCCGCGGCCGACGGCGTCTCCACCGACCTGGAGACCGCGCTGTTCGCCGCCGACCACGGGGATCCCGCCGAGGCCCTGCGCGCGGCGCGGGCCGAGTGGGGGCGACGGCGTTCGCTACACGTCGCCGACGCCCTGGCCTGGGCCCTGCATGTGAGCGGGCGCGACCGCGAGGCGCTCGGATACGCCGAGCAGGCCACCCGGACCGGTTACCGCAACGCCCTGTTCCGCTACCACCGCGGCATGATCGAGAAGGCCCTGGGCCGCCGCGCCGACGCCCGCCGTGACCTGGCGGCCGCGCTTCACCTCAACCCGTGGTTCTCCCCGCTGCAAGCGCCCCGAGCGCGCGCCGCCCTGGAGGCATTGTGATGACCGCCGTCGTGCTGATCACCGTTGTCGCCTCCGGAGGCGTCGTCATGCCCGTGCTGATCAATCTTGCCCGAGAGGCGCTGTCATGACCGCCGCGCTGCTGATCGCCGTCTCCCTGCTCCATCCGCTCGGGAACTTCACCGTGAACACCTACGACGGCCTCGTGGTCGCCCCGGGCGAACTGCGGATCGACCACGTGCGGGACCTCGCCGAGATCCCGACCGCCCAGGCCGGCGTCACGGAGGCGGACCTTCCGGCCTGGGGCGCGAGCACCTGCCGGCAGGCCGCGGCCGCCATGCGGATCACCGTCGACGGACGCCCGGTCACCGCGACCGTACGGTCCGCGGCCGCCTCGGCCCGGCCCGGCCAGGCCGGGCTGAACACCCTCCGCCTGGAGTGCCGGATCATCGCGCCGGTACGGGCCGGCGCGATCGCCTTCCGGGACGACGGCGTCCCCGGGACCGGCTGGCACGAGGTCACCGCACGCGGTGACCGCATGACCCTCACCACGGCCGACGTGCCGGAACACACCCGCAGTGCGCGGCTGACCGCCTATCCGAAGGACATGCTCGGCTCCCCGCTCGACCGCCGCACGGCGACTCTCCGCGTACGGGCGGGCGGCCCGCCCCTCGCGGACACCGACGGAACAGGCGCCGCCCGCATCCTCCCGCGCGGCGCCGACCGGCTCACCCGGTCGTTCACGTCGCTGGTCGCCCATCGCCGGCTCACCCCGGGCTTCGCGGCCCTCGCCCTGCTCATCTCGGTCGTCCTCGGCGCTCTGCACGCGCTCGCCCCAGGACACGGAAAGACCATCATGGCGGCGCAGGCAGTGGGCCGGGGCCGACGCGCACCGCGGGACATTCTCACCCTCGGCGTCACGGTGACGGTCACCCACACCGCCGGCGTCCTGGCGCTCGGGGTGCTCGTCGCGGGTGGTTCCACGCTGACGCCCGCCGCGCTGTTCCCCTGGCTCGGCGCGGCGAGCGGCGTGCTGGTCGCTGTCGCCGGCGCGGTGCTGCTGCGGCGAGCACTCCGCCCCGACGGCCACGGCCACACCCACCACGCTCACGGCCACCATGACCACGAGCATCACGCTCACGGGCACGGCCACCATGTCCACGGGCGTGCCGAGGGGAGAGGAAGGGCGCACACGCGTCGGCGGCGGGGGAGTCTCGTGCTCATGGGGTTCGCCGGGGGACTCGTCCCCAGTCCGTCGGCCGTCGTGGTGCTGGTCGGCGGCGCCGCGGTCGGCCATGCCTGGTTCGGGGTGCTGTTGGTGCTCGGCTACGGTGTCGGGCTCGCGCTGATGCTCGTCTCGGTCGGGCTGTTCGTGGCCGGATCGGGCCGGTTCCTGGCCAAACGTGTGCTCGAAGGCCGCCTGCTCCAGGGCCGTCGCCTGTTCGGCAGGTGCCTGTTCGGCGGGCGCGGCGTCGTGGCCGCGTCGGCCGTCCCGGCGGGCAGCGCGGCCCTCGTCGTCGTCCTCGGCCTCGGTATCGCCGTGCGCAGTCTCGGCGCATTCTGATGACCAGCCTTGGCGCAAAAGCGTACGATCCGGGCAGTGCGAGCGGGGAGTGCCCAGTGCCAATGCTGCGAAGACCCGGGTCGGCGTCGCGTGAGCACCGGTCCGAGCTCGACCGGTTGCTCGGCCGGGTCGCCGCCGGCGACACCGCGGCCTTCGAGCGGCTGTACGACGAGGTGGCGGGGGCGGTGTACGGCCTGATCCACCGGGTGGTCCGCGACGCGGCGCACGCCGAGGAGGTCGCCCAGGAGGTGCTGGTCGAGGTCTGGCGTTCGGCGCCCCGGTACGACCCCGCACGCGGCGGGGCCATGGCCTGGATCATGACGATGGCGCACCGCCGTGCCGTCGACCGGGTGCGTTCCGAACAGGCGGCGAGCGAGCGCGCCGACCGTGCCGGGCGGCGTGAGGTCGTCCCGGCCCACGACGAGGTCGCCGAGAGCGTCGAGACCCGCCTGGAGCACGAGCGGGTCCGCCGCTGCCTCGAAAGGCTCACGCCCTTGCAGCGCGAGTCCATCGTCCTCGCCTACTACGAGGGATACTCCTACCGTGAGGTCGCGGAGCGGGTCGCCACGCCGCTCGGAACGGTGAAGACCCGGATGCGCGACGGCCTCATCCGCCTGCGCGACTGCCTGGGGGTCGCCTGATGAGCGACGACCTTCACGTCCTCGCCGCCGCCTACGCCCTCGACGCACTGACCGACGCCGAGGAGCGCCGGCTGTTCGAAGCGCATCTGGAGGAGTGCGCCTCGTGCGCCGCGGAGGTTCACGGTTTCCAGGAGACCACGGCCCGGCTCGGCGCCGCCGCCGCCCGCACGCCGCCGCCCGGGCTGCGCGAGCGCGTGCTGGCCGAGGTCCGTGAGGTGAGCCAGTCGCCTCGCGCGGCCGAAGGGGCGGATGTGATCCCGTTGCGGCCCCGCCGCCCTGGACGTGCACGGCTCGTCGTCGCCCTCGCGGCGGCGTGCCTCGTGGTCGTGGCCGTCTCCGTGGGGGTGGTGCTCGGCACGCAGCGGTCGGACCGGCCCGGGTCGGCGGACCGTACGGTGGCGGCCGTGCTCTCCGCCCCGGACGCCCGTACCGTGTCCGGATCCGTCGCCTCCGGCGGGACGGTCACCGTGGTGGCCTCCCGATCCCAGGGCCGGGCGGTCCTCACGTCGTCCGGGCTGCGTCCGCCGCCGGCGGAGAAGACGTACGAGATGTGGCTCATCGGCCCGGGCGGGATCCGCGCCGGAGGACTGGTCCGGCCGGACGCCGCCGGTCACATCCGCACGCTCGTCGAAGGCACCCTCGCGGACGCGAACAAGGTCGGGATCACCGTGGAGCCCGCCGCCGGCTCCCGGCAGCCGACCACCAAGCCCATCCTGCTCCTGAAGATCTGAGCCAGATCGCTTCGGACGCCATCGGCGTACTGGCGGTCTACGTTTCTACGTTCGTGCCTACAGCGGGGCGACAGGTTGCCGGGCGTCGGCCCGAATGGCGGAGAACACCCGCTCGACCGTGTTCTCCTTCTCCCCGACCGGCGCCACGTAGTGGATCACGGCGCGGGCGGCGGCCTCGCCGAGCGCCTGGTCGATCACCCAGGCGCCAAGGTACTGCGACGCCAGGCAGCCACCGGCCGTGGCGATGTTGCCGACCGCGTGGAACGGCGCGTCCAGAACCTCGACGCCGCACGCCTCCACCCATGGGCGGCTGATGGTGTCCGTGCACGCGGGGATCGAGGCGAGCAAGCCGAGGCGCGCCAGAACCAGTGCCCCGGAACACTGCGAGCCGATCAGCTGTCGGCTCGGGTCCAGCGGGATCGATGCGATCAGGCTGTCGTCAGCAACGACGTCCCTCGTCTTGATCCCGCTGCCGACCAGCACGACGTCGGCCTCGGGGATGAAGTCGAAAGATCGCTGTCCAGTCACCTCGACGCCGTTCATCGAGGTGACGGTAGGTGTCGGCGTGGTGATGTAGGCCGTCAGCCCATCGCGACGACAGCGATTGATGATCGCGGCGGAGATGAAGCTGTCCAGCTCGTTGAACCCGTCGAAGGTCAGCACGGCGACCTGCATCTCGATCCCCTAACCCAGCTGTCGATGAACACACTGATCAGACGGTAAGCCGACCATCCCGCCTGGAGTCTCATCCCGGCGGCGCACATCGCGGCCGCGCGCCGGGAGCGGACGCCACCGGCCCGACCGGCGGCGGAAGTCAGCGCAGGCGCCGGATGAGACGCCAGATCACCAGCAGCAGCGCCAGCCCGGCGACCAGCGGCACGACCCGCTTGGCGACCGAGGGTCCGGCGACCTCGAGCAGGTTGATCGGCTCCGACTCGGGCCGGGCCGCAGGGGTGCCGACGGGTTCGCGCGCGGTGGCCTTCTCCGGCGCGCGGGCGGACTCCGCCGGGACGCGCTCCGGCGTACTGGGCGCGGTCTCGGCCGTGGCGCCGCTCGCGGCCTCTTCCGGGGCGCTGGTCGCCATCTTGGCGGGAGCGTCGGCCGCGGTCTGCTCCGGGACGCTGGGCGCCGTCTCCGCTGGAGCGTTCGGCACGGCCTGCTCGGGGACCGCCTCCTCGGTCGTGGCCGCGGTGGAGGCCTCCGCCTCGACCTTCGCCTCGGCGGGAGCAGCGGTCCCGCGCTCGGTCGGCGTGCCCGTGGCGGTCTCGCTCGGCGTCCCGGTGTCGGCCGGCGTCGCCCTCTTCTCGCTCGCCAGCTCGGTGGCGAGGTTGTCGGCGAAGCGGCTGATCAGCTTGCCGCCGACCTCGGCGAGGATGCCCCGGCCGAACTGGGCGGGACGCCCGGTGACGTTCAGTTTGGTGTGGACGGTGACGCTGGTGCGTCCGTCGTCCTCGTGCAGCGTGGCCTGGACCGTGGCGGAGGCGGTGCCCGAACCTCGGGCCTCCTTACCGGACGCCTCGATCGTGACCGTGTGGGCCTCGTCGTCACGGGACGCGATGCGGGCGGTGCCCCGGTAGGTGATGGTCATCGCGCCGAGGCGCACCTTGAGGCGGCCGGTGAACTCGTCGGCCTCGGCCGCGTCGAGCGTCGCTCCGGGCATGCAGGGCGCGATGCGCTCCACGTCGAGCAGCACCTGCCACGCCTGTTCCACCGGCACCGGAACGGTGAACTCGTGATCGAGTTCCATGCCTTGCCTCCTCGTGATCGGTGGTCTGCGGGTGACATTACGGCCGGGTTCGCCACATACGCCAGTGAATAGGACGAGGCCGTCGTGGTCATGTTCCGGTGGCCCGTCACTCCGCTCACCCCGGGTGCGTTTCCGTGCATACCCGAAGTGAGCGGAGCGACACCGTTCGCCCGACCAGGCTCGGCCGACCACCCTTCAGCTGCCGGCTCCTCACTACACGCATGTGTAGTATGGTTTACGAACGTATAGCCGACTGCACGGACGGATAGGTGGGCGACAGTGTCGACGACGGGGCCGGACCCTGAGGACCTCACCGCCCGTGCTCGCATCAGAGATGCGGCGTTGCTGCAGTTCGGTGCGCACGGGTTCGAGCGGGCGACGATCCGGGGGATCGCCGAGGCGGCCGGCGTCTCCTCGGGGCTGGTGCGCCATCACTTCGGTTCCAAGCAGGCGCTGCGCGAGGCATGCGACGACTACTTGGCCAAGGTGCTCCGTCGGCTCAACGACCAGGTCCGGAAGGACCGCGCCCCAGGTGACGCGAACTACGTGGCCGCCGCCCGCGCCGCGCTGGGCCCGTACCAGCGGTACCTGGCGCGCGCCTTGGCCGAGGGGTCTGCGGCGTCGGTGTTCGACGAGATGGTCCAGATGGGTGTGCAGTGGCTCGCGGACACCGACAAGGACCGCCCCGATCCACCCGACGTCGATCGCAAGGCGCGGGCGACGGTGATCACCGCGATGTCGCTGGCCATCTCGATCCTGCACGAGCATGTGTCGCGGGGGATGGGTGTCGAGGTGTCCAGTCCCGAGGGTGACCTGCTGCTCGCCCGGACCTTGATCGACATCTACTCCCACCCCCTGCTCAGTCCAGAGGGCGCCGCATTGGCCCGGGCCGCTCTCGACAAGATCCAGAACGAATAGCGGAACGGACCGCCCGAGGCCGTCTCGGCGGCTCCACCCGCAAACCCCTGTCAGCGCCTGAGCCTTTTCGTCGGAAAGGACGTTTCCATGGATAAGATCGCGGTTGACTTCACGGGCGTACGGGTGACCGCGCTCGTCGAGTTGTATCTCCGGTGGCTGGACAGCAAGGAACAGCATCCGATCCTCGGCGACACGCGCGCGGATGAAGCCGTGCAGCGTTTGGACTTCGACTTTTCCCAGCTCAAGCCCATGAATATCGGACGCTTCGCCGTCGGTGTCCGATCCCGGATCATGGACGAGTGGGCTGCGCGGTATCTAGCGGATAATCCGGATGCGCTCGTCCTGGATCTCGGCTGTGGGTTCGACAGCCGAGTCTTCCGGGTCGAGCCGTCGGCCGGACACCATTGGTACGACGTGGACTTCCCAGACGTCATTGAGATCGCGAACCAGCTGTACCCCGAGCGTGCGGAGCACAGTACGATCGGTGCGTCCGTCGTCGATCCGGATTGGCTCATGCAGATTCCCGGCGACAAGCCCGTTGTGGTCGTGGCCGACGGGCTGTTCGGATTTCTCACCGAGGACGAAGTGCGGCGGGTCTTCAAGCAGATCGTCGATCATTTTCCGACCGGAGAGTTTCTGTTCAACACGTATCCGACGAAGACGAAGAAGCAGCTTGAAAAGCGGCCGGGACCGATCTTCGGGAAGTTCGGCGTCTCGATCAATTGGGCGCTCGACGACGAGCGAGCCGTCGAGAAGTTCGACGACCGCCTGCATTTTGTGGACGAGTGGAGCCAGCTCGACCGGTCCCTCCTCACTAATGCTCCGCTGTACTATCGGGCCCTTTGCGCGATGATCAGGGCAGTTCCGGCATGGCGGCAGGGAACAGGCGTGCTCCGCTACCGATTCTGACCACCCCGATCAATCAGGACACTAGACGCCCGCCGCCGTAGCGAGGGCGCGGGCGGTCAGCACCTGGGCGAGATGCCGCCGATACTCCGCCGAACCGTGCAGGTCGCTCGGTGGACTCGTGCCGTCGGGGGCGTCCTGGGCCGCGCTCTGGAACGCCTCGCGGGAGGCCGGGCCGTCCGCGACCGCCGTCTCGACGGCGTACGCGCGGACCGGCGTCGGTCCCATGTTCGTCAGGCCGATCCGCGCCTCGGCGACCTCGCCGTCCGTGCGCCGGACCAGGCACGCGACCCCGACGACCGCCCAGGCCTGCGCCGTACGGTGGAACTTCTCGTAGTGGAAGCCCCAGCCGGTGTAGGCCTTCGGCAGCCGGACGCCGAGGAGGATCTCGTCCGGTTCCAGGGCCGACGTCAGGTAGTCGGTGAAGAAGTCGCCTGCCGGGATCTCCCGCGCCGACGTGACGAACACCCCGTCCATGGCGAGGACGACGCCCGGCAGGTCGCCCGCCGGGTCGGCGTGCGCGAGGGATCCGCCGAAGGTGCCCCGGTGGCGTACGGCGGGGTCGGCGACGGTGGTGGTCGCGGCGGCGAGCAGCGGGGCGTGCGCGCGGATCAGCGGGTCGCGCAGCACCTCGTAGTGCGTGGTCATGGCCCCGACGAAGACCGAGTCGCCGTCGTCGCGCACGCCCCGCAGCTCCGGGAGGGCCGAGACGTCGATGAGCACCTCGGGGTAGGCGAGGCGCAGGCGCAGCAGCGGCATCAGGCTCTGCCCGCCGGCCAGCACCTTGCCCTCCTCGTCCGCCTCGCGGAGTGCGGCGACGGCTTCGCCGAGCGTGGACGGCCGGACATAGTCGAACGGTGCCGGGATCATGCGGCACCTCCCGTGGATCCGAGCGTGGACGGCCGGACGTGGTCGAAGGGCGCCGGGATCATGCGGCACCTCCCGTGGACCGGAGCGGACGGCCGGACGTGGTCGAACGGTGTCGGGATCATGCCGCACCTCCTGCGGATCCGAGACCGCCGCCCGCGCCGGGCTCGGGCGCGCCTTCGGGTGGAGCCTGCCCGCGGGTGCCGCGCAGGGCGCGCCAGACGCGTTCGGGCGTGCAGGGCATCGGCACGTCGTCGACCCCGTACGGGCGCAGGGCGTCGACGACCGCGCCCACGACGGCGGGCGTCGAGGCGATGGTGCCGGCCTCGCCGACGCCCTTGACGCCGAGCGGGTTGGTGGTCGCCGGCGTCTCGGTGCGGTCGGTGGTGAAGGTCGGCAGGTCGGCCGCTGACGGGACGAGGTAGTCGGCCATTGTGGTCGTCGTCAGGTTGCCGTCGGCGTCGTACACCGCCTCCTCGTACAGCGCCTGGGCGATGCCCTGCGCGAGGCCGCCGTGTACCTGCCCCTCGACGATCAGCGGGTTGACGACCTTCCCGACGTCGTCGACGGCGACGTACGAGCGGATCTTCACGAACCCGGTCTCGGTGTCGACGTCCACCGCGCACAGGTGCGTGCCGTGGGGGAAGGAGAAGTTGTCCGGGTCGTGGGTGGCGTCGGAGTCGAGCGACGGCTCGAACCCCTCGGGCAGGTCGTGCGCCGCGAACGTCGCCAGCGCGACCTCCTGCAGCGTACGGGCCTGGCCGGGCACGCCCTTGACCTTGAACGACCCAGCGGAGAACTCGAGGTCGCGCTCGTCGGCCTCCAGCAGGTGCGCGGCCATCCGGCGGGCCTTGTCGACCACCTTGTCGCAGGCGTTGTAGAGCGCGACCCCGCCGACGGCGAGGGACCGCGAGCCGTACGTGTCCATGCCCTTCGGCGAGATGCCCGTGTCCCCGTGCAGGACGCGCACGTCCTCGAACGGCACGCCGAGCCGGTCGGCGGCGATCTGCGCCCACGCGGTCTCGTGCCCCTGCCCGTGCGCGGAGGACCCGGTGACGACCTCGACCTTCCCGGACGGCAGGACCCGTACGGACGCGTGCTCCCAGCCGCCCGCGCCGTACGACAGCGAGCCGAGGACCCGCGACGGCGCGAGCCCGCACATCTCGGTGTAGGTCGACACGCCGATGCCGAGTTGTACGGGATCGCCGCGGTCCCGACGGTCGGCCTGTTCGGCGCGCAGCTTGTCGTAGTCGAACAGCCGCATCGCCTTCTCGGTGGCGGCCTCGTAGTTTCCGGAGTCGTACGTCAGGCCGGCGATCGTGTCGTACGGGAACTCCTCGTGCCGGATCCAGTTGCGCCGGCGTACCTCCAACGGATCCAGGCCGAGCTCGGCGGCGAGCTCGTCCATCATCCGCTCGATGGCGTAGGTCGCCTCCGGCCGGCCCGCACCCCGGTACGCGTCGGTCGGCGTCTTGTTCGTGAAGACCCCGGTGCAGGTGAAGGAATAGGCGTCCATCTTGTAGATGCCGTTGAACATGAACGCCCCGAGCAGCGGGATGCCGGGCGTGACCAGCATCAGGTAGGCGCCCATGTCGGCGAGCAGGTCGACCTTCACGCCGCGGATCCGGCCGTCGCGGTCGGCGGCCAGGGACAGCCGCTGGATCTGGTCGCGGCCGTGGTGGACGGCCATGTTGCCCTCGCTGCGCGACTCGGTCCACTTGACCGGGCGGCCGAGGCGCTTGGCCAGCAGCAGGCAGACGACCTCCTCGCCGTACACCTGCAGCTTCGAGCCGAATCCGCCGCCGACGTCCGGCGCGATCACCCGCAGCCGGTGCTCGGGGATGCCGGTGACCGTGGCGAGCATCAGCCGCAGGATGTGCGGGATCTGCGTGGCCGACCAGAGCGTGTACTCGTCGCCGACGGCCGAGCAGACCACGGCGCGGGGCTCCATGGCGGTCGGGATCAGCCGCTGCTGGACGTAGCGGCGTTCGACGATCACGGGCGCGTCCCGGAACGCCGCGTTCAGGTCGCCGGCCTCGAAGACCCACGTGTAGCTCTTGTTCGTGCCCTTGTCGACGTGGACGAGGTCGGCGCCCTCCGCGATCGCGCGTTCCATGTCGACGACGGCCGGCAGCGGCTCGTAGTCGATGTCGATGGCCTCCAGCGCGTCGACGGCGGCGTACCGGTCGCGGGCGACGACGGCGGCCACCGGTTCGCCGACGTAGCGCACCTCGCCGACCGCGATCGGCGGGTGGTCGGGCAGGACCATGTCCTCGGTGACCGGCCACGCGCACGGCAGGCTGCCCTGCTCGTCGCCGAGGTCCGCGCCGGTGACGACGGCGACCACCCCGGGCCGCGCGCGCGCGGCCTCCACGTCGATCCGGCTGATCCTGGCGTGGCTGATCGGGCTGCGCAGGAACGCCACGTGGAGCAGGCCGGGCAGCTGGATGTTGTCGGTCCAGTTGGTCTTCCCGGTGATCAGCCGGGCGTCCTCCGAACGGCGGCGGGCCCGTCCGACCTCGCCTGTCGCGTCCGGCGCGCTCGGCGTGACCTGCTCGGTGACGGCTTCCGAAGCGACCTCGCTCATGACCGCGCCTCCTCGGCCTGCCGCATGCCGTCCGCGGCGCGGCGGACCGCGCGGACGATGTTCTGGTATCCGGTGCAGCGGCACAGGTTGCCCTCGAGCCCGTCGCGGATCTCGTCATCGGACGGGTCGGCGTTCTCCCGCAGCAGGTCCAGCGCGGCCATGATCATGCCCGGGGTGCAGTAGCCGCACTGCAGCGCGTGTTCTTCGTGGAACGCCCGCTGCAAGGGGTGGAGGTTCTGCCCGTCACCGAGGCCCTCGATGGTGGTGATCTCATGGCCGTCCGCCTGGACGGCGAGGACGGAGCAGCTCTTGACGCTGAGGCCGTCCATCAGGACGGTGCAGGCCCCGCAGTTGGACGTGTCGCAGCCGATGGGGGTGCCCACCTTGCCGAGCCGGTCGCGGAGGTAGTGCACGAGCAACAGACGTGGCTCGACCTCGTCTTCGTACGTGACGCCGTCGACGTCCACCGACACACGCGGCATTCGTCCTCCCAGGAAGTGCGTTTCGTACACGGACATGTCAGGTCCGGGGAGGCCGTTCGGGCGTGCCGAGCCCGTGCTCGACCGCCCCACGGGCGCCGGCGTCGTACGGGCACCGACGTCCAGGCCGGGGCGGCGCACCGGTCCCCGGAGCACGGTTCGGGTGCGGGCGTCAGCCTTGGTTGAACTGGTGGTGCGTGTTCACGTGGTGGCTGCGCCGGGCGCCCTTGCTGTGCTTGCGGCGGATCTTTGCGCTGGCTCGTCGGATGCGTTTTGCACGGCTACGCGACATCGCTGGCTCCAGAGGCAAGGAGGCGTGTGTTTCAACGTAAGCCGGGAATGCCGGATTAGGCCAGAGGGAAGACAAAAAGTGGACCCCGGTTGACCGTGCCTGGGCGGTGCGGGGAACGCGATCCTCGCGGCGTGCGCCGGAGCGGTCAGCCGCCGGGGCGGAACCGTGTGCGGTACGCGGCCGGGCTGAGGGCGAAGAAGTGCCGGAACCGGCGGCTGGCGTAGTTGGGATCGTGCCAGCCCACGAGCCTTCCGATCGCCGCGACGGGCAGGTCGGTCTCGATGAGGAGTGCTGCGGCGCGTTCGGCGCGCAGCCGGCCCAGATAGGTCATGGGCGGGATGCCGAGCTGCGCGGTGAACAGGCGTGTCAGGTAGGGAGGCGACACGCTCACGGCGGAGGCGAGTTCGTCCAGGTTCCAGGCGCGCTGGATGTCGTTCTCCAGCAGTTGCGCTGCGGCCACCACGGCGGGGTGGCCGTGGCCGGTCCGGTCGCCGGTGGGGTCGGTGGAAAGGGACGCCGCCGTGCCGCCCAGCAGGCAGAGCAGTATTCCCACCCGCACGGCATGGGGGGTCGGACCGGGCCGACCCGCGGTCTCGGCCAGGCCGGTCTCGACGATGCGCAGCGCGGCGGGGTCGAGCCGGAGCCGGTGGCCGGATGGGCCGGCGGTGTGCAGGACGCGGCCGAGGGACGGGTCGGCGCGTAGCCAGGCCAGTTCGCGCCGGAACACCTCCAGGCCGACGTACAGGTTGTAGACGAGCAGCCGGCGGCAGTCGCGATAGCCGTGCCAGTCGCCCGGGCGGAGCATCGTCACCGAGCCGCGGTCCAGGTCCCGTTCGCCTGCGGCCGAGACGTGCGTGGCGGTGCCGCCGGTGACCACGGCCAGCTCGATGAAGTCATGACTGTGGGCGGAGGTGTCGCTCCGCAGCTCGAACCGCTCGGCGACGATGGGCGGCCCGCCCGGCGGGAAGACCTCCGCCAACCGCACGCGATGCATCGGGCCCCTCTCCGATGGGTGTTGTCAAGATTGTGCTACACCTGGCGGGCTCTCGTGCTAGCCGCGTGGCCGCGGGGACGGCGACAGTTGTCGAAAGGACGACCCCCGGAAGACGAGGAAGATGAGCATGACCGTCGCCCCCACAAGCCCACGTACGACGCCGGAGAGCCTTTCCGAGGACGCCGTGTCGGCGTACCGCCGTGATGGTTTCGTCCACCTGCCTGGAGTCATCTCCCGCGCGGACGCCGCCAGGTTCGCCGAAGCGGCGCTGACGGCCCGGAACACCGTCCGGGACAACCACGAAGGGATGATCTTCACGCAGTTGCTCCAGCTGTGGCGTCACGACGAGACGCTGCGCGAGCTCACCCTGAACCCGGACCTGGCGGCCATCGCGACCCGGCTGGCGGGGATCCCGCTGCGCCTCTGGCACGACCAGCTGCTGATCAAGGAGCCGCACAACGGGGCCGCGACCGAGTTCCACCAGGACCAGCCGTACTGGCCGCACGCCGGCTCACGGCACGCGCTCTCGGCCTGGGTGGCGCTGGTGGACGTGCCGGTCGACCGCGGCTGTATGACGTTCATCCCGGGCTCCCAGCACCTGGACGGGCTGCGGTCGCAGGATCTGTCCGACCACGGCGACATGTTCACCGTGGCGCCCGAGCTGCTGTGGGAACAACGCGTCACCGTTCCCCTGCGCGCGGGGGACTGCACGTTCCACAACTCCCGCCTCGCGCACAGCGCCACACCCAACTTCACCGACGATCCCCGTATCGCTCACGTCACCATCTACGTGGACGCGGACCTGACCTTTGCGGCCGAACCCGCGCACCCGGTCACCGACCCGCTCGGCCTGACCGTGGGCAGCCCCCTGCCCGACGAGCACTTTCCACCCTTCAGCGCCTCCGCGTAGGACACCCGCTGGATCCGCCGGGGACGGACGCCGCGGTTCGTACGGCCGCCCCCGGCGGATCACCACTGCCCTGCACTAACCGGACAATCTGCTATTCGGCGCCAGGATCAGCCTGCAATAGGCACTTAAATGCTGTGGGCGGTATATCTACCGCTGATTCGGGACAGACGTTGAGTGTCGTCGTCGGCCGCCGCACGCGACTCTTGACGAATTAACCGGACTTTTCGGTAAACCTCGCTACTGTCGGCCCCTTCGGGGTTGGACGCGACGGGTGCGGGGTGAACAGTGGCGGCGGCTGTCGGGCACAGGACTTTCACGGGGGAGGCCGCCGAAGGGCCACGGTCTCGTCGTTCGGTGCTGCGCTATCTCCCTGTTGCGGCTTTTTTCGCGCTCTATGTGACGTATTCGATTGTTCGGCACGCTCATGCCGGAACGGCCGGGTACGACCTTGGGATATTCGACCAGGCCGTCCGTGGGTACGCGCACTTCCGCGCACCGGTCGTGGCGCTCAAGGGGCCGGGATTCAACCTCCTCGGCGACCACTTCCATCCGATCCTGATGCTGCTCGCGCCGTTCTACCGCGTGTGGCCGGACGCCCGGATGCTGCTCGTCGCGCAGGCGCTGCTCATCGCCGTGTCGATCGTGCCGATCCTCCGCTTCGCGGAGCGACGCCTGGGCACCGCCCGAGGCGTCGCCGTGGCCGTCGCGTACGGCCTCTCCTGGGGCATCCAGGGCGCCGTCGCGTTCGACTTCCACGAGGTCGCCTTCGCGGTGCCGATCCTGGCCTTCGCGCTGACCGCCCTGGCCGACGGGCGCCTGCGCGCGTCCGCGGCCTGGTCGCTCGCCCTCCTGTTCGTCAAGGAGGACATGGGCCTGACGGTCGCCGCGATCGGCGTTCTCGTCATGGTGCGGCGGCGGTGGCGGCTCGGCGCCGCGCTGACCGTGACCGGGCTGGTCACGAGCGCGCTCGTCATCCTCGTGGTGATCCCGTCGTTCAACCCGCACGGCGAGTACCGGTACTGGAACGCCGTCGGCAGCCAGAGCGGTGGTCTCCTGCACACCGCCATGGTCGACCCGGGCGGGAAGCTGCTGTTGCTCGCCTACGTCGCGGGCGTGACGGCCTTCGTGGCCCTCAGATCGCCGCTCGCGCTCGTCGCCGTCCCCTCCCTGGCGTACCGGCTGGCGTCCGACAACCCGCTGTACTGGAGCACCCAGGTGGTGCACTACAACGCGATCCTCATGCCGATCATGTTCGTGGCGTTCGTGGACGGTGTCGGCCGGCTGGAGGCGGACCCGCGGCCGTACGCCCGCCGGTGCGCGCGCCTCGCCGTCCCCGCCGTGCTCCTGATCGCCGTCGCCCTGGTGCCGAGCCATTCCTTCCGGCACCTGTACAGCCCGCGCTTCTACCGGACCCCGCCGAGCGCGCGGGACGCGCACCGGATCCTGCCCCTCATCCCCGACGGCGCCCGCGTGGCGGCCGGCAACTACCTCGCGCCCCAGCTCACCGACCGCTGCGACGTCGTCCTCTTCCCGAACGTCAACCACGTACCCGTCGACTGGGTCGTGGTCGACATCACACGGATGAGCGGCGTCCCCGCGCCACCGGACCAGCAGGAGGCCGCCTTGAACGCGCTTCCGTCGCAGGGATTCCGACGGATCGCCCAAAAGGGTGGCATTGTGTTGTTCCGTCGCACGTGAATCGGAGGGGTCGTGACCAGTGTCGAGGAGCGCGTCGCCGACGATCCGTCGGCGACGGGGACAGTGCCCGGTCATGTGCGCCGTGCCCTGGCGGTCGCCCGCGCGCACCGTGTCTTCCTCGTCGTGCTGCTACCCGCCGTCGGGCTGCGCCTGGTGGCGATGCTCGGCTACCGCGGCGCGCTGTGGTTCCCCGACTCGTACGACTACGTCAGCGGGGCGCTGACCCTCACGCCCAACCTGATCCGGCCCAGCGGCTACTCCCTGTTCCTGTGGCTGCTCTCGCCGTTTCACAGCCTGACCCTCGTCGTGCTCGTCCAGCACGCCATGGGCGTGGCCGTGGGCGCCATGGTCTACGCGCTGCTGCGCCACCGCTTCGCGCTGCCCACCTGGCTCGCGTCCGCCGCGGCGGTCCCCGCCCTGTACGACGCCTTCGGCATCCAGCTCGAACACCTCGTCCTGTCCGACACGCTCTTCACCTTCCTGGTCACCCTCGCCGTGACCCTCGCCCTGTGGCGGAACACCCTCAGCACCCGGCGGATGGCCCTTGTCTGCCTCCTCGTCGGCCTCGCGGCCGTCACCCGCTCCGTGGGTCTCCCCGTCCTCGTCCTGATGCTGGCCTGGCTGGCGCTACGGCGGGCGGGCTGGCGCGCCGTCGCCGCCGGGCTCGTCGCCGGGCTGCTGCCGATCGTCCTGTACGCCGGGTGGTTCTCCTCCCGTACACACCAGTTCGGGCTCACGTACAGCACGGGGATCTTCCTCTACAGCAGGACGATGCCCTTCGCCGACTGCCGGAAGATGAAGCCCCCGGTCGACGAACTGCCGCTGTGCATCGACACGCCCCCGAACAAGCGGGGACGGTCGCAGTACTACATCTGGGGCCGGATCTCGCCGTTCCACCGGCTCGGCGAGCACAAGTTCACGGCCGACACCGAGGCCCGGGCGGGCGACTTCGCCCAGCGCGCGATCCTCGCCCAGCCGGGCGACTACGCCGGGACCGTGACCTCCGACCTGCTGCGGACGTTCCGGTGGAAGCACCCGCCGTTCCCGGAGACCACCACCTACGACTACTACCTCTTCCAGCAGCACCCGCCGCAGCCGCCCCCCACCGCGGTCCGGCGGATGCGCCCGTACGACCGGGGCCACCTCAACACGCACGTCGTACGGCCGTACTCCCGGATCATGCAGGTGTACCAGCGCTACTTCTTCCTGCGCGGCACGATGTTCGGCCTGATCCTGCTCGTCGGGCTGGGGGCGCTGCTGCGCCGGCGGTGGGAGGCGCTGCTGCCCTGGACGGTGGCGGTCGCCGCGATCGTCGTGCCCCCGACCACCGCCGAGTTCGACTACCGCTACGTCATCCCGGCGGTCCCCGTCGCCTGCGTCGCCGCCGCCCTCGCCTTCATCCGCCGCGACACCGCTGCTCCCGAGCCGGCGGACGAGGCGTAGCCGGATCCGCGGGCGCGTGGTCCCGCCCGCACACGAACGGCTCGTCGATCTCGTGTCAGGTACCCGCGATCGGGGGCGCGCTTTCGTGTGCGGCCGGGACCGTCGTCCCGGGCGCAGTGGTACGCCTCTCTCACCTCCGTACGCGCTGACCTGGGCCTTTCAGTCGAAGCTGAAAATCATGGCCGCACCTCACGGCGGAGAATTGAGCCAGTCGATGCTGATGTGATCGTGATGGCACAGTACGTGGGGTGTCTGTCTTGAGCTGGAGGTCCTGGTTTGTTTCGTGTTGGTGATGGCTTGATCGTTCTGTGGTCAGGAAGGGATGGCTCGGTCCCACGTACACGAGAGCTCACCCGTGGTCATCAGGTTCGAGATGCCTTCCCGCGGTTTTTCCCGGTCTCCCCGAGGATCAGCGGAGAGCCCCGACCGGGATCGGGGTGATCAGCCGCGGGGCAGGGAAATGACGAATCGTCCGGCAGCGTCGATGGCGATGTCTCCGTCAGCGGTACGGGCCAGTCGTCGGGCAAGTGCGAGCCCGAGTCCGACGCCGTCGTGACCGTCGTCGGGGTTGGCGCGCCGGCCTGGTTCGAACACTGCGTTGCGGAGCTCCACCGGTACGCCGGGACCGTCATCGGTGATGATGATCTCTACGTCGGCCGTGCACTCCACGGTGATCTGGTTCCGCGCGTAGCGGCGGGCATTGTTCAGCAGAGGCACGAGGATGCGCTCGACCAGGTTCGCGGGTACCCCAGCCGTCACGTCTTTACCGGTTACCACGATCGGTGGACCCTCCGTGTTGCGCTCGGCCATGTCACGGGCCAGGTGGAGCAGCGGGCATCGGCCCCGGACCTGATCGGTGGGGATGGTGAGCAGGGACTCACAGATCCGCTGCATGGTGGCCGCGCTCGCCGCGATCGCTTGATGTGAGGCGCCTCGTTCGGCCGCGGTGCGGTTTCGCGCGATCAGCCAGTCGATCTCCGCGGTGATCTGGGCCAGCGGGGTCCGCAATTCATGTGAGAGTTCAGCGGAAAGTTGTTGTTCGTGGCGCAGGACGGCGGAGAGCCGATCGAGTAGCTGATCAAGGTTTCTCGCCAGCCCGGCGAGTTCGGCAGGACGGTGTTCCGCGCCGAACCGGTGATGGGTTCCGTTCTCTCCCCATTGCGTGGCTTGCTCGCTCATCTGTGTTACCGGCCGGAGGGCACCGTGAACGATCGCGCGAGTCAGTAGGTAGACGCCGAAGAGCAACAGCAGGGCGAGGATGGCCGAACCGGCCAGCACCAGACGAGCCAGGTCGCTGTAGGGGTCAAGATCAACCGCGCTGACCACCGTGCCCACCCGCCGGCCTTCGGACATCACCGGCAGCGAGTAAACCCTCCAGGCGTACGGCGTCTTGATGTCGGTGAAGGTCTTGCGCTGCCCGGCCATGCGGTCCGCGCTCGCCTGCAGCCCTTTGGGTGCTCTGGGGCGCTCGATGGCTGTGTAACCCTGGTAGATCCAGACTCCGACATCCAAAGCGCGGTCGTCGGAGGGTTCCAGCACTCGGATATGGCCGTCCGGCCAGGTCTGCAGGGTCGCTGCCACGGCCGCCGCCCGAGTCCGCAGCAGGTCATCGGACTGTCTACGCAGCTGTGCGTGAAGCGCCAGGTTAAAGATGACGGTGAGCAGCGTGACCCAGATCGCCGTCGTGGTCAGCGCGAGCAGAGCGAGGCGGCCGCGTAGAGTCGCCGGTATGAGGGCCCTCATGTGAATCGGTAGCCGACGCCGCGTATGGTGCTGATGCCCCGCTCACACCCGGCTTCACGGAGCTTACGGCGCAGGCGCCTCAGGTACTGGTCGAGGGTGTTGTCATTGACTTGGGCGCCTTCGGGCCAGGCCGAGCGCACCAGGGCATGTCGCCGGACGACCGCGCCAGGGTCCGCCATCAAGGAGGCCAGCAGCCGGAACTCGGTGGGTGTAAGGGGCATCTGTGTGCCGTCTGCGGTCTTCAGCACGTGTGCGACCGGGTCCAGCAGCAGACCGTCGACCTCGGTGACCGCCTCGCGACCGGCTCTGCGCAGCGCCGCGCGGATCCTGGCAGCGAGTTCGGCCAGGTGGAAGGGCTTGGCGAGATAGTCGTCGCCGCCTGCGGAGAAGCCCGAAAGCCGGGAAGTGAGGCCATCACGAGCGGTCAGGAAGATGACCGGCATGTCCAACCCGGCGGCGCGCATGGCCTGACAGACGTCCCTGCCATCGGAGTCGGGCAACCCGATGTCCAGCACGACTGCGTCGATCTGGTCATCTATCGTCCGCAGCGCGCCTGCTCCGTCCGCTGCTGTCAACACCTCGAAATTCTCCTCGCGCAGGCCTCGGGCGAGAACGTCACGAAGTCCGTGGTCGTCCTCTACGACCAGGACGCGGTGGATGGTCACATCGTCAGGTTACGGACCTCCCGTAACCCGAACCCACCTGCCTGCCGAAGCGTTCAGGTTGTGTTCAGGCACGCCGTGCCAGCCTTCCCCGATGACAACAACCCAGCAGATCCGGATCGGCGAACCGACCGGCCGGCAGATGCTCAACAAGGTGCCTGAGGTCACGGTCTGGTTCTGGATCATCAAGATCCTCTGCACGACCGTCGGCGAGAGTTTCGCCGACTACATCAACGAAACCCTCGGCTTCGGCCTGACCAACACCATGCTGTTGTTCACCGCGGTATTCGCGGTCGTGCTAACGGTCCAGTTCCGTACCAAGCGCTACAGCCCGTTCCCGTACTGGCTGACCGTGGTGGTGGTCAGTGTCACCGGCACGCTGTACACCGACATGCTCACCGATAAGCAACACGTCCCGCTGTGGTTGAGCTCGACGGTGTTCTCGGTCCTGCTGGCCCTCGTCTTCGGGGTCTGGTGGCTGCGCGAGCGGACCCTGTCGATCCACAGCATCACGACCTTCCCGCGTGAGGCGTTCTACTGGCTGACCGTCCTGGTGACGTTCGCGCTGGGCACCGCCACCGGTGACTGGACGCTGGAGCTGACCAACTGGACGCCCGCGCAGTCGGTGTTCCTGCCGCTGGGCCTCATCGCGTCGATCACCGCTCTGTGGAAGTTCGGCGCCAACCCGGTGCTTTCGTTCTGGCTGGCCTACATCCTCACCCGCCCGCTCGGCGCCAACATCGGTGACTGGCTCGCCTCCCCGAAGGTCGCGGCCAACCCCGGCGACCCGGTCGGACTCGGCCTGGGCACCTTCATCACGAGCCTGATCTTCCTCGGCGCTATCCTGGCGACGGTCATCTACCTGTCGATCAGCCGTAGCGACGTCGCCAAGACCTACGAGGCGACGCACGCGCCGTCGGTCACCACCAACGCGCGCCGGGAGCGCATCGCGCTGGGAGCCTTCGGCGTGATCGCCGCCGGCACCGTCGCGCTGATGGTGTGGGCCCACGGCCAGCCCCACGTCACCTGCGACCCGACCGGTCAGAGCGAGACGATGCCGGCCTGCCCGAAGCCGGCCCTGACCGGCGACCAGACGACCGCCGCAGTGGCGAAGTACGAGAACCTCGCCCAGACGGCGATCGCCCAGGACCGGGCCGGGAAGGCCGCGGCCTCCCACGCCACCGTGCAGAAGATGCGCGATGACTGGGACGCCGACGCCACCTCGCTGCAGGCGGTCAACAAGAAGACCTGGACCCTGCTCGACAACCAGATGGACGCGGTCCTCAAGACGTACGCCATCGACCACGGCCACATCAAGCCGGCCCCAGCCGCCAAGCAGGAGAAGCAACTCAACGTCCTGCTGGCCGACTTCAAGAGCCACCGCTTCTGAATGGGCGCGTGAAGTAGGCGGATCACCTTTCTGCCCCGCGGGGTGGCCGGTACGGGCGGCCGACGGTAGAAGCCCATGAAGACGCCGGCCCCCAGCAGCGCGACGAGTCCACCGGCCAGGCGTCCTACTCTCCCGAACGTGTCCCCAGCCGCCAGGCAGCGGAGCGTGACCGGGCCGGGGCGGCCGGCTTCACATAACGCCTGGACCCGACCACCGCCGGGCCCGGCACCGCGGTCGCCGTAATGCCGGGTCTGACCTGCTGAGACGCTTCCCGGTTGGGCTCGGTGTCCGCGACCGCCGGCCGTTATCCGGGCGGCGCTCCGCCCTCATGTACACCGCGTGACCTGCGGCAACCGCGCCACTTTGGGGCTGGGGACACGTTCGGGAGCGGAGGGCCGAGAAACCCCGGAGTTCGCGCGAACCCAAGGGTCGATGCCGGACGGTTGGGGTCGTCTGAGTGGTTATGCGCCCTTGGGTTCATCGGAAGCCGGACCGCGTACGGCCAGCCGGGTCCCATGGCGGCGTAGGCACGCGCCCGGGACGCGGCGACAGTAGCCGTGGCGGGCCCGGCGGGGCCAGCGAGCCTGAGCTGGCGTACGGCGCCGCAGGCGGCTTACACTCGACCCCGACTGACCTCGCCGAACCGCCCTAACGGCGGGTATGTGACGTCTAGGCTGCCCGCATGGCCGACGCTGAGAAGCTGCCCCGGTACCGCGTACTCACCGGCCCGGACGATGCCTCCTTCTGCTGGCGGGTCAGCGAAATGCTCGATCTGGGTTACGAGCTGCACGGCTCTCCCTCGGTGACGTTCAACGGCGATCGCGTGATCGTCGCTCAGGCGCTCGTACGTCGAGAGGGCACCGGTACCGACGCTGGTCGGCGCTGAGGGCCCGGGGCGCCGCGTCCTCGCGATGCTCCTCGCGCGTACGGCCGCCGCACGGTCGGAACGGCCGCACGCCATCGCGGAGGGACGCCGCACGTCTAGGGCCCCGACCGGCCGGCGCGGAACGGCCCGGATCGATCCTCTGTTGGATCACCCGGCGGTGGGCTGCGGGGCCAGGGACTCGGGGTGGACCTGCTCGACACGGTCGCGCTTGGTGTACATGTCCCAGTAGTGCTCGGCGAGGTCGTCCGGGTCGACGACCGGGAATGCCGCGAGCGACTCGGAGGCGGCCGCACCTGCGGTGGCCGCCTCGGCCATCTCACTGCGGGCGATGGAGGCCGCGATGGAGAGGGTGCCGGCGTAGATGCCGGTGTCGGCCAGCTCACCGTTGAGGGAGTACAGGTAGTTGCGGGCGGCGGACATGACCGGGCCGATTCCGCTGAGGTGGGGCATCGGCTGCACGGCGGAGTAGCCCTGCGTCAGCAGGAAGGCGCCGTCGCCGCGCTCGGTCCACTCCGGCAGCACGGCGCGGACCACCTCCACCGGGGTGAGCAGGAGCAGCGGGATCAGTCCCTCCAGGGTGGCCGCGTCCAGCTCGGCGGCCGGGGTGAAGTTCTGCTCGAAGCCGATCGGCCCGTATTCGAGCACATCGATCCGGCCGAAACGGTCGCGAACGGCCGCGACGAGAGCGGGCACCTCGGCGGGTTCCGAGAGGTCGGCGGAGAAGGCGGCCGCCTCGATGCCTTCGCCGGCGAGCTGCTCGACGAGCGCGTCCAGGCGGTCCTTGCGGCGGGCCACCAGGGCGACCTGGAAGCCTTCGCGCCCGAAGCGGCGGGCGACGGACACACCGAGACCGGTACCGGCTCCGAAGACGGCGATCACTTTGGACATGGCTGCTCCTTGGATCGAGAGCTATGTTGACCCGAGGGTCAAATTACTCCTTCACGCTAGCATGGAACTTGACCCTATGGTCAACTTCCGTCTGCGGAGAGGTGGGATCATGGAGGACGCCACGCCAGGACCAGGAGGAACGACCGGATGCGGGCCGACGCGCAACGAAACGCGGAGAAACTGCGGGCAGCCGCTGCCGAGCTCTTCCAAGAACGCGGCCTCGACGTACCGCTGAAGGAGATAGCCCGGCGGGCCGGCGTGAGCCACGGCACCCTCTACAACCTCTTCGGCACCCGCGAGGCGCTCATCGACGCGGTGGTGACCGATCTGGCGGCGGACCGCCTCGACGGGGTCGCCGAGCAGGCCCTGGCCTTCGAGGACGCCTGGGAGGGGTTCGCGTACTACATCGAGAAGGTCTGCGAACTGCAGGCCGTCGATCCCGCGGTCGCCGACGTGGTCAGTGGCCGCTACCCGGGCGCCGAGCGCCTCATGGCCGTCTGCGGCCGGGCGAAGGACGCCGCCACGCGGATCATCGAGCGAGCCCGGCATGCAGGTGCGCTACGCCCCGACTTCACCGACGAGGACCTTCTGTTCACCTTCGGCGCCAACGCCATGCTGGCCCGCGCCGCCGCCGACGCGGCTCCTCACGCCTGGCGGCGCAGTGTCGCCTTCCTCCTCGACGGTCTGCGCACCGAGGCCGTCCGCGGGCCACTCCCGGTCGGCCCTATTACCCCGCAACAGGTCTACGAGGTGATGCGGAGCCTCAACGGCAAGCCATGACGGGGAATCAGCCGCTGAGCGCGAAGAAGCGCTCGGCCTCCGCCAGGGCTTTCTCGTCGGCCAGGATGTCGCCTGGGCGATTCGCATAGCCCAGAAGCTCCCCGCCCCAGCGCATGCCCATGTAGTCAGCGGAGATCTTCAGGGTCCCCAGGAAAGGTTCCGTGCGGGCCTGAAATGGGGGGTGTCCTCTACTTGGCAGGTGCACTGTGGGCGGCAACACTGGTATGCCGCAAGGTGCCTCACCCCTTTGCGGTCATTTTGGAAGGGAGCGGCGCCAGATGTCGCAGCAGTCCACCCGTCGGCCGCGATCCGTGTCGGTGTCCCGGGCGCTCTGGGCGGTCATCGTGACGTGGCTTGGCATCCCCGTTCTCCTCGTCGGACTGGTCTTTCTCGTCGGTGGACTGATGAGCGTGGGCCACGGGCCGAAATGCGACGGCACGCCCATGAAACCCGGCGACGTCTGCACCATCAGAAGCGGGGATTCGACGATGGGTGGTGAGGTGGTGAGCTACGACGAGATGGTGAAGCGACACAAGAGTGCGCTGCCCGACGCGCTGCTCATGGGCCTGCCGTCGGCCGGCCTGGCAGCGGTCGCTCTGCTGTGGGCCTTGCCGGCGCTTCGGGCCGATGTCCGGATACCAGGACGCACGCGCGTCACGGCCCGCCCGCTTATCGGCCCTGGGCAGGCACCGGCCGTGCAGCGACTGATGGAGAACTTCGAGCAGGCCGGAACACTGCGGTTGGGCGAACTGGAGCTTTCTCGTGACGGGGCGTCCGATCCCAGCGGGAATCTTCTGCCGTGGAGCGATGACTGGGAGTTGAGCGGGGTGAGAACGGGCAAGAAAAAAGAGAAGCACAAGGTGGTCATCGACGCTCCCGGTGGCCGGTGGCTGTCTGCCGTTGTGCCGAACCTGCCGGTGGCTCAGGCGCTGCTCAAAGTTCTGGTTCAGCACCATGTGGGCTCTCCGGGCAGTGCCGGTTCCTAAGGATGCGCTGAAACTTCTGCAGTACTTCGAGCATCATCGGACGCCCCCAATCGGGGAAGAACGGTGCACCCCAGGAACCCCACGGCAGCAGGGGCCCGGGTGTCGCGTCCCCGTGACGCTCGCATGTGCGGCCGCCCCATCGGCGGGGAGACGGCGGGCACGCCATCACGGAGACGCGGCACGACTACGGCTCCGCCCGGTCAGAGCGGAACTGCCGGTCGTAGAGTTCGAGGCTCTTGCGTGCCGCCTCCGGATACCGCCGTACGAGCCGGTCCAGGTGCGTCAGGTCGACGGCCTGGGACACTCCTTGCGAGCCGATCGAGTTCAGGATGTCGAGGAACTCGTTGACGGAGCGCATGAGCTCGTCCGGCGAGGTCATTTCCCGGGTGGAACGGAGACGACCTTCGTGATGAGCTCGACGGCCTTTTCGATCTCGTCCGCGCCGCAGATCGGCTTGTCCCAGCTCCACCACCAGCAGAGGCGTTCGTTCTCGTCCGGCTTGGCCGTGATGATCTCCGCGAGGTGATTGCTGGTCCCCGGCGCGTGAACGTAGACCCGCGTCGGGCCCTGCTGCTGCGCGTCCAGGCCGGCCGCCTGGCAGGCCGTCACGAGTTTTCCGGCGAGTTCGTGGACGTCTTCGAGCGAATTGATGGCCATGGTGACTCCTCGTTGTCGTTCGACTCCACAGAATGACCGAGAAGTCGTACGCTGGGAGCCCCCAATGCGTGGAGCGCGACGTGACAAGAGGCGCGTCCCACGTTTGCACGGAAGGTGTGCAGCGAGATGTCGGGAAACCGCATGACGGCGCGGCAGTTCGTCGGCCGAGAGATCCGCCACGCCCGCGAATCGAAGCAGCTCACCCGCGCCGAGCTCGCGAAGACCTTCCCGGTCTCCGAATCCCTCGTCGCATCGTGGGAAAGCGGACGACTCATCCCGAAAACGGAATACCTTCCTCACCTAACCGGTATTTTGGGTCTTCCCGATGTAATACTGCGGATACTCGATGATCTGGTCAGTAGGGAGGTCGCACCGGAGTGGCTCGACAAGTGGACGAGAGCGGAGTCTGATTCATCGGCGCTGCTGACCTTCGAGCCGCTGGTGGTCCCAGGTCTCTTGCAGACGGAGGATTACGCGCGAGCGGTCCTTCGACTCGGGAAGCCGGCTCCCCTTGATCTTGAGGGGCAGGTGAGTGCGCGGTTGGCGAGACAGAAGGTTCTGACACGCGAGGACCCTCCGCTGTACCACGCGGTGCTCGACGAGGCGGTGATCCGTCGACCGGTCGGCGGGCCGGCGACCATGCGTGATCAATTAATGCGGCTGGTCGACCTCTCGCGACGGGACGAGATCATCATTCAGGTGATCCCATTCGAGGTGGGCGCACACGCCGGAGTCGCTGGTGCTGCGATCGTGCTAGCGAATATCAACGGCTCGGAGGTCGCCTACGTCGACAACGCGCTTCGCGGGGAAGTGGTAGAAAAACCGGAAGATGTCGCCGCGATCCGGCGACTCTGGCAGATGCTGAGCGCCAAGGCACTGCATGAAGACGCATCGATTGAGCTCATCATGAAAGCAGCAGAATCATGGGAAACCTGACCTGGCGTAAGTCGACCCGCAGCACGAACAACGGCGGCAACTGCGTCGAGGTTGCCGTGGCTGAGAAGAGTGACAAGTAACAAACCCCTGACATCCCCCGCCCTTGTAATACCGGAGCCAAGGGCGGGGGATTCTTCATCTCGGGAGAAGGATCTGACCCTGCGTCGTTCCTTCGATGGCTCGAAGGTAGGTGCGGGCGACCTCGCTCGCCGGGGTCCCTCGGGTGCCGTCCTCGCCCATCGCCTCGAGGGTCTCGGCGACCCAGCCGGGGCTCACGGCGTTCAGGCGCAGGCCTCGGGGCATCTCGATCGCGGCGGCCTCGACGAAGGCCTCCAGCCCGGCGTTGACGAGGGCGCCGAATGCACCCCCCGGCGTCGGTTCGTCGAAGACGCCGCCGGTGAGGGTGATGGATCCGCCGTCGCGTACGAGGTGCAGCGCCCGGCGTACGAGGGTGACCTGTCCGAGCAGCTTGCCGTCCAGGCCGGCCGTGAAGTCCTCGTCCGAGGTGGATGCGAGCGGGGTCAACCGGCCGCTCGCCGCACAGCACACGACGGCGTCGAGGTCGCGCACCGACGTGAGGGCCGCCTCGATCGAGGCCGGGTCCGTCATGTCCACCATCACCGGCCCGTTCCGGGCCGCGCGTACGACCTCGTGACCTTTGTCCTCCAAGGCGGCGACGACCGCGGAGCCGATGGTGCCGGTCGCACCGATCAGCAGGATCTTCATGCACCTGCCTCCTCGTCGCGGACGACCAAGACGATCTTTCCCCGGGTGTGGCCCGTGTCGAGCAGTTCGTGCGCCACGGCGCCCTCCTCCAGCGGCAGCGTCCGGCTGACCGCGACCGACAGGGACCCGGACTCGACGAGCTGAGCCAGGCGGGCCAGCCCCGCCCCATCGGGGAGGACGATGTGCCGTACGACGCGGACCCCGGAAGCCTCGGCCGCCCGCTCCAACGATCCAGGGCCCCGAGCCGCGCCGGGGACAGACGCGAACACCCCGCCGCGACGAAGCGTGGCCACCAGGCCGTCGTCGCCTGCGCAGTCGATGACCACGTCGATGTCGCGGTACGCGTCGGCGACACGCGTGGTCGTGTAGTCGACCGCCTCGTCCGCTCCAATCGTCTTGAGGAAGGGGTGGTTGACGTCCTGGGCGACGCCGATGACGTGGGCCCCGTGCGCCTTCGCCAGCTGTACGGCCAGGTGCCCCACCCCGCCGGCCGCGCCGTTGACCAGTACGCGCTGCCCCGGCGACACACCGGCCAGATCGAGCGTCTGCAGGGCGGTGAGGCCGCACAGCGGCAGCGCCGCCGCGGCCGTGTGGTCCATGCCGTCCGGCTTGGCGGCGAGCTCATGAGCGGGTGCGCGGACGTACTCGGCGTAACCCCCGGCTGGCTGCGGGAAGCGCGGCATCCCGAAGACCTGGTCGCCGGGCGCGAACCGCGCCACTCCCGGGCCGACGGCCGCGACGACGCCCGACACGTCCCAGCCCCACACGTACGGGCCCTCGCCGAACCAGTCCCGGATCAGGCCCGCCCGGGCGACGGAGTCCGCCGGGTTCGTTCCGGCGGCGGCCACCCGGACCAGGACCTCCCCGGCGCCGGGCTCCGGCCGCGCCACCTCGGCGATCCGCAACACCTCCGGCCCGCCGTACGTCGCGGCGACGAGCGCGCGCATCGATTCCCCCACAGTGACCTCCATGCCTGATCATCGACGAGTGCGTGTCCCGGCGATCGGGATCACGACCCGACTCTGGCGGCCGTCGCGGATCGTGCCGAGCCCTGTGCAAGAGGTAGGACCACGGTTCCTACCCCTGACAGGTGCAGGCTCAGCGGTCGCGGACCCGGCAGACTGTCCGTATGGAGCAGAGTCCGGAGTTGGGGGAGTTCCTGCGCTCACGGCGGGCGCGGCTCCGGCCCGAGGACGCGGGGCTGGTGGACTACGGCGGGCGGCGCCGGGTGCCCGGCCTGCGCCGCGAAGAGCTCGCCCGGCTCGCGGGGGTCAGCGTCGGCTACTACACGCGCCTTGAGCAGGGACAGAGCCCGGGCGCCTCCGACGCCGTCCTCGACGCGATCGCGCGGGTCCTGCGGCTGGACGACGACGAGCGGGCGCACCTGTACGTCCTGGCCCGCCCGGTGTCCGGGCCGCGACGCCGCCCTGCTCCTGAGCGCCTGCGTCCCGCGATCCGCGTCATGGTCGAGTCCCTCGGGGACGTGCCCGCCCTGGTCTTCGGGCGGCGCGTCGACGTGCTCGCCTGGAACAGGATGGGGCACGCCCTGCTCGCCGGGCACCTGGACTTCCACGCGCCCGAGCGGCCGGCCGACCGGCCCAACTGGGCGCGGCTGTTCTTCCTCGACCCGCACATCCGCGCGCTGTTCACCGACTGGGACAAGAAGGCCCGCGACACGGTCGCCGACCTCCGCCTCATCGCGGGCCGGTACCCGGACGACCGTCTCCTCGCCGAGCTCATCGGCGAGTTGACGATGAAGAGCGCTGAGTTCTCCGCCCTGTGGTCGGCCCATTCCGTACGCCGCTGTGCCCATCACATCCGTGAGTTCCGGCATCCCGTCGTGGGCCCGCTGACCCTCACCGACGAACTGCTGCAGTTTCCGGACGACGAGGGCCAGCGGCTGGTGATCTTCACCGCCGAGCCGGGGTCACCGTCCCGATCCGCCCTGAGCCTGCTCGCCGGCCTGACCGCCGAACACCCCGAACCCGGCCGGGACCGGCAACCGGGAGTCCTCCGCTTGCCGTGACTTTCAATCCATGGGTTCCGGGGACGAATCCGTAGGGTCTTCGGGCGTGGTGGCCAGGCGGAAGGTCTTGATGGCCAGGTGCAGCAGGAGGCGGTCCGACCCGGAGTCCAGGTCGAGGCCGGTGAGTGCCTTGACCCTGGACAGCCGGTAGTACAGGGTCTGCCGGTGCACCGACAGGGCCTCGGCGGTGCGCTGGGCGTGACCGGCCTGGTCCAGGTAGGTCTCGGCCGTGCGGAGCAGGTCGGCGCGTGCGGGTTCCAGGAGCGGGAGCAGGGCCGGGTCGGCGAGCGGTGCCGTGGGTGTCGCCATCGGGGGCGCGGCGATCAGCCGGTAGGCGCCGAGTTCGTCCCAGCAGGCCACGGGCCCGAGTCGGGGTTCGGCGCGCGCGGCCCGTACGGCCGACCGGGCCTCGCGCAATGAGTGCGGCACATCGGGCAGGTCCGTTCTGGCGCCTCCCACGCCTGCAAGTGGGGAGCCGGTGACCGAATCGAGCAGTGCGGCGGCGATCGTCCGGGCGGGAGCGATGTCGGCGGGGTTCGGCAGGGGTACGAGGAGCGCCAGGCCGGCTGGGCTCTGATGGGTCAGCACGCCGTACGGCAGCCGGACGCGGGCGGGTTGTGGGGCGGGGCTCGTCCAGACGACGGTGACGGACGCGGACGCCGATGCCGGATGCCGCAGCGCGCCCAGGGTTCGGGCGGCCTCGGCGCGGTCCGTCGCCGAGCCCGACAGCAGTTGCTCGAATGCCCGCGGCGCGGCCTCCGCCCGCCAGGTGTCGGCGGCCAGCAGCCGTCCGGCCCGGCTCGCCAGGGTCATCACCCGGGTCATGCGGGGATCGGCGGGGTCGATCGTGCCGTCGTCCAGCAGCCACAGGTATCCGTAGACGGCGCCCTCGTGCCGGGCGGGCAGGCACAGCCGTGCGCGGACCCCTTCCGTGGGGTCGGCGGGGGTGCGGACCGGGCCGGTCGCGCGGGTGATCCCGAAGCCCTCGAACCAGGCGCGTACCTCCGGGGAGGAGCGGCGGCGCAGGATCGAGCGGGCGCGTACCGGGTCGAGGTCGTCGTCGTGGGAGCTGAACGCGATGAGCGTGAACTCCCGGTCCTCCAGAGTCACCGGCGCCTGGAAGAGCGCCGATACCTCGTCCACCAGGCTCTGGTAGTCACTCATTTCATACAAATGTACAAGGCGTGGTGGCCAGGGTCGTGACCGATGTCGATGGCGGCCGTACCGCCCGGATCGTAGCTTCGGGGCATCGAAATTCCCCTGCTTGACCTGGGAGGTCGCCAGTGTTGGGCCCTGTCTTGCTCGCCGCCTCGCGCAGTGACCGGATGCACCGGCTCGTCAGCCGGGCCCCGGTGACCCGGCCCGTCGTCGACCGCTTCATCGCCGGCGACTCGCTGCCGGAGGCGCTCGAGGCCGTCCAGGCGCTCGCCGCCCAGGGCATCGAGGTCACCCTCGACCACCTGGGCGAGGACATCACCGACGCCGACCAGGCCCGCCGCAACCGCGACGCCTACCTCACGCTGCTGGAGGCGCTCGGCGGCGAGGGGCTGGGCGGGCGCGCCGAGGTCTCGGTGAAGCTGTCGGCGTTCGGGCAGAGCCTGCCCGGTGGCCACGACCTCGCCCTGGCGGGCGCCCGCCGGGTCTGCGAGGCCGCCGCGGCGATCGGCACCACCGTCACGCTCGACATGGAGGACCACACCACCGTCGACTCGACCCTGGCGATCCTCGCTGAGCTGCGCCGCGACTTCCCGCAGACCGGCGCCGTCCTGCAGGCGTACCTGCTGCGCACCGAGGACGACGCACGGGCACTGGCCGTCGAAGGGTCGCGGGTGCGCCTGGTCAAGGGCGCGTACAAGGAACCCGCCTCCGTGGCCTACCAGAGCAAGCGGGACGTGGACCTGGCCTACGCGCGCTGCCTGCGGATCCTCATGGCCGGAGACGGCTACCCGATGATCGGCTCGCACGACCCGCGGATGATCGAGCTGGCCGTACGGCTCGCCGAGAGGTACGGCCGCTCCGTCCGCACCTATGAGTTCCAGATGCTGTACGGCATCCGCGCCGCCGAGCAGCACCGGCTGGCCGCCGAGGGACGGCGGGTCCGCGCCTACGTTCCCTATGGCGCCGACTGGTACGGCTACTTCATGCGCCGCCTGGCCGAGCGGCCGGCGAACCTCGCCTTCTTCCTGCGCTCGTTCACCACCCGCCACTGACCCTTGGAGGTTCCCTTGGACGCCATCACCCAGGTGCCCGCACCGGTCAACGAGCCGGTGCACGACTACCGGCCCGGCAGCCCCGAGCGCGCCCGGCTGGAGTCCGAGCTTTCCGCGCTGTCGGCCGGCGGCACCGAGCTGACCTGCACGATCGACGGCCGGGAGCGGATGGGCGGCGGCGAGCGGATCCCCGTCGTCCAGCCGCACAGCCACCGGGAGGTGCTGGGCACCACCGCCAACGCCGACCACGCCGACGCCAAGGCCGCCGTGGACGCCGCCCGCCGGGCCGCCCCCGGCTGGCGGGCCCTCGGCTTCGACGACCGGGCGGCGATCCTGCTGCGCGCCGCCGACCTGCTGTCGGGGCCCTGGCGGGAGACGATCGCCGCCGCCACCATGCTGGGCCAGTCCAAGACCGCCCAGCAGGCCGAGATCGACGCGCCGTGCGAACTGGCCGACTTCTGGCGGTTCAACGTTCACTTCGCCCGCCAGATCCTGGCCGAGCAGCCCGTCTCGTCGCCCGGCGTGTGGAACCGCGCCGACCACCGGCCCCTGGAGGGCTTCGTCTACGCGGTCACCCCGTTCAACTTCACCGCGATCGCCGCGAACCTGCCGACCGCGCCCGCCCTCATGGGCAACACGGTCATCTGGAAGCCGTCGCCCACCCAGCAGTTCGCCGCGCACTTCACCCTGCGGCTGCTGGAGGAGGCCGGGCTGCCGCCCGGCGTGATCAACATGGTCACCGGGGACGGCCGCGCCGTCTCCGACGTCGTGCTGGCCGACCCCGACCTGGCGGGCGTGCACTTCACCGGCTCGACCGCGACCTTCCAGCACCTGTGGCGCACCGTCGGGGAACACCTCACCGGCTACCGCTCCTACCCGCGCCTGGTCGGCGAGACCGGCGGCAAGGACTTCGTCGTCGCGCATTCCTCGGCGGACCCGGCGACGCTGGTCACCGCGCTGATCCGCGGCGCGTTCGAATACCAGGGGCAGAAGTGCTCGGCCGCCTCCCGCGCCTATGTGCCGCGCTCCCTGTGGGGGCGGATCCGGGACGAGCTCGTCGCCGAGACCGAGGCGCTGACCATGGGGGACGTACGCGACCTGCGCAACTTCGGCGGCGCGGTGATCGACGCCAGGTCCTTCGGCCGGCTCAAGGACGTCCTGGAGCGCGCCGCCAAGGACCCGGCCATCGAGGTCCTGGCGGGCGGGACCTGCGATGACAGCGAGGGCTACTTCGTCCGCCCGACCGTCCTGGTCTGCGACGACCCGGAGCACGAGGTGTTCCGCAGCGAGTTCTTCGGCCCCATCCTGGCCGTCCACGTCTACGACGACGCCGACTACGAGCCGATGCTCGCCCAGATGGAGTCGGTCAGCCCGTACGCGCTGACCGGGGCGATCTTCGCCCGTGACCGGGCCGCCATCGCCCGCGCCACCGAAGTGCTGCGGTTCGCCGCCGGCAACTTCTACATCAACGACAAGCCCACCGGCGCGGTCGTCGGCCAGCAGCCCTTCGGCGGCGGACGCGCCTCGGGCACCAACGACAAGGCCGGCTCCGCCCAGAACCTGCTGCGCTGGACGTCCACCCGGACCATCAAGGAGACCTTCGTCCCGCCGACCGGCCACCGCTACCCGCACATGGGCTGACCGCCCGACGAACCACAGGCCGTGCCGGAAGGCCACAGATCGCGTCGCGGACGGCCGGGAGCCGGGCGCCCCGCCCGAGACCTACCGCCGGACCTTCCGGCCGTGAGCAAGAATCGAGCGCATGAAGTACGTGCTGCTCATCTGCGATGACGAGACGGTCTCGCCGAGCAACGAGGAACTCGCGGCGGACCCGGTGCACCAGGCCTGGCTGGCGGATCTGGACCGGCGGGGCGGCAGGCTCGTCGGCGCGCGGTTGCGTCCGGTGGTGGACGCGACCACGGTCCGGGTCCGTGACGGTGAGACCTTGGTCTCGGACGGGCCGTTCGCCGAGACCAAGGACTTCGTCGGCGGCTTCGTGATCGTCGAGTGCGCGGACCTGGACGAGGCGATCGAGATCGCCTCGGGCCATCCGTACGCGCGCTGGGGCGGTGTCGAGATCCGCCCGGTCTGGGAGTGACCGTGTCCGGCGACCCGGTCCGGGCGGCGGTCGACGCGGCGTTCCGGGACGAGTGGGGCCAGGTCGTGGCGACCCTGATCGGGCTGACGGGGGACTGGGATCTGGCCGAGGACTGCGCGCAGGACGCCTTCGCCGCAGCGCTGAGGACCTGGCCACGCGACGGCGTGCCGCGCCGCCCGGGCGCCTGGCTCACCACCACGGCCCGCAACCGCGCGACCGACCGGCTGCGCCGCGACGCCGTCGGCGCGGCCAGGCTGCGTCAGCTCGCGGTGCTGGCACGTGACCCGGACGAGTCGTCGTCCGAGGAGATCCCGGACGATCGGCTGCGGCTGATCTTCACTTGTTGTCATCCGGCGCTGCCGTTCCCGGCCCGGGTCGCGCTCACCCTGCGCACCTTGGCGGGCCTGAGCACGGCCGAGATCGCCCACGCCCTCCTGACCGCCGAGCCCGCGATGGCACAGCGCCTGGTCCGGGCCAAGCGCAAGATCGCCGAGGCCGGCATCCCGTATCGCGTACCACCCGCCGAGATCCTTCCCCAGCGGCTGGCCGCCGTCCTCGCGGTGCTCTACCTGATCTTCAACCGGGGCTACGACGAGGAGGACACGCGTGCCCTGGCGGCCGAGGCCATCCGGCTGGCCCGTGTCCTGGTCCGGTTGATGCCGCACGAACCCGAGCCGCGCGGGCTGCTCGCGCTGATGCTGCTGCACGAGGCCCGGCGCGCGACCCGTATCGACGACGGCGTGCTGGTCACGCTGGAGAACCAGGACCGATCCCGGTGGGACCGGACGCTGATCGCCGAGGGGGTCGCGACGCTCGACCAGGCGCTGGCCCTGCGGCGTACCGGGCCCTACCAGGTGCAGGCCGCGATCGCCGCCTGCCATGCCACGGCGCCGGACGCGGCGAGCACCGACTGGCCGCAGATCGCGATCCTGTACGGCGAACTGGCCCGGCTGGCGCCGTCCCCGGTCGTGGACCTCAACCGCGCCGTGGCGGTCGCGATGGCGGACGGGATCCCGGCCGGCCTGGCCCTGGTCGACGAGCTCGCGGCGTCCGGCCGGCTCGAGGGCTACCACCTGCTGCCCGCGACCCGGGCCGACCTGCTGCGCCGAGCCGGTCGTGCCGGCGAGGCGAGGGCGGCGTACGAGGAGGCCCTGAAGCTGGCGCCGACCGAGGCCGAGCGCCGCTACCTGACCGGCCGGCTTGAAGAACTCTGAGATTTCCATCGGCCGATGTCGATCCGGCAGGGCCGCCTTCGTCGATGGGGTGAAAGTCCACCGGAGACGAAGGGAAACCTCGTGAACACCGCGCACAGGATCACCGACCGGGCCGCCTACCAGGCCGAACTCGACGCTCTGCGGATCCGGGAGAAGGCGCACACCCACGAAGGCGACGCCATCGCGGCCGCTCGCCGTCGGCTGCCGATGGTGGAGGTCGACGCCGCCGCCAAGCTGATCGGTCCCGACGGGCCGGTCACGCTGCTGGAGACGTTCGAGGGCCGCCGGCAGCTGATCGCCTACTACCAGATGTGGCACACCGGCCATCCGGCCGCCGAGCAGTGCGAGGGCTGCACGTTCTTCAACAGCCAGGTCCGCGAGCTGTCCTACCTGCACGTACGCGACATCACGTACGCGACGTTCTGCCAGGGCCCGTACGAGGAGAGCGTCCGCTACCGCGACTTCATGGGCTGGGACGTGCCCTGGTACTCCGCGGCGGAGTCCATCGACGTCCTGATGGCGGGGCGCGGCCGGTTCATGCTGGCGTGCTACCTGCGGCAGGGCGACCGGGTCTTCGAGACCTACTGGACCACCGGCCGTGGCGTCGAGGTGATGGACCAGACCTACGGCCTGCTGGACCGCACCGTGTACGGGCGGCAGGAGCCATGGGAGGACTCGCCCGCCGGCTGGCCGCGGGCCGACAACATCGCCCGGACCAACGGACGTCCCACCGCCCAGTGGCCCCGCCTGGAGGCCGGACGCTCCGACGACCTCGCAAGCGGGCGTTGATCGACCAGTGCGAAGGGCCGGCCACGGGCCGGCCCTTTCCGGAGCAGCCGGGTTCAGGTTGTCCGTTGGCGGATGAGGAGAGGTTGGGCGACGTCTCCGAGGCGGCCGTCGGGGTCGGAGAGGGTGGCGTCGGTCAGGCCGAGGCCGTCGTCGGCCAGGTGGGTGCGGGCGTCCAGGTACACCCAGTCGCCCTCGGGGTGGCGCAACAGCGTGGTGGTCATGGTGGGCGGGATGGACAGCCACTCGTGGAAGGGCAGAGTCGCCGACACGCCGTTGGCGGAGTCGGCGACGATCAGCGCGCGGGCCAGGCCGTTGAGTTTCCGCCCCGCGATCAACGGGATGCGGACGCGGGTCCACACCTGCGCGGCGCCGCGAGTGTCCTGGCCGCCGGTGAAGCGCCATTCGATGGCCTGGCCGTAGCCCCAGTCGGTCAGGCCGTGGAAGTCGTACTCCTCGGTCGGCGCGGGCGGGAGCGGAGGCGGCGGGACGCTCTCGGTCCGTACGGGCGGGGTCGGGCCCGTCGCGATGTGCCAGGCGCGGGCGGTCACGGCGGCCCGCCCATCGACGATCAGGTGGGCCTCGGTGAGGCGGACCTGCCGGCCGGGCCGCAGCGAGGTGACCTCGACGCGGGCGGTGCGCCGCGGGATGGGGGCGAGGAAGTCCACCGAGATCCGGGCCATCCGCATGCCGGGCGCGACCGTGGCGTCGATGGCGTGGGCCAGCAGCGCGGTGGGGGGCCCGCCGTGCTGCGCGTCGCTGTCCCAGGGGCTTTCGGTCGCGCTCGTCGGCTCGTAGACGTCCTCGCCGGTCGGCAGGTAGAAGGCTTCGGGCTGCTCGCTCATGGATCGATCCTCGGGCATGGGCCGGCGAGAGGAGCCGGGCGGGTCGCGAAAGGGAAGATCCTCACAGATACCTCGCGAGGTCGGCGACGTCGAGCAGGGGCAGGCCCCAGCGCAGCGCGAAGATCTCCAGGTCGGCGGCCTTGGCCATCGTGCCGTCGGGGTTCATGACCTCGCAGCACACCCCGACACGCGACGATCTTCACGCTCAAGCAGTGCCGGCCCAGGGCGCCGGCCGTCCCGAACCCCACGTCGCATTCCCGCCAGCGTCCCCGGCGGAGCTCGGGCAGGGTCGTTCCGTACACCGCTGAGAAGGACGGGGAAGATGCACAAGGTCGCCGCGTTGAAGGTGCTGTACTTCGGGACCCCGGTGGTCCTGATCGGCTCGCGGAACGAGGACGGTTCGGCGAACCTCGCGCCGATGTCGTCCGCCTGGTGGCTGGGCGACTGCTGCATGCTGGGCCTCGGCAACAGCGGTCAGACGACCGCGAACCTCCGGCGCGAACGCGAGTGCGTGCTCAACCTCGCGTCCTCGTCGATGGTGGACGCGGTCGACCGGCTCGCTCTGCTGACCGGGAAACCCGAGGTCCCGGATTTCAAGGTGGAGCAGGGCTACCGGTTCGAGCGGGACAAGTTCGGCACGGCCGGGCTGACCGAGCAGCCCGCCGAGCTGGTGGGAGCGCCGCGCGTCGCGGAGTGCCCGATCCAGCTGGAGTGCGTCGTCGAGGCGATCCACCCCTTCGAGGGGCCGGATCTGACCGCGACGGCGTTCCAGGTGAGGGTCGTCCGCGCCCACGTCGAGGAAGAACTGATCATCCCGGGGACGCACTACGTCGACCCGCTGCGGTGGGACCCGCTGATCATGAAGTTCTGCGAGTTCTTCGGCGGCGGCGAGAACATCCACCCGTCGCGGCTCGCCGACGGCTGGAACATGCCGCACCGGATCGACCATGCGCTCCGCTAGACGGGCAGGGAACGCGACGACGGATTGTGGCTGTGGGTCTTGTGCCTGTCGATGATCATGGATGAAGATCGTTTGTCGGATCGGCCAGGGGTCTGACTCCGATACACCCGTGACAGAAAGGCACGCAGATGCGCCTACGCGTTGCAATTGCCAGTGTGGGGATCGCCGCCGGTATGGCTTGCGGGATGAGTGCGCCGGCCCATGCGGCCGTGCCGCAGACGGCCGCGGGCGCGCTGGCCTCGTGGCACTACGTCGAGTTCTGGGGCAGCCAACGCGACTGCATCGACGCTGGTCAGGAATATCAGCGTGAGGGCTGGAGATACAAGTGCGAGTACGGTTACGACGACCACGTCGAGGCCTGGGGCTGGGTCCTTTCCATCTGGGAGTAGCCCGGGCCCGCAGTGGCCTCCAAGGCGGTGACCGGCGGGTGACGTGCTTCGCTTCCCGCCAGTCACCCCCCTCAGACCCTCCTTACACAGCGGTTGAGATACCCCTCGACCAGCCGGACCGCGCTCGACGTGCCGGACGCCTCTGCCGTGCTCCGATCGGCCGCGAAGAAGTTCAGCGCTTCGGGTCGAGGGTGACGGTGTACAGGGCCTTTCCGGCCAGGTCGCGGAGCCGTACGGTCAGCGACCCCGAGTCGCCGTCGATGGCGACCTCGCCGAAGAACTGGTAGCCCTCCAGTGGCGAGGTGTTGGCGTGCGGCGGGACCTGCTGGAACTTCACCTGCGGGCCGAAGGTGCCGTCGAGGGCGTTCGGGCCGAACGCGCCGGCGTTCAGCGGACCGGACACGAACTCCCAGAACGGGTCGAAGTCCTGGAACGCGGCCTTGGCCGGGTCGTAGTAGTGCGCGGCCGTGTAGTGGACGTCGGCGGTCAGCCACACGACGTTCCGTACGCGCCGCTTCTTGATGGTGGACAGCACGTCGGCGATCTGCAGCTCGCGGCCGAGCGGCTTGCCGTTGTCGCCCTGGGAGACGGCCTCGATGCCGTGCGCGTCGGAGACGACGAGCGAGAGCGGCATGTCGGCGGCGACGATCTTCCAGGTGGCCTTGGAGGCCGCGAGTTCGCGCTTGAGCCACTCCGCCTGCGCCTTGCCCAGGATGCCCTGGTCGTCGGCGGTGGCGTTGTCCGGTCCGTTCGCGTCGCGGTAGGTCCGCATGTCGAGGACGAACACGTCGAGCAGCGGCCCGTAGGAGATCTTGCGGTGGACGCGGCCGTCGCCGCTCGGCCGCTCGGCGATCGGCAGGTACTCGAACAGCGCCTGGTGGGCCCGCGCGGACAGCACGTCGACGCGCTTCTCGGTGTAGTTCGGGTCGTCGAGGATCTGCCCGGGCCACCAGTTGTTGTGCGTCTCGTGGTCGTCCCACTGGTTGATCTGCGGGACGACCGCCGCGAGGGCGCGGAGGTTCTCGTCCATGAGGTTGTACCGGTGCTGGCCGCGGAACTCGGCGAGCGTCTCGGCGACCTTGGACTTCTCCGGGGTCGTGAGGTTCCGGTAGATCCGCCCGTCGGCGAGCGTCACCGTCGCCGGGATGGGGTTGTCGGCGTACCAGTGGTCGCCGCTGCACAGGAAGAAGTCCGGGTCCAGCGCCTTCATCGCCTTGAAGATCCGGTAACCGCCGATGTCGGGGTTGATGCCGAAGCCCTGGCCGGCCAGGTCACCGGACCAGACAAAGCGGATGTCGCGGCGCGTGCGCGGCGCCGTGCGGAAGGCCCCCTCGGCGGGCGCCGACAGCAGGGACGTGTCGTGCGGGTCGGCGAGGCGCACCCGGTAGTGGATCTGCTCCCCGGCGGGCAGGTCCCGCAGCCGCACCTTCCCCGTCAGGTCGGTGTCCGGCGTCAGCAGCGGACCGCGGACGGTCGCGAACCGCCGGAAGTCGGGCCGGGTGCTCACGTCGACGAGCATCCGCGCGGGCCGGTCGGCGCGGGTCCACACGATCCCCCCGTGGGCGGAGACGTCTCCGCTCTGCACGCCGTGGGTGATCTGCGGGCGCCCCGCCCGTACGAGCGCCGCGGCCTGCGGGCCGGTGCCGAGCAGCGTCGCCCCGCCCCCCGCGATCAGGCCGTTGCGGATGAAAGAACGCCGGTCGAGTCCCATCGTGCAATCCTGTCTCACGAAAAACCGGACCGATCGTGGCCGCTCCCGATGGACGGTACGGGACCCGGGCATGGCGTCGAGGTAAAAAGCCCCTGCTCACCTGGCACGGCCCGCGCCGGATCCCTCCGGACGGCCTGCCTCAGTGCGCTTTACATCTTGTATGGCGAACAGTCACGACGTATGGTCATGGCGTGGATCATCATCCGGTGCTTCACGACGGCGCCCCGGCCGAACCCGGGGCGACGCCGTCGCCGACCGCCGATCCGGCGGTGCCTGAAGGCAGACTGAGCCTGCGCGAGGAGCAGAAGAGGCTGACCCGCCGCCGGATCCTCGACGGTGCGGTGGCGGTGTTCGAGACCACGTCCTTCGCCGAGGCGACGATGGAGGACATCGCCCGGGCGGCGGGGGTCACCCGGGTGACCGTCTACGCGCATTTCGCCGGGAAGACCGAGATCGTGCAGGCGCTCGTGGCGCACATGTACAAGGTCGCCGACGAGGCCTACACCGACCTGGCCACCCAGCCGGTGTGGACCCGCCAGGCGATCCGCACATGGCTGGAGGGCGCCACCGGACGCTGGCGCCAGATGGCCCCGGTGGTCCGGGCGCTCGTCGCCGCCGGGCCGACGGCGACCGGCGACGGTGCCCGCGACCGTTCCCGCGCCGCGCGCGAACGCCACGTCGCCCTGCTCACCGATGACCTCCGACGCTGGCGGGGCACCTCTCCCGCGGAGGCGCGGCAGCGGGCCCTGATGGCCGTGCTGCAGACGGAGTCGTTTCTGGCGGTATGGCTCGCCGGTGAGTGGCCGGTGGCGACCGATGATCCGCTCGAGCTGCTCGTCGACGCCCTGTGCCATCTGCTCGCGCCCGCGCTGGGCGAGCGATCGGGATGGCGTCTGCGTTCCGGCCTGATCGGCGTGCCTCCACGTCACGTGATGTACACCACGTCCCCTCAGAGGAGTCGGTGATGACAACGGTGAAACCCTGGTCCGACCTGCTCGGCGCGTCCGAACGACTGGACGTCGCTCCGGCGTTCGACGAGCTCCGCGAACAGCCCCTGTGCCGGGTCCAACTCCCGTACGGCGAGCCCGCCTGGCTCGTCACCCGCTATGAGGACGCCAAGGTCGTCCTCGGCGATCCGCGGTTCAGCCGGGCCGCCGGCGCCGGACGCGACGAACCGCGCACGCGGCTGCACATGGGGTCGCCCGGCAACCTTCTGCGCCTGGACCCGCCCGAGCACAGCCGCCTGCGCAGACTCGTGGCCAAGGCGTTCACCGCCCGGCGCGTCGAACAGCTGCGGCCCCGCGCCCAGCAGGTCGCCGACCATCTGGTGGACCGGATGCTGGCCGCCGGACCGCCCACCGACCTGGTCGAGGACTTCGCGCTGCCCCTGCCGATCACCGTGATCTGCGAACTGCTCGGGGTGCCCGTCGAGGACCGGCACGACTTCCGTGTGTGGTCCGACGCGTTCCTGTCCACCACCCGGTTCACGCCGGAAGAGGTCGCCGAGCACACCGGGCGGATGCGGGACTACATGGCGGGCCTGATCGCCGAACGCCGGAAGGCCCCGCAGGACGACCTGCTCAGCGCGCTCGTGGAGGCACGCGACCAGCACGACCGGCTGTCGGAGGAGGAACTGCTGACGATGGCCGAGGGGATCTTGGTCGCCGGTCACGAGACGACGGCCTCACAGATCCCCAACTTCGTCTACGTGCTGCTGACCCACCCCCAGGCACTCGCGGCCCTGCGCGCGGATCCGGACCTGATTCCGCAGGCGGTGGAGGAGCTCATGCGCTACGTCCCCCTCGGGAACGGCGCGGGCAGCGCGCGCTACGCGCTCGAAGACGTCGAACTGGGCGGGGTGACGGTGCGCGCCGGGGAACCCGTGGTGGTCGCCCTGCAATCGGCGAACCGGGACGGATCGGTCTACACCGACCCCGCCACGCTCGACCTGGAACGCAAAGAGGCATCCCACATCGGCTTCGGCCACGGCCCGCATCACTGCCTGGGCGCCCAACTGGCCCGGATGGAACTCCAGGTCGCCCTGGGCACCCTGCTGCACCGCCTCCCGGACCTGCGGTTCGCCGCCTCCGAAGAGGGCACCGTCTGGAAGACCGGGGTGGCCACGCGGGCACCCGCACGGATGCCGATCGCCTGGGACCAGTGAGAACCCGAGGAGACGGGAAGGACACCGAAATGACCTGGCTGATCGAGGTGGACGGGCGGACCTGTATCGGCTCCGGCATCTGCGCCGGAACCGCACCCGGCCACTTCACGCTCGTCGACGGCACATCCCGGCCCACACGCCGGGAGGCGGACCCGGCCGACGAGGCGGTCGACGCCGCCGAATCGTGCCCGGTCGAGGCGATCAGCATCCGCGACAAGGAGACCGGGGAGATACTCGCCCCCCAGCAGTGACGGCCTCCAGCCGATCGAGCGGGTGGGCAGGGTCGCCCTGCCCACCTCTCGGCGCGCGCGTTTGACGGCGCCGGTCGGCTGCCTGCACACTTGACTCCATGCCAGCGCGCCAGACTCCGACCGCTCTCGTGGCCTCTCGCCACGCGGTCGCCGCGCTGTGTCCTTCGTGTTGTTGTCGCTGACTCCGTTCAGACCGACCGCCGGCCCTGCGGCACCGCTGCCGCGCCACGAAGGACTTCCGTTGAATCTCTCGGTCATTCCCGACCTCACCATGCAGGGCGACGCCAGCCCGTACGCCGCCCGTCCCACCGTCACGATCGGCCGGCTGGCCGGGCTCGTCCGTGAGCTCGCCGCCCGCCCCGGCGACTGGTGGAACCTCGCCCGCTTCGACGGCGTGCCCGTACGGCTGCCCGGGGAGCAGGAGATCTGGCTGTACGCGTGGGCGCCTGGGCGCCGCGCCGCCCCCACCGCCGACGTGCTCGCCGTGCTCGCGGGAGAGCTGTCCGAACGGACGATCACGGACCAGGGGGTGGCCGAGCGCGCGCTGCGGGCCAACCGGGTCCGCGTGTACGGTGGCGGGCACCCGCGTGAGCTGGTAAATCCGGGTCCGGGGTACGCACTCAGCCTCCACGCGACCGTCAGGTGAGCGTTCGGTGAACACCGCGCGGGAGCGGCTGCAACCCCGATATTCCGGCCTTAACGTCGTATTCCATGTCCCGCGTCTTTTCCTGGGTGATGCTGGGGGCGAGCATCGTCGCGATGGGCGCGGCAATGGTGCTCGGCACCTCCGCGGCCGTTCCGTACTTCGGCCCGACCTGGCCGTTCCTGACCTTCGGGGGTTCGCCGTCCTGGGCGACGGTCACGACCCTCACCTGGATCGCGGCGGCGAGCGCGGGAGCGGGAGTGCTGTCCGGGCTGTACGCCCTGCGCAAGGGCCCGTGGGTGAGCCCACGCCGCCTGCTCCTGGCCGGAGCGGTCGTCGCCTGCGTGTACGCGCTGCTCCCGCCCACCGGCTCCGTCGACATGATGAACTACGCCATCTACGGGCGCATCGCCGACCTGGGCCGGGACCCGTACGTCACGACGCCGCTGCGCCTCGCCCACACGGGTGACCCGGTCGGCCTGCTGATGCCCAGCGGCTGGCAGCGGGTCCCCACCGTGTACGGGCCGGTGATGACCGGAATCCAGTGGCTCGCCGCGCACTTCGGCGGCAACTCGATGGCGCGGATCATCTTCCTGCTCAAGTGGGCCAACGCGGCCGCGTTCATCGGCACCGGCGTGATCCTCGACCGGATGACCGGCCCCGACCCGGTGCGCCGGCTCCGTGCCTGCCTGCTGTGGACGGCCAACCCGCTGATCCTGTTCTGGATGGTGGGCAGCGGGCACGCGGACGTCTTCGCGGTGTTCTTCCTCGTGGCCGCGCTGTACGCGGCGCGGCACTCGGCGTTCGCGGGCGGGCTGCTCGGCGGAGCCGCGGTCGCGGTCAAGGCGTCGTTCCTCTTCCCCGCGGCCGGACTGGTGATCGCCGCCTGGCTGTCCCCGGCGCGGTACCGGCGCGCGGCGGCCACCGTGGTCGGCTTCCTCCTCGTCGGCGGTGGCGGCTACGTGCTGGCCGGGCCGGCGGCGATGCACTCGCTCAACGCCCGGCTCGGCCGCAAGAAGGACCGGTACCTGCCGGTGCCGGAGTTCATCCTGACCCACCACGGGCTCTACATGGTGTGGATGGGCGTGCTCGCGGTCGCGCTGACGGCCTTCCTGTGGTGGCGGGCCGGCCTGCCGTTCGCGCTGTGGCGGCGGCCGTCCGCCGAGGTGCAGCGGCTGCCGCTCGACGTGCTGCCCGTGGCCGTGCTGGCGTTCGGCACCACCCTCGTCTCGCCACTGCAGTACCCCTGGTACGACGCCATGCTGCTGCCGATACTGGCGCTGCTGCCGTACCGGCGGCTGGACTGGACCGTCATCTTCCGCGGTGTCCTGCTCGGGGTGTTCACCCTCCCCGGTGTCCGCGTGAACGGCTACCAGCACCTCGGCGTGCGCTGGGTCAACCTGCTGTGGCTGGCGGTCTTCGTCCTCGTCGTGTGGCGGACGAGCCGCAGAGCTCCCGCCGCCGAACCGCCCATCGAGCCGTCGACCCTCGTACCCCCGGCACCGCCCTCGTCGGCGTCCCCGTCCTCACCCGCTCCGGCGGCCTGACGCGACCCTGCTCAACCTGCCTCGTCGCTCAGCGCTCCGGCGGCCTGACGCGACCCCGCTGTCAGCCTGCCTCGTCGCTCAGCGCTCCGGGCCCTTGCCGTACCGGGCGTCGAGGCGCCACGCGTTCCGCGGGTCCGTGGGCTCGCGCCGCCGCGACCGGAACATGACGCGGACGAGAGCGAGCACGCCGAGGGCGCCGACGAGGCCGGGCGCCACCCAGACGGGCGGGCTCCCGGCGAGATAGATGTACGCGACGGCGAGGAACAGGGCCGCCGCCAGCAGCGACGACGGGTCGAACCTATGCCGGAACACGGGTGACCTCCATGTCCCCGACCGTGCTGCGGAGGCGCAGCTCGATGATCGGCGCCGCGCCGTTCGGCCGTACGTCCGGTTCGAGGACGCGGACGACCCGGGCGCGGGGGCCGCCGGTGATCTGCCGGTCCACGGTGATGTCCCCGAGGAACGCCTGGGCGTTCAGCTCGACGCGCGCCGTGGCGGGCAGCTTGACCGTGAGCACCCCGACCGTCACCGTGGCGGTGACGCGGATGCGCTGTCCGGGAGTGAGCGGCACCGAGGTCAGGTCGACGGCGCCCTCGCCGACGAGGACCTTGTGCGACCGCTCGGCCTGCGACACGTCGGCGGGCCGCCACGCGGAGGCGTGCGTCCTTCGCGCGATGGACGGATCGCCGGCGATCGAGGTCGATGCGAGGGCGAGAGACATGATCGCTCCAACGAAGATCAGCTTGCGGTCCCGGCCGAACCAGGAGCCGACGAAAATGCCGGCCGCGACCACGACGAGTGCGCCGGCGATGATGGTCTGGAGGCCGCCCAGGTCGGGCCGCCGATCGCCGACGGCGTACAGCACGCTCGCCACCAGCACGGCGGTCACCATCGTGGACACCGTCAGGTACGACCTGCGCCGGCGTGGAAGGACCGGCGAAGACGTCGGCGGCGAGGGGGGAGGCGGTGCCGTTTCGAGCGGCTCCGTGCGCGCCAGACGAGCAAGATCGATCATACCGTCAGGCATACGATAAGGCGGGACGGTGGGTGGGGCCGGGGGAGTCCACGACGCCAGGGGACGGCCCTTGACGCGGTCGGGGAGGCTGCGGGCGAGGAGGACCAGGTCGACGCCGCGTGAGCGCGCCGTGAACAGCGCGAGGGCGAACACCACGACCACCGCGAGCGCGTTGGGAGACGTCCAGTCGCCCGCGATTCCGAGGACGGCGCCCGCGCCCAGCGCGAAGCCGAGCAGCGCGAGCGCGGTGTCGCCGTCGAACAGCCGGTGGCCGAGCCCCTCGATCTTCGACGGCCCCCCGTCGGGCTGTCCCATGAGCAGGAACGCCCCGACGTACAGCAGAACGCCGACTCCCGTGGTGAGGACGAGCAGCGCGAACCCGATGCGGAACACCACCGGATCGATGCGCGTGTAACGCGCCAGGCCGGCACACACCCCCGTGATGAGCCGGCCTTCCTGCGAGCGGGTGAGCCGCCGCGGCGGCGCGCCGCTGTCCTCGGTCATGGAGACATCGTCCCGAACGCCATCGCCGATCACCATCCGGGAGACCCCTGACACGTCCCTGAGGGAGGCTCCGGGGGAAGCCCCGATGCGATCCGGCGCGGAACGTGTGACGATCGGCGTGTGCCCGAAAACCCTGGTGAGGCCGGCGACGGTCCCCGACGTCTCGAACGACGCGCCGACGGCCGGGTCGTCGGCGGCGTCTGCCGTGGCCTGGCCGAACATCTGGGGCTCGACCTCGTCGTCGTGCGCGTGGCGTTCGCCGTGCTCATCGCGGCCGGTATCGGCGTCATCGCCTATGTCGCGCTGTGGCTGCTCGTCCCCCCACGGGTCGAGGCCCGGCCGTACCGCGACTGGACGCAACTGCTCGCGTACGGCGTGCTCGTCGGCGCGCTGTCGACGTTCACCCTGACCTCGGCCACGGAGACCCGGGCACTGTGGCCGGTGGTCGCGGGCGGCATCGGCGTCGGCATCATCTGGCAGCAGGCCGACCCCGAGCACCGGCGGCGCTGGGTCCGCAACACCCGTTCCCTGTGGATCCGCAGCGTCGTCGGCGCGGCCCTCGTCACCGCGGGACTGGTCGCCTTCCTCATCCAGAACATCCAGCACGTCGGGCAGGTCCTGCTCGGCTCGGGCATCATCGTCGCCGGAGTCGCCGTCATCGTGGCGCCCTGGCTGCTGCGCATGTGGCGCGACCTCGATGACGAGCGCCGGGAGCGGATCCGATCACAAGAGAGGGCCGAAGTGGCCGCGCACGTACATGACTCGGTGCTGCACACGCTGACGCTCATCCAGCGCAACGCGCACGACCCGAAAGAGGTCCAGCGGCTGGCGCGCGCCCAGGAGCGCGACCTCCGCGCCTGGCTGTACCAGCCGAAGGCGGACGCCGAGCAGGCGCTCGCCGCCGCCGTACGGAAGATCTCCGCGGAGGTGGAGGACCACCACGGCGTCCCCATCGAGGTCGTCTGCGTCGGCGACTGCCCGCTGGACGAGCGGCTCGGCGCGATGCTGCAGGCGGCCCGCGAGGCCATGGTCAACGCCGCCAAGTACGCGGGGACCGAGACCGCGCCGCCGTCCGTCTCGGTCTACGCGGAGGTGGACGGCGACGATGTGATGATCTTCGTACGGGACCGGGGACGCGGTTTCGACCTCGACGCCGTACCGGCGGACCGCATGGGCGTCCGGGAGTCCATCATCGGAAGGATGGAGCGCAACGGCGGCAAGGCGGAGATCCGTACGGCTCCGGGCGAGGGCACCGAAGTGAGACTGGAGTTGAAACGGACATGACGCGTGTGGTGCTGGTCGACGACCACCAGATGTTCCGCAGCGGCGTGAAGGCGGAGCTGGGCGACTCCGTGGAGATCGTCGGTGAGGCGGGCGACGTCGACGAGGCCGTCGAGGTCATCGCGGCGACCCGGCCCGACGTCGTGCTGCTCGACGTCCACCTGCCCGGCGGCGGTGGCGTGGAAGTGCTGCGCCGGGTGCTCAGTGGCGCGCGCGGCGGCGCGGCCGAGGGCGCGACGGGCGGCCAGAGCGCGACGGCCGGTCAGGGGGCGGCGACGCGTTTCCTGGCGCTGTCGGTGTCGGACGCGGCCGAGGACGTCATCGGCGTGATCCGCGGCGGCGCCCGCGGCTACGTCACCAAGACGATCTCCGGGCCGGAGCTGACCAGGGCGATCGGCCGGGTGGCCGAGGGCGACGCGGTCTTCTCGCCCCGGCTCGCGGGGTTCGTGCTGGACGCCTTCGCCGCGACCGACGCCCCGCCCATCGACCCCGAGCTGGACCAGCTCACCCAGCGCGAGCGCGAGGTGCTCCGGCTGATCGCCCGCGGCTACGCGTACAAGGAGATCGCCAAGGAGCTGTTCATCTCGGTCAAGACCGTCGAGACGCACGTGTCATCGGTGCTGCGCAAACTCCAGCTGTCCAACCGCCACGAGCTGTCCCGCTGGGCCGCCGCCCGCCGTCTCGTCTGACGGCGGACGGAGCGGCCCAGGGGCGACCTCGGCCGCTCAGGGAGTGACCTCGCGGAGCTCGCCGGTCTTGACGTCGAAGACGAAGCCGCGGACGGAGTCCTTGTGCGGGATGAACGGGTCGGCCTTGATCCGCGCGATCGACTCGCGCACGTCCTCGTCCAGGTCGGTGAACGCCTCGGCCGACCACTCGGGCTCAAGACCGGTCTCGGCCTTGAGCTGCGCGCGGAACTCCTCATCGGTGATGCCGAGCAGGCCGCACCCGGTGTGGTGGATCAGCATGATCTCCCTGGTGCCGAGCGACCGCTGACTGATCGCCACCGAGCGGATCACGTCGGGGGTGACCACGCCGCCCGCGTTCCGGACGATGTGCGCGTCACCGATCTCCAAGCCGAGCATGCTGAACAGATCGAGCCGGGCGTCCATGCACGCCACGACGGTCAGGTGCCGTTCCGGCGCCGCCGACAGAGCGCCGGTCGCGAAGTGGTCGGGGTAGCGCCGGGCGTTCGCCAAGAGTGCGTCGGTGACGGACATATGATCACTCCTCGGTTCATATCGCTCGCCACATTCCATCACGAAGCACATTTCCGGAATTCACTGCCCACTGTCCACGCGCGACACCGCGCCGACCGGTTCAGTCGGTGACCGGCACGTCACTGCGTACGGCGACGTCGGAGGAGTGGCCCGACGCCGGTATCAGGGTTTCGGTTCAGCGGCGGACCATGGGGACGTGGGGGATGCCGTCCTCGACGTACTCGGGGCCGTCGACGACGAAGCCGTACCTCGCGTAGAAGCCCGCGACGTGCGTCTGCGCGTCGAGCCGGACCGTACGGTCGCCGATGGCCTCCAGCGCGGCCTCCATCAGCCGCGCCCCCAGCCCGCCTCCGCGCGCGTGCGGCGCCGTCACGACCCGGCCGATCCGCGCGCCGTCCGGGTCGTCCAGGACGCGCAGGTACGCCGTGGGCCCACCGGAGTCGCCGGACAGCCAGACGTGCCGGGTGCCGGGCTCGGTGTCGCGCCCGTCCAGCTCCGGGTACGGGCACTCCTGCTCGACGACGAAGACGTCGACGCGAAGCTTCAACAGCGCGTAGAGGGTGGTCAGGTCCAGGTCCGTGAAGGCCGCCACCTGCGGTTTCTCATCGCCCATGACGCAGGATCCTAGATGGCGGCTACGGCGGCGCGGCGCGCGCGTCCGGAGGGCACCGCGACCCCGGGCGAGAGGCTCCGGGGCCGCGGGTCCGGCGTCACACTTCGATCTCCTCCTCGATGCCTTTGAGGTGGTGGCGGGCCAGCGCGAGGTTCGCTCGGGACCGGTCGAGTGCCAGGTAGAGGAAGAGGCCCTTCCCCTTGCGCCCGGTGACGGGACGGATGATGTGGTACTGCGCGGACAGGGTGATGAGGATGTCCTCGATGTCCTCCTTGATGCCGAGCTGCTCCATCGTGCGCAGCTTGGCGCGTACGACCTCGGTGTTGCCCGCCGCGGCGACCTGTAGGTCGAGCGTCTTCGAGCCGCCCAGGATGCCGAGGGCCATCCCGCTGCTGTAGTCGACGACGGCGGCGCCGACCGCGCCGTCGACCGCCATCATGCTCTTCAGGGCCAGATCCAGGTTGGACATGCGTGATCCTTTCGGGTTACGGGAGTGCGGGGCGCTGGGGGCCGGACGCCGCGTCGACCAGGTGATCGGCGATGTGGCGGGCCACGGGCCGGGATTCGAGGTGCAGGCGGCCGACGTTCGCGCCGGGGCCCGCCAGCACCGTGAGGGAGGCGGTCGGCCCGGCGGCGTAGATCACGGCGTAGCCCTTGGTGCTCTGGACGACCACTTCGCGGAAGGCGCCGTCGTTCGCGATGGAGACCATCCGCTGGGACAGCGAGAGTTCGCTGGCGGCCAGGGCCGCCATGCCATCGGGTTCGATCACGGTCGGTAGATCGTGCGCGATGAGCAGTCCGTCCGAGGAGGCGACCAGGCTGCCGGTCAGCTGGGGGAGGCGTCCGCGCAGTGTCCTGAGCGCCGCCAGCACGACGGGGTCGGGCGCGCGGTTCGGGCCGTGGGCCGGGTCGGGCATCGCCACCTTCGTCAACCTTTCTCGCAGACCGCCGAGCCGGCGCTTCGTCATGTCAGCTCCTCGAGCCCGGCCCGGAGCCGGAGGAGCACGTCGAGTTCGACCGGCGCCCAGGGGGCGGGTGCCGCCGTGTCCTCGCCGCCGTCCGATCCCCGAGCCGGCGGGCGTCGTCGCCGGACCGGAAGCGCGTCGGGCTCGTTCCGGGGCGGCCGGACCAGTTCGGCGGCGGTGAGGGCACGGACCGCCGTGAGGCACCCGAAGGCCGTACGTCCCAGGTCGCGCGCCAGATCGGCGGGCGTACGGTGGCCGTCCGCGTTGAGGATGACCTCGATCTGCGGGCCGGTCAGGACGATCCGCCGCCGGCGCACCGTGCGGACCGGGACGACCGGGACCCGGTCCACCAGCGTCGCCGGCCACCCGGCATCGGGCTCCTCGCGCCGGCGCGAGCACTCGCGCAGCAACGCGGTGGGGGAGACCCGGCACTCCGGGGCGGGCCGATGCGGCGGGCGTTCGGTGAAGGACGGGGCGGCGTCCGAATCGAGCAGGAAGTACACCGCGTCGAAGATCGCCAACAGCAGCCGCGTCTCCCGGTGCCACTCCGTGGGGGCGGGCCGGGGCCCGCCATCGGTCCGCCCGGGTGTCGGCCACCGGTCCGATGGAGCCGGTGGGCCCGCGTCGGGTGCGGGGGTCCAGCGGCTCTCGGCGAACGTGACGGCCCCGTCGGTGAGGTGGAGCACTCCGTCGTCGCCGGCCCGCAGCACGCCGGTGCGGCGGCCCTCCTCGGCTCGGCGTAATGCCGCGATCAACCTGTTCTCCGGCGGTGCCGGGGCCGGAACGACCGTTCCGGCCGCGGCGTACGGTGGTTCGCGAAGGGCGCCCGCCGGCCGTGCCGCTTCGTCACCGCGCACGTTCGGGCCCCGCCATTTCCTGGACCATTGTCTGCAGGCGATGCCGGGCCAATGCCAGATTTCCCTGCGTGCGGTCGATCAGCAGGTGCAGGAAGAGTAATGCGTCGGCGCTCGTGCCGACGGCGGCGAGCAGGTGATATCCGTTCGCGCCGCAGACGATGATCTCCTCGATGTCATCGCCGGTGGAAGTGCTGCTCATCGCCGGGTCGGCCAGGATCGCGCGGACGACCTCGGTGGTGCCTGCGGCGTTCTCGTGCCGGTCGACCACGTCCTCGCGGCCGGCCGACGCGACGCAGAGACCGGTGGCGCAGTCGACGAGGGTCACGCTCCGCGCGCCGGGAACGCCCATGAGCCGGGAAAGGCACCCGTCGATGCTCAGCACGCATTCCTCCTGATCGGACCAAGGCTTCCAGGAGGCTGAGACGCTACATCGCCCAGGGTCGCTACGCGGGGAATTAGCGCGAATTCGGTTTGTTAACCGAGAAAAAGACGGATTTCCGGTGCTTCGGGAGAAGAATACTTTTCGGTATTTAAATAGCCGGTCGGTTTTGGCGCCCGCATCGCCGCGGCCTCACCGGATCGCCGGTGCGAACGCTGATTTCACCGGAGGGCGGCCAGGAGGCGGTCCTGGAAGGCCGCGACGTCCACGCCGACGGCGACCCTGACGACCGGGCGGTCACCCTCGTCGGCGTACAAGCGGCGGTCCCACAGCGTCGTCCCGCGGGTGCGCTCGCCGCGCAGCTCGACCCGTACGGGCCGTTCGGCGTACTCCCCGATGGACGGGTCGACGGCCAGCATCGCGGCCAGCGCGTCGTGGATCACCGCTCCGCGCTTGCCGAGCGAGCGGGTGTAGGCGGTGGCGTAGAACTCCAGGATCCGGGCGGCGAAGCGCGCGACCTCGGAGTCGGCCTCGGCGAGCCGGTCCAGCCACCCGCCGTCGACCGCCGTCGGGTGGGTCGCGTCGAGCGGCACCAGCGTGATCGGCCAGCCCGCGCCCAGGACCAGCTCGGCGGCCTCCGGGTCGTGCCAGACGTTCGCCTCGGCGTGGCTGGTGATGTTGCCCTGGTGGTCGAACGCGCCGCCCATGACCATCACCTCGCGGAACAGCGTCGGCAGCGACGGCTCCAGCAGCAGGGCGATGGCGAGGTTGGTGAGCGGGCCGACGGCGAGGAGCGTCAGCTCACCGGGGTGCTCCCGGCCGAGCCGGATGATCTGCTCCGGCGCGGAGATCTCGACCGGGCGGCCCGCCGGCTCGGGCAGGCCGGTCTCGCCCAGGCCGTCCGTGCCGTGCCAGTCGTGCGCGTAGTTCACGTCCTGGGCCATGGGGCGGACGGCGCCCACGGCGACCGGCACCTCCGTCAGGCCGGCGCGTTCGAGGACCCGGAGCGTGTTGAGCGCGCCGACGTCGGGGGCGACGTTGCCGTGCACGGTGCCGACGGCGACGAGCTCCGCCTCACCGGCCTTCACGAGCGTCGCCAGGTACAGGAGGGTGATCGCGTCGTCGATGCCGGTGTCGCAGTCGAGCAGGATCTTGGGTGCCACGTTGTCCGTTTCCTGAGGGTGATTCAAAGCGGTTCGGGGTTCGCGTCCGGGGGTTACACCGCTGGAACGATCTGGAACGCCTCGGCCAGGCGGCCCTCGGGGAGTCCGCCGCGAGCGGCGTTCGCGCCCATCCAGGCGCGCAGCATCCCCTCCAGGTCCTCGTGGTGGGACACCTGGCTGACGTGGGAGCGCAGCGCCGCGAGCTTGCGGTCGAAGACGTCCGTGACGTCGACGTACTCGCCCAGCGAGGGCCCGCCCATCACCCAGATCTCCCGGGCGGTCCAGGCCTCCAGCCCCTCGGCGCGCAGCTCCGGGAAGGCGTACGGGTTCCGGGCGTCGGGGTAGACGGCGTCCCACGCGGCCGATCCCACCGCCCGGTGGTCGGGGTGGCCGGCGTAGATCCGTTCGTAGTTCCGCTCGGGGCTGGAGATGACCACCCGGTCGGGGCGGACCTGCCGGATCACGCGCGCGATGTCGCGGCGCAGGTCGAGCGTCGGCTCCACGCGCCCGTCGGGGTACCCGAGGAAGCGCACGTCGGTGACGCCGACGCACTTGGCCGCCGCGGTCTGCTCGGCCCGGCGCAGCGGGCCCATCTCCTCGCGCGGCACGTCGTCGTCGAAGCCGCCCGCGTCGCCGTCGGTCACCAGGAGGTACGCGACCTCGATGCCCGCGTCGGTCCACGTCGCGACCGTTCCGGCGCAGGAGAAGTCGATGTCATCGGGGTGGGCCATCACCACGAGCGCGCGCTCAACGTCATCGATCACGTTTCGACATCATACGGAGATTCAGGCTTTAACCCATCAATCAGCCACAACTCTGGCGTAGTGGGGTTGGACACGGTATTCCGGGAACCATGAAGAAACTGATCGGTGACGTAGACGACGTCGTCCTCGACACCCTGCGCGGCATGGCGGCCGCGCACCCGTCCCTGCGGGTCGACCTGGACCAGCGGATCATCGTCCGGGCCGACGCCCCGCGTACCGGCAAGGTCGGGCTGGTCTCCGGAGGGGGCTCCGGCCATGAGCCGCTGCACGGGGGTTTCGTCGGGTACGGCATGCTCGACGCCGCCTGTCCCGGTGAGGTGTTCACCTCACCGGTTCCCGACCAGATCCTCGCCGCGACCACCGCGGCGTCCGGCGGGGCCGGGGTCGTGCACATCGTGAAGAACTACACCGGTGACGTTCTGAACTTCCAGATGGCCGCCGAGTTGGCCGAGGACGAGGACGTCGAGGTCGTGCCCGTCGTGATCGACGACGACGTGGCGGTGCAGGACAGCACGTACACCGCCGGACGGCGGGGCACCGGGGCGACCCTCTTCGCGGAGAAGACCGCCGGGGCGCTGGCCGAGGCCGGCGGCACGCTGCAGGACGTCGCCGCCGTCGTCCGCGAGGTCAACGAGCGGACCCGTTCGTTCGGGGTCGCCCTGACCGCCTGCACCGTCCCCGCCGCCGGGCGCCCGACGTTCGAACTCGGCGACGACGAGATGGAGCTGGGCATCGGCATCCACGGCGAGCCCGGCCGGGAGCGCACCAAACTCCGCCCCGCCCCGGAGATCGTCGACGTGGCGCTGTCGGCGATCAACGACGACATGCCACTGTCCGGGTCCGAGGTGCTCGTCATGGTCAACGGCATGGGCGGCACGCCGCTCATGGAGCTGTACGGCGCGTACGCGGCCGCGGCCGAATGGCTCGGCGGGCACGGCGTGACGGTGGCGCGCTCGCTCGTCGGCAACTATGTGACCAGCCTGGAGATGGCCGGCGTCATGGTCTCGGTCCTGCGGCTGACGCCCCAGCTCACCGAGCTGTGGGACGCGCCGGTGGAGACGCCCGGCCTGCGGTGGGGACGCTGATGGACCTGCGCCGCTGGATGGAACGCTTCGCCGAACTGGTCGCGGCGGACGCCGACCGCCTCACGAGGCTCGACGCCGCGATCGGGGACGGAGACCACGGCGCCAACCTCAACCGCGGCCTGCGGGCGGCGGTCGAGGCCCTCGGCCCCGACCTGCCGCCCGGCAAGGTGCTGATGACCGCCGGCCGGGCACTCGTGTCCAAGACCGGCGGGGCGTCCGGGCCGCTGTACGGCGGCGCGCTGCGCCGGGCGGGCAAGGCCCTCGGCGACACCGCCGACGTGGACGCCCCCGCTCTCGGCACGGCCCTGCAGGCCGCCCTGGACGCCGTACGGGAGCTGGGCAAGGCCGTCGAAGGGGACAAGACGATGGTCGACGCCCTCGCCCCCGCGGTGGAGGCGTACGGGGCCGCCGCCGGAGACGGGGTGGCGACCGCCGCGCAGGCGGCCCTGGAAGCCGCGGAGAAGGGCGCTGAGGCGACGGTACCGATGCAGGCGCGCAAGGGCCGGGCCAGCTACCTCGGACCCCGCAGCGTCGGCCACCTGGACCCCGGGGCCGCCTCCACCGTCCTGCTGTTCCGCGCCCTCGCCGAAGTGGCCGGCGACGCAGCCTGAGGAGAACGCCCGGGAAGACCTCCCGGCGCGGCCGCCGTACGGGCGCCCGCGGGGACGGCGAAAGGCGTCGCCGGGCGACCGTTCGTGCCCGCCGACGCCTTACACCGAAATGACCTGGGTCCGGTTTGACGCACCTACGACCGGGGTCCCTGCCCGGTCGGCGTGCTCATGACCGAGGGACCTATTCGGCGCCTTGTACGCCGCATCCGCAGCGGTCGACTCCGACGTCGTCGATGACCGGGCCGAAGGCGGTATTCGTGGTGCTGGTGAACTGTACGGTGGTGGACACGCCGGTCGCGCGGAATGTCACCGCCCTCGTGACATATCCCATGTTGGCGATGGTGTGGCCGGTGACGTCGAAGGAGAAGTTCTGGGCGAGAGCACCGTTGATGAAGACCTGTCCGGTCTTCACCGCGGGCGGGCCCTGCGGATTTCCGGCGAGTGAATAGATCACCTCGTATCGTACGCCCGGGCGCGTGCTGAAGGTCTGGATGACCCCGCCGGCGGCACCGCCGCTCAGGTCCAGCGACTGGCGTCCGTCCGCGGCCTGCCAGAAGCCGGCTCCGATCAGGTCGACGCTTGCGCCGGTCACCCGCCACGGCCCGATGAACTGTCCTCCGGCGAAGGTCTGGAAGGTCCCCGGCCTCACCACCGGCGTCTCGAAGCTGCCGTTCGCCAGCCCGGACGTCGCACTTGCCGGCGCCGCCGCGAAGGCCGCCGCCCCGGCCATCGCGCCCGCGAGCCCGATGCCGGCGAAGAGCCGCCGCCCCGTACCGGCGGGAGCGGGCCGGTGCCCGCGGGGACGCGGTGTACCCGAGAAACGGCGGTCGGCAGCAGATATGTCGACAGTCATGGTCTTCCTCCGGTTGTGCGATTCTTCGTGCCCTGGCGGGTGGGTCACCCATTCCAGTTCTCGCCGCAATGGATCGGTTGACGACCGTTCGCATCGAGCGGGCGACTCCAAGTAATCATCGAAAAGCCGTCCGGTCCAGAAAGGACATGCGCTTTCTCCGCCGCCCGATCGCGGCGGCCAAATGCGACCCGAAGGAATGATTTCCGTTATGCCGCGTCGTAATTCCGCTAACGCGTTCGCGTTTACGGAACCGGAATCCGAAAAATCCCGCCCGTCTCCGCAGTGGCGCCTCAGGCGGTGACCGACAGAGCCTGAGCGGGATGCCGGCGCCGGGTTATGGACCGGTGGAGAAGGCCTCTTTTGGACCTGTTCGCCGGGCCGTTACGGGCGCCAGGGTGGAGCGTGCGCCGCGAGGCCCGGTGAGGTGTCGGCGGCGCGGTGACCGTGCGGGCGCGGCGTGAGGATCCGCCGCGACCTGCCTCTTTTCCGAACCGCGGAGGCCGGTCGTGGAAGAAGTGATCAACGAGTTGGACCGATGGCTCAGGCACGAGTTCGTCGACCTCAACACCGAGCTGGAAGAGGCGTACTTCGCGGCGCGAAGTGAGATCCTCGACGGCCCTGACCTCGACAAGACCAAACAGGCGATCCTGGAGGACGGCGGGACGCTGATCGCCCGGGTCGCCGGCACCGGCCGGATCCCGGGCGACGCCCGGGAGAGATACCGGCTCCTCGGCGCCGTCGGCTTCTACCTGGCGGCCTGCCGCAGGCACGAGGTGGGCGCCGACGGAGAGCCCCTCACGACCGCGTGGTCGCTCGCGAACCGGCTCGGCTCGTCGCTCGGCGTCGCCCCCAGATTCGTGTTCGCGCACCAGTCGATCCACAATCCGGCGGTCCGCGGCACGTTCCTGACCTTCACCTCGCTCCCCGACGAGGAGGTGTTCATCCGGGGCAACGCGCTGGCGGTCCTGGCCTACCAGCGGGCGGCCGACGCCCTGCGGCGGATCCCGCCGATGGGGGTCTCGAGCCCGATGGCGACATACCTGTTCGAACAGGCGCGGGCGGCGCTCGACGACGTGCTGCGGTTCAACCAGGCGCTCGGCGGCGAACTCGACGCAGACCGGTTCTTCCTCAACATCCGCCCGTACTTCAAGACCTACCGCGTCGGCACGGTGGAGTATCGGGGCGCCAACGCCGGTGACTTCGCCGCGATCAACGAGATCGACCTGCTGCTCGGGCTGTCTGACGCCACGGACCCCTTCTACCAGCACGTCCTCGCCGAGAAGTACCCCTACGTCCCGCCCGAGGACCAAGGCCCCCTGCGGGCCGCCGCCCTCGCCGAACCGCTGCTCGAGGCCTTCCTCCGCGAGGCGGCGACGGGACCGGCCGGCGAGCGGCTCCGGCGGAACGGGGGGCTGTTCCTCGCGGTCTGCCGGGCGCACGCGGCCGCGTACACCTACCACCACCACCGCCTGGTCAAGCCGTTCCTCGAACGTCCGGCCGAGGACGCGCCCCAGGACCGTCGGGAGGGCATGACGGCCAGCGGGCCGCCCCTCGACGTCGTGATCGGCGGCCTCGCGCGGCTGAGCGACCTCCGCGCGGCCCGCGACCGGGCGGGCCTGGCGACCGCCCGAGCCGCCCTGGATCGGCTCCAGGCCCTCCTGGCGGCCGGTGCGTGAGGTGGGCCGCGGTTAAGCGACCTTCGGGCGGCCCGTGACCGGGCGGGTCTGATGACCGCCCGAGCCGCCCTGGATCGACTCCTGGCGGCCTGTCCTTGACGCGATCCGGCGGCGCTACCTGGTCGACGCGGCGCCGGGCCGTTCGAACGCGAGCCTTGCACCTGACGCGACGTCACGGCCTAGCGTCCGGAGCATGACGCCGACAGAGACGGGTCCGGACCGGCCGCTGTCCGTGGGAGAGCTGGCCCGAAGCACCGGGCTGACCGTACGGGCCCTGCACCACTACGACCGGCTCGGCCTGCTCTCGCCCGCCCGGGACGGCGCGGGGCGGCGGTGCTACGGCCCGGCCGAGGTCCGGCGTCTGCACCGGATCCTCGCCCTGCGGGGATTCGGGCTGTCGCTGGCCGAGATCGCCGAAGTGCTCGACGGGGCGGGAACCGATCTGCGGGGGCTGCTGCGCCGGCAGCTCGAACAGACCGAGGAACGCATCGCGGCGGCCCAGCGGCTCCGCCGGACCCTGCTGCGCGTCATCGACGCGCTGGCCCCGGACGACGAGGGGGCCGGCCCGTCGGCCGAGGAACTCGTCGAACTGATCGAAGGGATGGTCGCGATGGACCGCAGATTGACACCCGAGCAGCTCGAGCAGATGACGCGGCAGCGAGAAGAGGTGATGGCCAGGCTGACCACGGCCGAGGTCGAGGAGCTCCAGCGGCAGCGGGCCGAGGCGGCGGCCATGCTCAGCCCGGAGGAACTCGAGAGAATGCGGCAGCAGCGCCAGAGCCTCCTCCCGGACGGCACCGTCTGACCGAGTGCGTGGCCGTGCGGGTGCCTGACGGAGCACCGTCGGGGCGGGGTGCTGTGCACCAGATACCGATATATGCGGCAACATCGGGTCCATGAGCACCGTGGGAATCGTGCTGATCTCGCACAGCCGGGCGCTGGCCGAGGGGGCCGCCGAACTCGCCGCCCAGATGGGCGTCGGCGAGGTCACCGTACGGCCCGCCGGAGGCGACGGCGAGGGCGGACTGGGCACCAGCATCGACCTGGTCGAGCGGGCCGTACGGGAGGCCGACGGCGGCGCCGGGGTCGTGCTGATCGCCGACCTCGGCTCCTCGGTGCTGACCGCCCGGACGTACCTGGAGGATCTCGAGGACACCCGCGCCGGCAGTCCCGGCGAGTCCGAGACGGACATCGTGCTGGCCGACGCGCCCTTCGTCGAGGGCGCCGTCGCGGCGGCCTCGGCGTCGGCCGGGGGAGCCGACGTCGCCGCCGTCGCCCGCGCGGCCTACGAGGCGTACGACTTCCGCAAGACCTGACGCCCACCCCGCGCGGTGGCGCACGACCTCCGCGCGAGACCCACGACGCGTACGACTTCCGAAAGACGTGACACCCACGCGGTGGCGTTCGATCTCCGGAGCCCGTCGGCAGCGCACGACCTCGCGAAACGCGGTGTCCAGTGGGGCCGGATGGGCGCATCGGACTCGCAGTGTCCGCGTCAGGGAATACCCTTCCTTGAGTGTCGATGCTCGTAAGCCACCCTCTCCTTGACGGCCTCAACGACGCCCAGCGCGCGGCGGTCGCCCATCAGGGCGGTCCGCTGCTGATCGTCGCGGGTGCGGGGTCGGGTAAGACCCGGGTCCTCACCCACCGCATCGCCTACCTGCTCGGGGAACGGGGCGTACAGCCCGGTGAGATCCTCGCGATCACGTTCACCAACAAGGCCGCCGGGGAGATGAAGGAGCGCGTCGACGCGCTTGTCGGGCCGCGGTCACGGGCGATGTGGGTGATGACGTTCCACTCCGCCTGCGTGCGGATCCTGCGCCGGGAGGCGAAGCGGCTCGGCTTCCCGTCCGGCTTCTCGATCTACGACCAGGCCGACTCGCAGCGGCTGATGGCGCTGGTCTGCCGCGAGCTCGACCTGGATTCCAAGCGTTACCCGCCGCGGAGCTTCTCCGCCCAGGTCTCCAACCTGAAGAACGAGCTGATCGACTACGAGACCTTCCGCGGTCAGGCCTCGACGCACATGGAGAAGACCCTCGCCGAGGCGTACGAGACCTACCAGACCCGGCTGCGGCAGGCCGGGGCGATGGACTTCGACGACCTGATCATGACGACGGTCAACCTGCTGCAGGCCTTCCCCGACGTCGCCGAGCACTACCGGCGGCGGTTCCGGCACGTCATGGTCGACGAGTACCAGGACACCAACCACGCGCAGTACGTCCTGGTCCGCGAGCTGGTCGGGCAGCCCGGCGACGAGGACGACCTGCCGCCCGCCGAGCTGTGCGTGGTCGGTGACGCCGACCAGTCGATCTACGCCTTCCGCGGCGCGACGATCCGCAACATCCTGGAGTTCGAGCGCGACTACCCGGACGCGGCCGTCATCCTGCTCGAGCAGAACTACCGCTCGACCCAGACGATCCTGTCGGCGGCCAACGCGGTGATCGAGCGCAACGCCGACCGCAAGCCCAAGCGCCTGTGGTCCGACCAGGGCGAGGGCCCGAAGGTCGCCGGATACGTCGCCGACAACGAGCACGACGAGGCGGCCTTCGTCGCCCAGGAGATCGACCGGCTCAGCGACGAGGAGGGCGTCGCGGCCGGGGACGTGGCGGTGTTCTACCGCACCAACGCCCAGTCGCGTGTCTTCGAAGAGGTCTTCATCCGGGTCGGCCTGCCGTACAAGGTCGTCGGCGGTGTCCGGTTCTACGAGCGCAAGGAGATCCGCGACCTGCTCGCCTACCTCCGGGTGCTCGCCAACCCCGAGGACGCCGTCAGCCTCCGCCGCATCCTCAACGTTCCGAAGCGGGGCATCGGTGACCGGGCCGAGGCGTGCGTGGAGGTCCTCGCCGGCCGCGAGCGCGTCTCGTTCTGGCAGGCGCTGCGCCGCGCCGAGGAGGCCCCCGGCATCGCCACCCGCTCGCTGAAGCAGATCAAGGACTTCGTCGCGCTCCTGGACGAGCTGGGCGAGATGGTCGACACCGCGACGCCGACCGAGCTGATCGAGGCGATCCTGACCAGGAGTGGCTACCTCGCGGAGCTGGAGGCCTCCCGCGACCCGCAGGACGAGACCCGCATCGAGAACCTCCGCGAGCTGGAGTCGGTGGCGGCCGAGTTCGAGGAGCGCCTCGCCGCCGGGGTGGCCGCCCCGGCCGCCCCGGCCGATGACGAGGAGGAGGCCGCGGCGCCCACCGGTGCCGAGGGACGCCTCGTCGAGTTCCTGGAGCAGGTGGCGCTGGTCGCCGACGCCGACCAGATCCCCGGCGGGGAGGCGGGCGTCGTGCCGCCCAGCGACCGTGGCCAGGAGGGCGTCGTGACGCTGATGACGCTGCACACCGCCAAGGGCCTGGAGTTCCCGGTCGTGTTCCTCACCGGGATGGAGGACGGCGTCTTCCCCCACCTGCGCTCGCTCGGCGACGCCAAGCAGCTGGAGGAGGAGCGGCGGCTCGCGTACGTCGGCATCACCCGCGCCCGGCAGCGGCTCTACGTCTCCCGCGCGACGATGCGCAGCTCGTGGGGCGCCCCCTCGTACAACCCGCCGTCGCGGTTCCTCTCCGAGATCCCCGACAAGCTCGTCGAGTGGAAGGGCGGCGGTCAGGGTGCGCAGGCCACCCCGGCCATGGCGTCGCTCGCCCAGCGGCCGGGGGTGCGCTCACCGGGCAACCGCGCGGTGCCCGCTCTGTCCGCCGGTGACCGGGTTTCCCATGACTCGTTCGGCCTCGGTACGGTCGTGGCGGTCGACGGGGCCGGGGAGAAGGCCGCGGCGACCGTCGACTTCGGCGGCGAGTACGGGGTCAAGCGTTTCGTCCTCCGGTACGCACCGATCGAGAAGCTGTAAAAAAAGTTCACGGCTTTCGTGGCCGGATGCGGGCGTCGACATGAGACGCGTGGACCTGCATGATGCACGTGGGGAGCACTGCGGCCCGTTGGGAGGAAAATGGGGCGGTTCGTGCGGCGTCTCCTTGTCGCGGTCGTGTCCGCGCTGAGCACGGCCGTTCTCACGTCATCGGTCCTGGCGTCGCCCGCCGCGGCCTCCGCCTACCGGCCGGTCGCGCCTCCGGCCGGCACGTACCACGTGCCCGCCTACCGGCCGGCTCCGGCCACGCCGAGGCTGGTCGTCTGCAAACCGGGCGAGAACCTCACCGGCGTGGCGCAGCAACTGGCCGGGGAGTGCGCCTACCACGACATCCAGGCGGCCGTCGACGCCGTCCGGCAGCGCGGCACGACGATCTACGTCCTGCCGGGCACCTACCAGGAGCGGCCGAGTCTGGCCACCCCGTCCAAACCGTGCAGCGCGCTCGCCGGCCAGGCCACCCTGTCGTACGAGCAGCAGCGGGCCTGCCCGCACCTGCGGAACCTGATCAGCGTCTCCGGGCTGGGCGACCTCCAGATCGAGGGCGTCGGCGCCGGGGTCGTCGTCGAGGGCGACAAGCCGATCGGCATCCGCGCCGACCGCGCCGACGGCTTCTACCTGCGCAACATCACGGTCAAGGGCTTCGCCGAGGACGGCGTCGCCGTCGTCGAGACCGACGGATTCGTCCTCGACCGGGTCGCCGCGCTGAACGACCGCGAGCACGGAATCGCGGCGTACGGCACCGACCACGGAGTGATCGCCGACTGCGAGGCGGCCGGCAACGGTGACGCGGGCATCGCCACGGCCTCCGCCTCCGACCAGCGCGGTAATCGGCTGTCCGTGGAGATCCGCGGCTGCCGCTCCCACGGCAACCTCGTCGGCTACTCCGGGACGGCCGGCGACTCGGTGTACGTCCACGACAACGAGTTCTCCGGCAACGCCACCGGTGCGGTGCTCGACAGCAGCGTGCAGGCGGTGGGCATGCCGCAGAACCACGCGATGTTCGTCGCCAACCGGGTGTTCGGCAACAACGCCGACCCCTACCGTGACTGCGGGACGAAGTGCCCGGCACGGGCGGTCCCGGTCGGCACCGGCATGCTGCTGGCGGGCGGCGACGAGAACACCTACGCGAGCAACTTCGTCTACGACAACTGGCGCTACGGCATCGCGCAGCACTGGATCCCGGCGAGCCGCCGGGGCGAGACCGACCCCGCCAAGCAGCGGGACACCTCGCACGGCAACCGGTACGTCGGCAACCTGATGGGCGTGACGCCCTCCGGCGGGCGCGCGCCGAACGGCGTCGACTTCTGGTGGGACGAACAGGGCGACGGCAACTGCTGGCAGAACAACGCCTCCTCGTGGGGACGGCCGCGCAGCGACCCGGCGGTACTGCCGGACTGCGACCACCCCTCCGCCGGCGGCCCGTACGCCCAGCAGGGCAACCCCGCCAAGACCTCCGTGGTGACGGCCTGCGCCACCTACACGCCTCGCCGCCGAGACCCGAAGGGCTGCACCTGGCTCACCACGCCGCCGCGCCCCGCCGCCTGATCCGCCGGCACCCGCCCGCGAACCCCAGGAGCGGCGTGCGGTCTGGTGGACGGCCGGTTGTGCGCGGTGACGACGCGGCCGCCCGCCGAGGCCGCGATCCTGGTCACCGGCGCCACCGGAAACGTCGGCCGTGAGCTCGTCCGGGAGCGCAGCCAGGTTCGGCGCAGTCCATCGGACGGCCGCCGGAGAGCGTGCGGTGTGTCGGGCGGCGGCACGTCGAAGCCGGCCAGGAAGCTCGGCGTCGCGCCGCCGCCCGCGGCGCATCGTCCACGTTTGACGGCGGTCCGCCGGGTGCCGTACCAGGCCGGAGCGCGGGGCCGTCGGCGCGGCCGCGCGTGGTACGACTAACCTGCGGAACATCTCATGCACCCCGGTAGGAGGCAGTAATGGCGGGTCCGATCCGCGTCGTCATCGCCAAGCCCGGTCTCGACGGTCATGATCGCGGCGCGAAGGTCGTCGCCCGTGCGCTGCGCGACGCCGGCATGGAGGTCATCTACACCGGGCTGCACCAGACCCCCGAGCAGATCGTCGAGGCGGCGCTGCAGGAGGACGCCGACGGCATCGGGCTGTCCATCCTGTCCGGCGCGCACATGACGCTGTGCGCCAAGGTCCTGGAGCTGCTCAAGGACCGCGACGCCCTCGACATCACCGCCTTCGTCGGCGGCATCATCCCCGACGCCGACATCCCCGAGCTGGAGAAGCTCGGCGTCGCGAAGGTCTTCACGCCCGGCGCGACCACCCACGAGATCGTCGATTGGGTCCGCGCCAACGTCGGCGAGGACTGAGCGTGACGATGTAGAGGAGCGCCTTCCGCTCCGGCGGCGGCGCGCGGGATGGGCGCCGACCGCTCAGCTCGGCGGGACGGGCAGGGGAGAGGCCTCGGCCGCGAGCGCCAGGACGACCAGCGACGAGGTCCAGCCGAGCGGGGCGACCCCGGCCTGGTTGCCGTGGTCGTCGACCTTCTCCGGGAAGGACCCCAGCGAGGTCCGGTGCGTGATCAGCCAGCCGAGCCAGTCCCGTACGCCCTTGGTGTCGCCGGTCGCCGCGGCCTCGAGCGCGAACAGGCCCGTCTCTGGGGTCCACGCGGCGCTGGCGCCGAACACCTCGCCGGGCACCGCCCCGCCGTACGGCAGCCGCAGCCGGTCCCGGATCCGGGCCACCGCGGACAGTACGCCCGGCGCGGGTGTCCCGAACGGCGGGGCCAGGAAGGCGACGGAGGCGTCCACCGCGCCGCCGCGGATCGGTGACCGCGGATAGCCGTACGGTGCGAACCGCCGCTCGATGCCGGCGGCCAGCCGGTCGGCGGCCCGGTCCCAGCGCTGCGCCGCGTCGGCGTCGCCACGGGCGCCGGCCAGTGCGGCGGCGGCCCGCAACCCGGCCAGCATGGGCGCGCAGACGCCGAGCGTCGCCGCGTGCGGCGCCTGCTCCCGCGACGGGCTGCGCTCCCAGTAGTCCGGCGACGGCGGCGGCAGGCCGTCGGCGCGCAGGGCGGACGCCGACCGGTTGGCCGCACGGCGGACCATCGGCCACAGCGTGTCCAGATTGGCCGCCGCCGGGTCCTTCTCGTACAGGAACCAGGTCGCCCACAGCACCCAGCCGAGGCTGTCGAGCTGGACCTCCCGGCCGTCCGCGACGGCCGTGCCGTCGGGCAGGTACCGGGCGGCCCACAGTCCCGTCGGGGCCTGGGCGCGGGCGAGGAAGTACAGCACCCGCTGGGCGTCGCCGCCGTGACCGGTGGCGGCGAACGCCGCCGCGGTGAACGCGCCGTCGCGCGGCCACACGTAGTTCCACGCGCCGTACCAGGACGCGGTGGAGGCGCCGTTCGGCAGCGTCAGCATGCGCAGGTCGAGCAGGGCGCGGCCGGCCGCCTCGCGCTCCTCGGCCGTGCGGCCGGGCACCGCGCCCGAGGCCAGCCACGCCTGGTCGGAGCGCACCGCGTCGGCCACCCGGGGATCGTCGCGGCGCAGCGTCTCCGGCGCCCGCCCGCCGAACGGGATCAGCCGCGCCCTGCCGTCCGGGAGCAGCAGGACGGCGCTGCCCGGGATGTACGCCGCGCCCGCCGCCTCATCCGGGGTGACCGCGACGCGGGCGAACGGCCAGCCCGTGCCGATCAGGCCGGGGCTGCGCCATGGCGGGTCGCCGGCCCGGGGCAGGGTCGCGGCGCAGGTCGCGCTGAGCGCGGCCACGATGAGGAGGAGGGCGACGCGGCGCACCCTCCGTGCCGTCATCCGCGTCACCGGCGCACCCCCCGTACCCTGTCGTGTCTCACCGACGGCTCCTGCAATCCTTGGCGTTCCAGTACACCAAAGCCTGACGGCCACTTTGACGACATCAGTTCCTTACCCGCCCGTCATCTACCGAACGGGCTCCGCCGGACCCACGGCCCGGCGTGTACGCCGGAAGGACTAGGCTGCCTGGTCGGAGCGGACCGCTGGACGCGGTCGTTATCTGTCGATCCCGTTAAGGACGGACCCCCGTGGACCTGTTCGAACATCAGGCGAAGGAGCTCTTCGCGGAGTACGGCGTCCCGGTCCCCACCGGCAAGATCGCCACGACGCCGGAGGAGGCCCGCGCGATCGCCGAGGAGTTCGCCGCGGCCGGCACCTCGCGCGTCGTCGTCAAGGCGCAGGTGAAGACCGGCGGCCGTGGCAAGGCCGGCGGCGTGAAGGTGGCCGACTCACCCGCCGACGCCGAGGAGAAGGCGCGGCAGATCCTCGGCATGGACATCAAGGGCCACACGGTCCACAAGGTCCTCGTCGAAGAGGCCAGCGCCATCGCCCAGGAGTACTACTTCTCTTTCCTGCTCGACCGCGCGAACCGGACGTTCCTGTCGATCTGCTCGGTCGAGGGCGGCATGGAGATCGAGGAGGTCGCCGCGACCAACCCGGACGCGGTGGCCAAGGTGGCGATCTCGGCGCTGGCCGGTGTCGACCGGGCCAAGGCCCGTGAGATCGCGAGCGCCGGGCGGCTGCCGGCCGAGGCCCTGGAGGGCGCGGCCGAGCTCATCGAGCGGCTGTGGGCCGCCTTCGTCGACGAGGACGCCACCCTGGTCGAGGTGAACCCGCTGATCCTCACGGCGGACGGCCGGGTCATGGCCCTCGACGGCAAGGTCACCCTCGACGACAACGCGACCTTCCGCCAGGCGGAGCACGCGGCGCTGGAGGACAAGGCCGCGACCGACCCGCTCGAGGCGAAGGCCAAGGAGAAGGACCTCAACTACGTCAAGCTCGACGGCAGCGTCGGCATCATCGGCAACGGCGCGGGCCTGGTCATGTCCACGCTCGACGTCGTCGCCTACGCGGGCGAGCAGTACGGCGGGCAGAAGCCGGCCAACTTCCTCGACATCGGCGGTGGCGCCTCGGCCGAGGTCATGGCCAACGGCATGGAGATCGTGCTCGGTGACCCCAGCGTCAAGAGCGTCTTCATCAACGTGTTCGGCGGCATCACCTCCGGTGACGCCGTCGCGAACGGCATCGTCCAGGCCGTCAAGCTCCTGGGCGACCGCGGCGAGACCGTCGACCGGCCGATCGTCGTCCGGCTCGACGGGAACAACGCAGAAGAGGGCCGGCGCATCCTCAATGAGGCCGCGATCCCGGTCATCGAGCAGGTAGAGACGATGGACGAAGCGGCGCGTCGTGCCGCCGAGCTGGCCGCGCAGGGGGCATGAGATGGCGATCTGGCTGACCGAGAACAGCAAGGTCATCGTCCAGGGGATGACCGGCGGCGAGGGCTCCAAGCACACCGCCCGCATGCTGCGCGCCGGCACGAACGTCGTCGGCGGCGTCAACGCCCGCAAGGCCGGGCAGACCGTCACGCACGAGGGCCGGAACCTGCCGGTGTTCGGCACCGTCGCCGAGGCGATGGAGCAGACCGGCGCGGACGTGTCCGTGGTCTTCGTGCCGCCGAAGTTCACCAAGGACGCCGTCGTCGAGGCCATCGACGCGGAGATCCCGCTGTGCATCGTGATCACCGAGGGCATCCCGGTGCACGACAGCACCTGGGCCTGGGCGCACGCGGTCGAGAAGGGCGGCAAGACCCGCATCATCGGCCCCAACTGCCCCGGCATCGCCTCGCCGGGCAAGTCGAACGCCGGCATCATCCCGGCCGACATCACCACGCCCGGCCGCATCGGCCTGGTCAGCAAGTCGGGCACGCTGACCTACCAGATGATGTACGAGCTGCGGGACATCGGCTTCTCGACGTGCGTCGGCATCGGCGGTGACCCGGTCATCGGCACCACGCACATCGACGCCCTCGAGGCGTTCCAGGCCGACCCCGAGACCGACGCCATCGTGATGATCGGTGAGATCGGCGGTGACGCCGAGGAGCGCGCGGCCGCGTACATCGAGCAGCACGTCACCAAGCCGGTCGTCGGGTACGTCGCGGGCTTCACCGCGCCCGAGGGCAAGACGATGGGCCACGCCGGCGCGATCGTCTCCGGCTCGTCCGGCACCGCCCAGGCCAAGAAGGAGGCCCTGGAGAAGGTCGGCGTCCGGGTCGGCAAGACCCCGAGCGAGACCGCCCGCCTCATGCGCGACATCATGTCCGCCTGATCCACGGGCACTCACCGAAGACGCTCTGCCGGGGTTTCCCGGCACGGGCGTCTTCGCGTGTGTGCCGCCCTCCGGCTTCGCGTGTGTCCATCCATCGGCCGCGTGTGCGTCCAGCCTCCGACTCGGCGGGTGACCCGGGACATTTCGGGCGGCAGGGAAGGGCGACACGCCGGGCGGGTGCACGAGATCGCCGGTGCGGCGCTGCCAGCATGGTGAGGCCGTGGACCGCGAGCGAGTGAGGATCGGTGAGCGCCCCATGTCCACCACCGAGCACGGCGAGCCGGATCTGGACGACGAGGACTTCGACGACCTGGACGAGGTCGAACCGCCCCTGGTGGCCGACCCCGTCACCCGGCCGCTCGCCGTCACCGGCATCGTCGCCGCGGTGTGGTCGGCGGGCATCGGCCTGACCGTGCTCACCACGATCACGCTGATCGGCTGGATCGCCGCGCCGCGCAGCGCGCTCGGCACCGGCCTGCCGGGCGTCTTCCGTACGGCGGTCGGGTTCTGGCTCGTGTCCCACCACGCGGGGTTCACGGCACCGCACGGCCGGGTGGGGCTGCTGCCGCTCGGGCTGATGGTGCTGCCCGGCACGCTGCTGTTCCGCGGCGGTGGATGGATCGCGCGGACCGGGCGGGTCCGTGGCCGTTACCGGATCGGCGTCGTACACGCCGCGCTGGCCCTGGCCGTCCCGTACGCGGTGCTGTCAGGGCTGCTCGCCCTCGCGGCGCGCTCGTCGGTCGTACGGCCGTCGGCGTGGCAGGCGCTGCTGCTGTGCTTCCTCCTGGCCCTGTGCGCCGGAGGCCTCGGGGCGGCGCGCGCCCTCGTTTCGACGACCAACCGCGCCCCCTGGGTGGCGATGCTCGGGCTGCTGCCCCGGCGCGCCCGCTCGGTGGCCGCCGGGGCCACCGGAGCGACCGCCGTGCTGCTCGGCTCCGGGATCCTGATCTTCCTGGCCTCCCTGCTGTACCACCTGCCGCAGGCCAAGAACCTCTTCGACGTCCTCAAGCCGGGCGTGGTCGGGGGCATCCTGGTGTTCCTCATCGGACTCGTCTACCTGCCCAACGCGGCGCTGTGGGCGGTCGCGTACGCGGTGGGCCCGGGTTTCTCGGTGGGGGCGGGTACGAGCGTGTCGCCGTCCGGCGTGTTCGTCGGCATGATCCCGGCGTTCCCGCCGCTCGCCGCGCTTCCGGAGCCGGGACCGGCGCCGATCATCTCGTTGTTCGCACTGGCCGTGCCGTTCATCGCCGGCGCCGTCGGCGGCGTCTTCACGATCCGGTACCTGCCCACGTCGACGACCGAGGCGGCGCCGCTGTGGGGGTTCGTGTCCGGGGTGCTGACCGCCGGCGTGATCGCCTTCCTGGCGGCGCTGTCGGGCGGGCCGCTCGGCGGCGGGCGGATGGCCGTCATGGGGCCCTCCGCGTGGCAGACCGGGCTCCTGGCCGCGCTGGAGGTGGGCGTCTCGGCCGCGATCGCCGCCTGGATCGCCAACTGGCGGGTGTTGCGGCGCGTTCCGCCCGCCGAGGCCGCCCCGGCCGACGAGCCGGAGACCGAGGAGGTCGAGTTCGAGGACCCGGAGCCGGTGCTGGCGTCGATCGACGAGCCCTCGCTGCCCGAGGGGGTCATCCCGATCGACGAGCGGCGCAGGAGGCAGCCGCGCTGACGGGTGCGCTCCTGCGGTCGGCGGGCGTCGAACGACCGGCTCAGAACCAGGAGTCGTACCGGTGCAGCGAGTCCTTCGGCATGTGCAGTCGGCGCTCGATCTTCGGGAAGTACGTGTTCTGGCAGGTCTGCTTGTCGTCGACGGTGAGGGCCGACTCGCGGCACTTCGTGTAGCCGCTCAGCTCGTTCCACATCACGGCGGTCAGCACGATCGAGAAGGCGCAGAAGACCAGCCCGATCGAACCGAGGACCGCGCCGGCGATCGCGCCCGGCGCCGGGGCCAGCACCCGCCGGGCCCGCTTGCGGGACCGCACGCCCGTGACCACCGCCGCGACGGACAGCAGCAGCCCGGCGGGGAGGAACAGGAACGTCAGCACGAGCCCCGAGATGCCCAGGATCAGCGCGCGCGGGCCGCCGCGCTCGGGCGCGGTCGGCGGCAGCGGCGGCCGGGACGGAGGCTCGGGACGCTGCGTCTCCGGCCCGGCCTGATCGCGGCCTGACGCGTCGTCACTCGCGGGGCGCATGACGGGCGGCGACTCGGGGAGCTGCGTCTGCGGCCCGGCCTGGTCGGGGCCTGGCGCGTCACTCACTGGTCCTCCTGGTGTCGGCTGAGCCGAGCCGAGCGGCGGCCGATAGGCTGGTACACCCGCCCACCAGTCGTTCCTGGGAGTCACGGTGTCCGCCCGGCTCGTCGTCCTCGTCTCCGGTGCGGGGACCAACCTACAAGCGCTGCTCGACGCGTGTGTCGATCCAGCTTATGGCGCTCGGATCACTGCCGTGGGCGCTGATCGCGACGACATCGAGGGGCTGCGGCGTGCCGAGCGCGCCGGTGTGCCGACCTTCGTCGTCCGACTCAAAGACCATCCGACGCGGGACGCGTGGGATGCCGCGCTGACCGGCGCGGTCGACGCGTACGCTCCTGACCTGGTCGTCTCCGCCGGCTTCATGAAGATCCTCGGCAAGCGGTTCCTCGATCGCTTCGCCGGCCGGGTCATCAACACGCACCCCGCGCTGCTGCCGTCCTTCCCCGGCACGCACGGCGCGCGCGAGGCGCTGGAGTACGGCGTGAAGGTGGCCGGCTGCACCGCGCACTTCGTGGACGCCGGGGTCGACACCGGCCCGATCGTCGCCCAGGAGGCCGTTCCCGTCCTGGACGACGACGACGAGGATTCGCTGCACGAGCGGATCAAGGCGGTCGAACGCCCGCTGCTCGTGCGGACCGTGGGCCGTCTGGTCCGCGAGGGATGGACCATCGAGAACAGGAAAGTGAGGATCGGGTGACCCGCATCGCGATCAAGCGGGCGCTGATCAGCGTCTATGACAAGACCGGTCTCGAAGGGCTCGCCAAGGGCCTTCACCAGGCCAGCGTGGAGATCGTCTCGACCGGGTCGACCGCCGCCCGGATCGCCGAGGCGGGCGTCCCGGTCATGAAGGTCGAGAAGCTCACCGGCTTTCCCGAGTGCCTCGACGGCCGCGTCAAGACCCTGCACCCGAAGGTGCACGCCGGGCTCCTCGCCGACCGCCGCAACCCGGACCACGTCCAGCAGCTCGAGGACCTGCACGTCGAGCCGTTCGACCTGCTGATCTCCAACCTGTACCCGTTCCGGGAGACGGTCGCCTCCGGCGCCACCCCGGACGAGATCGTCGAGCAGATCGACATCGGCGGCCCGGCCATGGTGCGCGCCGCCGCCAAGAACCACCAGAGCGTCGCGGTGGTCGTCGACCCGACCGCGTACGACCAGGTCCTGGAGGCCGTCCGGCGCGGCGGGTTCGAGCTGGAGCAGCGCAAGCGGCTCGCGGCGGCGGCCTACGCCCACACCGCGGCGTACGACGTGGCCGTGGCGTCGTGGTTCGCGAGCGCGTACGCGCCGGACAGCGACGCCCGCTGGCCGGACGTCATCGGCGCGGTCCGGACCCGCAAGGCCGTCCTGCGCTACGGCGAGAACCCGCACCAGGAGGCGGCGCTCTACACCGACGGCGAGGGCGGCCTGGCCGGTGCCGAGCAGCTGCACGGCAAGGAGATGTCCTACAACAACTACGTCGACGCCGACGCGGCCCGCCGCGCCGCGTACGACTTCGCCGAGCCGTGCGTCGCGATCATCAAGCACGCCAACCCGTGCGGCATCGCGATCGGCGCCGACATCGCCGAGGCGCACCGCAAGGCGCACGCCTGCGACCCGGTCTCGGCGTACGGCGGCGTGATCTCCACCAACCGGCCGGTCTCGGCCGAGATGGCACGCCAGCTCGCCGACATCTTCACCGAGGTGATCGTCGCCCCCGGGTTCGACGAGGAGGCCCTGGCGCTGCTCACGGCCAAGAAGAAGAACCTCCGGCTGCTGGTCTGCCCGGAGGGCCCGGCCGGTCAGGTCGACACCCGGCAGATCGACGGCGGGCTGCTCGCCCAGACGCGGGACCGGATCGACGCCCCCGGCGACGACCCGACGACGTGGGAGCTCAGGACGGGTGAGCCCGCCGACGAGGCCACGCTCCGCGACCTGGCGTTCGCCTGGCGGGCCTGCCGGTCGGTGAAGTCCAACGCCATCCTGCTCGCCGCCGACGGCGCGACCGTCGGCGTCGGGATGGGCCAGGTCAACCGGGTCGACTCCGCGCGCCTCGCGGTCTCGCGGGCCGGCGACCGCACCACCGGGGCGGTGGGCGCCTCCGACGCCTTCTTCCCCTTCGCGGACGGTCTGCAAGTGCTCGTGGACGCCGGAGTCACGGCTATTGTCGAACCCGGCGGGTCCATCCACGACGAAGAGGTGATCGAGGCGGCCGCCAAGGCCGGTATCACCCTCTACTTCACCGGGGTCCGCCACTTCTTCCACTGACCCCATCAGGTCGCCGGGGCCCCGTCCCCGGCGACCGCAGCCCCCAGGGAGACATCGTGCCCAACGGGTTCCTCGAGTTCAGCGTGGCCGTCATCGCCCGGAGCGCGGCGCTCACCGACCAGGTCCGTCCGCTGATCGGCCTCGTCGCCGCCGTGCTGGCCGCCGTTCTCGCGGGGTCCGCGAGCTGGCACGTCACCGACCGCGTCGTCGCCTGGCGGCAGCGGGCCGACCAGGACGAGCTGTAGGTTTCCCACGCTGAGAGGATTGACCCGTGAGCGCACGAATTCTCGACGGCAAGGCGACCGCCGCGGCGATCCGCGCGGAGCTGAAGGTACGCATCGACGCGTTGCGCGAGCGGGGGATCGTCCCCGGTCTGGGCACCGTGCTCGTCGGCGAGGACCCGGGGAGCATGGCGTACGTCGCGGGCAAGCACCGCGACTGCGCCGAGGTGGGGATCGCCAGCATCCGGCGTGACCTCCCGGCGACCGCCACCCAGGCCGAGGTCGAGGCGGTCGTCGACGAGCTCAACGCCGACCCGGCGTGCACCGGCTACATCGTCCAGCTGCCGCTCCCGAAGGGCCTGGACGAGCAGCGGGTCCTCGAGCGCATCGACCCGACCAAGGACGCCGACGGCCTGCACCCGGTCAACCTCGGGCGTCTCGTCCTGATGCAGCCCGGGGCGCTGCCGTGCACCCCGCGCGGCATCGTCGAGCTGCTGCGCCGCCACGACGTGCCCCTGCGGGGCGCCGACGTGACGGTCATCGGCCGGGGCATCACGGTGGGCCGCGCGCTGGGCCTGCTGCTCACGCGCCGGTCGGAGAACGCCACCGTCACCACCTGCCACACCGGGACGAAGGACCTCGCCGCGCACACCCGCGAGGCCGACATCATCGTGGTGGCCGCCGGCGTTCCGGGCCTGCTCACCGCGGACATGGTCAAGCCCGGCGCGGCCGTGCTCGACGTCGGCATCACGCGCACCGACGAGGGCCTCGTCGGCGACGTCCACCCCGGCGTCCGCGAGGTCGCCGCCTGGGTCGCGCCGATGCCCGGGGGAGTGGGTCCCATGACCCGGGCGATGCTCCTGGCCAACGTCGTCGAGGCCGCGGAGAAGTCCGCGATCTGAGGCTTCCCCGCACGGGCGTGTTCGGTCCCGGCGCGCACCGCAGTTGCGGGCCGCCGGGCCGTACGGCTTCTTCCCAGAGCGGGCTCGTGGGCTCTTCTCGCGACGTCAGCTGGCGCGGCGTCCCGGAGCGGTCGGCTGGCCGGGAGCGGTCGGCTGACGCGGCTGCGGGGGCGTGCCCGGCCGGGTGGCCTCCGGGCGACGGGCCGGCTCCGGCGGTCGGCCGCCCTGGGGCGGCACGTGGACCGGCGGCAGCGGGCGGACCAGCCCGAGCGCGATGACCTCGTTCGCGAGCCGGGTGCGGCGGTTGGCGCCCTCCGGGATGCGGAACTTCTGGTACAGCCGCAGCAGGTGCTGCTTGACCGCCGCCTCCGTCACCACCAGATCGGTGGCGATCTCCCGGGCCGTGGCCGGCGCGACGAACGCCTCGTCGGACAGGGCGGGGCGGCACAGCGCCGTCAGCACGTCGATCTCGCGACGCGTCAGCTCCGGGGCGACGGCACGGCGCAACTCGACGTCCGGGTCGACGTCCTCGCGCGGTATGCCGCCCATCCGGCAGCGTGCCGCGCCGAAGCTCACCACGTCACCGTCCTCGAGCACACGGCGCGCGATCGGCCGCCCGTTCACCCGCGTGCCGTTGCGCGACAGTCCGAGGTCCACGACGTAGACGTACGGACCACGGCGGACCAGTTCGGCGTGCAACCGCGAGACGCTCGGTTCGTCGAGGCGTATGTCAACGCCACGACCTCGCCCGATCGTCGTGACCTCGGAGCGCAGTGGCAGTACCGTGCCGGTTTCTTCGATCCGTATGTACGGGCCCTCCACAGCGGTCCCTCCAGTAGTTAGCGACCCCTGTCTGCCTGGTTACCCGGACCGGCCATGGTCACACCCGCCTACCGGTGGGTAGGACCGAGTACACCGGAGATTACGGGACATCCGACCCGTCCGGAAGGGGCCACCAAGACCGCTGGGACGGGGAAGGAGTGAGGGGCCCATGAGCACGCCGTCGAAGGGACTCGCCGATGTCGTCGCCGCCTCCACCGCGCTCAGCGACATCGACGGCGCACGCGGCCTCCTGTCCTACCGGGGGTACGACATCCACGACCTGGCAGGGAGAATCTCCTTTGAGGAGTGCGTGCATCTCCTCCATTACGGGTCGCTGCCCGACCTCGCCGCGCTCACGGCCATGGAGGACGGCCTGGCCGAGGGCAGGGCGCTCGGCGGCCTCGTCACCGGCGCTCTCGACGACGTCGCGCGGAGCCAGACGCCGATGGAGGCGCTGCGGACGCTCGTCTCCCTGTCCAGCGCGGACGACCCCGACGCCGGCAGCAACGAGCGGGCCGCCGACCTGCGCAAAGCGGCGCGGCTGACGGGCCGGCAGCCCGTCCTCGTGGCGTGCTACCACGCCGCCCGCCGCGGAGCGACCGTCCCCGACCCCGACCCCGCCCTCGGCGTCGCCGGCACCTTCCTGCTCCAGCTCACCGGACGGCATCCGCCCCGCCGCGACGTGGAGATCTTCGACGAGTGCCTGGTCCTGCACGCCGACCACACGATGAACGCCTCCACCTTCGCCGCCCGCGTCTGCGCGGCGACCCTGTCGGACATGCACTCGGCGATCGTCGCCGCGATCGGCACACTGAAGGGCCCCCTGCACGGCGGCGCCAACGAACAGGTCATGCGCATGCTGGAGACCATCGGCAGCGCCGACGAGGCGCCGCCGGCCGTACGGGCCCGGCTCGACGCCGGGCAGAAGATCCCTGGTTTCGGACATCGCGTCTACAAGACCGAGGATCCCCGCGCCACCCACCTGCGCCACCTGGCGCAGGAACTCGCGGACCGCACCGGCGACGACCGTTGGTGGACCGTGTCCCGCCGGGTCGAGGAGGCCGTCTTCGCGGCGAAGGGCCTCTTCCCCAACGTCGACTTCTACGCCGCGTCCGTCTACCGCCTCCTGGGGATCCCCACCGACCTGTTCACCGCGGTGTTCTCCATGAGCCGGATGTCCGGCTGGACCGCCCACGTCATCGAGCAGCACGCCGACAACCGGCTGATCCGGCCCGACAGCGAGTACGTCGGCGAACACGACCGTACGTGGGTCCCTCTCGAGCAGCGGTGAGCGGGCACGCGCGGGCGCTGCCAAGATAGAGGACATGTCGGAGCAGTACGGGCCACCGGAGTCATACGATGCGCCCCCGGCGGGCGTCCCCTCGGCGGGACAACCTGTGCCGGGGCCGCGGACGCCGCCGTCCCCCCGCCGGGCGCAGCGCGCCCAGGCCCGCCCGGCCGTGCCGCGGTGGCTGGGCCAGCTGCCGTACGTCTTCGTGCTCTGCGGGGTCGCGGCCGGCCTGGCCGTCGTCGCGACCGACCACTTCCGGCGCGGCAGCATGCTGATCGCCGCCGCGGTGTTCATCGGCGCGCTCGCCCGGCTGGTGCTCCCGGAGAGCCAGACCGGCATGCTCGCCGTACGCCGCAGGTGGGTGGACGTCCTTCTCATGACGGCCGCCGCGGTCGGCGTCACGCTTGTCGCGTTCGTCGCGAAGGGGCAGTGAAAGGCCACGCATGAGCAGTGGGATGATGCAGGCTGCAGGTAAGGAGCCCGTAGCGTTACTGGAAAATGTGCCCCAGGTCACTCATGCTGATCGAAATGTCCACCCCATCGCGGTCCCCGCACGTCACGACGTGTCGCCCCGGGCCGGGGTGCGGCGCATTCCAGCCCGCTGGACACCTGGGCTCTGCGAAACCCACCTGGCCGATACGAAACGCGAGGGATCGACTGAGACCTGCTGAGGGCGGCCGACCCCGCCCATCTGTCTCGATTTGAGAGTTGCTGACGAATGTTGTTGAGCGTGAAGCGGAGTACCCGGTGACTGATTCGACCATCATCTACACGCACACGGACGAGGCACCCGCCCTGGCGACGTATTCGTTCCTGCCTGTGATCCAGGCATACGCCTCGACCGCCGGCGTCACCGTGGAGACCCGTGACATCTCCCTGGCCGGGCGCATCATCGCCGCCTTCCCGGAGTACCTCACGGAGGACCAGCGCATTCCGGACGCGCTCGCCGAACTGGGCGAGCTGGTCAACACCCCCGGTGCGAACGTCATCAAGCTGCCGAACATCTCGGCCTCGATCCCGCAGCTGAAGGCCGCGATCGCCGAGCTGCGGGAGCAGGGCCACGCGCTGCCGGACTACCCCGACGATCCGAAGACCGATGAGCAGCGCGAGGTCCGAGCCCGGTACGACAGGATCAAGGGCAGCGCGGTGAACCCGGTGCTGCGCCAGGGCAACTCCGACCGCCGGGCCCCCGCGTCGGTCAAGAACTACGCCAAGACCCACCCGCATCGCATGGGCGCCTGGACGCCGGAGTCGAAGACGAACGTCGCGCACATGACGGCCGACGACTTCCGCTCCACCGAGAAGTCCGCGGTGATCGCCGAGGCGGGCTCGCTGCGGATCGAGCTCGTTGGCGACGACGGCTCCACCACCGTCCTGCGCGAATCGGTACCCGTCCGGGCGGGCGAGGTCGTCGACGCGTCCGTCATGCGCGTCGCGGCGCTGCGGGAGTTCCTCACCGCGCAGGTCGCGCGCGCCAAGGCCGAGGGCGTGCTGTTCTCGGTGCACCTGAAGGCCACGATGATGAAGGTCTCCGACCCGATCATCTTCGGCCACGTGGTGCGCGCCTTCTTCCCGAACACGTTCGCCAAGTACGCCGAGACGTTCGCGGCGGCCGGCCTGACCCCGAACGACGGCCTCGGCGGCATCTTCCGGGGCCTGGAGTCGCTGCCCGACGGCGAGGAGATCAAGGCGTCCTTCGACGCCGAACTCGCCGCGGGCCCGGAGCTCGCGATGGTCGACTCCGATCGAGGGATCACCAACCTGCACGTCCCCAGCGACGTCATCGTCGACGCCTCGATGCCGGCGATGATCCGCACCTCCGGTCACATGTGGGGCCCGGACGGCCAGGAGCACGACACCCTCGCCGTCATCCCGGACAGCAGCTACGCCGGTCTCTACCAGGTCGTCATCGACGACTGCCGGGCGAACGGCGCCTTCGACCCCTCGACGATGGGCTCGGTCCCGAACGTCGGCCTGATGGCACAGCAGGCCGAGGAGTACGGCAGCCACGACAAGACCTTCGAGATCCCGACCACCGGTACGGTCCGGGTCCTCGACGAGGCCGGCAACGCCGTCCTCGAGCAGACCGTCGGCGCCGGCGACATCTTCCGCATGTGCCAGACGAAGGACGCCGCGATCAAGGACTGGGTCAAGCTCGCCGTCACCCGCGCCCGCGCGACCGGCGACCCGGCCGTGTTCTGGCTCGACCGGGACCGCGCGCACGACGCCTCGCTGATCGCCAAGGTCGAGCGGTACCTGCCCGAGCACGACACCGAGGGCCTGCAGATCGAGATCAAGTCCCCGGTCGAGGCGACCGCCTTCTCCCTGGAGCGGATCCGCCGAGGCGAGAACGCCATCTCCGTCACCGGCAACGTGCTGCGGGACTACCTGACCGACCTGTTCCCGATCCTGGAGCTGGGCACCAGCGCCAAGATGCTGTCGGTCGTGCCGCTCATCAACGGCGGCGGTCTGTTCGAGACGGGCGCCGGCGGCTCGGCGCCCAAGCACGTCCAGCAGCTCGTCAAGGAGAACTACCTGCGCTGGGACAGCCTCGGTGAGTTCCTCGCGCTCGCGGTCAGCTTCGAGCAGTTCGCGCAGACGACGGGCAACGCCCGCGCCCAGGTCCTCGCTGACACCCTCGACCGGGCCACGGAGACCTTCCTCAACGAGGACAAGTCCCCGACTCGTCGCGTGGGTGGCATCGACAACCGCGGCAGCCACTTCTACCTGGCCCTGTACTGGGCGCAGGAGCTGGCCAAGCAGGCCGACGACGCCGACCTGGCCAAGGCCTTCGTCCCGCTCGCCGAGACGCTGACCTCGCAGGAGCAGAAGATCGTCGAGGAGTTGCTCGCGGTTCAGGGTTCCCCGGCCGACATCGGCGGTTACTACAACCCCGACCCGGCCAAGGCCGCCGCCGTCATGCGCCCGTCGCCGACGCTCAACCAGGCTCTCGCGACGCTCGCCGTGTGACCCGCGTGACCGCCCGCAGCGGCGTCGCGTGACCTAGGGCGTGTCCTAGCCGAGCCGACCGGCCCGACGAATCCCTCAGGATCGTCGGCGCCCGGTCGGCTCGTCCGATTTCCGGCACCTGGGCGCCCACTCCGTAGGCGCGTGGTCGCGGTCAGAACAGCGCCGGCGGCTCGGCGGGCGCCGGTTCGGGCCGGGCTACCACCTCGGGCACGCGGGTCCGTACGTCGTCGTCGGTATGCACGCCAGGCGGTGCGGGCGGGGGACCGGGCGCGCGGTAGCCTGACGGCTGGAATATCTCGACGACGAGAGACCCGATCGAAGCTCCGCTCGGCGCTCGGCACGGGCCTCGTACCAGCTGGAGATCACGATGACTCGCACTCCCGTCAATGTCACCGTCACCGGCGCGGCCGGTCAGATCGGCTACGCGCTGCTCTTCCGCATCGCCTCCGGGCAGCTGCTCGGTGCCGACGTACCCGTGCACCTGCGCCTCCTGGAGATCCCGCAGGCCGTCAAGGCCGCCGAGGGCACCGCGATGGAGCTCGACGACGCCGCCTTCCCGCTGCTCGCGGGCATCGACGTCACCGACGACGTGAAGCGGGCGTTCGACGGGACCAACGTCGCGCTGCTGGTCGGCGCCCGCCCGCGTACGAAGGGCATGGAGCGCGGTGACCTGCTCGAGGCCAACGGCGGCATCTTCAAGCCGCAGGGCGAGGCGATCAACGCCGGCGCCGCCGACGACGTACGGGTGCTCGTGGTCGGCAACCCGGCCAACACCAACGCGCTGATCGCCAAGTCGCACGCGCCGGACGTCCCGGCCGACCGCTTCACCGCGATGACCCGCCTGGACCACAACCGCGCGATCGCGCAGCTGTCCAAGAAGCTGCAGGCGCCGGTCGCGGACATCAAGAAGATCGCCATCTGGGGTAACCACTCCGCGACGCAGTACCCCGACATCTTCCACGCCGAGGTCGGCGGCCGGAACGCCGCCGAGGCCGTGAACGACGAGGCCTGGCTGCGCGACACCTTCATCCCGACCGTCGCCAAGCGCGGCGCGGCCATCATCGAGGCCCGCGGCGCGTCGTCCGCGGCGTCGGCGGCCAGCGCGGCCATCGACCACGTCCACGACTGGGTGAACGGCACCCCCGAGGGCGACTGGACCTCCATGGCCGTGGTCTCGGACGGCTCGTACGGCGTGCCGGAGGGCCTGGTCTCCTCCTTCCCGGTGGTGTGCAAGGACGGCAAGTGGGAGATCGTCCAGGGCCTGGACATCGATGCCTTCTCGCAGGAGCGCATCGACGCCTCGGTGCGCGAACTGGAAGAGGAGCGCGACGCCGTCCGCAAGCTCGGCCTGATCTGACGAGCTCCCGCTCTCTCCGATGTCTCCCTGTGTGATCGAGTTGACGCGATGAGTGACTCCTGTGATCCTTCCCGCAGGAGGAACCTCATCGGGCCAAAGAGCCGATCCAAAAGTGGTCGGTTCCGCGAAGGCCGCCTGTTCGGGGCTGACGGGCGGAGACAGGGGCCTGGAGGGAAGAACTCACCGCAGCCAGCGGTCGCCCCTTCGGTACCTGTCAACCCCCGACCGAGGAGGCGGAAACACCGTGGGAGTAATGGAGGACATCCAGGCCCGGGTCACGAACCTAGAGCGGCGCATGGATGAGCATGACACCGTCCACGTGCTTGTGGCCGGGCAGGTCGAGCTCCGCCAGATGGTGGCGAAGCTGCTGGCCCAGTCCGAGGCGGACGGCCGCTCCTGACGCGGTCTCATGCGAAGCGGTGAAAGGCCGCCGGGTCCCCGGTTACGGGGTCCGGCGGCCTTTCGCGTGCCTGGATCACTTGCCCGACAGGGCGGCGACGACCTGTTCCGCGACGCCGCGGGCGGAGGCGGGGTTCTGGCCGGTGACCAGGCGGCCCTCGCGTACGACGTTGGCCTGGAAGTCGTCCGCCGCGACGTGGAGCGCGCCCAGCTCCTCCAGCCGCGACTGGAGGAGGAACGGCACGACGTCGGTCAGGCCGACCGCCTTCTCCTCGGAATTCGTGAACGCGGCGACGCGCTTGCCGGCGACGAGGGGCGAGCCGTCGGCGAGCGTGAGGCCGACCAGTGCCGCGGGGCCGTGGCAGACGGCCGCGACGACCCCCTCACCGTCCTCGTAGATCGTCCGGGCGAGCTTGGCCAGGGCGGGGTTGTCGGGGAAGTCCCACATCGTGCCGTGGCCTCCGGCGAACAGGATCGCGTCGTACCGCGTGGCGTCGACCTCCTCCGGGCGTGGTGTGGCCGACACCGGCGCCTCCGCCAGGAACGCCTCCTGCGCCGGGTCGGACGGGTCGAGACCGTCCTTCGGCGGCTCGCCGCCGGCCACGCTGACGAGGTCGACCTCGTACCCGGCCGCGCGGAAGATCTCCCAGGGGTGGGCGGCCTCGGAGACGTAGAACCCGGTGGTCCGTCCGGTCGCGCCGAGCTCGCCATGGCTGGTCAGGGCGATGAGCACCCGCTTCGACATCTGTCCTCCTCCATCGGTACCCCCAGATCATCGCGGCTGGGTCCCATCGCTGACCAATGGTGCTCATCGGGGACGGGTATCGGATTTCCGATGGCACGATGGGATGCATGGCCGTCTCCCTCGACCTGCTCCGCACCTTCCTCGCCGTCTACCGCGCGGGGTCGGTGACTCAGGGGGCCGCGCTGTTGCGGCTCTCGCAGCCCACGGTGACGGCGCAGGTCAAGGCGCTCGAGGAGGCGCTGGGGCGTCCGCTGTTCGAGCGACTGCCCCGGGGGATGGCGCCGACGCCGGCCGCCGACCAGCTCGCCCGGCAGATCGCCGACCCGCTCGACACGCTGGCGGAGCGACTGGACGGCGAGCTGGAGGAGCCGGTGTTCGGCCGCACGGTGCACCTGGGCGGCCCCGCGGAGCTGGTCTGCGTGCGCGCGCTGCCCGCACTCGCCGACCTGGTGGCCGACGGGCTGCAGCTCCGGGTCACCCTCGGCCTCACCGACGACCTCCTCGCGGGCCTGGCCGCCGGAGCCCTGGACCTGGTGATCTCGACCGTACGGCCTCGACGGCGGGGACTGCGGTCCGATCCGCTGTGCGACGAGGAGTTCGTCCTGGTCGCGGCCGAGCGCTGGGCGGACGCCGACCCGGCACGCGCACCGCTCGTCGCGTACGCGGAGAACCTCCCGATCATCCGCCGCTACTGGCGGACGGTCTTCGAGACCCGCCTGACCCGGGCACCCTCGCTGGTCGTGCCGGATCTGCGGGGAGTGCTGGCCGCGGTGGCGGCCGGGGCCGGGGTCACCGTCCTGCCGCGCTACCTGTGCGCGACGGAGCTGGCCACCGGTGTCCTGCGGCCGCTGCTGGAGCCGGAGCTGCCCCCGATCAACACGCTGTTCCTCGCCACCCGTGACGGACCCGCGCACCAGGCGGTGAGCGCCGTACGCGCCCGGTTGCTGCTGCAAGGCCGGCTGTGGTGATCACGCCGGCGCGGTCAGCGGCCCTGGTCAAGCGGCCCGGCGGGCGCGCCAGACCAGGTAGCCGGCGGTGACCAGCGGGCCGACGACCGCGACGGTGAGAAGCGGGACGCCCAGCCAGCCGGACAGGGCGGTGCCGGTGCACTGTCCGCCGTGGTGGTGCCCGCTCACATCGTCCACGTACACGCACTCCCGGGTCGGAGCGAAGGCGACGAGCGCGGTGGCCGCGGCGAGCCCACCCGGCCAGACGAGCAGGCCGGCCAGCTTGTCGCGGGTCGACCAGCGCGACGAGCCGACGAGCATCACCGCTCCGATCAGCCAGCCGACCACCGGAAGCAGCACTCCTCCGACGAGGAGCAGGAACACCGTTATCGCCTCATAGCGCCGCATGTCACCAAGGATGGCGCTGCCCGGCGATTCCGGCGTGTCAGGACACGCGGCGATCCCCGGAGCGGGGTCTCAGCACACCGCGGGCGTCGCGCGAGGGCTCTGGACACGCGGTGATCCCCCGAGTGGGGTCTCAGGACACGGCGGGCGTCGGGCGAGGGCTCAGGACACGCGGCGGGCGCCGGGTGAGGGAGAGGCCTCGAGGAAGCGCGGTGCCTCCCAGGAACGCTCGGCGTAGGCCGCGGTCACGGCCTCACGGACCTGCTCGTCGCGGTCCACCGGCACCAGGGCGATCACCGAGCCGCCGAAGCCGCCGCCGACCATCCGGGCGCCGCGCGCCCCGGCTCGTACGGCCTCCTCGACCGCGACGTCCGCCTCCGGCCAGGAGATCTCGAACTGGTCGCGCAGCGACAGGTGTGAGGCGGTCAGCAGCGCGCCCACCTCGGCGACGGCGCCGGCCCGCAGCAGGCCGACCACGGCCTGGACGCGGTGGTTGTCGGTCACGACGTGCTGGGTGCGGCGGCGCAGGACCGGGTCGTCGAGCACCCGGAGCGCGGCGGCGAGGTCCTCGACGTCGCGCAGTGCCGGGACGCCGAGCAGCTCCGCGGCCTTCTCGCAGGCGGCACGGCGGGAGGCGTACCCGCCGTCGACCAGTTCGTGCTCGGCGCGGGTGTCGATGACCAGGAGCGAGAAGCCGGTGAGGTCGAGCGGCACCTGCGAGGACAGGCCGCTGCGGCAGTCGAGCAGCAGGGCGTGGCCTTCGGTGCACAGCAGGGAGGCCGACTGGTCCATGATCCCGCACGGCATACCGACGAAGTCGTTCTCGGCCCGCTGGGCGATGCGGGCCAGCTCCGGCCGGGGCACCTCGATCCCGTACAGGTCGCACAGGGCGAGCCCGACCGCGCACTCGAGCGCGGCGGACGACGAAAGGCCGGCCCCTTGCGGCAGGTCGGAGTCGATCAGCACGGACGCGCCGCCCACCTTGTGTCCGGCCTCGCGCAGCGCCCAGGCCACCCCGGCGGCGTACGCGGCCCAGCCGGTGACCTCCCTGGGCCGCAGGTCGGTGACGCGCACGGCGTCCGGTGACTGCAGGGAGCGGAGTTCGAGGACGCCGTCGTCGCGGCGGGCCGCCGTGGCCGTGACGCCCTGGGCGAGGGCGAAGGGCAGGACGAAGCCGTCGTTGTAATCGGTGTGCTCACCGATGAGGTTGACGCGGCCCGGAGCGCGCCAGACCCCTTCCGGGTCGCGCCCGTAGAACTCGCGGAAATCCATGATCACCGTGCCTATCGTGGGGGCAGCGATCCTACCGGCAGCCCGTCGGGGAACAGGTCCTCGGTCGCCCGCTCGAGAGCGACGCGGATGGCGCCGGTCGCGACCGCCTCGTCGCCCAGCGCGGACACTCTGACCTCGGGCGGAGGCGGGCAGAGCGCGGCCAGGCGCTCGCGCAGCCCCCCGGCGATCAGATCGCCGGCGCGCGACAGCCCGCCGCCCACGACGACGACGGCGGGGTCGACGGCGAGGAGCAGTGCCGCCGTGCCGGTCGCCAGGTCGTCGGTGAACCCGTCGACGGCGGCCGTCGCGCGCGCGTCGCCGGACCGGGCGGCCGCGAAGACGGCGGCCAGGTCGCCGGTGCCGGGGCAGGCGGCCAGCAGGCGGTCGGGCGCCTCCTCCCAGCGGAGCGCCGGCAGCAGGCCGAGCTCTCCGGCGCCGCCCCGGTGCCCGCGGTGGAGCCGGCCGCCGATGAGGACGCCCGCGGCGACGCGGTTGCCGGCGAGGACGCAGACGGCGTCCCGGACGTCCTGGGCCGCCCCGCGCCAGTGCTCGGCGATCGTGGCGAGGTTCGCGTCGTTCTCGACGACCACCGGGACGGGGCTTTCGGTCATGAGCGCCCGCCCGAGGTCGAGACCGGTCCAGTCGGGCAGGACGGTGCACAGGGTGACCGCGCCGTCGTGGACGACGCCGGGCGTCCCGGCGCCGATCGCGCGCAGGCGGCTCGGGGCCACCCCGCTGTCGTCGAGGCAGCGGGCGAGGGCGGTCCGGGCCACCGCGAGGCGCTCGGGGCGGCCGAGGTCCGGGTCGACCGTGGAGCGGCGGACCTCGCGGACCTCGCCCTCCAGGTTGGCGAGGATCACCAGGACCTTGTGGACGCCGATGTCGATGCCGGCGACGAAGCCCTCGTCGGCGCCGAAGCGGAAGCGGCGGGCGGGCCGTCCGGTGCCGCCGGGCTCGGGCGGCAGCTCGCGGACGATCCGGTCGCGGACGAAGTCCTCGACGACGTCCTCGACCGTCGGGCGTGACAGCCCGGTGACCGCGCTGACCTCGGTGAGCGTGCAGGGGCCCTGGGCGTAGAGGGCCGCGAGCACGTCCGTGGAGTTCAGCCGGCGCAGCCGCGACGGATCGCCGCCTCGTCTCACCTGTACCCCCTTGACATTCGCGTTCCGCAGCATAGATCCTCCCACTTATTAAACAAAGTTCCTTTAATAAGTGGGAGGGAGACGCATGCCGGTCACCCTGGCCCTCGTCGGAGCGGGCATGCGCGGGTCGGACTACGGCCGCCGCGCGGTCCGCGACGGCCGCGCGCGCGTCGTGGCCGTGGCCGAGCCCGTCGCCGAGCGCCGGGAGCGGGCCGCCGCCGAGCACGGGCTCGGCCCGGACCAGGTCTTCACCGACTGGCGGGAGCTGGCGGCGCTGCCCCGCCAGGCCGACGGGGTCCTCGTCGCCACCCGGGACATCGACCACGTCGAGCCCGCCGTCGCCTTCGCCGAGCGCGGCTACCACCTGCTGCTCGAGAAGCCGATGGCGCCCACCGAGGCCGGATCGGCGGCGATCGCGGAGGCCGCCGAGCGCGCCGGCGTGATGCTGGCCGTCTGCCACGTCATGCGCTACTCCGCCTACACCCGCGCGCTGAAGGCGCTGATCGACGCGGGCCGGATCGGCGCCGTCGTCAGCGTGCAGCACCTCGAGCCGATCGGCTGGTGGCACTTCGCCCACTCGTACGTGCGCGGCAACTGGCGGCGGGAGGACGAGTCCTCCCCGATGCTGCTGGCCAAGTGCTGCCACGACATCGACTGGCTGGCCCACATCATCGGCCGGCCGGCCCTGCGCGTGTCCTCCTTCGGCGGGCTCATCCACTTCCGCCCCGAGAACCGCCCCGAGGGCGCGGCGGACCGGTGCCTCGACTGCGCGGTCGAGTCCTCCTGCCCGTACTCCGCGTCCCGCACCTACCTCGGCTTCGTCGGCGACCCCGACCGCGTGCACTGGCCGCTCAGCGCGCTGACCTTCGACCCCTCGCCGGAGGGGGTGCGCGAGGCCCTGCGGCACGGGCCGTACGGCAGGTGCGTCTACTCCTGCGACAACGACGTCGCCGACCAGCAGGTCGTCACGATCGAGTACGAGGGCGGGGTGACCGCGTCGTTCACCGCGACCGCCTTCACGCCCATGGGGTTCCGCAAGACCCGGATCTTCGGCTCCCACGGTTCCATCGAGGGCGACGGGGTCCGGCTCGTCGTCGAGGACTTCGTCTCCGGGACCCGTGAGGTCGTCGAGACCGACGAGGGGGAGGAGGTCTCGCTCGCCGGGGACCACGGCGGGGCGGACCAGGCCCTCACCGACGCGTTCGTCGCCGCGCTGGCCGCCGGTGATCCGTCGCCGCTGCTCTCCGACGCCCGTACGTCCCTCGCGAGCCACCGGCTGGTGTGGGCCGCCGAGCGGGCCCGGCGCACCGGCACCGTCGTCTCCCTCGCCGGCGACGGGAGCCCCGCCCCCTGACGCACCCGTTCCACCCCCATCGCACCAGCGGAGTCACCATGAAGCACCGTTTCCCGCGTCGCGGCCTCATCGGCGCCGTCCTGGCCCTCGGACTGTGCGCCTGCGGATCCTCCGGCACCTCCCACGACTCGGCCGACCGCGGGCCGATCACCTGGGCCAGCTTCAAGGACCCGACCGGCACCCTCCGGAAGCTCGTCGACGGCTGGAACTCCTCGCACCCCGACGCCAAGGTGACCCTGGTCGACCTGCCCGAGGCGGCCGACGCCCAGCGCCAGCAGCTCGTCCAGAACGCCCAGATCAAGTCCACCGCGTACGACGTCGTGACGCTCGACGCCGTCTGGACCGCCGAGTTCGCCGCGAACCGGTGGGTCGACCCGATCACCGGCCTGGACACCGGCGGGTTCCTCGGCCCGTCGCTGCGCACCGGCCAGTACCGCGGGAAGCTGTACGCCGCGCCGTGGCTCACCGGCGCGGGGCTGCTCTACTACCGGACGGACCTGCTGAAGAAGGCCGGGATCGCCAAGCCGCCGACGACCTGGCAGGAGCTCACCGACGACTGCGCCAAGGTGCGCAAGACCGCCGACGTCGGCTGCTACGCCGGCCAGTACGACAAGTACGAGGGCCTCACCGTCAACGTCACCGAGGCGATCGGCAGCGCGGGCGGCCAGGTCCTGGACGCCTCCGGGAAGCCCGCCCTGAACACCCCGGAGGCCCTCGCCGGGCTGCGGTTCCTCACCGACGGGTTCAAGAACGGCCTGATCCCCAAGGCCGCCCTCACCTATCAGGAGGAGAACGGCCGGCGCGCCTTCGAAGCCGGCGAGCTGCTGTTCCACCGCAACTGGGCCTACGTTCACTCCCTCGCGAGCAAGACCGACGGCTCCAGCAAGGTCGCGGGGAGGTTCGACGTCGCGCCGCTGCCCGGGCGCACCGGCCCGGGCGTCTCCACCCTCGGCGGGAACAACGTGGCGATCTCCGCCTTCTCCAAGCACAAGAAGACGGCGCTCGACTTCGTCCGGTACGTCACGGGCCCGGAGGCCGAGAAGACCTTCGGGCTCGGCAGCGCGTACCCGATGTCCCGCGCCGCGCTCTACTCCGACCCGGACATGGTCAAGGCGCAGCCGTACCTGCCCACGCTGGCCACGTCGATCCAGAACGCCCGGCCCCGGCCCGAAGCCGTCCGCTACGGCGACGTCACCGCGGCCATCCAGGAGGCGGCCTACGCGGCCCTGCGGGGGCAGCAGAGCCCCGAACAGGCCCTTGCCGGTCTGCGGACCAAGCTCGGGCCGCTCACCGCGAACTGAGGCCGCTCAGGGACACGGCGGCGGTCGTCGCACCGCCGCCCGTGCCCTGACCACCGCTTTCACCGCCGCGCGAACGCCCAGGCGTCCGTGACCATCGCCCGCAGGTCCCGCTCGGGCTTCCAGCCGAGCCGGTCGGAGATCTTGGTGGAGGAGGCGATCAGCACGGCCGGGTCGCCGGGCCGCCGCGGGCTCTCCACCGCCGGGATCTCGTGCCCGGTCACCTCGCGGCACACGCCGATGACCTCGCGGACCGAGTAACCCGAGCCGCTGCCCAGGTTGAAGATCTCGTGCGTTCCCGGCGCGCAGGCGTCGAGGGCCAGCAGGTGGGCCTCGGCGAGGTCGACGACGTGGATGTAGTCGCGGACGCAGGTGCCGTCCGGGGTGGCGTAGTCGGTGCCGAAGACCGCGACCGACTCGCGCTCGCCGAGCGGCACCTTCAGCACGTTGGGGATGATGTGGGTCTCGACGGTGTGCCGCTCTCCGTAGCGGCCGTAGGCGCCCGCGACGTTGAAGTAGCGCAGGCTCACCCCGCCGAGGCCGTACATCCGGGCGTACTCCGCGAGCGTCGTGTCGATGGCGAGCTTCGAGGCGCCGTACGGATTGGTCGGACGGGTCGGGTCGGTCTCCAGGATCGGCGTGCGCTCGGGCTCGCCGTAGGTCGCGGCGGTGGAGGAGAACACGATGCGCGGCGTCCCGTGCGTCCGCATCGCGTCCAGCAGGGCCAGCGACTCGCCGAGGTTCTTGTCCCAGTACAGGCCAGGCTTCTCGACCGACTCGCCGACCAGGGACTTGGCCGCGAAGTGCAGGACGCCGTCGAACCCCTCGGAAAGGGTCTCGTGCGCCGCCTCCCGCAGCGTGCCGCGCACCAGCCGCGCCCCGTCCGCGACCGCGTCGGCGTGCCCGGTCGAGAGGTCGTCCAGCACGACCACCTCGTGCCCGGCCTCCAGCAGCCTGGCCGAGACCACGCTGCCGATATAGCCGGCGCCCCCCGTGACAAGAAGTTTCATCGGACCTCCAGCGAGAATGAACCTGTACGCTTTCAGCTCTAATCTTTCCGAACAACCCGACTGGACATGGACGACCCACATAGTCTTGGGCGTTTCTCATGAGGGAAACGCTGGTGAGCGCCGCGATCGTCCTCGCGCTCATTCTCGTCGAGGGCCTTTTCGTGGCCTCCGAGATCGCTCTCGTCTCGCTGCGCGACAGCCAGGTCCGCCGGATCGCCGATCGCGGTCGGCGCGGCCAGGCGGTGGCGAGGCTCGTCGGCGATCCCAACCGCTTCCTGGCCGTGGTGCAGATCGGTGTCACGCTCACGGCCCTGCTGTCCTCGGCCTACGGCGCGATCACGCTCTCCGAGACGGCCAAGAAGGCCCTGATCCGGCAGGGGATGTCCGACGGGATCGCCGGGTTCATCGGCGTCGTCGGCGTCACCCTGATCATCTCCTACGTCACGCTGGTCGTCGGCGAGCTGGCGCCCAAGCGCCTCGGCCTGCAGCGGGCCGAGGGCACCGCGCAGATGGTGGCGCCGTTCCTCGACCGGATGGCGAAGGGGGCGCGGCCGGTCATCTGGCTGCTGTCGAAGTCGACCAACGTCATCGTCCGCATGCTCGGCGGCGACCCGAACACCTCCCGTGAGGCGATCACCGCCGAGGAGATCCGCGCGCTCGTGGCCGGCACCACTGAGATCGCCCCGGACGAACGGAGCCTGATCGAGGAGGTGTTCGGCGCCGGGGAGCGCCAGCTGCGCGAGGTGCTGGTGCCGCGCACCGAGGTGGAGTTCCTCGACGCGTCGACGCCGCTGGCCAAGGCCGCGCACACGACCACGGGCAGCCCGCACTCCCGGTACCCCGTCTACCGCGACTCCCACGACGACGTGATCGGGTTCGTGCACGTCCGGGACCTGCTCGATCCGCAGCTCTCCGGGCGCTCCACGCCGGTCGGCGAGCTGGTCCGGCCCGTCCTGTACCTGCCCGCGAGCAAGCGGGTGCTGGCCGCGCTGTCGGAGATGCGGCGCGAGGGCCACCATCTGGCGATCGTCGTCGACGAGTACGGTGGAACGGCGGGGATCGTCACCCTCGAAGACCTCGTCGAGGAGCTCATCGGCGACATCCGCGACGAGTACGACGTGGAGGACGACCACGCTCGCCGGCTGCACGGCGGCGCGCTGGAGGTCGACGGCCTGCTCAACCTCGACGCGTTCGCCGACGAGACCGGCCTGGAGCTGCCCGAAGGGCCGTACGAGACGGTCGCGGGCTACCTCATGGCCGTGCTCGGGCACCTGCCGCAGGTCGGCGAGAACGTCGAGGTCGACGGGCATCGCCTCACCGTCACCGAGGTGGACGGCAGACGCGTGTCGCGGGTCCGCCTCACCCCGCCGCCCGCCTCCCCGGCGGACGCCGACGAATCCTGAGAGAATCCACGTATGCCCATCGAGCCCAGCACGTCCACGGCGCGCCGGCGGGTCCTGTCCGGCATCCAGCCGACCGCCGACTCCTTCCACCTCGGCAACTACCTCGGCGCGCTCCGTCAGTGGGTCGCCCTGCAGGACACCCACGACGCGTTCTACTGCATCGTCGACCTGCACGCCATCACGGTGGAGCACGACCCGGAGGCGTTGCGGCGGCGCACGCGGGTGGCCGCGGCGCAGCTGTTCGCGATCGGCCTGGACCCGGAGCGCAGCACGGTCTTCGTGCAGAGCCAGGTGCCCGAGCACACGGAGCTGCAGTGGGTGATGGCCTGCCTCACCGGGTTCGGCGAGGCCAGCCGGATGACGCAGTTCAAGGACAAGACCGCCAAGCAGGGCGTGTCCGCGGCGTCCGTCGGGCTGTTCACGTACCCGATCCTGCAGGCCGCCGACATCCTGCTCTACCAGGCCGACCAGGTGCCGGTCGGGGAGGACCAGCGGCAGCACCTCGAGCTGACCCGGACGCTCGCGCAGCGGTTCAACCACCGCTTCGGCGAGACCTTCGTCGCGCCCGAGGCGTACATCCCCAAGGCCACCGCGAAGATCACCGATCTGCAGGAGCCGACGGCGAAGATGAGCAAGTCCTCGTCCTCGCCGCAGGGCATCCTCGACCTGCTGGACGAGCCGGGCCCGCTGCGCAAGAAGATCATGCGGGCGGTCACCGACACCGGCACGGAGATCAAGGCCGACGAGGTCGGCAAGCCCGGCGTCACCAACCTCCTGCGGATCCACTCCGCGCTGTCCGGCACCTCCATCGAGGACCTCGAGCGCCACTTCGAAGGCCAGGGGTACGGCGCGCTGAAGAAGGAGCTCGCCCAGATCGTCCTCGACACCTTCGAGCCGATCCGCGAGCGCACCGGCAAGCTGCTCGCCGACGAGGCGCAGCTCGACCGGATGCTGTCCGTCGGCGCCGACCGCGCCCGCGAGGTGGCCGGGCGGACCATGGAGACCGTACGCGACCGGGTGGGGTTCCTGGGCCGTGCCTGACGCCGAGGAGCGCACGATCGGAGTGGCCGTCGCCATCCCCGAGCCGTACGGTCCGGAGCTGCAGCGCCGCCGCGCGTCGTTCGGCGACCCGCTGGCCGCGTCCATCCCGACGCACATCACGCTGGTGCCGCCGACGCGGGTGCCGGTCGCCGAGCTCGGTGACATCCAGGCGCACCTGCGCGCGGCGGCCCAGGGCGAACACCCCTTCGACATCCACCTGCGGGGCACCGGCACCTTCCGGCCCGTGTCCCCGGTGGTGTTCGTGGCGCTCGCGGAGGGCATCGCCGACTGCGAGCGCCTCGAGCGCAAGGTCCGCCGGGGCCCGCTCGCCGTCGAGCGCGCCTTCCCGTACCACCCGCATGTGACGATCGCTCACCACCTCGCCGACGACGTGCTGGACCGGGCGTTCAAGGAACTGGCCTACTACGAGGCCAAGTTCCGGGTGCGCGCCTTCTGGCTGTACGAGCACGGGGCGGACGGTGTGTGGCGGCCCCGGCGGCACTTCCCGTTCGGCGGCCGTGCGGACGTCTCATGAACGTTCACGCGCGGTGAATCTTTTCCCGTTACGCGGGTAGTGCCCCACCATGGCGCCGCTGATCGGTGGGGTGCAGCGAGGGGTCACATCGATAGAGGAGCGCGGCAAGGCGTTCCTGCGCGGGCTGCGGGCCCGCTGGGCGTGGTTCGACCATCTGGGCCGGGCCTACGACCGGTATCAGGGCTGCCGCGGCAATCGGCTGGCGGCCGCCCTCACCTTTTACGGGTTCCTGTCCTTCTTCCCACTGGTCGCACTGGCCTTCGCCGTCATGGGGTACGCCGTCGCGATCAGCCCCGGAGCCCGCGAGTACGTCACCAAGGCGATCTACGAGGTCCTGCCCGGCATCGCCGACCGGCTCCCCGTGCAGCAGATCGCCGACGCCAAGGCGGGCGCGAGCGTGTTCGCGCTGATCGGCCTGTCCTGGAGCGGCCTGGGCTGGATCGGCGTCTGGCGCGAGTTCCTGCGCACGATGTGGAAGGGCAGCCCGGAGGACGACATCAACCCCGTCCTCAAGAAGCTCGCGGACCTGGCCGTCCTGCTCGTCCTCGGCCTGACCCTGCTCGCCTCTGTCGCCCTCTCGGGGCTGGCGACCTCGGCGACCCACGCCGTCCTCCACTGGGCGGGGCTGGCTCGGGTGGCCGGGGCCGGCACGCTCCTCCGGCTGGTCGCGATCGGCGTCGCCATCGCCGCGAACACCTTCCTCTTCCTCGTCCTGTTCTCCCGCCTGTCGGGCACCCGCGCGCCCTGGCGGCGGCTCCTGCGCGGCTGTCTGTTCGGCGCCGTGGGCTTCGAGGCGCTGAAGCTGATCGGCACCTACCTCGTCGGGCACGTCATGCGGAACCCGCTGTACGCGTCGTTCGCCGTGATCGTCGGCCTGCTGATCTGGATCAACGTCGTGTCGCGGTTCATCCTGTTCGCCGCGGCGTGGACGGCGACGCGCCGGGTGGTGCTGAAGGCGGACGAGCCCCAGACCGCCGACGTCTGACGGCACGTCGACCGCGGGGCGCACGGCTCCGCCGACGAACGCGCCGTCCAGGAGGGTGTCCGGTGGCGGAGATCCACCGGACACCCCTCAGTCAGTCCCGGCTTCCTGCCTCGGTCGCGTCGTCGTCCACCGCCCGCGACGGCGCGGTGTCCGGCCCGTCCACCGCCCGTGAGGGCGCCGTGTCCGGGCCGTCCAGCGGCTCGAACGGCCCCCGCGGATTCACGCCCGCCTCCCCGCCGTCGCCGGCCACGGCCCGTACCGGCGATACGCCGTCCTGGACGGTCCGCTCGGCGTCCGCGGCCCCGAAGGCCGCGTCGACCTCCGTCCGCTCGGCCTCGCCGATCGCCGGCTCCTCCTCGCGTACGGTGCGCTCGGCGTCCCCCGGGTTCCGGTCCTCGTCGAGCACGGTGCGCTCGGCGTCGTCCCACCCGGCCGGGGCCTCGTCGTCCCGCCGGTCGGCGGTCTCCTCGCGGTGGCGGTCGGACGCCCACCTGCCGTCCACGGGCTGCACCGGGTTCGGCGCCGTCTGCCCGGCGGACGAGCTCTCGCCACCGGAGGACCGCGGGGCGCCCGCGACCTTGACGTCGCCCGGATGAGGAAGCCCGGGGTCGGCGCCCTCATCGGTATCCGGTGCGTCCGGGTCGGGCGGCGCGGCCGTCTCCGGAGTGAAGGTGCGGACGTGGCCGCCGCTGGGCAGCGGCGGCGGTGGCGCGCCGACGAGCGCCGCGCGCCGGCGACGGCGCACGCCGATCGTCAGCCCGACGACGATCGCCAGGAGGGCGGCGCCCCCGCCTCCGGCGAGGCCGAACTTCCGCCAGTCGGGGCCGCCGGCGGGGGAGACGTGGACGATCTGCGGTCGCTTCGCCGCGACCGGGGCGGTCTTCTTCGGCTGCGGCGGCGGGATCGGATCCACGAGCGTCCCGACCGAGCCGGCCTTCGCCCGCTCGTCGAAGCCCCAGTCCAGCAGGGACCGGGCGTCGTCCCAGAAGTCGGACTGGGCGTGCATCAGCGAGATGATGATCGTGTGGCCGTTTCGGGTGGCGGCTCCGACGAAGCTGCCGGACGCGTGGCTGGTCCAGCCGTTCTTACCGCCGATCATTCCGCGGTAGGGCTTGCTGCCGATGAGCAGGTGGTCGTGCGTGCCGATCTGGTAGCCGCCGGTCTTCTTGCCCTTCGCCCGCTCCTTCTTGTCCGGGGGAGCCGGCCAGTCGTAGAGCGTCGCACCGACGTACTTGCGGAAGTCGGGCTGGGTCAGGCCCTGCTTCATGATCAGCGCGAGGTCGTACGCGGAGCTGTGCTGCTGCGCGAGCGTGAGCGGCGGGTCGTCGTCGAGGCCGTTGGGCGTCCGGGCGACTGTGTCCAGGGCCTGGATCCGGTGGGCCTCGGCGTTCATCTGGTCGATGGACGGATTGAGGCCGCCGTTCGCCTCGCACAGCGCGATGGCCGCGTCGTTCCCGGACTGCATGAGCAGCCCGTGGAACAGGTCGCGCACGCTGTACTTCCACTTGGTGTCCATGCCGACCGCCGAGCCGGACGCGTTGACCGCGTTCTGGGACGGCTTCATCTCCTTGGCCGGATCCAGGCGCGGGATCAGCGTGATCGCGGTAAGCGTCTTCAGCGTGCTGGCGGGCCGGTAGTGGCCGTGCGGGTCCTTCGCCGCCAGGATCCGTCCCGTCTCCAGATCCGCGATGACGTACGACGACGCCTGGATGTGCGGCGGGGCGGACGCCCCGGAGGACTTGTCCCAGAGGTAGCCGTGACCGCTCAACCCAGGACCGCCGACGACCGTGTCGGCCTGGGCCGGCGTGGCGTACAGCGGCACAGCACCCACGGAAAGGGTGAGGATGGCGATTAACGTTCGCATGGCGGCCCAACGGTAGACGACGGGTACGTGCACGACACAGGGGGTGTACCCCCAATAATGACGGCTGATGAAGCTCTCTCGGTTCGCCTCCGGTTTTATGATCGGCCTTGCCGCATTCATGATCGTCGAGTGGCCGATGCTTGCCAAGAACTTGGGCGGCGGCCCGGCTCGATCCACCGCGTTCTACGTGATCCACCGATTCTGATCTGTGTGAACATCGTCCTGGCCGTCGTGCTCGGGATCATCGGCCGGCGCGGGTGGAAGGCCGGCCGCGGTGTGAAGTAGGCCACCATGTAACCGAACGGCGATCGGTCGTACGATCGCACAAGGGCGAGGTGGAGCCGCGCACCCTTCGCCGCTGAGAGCGTTCCGGCAGGTCGGCGGCCTAATGGGAAGGTGATGACGGCATGCGTTCCGAGTCGGGGCTGCCGATCGAACGCGTCTACGGGCCCGAGGCGCTGGAGGGATTCGATCCCGCGGAGCGACTGGGCGAGCCGGGCGCGTTCCCCTTCACCCGCGGGGTGTACCCGACGATGTACACCCAGCGGCCGTGGACGATGCGGCAGTACGCCGGGTTCGGCACCGCCGCGGAGTCGAACCGCCGCTACCACCAGCTGATCGAGGCGGGCACCGCCGGCCTGTCGGTGGCCTTCGACCTGCCCACGCAGATGGGCTACGACTCCGACGCGGAGATCGCCCGCAGCGAGGTCGGCAAGGTCGGCGTCGCGATCGACTCGATCGAGGACATGCGCGTGCTGTTCGACGGCATCCCGCTCGGCGAGGTGTCGACGTCCATGACGATCAACGCGCCCGCGGCCGTGCTCCTGCTGCTCTACCAGCTCGTGGCCGAGGAGCAGGGCGTCCCCGCCGAGCGGCTCACCGGCACGATCCAGAACGACATCCTCAAGGAGTACATCGCGCGGGGCACCTACATCTTCCCGCCGAAGCCGAGCCTGCGCCTGGTCGCCGACACGTTCCGGTACTGCAAGGACGAGATCCCCAAGTGGAACACGATCTCGATCTCCGGCTACCACATGGCCGAGGCCGGGGCGACGCCCGTGCAGGAGATCGCGTTCACGCTCGCCAACGCCAAGGAGTACGTCCGGGCGGCCGTCGAGTCGGGGCTCGACGTCGACGCGTTCGCGCCGCGCCTGTCGTTCTTCTTCGTGGCCCGCACGACGCTGCTGGAGGAGGTCGCGAAGTTCCGCGCGGCCCGCCGGATCTGGGCGAACATCATGCGGGACGAGTTCGGGGCGAAGAACCCCAAGTCCCAGATGCTGCGGTTCCACACCCAGACCGCGGGCGTCCAGCTCACCGCCCAGCAGCCCGAGGTCAACCTCGTCCGCGTCGCGATCCAGGCGCTCGGCGCGGTCCTGGGCGGCACGCAGTCGCTGCACACCAACTCCTACGACGAGGCCATCGCGCTGCCCACGGAGAAGGCCGCCCGTCTCGCCCTGCGCACCCAGCAGGTGATCGCGCACGAGTCCGACCTGACGCGGACCGTCGACCCGTTCGCCGGGTCGTACGCCGTCGAGTCGATGACCGAGGAGATCGAGGAGGCCGCCCGCGCGCTCATCGACCAGGTCGAGGAGATGGGCGGGGCGGTCAACGCCATCGAGAAGAGCTTCCAGAAGGCCGAGATCGAGCGGTCGGCGTACCGCACGGCGCTGGAGATCGACGGTGGCGAGCGCGTCGTGGTCGGCGTGAACCGCTTCCGGACCGACGGCGAGGAGCCGTACGAGCCGCTGCGCGTGGACCCGGCCATCGGGGAGGCGCAGGCCGAGCGGCTGGCCCGCCTGCGCGCCGAACGCGACAACGACGAGGTCCGCCGCCGCCTCGACGACCTGCGCCACCTCGCGGAGAAGGAGGGCGAGCAGGCCGCGTCCGGTGACGTCTCCGCCGGCGACGGCAACCTGCTGTACCCGCTGAAGGAGGCGTTGCGGGCCCGCGCCACCGTCGGCGAGGTCTGCGACGCGCTGCGCGACGTCTGGGGGGTGTACGCCCCCGCCGACGCTTACTGAGCCGACGGTGACGAGCGAGCGGAGTGACCGGTGAGGAACGAGCCGGTCGCGGAGCGAGTGAGGAGCCGGAGGCGACCAGACGTGAACTGAGCGGCCCCATCCGTCCCCGTCGCGGGCCCCGCGTCGGGCGATGATCCCCCGGGAGCGACGCATGTCCGAGATGAGCGACGAGTGGCGGGCGAACATCGACGCCATGGAACAGACGGCCCGTTCGATGATCGCGCTGGGCGATGAGCTCGGCCCCTCCGACTGGGTCCGGCCGACCGACTGCCCCGGCTGGTCGGTCGTCGACCAGTACTCGCATATCGTGGGAATCGAGCGCTGGCTGCTCGGCGAGGCACCGGACGACGAGCCGCGGACGGCGGCCAACACCGCCCTCGACGTGGAGGCGTTCCGCTCCTGGCGGCCGGAGAAGGTCCTCGACGAGCTGCGCGGGGTGATCGACCGGCGGATCGCGGCGCTGCGATCGGGGGCGGTGGACCTGACGTCGGTGGTGACCACTCCGTTCGGCGCGCGGATGCCGTACGGCGACTTCATGGCGCACCGGGCGTTCGACGTGTGGATGCACGAACAGGACGCACGCCGCGCCACGGGGCGTTCCGGCAACCTGGACGGTCCCGCCGCGGAGGTCTCCGCGCGGATCCTCGGCGGCGCGCTGCCGTACGTCGTCGGCAAGCGGGCGGCGGCCGAGCCGGGCCGGACCGTGGTGGTCGAGGCGCCCGGGCGTCGCTGGTGCGTCGAGGTCGGCGCCGACGGCCGGGGCCGCTTCGCCGAGGAGCCACGCGAGCCGACCGTGCGGCTCCGCATGGAGTGGGAGACGTTCGTGCGGCTCGGCGGCGGCCGGGTGGACCCGTCCGAGGCCGACGTACGGATCACCGGCGACCGGGACCTCGCGGGCCGGGTGCTCGCGGGCATGTCCGTGACGCCGTAGTCAGGGGACACGGCTGAGGCTGATGATCAAAATGGTCATTAGTGAGGATTGCTCGTAGCCGGAACGGATGGCGGTGGTCGCTCGGTGGGTGCCCCAGAAGAGTCAACCGCGCATCGCGGGGCAAAGACCTCCGAAGACGGCACGCCGTCGACGGGCATGATGGTCACCGGATCGAGGCGATTTCGGTGGTCACCCGAGGCACCCGACGTGCTGGCCGAATTACGCCACACGAGCGGCATTAACCTGCAAGGATTGAGGGACGACGGAGGTTGGCCGTGGCCATCGAGTTCAACGCCTCGCGGGGCGCGACTCTGGGCGTCGAGTGGGAGCTTCAGCTCATCGACGACCAGACACGGTGCCTCCGTCAGGATGCCGGACAGGTGCTGGGGGCGCTGCCCGGGCTCAGTGAGGCCGAGCGCAATCCCAAGATCCGCCATGAGCTCATGGAGTCGACCGTGGAGATCGTCACCGACGTGTGCCACACGGTCTCCGAGGCGCGCGCCGACCTCGCCGCCACGATCGCCGAGCTGCGCTCCGTCGCCGAGCCGCGCGGCATCGGGCTGGCCTGCACGGGAACGCACCCGATCAGCGACTGGCGCGACGCGGAGATGGCGCCGATCCAGCGCTACGCCGAGCTCGTCGAGCAGTACCAGTGGCTGGCCCGGCGCATCCAGACGTTCGGCGTGCACGTCCATGTCGGCGTGCGCTCCGCCGACAAGGCCATCCCGATCGTGAACGCCCTGTCCGCCTATCTCCCGCACTTCCTCGCCCTCACCGCGTCGAGCCCGTTCTGGTGCGGCGACGACACGGGACTGGCCTCGAGCCGGGCCATCGTCTTCGGCGCGCTGCCCACCGCCGGCCCGCCGCACCTGCTGGCGGACTGGGCGGAGTTCGAGGCGTACATGGACACGCTGCTGCGCTCCAAGGCGATCAGGAGCATCAAAGAGGTCTGGTGGGACATTCGGCCGCATCCTGATTTCGGCACGATCGAGATCCGGATGTTCGACGGCATTCCGACGCTCCGCGAGGTCGGAATGGTCACGGCGCTGTGCCAGTGCCTCGTCGAACTCTTCGATCACCAGCTCGATCGCGGATACACTTTGCCCAGCCCAGCCGCATGGGTCGTACGCGACAACAAATGGCGAGCGACCCGGTACGGCCTGGACGCCATCGTGATCACCGACGATCAGGGGACGACCGCTCCGCTCCGCGACGAGTTGTACGAACTGGTCCGGGAGTTGGAGCCGATAGCGGACCGGCTCGGCTGCGCCGAAGATCTGAAGGTGCTCTCCGACGTCCTCGACCATGGCGCCTCCTATGAGCGGCAGCGTGCCATCGTCGCCGATGGCGGTGGCCTGGAGGACGTCGTTACCGCGGCTCTCACGGAGTTCCGGGAGGACCGGTTCGTCAATCCACGGGAGGTGACACATGCGGGGGCCTGAATTCCCCGGTAATGAGCCAGTGGGAGGAGGGCTGAGACCGCAACTCGACTCCTTTCTGGCCGAGCACGAGAACGATCTCATCGCCTTCCGCCGGGACATGCACATGCACCCGGAGCTCGGCTTCGCCGAGCACCGCACGACGCAGCGCCTCATCGAGGTGCTGACCGCGGCGGGGCTGCGGCCGAAGCGGCTGCCCAAGGGCACCGGCCTGATCTGCGACGTCGGCAACGGAGACGGGCCGGTCGTCGGCCTGCGCGCCGACATCGACGCGCTTCCCCTGGCCGACGAGAAGGACGTCCCCTACCGCTCGACGGTGCCCGGCGTCTGCCACGCCTGCGGCCACGACGTGCACACCACCATCCTGCTCGGGGTGGGGCAGTTCTTCGCCCGGCAGGCCGCGGCCGGTCTCGTGCCCGGACGGGTCCGCCTGATCTTCCAGCCGGCCGAGGAGACGCCGGGCGGCGCCCTGGACGTCCTGGCCGCCGGAGGCATCGCCGGAGTCGACCGCATCTTCGCCCTCCACTGCGACCCGCGCCTGGAGGTCGGCCGCCTCGGCCTGCGGGTCGGCCCCATCACCGCGGCCTGCGACAAGGTGAACGTCCGGGTCGCCGGACCGGGCGGCCACACCGCGCGCCCCCACCTCACCGCCGACCTGGTGTACGCCCTGGCCAAGATCGTCACCGAGCTGCCGGCGGCCCTGTCGCGGCGCGTCGACCCGCGCTCCAGCCTCAGCCTCGTGTGGGGCCGGGTGTCGGCCGGGTCGGTGGCCAACGCCATCCCCGACGACGGCATCGCCCAGGGGACCGTGCGCTGCCTCGACGAGGAGGCGTGGCACTCCGCGCCCGAGCTGATGAAGACCCTGCTCGACTCGGTGGCCAGCGCCTACGACGTGAAGGCCGAGCTGGACTACGTCCGCGGCGTCCCCCCGACGGTCAACGAGAAGACGAGCGTCGACATGTTCCGCACCGCCGTCGGCAGCGTCCTGGGCGAGGACGGCGCCACGGGCACCCCGCAGAGTCTCGGCGGTGAGGACTTCGGCTGGTTCCTCGAGTCGATCCCCGGCGCGCTCGCCCGCCTCGGCGTCGCGGCACCCGGCATGGCCGGAGGGTACGACCTGCATCGTGGCACCTTCGACGTGGACGAGCGGAGCATCGGCATCGGCGTGCGGATCATGGTCGCCACGGCGCTGACCGCGCTGTGGGAGAGCCGCGCCGACGCCACCGAGCCGATCGGCGAACCCGCCGCGTAACGATCACGTGTTCGTGGGTCGCTCGACCCTCCTCACTCGCTGCGCGGGCGGCTTCGTTCCTCAGCCGCCCACTCCGCTCGCTGCGTCGGGCTCGCTCGGGGCGGCCATGACCCCCGGCCGCCCCCGTACGTCCCCCTCTGACGGCCTGACCAGTGACGATGCGCTCTCGCCTTGATAACGGACGCGTTGCGACACGGTAGCTTTGGTCCGCTCAGCCCCTGGCTCCCACTAAGGTCCGAGAGATTCGTGCCAAGAAGCACATTTCGGGCGGGGCAAATTGGAGGAGCTACCTTGCGCCGTGCAGTGAAGATGACCGCCGTGGTCGCGAGCGCGGTGCTTGCACTGAGCGCTGCCGGCTGCGGCGGCAAGAAGGCCAGCACCGGCGGTGACGGTGGCGGCGACGGCAAGAAGTCCCTCAAGGTCGGTCTCGCGTACGACGTGGGCGGCCGTGGCGACAAGTCGTTCAACGACGCCGCGTACGCCGGTCTGCAGAAGGTCCAGAGCGACCTGAAGCTCGACGTCAAGGACATCGAGGCCAAAGAGGGCGAGAGCGACAACGACAAGATCCAGCGGCTGCAGCTGCTGGCTCAGTCGGGCTACAACCCGGTGATCGCGGTCGGCTTCGTGTACGCGACGGCGCTTGGCAAGGTCGCGCCGAAGTTCCCGAACACCAAGTTCGCCATCATCGACGACAACTCGGTCCAGCAGGCGAACGTCTCCGACCTGCTGTTCGCCGAGCAGGAGGGCTCCTACCTCGTCGGCGCCGCGGCGGCCAAGAAGTCCAAGACCGGCAACATCGGCTTCATCGGCGGCGTCGAGACCCCGCTGATCAAGAAGTTCGAGGCCGGGTACGTCGCGGGCGCCAAGAAGGTCAACCCGAGCGTCAAGATCCAGATCAAGTACATCTCCCAGCCGCCGGACTTCGGTGGCTTCAAGGACCCGGCCAAGGGCAAGACGATCGCCCAGGGCATGTACGACCAGGGCGCGGACGTGGTCTACGCGGCGGCGGGCCTGTCGGGCACCGGTTCGCTGCAGGCGGCCACCTCGCAAAAGAAGTGGTTCATCGGCGTCGACTCCGACCAGTACCAGACGGCGTCCGCGGACCAGAAGCCGTACGTGCTGACCTCGATGCTCAAGCGCGTGGACACCGCGGTGTTCAACTTCGTCAAGGACGTCGGCGACAACAAGTTCCAGAAGGGCGACCAGCGGTTCAGCCTCAAGAACGACGGCGTCGACTACTCCAAGTCGAACCCGTCGGCGCTGGGCGACCTGTCGGCCACCCTCGACGACCTGAAGCAGCAGATCGTCTCCGGAAAGATCACGCCGCCCGAGAAGTGACGGCGGTAAGGGCTCGGGCCCGGGTGGGCGGCCGTCGCGGCCTCCCTCCCGGGCCCACTGGCGCGGGAGCAGGGCATGTCCACGACTGAGCCGGCGGTCGAGCTGCACGGCATCACCAAGCGCTTCCCCGGCGTCGTGGCCAACCACGACATCGACATCACGGTCGCGGCGGGCACGGTGCACGCGATCGTCGGGGAGAACGGCGCGGGCAAGTCGACCCTGATGAAGATCCTCTACGGCATGCAGCGGCCGGACGAGGGGACGATCAAGGTCAATGGCGCGGTGGCGGATCTCCATTCGCCGTCCGACGCCATCGCACGCGGCATCGGCATGGTGCACCAGCACTTCATGCTCGCCGACAACCTCACCGTCCTGGAGAACGTCGTCCTCGGCGCGGAGAAGCTGCACGGCATCGGCGGCGGGGCGCGCAAGCGGATCCGGGAGATCTCCGACCAGTACGGCCTCGGCGTCGAGCCGGACCACCTGGTCGAGGACCTCGGCGTCGGCGCCCGCCAGCGCGTGGAGATCCTCAAGGTCCTCTACCGCGGGGCGAAGATCCTCATCCTCGACGAGCCGACCGCGGTCCTCGTGCCGCAGGAGGTCGACGAGCTCTTCGCCAACCTCGAAGACCTCAAGCGCGAGGGCCTGACCGTCATCTTCATCTCGCACAAGCTCGACGAGGTCCTCAAGGTCGCCGACGCGATCACGGTGATCCGCCGGGGCACCACCGTCGCCTCCGCCGATCCCACGGAGGTCTCCGCCCGGCAGCTGGCCGAGCTCATGGTCGGCAGCGAACTGCCGGTCCCCGAGCTGCGGGAGTCCACCGTGACCGACGTCCCGGTGCTGACCCTCGAGGACGTCACGGTCCGCAACGCGAGCGGCCGCGCCGTCGTCGACGACGTGTCCCTGACCATCCACGAGGGCGAGATCCTCGGCATCGCCGGCGTCGAGGGCAACGGCCAGGCCGAGCTCGTCGAGGCGATCATGGGCATGCTGCCGGTCGAGTCCGGCGTGATCCGGCTCGGCACGGAGGACCTGGTCGGCCGCTCGACCCGGCACCGCCGGGAGATGGGCATCGGGTTCATCCCCGAGGACCGGCACCGGCACGGCCTGCTGCTGGAGTCCCCGCTGTGGGAGAACCGCATCCTCGGCCACCAGACCCGCTCGCCCAACGTCAAGGGCCTCCTCATCGACCGCGCCGGCGCCCGCCGGGACACCGAGCGGATCGTCAAGGAGTACGACGTGCGGACCCCCGGCATCGACGTCACCGCGGCGTCCCTGTCCGGCGGCAACCAGCAGAAGCTCATCATCGGCCGGGAGATGTCCGGGGAGCCGAAGCTGCTGATCGCCGCGCACCCGACGCGCGGCGTCGACGTCGGCGCGCAGTCCGCGATCTGGGACCACCTGCGGCACGCCCGGGCCGAGGGCCTGGCGGTGCTGCTCATCTCCGCCGACCTCGACGAGCTGATCGGCATGTCGGACACCCTGCGGGTGATCCTGCGCGGCCGGCTCGTCGGCGAGGCCGACCCGGCCACCATCACCCCGGACGCACTCGGCTCCCTCATGACCGGCGCCGGAGAGGGGAGCGCGGCATGATCTCCAACCTGCTCGCGAAGTCGTACGCGCGGACGGCGGTCGCGGCGCTCGTCGCGCTCGTCTTCGCGATCGTCGTGACCTCGATCGTGCTGTCGGCGAGCGGGTTCAACCCGCCGTCGACGTTCCAGGCGATGTTCTCGTTCGGCAAGCAGCCCGACAGCGTCGTCAACACCGTGAACCGCGCGGCTACGTACTACCTGTCCGCGCTCGCCGTCGCGATCGGGTTCCGGATGAACCTGTTCAACATCGGCGTCGACGGCCAGTACCGCCTCGCGGCGATGCTCGCCGCCGCGGCGGGCGGCGCCTGGGCGCTGCCGGCCGGCCTGCACCAGCTCGTGATCATCCTCGTCGCGGCCGTCGTCGGCGGCGCGTGGGCGGGCATCGCCGCGATCCTCAAGGTGACGCGCGGCGTCAGCGAGGTCATCTCGACCATCATGCTGAACTTCATCGGCACCGGGGTGATCGCCTTCCTGCTCAGCCCGGACCGGCTCGCGGTGAAGGTCGCCGGCAGCAACAACATCGGCACCAAGCCGATCTCCTCCTCCGGCCGGGTGCCGGGGATCTCCTACCCGGGCAGCGACCTGCAGATCTACGGCCTGGTCTTCCTGGCGGTGCTGGCCGGTCTCGGCTTCTGGTTCATGATCAACAGGACGCGGTTCGGCTTCGACCTGCGGGCCACGGGCCTGTCCCAGAGCGCCGCGGTCGCCAGCGGCGTCGACGCCAAGCGCATGGTCGTCATCGCGATGGTCCTGTCCGGCGCGGTGGCCGGCCTCGTCGGCATGCCGCAGCTGCTCGGCGGGTCGTACTCCTACTCGCTGGACTTCCCGACCGGGATCGGCTTCACCGGCATCGGCATCGCGCTGCTCGGCCGGAACAACCCGGTCGGCATCGCGTTCGCGTCGTTGCTGTGGGCGTTCCTCGACCAGTCGTCGCAGATCCTCGAGTTCAACGACATCCCGAAGGAGATCGTCGCCATCACCCAGGCGGCCGTGCTGCTGTCGGTAGTCGTGGTGTACGAGATCGTCAACCGGGTGGGCCGGCGTGTGGACCAGCGGCGCGTCGCCGCGCAACTCGGCGAGGTGGCGGCGTGAACACGGCATACGGCTCTGAGCAGGCAGACGAGGTGGCAGCATGATTGACCAGGAGGTCCGTACGCCGACCCCGCGGACCGGCGGGGCACGCGCGGCGCGCGGCCGGCGGGCGCTGACCATCGGCCTCGGCGTCTTCGCGGCTCTCATCGCGCTGCGGCTGATCACCGGCGAGACCGACATCACCTCCAGCGGCACCATCAGCGCCACGCTCGGCCTCGCCGTGCCGATCGGGATGGCCGCGATGGGCGGCCTGTGGTCCGAACGCTCCGGCGTGGTCAACATCGGCCTCGAGGGCATGATGGTCTTCGGCACCTGGGGCGCGGCCTTCGCGGCGTACTTCAGCGGCAGTCCCTGGCTGGGCCTGCTCGGCGGGATCATCGCCGGAGCGGTGGGCGGCCTGTTGCACGCGGTGGCGACCGTGACGTTCGGGGTGGACCACATCGTCTCCGGCGTCGCGATCAACATCCTGGCGCCGGGCGTCACGCGCTACCTGTCGGACCTGCTCTTCACCCACGAGACCGGCGGCGGGGCCACCCAGTCGCCGCCCCTGCCGGACTTCCCCACGTGGAGCGTGCCCGGCGTCGGCGGTCCGCTGGGCGACCTCGAGAAGCACCACTGGTTCCTGATCTCCGACCTCGCGGGCATGGTCCGCGGGCTGCTGACGAACCTGTCCCCGGTGACCCTCATCGCGGCCGCGCTCATCCCGATCTCGTTCTTCCTGCTGTGGCGCACGGCGTTCGGCCTGCGGCTGCGGTCCTGCGGGGAGAACCCGCTCGCCGCCGAGTCGCTGGGCGTGAAGGTCTACACGATGAAGTACGCCGCGGTCGTGATCTCCGGGGCGTTCGCCGGGGTGGGCGGGACGTTCCTGGCCATGGTGGCGTCCTCCAACTACCAGGAGGGCCAGGTCAACGGCCGTGGCTTCATTGGCCTCGCCGCGATGATCTTCGGTAACTGGCGGCCGGGCGGCGTCGCGGCGGGCGCGGGCCTGTTCGGGTACACCGACGCGCTGCAGCTGCGTGGCGGCGCGGGCGCGGTGCACGCCATGCTCCTCCTGCTCGGCGTCGGCCTCCTGGCCCTGGCGGTCTGGCACGGCTACCAGCGCCGGATGGTCACGGCGGCGGTCTCGGCGGTCGTGGCGGTCGGCCTGCTCGCGTGGTTCTTCCTGACCGACGAGCTGCCGCGGGAGATCGTCACCTACAGCCCGCACATCACGACGCTGCTGGTGCTGGCCTTCGCGGCGCAGCGGCTGCGCATGCCGGTCGCCGACGGGCTGCGTTACCGTCGCGGAGGGGGACACTGATGGCCGACATCGACTGGGACGCCCTGCGGGAGGCGGCCCGTGCGGCGATGGCGAAGGCCTACGCGCCGTACTCGAACTTCCCGGTGGGCGCCGCCGGGCTGACCGACGACGGCCGCGTCGTCGCCGGCTGCAACGTGGAGAACGCCTCGTACGGCGTCGGCCTCTGCGCCGAGTGCGGCCTCGTCTCGGACCTGCACGGCACGGGCGGCGGCCGGCTGGTCGCCGTCGCCGTCGTGGGCCGCGACGGTACGCCGCTCATGCCGTGCGGGCGCTGCCGTCAGCTGCTGTGGGAGCACGGCGGCCCCGACATGCTGCTGGAGACCGTCCGTGGCATCCGGCCGATGCGCGAGGTGCTGCCCGACGCCTTCGGCCCCGACGATCTGGAGAACCGAGCGTGACCTTCGACGCCGTCGACGTCATCCGCACGAAGCGGAACCGCGGGGAGCTGTCCGACGCGCAGATCGACTGGACGATCGACGCCTACACCAAGGGCGTCATCGCCGACGAGCAGATGTCCGCCCTCGCGATGGCGATCCTGCTCAACGGCATGACCCGGCGTGAGGTCGCCCGCTGGACCGACGCGATGCTCCGCTCCGGCGAGCGGATGGACTGGTCCGGGCTCAGCCGCCCCACGACGGACAAGCACTCCACCGGCGGCGTCGGCGACAAGATCACGCTGCCGCTGGCGCCCACGGTGGCCGCCTGCGGCGCGGCCGTCCCGCAGCTGTCCGGACGCGGCCTCGGCCACACCGGCGGCACCCTCGACAAGCTCGAGTCGATCCCGGGCTGGCGGGCGTCGCTGTCCAACGAGGAGATGCTGTCCGTCCTCGACCGGGCCGGCGCGGTGGTGTGCGCGGCCGGCTCGGGCCTGGCCCCTGCCGACCGCAAGCTGTACGCCCTGCGCGACGTCACCGGCACGGTCGAGTCGATCCCGCTGATCGCCAGCTCGATCATGTCCAAGAAGATCGCGGAGGGCACGGGCGCGCTCGTGCTCGACGTCAAGGCCGGTTCCGGGGCGTTCATGAAGAGCGTCGAGGATGCCCGCGAGCTGGCCCGGACGATGGTCGACATCGGCACCGACCACGGGGTCAAGACCGTCGCGCTGCTGACCGCGATGGATACCCCGCTCGGCCGTACGGTCGGCAACGCCCTCGAGGTCGACGAGTCCGTCGAGGTCCTCGCGGGCGGCGGACCGGAGGACATCGTCGAGCTGACCGTCGCCCTGGCCCGCGAGATGCTGGCCGCGGCCGGCCTGACGGGCGCCAAGGACCCGGCCGACGCGCTCCGCGACGGCTCGGCGATGGACGCCTGGCGGAGCATGATCAGCGCGCAGGGCGGCGACCCGGACGCCCCGCTCCCGGTCGCGAAGGAGACCCACGAGGTCCTGGCGACGGAGTCCGGCGTGCTGGCCCGGCTCGACGCCTACGGCGTCGGCGTCGCGGCCTGGCGCCTCGGCGCCGGACGGGCGCGCAAGGAGGACCCGGTGGTCCACGCGGCGGGCATCGTCCTGCACGCCAAGCCCGGCGACACCGTACGGGCGGGGCAGCCGCTGATGACCCTCCACGCCGACGACCTGGCCCGCTTCGAGCGTGCGCTGGCCGCCCTCGAGGGGGCGTTCGCGGTGTCCTCCGCGGCGGTCTTTCCCGGGCCGCTACTGATCGACCGGATCGCCTGAGCGGCTGACGGACGCCCCCGGGTCAGCGGTTGCCGGTGGACGCGGCGGCGGCGATGAGGAGGATGACCACGATCACGAGCCCCAGGACGATGAGGGCCGTGCCGATCGCGCCCATCACGACGCCGGCCGTCGCCTGACCGTCGCCGCCGAGGTACCCGCCGCTCTCGCGGATCCGTCGCTTGGCCGACAGCCCCATGAACAGCGCGATGGGCGCCAGCAGGCCGCACAGCACGAGCCCGAGGATGCCGAGGACCATCGAGGTCGTCGCCCCACTGTCATCCTGCGGGGGCGGCGGAGCCGGGTACTGGTACATGAACCGCACCATAGACGAGCGGTCATGGGCCGTGTCCAGGAGTGGCCGAGTCAGTGTGGCCGGTTGACCGGTGTCGGACTTCCCCGGAAGGCTGACCGATGATCATTCGTCGGCGCCAGGGGAGCTGCTGATGCGGCCTCAACGGTTCATGATCCTCCTAGCGGGTGCGACCGGCCTTCTGGCCGGAGCGTTGCCGGCCGCGGCGGCCGAGCGCGCCGCTCCGCCCCACGTGGTGATCCGGGACGGCGTGACCCAGCCGGCCTTCTCCTTCCAGGACGCGATCCGCCAGACCGTCTACGTCGAGACGCCGGTCGACAGCGACCACGACGGTAAGAAGGACCGGGTGGCGGTGTTCGTGACCCGCCCCAAGGAGACCGACGCCGGCCTGAAGGTCGCCTCCATCCTCGAGGGCAGCCCGTACTTCAGCGGCACCATCGACGACCCGTACCACCCGGCCGACGTCACCGACTACCCGCGGCTCGCGCCCTGGTCGCCGTCGACCGCGCCGTGGACGCCGCCGAACTACAACAGGGTCTACTACGACAACTACTTCGTCTCCCGCGGCTACGCCGTCCTGGCGGCCAGCACCCTGGGCACCGGCGAGTCCGACGGCTGCCCCGGCGCGGTCAGCCCCGCCGAGACCACCGCCATGAAGACGGTCGTCCAGTGGCTGACCGGCAAGGCGAAGGCGTACGCCGCCGACGGCAGCCCCGTCACGGCGGGCTGGTCGACTCACAACGTGGCGATGGCCGGCAAGTCCTACGACGGCACCCTCCCGCTCGCCACCGCAGCCACCGGCGTCGCGGGTCTGAAGACCGTCGTGTCGATCTCCGGTGTCGCCAGCTGGTACGACTACTACCGCGGCAACGGCGGGGTGATCGCCCCCGGCGGGTACGAGGGCGAGGACGCCGACCTGCACGCCAAGGTCGTGCTGACCCGCAAGAACCCGGCCGCCTGCGCCGCCGCCATGCACGAGATCGAGAAGCGCATGGACCGGGTCAGCGGCGACTACAACGCCTTCTGGGACGAGCGGAACTTCGCCGAGGAGGCGGGCCGGTTCAAGGCGAGCGTCCTCGTCACCGGCGGCCTGAACGACTGGAACGTCAAACCGAACCAGTTCCTCAACCTCTGGCAGGCCCTCGGCCGCGCCGGGGTGCCGCGCAAGCTGTGGATCCACCAGGCGGAGCACGACGACCCGATCGACGTGCGCGGGCAGGCCTGGCTGGACACGGCGAACCGGTGGTTCGCGCACTGGCTGTACGGCGTCCCCAACGGCGTCATGTCCGAGCCGAAGGTCGACTTCGAACGCGCGCCCGGCCAGTGGACGACCGCCCCGGACTGGCCGGCGCCCGGCGCCCGCCCGGTCACCCTGCGCCTGGGCGGCGGCCAGCCCGGCACCCTCGGTGCCGGAGCGCCCGCCGGACAGCAGGGCTTCGTCGACGCGCCCGCCCGTACGGCCGAGCAGCTCACCGCCGAGCCCGACAAGGCGGACCCGAACCGGCTGATCTACCTCACCCCGAAGCTGGACAAGGCGCTGCGGCTCAGCGGCACCCCCGAGGTCCGGGTGAACGCCTCGGTGGACGGGAGGTCGCCGTACCTGTCGGCGCTGCTCGTCGACTACGGCACCGACACCCGCTTCGCCGACTTCGCCGCGACCGACCAGAAGTGGTGCTTCGGCGACAGCATCCCGGCCGACCCGGGCTGCCGGACCGTCAAGAAGTACGTGACGAAGGAGACGCCGTACCAGATCGTCACGCGCGGCTGGCTGGACGTGCGCAACCGCCACTCCGCGTCCCGGACGGAGCCGATCACGCCCGGCCGGGCGTACGCCTTCGACTGGAAGCTGGTGCCGTACGACTACGTCTTCAAGCCCGGCCACCGCATCGGCCTCGTGATCATGGCCACCGACCACGACTACACGCTGCGGTACCCGGCCGGTACGAAGGTCTCCGTCCGGCTCGGCGGCTCGACCCTGCGGCTACCCCTCACGACCGGCTGAACGCCGCCGTACGGGCCCCTCAGCGCCGCGCCGAGGGGCCCGTACGGCGATGGGAGGGGCGTACGGCGGGTAATGTGCGAGGCGTGACGAACCGCCCTGTGCTCGACGACATCCGGCGGGCCCCCAAGGTGCTCCTCCACGATCACCTCGACGGCGGCCTGCGGCCGGAGACCATCGTGGACCTCGCCCGCGAGACGGGCTACGACGCGCTCCCCACGACCGACCCGGGCGCTCTGCGCACGTGGTTCGCCGAGGCGTCCGACTCCGGCTCGCTGGAGCGCTACCTGGAGACGTTCGACCACACGGTCGGCGTCATGCAGACCGCCGAGGCCCTCACCCGCGTCGCGTACGAGTGCGCCGAGGACCTGGCCAAGGACGGCATCGTCTACGCCGAGGTCCGCTACGCGCCCGAGCAGCACACCCGCAACGGCCTGACGCTGAACCAGGTCGTCGAGGCGGTGCTGAAGGGGTTCGCCGACGGCGGCCGGGACCACGGCATCCGGGTCGGCACGCTGCTCACCGCGATGCGGCACCAGGCCCGCAGCATGGAGATCGCCGAGCTGGCCGTCCGCTACCGCGACGAGGGCGTGGTCGGCTTCGACATCGCCGGCGCGGAGGCGGGATATCCCCCGACCCGGCACCTCGACGCGTTCGAGTACCTCCAGCGGGAGAACGCCCACTTCACGATCCACGCGGGCGAGGCGTTCGGCCTGCCGTCCATCTGGCAGGCCATCCAGTGGTGCGGCGCCGACCGGCTCGGCCACGGCGTGCGCATCATCGACGACATCGCCGAACGCGACGCGGAGAGCCCCCGGCTCGGGCGGCTCGCGGCGTACGTCCGGGACAAGCGGATTCCGCTGGAGATGTGCCCCAGCTCCAACGTCCAGACCGGCGCGGCCAAGTCCATCGCCGAGCACCCCATCGGGCTGCTCCGCCGTCTGTACTTCCGGGTGACCGTCAACACCGACAACCGGCTGATGAGCGGCACGTCGCTGTCGGAGGAGTTCGCCAAGCTCGTCGAGGCGTTCGACTACGGCTGGGACGACCTGCAGTGGTTCACGGTCAACGCCATGAAGTCCGCCTTCATCGGCTTCGACGAGCGCCTCGAGCTGATCAACGGCGTCATCAAGCCGGGGTTCGCGCAGCTGAAGTGGCGATCGCACCCGTGACCGCCGCCGTGTTCCCGAAGACCCCCGCGGGTGCGAAGGTGTTCCGGCCGCCGGCCGCGCGTTTCTTCGGCTGGGCCTGGATGGTCTTCGCCGCCGCGAACCTCGTCGACATCATCTGGCGGGGCGACGACGCCGCCTCGCTGATCGCCGCGACGGTCATGATCGTCGGCTGCGGCCTCGCGTACGTCATCGCGCTCCGGCCCCGCATCGTCGCCGACGACGAGGCCGTCCGCCTCCACAACCTGATCCGCGACGTGCGGGTGCCGTGGGGCGCGGTCGAGCGGATCGAGGGCGGTGACGGCGTGTACGTCCACGCCGGTGAGCGGCGGTTCCGGGCGTTCGTCCTCCAGGTCTCCCCGCGTAACCGCATGCGCCTCGAGGCCAAGGCCCGCCGCGAGGAGCGGAAGCTGCCCGACAAGGTCGCGGAGTACGTCAAGGGACGAACCCAGACGGACTACGCGGTCGAGCAGCTCGGCGAGATGGCCGAAGAGCGCTCCCGCCGATCCGGCCAGGACGGGACCGAGCCGGCCGTGACATGGGCCTGGCCCGCCATCACCGCCCTGGCCCTGCCCGGCCTGGCCTTCGTCGTCGCCGTCGTCATCGCCCTGGTCTGACGCCGGGCCCTGCGTCGAGAGGCCGCTCAGCGGGTCACCGCCTCCACCGCCGGCATCCGGATCGCCCGCCGGGCGGCGGTCAGACCGGTGCCGAGGGTCAGCGCCGCGGCGATGACGACGACGCCCAGGTACGTCCCGGTGCCCACGTCCGGCAGTGCCCGTCCCGTCCGGGCGATGCTGTAGGGCACGATCGTGAACAGGGACCGTCCCGGACGGTCGCAGCCGATCGTCGAGCCCCCTCTTCGTAAGGATCTCGCGCGCGTACCGGCCGTCCGCCTTCCGGCCGGTCAGCCGCAGCGGAAGCGTCACGTTCTGCAGTACGCCGGGGTGGGAAGCGGGTTGAATTGTTGAACGACGAAGCCGATCCGCCGCATGTGCGCCGCTCGATGGGCTTAGTGCCGTGTCAACCAACGTTCGTCGCGGTGTGACCGTGTTGGTTGATCCTCGCCAGGGGCGAGCGACTCCCCACCGGGTGGTGGGGCGGGCCGCGGCCGGCCAACGGACCCTGCGATGGCGCCGTGATGGGGGCGTCGTCTCGGATCACGCCGGGCTGGTCCGGTACCGGGGAGGTGCCGTCCGGCTCGACGGTGCGTGATCACCACCGGGAACTTGTTGGTGGTGGTGATGGTGCCGCCCGGTGCGCGCCGGGCGATGTTGGCACCACCGACCAGGTCGCGGTGCCCAGTAAAACCACAACGCATGCAGGTGAAGCGGCGGCCGGTGGGTTTGGGTACCCGTCGCCCGCAGGCCGGACAGGTCGAGGACGTGCCGCGCTCATCGACCAGTACGACGCGGATCCCGGCCTGTTCGGCTTTGTCCTTGAGGCAGCGGAGCAGGTAGTCGACCCGCCAGTCGTTGATGCGTTTGTTGTGCAGCCGCCCGGCCTTGATCTCCAGCACGCCGCGCGGGTCACCGACCACGAGCGTCCCGATCCGGCGTTGCACGGCCCAGTCGACGACGGTCTTGGCGGCCTCGTGCTGGGCCTGCTTGACTCGGCGTTTGTGCCGGGCTTCGAGTTTGCGCTGGCGGGCCCGGTATTTACGCCATCTGCGCGACCCAACCTGGCCCGGCTTCGGAGCTCTGGTGGCCATCGTCCGGCGGCGGTGTTTGGTGTCTTTGAGGTGCAGATGTGTTTCGGCGCGGATCGCCCGCCCCGACACCACCAGTCCCTCACCGTCCGGACCGGACGCCGCGAACGGATGGATCACCCCCGGATCCACGCCCGCCACCCGGTCACGGTCGGGTTCAGTGCCGGGCGCGTAGGTGGCGATGGGGACTTCGGCGGTCACCTCGACGAACAACCGGCCGCCCTCGTTGAGCAGGGTGACCGACCGCACCTGCTCCACCGGGTAGGGCACCTCTCGGTCCAGGCGCACCCACAATGGCGCGCACCCCCGGCTGACCGGGAGTCGTAACCGCTGCCCATCGAGGGTGAAGGTGCCGTGGTAGTACCGGACCGGCATCAACCGGCGTTTGCGGCGGGGGAATCGGGCCGAGACATCGCCGCTCTTGCGGTTTTTGGCGGCGGCGAACCATGCGTCGCTGTAGCGGCGAAGCACCGACCGCGCCCCTTGAGCGTCCAGCTCACCGAAGGTGCCCGGACCGGCGGCCGACAATTCCCGGCACAACGCCTGGTATGACACCACGGCAGGCAGGCCGCGCTGTCGCCGCCACCGGTTCATGTCCAAGACACAGGCCCATACGTCCCCGGCCGAGACCAGCAGCCCGAAACACCGCTTCCGTTGGGCGGGCGTGAGGCGCAGGCCGACCCGGGCGGTGCGTAGCACCACCCGGAGAGCATCCGGATCAACACGTCGAGGCACGAGGCGATTACAGCAGGTGCCTACGACAAACCAGCGACCGTCGGCGACACCGCACGTTTCCTCGTCCGGATCAGGTGATCGCCAACATCCCGTTAACCGACCCAACGATTCTGGACACGGCATTAGCAGGCCAAGAGGGGTGTGCCTGAGGACACCATCCGTCCCGGCCGGACCGCCCCCCTTACTCGCGGCCCTTGCTCTCCCAGTTCTCCGTGACACGGGTCTTCTCGGCCTCGATGAGGGGACGGACGACGTCCTCGACCGTCCGGTGGGAGATCTCGGCGAACGCCCAGACCCACTCGACGAGCTCGGCGGGCAGTTCGAGGGTCAACCGGCGCGTGCCGGAGTCCGAACGAGACCCGGTCATGAGAGGTCTCCTTCCAAAGAGAATGATGACGGTCATGGCATTGTCGACGGCATTCACGGAGTTGTCCGGTGTGCAGCACCCGATCGCGCTGGCGCCGATGGGCGGGTCGGCCGGCGGCGCGCTGGCGGCGGCCGTGTCCAACGGCGGAGGGCTCGGGTTGCTGGGCGCCGGCAGCGGGGATCGGGACTGGCTGGCCCGCGAGTTGCCCATCGTCGCGGAGGGCACCGGGAAGCCGTGGGGTGTCGGGTTCCAGACCTGGGCGATCGATGTCGGCGCGGTCGAGCGGGCGCTGGAGTACGACCCCAGGGCGGTGATGTTGTCCTTCGGCGACCCGAGCCCGTTCACCGAGCGCATCCGCGCGGCCGGCGCGCTACTGATCATCCAGGTCACCGATCTGGAGGAGGCCAGGCAGGCCGTGGACCTGGGCGCCGACGTCATCGTGGCCCAGGGGACCGAAGGCGGTGGACACGGCGCCCGGCGTGGGCGGTCCACGCTTCCGTTCGTACCCGTCGTGGTGGATCTGGCGGCGCCGGTGCCGGTGCTGGCGGCCGGCGGGATCGCCGACGGGCGCGGTGTGGCCGCGGCCCTGGCACTGGGTGCCGCCGGGGCCCTCCTCGGCACCCGCTTCCAGGCCACGGCCGAGGCCCTCGTCGACCCGTCGATCGCCAAGGCGATCATCGAGGGACGCGGGGAGGACACCGAGCGCAACAGGGTCCTTGATATCGCTCGAAGCTCACGGTGGCCTTCGAAGTACACCGCCCGCACCCTCGGCCACCCCTACCTCGACCGATGGCGAGGCAGAGAGGCGGAACTCGCCGCCGACCCTCAGGCCAAACAGGCCTATCAGGATGACGTGGCCCGCGGCGATCTACTCCCACTGCCGGTCTGGGCCGGCGAGGCCGTCGATCTCATCACCGACCTGCCATCCGCGGCCGACCTCGTCAGCGCTCTCGCCGCCCAGGCCGAGGACGCACTTTCCCGAGCGGGCAGACACTGACGCAACGGCTTCGCCAGAAACGGCCAAGCCATTGTGGGAGGGCGCGCCAGGCCCGGGTCGCACAGGCACCAGGAGACGACGAAGCCGTGGTGGGAGGGGTACGCGGACCGACGTAGCCCGGCGTCAGGAGTTCCAGGGAGCCGTCCCCTTGGACGGACACCGGGAGCCAGCGAAGCCGTTGTGGGAGGGTGCACGGGTTCCAGGGCTCGCCCCCTTGGACGGACGCCAGGGGATGGCGAAGCCGTTGTGGAGGGGTGCGCGGGGGCCGGGCGCAGCCCGGCACCGGGGGTTCCAGGGGGTCGTCCCCCTGGACAGATACCCGAAAACGGCGAAGCCGCCCCAAAGGGGCGGCGAGCACGATGATCCGAGCGGACGACGGGATTCGAACCCGCGACCCTCACCTTGGCAAGGTGATGCTCTACCAACTGAGCCACGTCCGCGTGACCCCTTAAGAGTACCGGATCCGGGGACTAGAGGAGTCCGGCGTCGTGGGCGAGGAGGGCGACCTGGACGCGGTTGTTGAGTTCGAGCTTGGCCAGGAGGCGGGAGACGTGGGCCTTGACGGTGGCGACGCTCATGTAGAGCTCGGAGCTGATCTCGGCGTTCGACTTGCCCTGGCCGATGGCGATGACGACCTCGCGTTCGCGGTCGCTGAGGCGAGCGAGGCGTTCCTCGGCGGGGTTGTGGCGGGTATGGGCGACGTGGGCGATCAGGCGCCGGGTGACGCTGGGGGAGAGGATCGGTTCGCCGGCGGCGACGCGCCGGATCGCGTTGATGATCTCGCCCGGCGGGGTGTCCTTGAGCAGGAATCCGGCGGCGCCCGCCCGGAGGGCGCGCAGGACGTGCTCGTCGGCGTCGAACGTGGTCAGGATGATGATCTCGGGAGCGCCGCCGCGAGTGCGGAGGGCCTCGGTCGCGGCGAGACCGTCCACGCGGGGCATCCGGATGTCCATGAGGACGACGTCCGGCGCATGCTCGGCGACGAGCGCGGCGACCTCGGAGCCGTCGCCGGCCTCCGCGACGATCCGCAGATCGTCGGCTCCGGCCAGCATCATCGACAGGCCCGCACGGACCAATGCGTCATCGTCGACGATCAGCACGCGAATGGTCACGGGGACACAGTAATAGGGCTCGCCGCCGGGCGGTGTGACGGATGGACCAGGATCAGGCGTTCACGTCGGATGCGTTCGCTCGGGCCGCCTCGCCGCGCCAGGGCAGCGATGTCCGGACGCGGAACTCCCCGTCCGGCGTCGGGCCGTGTTCGAGCCGACCGCCGGACAGCATGGCGCGTTCGGCCAGCCCGATCAGCCCCGTGCCCGAGCCCGGGATCCCCGACGCGGCGTTCACGAGCGGGTTGCGCACCTCGATCGTGAGCTCGGAGCCCGCAGACCCGTCGACGACCACGCTCACCGTGGCGTTCGGGGCGTGCTTGCGGGCGTTCGTGAGCGCCTCCTGGACGGTGCGGTAGGCGCTGCGGCCGATGCCGGTGGGCACGGCGCCCAGGTCGTGCAGCCGGTTCTCGTACCGCACCGTCATGCCGGCGCGCCGCGACTCGTCGATGAGCGTGGGCAGGTCGGCGATGTTCGGCTGGGGGCGTTCCGGGGTGTCCTCCGCCTCGTCCTCACGGAGCACGCCGATCACCTCGCGCAGGTCCTGCAGAGCCTGGTGCGCGCTGGCCCGGATCACGCCCGCCGCCTTCGCGATCTCCTCCGGGGGAGCGCCGGGCCGGAACTCCAGCGCGCCCGCGTGCACGCTCAGCAGGGAGATGCGGTGGGCGAGCACGTCGTGCATCTCCCGGGCGATCCGCGCGCGCTCCTGGTGCCGGGCCTGCTTCACGCGGAGCTGCTGCTCGGACTCGGCCCGTAGGGCGCGATCGCGCAGGGACAGGATGAGCTGCCGTCGGGCGCGGACGAACATCCCCCAGGCGACGATCGCCGCGCTGATGATGACGCTGTATACCGCCCCGCTCCCGACCTCGGCCCAGTAGGACTTCTTCGGGTCGGGGAACGTGGCTGCGTACACCAGGCCGGTGGCCAGATTCACCATCGCGACCAGTGCCACCGTGCGGAAACGCCGGTGCACGGCGACCGTGAACAGGGCGATGCACCCCGCCCCGGCGACCGTCGCGGAGACGCTGCTCAGCAGGCTCAGGGTGATCGCGAGCTCGACCGGCCGGCGCCGGCGTATCCACAGGGCGAGGCAGCCCAGCGCGCCGATGGTCACGTCAAGGAGCCTTGGCGGGTGACCGGGCGGGGGCGATCCCTGGGAGGTGAGGACCAACATGAGCGCCCCGAACAGCACTGCCAGGACGAAGCAGGCGACGTCCACCGCCCAATCGCGGCCCGACCGCCGGATTCGCTCCGTCGGTTCAGGTGCGAGGAGGAGGGCGGGCAGGAGGGACGGGTGGTCGGGGCGGGACACCGCCATACCGCTCATGGACGTCAACGGTAGGTTCTCGCAGGGCGGACCGGCATCGGCCGAAAGTCGACGCCGATGCGACCTCGGTCGGCAGCGGCCGGACCGACGGGTCACAGTCCGAGGACGCCCGCCAGGTCGGCGCGGAGTGCCGCCAGTGCCGTGTCGGCCCTCGTACGGGCGTCGGCGACCGAAGCGGTCACCGGTTCGACGACCTCGAGGTAGCACTTGAGCTTCGGCTCGGTGCCGGACGGGCGGACGACGACGCGGCCGCCCTCGGACAGCCGGAAGCGCAGGCCGTCCGTCGGCGGCAGACCGCCCAGCCCGGCGGACAGGTCGTCCAGCGCCGTGACCGTACGGCCGCCGAGGCGGTCCGGGGGCGTCGCGCGCAGCCGGGCCATGGCGTCCGCGATGAGCGACAGGTCGGCGACGCGTACCGACAGCTGGGAGGTCGCGTGCAGGCCGTACCGGCGCGCCTGGTCGTCGAGGAGGTCGATGAGCGTCCGGCCCTCTACCTTCGCCTCGGCCGCCAGCGCGGCGACGGCGAGCGCCGCGCCGATGCCGTCCTTGTCGCGCACGGGTACGCCGTCGTCCCCGCCGACGCAGTGGCCCAGGGCCTCCTCGTAGCCGTACACCAGACGGTCGCGGGCGGTGCCCGCCTTCATGATCCACTTGAACCCGGTCAGCGACTCGGCGTAGCGGACGCCGTGCGCCGCCGCGATCTTGCCGAGCAGTGACGAGGACACGATCGTCGTGACGACGAGCCGGTCGGCGCCGCCGGTGTGCCGCAGGACGTGCTCGGCCAGCAGCCCGCCGACCTCGTCCCCGGTCAGCATCCGCCCGCCGACGGCCACGGCGCAGCGGTCGGCGTCCGGGTCGTTCGCGATCACCAGGTCGTGGCCCTTGCCCAGGTCGAGGGCCAGGTCCATCGCGCCGGGCTCCTCCGGGTTGGGGAAGGCCACGGTCGGGAAGTCCGGGTCGGGCCGTTCCTGTTCGGCGACGACGTCCGGGACCGGGAAGCCGCTCCACTCGAACGCGCGGCGCAGCACCTCCCCGCCCACCCCGTGCAGCGGCGTGTACGCGACGGACACGTCCCGCGCGGAGCCCAGCGGCAGCCGTGCCAGCGACCGCAGGTAGGCGTCGACGATCTTCTCGTCGAGGACGTTCCAGTCCGCTCCGCGCGGCAGCTCGTCGACCCGTCCCACGGCGTCGATCGCGCGGGAGATCTCCGAGTCGAGCGGCGGGATGATCTGGGCGCCGTCGCCCCAGTAGACCTTGTAGCCGTTGTCCCGCGGCGGGTTGTGGCTGGCGGTCACCATGACGCCGGCGTCGGCGCCCAGGTGACGGACGGCGTACGCGAGGACCGGCGTCGGCAGCGGCCGCGGCATCAGGTGCACCGTGAGACCCGCCCCGGCGAGCACGGCCGCGGAGTCCTCGGCGAACGTGTCGGACTTGTGCCGCGCGTCGTACCCGATCACGACGGAGCCGCCGTTGTCGGCCCGCTCGAACCGCTCCGCCGCCTCGTCGGAGGTCAGGACGGCGGCGAGGCCGGCGGCGGCCCGCATCACCGTCACCCGATTCATCCGGTTGGGTCCGGCGCCGAGCTCTCCGCGCAGACCCGCCGTGCCGAACTCCAGCTTCGCCCCGAACCGTTCGGCCAGCGCCGCCTCGTCGCCCAGCAGCGCCCGCAGCTCCGCCCGGGTCTCCGGGTCGGGGTCCTGGTCCAGCCATTCCGCGGCCTGCCGCCGGTAACCGTCGCTCACGTGTCCGTCCCGTCCACTCCGCCCCGGCCGGGGCGCTCGCCTCGTACGCCTACAGGGCCCGGAGGGCCTTGCCCAGGAGTGCGCCCATCCGCTCGGCGGCGGCCCGCCCGGCGGCCAGCACCTCGAGGTGGTCCAGGGGCTCGCCGGTCAGCCCGGCGGCGATGTTCGTCACCAGGGAGATGCCCAGCACGTCGGCGCCGCCCTCCCGGGCCGCGATCGTCTCCAGGACCGTGGACATGCCGACCAGGTCCGCGCCGAGCGTGCGCAGCATCCGGATCTCCGCCGGCGTCTCGTACGACGGGCCGGGCAGCGCGGCGTAGACGCCCTCGGCCAGCGACGGGTCGATGTCCTTGACGAGGGACCGCAGGGCCGGGGAGTACGCCTCCGTCAGGTCGACGAAGGTCGGCCCGGTGATCGGGTTGTGGCCGGTGAGGTTCAGGTGGTCGGAGATCAGCACCGGGTCGCCGACCTTCTGCCACTCCGGGCGGGTGCCGCCCGCGGCGTTGGTGAGCACGACCGTCTTGACGCCGGCGGCCAGCGCGGTGCGGACGCCGTGCACGACCGGCTGTACGCCCCGGCCCTCGTACAGGTGGGTGCGGCCGAGGAAGACCAGCGCGCGCTTGGTCCCCACCTCGACGACGCGGATCGCGCCCGCGTGGCCGGGCACGCCGGGTTCGGCGAAGCCGGGGAGTTCGGTCACGGGGATCTCGTCGGCGGGCGCGCCGAGGGCGTCGGCCGCCGGAACCCAGCCGGACCCCATGACGAGGGCGACGTCGAAGGAGTCGGCGGTGAGGCGTCGTTTCAGGACGTCGGCCGCTGATCGGGCCAGCTCGTAGGCGTCATTGCTCACAAGCGCCCAGATTACCCACGTCGCGTACCGGTCAGTCGCGGGGCGACGTGCACGGACGAAAGCGCAGGCCGCTTCAGCCGCGGGGCGACGTGCACCGAGAGAAGCGCGGGCCCTTTCAAACGCCGATTCAGCCGCCGATTCAGTCGCCGAGCGACTTGCACGGGCGCGTGCGCAGGTCCTTGACGTAGTCGTCGGGTCCCCCGGCCTTCTCCGCGGCGTCCGCGAGGATGCCGAGATACCGCGCGGACGGCAGGCCTCCCTCGTAGGCGTCGAGAACGTAGAGCCAGGCGAGGACGTCGCCGTCGAGGGTGGCGATCCGCACGCGGGTCTTGCGGTAGACGCTGAGGGCGGCCCCTTCCCACTCGTCGAGCGCCTGCTCGTCGCAGTCCGGAACGTCGTACAGCACGACGAAGACGTGCTCGTCCGCGTCCTCGACCACGGTGGCGAGGGCGCCTTCGAAGCCGACGTTCTCGCCGCCGAAGGTCAACCGCCAGCCCTTCAGCCAGCCGGTGGTGCGCAGGGGCGAGTGCGGTGCCCGCTGCGCCATCTGTGCGGGATCCATGTTGGAGGCGTACGCCGCGTACAAGGCCACGGTCGCCCAGCGTACGGGCTGCGGGGACGCGACGGCGCGTCAACCCCGGGAGTGCGGGAGAATGACCGATATGACACGCGTAGCCATCATCGGAGGCGGCCCCGGCGGCTACGAATCCGCCCTGGTCGCGGCACAACTCGGCGCCGACGTCACGCTGATCGAGCGGGACGGGCCCGGCGGGGCCTGCGTCCTGACGGACTGCGTGCCGTCCAAAACCCTCATCGCGACCTCGACCCGGATGGCGGTCCTGTCGGAGTCGGCGTCCCTCGGCGTGCGGTTCTCCGGCGGCGGCGACGGCGAGGTCGGCGGACCGGAGGTCGACCTCCCGCTCGTGAACAAACGGGTCAAGGAGCTGGCCTGGGCCCAGTCCGCCGACATCGAGCAGCGGGTCGCGGACGAGGGCGTGCGGATCATCCGCGGCGAGGCCCGCCTCGTCGACCCGCAGATCGTGGCGGTCGGCGACGAGCGGATCCACGCCGACGTCGTGCTCGTCGCCACGGGCGCGACACCGCGCGTGCTGCCCGGCGCGGAGCCCGACGGCGAGCGCATCCTCAACTGGCGTCAGCTGTACGACCTGCCGGAACTGCCGGAGGACCTGATCGTGGTCGGGTCGGGCGTCACCGGCGCCGAGTTCGCCAACGCGTACCTCGCGCTCGGCTCGCGTGTCACGCTCGTGTCCTCCCGCGACCACGTCCTGCCCAACGAGGACGAGGACGCCGCGCGGGTGCTGGAGGAGGTCTTCCAGCGGCGCGGCATGAACCTCCTGGCCCGTTCCCGGGCAGCGGGGGTGAAGCGCGTCGGCGACAGCGTCGAGGTGACGCTCACCGACGGCCGTACGGTCAGCGGCTCCCACTGCCTCATGACGGTCGGCATGGAGCCGAACACCCGGGGGCTCGGCCTGGAAGAGGCCGGCGTACGACTGGACGACTGCGGGTTCATCCAGGTCGACAAGGTCTCCCGCACGTCCGCGCCGCACGTGTACGCCGCGGGGGACTGCACCGGCGTGCTGATGCTCGCCTCGGTCGCCGCCATGCAGGGCCGCATCGCGATGTGGCACGCCCTCGGCGAGGCCGTCCAGCCGCTCAAGCTCGGCTGGGTGGCGGCCAACATCTTCACCGATCCGGAGGTCGCCACGGTCGGCGTCTCCCAGGCGCAGATCGACTCCGGTGAGGTCCCGGCCCGCATCGTGAAGCTGCCGCTGGCCACCAACCCGCGCGCGAAGATGCAGGGCTTCCTCGACGGCTTCGTGAAGCTGTTCTGCCGGCCGGCGACCGGCATCGTGCTCGGCGGCGTCATCGTCGCGCCCCGGGCGAGCGAGCTGATCCTCGGCCTGTCGATGGCGGTGCAGCAGCACCTGACCGTCGACCAGGTCGCGCACACCTTCGCGGTCTACCCGTCCGTGTCCGGCAGCATCACCGAGGCCGCCCGCCGCCTCATGCAGGAATCGGCCTACTGAGCGGTCCGATCGGGGACGGTCCCGTCGTCGGAGCGCACCTCCACCTGCGCCGCGCGGAACCGTCCGGCGAGTGCGCCGACGATGGCGTCACCGGGCCGGGTTCGGGCAAAGTTTTCGGAATCCGTCGAGTTGCGCGATAAATTCCTTTGCCCTCTCTTGGCAGCTGCCTTCCAGCGCCTTATGGTTCAGTGCAATGCCACATCGTACTGGAGTGCTCGATGGTATTTGGGCAGCTCAGAGCGCATGCGAAAAAGCGAGCGGGAGATGGTCCGCGAGACAGGAGGAGGAATCACCAGTGAGTGAGGGCAGGCCCCCGAAGCTGAAGGACATCCCCGCGTTCGTCGAGTACATGGACACGGGCTGGGACACCCCCGACCGCACCCCGCACGTCGTCCCCGGCGCCGCCGAGGCCGCCGCCGCCCACCGGGACCGTCTCGCCGCCGCCCTCCCCGGCCGGACCATCGCGCTGGCCGCCGGTGAGGCTCCCACCCGCAGCAACGACACGACGTACGACTTCCGCCCGAACAGCGACTTCTACTGGGTGACGGGCTGCTCCATCGAGAACGCCGTCGTGGTGCTCCACGGCGCCGACGCCACCCTCTACGTACCGCCGCCCGCCTATCCCGGCGAGCCGGGTTTCTGGACCGACGCCAGGCACGGCGAACTCTGGGTCGGATCCGCGCCGGGTCCGGACGACTGGGCGCGGGTACTCGGCATCGACGTCCTGCCCCTCTCGGAACTCTCCGAGGAGGTGACCGTCGATGAGGAGGTCGGCCGGACACTGGCCGAGCTGCGCATGTTCAAGGACCCGTGGGAGATCGGTCAGCTGCGCGAGGCGGTGGATCGCACCGTCGAGGGCTTCGCGGCGGTCGTCCGGGAGATCCCGGCCGCGATCGCCGGGCCGGGAGAGCGGTGGCTGCAGGGCACTTTCGACCGGTACGCCCGTGCGTACGGCAACGGCCCCGGCTACGCCACGATCGTCGGAAGCGGCAAGCACGCGCCCACCCTGCACTGGGTACGCTGCGACGGCCCCGTACTCCCGGACGAACTGGTCCTGCTCGACATGGGCGTCGAGGTCCGCAGTCACTACACCGCCGACGTCACCCGTACGTTCCCCGCCTCCGGCCGGTTCTCCGCCGCCCAGCGGCAGGTCCACGACCTGGTCGAGAAGGCCCACCGGGCGGGGATGGCGGCGGTGGCGCCGGGCCGCCGGTTCTCCGACTTCCACCACGCGGCCATGGAGGTGATCGCGCACGGCCTGGCCGACTGGGGACTGCTGCCGGTCTCCGTGGACGAGGCGCTGTCCGACACGGGCCAGCACCACCGCCGCTACCTGGTGTGCGGCATCGGCCATCACCTGGGCCTGGACGTGCACGACTGCCATCGGGCCAGTGAGGATGCCTACCAGGGTGCCGTCATGGCGCCCGACATGGTGCTCACCGTCGAACCCGGCCTGTACTTCCACGCCCACGATCGAACCGTGCCACCGGAGCTGCGGGGGATCGGCGTACGGCTCGAGGACGACCTGCTGGTCGTACCCGACGGCGCGGAGGTCCTGTCCGAGGCTCTTCCCCTGGACGCCGACGGCCTGGAGAAGTGGATGGCGCGTCAAGCCGCCACCTGATCACTGACCTGTCGCTCCCCAGGTGAGCGACAGGCCGGTCGCGGCCCGCTCGGTGCCGATCTCCATCATGCTGCCGAGGATGGTGGCGCGGTCGTCGACGATGGCGGTGCCGTCGAGCGTGTAGGTGATCCGGTCGCTGGTGAAGACCGGGCTGCCCACCGGCTCCTTCAGGTGCTCCGAGAGGGCGGCGTCGAGCAGGCCGGGGCGGATCGACTCCGAGGCGCGCGCCACGGCGACGCCGGCGTCGGCGAGGGCGCCGTACAGGGAGACGCCGGTGAAGTCCCGGTCACGGACCTGCTCGGCGTACGGCTGCCGGACCCAGGAGACCTGGTGGATCGCCGGACGTCCGGCGAACTCCCGGAGCCGCTCCAGCCGGAGCGCGGTCTCCCCGGGACGGCTGCGCAGCCGCGCGGCGACCCGGGCCGGCGCCCGGCGCACGGACCGGCCGAGCACGACGGTGCGCACCTCGTGGCCCTGCTCCCGCAGATCGTCGGCGAAACTCCGGAGCGAGCCGAGCGCCAGGTGCGGCGGCGCGACGAACGTGCCCCGGCCCGGCCGCTGAACGATCAGCCCCTCGTCGCTGAGCCGGCGCAGCGCCTGGCGGAGCGTCATGAGGGTGACCCCGTACGAGGCGCTCAGCTCGCGCTGCGGCGGGAGCGCCTCGCCGGGGGCGTAGTGGCCTGCCTTGATCTTCGCGGCGAGGTCGGCGGCGATGGTGCGGTACCTCGCCTCGTGGCCGGTGTCGCGGGCCATCTGCCTCCTCCGCGGTTCAGATCTCCTTGTCGAGCGCTCGGCGAATACTAGCCAGGAAGGCGCCGACGGGGCGCGGGCCGGACCCGTCGAGCACCTGCCGCATCAGCGCCGCGCCGATGACGACGCCGTCGGCGCCGCGGCCGGCCGCCACCGCCTGTTCCGGAGTGGAGATGCCGAACCCGAGGAGAACCGGGCGGTCCGTGCTCCGCTTGATCCGTTCGGCCAGTGCCGTCGCCGACTCGGCGAGGGCGGCCCGCTCGCCGGTCGTGCCCATCAGCGAGACGGCGTAGACGAACCCGCGGCTGCGCCGGCCGATCTCCGCCAGGCGGGGTTCCGGGGTCGCCGGGGAGGCCAGCAGTGCCAGGTCGACGCCCGCGGCGGCCGCGACGTCCGTCAGCTCGCCGGCCTCGTCCAGCGGCAGGTCCGGCACGATCAGCCCGGTGATCCCGGCCTGCCGCAGCGCCGCGCAGAACGCCTCCGGCCCGTCCCGCAGGACCAGGTTGTAGTACGTGCTGGCGACCAGGGGCACGGCCGGTTCGCCCAGGCCGGCGACGTCGGCGAGGATCCGGCGCACCGTCGCCCCGCGCGCCAGCGCCGCGTTCGACGCCTCCTGGATGGTGACGCCGTCGAGGGTGGGATCGGAGAACGGCAGCCCGACCTCGATCGCGTCGGCGCCGGCCTCGGCGTACGCCCGCAGGTGGTCGGTCCAGTCCGGGGTGATCCCTCCGGTCAGATACGGCATGAGCAGCGTACGGCCGTCGTCGCGGCGGCTCCGCAGGTGCGTTTCCAGCGTCCCCGCGGTCATCGTCGGGCCGGTCATTTCATGACCTCCATCAGCGTCGAGATGTCCTTGTCGCCGCGCCCGGACAGCGTGAGCAGGACCGTCGCACCGGGTGGCAGCTCACCCTCGCCCGCGGCGCGGATCACCCAGGCGACGGCGTGCGCGGACTCGAGCGCGGGAACGATCCCCTCCGTACGCGCGAGCCGCACCGCCGCGTCGACCACCTCCTCGTCGGTGACCGTGACGTACCGGGCCCGGCCCAGGTCGCGCAGGTGGGCGTGCTCCGGGCCGACCCCCGGGTAGTCCAGCCCGGCGGCGATGGAGTGCGCCTCGGTGATCTGGCCGTCGTCGTCCTGCAGGAACCGTGAGCGGAAGCCGTGCAGCACGCCGATCCGGCCGTGGGTCGCGCCGGAGCCGCCCTCGGCCTCGACCCCGACGAGCCGGGCCGGGCCGTCGGCGAAGCCGGCGAAGGTGCCCGCGGCGTTGGACCCTCCTCCGACACAGGCCACGACGTAGTCCGGCGCGCCGACGGCGAGCTCGGCGGCGCACTGCCCGCGCGCCTCGTCGCCGATGACCCGCTGGAACTCCCGGACCATCCACGGGTACGGGTGGGGCCCGACGACGGACCCCATGCAGTAGTGGGAGTCCTCGAGCGCGCCGACCCAGTGGCGCATCGCCTCGCTGGTGGCGTCCTTGAGCGTCCGGCTGCCCGTCGTCACCGGGATCACCTCGGCGCCGAGCAGGCGCATCCGGAAGACGTTCAGCGCCTGCCGCTCGATGTCGCGTTCGCCCATGAAGACGGTGGCCCGCAGGCCGAGCAGGGCGGCGGCGGTCGCGGTGGCCACCCCGTGCTGCCCGGCGCCTGTCTCGGCGATCAGCCGGGTCCGGCCCATCCGGGCGGCGAGCAGCGCCTGCCCCATCACATTGTTGATCTTGTGTGAGCCGGTGTGGGCCAGGTCCTCGCGTTTGAGCAGGAGGTCGATGCCCAGCTCGGCGGAGAGCCGCCGGGCCCGGGTCAGCGGCGTCGGGCGGCCGACGTGCTCGGTCAGCAGCGCCGCGAGGGCCGCGCGGAAGGCCGGGTCGGCCCACGCCGCGCGGAATGCCTCCTCGACCTGCCCGCACGCCGCCACCAGCGACTCCGGAACGTACCGTCCGCCGTGGTCGCCGAACCTGCCGCGCGGCCCCGGATCGCTCATCGTCGCGGGCCGCGCCACCGCCTCCCGCGGCGTTTGCGGCCGTACGTCCGTCACCATGCCAGCCCTCCTCATGAGTTATATATCTCCCTGCAATAGTTCTATAACTCTGACACAGGATGTGGCGGACGCGCCAGCCTGATTCGGGCAGGGGCGAGCGGGTCAGGGCCGTCGCCATGGCGAGGAGAAGTTATCCACAGGTTGTGGACGATTACTGTGGACGGCCCCTGTGGATGACGTGAAACCCCAGGTCAGTGGGGTGGATGGCCGCGTTCCGGGTCGTCGGGAACGGGCAGGCCGTGTTGGCGCAGCCGCGCCTGACGGATGTCGGCCGCGTTGACGGCGACGACGAAGGTGCTGCTCACCAGCGCGAGGGCGGCGACGGCCAGCCGGATGCCCCACTCGGCGGGGAGCAGCGCGAGCAGCACGCAGATCGGGAACATGAGAACGAGGTGGCGGGCCATCATGCGGCCACGCCACCCCGCGTCGGTCAGGTCATGCCGGACCCAGCTCCGGTTCTCCGGAGGGAGCCGGAATCCGACGGTGTACAGCGCCCTCCGGAGGAGGGTCGGGTCACCCGGCAGCCGGGTCAGTGGGGGCCTCCATCACCAGTCACCCCCGCCGCCGAAGTCACCGCCGCCGTCGAAGCCGCCGAAGTCGCCGCCGCCGATGTCGAAGCCGCCACCGCCACCGCCATCTCCGCCGCCGAAGCCCCAGCCGCCGTCGTTGCCGGCATCGACGCCGGCCGCGTAACCCGCGTCGTACCCACCGTGGCCGCCGAAGCCACCGCTGAACAGCGAACCCAGGGCCGTGCCGATGAGCAGGCCGCCGAGCATGTCGCCGCCGCCGAAGCCGGAGTAGTAGCCGCCGGCGTACGGCGCGTAGGCCGGTCCGGCGTCCCAGTACGGGCGACGGTGACCGCCGACCGTGACCAGGCGGGCGTCCGGGTCGTGGCCGGACAGCACCGCCTGCGCGTCGGCGGCACAGGCCGGGACCGAGCGGGGCGCGCCGCCCGGGGGCGCCCACATGACGTCCTGCACCGACGGGCCGTGCTGCGGGTTGAAGAAGCAGGGCGCGCGCCGTTCGGGCGCCGGCCGGCCGTCGAGGCGGGCCCGTACCGCGGTCATGTAGTAGCGGCCGTCCTCGAGGGCCTCGGTGACCTTGCGCATGTCCTCCGGGCGGCGTGCCGAGTCGGCGGCCGCCTTGGCCCGGTCGTAGGAGTCCATGGCCCGCTGGTAGTCGTCCCGGGCGGCCGAGTCGAGGTTCGGGTCCATGACGTTGAGGTTGAGCCCGGTGATGTCCTCACCCAGCCGGGTGACGTCCTCGTAGACGCTCTCCTTGAGCTCGGCCAGCTGCTTGGCCTCGCGCTCCCGGCGCCGCTTGCGGGCGACGAAGATCAGGCCCACGACGCCCGCGACGACGAGCACGAGGATGCCGAGCACGACGAACCCGGCCGTCGCCGAGCCGGACTTCTTGTCCGCGACCGCCTTGTCGAAGCGTTTGTCCAGGTTGAGCAGGAGGTCCTTGAGGTTCGAGGAGTCACCCCGCGCCTGGGACACCAGCGTCTTGATCTTGTCGCTGCCCAGGCCCTCGTGGGATCCCGCGAGGATCCGCTGGCCGCTCGCGTCGAGCAGGATCAGGGTGCCCTTCTTGCCCAGGGCGGTGTCGAGCTGGCGCAGACCTGCGGTGGTGACCCGGCTCTGCTTCACGACGGCCATCCGGATCGTCGACTCGTCGGCCTTGAGCGCGCTGACGACGCTCTGCTGGTCCGAGCTCGACATCGTCGCACCCGAGTCCTTGGACAGGTAGAACCCCTGGGTCTTCAGCCCGTGGACCACGTCCTGGAACCCGTCGGCGCTCGCCGGCGCGGCGAACGCGAACAACAACGCGACGACGGCAGCCACCGCGGCGGGAATCGTCGAACGGCGAATCTTCATGGCGGCCTTCATATGATCAGAGTGGTTGCTACGACTACCTTCGACGAATCAGTGGTCGGGATGGTTCCTTACCCGCGACGTGAGGTCACCGCGCAGCACCCGCTGCACCAGGTCGTCCCTGAGCTGACCGTAACCAGTAGCTGACCATACGCTACCCCTCGGATCGACCTCGTAGTAGGGGATCGTCCCGTCGATCAGCGCATCGGGGGTCTCGCGGTCCCGCACGGCCTTCGCGCACGCGGCGCAGGCCCGTACGTCGATCCGGTCGCGGCCGCCGACGGCCCGCCATCGCACCGGCACGGGGCCGTCGCCGTGCAGCGGATTGAAGAAGCACAGCGGGCTGGGCCGCAGGACCTTGCCCTTCCGGGCGGCCTCGTACGCGTCGCGTCCCATATCGATGAGCACCAGGGCCCCGGCCAGCCCCGGTACGGTCCGGTCCGTGTCGAGGACCTTCCCGGCCGCGGCGTACGCGTCGAGGGCACGCTGGAGCAGGTCCGCGTCGCCTCGCGCGTCCTCCAGAGAGTCCCCGAGCCGGATGAGCTCGGCGGTGGCGTGCTCACGCAGCTCGGCGGCCGACCGCGCGGTGGTCGCCGCCGGCCGGGAGGCGGGCCGCCGCGACGCCGGGCCGTGGATCTGCGCCATCCGGCGGCGTCGCCACAGGAGCAGTGCGGCGACGCCGGACAGCACGACCGCACCGCCGCCCACCGCGTACGGGAGGGCCTCGCCGTGCCCGCTCCGTCGTGGCGTCTTCGGCTGTGCGCCGTCGCCCCGGTTCAGGGCCTCGGTCTGCCGCTGGTAGGCGGCGTGCGCCTGGCCGGTGGCCATCAGCCGCACGCAGCGGATCAGCTTGTCCGTCAGCGACGCGCTGTCCATGGTGCGGTCGAGCGAGACGGCGCCGGCCGCCTCGATGGCGTCGCGGTCGACGCCGTACTCGTACGCGCGGATCCGGCCCGGCGAGTCCGCGTCCAGGGTGAGGTAGACGCCGTCGCGGCCGAGCCTGTGGTGCACGTCCTCGGCGAGATGACCGGAGTCCGGCCACTCGCCGCCCGGCACCAGCGGAACGATCACGGCGAACACCGGCATCGGCGCCCGCTTGATCTCCTCGACCAGGCGTTCCGGCCCCGGGACGGCGGAGGCGAACGAGGGCGCCACGTAGACCGGCGAACGCCGCAGCGCCGCCGCGATCCGCCTCGCGTCAGCCGCGTCAGCCGCGTCAGTGGCGTCAGTCACGGAGGATCCTTCCGACCAGGTCGCCGAACTGGCCGTAGCCGGTCTCCGCCCAGATCGTCGCGGCCTCGTAGTAGGGACGGCCGTCGTCGAGCAGCACGTCCGGGACCTCCCGGTCGCGTACGGCCCGGGCGCATCGCGGGCAGACCCGCACGTCGCGCCTCGTACGCGTGCCGGGGGCCCGCCACGTGACCGCGATCGCGCCCTCGCCGTGCCGCGGATCGAAATAGCACAGCGGCGGAGCGTCCTGCGGCGTCCGGCCGAGGTGAACGAGCACGAGCACGCCCGCCAGGTCGGCGAGCGACCCGGCCCGGTCGAGCGCCTTCCCGGCCGCCGTGTAGGCGTCCAGCGCGCGGCCGAGCTCGGACGGGTCACCCTGGGCGTCGTCGAGCAGCTCGCCCAGCGCGATCAGCTCCCGCTCGGCGCGGGCCCGCAGCTCGTCCTCGTCCGCCTGCCGCGCCGTACCGAACACCCGGTGCGGCAGCGCGAGCCTGTCGTGCGCCGCGCGCGCCCGCCGGCGGCGCAGCAGCCACAGCAGCGCCCCGCCGCCCGCCAGCACCGCCGCCGCGACCGCGACGGGGAGGGCGACGGGCGTCCCGTCGCCGTGCCGGACGCCGTGCGGACCGGGCGCGTTCGTCTTCGTCCGGGTCGGGGCGCCGGGCGGGAACGCCTGGTCATGGGCCTGGTCGTACGCCTCGGTGCCCTTGCCGGTCGCGATCAGCTCGACGCAGCGATCGAGCCGGTCCGCGAGGGAGGACTTGTCGTACCGCCGATCGAGCGACATCGCCCACCCGGCGGCATGGGCCGACCGCCGCTGCTCCTCGCTCCCGCCCCACATCACGACGTCGAACACGTCGCCGAAGTCGGTGTTGAGCGTGACGTACGCGCCGTCCCGGCCCAGGTGCGACCGGACGACGGTGGTGACCTGCTCCGAGCTCTGCCAGGTCCCACCGGCGACGAGCGGCACCAGGACCACGTAGATCGGGATCGGAGACCGCCGGATCCGCTTCACGAGACGCTCCCGGCGCGCCGTCGGCAGCGCTCCCTCGTACGCGGGATCGACGTACACGGGGGAGCGCCGGAGCGCTGCGGCGATCGCGGCTCCGTCACTCGACACCGAGGTACTCCAGAACATCCTCGGGGAGGCTCGCGTGCCGGCCCCGGATCCTCTCCCACAGACCGGGCGCCTGGTAATAGGGGCGTTTCTCGCCGTCGATGATCAGCATGAGGGGCCGGCGTTCCTCCTTCGCGGCCTGCCGGCAGGCCTCGCACAGCGGCAGCCTGCGGTCGGGCAGGCCGGGCAGCCAGACCCGGACCGTCCCGGGCGCCGGGCCGTGCAGCGGGTCGACCATGCACCGCGGGTCCGGCGTCGCCGTGTCCGCCCGCAGCGCGTCCTGCCCGTCGAGCGCCAGCACGATCACCCCGAACAGGCTGCCGGGGTCGCTCTTCTCGTCGTACAGCAGCCGGGCCGCGTCGTAGTCGGCGGTCGCGCGGCCGCGGCCACGGTCGTCGCTTGCGTGACCGAGGGCCTCGGCCAGCCGGGTGAGCTCCGCGGCGGCCCTCCTCCGCAGCCTCCGCCGCCCGAGCGTGCGCGAGTCGCCGCGAACCGCCCGGCGCACCCCGCCGAAGACCAGCCGCCCGATCAGCCACAGCGGCCACAGCACCAGGGCCGACACGATCAGTACGGGGAAGAAGACCTTGGCGAACTCCCCGGCCAGCCTCCCCGCGGACGGCCTCTGGTGTCGTCCGTCCGGCTCCGGCGCAGCGGGCGTCTGCGGCGTGGACGGCGCGGCCGACGGAGCACGGGCGAACGCGTCGATGACGTCGTGCAGGCACCTGGGCAGCGACGTGTCGCCGTGCGCGGTGTCGAAGTCGAGCGACGCCTTCCGCGGGACCTGGTAGGACGTCCAGTCCAGGTCGCCGCGCTGGTCGGCGACCAGGTAGACGCCGGGCCGCCCAAGCCGCTGATGCAGCAGGTAGAGGAAGTAGTCGGCCTCACCGCCGGACTCGTCCTCGCTCAGCAGCGGAACGCCGACCAGGTACATCGGGATGCCTGCCGCGCCGATCTGCTTCCCGAGGGCCGCCCGGTCCCGGGCGTCCAGCAGGTAGGAGACGTCCGGGTCGACGAAGACCGGCGACCGCCGCAACGCGGCCGCGATCCGGTCCAGGCGGTCCGCGGCCGACGTCGCCCCGGCCGATGCGACGGACGCCAGGAGCGACAGGGCGAGCAGCCCCACAGCGAGCGACCGGCTCACCCCCGCGCGGCGCATCAGCGGACCCTCTTTCCGCGAGTGCGGGCCGGTCTTCTCCGGGATCGCCACGCGACAAAGGCCACGCCGAGAGCCGCCACGACCAGGCCCGAGATCGCTCCGGCCTGCTGGGCGTCGTCGATCGTGTCGCGGGCCTCCCGATACGGCTTCGGCTCCCACCCGGACTTGCTCCTGGCGTGCGCCTCGTCGTAACGCTGCTGCGCCCGCCCGGACCGGATGTTGTCCACGAAACGCTGGATGGCGCGCACGGGACCGGCGTTGTACGGCTGGGAGTAGATGATCTCGTCCGCCGCCGGCCCGATGGGCAGGTTGGTACCGAACTGCTGTGCGTCCACACCGATGCCGTTCGAGGGCATGACGACGTACACGCCGGGCCGCTGCAGCTTGTCGTGCAGCAGGGCGATCAGGGCCGTCGGGCTCTTGAGCGGATCGTCCTCCGCCTGCGTGTCGGCCACCACCGCGAGGTAGGTCGGCACCGGCATCCCGCGCACCGCCGCCCGGATCCTCTCGGCGTCCTCCGGGGACACGTCGCGCGGCACATGGTCGCTGATGAAGACGGGGTCGTGAGCCAGCTGCCCGGCGATGTAGTCGGCCTTGGTGACCACGGCCGGGGCCGGCGTCGTTCCGTCCGGCGACCGCCGCGCACCCGGCCCTCGCGTCCGATCGGTGGGCCCCGGAGACGCGAGCGCCACGACGGCAGTGGGAACCCGCGGCGGCACGGCAGTCTGACCGACCCCGGCGGCCTGGGCGAATTCCCGTACGGGCACGGCCGCGCGGGGCAGAGCCTGCACCGGGACCGCCGACGCGAAGGGCCCGAACCCGGCACCAAGCGCCACAGCAGTCACAACTGGGACAAGACGCACTGGCCACACGCCCCCGAAGCCTACCGGCGAGCGTACGTGAGGATCATTCCGGCCGTTGCAGTACTACGAGTCCTTGATCTCGCAGATGACGGCGCCGTTGGAGACCGTCTGGCCGACCTCCGCGGACAGCCCGGTGACGGTGCCCGCCTTGTGCGCCGTGAGCGGCTGCTCCATCTTCATGGCCTCCAGGACCACGATGGTGGCTCCCGCCTCGACCGTGGCGCCGTCCTCGACGAGGATCTTGACGATCGTGCCCTGCATCGGGCTGACCAGGGCGTCTCCACCGGCGGCCGCCGCGCCGCCCTTCTTGCCGCCACGCCGCCGGGCCGGGGTCGCGCGGCCGGATCCGGAGGCGCCGGCGGAGGCGGAGGCGCCCAGCCCGGCGGGGAGCACCACCTCGATGCGCTTGCCGCCGACCTCGACGGTCACCCTCTCCCGCTCGGCGGCCTCTTCGGTCTCCACCGCCGCGTCGTACGGCGCGATCGTGTTGTCGAACTCGGTCTCGATCCAGCGCGTGTGCACCCGGAACGGCGCGTCGACGAACGCCGGGTCCTCGATGACCGTGCGGTGGAACGGGATGACCGTCGGCATTCCGCCGATCTCGAACTCCGCGAGCGCGCGCCGGGCCCGCTGGAGCGCCTCCGTCCGGTTCGCGCCCGTGACGATGAGCTTCGCGATCATCGAGTCGTACATCTGCGGGACCGTCATGCCCTCCTCGAAGCCCGAGTCCAGGCGCACGCCCGGACCGCTCGGGGGGCTCCACCGGGTGATCGTTCCCGGCGCGGGCAGGAAGTTGCGGCCGGCGTCCTCCGCGTTGATGCGGAACTCGATCGAGTGCCCGCGCAGCGCCGGGTCGTCGTACCCCAGCTCCTCGCCCTCCGCGACGCGGAACTGCTCGCGGACCAGGTCCACGCCGGCGACCTCCTCGGTCACCGGGTGCTCGACCTGTAGACGGGTGTTCACCTCGAGGAACGAGATCGTGCCGTCCTGGCCGACGAGGAACTCGCACGTGCCCGCGCCGACGTACCCGGCCTCGCGCAGGATCGCCTTCGAGCTGGAGTACAGGGTCGCCAGCTGTTCCTCGGACAGGAACGGCGCCGGGGCCTCCTCCACCAGCTTCTGGTGCCGGCGCTGCAGCGAGCAGTCACGCGTCGAGACCACGACGACGTTGCCGTGCCGGTCGGCGACGCACTGGGTCTCGACGTGACGCGGCCTGTCGAGGTACCGCTCGACGAAGCACTCCCCGCGCCCGAACGCGGAGACCGCCTCGCGGACGGCCGAGTCGAACAGTTCGGGGATCTCCTCGAGCGTGCGGGCGACCTTCAGGCCGCGGCCTCCGCCGCCGAACGCCGCCTTGATGGCGATCGGCAGCCCGTGCTCGCGGGCGAACTCCACCACCTCGTCGGCGTCCCGTACCGGATCCTTGGTGCCCGCGACCAGCGGAGCACCGACCTTCTGCGCGATGTGCCGCGCCTGCACCTTGTCGCCCAGCGCCACGATCGCGCTCGGCGGCGGGCCGATCCAGATCAGCCCGGCGTCGATCACCGCCTCGGCGAACCCGGCGTTCTCGGCGAGGAACCCGTACCCGGGATGCACGGCGTCGGCGCCGCTCTCCTTGGCGATCCGGAGAAGCTTGTCGATGTCGAGGTAGCTCTCGGCGGCCGTCTGCCCGCCCAGCGCGTACGCCTCGTCGGCGACCCGAGTGTGGAGCCCGTCCAGGTCCGGCTCGGAGTAGACGGCAACACTGCCGATCCCCGCGTCCCTGCACGCCCGCGCGATACGGACGGCGATCTCACCTCGGTTGGCGATCAGGACCTTGCGCACGTACGACTCCTCGCTCTCGCCGATCGACCTGAGTGTAGGCAACCCGGCTTCGCCCGTGCTCAAGGGCCGTCGGGTTGTGGCGATCTCCAATGTAACCAATCACTTGCTCGGGCGTCTGCCGTGGGGGCCGTCAGGCCAGGGCGATGAGCCGGTAGACAGGGTCGGCCCGAGCCACCTCCTGGTCCGGCAGCGAGGACAGTTCCTCGGCGATCCGCGCCGGGTCGGCCGCGCGGGCCCAGCGGATCCGGCCCTCCATGATCCGCTCGCGCCACTGCCGCGGACTCCGGCCCTGGCCGACCCCGGCGAAGGTCGTCTCTCCGACCACCCGAAGCCCGAGCCCGGCCGCCGACGCCACCACGCGGTCCACGTGGTCGGGCCCCTTCGGCGCGTACGCACGCCGCGCGGCCGCCGTCACCGCGGCGACATCGCTGTCGACGGCGAAGGCGGCCTGGTCCTTGTCCACCGTGGTGATCAGGGCGCCTCCGGCCCGGAGTACGCGCGCGGCCTCGGCGAGCACCGGCGCAGCGTCGTCGAGCAGGTGGAGCAGCCAGATGAGCACGACGGCGTCCGTACGGTCGGACCCGACCGGAAGGCGCGCCGCGTCGCCCAGCACCACGGCACCGGGGAGCCGAGTCGAGGCGACCGCGGCCATGCCGTGCGAGCGATCTATGCCGACCACCAGACGGCCGGGGCGAGTCAGCCGCCTGGTCACGATCCCCGTACCGCACGCGACGTCCAGCACGACGCGCGTGTCCTCCGGCAGCAACCGCTCGACCGCCTCGGCGGCGGCCACCGCCCGCGCCTCTCCGCCCCGGGACGCGTCGTACCCCGCGGCCTCGCGGTCATAGTCGAGCACGACAACAACGTATCGAAATCAGCCGCGAACGGTGCATCAGGTGCTATGTAGGTATGAATTCGTCCTTTTGGGATGTTCGGGCGGCCATCGCGCGTCGCCGGGGATCGAGACGTGCAAGAAATTCAGTCGTTCGCGTTACCGAGCCGCACGAGCGATTTGCCGATTTTTGCGCCGGACAAGAGCCGACTGTATGCGGTCAGAGTGTTCTCGAGGCCGTCCGTCACGTCGAACGTCATCCGCAAGTCGCCGGCCTCGTACCAGGGACGAAGGCGCCGGTTGACGTCCGGGCCACGGTGATAGAAGTCCGGTGAGAAGAATCCAGTGAAATTCAACCGCTTCATCAGCACCTGATCGAACTTATACGGGCCCGGTATCGGCCCTTCTTCGCCGTAGCTGGTCAGGAGCCCACAGATCGCGACCCGCCCGAACAGCGCCATGTTCTCGAGCGCGGCGTCCAGGATCTCTCCGCCGACGTTGTCGAAATAAAGGTCGATTCCATCTGGGCACAGGGTGCGCAACTGCTCGGCGACGTCGCCGTCCTGGCGATTGACCGCGGCGTCGAATCCCCAATCCTCGGTGATCCACGCGGCCTTCTCCGCTGAACCGGTGATGCCGATGACCCGGCAGCCCAGCCGGGCGGCCACCTGGCCGGCGAGCGCGCCGGTGACCCCCGAAGCCGCCGACACGACGAACGTGTCACCCGCCTTGGCCGCGCCGTACTCGGCCACGCCGAGATAGCCGGTCCAGCCGTTGGGCCCGAACACCGCCAGGTGCTGGCGAACATCGTCAAGACGCCGGCTCACCCGCTCGACATACGTCTCATCGGGCCGGGACACCGAGAAGTCCGACCACTGCCCGTAGGCACGTACGAGGTCGCCCTCACGGAAATCAGGATGGCGGGAGGCGATGACCTCGCCCAGCACCATGCCGATCACTGGGCACCCCAGCGGTGTCGGCGGCGAGTACGAGTCCTCGCGCGCGGTCATCCACATCCTCGTGCCCGCGTCGAGCGAGAGGTAGGTGTTACGTATCAGCACGTCCCCGTCGACCAGGTCGGGCGTCTCCTCCTCGACCAGATCGAGGGCGGACGCGTAGTCGTCCCCGATCGGCCTCCGGGTGAGCCTCCAGTAGCGGTTCTTTTCGCCCACCGCGCATCCTTTCCGCCGCGGTCGCCGACGACCGTTCAGTGGCTGAATCGCGCGTGGAGCCTATGATCGCCGCCCGATCGAGCACCACGTCATGTGATCGGACTCACAGAGATCATTCGGTTGCACCGATATGGCCGGCAGGTGATCGTGGGGACCGGCGGACGGTCGCGAGCCGACTGTTCGGTGCCCGGCTCCTACGAACTGAGCTCTCTGACGGTCGCCGCCCGTGGGCGATCACGGGGGACCAAGAAAGGCCCTGAGCGAATTCCTCGCACGGACGTCGGAGGGAGATGCGATGCGCCTGGGCGCCGCTGGGGCGCTCGCCGTCCTGCGAGAACCGGAATTCCGGCGATTCTTCATCGGTCAGTCGGCGTCGCTGCTCGGCGACGGCATGGTCGGCGTCGCACTGGCGTTCGCGGTCCTCGACCTCACCGGGTCGCCCGCAGATCTCGGGTACGTTCTGGCGGCTCGGACGATCTCCCTCATCGCGGGCCTGCTGGTCGGCGGGGTCATCGCCGACCGGCTGCCCCGCCGCCGGATCATGGTGGTCGCCGACCTGACGCGCTTCCTCGGCCAGGGAACGATGGCCGCGTTGCTGATCGGCGGTCATGCGACGATCTGGGAACTGGCGGTCCTCCAGGCCGTGCACGGCGCGGCGAGCTCCCTGTTCAACCCCGCGTCCACCGGCCTCGTTCCCGCCATCGTCACCGGCGGGCACCTTCAGCAGGCCAACGCGCTGCGTGGTCTGGCGATCTCGATCGGGAAGATCGCCGGCCCCGTCCTGGCCGGCCTCTTGCTCGCGCTCGCAGGCCCCGGATGGGCGATCGCCGCCGACGCGGCCACCTTCGCGCTCAGCGCGATCATGCTCACCCGGCTACGGCTGCCCAGGCACCGGCCGCCGCCGGCCCAGTCCGTCATACGCGACCTGCGGGATGGCTGGACGGAGTTCAGCTCCAGGCCCTGGCTGTTGACCCTTGTCGCCGCGGCGTCGCTCAGCAACCTGCTGTTCGCGGCGTTCTACGTCCTTGGACCGGCGATCACTGCCCGGTCATCCGGTGGGCCGGCGGGATGGGCCGCCGTCCAGGCCGTCCTCGGCGCCGGGTCCCTCATCGGTGGCATCGCCGCCCTGCACATCCATCCGCGACGCCCACTGCGGACCGGCGTGCTCGCCCTCGCCCTCTGCGCGCTGCCCCCCGTCGGTCTCGCCGCCCACCTCCCCGTCATCGCCGTTGCCGGCCTCGCTCTCCTCTGTGGTCTCGGGATGACGCTCTTCAACACCTTCATGGAGACGGCCCTCCAGCACCATGTCCCCGAAGGCGCCCTGTCCCGGGTCAGCGCCTACGACTGGTTCGGTTCCTTCGCCTGTCAGCCCATCGGCCAGGCCTCGGCCGGCCCGCTGGCGGCGGGGATCGGCACCCACCCGGCCCTCTGGCTGACGGGCATCCTCCAGTTCCTCGTCGCCCTGTGCGCCCTCACAGTCCCCGCGATCCGCCGCCTCCCGGCGGGAGTCGGCGTCCGCGAAGCGGCTACGGCGACGGCGCCTCAAGAATCCTGACCAGTGCTGCCCGGTGACGTGGCCATCGCGACCGGGCACGTCCGTGGAGTCCCATACATCGGGCGGCTTTTTGATCGGAAGCCAGCCTTAAGCCCGGATATGCGGCAACTGTCGAGATAGTGCTGTCCTGCGCGTCACGGCTGCTGTCGCGCTTGTTTGTGCAGTCCCATGACCAGAAGTGGACAGGTAGGAGACTTTGTCGCAGCACCTTCCCGTGCTTGATTGGCACGGCAATATAGAAAGAGGATGCAACCAGTCGTTAAGTCAACGCTTTACGACCTGGCTGAGCGGCCTCTTGTCGAGGAACCCGGTCCACGTGATGTCATCGATCTTCGCTGCGGACCGCACTCGATCATCGGCCGACGACACGGAGCGAAGCGGAAGGGAAGCCCGATGAGCGGCATCTACGGCGGTGACCCGGAGGCCATGAAGAGACTCGCCAGTCTCTTCCAGAAGCACGGGCAAGAGCTCGACCAGATCATCAGGGACCTCAACACCAACACGCAGAGCAGCCAGAGCATCTGGCAGGGCCCCGGAGCGAATCGCTTCCGCGAGGCCTGGGCGCAGGCCAAACCATCGTTCGACAAGATGGTCACGGCCTTCCAGGAGGCCCACCGGGACATCAACAGCCGTGCGGAGGGCTTCCGCAACGTGGGCCAGTAACTCCACGTGTCTAGGGGGCGCCGCAGACCTGCGGCGCCCCAGTCTTGCCATCACGAAGGACGTTGCCACGCCACGCATCGCCGTGGATCATTCCGGCCGGCAAGGAGAAATCAAGCGACTCGTATTCCGTGGTCAGTCGACTGCAGTGGTCTCTTAGCCAGTAATGCTCAGGGTTTCCTGTTGCTGCTGACTCCGCTCGCCGATGCTCTTGTGCGTCATGTATGAGGCGTCGACCTGCGCCCTCAGTTCCTGCGTTCACGCCACAGTTCTCGCTTCTGGCAAGGGGCGAGGGCTCGGCAGAGTCGGCACTAGATCCCTTGTACGGCTGTGGCGGCCTGGATGGGAGCGGTCTGGCCGAGGCGGACGAAGAGGCCGCGACCTGTGGGGCCGTCTACGGAGATCTGGCGCGGGAGGCGGAGGTTGAAGACGTCGCCGTCGTCGGGGGAGTTGACGGCGAGAAGGACGCCGGTGCGGGAGCGTCGCGTGTCGGCGATGAAGCCGCTGTACCCGCGGGAGAGGTCCTGGGTCGTACCGCCGATGATGACGGCCTGTTCGACGTCCCTGGCCTCCCGGAGCACCCGGACGAGTACGTCGTCGAACGGGGTGGTGTCCAGCAGCTCCGCGTCGTCGACCACCACCACGAACCGGCTCACTCCGCCGACGACCTCCTCGAACCGGTAGGCGTCGTCCGGCGTCTCCAGCATCGCGAGCACGCCGGGCTCACCGCGCAGCTCCCGAAGTGGCGACCGACGGGGGCAGATCAGAACCACCGGCACGACGCCATCGCCGATCTTCGGGTCGAGCAGCGAGGTGACCATGGTCATCAGGACCGTAGAGCGGCCTGAACGGGGCGGGCCGGCGACGGTGAAGCCGGGGCCTTCGGCCAGGAGGTCGACGCCGACCGGGCCGAGTTCGTCGCCGCCCGCGCCCACCAACGCCCACAGCGGGGACGGTGCGACGAAGTCGGGGTCCAAGGCCAGCGCCTCGCCGTAGGTGACCCGGACCGGGAGCTCGTCCACGTGCAGTGGCCGCTGGCCGCGTGCCGGGCGGTCGTACGATCGCTCGGCCTCGCGGGCGAGCCGTTGCAGGGCGGCGACCTGGGCGGTGCCGGAGGCGACCTCGGTGAGCAGCGCGATCTGGGATTCCCGCAGCGCGGCGCCGCCGGGGCCGACCGGCTCGAGCACGCGGCCGGGTGGCATGTCGCCCGGCACCTGGCGCTCGTTCACGCCCGCGTACGTGTAGTCGTTCGGGTCGGCCATGCGCAGGACGAGGCGGTCGTCGAACACCGTGGAGACCTGGCCGGTGAGGCCGGTGCGGTCGCCGGTGAAGACGGCGCGGAGGCCTACGGCGGCGCCTTCGCGGAGGAGGCGCAGGACGGAGTCGATGAGGCGGCCGTAGTCGTAGTTCTCGAAGGCGGCGACGAAGCCCTCCCAGCGGTCGAGCATGAGGAGCATCCAGGGCAGGCGTTCGGTCGGGGCGACGGCGGCGCGCTGTTCGGACAGGGAGGAGAAGCCGGTCGCGGCGAGGATCTGCTGGCGGCGGCCGACCTCGGCGTGGAGGCGGGCGAGGAGGCGTTCGACGCGTTCCGGCTGGTCGCGGGCGACTACGACGCCGCAGTGCGGAAGGGCTACGAGGGGGAGGAGGGTGTTCGCGCCGCAGTCGATGGCGTAGAGGTGGACGTCGGCGGGTCCGCAGGTCGAGGCCAGGGAGCCCGCCAGGGTGCGGAGCACCGTCGATCGGCCGGAGCGGGCCGCGCCCGCGACGTACAGGTGACCGCCCTGCACGAGGTCCAGTGCGAGGACGGAGCGTGACTGGGCGGACGGCAGGTCGGTCAGGCCGTACGCGAGCGGTGGCACGTCGTCGTGGTCGGTGAAGACCGCGGGCAGGTCCTCGAGGGTGACGCGGGACGGCAGCGGCTCCAGCCAGGGCGGTGGCTGGTCGTCGAGGCCGGCGCGGTCGGCGGCCTCGCGGATCGCGGCGACGAGCGTCTTGAGGTCGGTGACGGTCGTGGCCTCGTCGTCGGGGGCTTCGGTGAAAGAGAGAAGTCGGCCGAGGCCCGGCCAGGGTAGGGGGACGACCTCGGCGGGGACGGCGGTGTGGGCGCCGGGGCGGCGGCCGCCGATGCGTGCCGACTGGACGGCCTGTGGTGCGGCGGCGCCGGACCGTACGTAGCAGCGGCCGGGGGTGGACTTGGAGATCCGGGCGGCGGACGGGTCGTCGATGACGTCGGTGGAGTGTTCGGCGTTGGTGACGCGCAGGGCGATCCGCAGGTTGGTGTTGGCGCGGATGTCGGCGGTGACGACCCCGGCGGGGCGCTGGGTGGCGAGCAGGAGGTGGACGCCGAGGGAACGGCCGCGGCGGCCGATGTCGACGAGGCCGTCGACGAAGTCGGGCAGGTCTTCGGCCATCGTGGCGAACTCGTCGATGACGAGGACGAGGCGTGGCATCCGTGACAACGCCCGGGGGTCGCCGTCGTCGTGCAGTTCGCAGTAGTCCTCGATGTCCTTGGCCCCGGCGTACAGGAGGATCTCCTCGCGGCGTCGCAGTTCGGCGCCGAGGGACTCGAGGGCGCGTTCGGTGAGGTGGCCGTCGAGGTCGGTGACCATTCCGGAGACGTGCGGCAGCGACGCGCAGTCCTTGAACGCCGCGCCGCCCTTGTAGTCGATCAGCACGAACGTCATCTCGTCGGGGCGGTTGGCGACCGCGAGCGACGCGATGACGGTCTGCAGCAGCTCGGACTTGCCCGCGCCCGTCGTGCCGGCGATGAGGCCGTGGGGCCCGTCGACGCGCAGGTCGATGGTGAACACCCCGTCGGCGGACAGTCCGATCGGCGCCGTGGTCGTACGGCCCCCGGCCGCCCAGATCGCCTGGACGTGGGCGGCGGTGGGCGTCGGCATGCCGAGGATCTCCAGCAGCCGGGCCTCGCGCGGGACCATCGACTCGGCGTCGTCGCGGGACACGTCGCGTACGGGGGCGAGGGCGCGGGCCATGCGGTCGGACCAGCCGGTGGAGACCTGGTCGGCCAGGATCGGGCCGATGGAGTCGAGACCGTGGCCGCGCAGCCGTACGTGATCAGGCCGGTCCCAGTCCCAGACGGCGACGGCGGTGCACTCTTCGGGCAGGAGGCGTTCGTCGTCGTCGACGCAGATGGCGTGCAGCCCGTACGCCGGGCCGCGCGACAGGACCTGGGGCATGCCGGGCACCCGGCGCAGCTGCCGCGCGCCGTCCATGACCAGGAGGATGTCGTACGGGCCGGAGCCCTGGCCGGCGCCGAGCAGTCCGCTCGAGGAGCCGTCGGCGGCGCGTCGGCGTTCGGTGATGCGGATCGCCAGTTCGGTGATGCGCCGTGCGACCGATTCGGGGTCGGCGCCGATGAGCGCGACGCACTCCTCGCCTTCGCGGGGGGCGGAGTGCGGCAGCCAGCGCACCCAGTTCCAGTGCTCGCCGCCGTCCGGGTCGGCCGACAGCACGACGATCGCCAGGTCGCGGGGGCTGTGCAGCGCGGCCGCCTGGGCGACCAGCCAGCGGGCGAGGGCTCGGGAGCGGTCGCGCGGCCCGGCCAGCCCGATCACGCCGAGGTCGGCGAGCGGCAGTGTGACCGGGACGGTGCGTGCGACGGGCGGCTCGGGCATGACGGGCTCGGTGTCGCCGCCGCGGCCCGGGGTGAGCTCGATGCGGGCGGGCCGGTCGGCCACGCCGACGCGCAGGTGCAGCGCGTCGGCGTCGGTGCGTCGGCGCTCCCAGAGTCGCCGCCGGGGGCCCGTGGCGGTCAGCAGCACCTCGGCCGGGTCGGGGGCGAGGGCGCGGCGGTCGTCCTCGTCGGCGCGCCGCAGGGCCTCCAGGGTCTCGTCGAACTCGGCCTTGGCGTGCCGGTAGTCCTTCATCGCCTTCTTGTAGGACCTGCGGCCGTACAGCCGGTCGCCGATCCACTCGCCGACCTGGATGACGGGGTACGCCAGGGCCATCAGCACCCAGTACCACTGGCGGGTGACCACGGCCATGACGATGCCGGTCGCGGCGAACAGCAGGGACCCCAGCAGCCGGAGCCGGTCGCGCCGGCTGGGCGGGGGCTGCTGCGGGACCTCGAGCGTGGACCGCCGCTCGGGGGGCAGCAGGCGCGGTGGCCGGTTGTAGGCGAGCCCGCCGTCCTCGATGGGCGACAGGTGCGCGTCCGGGGCGGTGGACGGGACGTACGTCAGCACGGACGACCCGACCACGAGCATTCCGCCGGGAGGCCACTCGGCGGTGCCGTCGAGGGGCTCGCCGTCGAGGGCGGCGTGCCCGTTCACGGTGACGCGGTGCGACTCGACCGTGATCAGCAGGGCGTGCGGAGGCACGGACGGGTCGCCGAGGCGTACGTCCACGTCGGGACCGCTGCCGACGGTGGTCTCGCCGATGCCGATGCGGTGCACCGCGCCGGCGGCGGGGCCGCCGGTCACGCGGATCTCGGCGCTGCCGGTGGGCTCGGTCAGGACGGTCGCGACGGCGCCGGCCGGGTCGAGGGCCACGACCGCGCCGTCGCGCAGCACCCGCGCGGCGGGCGTGGCCGGATCGAGCATGCGCCCGCCCGCCCAGAGGGGCGGCGCGGATTCGGTAACCCAGCGTGCGCTTGGTAGGTGAACGACTTCCGCGAGGGCCTCTTTGACCGGCTCGGTGTTCAGCGCCGTAATAAGTGATCTCGTAACGGTTTCTACCGTCATATCGGAATCACCGTTGACCACGACGTCACGGGGACCGTGATCGGTCATCACCGTGAGCGAGATTCGCATTACCCCTCCGGATTCGCCGTCTGCCGGACCAGGATAGAGAGGGTGCCGGGGTCTCTCCAGCGGGTCGGGCCGAGTACTCGCTTGATCGCCTTACTAGTTGGTGACATCCGTGACCGAAACAATCTGTCGTTGCCGCATTGACGCCGGGCGGTAAGGGCGGAACGATGGTTCGCCGCGTCCCGTCAACGCCGACAGTCCGCAATCCCCCCGAATTGGCGGAGTATCCAGTGACGACGAGCAGTGATCGCAAGAGCGTCGCCGACACCTCCGGGCGGCCGTCGCTCGCGGTGGCGGCCGGCCACCGGATTCCCGTGCCGCCCCGGGAGCGCAAGCCGGCGATGGCGGCGCTGGCCGTCCTGCTCATCGTCGGAGGTGCGCTGGTCAGCGCCTATCTGGTGATGGCCAGCGGGCAGCGGGTCCCCGTCATCCGGGTCGCCCAGCCGGTGGCCGCGGGCCAGCGGATCCCGGCGGCCGCGCTGGAGGAGGTCCAGGTCTCGGCGACCGGCGGCCTCGACTACATCCCGTGGCGGGACCGCGCGAAGGTCACCGAAACGTACGCGACCGTCACCCTCGTCAAGGGCTCGCTGCTGACCAACGGAATGATCAGCACGGCCGCCTCGGCGGCCAAGGGCACCGTCGTCGTCGGGCTGGCCCTCAAGCCCGGGCAGCTTCCGGCGGGCGGCCTGCACCCGGGCGACCGCGTCGCGGTGTACTCCGTGGCGGTGCAGGGGCAGACCGGCATCCAGGCCGGGGCCGTCCTCGCGCCCGCGGCGATGGTGTACGACGTCGCCGAGCCCGGCCAGAACGACGTCCAGAGCGACCAGGTCCAGGTGTCGGTGACCGTGCCCACCGACGAGGCGCCGCTCGTGACCCAGGCCGCGTCGGCGGGCGCGGTGGCGGTCGCCATCCTCGCGCCCGGCGAGCAGGCATCGGGAAAGCGGCCGCGGGCCACCGCCCCGCAGACGGCCGTACCCCCGACACCGCAGCAGTCGACGACCGAGCAGCAGCCGACCCCGAGCCGGCCGACCCCTGAGCACACCACGCGCCGGCCCACGGCGGGCACGCACGGCGGCTCGACGGGCAGACCCTGATGGCGCTCATCGTCCTGGCGGCCGACAAGGGAGCGCCGGGCGTCACGACCGCCGCGGTCGCGATCGCGGCGGTCTGGCCGCGTCCGGTGCTGCTGGCCGAGTGCGACCAGGCGGGCGGCGACCTCGTCTACCGGCTGCCCGGCGAGGACGGCGGCATGCTGAACCCCGCGCGCGGCATGCTGAGCCTGGCCGCCACCGCACGGCGCGGGCTGCGCACCGAGCAGGTCTGGGAGCACACGCAGCGGCTCGTCGGCGGCCTGGACGTGCTCGCCGGCCTCGCCAACGCCGAGCAGGCGCACGGTCTGACCTGGCTGTGGGGGCCCCTCGGCCGCGCGTTCGCGGGCCTCACCGTCCCCGGGCCTCCCGGGGAGGGCGCCGCACCGGGCATGGCTCCGCCGGTCAACGGCGGTCCTCCCCCCACGGTCCCACCCGGCGCGGTCCCGGTCGACGTGGTCGCCGACTGCGGGCGGCTGGGCGCCGGATCGGCCGTGACCGATCTGCTCCGTGAGGCGTCCACCATCGTCCTGTTCACCCGCGCCACCCTCGAACACGTCGCTCACCTGCGCGAACGTATAAATGCCCTCGCATCCGAACTCGGCGGCCACGCCGCGCCGCCGATCGGTGTGGTCGTTGTGGCCGATCCCCGCGAATACCGCACCTCACTCACCGAGGTCGGCCGGATCATTTCCAATGCCAAATTGCCCGCGAGCGTTCTGGGGGGTTTCGCGCTGGATCCGAAGGGTGCTGAAATGCTGAGGGGGCGATGGGGCGGAAGGCTTGACAGATCACTGTTGATTCGTTCGGCCCGGCAGATCGCGGGCGGGCTCGCCGCGCGGGCCGCAGGCGGCCCGGAGACGGGCCGCGAGGCGCAGGGAGCGGCTGGTGGATCACAGTCTCGTTAAGCGACTGCGGCAGGAGGTCGGCGGGCGGCTCGCCGACCAGCGCCGCCTCGATGCCGCCAACGGCATCGCGCCCATGAGCCCGGAGGACGAGCGGCAGTTCGCCCGCGCCCTGATCGGGCAGGTCCTCGAGGAGTACGCCCGGGCGGAGATCGGCGCCGGTCGCCGGCCGCCGAACGCCGAAGAGGAGGAGCAGCTCGCGGCCGGCGTGCACGCCGCCCTGTTCGGCGTCGGCCGGCTCCAGCCGCTGCTCGAGGACCCCGAGATCGAGAACATCGACGCCAACGGCTGCGACCGGGTGTTCATCGGGTACGCCGACGGCAGGGAGGTCATGGGCGAGCCGGTCGCCGAGTCCGACGAGGAGCTCGTCGAGCTGATCCAGATCCTGGCGGCCTACAGCGGGCTGTCCAGCCGGCCGTTCGACTCCGCCAACCCGCAGCTGGACCTGCGGCTGCCCGACGGGTCCCGGCTGTCGGCCGTCATGGACGTCACCGTACGGCCCGCGCTGTCGATCCGCCGGGCCCGGCTGGGCAAGGTGTTCCTGTCCGACCTGGTGGGCAACGGCACGCTCAGCACCGAGATCGGGCTGTTCCTGCGCGCGGCGGTCGCCGCCCGGAAGAACATCATGATCGCCGGGGCGACCAACGCCGGGAAGACGACGCTGCTGCGGGCCATCGCCAACGAGATCCCGACGAACGAACGCCTCATCACCGTCGAGCGCGCGCTGGAGCTCGGGCTCGACCAGTTCCCCGAGCTGCACCCCAACGTCGTCGCCCTGGAGGAGCGGCTGCCGAACTCCGAGGGCCAGGGCACGATCACCATGGCCGAGCTCGTCCGCAGGTCGCTGCGCATGAACCCCTCCCGCGTGATCGTCGGTGAGGTGCTCGGCGACGAGATCGTCACGATGCTCAACGCGATGACGCAGGGCAACGACGGCTCGCTGTCCACGATCCACGCCAACTCCTCGTGGGAGGTCTTCAACCGGATCGCGACGTACGCCCTGCAGTCCGACGAGCGGCTGCCGATCGAGGCGACGCACATGCTGATCGCAGGTGCCATCGACTTCGTCGTCTTCATCGAGAAGCGCAACGACTACGTCCACGGCGGGCGGCTGCGCCGATTCGTCTCCAGCATCCGCGAGGTGACCGGCTGCGACGGCCGGGTCCTGTCCAGCGAGATCTTCGAACCGGGCCCGGACGGCACCGCCGTGACCGCCGCCCCCATCGCCTGCGCCCAGGAGCTCGTACCCTTCGGCTACGACCCGACCCTCGGGGTCTCCTGGTGACGGGCGGTCTCGCCGACATCGCCACGCTTCCGGCGATCCTCGCGGGCGCGATGATCGGCGGCGGCGTCTTCCTGCTCATCGTCGCGATACGCGGCGTGCGGCCCCACCCCGGCCGGCCCACCGGGCGGAGCCGCGAGGAGATCATCCGTACGCTCAGCACGCGTACGGCGCTGGCGGTCATCGCCGGTGTCGCCGCGTTGATCGTCACCCGCTGGCCCGTCGCGGCGCTCGGCACCGGCCTGCTCGTCTTCGGCTGGAACACCATCGGCGGTGGCGCCGCCGAGGAGCGCCGCGCGATGGCCCGGCTGGAGGCCCTCGCCGCCTGGACCGAGTCGCTGCGCGACACCATCGCCGGCGCCGTCGGCCTCGAGCAGGCCATCCCGTCGTCCCTGCGGGCCGTGGCACCGGTCTTGGAACCGCACGTACGGAGCCTCGTCGACCGCCTGCACACGCGTGTGCCGCTCGCCGACGCGCTCCGCGGGTTCGGCGACGACCTGAACGACCCGTCCGCCGACCTCGTCGTCGCCGCGCTCATCCTCAACGCGCGGCTGCGGGGTCCCGGCCTGCGCGACATGCTCGGGGCGCTCTCGACGTCCGCCCGCGCCGAGCTCGACATGCGGCGCCGCGTCGAGGCGAACCGCCGCACCACGCGCCGCAGCGTCCAGATCGTCGTCGGCGTCTCGGTGGGCACGGCCCTGCTGCTGGCCGTCTTCAACCGGTCGTACGTGAAGATGTACGACTCGTTCACCGGCCAGCTCGTCCTCGCCGTCGTCGTCGGCCTGTTCGCCCTCGGGTTCGTCTGGCTGCGGCGCCTGGCCAAGTACGAGATGCCGCAGCGGTTCCTCGCCGGGACCGACACCGACCGGCCCGGCGTGCCCGCCGAGGTGCCCGAGACGGTCGCGCGCTGGCAGGGCCGGTCGGGGACCGGTCCCAACCCCACGGTCAAGGGAGGCACGCGGTGACCACGGCACTGCTGGCCGGGGCGTTCTTCGGGCTGGGCGGCTACCTGCTGTTCCGCGCCCTGTTCCCGCCCCGGCCCGGCCTGGCGGCGCGCCTCGCCGCCTTCGACGCGGCCCGCCGGCGCGGCGAGACCGAGCCGGAGCGCCGCGCGTCCGGCGACTCGCGCCGGTTCGCCGGGCTGCGCGCCCAGGTCGGCCGCTCCCTGGCGGCCTTCTACGAGGCCCGGGGTTGGCAGCAGCGCTCCGCCCGCGCGGATCTCGCGCTGCTGGACCGGTCGTTCGAGGCGTTCCTCGCCACGAAGTTCCTGCTGTCGGCGGCGGCGATCGTGTTCATCCCCGTCCTCGTCGGCTACTTCGCCGTCCTGGGTCTGCGGGTCGCGGTGGCCATCCCAGTGTGGGTCGGCCTGCTGTTCGCGTTCATCTTCTTCCTGCTGCCGGACCTGCAGCTGCGCCAGGAGGCGGCGGCGCGGCGCCGCGACTTCCGGCACGCCGTCAGCGCCTTCCTCGACCTGGTCGCGATGAACCTCGCGGGCGGGCGCGGCGTCCCCGAGGCCCTCATGACCGCGGCGAACGTCGGCGACGGCTGGGCCATGCGCCGCATCCGCGACGCCCTGTCCAACGCCCGCATCACGGGCATGACGCCCTGGCAGGCACTCGGCCGGCTGGGCGAGGAGGTCAGCGTCGACGAGCTCCGCGACCTGTCCGCAGCGCTCGCCCTGGTCGCCGACGACGGAGCGAAGGTGCGCCAGTCGCTCTCCGCCCGCGCGGCGAGCATGCGCAGCCGCGAGCTGTCGGACGTCGAGGGCCGCGCCGGCGAACGCTCCCAGTCCATGCTCGTCGCGCAGCTCCTGCTGTGCGCCGGCTTCCTGGTCTTCCTGGCCTATCCGGCGGTGATGCGGGTGATGGCCGCGTGACGTCGATCTCCACAAGTCCCCGCTCTGCGCAAGGAGTGCCATGCAGTCGCTCAATCCGATGAACGATCCCTTTGTCGCCTACGTCTGGTCGTCGGTGCAGCTGCGCATCCAGCGGCTCCGCGACGAAACCGAGCGCTCCCGCGGGGCCTCGGCGATCGAGTGGGCGATCATCACCGGCCTCCTGGCGATGATCGCGCTCGGCGTCGGCGTCGTCATCTACCGCAAGGTCCGGTCCGCCGCGAACGACATCAAGACCAAGTGACCACCCGATGGACAGGCGGACGGACCGTGGCGCGAGCACGCTGGAGCTCGCGCTGCTGACCCCGGTCCTGCTGCTCGTCATCCTGCTGGTGGTCCAGTTCGCGATGGTCTACCACGCCCGGCACGTGGCGCTCGCCGCCGCGCAGTCGGGCGCCCGGGTGGCGCGCGAGAGCGGGAGCGGCGACTGGAAGGGGGAGGCGGAGGCGAAGGCGCGCGAGTACGTCGGGCAGATCGGCCCGGAGCTGCTGAGCGGCGTCACGCCACAGGCCGGCGGCGACCAGAACCAACGCTGGGTCACCGTCACCGGCACGGCCGTGCGCGTCGTGCCGTTCCTCACCTTCCACGTCAGCCAGCGCTCGGGCGGACCGATCGAGTGCTACCGGCCCGACGTCGGCACCGGTGCCGCCTGCGGGGACCAGCCGCGCCCATGAGCACTCACGCGACCGGGTCGCCGCGACCGCGCACGGACACGAGCAGGGAGCAGGCCTCGTTCCGCCACCCGGGTACGGCACGAGCCTCCCGCACCGACGCGGGCGGGGCGTCGGCTTCGCGTGCCGACGCGGGCGCGGTGGCGCTTTCGGGTACGGCGCGGACCTCGCGGGCCGGCGCATGGGCCGCCGGTGCGGACACGGATGGGGCGCTGGCTTCCTGCGGTGGCGCGGACGGGGCGCCGGCTTCGCGTGGTGGCGCGGATGGGGCGCCGGCTTCGCGTGGTGGCGTGGAACGGGCGTCGGGTCCGCGTGGTGACGCGGGCACGATGTCGCTGGAGCTGGTGCTGCTGACACCGATCCTGGTGGCGTTCATGATGCTGATGGTCGGGCTCGGCCGGATCGTGGAGGCACAGAGCCAGGTCGACGGTGCCGCCCGTGACGCGGCCCGGGCCGCGTCGGTCGCCCGCGACCGCGGAAGCGCGCGGGTCGACGCGGACAACGCGGCGAAGGCGACCATGAGCGGGAACAAGTGGTGTCAGGGCGGGCCGCAGGTCGACCCCGACTTCCGCGACTGGCGCCAGGGCGGCCAGGTCTCCGTCACGGTGCGCTGCGACATCGACCTCGGCGGCCTGTCGCTGATCGGCCTGTCCGCCTCGAAGACCATGGTCGGTACGGCGACGGCTCCCCTCGACACGCTGCGGAGGATCGATTGAGCCGGTGGCGTAGGGCGGTGGACGAGGGCCGCGACCGGGGGACGGTCGCGATGTTCACCACGATCTTCGCCCTCTTCGTCATCGTGCTGGCCGGCCTGGTCGTCGACGGCGGCCTGGCGATCCACGCCCGCCAGCGCGCCGCGGACATCGCCGAACAGGGCGCCCGCGCCGCCGCCGACGAGGTGGACCAGGACGTCCTGCGGCAGACCGGCGAGGCACGGATCACCGACCCGCGCGCGGCCTGCGCCCGCGCCGAACGCCTCGTCGCCACCTACCCCGAGGTGACGGGGCGGGCCAAGTGCCAGATCGAGGGCGGCCGGACCGCACGGGTCGTCGTACAGATCAAGGTCCGGCTCCAACTGCTCGCGATCGTCCCCGGCTTCAGCGACTTCACGATGACGTCCGCGGCGACCGCCCACCCTCAGGAGGGGATCTGATGAGAAGGGTGCGCGACCGATGAGCGAGCGAATCATCAGCACAGGGCCGCTGGTCGCTCCTCCGACGCCGGGAGATCAGCCGGGGTGGGTTGGTCGGGCGAGGCCGGGAGGTCGGCCGGGGTGGGGTGGTCGGGCGAGGCCGGGAGGTCGGCCGGGGTGGGTTGGTCGGGGAAGAAAGGAGGGCGCATGAGCGCCATACGGCGGCAGCCCGCGCGGATCGACCGCCGGCGAGGGCCCGGTGACGTGATCGTCGGCGTGCTCGCGCTCGCCGCCATCGCCGCGCTACTCGCCGGTGTCCCGTTCGCGCTGCTCACCTTCTTCGGCTCGCCGATCCCGAGCCGGATGCCGTCGATGGAGACGTTCACGCAGCGCCTGGACACGACCGCGCTGATGCGCATCCTCGTCCTCGTCGTGTGGCTGGCCTGGGCGCAGCTGGCCGCCTGCGTGATCGTGGAGGTGTACGCCGGGATCCGCGGCGTGGGCGTACCGGCCCGGGTGCCGTTCGCCGGCGGCCCGCAGGCGGTCGCGCACCGGCTCGTCGTCGCCGCGCTGCTGCTGTTCACCGCGACTACCGTCGTCGTACCGGCGTTGACCGCTCCTCGCTCGACGCACGTCCAGGTCAAGGACCCGCCGCGCCGGCAGCCGCAGCCGGCCGAACGCCCCGAGGCCGCCACCCGGCAGGCTCCGGAACCGGACTCCGCCGCGCCCGCCGCCCCCATGGACCAGAACGCCGTCCGCAAGATCTACCGCGTCCGCCCGCCGGAGGGACGGCACCACGAGAGCCTCTGGGAGATCGCCGAGAAGTGCCTCGGTGACGGCCGCCGCTATCGCGAGATCTACACGCTGAACAAGGGCAAGCTGCAGCCGGACGGCACCCGGCTGACCATGGCGAGCCTGATCCGCCCGGGCTGGGTGCTCGACATGCCGGCCGACGCCACGCACGTGGAGGTTGTCCACCGGGGCCCGCACGACGGGCAGCACGAGCACGGGGTGCCGCACTCCGAGGTCCCCGGCGGCGCGCACCACCACGGCTTCGTCAACACCGAGAAGCAGGCGATCGAGGCGGCCCGGCGGGCGGCGCGCGAGGAGGCGCGGGAGGAGCACGCGAAGCAGGAGAGCCATCACGGCACCGGCTCCCAGGACGGCAACGGCACCGGCTCCCACGGCACCGGTTCCCAAGGCAGCCACGGCACCGGCTCCCAGGACGGCCATGGGCGACAGGGCGGTCAGGCCCCCGGGCAGGAGGCCGGTCGCCCACCGGCCGCACCGGCGCCGCACCCAACGGGCGCGGCGCCGTCCGTACGGCCGCCCGCCCAGACGCCCCCGCACGCCGAGCGGACGACGCCCGCCCACCCCGAGTCGCCGCAGCACCCGTCACAGTCCCCAGCCGAGCGGCAGCCCTCGCACCTGCCGGCGTTCGGGTGGCCCGAGGAACTGGCCGTGGCGTCGCTGCTCGCCGCCGGGTTGCTCGCCGTGCTCGGCCGGCGGCGTCGCGAGCAGTTGTGGCGCCGGGCGTTCGGCACCAGGATCGCCCGGCCGGACGGGGAGGCCGCGCTCGCCGAGCAGGCGCTGCGCATCGGCGCGGACACCGACGCCACCCGCCTTCTCGACCTCGGCCTGCGCCAGATGTCGAAGGCCCTCGCCGCCGAAGGGCGCACACTGCCCACCGTGTACGGGGTGCACCTCGGCGCCGACAGCCTCGACCTGTGGATCGCCCCCGCCGACCGCAACCCGCCCGCGCCGTGGGAGGAGTACGACAATGGGCAGGTCTGGCGGCTGAGCGCCGGCGCCCTCGACGTGATGGCCACCGCGGACCTCGCGGACGTCCTCGCGCCGTACCCGGGACTGGTCTCGATCGGCACGAACGACACCGGCCGGATCCTCGTCGACCTGGAGACCGCGCACGGCCTGATCTCCCTGCAGGGCCCGGACGAGTTCCGTCGCGCCGCGCTCGCCGCCGTGGCGGTCGAGCTGGCGACGAATCGCTGGTCCGACCACATGCGGATCACGCTGGTCGGCTTCGGCGAGGAGCTGTCGCTGATCGCTCCGGACCGCATCCGCGCCGTCGCCACGCTCGCCGAGGCGCTGCCGGAGCTGGAGAGCCGCACCGAGGAGGTACGCCAGGCCCTGGCGGCCTCGGGCGCGGACTCCGTTCTCACCGGCCGCTGCCGCGGCGTGTTCGGCGAGGCGTGGATGCCGCACTACCTGATCATGGCCGACCCGCCGACGCCCGAGGAGGCCGAGCGCCTGGTCGCCCTGGCCCGTACCGGCCAGCGGATGGCGGCCGGGTACCTCGTCGCGGGCGAGACGCCGGGAGCGACGTGGACCTGGGACGTCACGTCGGACGGGCGGCTCCGCGCCGGGGTCCTCGGGTTCGACGTCGAGGCGCAGCTCGTCCCCGAGCGGCACTATCGGGCGGTCGTCGAACTGTTCCGTACCGCCGGGCGGGCGGACGGCGTCCCGTACGGCGGTATCGACGCGGAGCCGGCCGTGCCGCCCGCGATGGGGGAGACCCGGCCGGCGGTCGACATCCGGCTCCTGGGCCCCGTCGAGGTGGACGCGCCGGGCGTCGTGGAGGAGAGCCGCCGGGCGCTGTGCACCGAGGTCCTCGTCTACCTGGCGACGCGTCCCGAAGGGGTGCACCCGACCGTGCTGGGCGGCGCGGTGTGGCCGCGCGGGGTGACCTCGCCGGTGCGCGACGCGACCGTCGCCCGCGTCGCCGACTGGCTCGGACGCGACTCACGCGGCCGCCCCAACCTGTACCACGACGAGAACGGTCGGATCCGGCTGGGGTCGGAGGTCCGGGTCGACTGGGAGATGTTCCGCTGGCTCGTCTGGCGGTCGGCCGCCGAACCCGCCTCCGAGACGGCCTACCTGACCTACGCCCTCGACCTCGTACGCGGCCCGCTCATGGACGGTCGCCCGCGCGGCCGGTACGGCTGGCTGGCGACCGAGGACCTGGAGTACGAGGCGACCGCGCGCATCGCGGACGTCGCGCACCGGCTCGTCCTCATGCGGCTCGACGACGGCGACGCCCGGGGCGCGGTCTCGGCGGCCCGCGCCGGGCTCCGGCTCGCGGTGGACGACGAGGGCCTGTGGCGGGACCTGCTGCGCGCCACCCACGCCACCGGCGACCACGCCGCGGTCCGCGGCGTCGTGGAGGAGTTGAGCGAACGCGTCGGCGCGGACCCGTTCGCCGCGCAGATGCAGCCCGAGACCGAGGCCCTGGTCGAGGAACTGGTCCCCCAGTGGCGCGGCGTCGCCGAGGGCGCCGGCTGAGCACTGCCGGGGACCGCTCAGCCGTATGGCGTCGCTGAGGGTGCGTTGAGCACTCCTGAGGGACCGCCCCGGCCGCGTGGCGTGGCCGAAGGAGCCGGCTGAGCGCCACCGATCCGGGTGGGGGTCTCATCCGCCTGAGGGAGCACCCCCTCGGCCGGCGCGCCGGCCGAGGGGGTGCGTCACCGCGACGGGGCGGGTTCGCCGCGCCGGAGGGTGCTGAACACCGTCGGAGTCGTCCAGCCGCGCAGCGTGGCGAGGATCGTCGACCGGAACGTGGTCTCGGCCGTGGCGGTGTCGAGCGCCCCGGCCAGTTCGAGGGTCATGAGCCCGTGCAGCGTCACCCAGATCGACAGGGCGATGGACGTCGCGTCGCCGGCGAGCACGGACGCCGACAAGGCGCGATCTATGGCGGCGATGAGCGGTCGGACGGGGTCGCCGGTGCCGACCACGCCCGACGGCTCGAAGGACTGCACGCCACCGAACAACACCGTGTAGAGGTGGCTGTGCTCGCGCCCCCATCGCCGGTACGCGACGGCGAGCGCGTAGAGGTCGGCCAGCGGGTCGTCGGAGGTCGGCGCCGCGGACAGGTCCTTGAACAGCCCGGTGACCGCCCTGTCGCGTACCTCACCGATCAGCCCGTCCTTGCCGCCGAACAGCGAGTACAGGGCGGCGGTCGAGGTCCCGGCGGCAGCGGCCAGGGCACGGACGGTGATCGACTCCCGTGGACGGGTGGCGAACATCTCGGTCGCGGACTCTACGAGGCGTTCCCTCACGGTGTCGTCGTTCGTTCTCGGCCTACCCACGACAGCAGCCTAGCCGCAGCTGCTAACGTTGTTTTGAAACAGCGTTTGGAAACTATCCACGGGGTCGTGATGCTGAAAACCCTCATCCGTCTTGTCCGCTTCACGGGTCGTCTGGGCTTGGCCCTGGCCGCCGTCGTGGGGATGATCGTCCTGTTCCTCGCGTTGATCGTCCTGACCGACGGGGCGGGCTCGGGGCTGGCCGCATGGCTGACGACGCTCGGCGTCGGGGCCGTCGCCGCACTGTGGAGGTTCCGCCGCCGTACCTGGCCGAACCGGCTGGCGCGCCTCCTGCCGGTGGGCGTCGCCGCGGCGCTGACGGCGTCGGTATGCGTCCCGACCGTCCCCACGGAGCGGCGATACCCGGCCGCACTACCGTTCGTGGCGACGCAACATTGGAACCTGGCTACCGGAAGCCGGGTCGCGGTGTACCACTATCCGCCCGCCCCCGGCGCCATCCGGCACCCGACGCCCTTCGTGTACCTCAACGGCGGACCCGTCCGCGGCATCTCGGTGCTCGACCACCGGTTCCTGCGACTGCTGGCACGGCAGGGCTACGACGTCTACACCTACGAGCAGGCCGGCGGCGGACGAAGCGACCTGCTTCCCATGGAGCAGTACACGATCTCCAGGCCGGTCGGCGACCTCGCCGCCTTCATCGACCATTTGGGCAAGGGACGGGTCGACGTCCTCGGCTTCTCCTCAGGCGGGGTCGTGCTCACGCGCGCCCTGGCCGACCCGCACGTCGCCGCCCACGTACACCGGGCGATCATCGCCGAGCCCGGCCCGATGGACGGCCCCACCGCGCGGATCACCGGGCAGAAGGGACGACCGTCCGCGCGCGGCTTGGCGCCGGCCATGACCGGACCGCGGTCGACGCGTGTCCCCCGGTACGCCGTCGCATTCGGCCTCATGCGACTCGGGCTCCTCACCCCTGGCACCGGCCTGATCGGGCAGGCCGAAGGCGACAACGCCTTCCGGGCAGCCGATCTCGGCAGCGACACCGCCTCCGGCTACTGCGCGCGGGACGCGCATCGCATCCCCACCGAGGACACGGCGCAGAACTTCTCCTTCAGCGCCGCCGCGAGCCTCCATGCCGAGCGGACGGTCAAGGACTCACCCTCCATCGCCCCGCAGCTGAGGCGTTCCCGCACTCCCGCGATGTTGATGATCGCCGAGTGCTCCGCGCAGGTCCGTCAATGGGAGACGACCGTCCTCGCCGAGGATCCCGCCATCCAGCGCACCCAGTACATGCCCGGGGTCGGACACCACATGTGGAACGGCCTCGACGACAACAACGAGCGAGCCGCCGCCGTCATCACCGCATTCCTCCAGGACAAGCGGGCTCCGTTGCCGAACTACCCGACCCGCGCCGACATCCCCGCGTTCCTGCATGGCCACAGGTGACGCGGCAGGAGCGGCGGCGCGCGGCGGCCGGGCCGTACGAGGGTCGACGGCCGCAGGGCCCTGAGCGCTACCGATAGATGCCGGTATGTCCCAGAGAGAACCGGCCGGGCTGCGGGAAGACGCACAGGCCGTGCGGCCCCGGGCCGACCGGGAGGCGCCGGACGATCCGCCCGGTCTCGGTGGAGACGGCGAAGACCGTGTCGGCGTCCCGAGCCGACAGCCACAGCATCCGGCCGTCCGCCGACACCCCGCCCATGTCCGGGACCGTCGGAACCCGCCAGCGGCCCACCGGCCGCCGCTCGGAGAAGGAGATCAGGGAGACGCTCCGCGACGAGCCGCCCACGACGTACAGGGTGCCGGCGTCACGGCTGGGGTAGAGGGCGTGGGCGCCGCGCCCGGTGGCGACGAAGCCGTCCGTCTGGAACCGCTCGGCGTCCACCAGCCACACGCCGCCGCGACCGGCGTCGGCGACATAGAAGGTCTCGCCGTCCGGGGACAGGCGGACGTCCCGCGGTCGCGACCCGGTCGCGAGCCGGAGCGTGCCCGTGACCCGGTGCCGGATCAGGTCGACACGAGCGAGCCGCCCTGATCCCGAACACCCCACCACCAGACTGGACCCGTCGGCGGACAGGTCGGCTCCGGCCGGGTCGGGGCAGGGCAGGCGGACGGCCGACCGGAGCCGCATGGTCCGCGGGTCGCGGAGCTGGAGGCGCCCCGGCCGCGCGCCCAGCACGAGGGCGTCCCGGCCGTCGAGCGTGAAGTAGAGGTCCACCGGGTTCGCGACGGGCACGGTGCGGCCGACGGTGCCGGTCCGCGAGTCGATCGGCACGAGCCCCGCCGCCTCGGTGACCCACAGCGTTCGCAGGTCCCACGACGGGACGACCTGCCGTGGCGCGCGGCCGACCGGGACGCGGCGGAGCAGGCGGTACGTGCGGCCGTCGACGACGTCGATCGCCGCACCGCCGGTGACCGGGACGTACACGCGGGGCGGCAGACGCCGGGCCACGGGGCCGAGCATGCCCGCCCGGGTCGCGGCGTAGACGCCGGTGCCGCGGTCGGCCACGCGACGCCGGTCCAGCGGAGGCGGAGGCGTGACACGAGGCCGGATGTACGGCGCCGGCCCACCGAGCACCAGGACGGGGGAGTCGGGCCCCGGCCGGCCGCGGAAGGGCACCGGCGAGCGGCACCCGCCGAGGACCGCGCATCCGACGGCCAGCGCCACGGCGACCGCGACCCTGCCGCGCGCCGCCGGTCTGCACCCCTCCATAGCTGCCGGACTCTAACCGGTTGAGGGCGGATCGTGAGCGGATAACTACGAACAGGTTGCCATCGGCTCGAACGGATCGAGCGTCCGCACGCCTGTCTGGGCGACGTCCTTTGTATTGCGGGTGACGAACGTCCAGTGTGATGAACCCCTACGGCAGGGTGCTGGTGCGCCAGGCGCCGGGGCCGTGGGGGAGGGGGCGGCGGAGCTGCCGGGAAGGGGCCGACCACGCGGAACGGCGGGGCGGGGGTGTCGCTCCGGCGGCCTCGGCGGCCCGGGCGCGGGCGGTCAGCACCGCGACCAGGGCGGCGATCTCCTCTGGCGTCGCGTCGCCGCGCACCACCTGCAGGAAGGGGCGCTCGCTCATCGATCCTCTCCTACAGCGGGATGTTGCCGTGCTTCTTGGGCGGCAGGGTCTTGCGCTTGTCGCGCAGGGCGCGCAGCGCCTTGACGACCTGGCCGCGCGTCTCCGACGGCTTGATGACCGCGTCGACGTAGCCCCGGGAGGCGGCGATGTAGGGGTTGGCGAGGGTGTCCTCGTACTCGGTGATGAGCTCGGCCCGCCGGGTGTCCGGGTCCTCGGCGGCGGCCAGCTCGCGGCGGTAGAGGATGTTGACCGCGCCCTGCGCGCCCATGACGGCGATCTGCGCCGTCGGCCAGGCCAGGTTGATGTCGGCGCCGAGGTGCTTGGAGCCCATGACGTCGTACGCCCCGCCGTACGCCTTGCGGGTGATCACCGTGACGAGCGGCACGGTGGCCTCGGCGTAGGCGTACAGGAGCTTGGCGCCGCGCCGGATGATGCCGTTCCACTCCTGGTCGGTGCCGGGCAGGAAGCCGGGCACGTCGACGAAGGTCAGCACCGGGATGTTGAACGCGTCGCAGGTGCGGACGAACCGGGCGGCCTTCTCGGACGCGTCGATGTCGAGCGTGCCCGCGAAGTGCATCGGCTGGTTGGCGACGATCCCGACCGACCGGCCCTCGACCCGGCCGAACCCGCAGACCATGTTCGGCGCGAACAGCGCGTGGACCTCGAGGAACTCCCCGTCGTCGAGGACGTGCTCGATGACGGTGTGGATGTCGTACGGCTGGTTCGGCGAGTCGGGGATCAGCGTGTCGAGCTCGAGGTCCTCGCCGGTGATCTCGAGTGCCGCGTCCGCGTCGTAGGCCGGCGGGTCGGACAGGTTGTTCGACGGCAGGTACGACAGCAGCGCCTTGACGTACTCGATGGCGTCCTGCTCGTCGGAGGCCTGGTAGTGCGCGACGCCGGACTTGGTGTTGTGGGTGTGCGCGCCGCCGAGGTCCTCGAAGGTCACCTCCTCGCCGGTGACCGTCTTGATGACGTCCGGTCCGGTGATGAACATGTGCGAGGTCTGGTCGACCATGACGATGAAGTCGGTCAGGGCGGGCGAGTAGACCGCGCCGCCCGCGCAGGGGCCCATGACGAGGGAGATCTGCGGGATCACGCCGGACGCGTGGGTGTTGCGCTTGAAGATCTCGGCGTACAGGCCGAGCGCGACCACGCCCTCCTGGATGCGCGCGCCGCCGGAGTCGTTGATGCCGACGACCGGGCAGCCGGTCTTCAGCGCGTGGTCCATGACCTTGACGATCTTCTCGCCGAACACCTCGCCGAGCGAGCCGCCCGCGACCGTGAAGTCCTGGGAGAAGACCGCGACGGGCCGGCCGTCGACCGTGCCGTGGCCGGTGACGACGCCGTCGCCGTACGGGCGGTTCTTCTCCACTCCGAAGCCGTACGCGCGGTGCTGCGCCAGCTCGTCGAACTCGACGAACGACCCCTCGTCGAGGAACGCGTCGATCCGCTCGCGGGCGGTCATCTTGCCCTTGGCGTGCTGCTTCTCGACCGCGCGCGCGGAGCCGGCGTGGACGGCCTCGTACCGGCGGCGCTCCAGATCGGCGAGCTTTCCCGCCGTGGTGTGGATGTCGATCTCTGCCGCGGGCAGGGGCTCGGGCGCTTGCGTGGCCATGCAGGCCAGCGTAGCCAGCCCGCCGATCGGGCTGCCACGAGGGGCACGATCTCCGCCGCACACGATCTCTGCGGGATCTCAGGGAGCGAGACGGGACTCTGACCACCTCATGAGGACGAACTACCCTGAGCTGCGTGTCGACTCGAAACTCCGCTCGGCAGGAGATGCCCGAGCCACTGCGCCGTGACGTCCGGTTGCTGGGTTCCCTCCTGGGCAACGTTCTCGTCGAGTACGGCGGGCAGAGCCTGCTCGACGACGTGGAGGCCCTGCGCCACGCGGTGATCGCCGCCCGCCGTGGTGAGACGTCCGTGGACGACGTCGCCGCGATCGTCGGCGGCTGGCCGATCGACCGTGCGGAGCTCGTCGCCCGGGCGTTCACCGTCTACTTCCACCTGACGAACCTCGCCGAGGAGCACCAGCGGATCCGCACGCTCCGGGAGCGGGACACCGGCGAGACGCCGCAGCGCGAGTCGGTCGCCTCCGCCGTGGCCGAGATCGGCGCGGAGCGAGTCCGCGAGCTGCTGGAGGAGCTGGAGTTCCACCCGGTGCTGACGGCGCACCCGACGGAGGCGCGCCGCCGGGCGGTCGTCACCGCGATCCTGCGGATCAGCGCCCTCCTGACGGACCTGCACGACCCGCGCGCGGGCAGCGGGGAGCGCGACGAGATCACCCGCCGGCTCGTCGAGGAGATCGACCTGCTGTGGCGCACGTCGCAGCTGCGCCGGACGAAGCCGGACCCGCTCGACGAGGTCCGCACCGCCATGGCGATCTTCGACGAGACGATCTTCCGGGTCGTCCCGGCGATCTACCGGTCGCTCGACGCGGCCCTGGCGCCCGGCACGGGCGAGCGGCCGCCGCTGGCCCGGCCGTTCGTGCGCTACGGCAGCTGGATCGGCGGCGACCGCGACGGCAACCCGTACGTCACCGCGCAGATCACCCGCGAGGCGATCGGCGTCCAGGCCGATCACATCCTGCGCGCGCTGGCCAACGCCTGCACGCGGATCGGCCGGACGCTGACCGTGGACGAGACGACCACCCCGCCGTCGCGGGCCCTCACGGGCGCGCTCGCCGCCGCCCGCGCCGCCCAGCCCGACCTCGAAACCGAGATCGCCAAGCGCTCGCCGGGCGAGCCGCACCGGCAGTTCCTGCTGTACGCCGCCGAGCGGATCCAGGCCACGCGGCTGCGCGACGCCGACCTGGCGTACGGCGGCCCGGCCGACCTGCTCGCCGACCTGCGCATCGTGCAGGACTCCCTCGTGGAGGCGGGTGCGCGGCGTCAGGCGTACGGCGAGCTGCAGCACCTGATCTGGCAGGTGGAGACGTTCGGGTTCCACCTGGCGGAGCTGGAGATCCGCCAGCACTCCCAGGTGCACGAGAAGGCCCTCGCCGAGGTACGGGCCGGTGGCGCGCTGAGCGAGCAGACCGAGGAGGTCCTCGACACGCTGCGGGTGGCCGCGTGGGTGCAGGAGCGGTTCGGCGTCGACGCGTGCCGCCGCTACGTCATCTCCTTCACCCGCACCGCCGACGACGTGGCCGCCGTGTACGAGCTGGCCGAGGCCGCCGCGATCGGCGGCCGGGCGCCGGTCCTCGACGTCGTGCCGCTGTTCGAGACCGGCGAGGACCTCGACCGGTCCCCGGCCGTGCTGGACGGCATGCTCCACCTGGCGGCGGTGCGCCGGCGCCTCCTGGAGACCGGCCGCCGCATGGAGGTCATGCTCGGCTACTCCGACTCGGCCAAGCAGCTCGGCCCGACGACGGCGACCCTCAAGCTGTACGACGTGCAGGCCGCCCTCGCGGCCTGGGCGTCCCGGCACGACGTGAAGCTGACGATGTTCCACGGGCGCGGTGGCGCGCTCGGGCGCGGCGGCGGCCCGGCCCACCGGGCCGTGCTGGCGCAGGCGCCCGGCTCGGTCGCGGGCCGGTTCAAGGTGACCGAGCAGGGTGAGGTGATCTTCGCCCGGTACGGCCACGCCGAGATCGCCCAGCGCCACGTCGAGCAGGTCGCCAACGCGGTCCTGCTCTCCTCCACCTCGGCGGTGCAGGAGCACGCGCTGGCGGCCGCCGAGCGGTTCCGGCCGCTGGCCGATCGGATCAGTGAGGCCGCCGAGCGGACGTTCCGGTCGCTGGTCGAGTCGCCGGGCTTCCCGGAGTGGTTCGCCCGCGTCAGCCCGCTGAACGAGCTGTCCAACCTCCGGCTCGGCTCCCGGCCGTCCCGGCGCAAGTCCACCACCTCGCTGGACGACCTGCGGGCGATCCCCTGGGTCTTCTCCTGGACGCAGACGCGGGTCAACCTGCCCGGCTGGTACGGCCTCGGCAGCGGCCTGGCCGCCGTGGACGACCTCGACGCGCTGCGCGAGGCGTACGGCTCCTGGCCGCTGTTCGCCGCGCTGCTGGACAACGCGGAGATGAGCCTGGCCAAGACGGACCGCGCGATCGCCGAGCGCTACCTCGCCCTCGGCGACCGCCCGGAGCTGGCCGAGACGGTCCTCGCCGAGTACGACCGGACGAGCTCGCTGGTCCTGCAGGTCACCGGGCACTCCCGGCTGCTGGAGAACCGCCGGGTGCTGTCGCGCGCGGTCGAGCTGCGCAACCCGTACGTCGACGCCCTGTCGCACCTGCAGCTGCGCGCGCTGCAGGAGCTGCGGGCCGGGATCGAGGACGACGCGGAGCGCGAGCGGATCGAGGACCTGCTGCTCCTGGCCGCCGCCGGGGTCGCGGCCGGCCTGCAGAACACCGGCTGATCGACGAGAATGGATGATTCTCGTCGAACTGACGGTTAGAGGAATGCATGGGTATCAGGCTGGCCGAAGCCGTCGATCGTGAGTCGGTGGAGGCGATCGTCAAGGCGGCGTACGACCCGTGGACCCCGGTGATCGGCGTGGAGCCGCTCCCGCTCACCGCCGACTACGCGGAGTTGATCGAGGCGGGGCTCGTCTACGTGCTCGAGAACGAGCGGACGATCGACGCGCTGATCGTTCTGCGCCCCGAGGACGACGTTCTCCTTGTGGAGAATGTCGCGGTAAACCCGGATCGTCAGGGGCGCGGACTCGGGCGGCGGCTGCTGACGTTCGCCGAGTTCCGCGCCCGGTCGCTCGGGTTGCCGGCGGTGCGGCTCTACACGAACGAGAAGATGATCTCGAATATCGGCCTGTACGAATCCCTGGGTTACCGCGAGACCGACAGGGCGGGAATCGACGACCGTAGCGTCGTCCACATGCGAAAGCGGCTCTGAGCGGCGAGAAAGGCCGCACATCCGCCCCACATCCCAGGACGGGGGGCTGATCTTCACCTAAAGTCATAGGTGATGACTGTTCGCGAGCCTGTGTCTCACCTATCGCCGCTGCCGCGCTACGCGATCCTCGTAGACGTGGGGTATCTCTACGCCGCAGCGGGTGACCTCCTGTTCGGTGTCTCCTCCCGTCGCTCGTACCGGGTCGACGCCGAGGGGCTCATCAAGGCCCTGGAGGGCCGCGCGGCGGCGTGCATGCGCGGAGAGTTGCTGCGCATCTACTGGTTCGACGCCGCGCGCGACCGCGTGCCGACGATCGACCAGCGGGTGGTCGCGCCGCTGCCCTTCGTGAAGCTCCGGCTCGGCAATCTCAACAAGCACAACCAGCAGAAGGGCGTCGACGCCCAGATCCGCGAGGACCTGGAGACGCTCGCCCGGCACGGCGCCGTCACCGACGCCATCCTGCTGGCCGGCGACGAGGACATGCTTCCGGCCGTGGAGGCCGCGCAGACCTACGGGGTCCGCATCCACCTGTGGGGCGTCGAGCCGCCGTACGGCACCAACCAGGCCGAGCGGCTGATCTGGGAGGCCGACACCGTCGACGTCGTCAACGCCGACTTCGTCAAGCCGTACTTCGCGCTCGACACCTCCCGCGAGACCCCGTCGGAGACGCCGGTCCCCCCGCCGATCCCGTCGCCCACGGCGGTCTTCGGCACCCGGCCCAAGCCTGCGCCGCCGCCCGTCCGCCAGCCCAACCCCGTCGCCAAGCTCGGCCCGAGCCGCGACCGCGTGGAGGAGATCGGCGAGCACGTCGCGCACAAGTGGATCCTCACCCGCGGCCGCGACAACATCCGCGACCTGCTGCCCGGCCCGATCCTGCCCACGGTCATCGACAAGGAGCTGCTGATCGAGGGCGAGAAGGAGCTCGGCCACTCGCTGCGCCCCTACAAGGAGGCCCGCGACTGGCTGCGCGAGGGCTTCTGGGCGCGCGTCTACCGCGAGTTCGACTTCAACGTGGGCATCTCCGGCAAGGCCCCCCGCTGACCGGGGAGCTCTCCCGGCCGGGGGTCCACGTGAGCTCCCGTGCCGTGGGAACCGCATCGGCCTTCTAGGCTGAGGCCGTGAGCCCTTCGCCGTACAACGACCTGGATCGTCCGCCGCTGAACGAGCGGGCGCTGAACCGCGCCCTCGTCCGCCCGGGCGGGCTGTGGCGCGAGATCCGGGTGGTGGCCGAGACCGGCTCGACCAACGCCGACCTGGTGGCGGCAGCCCGGGACGGCGCGGACGAGGGCCTGGTGCTCGTCGCCGAGGCGCAGACGGCCGGGCGCGGCCGCCTCGACCGGGCCTGGACCGCCCCGCCGCGTTCGGGGCTGGCCTTCTCGGTGCTCCTGCGCCCGCAGGTCCCGCTCGCCCGGCTCGGCTGGCTGCCGCTGATGACCGGAGTCGCGGTGGTCGGCGCGCTGCGCGGGTTCGCCGAGGTGGAGGGGATCGAGCGGGGCGGGATGGCCGACGCCGCCCTGAAGTGGCCGAACGACGTCCTCATCAATGGCCGGAAGCTGGCCGGGATCCTCGCCGAGCGTGAGGGGGACGCCGTCGTGCTCGGCATCGGGCTCAACGTCAGCCTGCGCGCCGACGAGCTGCCGGTGCCGACCGCGACGTCCCTGGTGCTGGAGGGTGCCCCGGCCGACCGCGACCCGCTGCTCCGCGCGATCCTGCGGGAGCTGGCGGCCCGGTACGCCGACTTCTGCGGGGAGTGGGTCGAGGGGTCGCTGCGGGAGGCGTACCGCGCGGTGTGCGCGACGCTCGGCCGGCAGGTGCGCGTGGAGCTGCCCGGCGCCGCCCCGGGCGAGCCCGACGGCGTCCTCACGGGCGAGGCCGTGGACATCGACGAGAACGGGCGGCTCGTCGTCCGCGCGGCCGACGGCGACCACGCGCTCAGCGCCGGCGACGTCGTGCACGTTCGATGAGCCGGAGTCGGCATCGTCCGCGCGGCCGACGGTGACCATGCGCTCAGCACCGACGGTGTCGTGCATGTCCGGTAAGTCGGAATCGCCATCGGGCGTGCGATCTCCGCGCCGCACATGCGTCGCGCATATGCGCGTCCGGTAGGCGGACCCAACTGGACCGGTCCGCGACACGCCGGTTTAATTGGGCTATCCCCATCCTCCGGAGGTCGTTGCATGGCCAGTGTGGCTGAGCTCAAGGGCGCCATCGCCCAGGCCGGCGAAGAGGCCGAGCAGGCCGTGCAGCTGCTCGTCCAGGCCGGAGGCCGAGCCGAGTCGGCGCTGCAGTACCTGATCGCGGTGGCCCAGGGGAGCGAGCACGACGCCCTGAGCGGCGCGCTGGGCGCGATGGGGCAGGCGGTCGAGAGCATCGAGGAGACCCAGAACCAGATCGGCGCCGCGATCGAAGAGGCGAACACCTACGCAGAGGGGCTCTGAAGCGCCCGCCCGTCACGTCCCCGACCGAGGTACCCGCCCACCGCCGTCTGCGTGAAAGCCGCAGGATCCCCACATGACGCTCAAGCCCGGCGATCTCGTTGCCGCCGTGCGCAAGGACATCCGGCAGGCGCGCAGGGCGATCCGCGCCCGCCGGAGCGAGCTCGACGAGATGATCGCCCGCGCCGAGGCCGCCGTCGAGCAGGGCCGCCACGACGTCGCCGCGACGAGCGGTCCGGAGACGGCCGCGGCGGTCGACGGCTGGCGGGAGCTGGCCGGCGAGGCCGCCCCCGGCGCGGCGTCCGCCGCCTGGTCCGACTGGCCGGCCGAGCCGGAGCCCGCCGACGCGGGGCCGTGCCTCTACCGGGTCGGGACGGCCGCGGGGGACGTCCCCGCGCTGATCCCGCTGCTGGACACCGGTCACCTGAAGATCTCCGGCGGCCAGACGCCGCTGGCCGACGCGATCGTCGACTCGCTGCTCGTCCGGATCGTGGCGACGACGCGGCCCGGCTCCGTGCGGATCAGCCTGTACGACCCGCGGCGGCTCGGCGCGGGGCTCGGCGGGTTTCACGCCCTGTCCCGGCCGGGGTTGCTCACGGTCTACGGCGTGGAGGAGTTCAAGGAGCTGCTCGGCTCGCTGGACCGTGACATCCGGCGGATCCAGCGTGACGTGCTCGGCGGCGGGCACTCCTCGCTCGCGGCGCTCGCCGCGGCCACGAGCCGGCGGCCCGAGCCGTGGCAGGTCGTGATCGTGCAGAGCCCAGTGCGCGGGTTCCGGGACGACGAGGTCGCCCACCTCAACAGCGTGATGCACGCCGGGGCGGCCTGCGGCATCCATGTGGTGTGCCGCGACGTGCCCGTCGACGACGCGCCGGGCATCGAGACGGTCGACATCGCGGCGGACCGGCGCGTCACGACCTCGATGACGGGCGAGCTGGAGGTGACGGTCGAGCCGCCGCCGCCCGAGCTGGTCCGCGCGGTCTGCGAGCGGGCCGCCCGCTGGGCGGGCATCGAGCGCGACCCGCCGCGGTTCGCCGAGCTCGTCCCGCACCGGATGTGGAGCGAGTCGTCGGCGGCCGGGGTCCGGGCGCCCATCGGCGAGGACGTCGACCGGTACGAACCGGTCGAGGTCTTCCTCGGCGACGACCCGGTGCACGCGCTGGTCGGTGGCCCGCCCGGCTCCGGCAAGACCAACTTCCTCTACGCGATGATCGGGTCGATGGCCGCCCGCTACTCGCCGGAGGAGCTGGAGTTCTACCTGCTGGATTTCAAGGAGGGCGTGTCCTTCGCCCGCCTGGCCAGCGGCCGTACGGACAAGACGTGGCTGCCGCACGCCCGGCTCATCGGCGTCAACATCAACAACGACCGGGAGTTCGGCCTGGCGCTGCTGCGCTTTCTGGCCCGTGAGCTCGAACGCCGGGGCGCCGCCGCCCGCGAGCACGAGGTCACCAAGCTGGAGGAGCTGCGGGCCGTCGACCCGGACGGGCACTGGCCGCGCATCGTCGCGGTGGTCGACGAGTTCCAGGTGCTCATCCAGCAGCAGGACAAGATCACCGACGAGTCGCTGTACCTGCTCAACGATCTGGCCCGCCGCGGCCGCTCCCAGGGCATCCACCTCGTACTGGCCAGCCAGAACGTCGGCGGCGTCCAGTCGCTGTGGGGGCGCGGGGCCATCCTCGACCAGTTCACGCTGCGGATCGCGCTGCCGAAAGCACGCCGCATCCTCGCCGACGACAACACCGCCGCGCTCCAGGTCGCGCGCTTCTGCGCGGTGGTGAACGCCGAGTCCGGGGCGCGGCAGGCCAACCGCATCGCCCGGCTGCCGGACGCGGGGACGGCCGGGACGTTCGACGCGCTGCAGCGGGAGCTGTGGCAGCGTCGTCCCGAGCACCTCGAACCTCCGCGGATCTTCGACGGCGCGCACGTCCCCGAGCTGATGACCGCCCCGACCCTTCCGCCGGGGGAGAGCGCGGTCGGCCAGCGGATCGATCTGGCCGGCAGCGCCGCGACCGTGCGCTTCGACCGCGCGCCCGGCCGCAACCTCGCGGTCCTCGGCACCCGCGCCGACGAGGCGTACGACGTGCTGGCCGCGGCGGTGCTGTCGCTGGCCCGCGGGCACGCGCCCGGGTCGGCGGTCTTCCGGCTGTACGCGCTGGACGAGCAGCTCGAGCCCCGGGTCGGCCTGCTGCTGCGGCGCCTGCTCGACGACGGCCACGAGGCCACCCTCGGCGGGGAGCTGCCCGAGGTCGCCGACCGGGACGTGCCCGAGTACCTCGCGCTGTTCGCGGTGGACGCCGCGACCGCCCGCTCCGACGAGATGCGCCGGTCGGTGCGCCGCCTGGTCGAGTACGGTCCGGAGCACCGCATGCACGTGCTCGGCTGGTGGCGTACGACCGACCGGCTCAAGGCCGACGTCGTCGAGCGCGTCGGGTCGGTGCGCAACATCGACTCGTGGGTCGCCCTGGACCTACGGGACGGGGAGCTGTCGCCGCTGCCGGGCGGCCAGATGCTCGGCTGGACCCCGCGCCGCCGCCGCGCCCTGTTCCACGACCAGCGCACCGGCGAGCCGCCCCAGCCGATCATCCCCTTTGAGGTCATGAGCGAGACGGCGGAGGGCCGATGACGGATCCGCAGGCGGCGCGGCGGGCGTACAAGGAGTACGCCGCCGAGGCCGGCCGGAGGCTGCTCGCCGCCGAGGAGGCACGGCGCCGGCTGGAGGAGGCCGAGGAGCGGCGGACCGAGGCGTACGCCTCGGTCGAGCAGGAGTGGGCGCGTCTCGACGGGCTGGAGGAGCGGGCCGTCGGCGTCTGGCGCGAGCTGACGACGCGGTTCGGGCCCCACGCGGTGGGCACGCTTCCCGATCCCGGCGACGACGCACGGCCGGACCGGGACGCGGCGGAGGTGCTGGGCGACGCGCACAAGCGGGTGCGCGAACCCGTGCACTACCCCCTCACCGGTCGCTACATCCAGATGGCGGTGCTCGGGTTCGTCGCGGCCGTGGTGGTCACCGCGGTCGGCTTCGAGCTCGCCAAGAGCCTGCGCGGCCTGGGCCAGGTGCGGCTCGTCCTGGCGTACGGGCCGGTGCTGGCGGCGCCGTTGATCGGGCAACAGGCGGCGAAGGCGTGGATTCGGCTGCGCACGTCCCACGAGGAGCAGGAGTACGCCGTGGACACCGCGACCGGCGGGCTGGCCGGTGGTGGCGGCGTGTGGCTCATCGCGCTCGTCTTCGTCGTTGTCCACTTTGTGACGTGATCGGCGCACTGATCGTCACTGGCCGACAGACGGTTTCTGCCAGGATTACGCCATGGGTCTTGCGAAGAACGCGTTGGGCGAGGACGAAGAGATCGTCCTCGAGTTCCACCCCCACTGGTCGACGCTGGTCGGCACTATCTTCTGGGCGGTCGTCGCGGTCGCCGTCGCCGGCGTCGCGATCTTCTTCATTCCGGGCGGCAGCGCGCAGACGCTGATCCGTCTCATCATCGCGGCCGTCGGTGTCGTCGCGATCCTCGTGGTCGGGCTGATCCCCTTCCTGCGGTGGGTGACGACGTCGTACACGCTGACCAACCGGCGGTTCGCCATGCGCGACGGCATCCTGTCCCGCTCGCACCGCGACATCCCTCTCACACGGGTCAACGACGTGTCGTTCCGGCAGACCCTGATCCAGCGGATCTTGAGGTCCGGCACGCTCACCGTCGAGTCGGGCGGCGAGCACGGCCAGCTCGTGCTGAAGAGCATCCCCCGCGTCGAGTTCACCCAGAACCAGCTCTACCGCATCGTCGAGGAGCTGACCGACGGCGACGACGTACGGCCGTAGATGCGCGACGCGCCGGACCCGCGGGAGATCGAGGAGCTGCTGCTCGGCGGCGAGCTCCGCTACACCCGGATCGACGCGATCAAACGGTCCGGGGTGTCGGAGGAGTTCACCCAGCGGCTCTGGCGGGCCTTCGGTTTCCCGCATCTCGCCGACGAGACGATCGCCTTCACCGAGGGCGACCTCGACGCCCTCGTCCGGATCCGGGACCTCCTCCGCGCGGGCCTGCTGGACGAGGACATGGTCCTGCGGATGGTCCGCGCCGTCGGCCAGACGATGGCGCGGCTCGCCGAATGGCAGATCGACATCATCATCGGCGCGCTCACCGACCCCCTCGAGCCGCCGTCGCCCGAGATCGTTCGCCTCATCATGGACCACGCCCAGAACCACATCGCCGCGCTGGAGCCTCTCCTCGTCCACGCGTGGCGACGGCAGCTCGCCGCCGCCGGCACCCGCGCGCTGACCGCGTCGTCGGCGGAGGACGCCCTGCCGGGGCGGCCGCGGCTGGTCGTGGGCTTCGCCGACATCGTGGAGTTCACCGAGACCAGCCGGAACCTCGACGAGCGCGAGCTGGCCCGGCTGGTCGAACGCTTCGAGGAGACCGCCTCCGACATCGTCGCCGAACACGGCGGCCGGATCGTCAAGACCCTGGGCGACGAGGTCCTCTACACCGCCGACACGCCCGCGCTGGGCGCGGAGATCGGGCTGCGCATCGCCGAGGCGGTCCGCGCCGGCGGGGACACGGACGTGCGCGTCGGCATGGCGTACGGCCTGGTGCTCACGCTGATGGGCGACGTCTTCGGCACGACCGTGAACCTCGCGAGCCGGCTCACCTCGATCGCCCGGCCCGGCACCGTCCTCGCCGACGCCCGCCTGGCCGAGAGCCTGCGCGGCGACGGCGCGTACGAGCTCGTCCGCATCGGCCGCCGCCCGGCCCGCGGCCTCGGCATCGTCCAGCCGTACGTCGTCCGCAGGGCACGTTAGCGGTCAGGTCCGCGGCATCGCCCGGCCGTACGTGGTCCGCCGGGCGGGTCAGCGGTCAACTCCGCGGCCTCGGTCGGCCGTACGTGTCCTCCCAGGCCGCTGACCTGCGGTCCAAGCCCGTAAGCTGGGGATTTAAGGTGGTTGGCGAGTCCAAGTAACAACCAGGCAACACATGCTTCGCTTGCCGTTCACGAAAAATGGGGATCATATACCTCATGAGTGTTGAACCAGGGCATTTCGCTCGATCTGTGGACGGCCTCCCGGACGACCGTTTCCTCGACCGGGAGGAGAGCTGGCTCCGGTTCAACCAGCGCGTTCTGGACCTGGCGGCAGATCCCACCCTGCCGCTGCTTGAGCGCGTGAAGTTCCTCGCGATCTTCGCGACCAACCTCGACGAGTTCTTCATGGTCAGGGTCGCCGGGCTGGCCCGGCGCATGGCCACCGGCATCGCGGTCCAGACCGCGAGCGGGCAGCAGCCCCGTGAGCTCCTCGCGCGCACCTCCGAGGTGGCGCACGAGCTGATGCTCAAGCACGCGGCGCTGTTCCAGCAGGAGATCCGTCCGGTCCTCGCCAAAGAGGGGATCGAGCTGCTGCGCTGGGACGAACTGGCCGACACCGAGAAGGAGAGCCTCAACCGGCTGTTCCGGCGGCAGATCTATCCGGTGCTGACCCCGCTGGTGGTCGACCCGGCGCACCCTTTCCCGTACATCTCCGGGCAGTCACTCAACCTGGCGGTACTGGTCCGCGACCCGGAGGTCGGCGCGACCATGTTCGCGCGGGTCAAGGTGCCGCCGCTGCTGCCGAGGTTCGTGGAGGCGTCGCCCTCGCGGTTCGTGCCGCTGGAGGACGTGATCGCGGAGAACCTGCCGGCGCTGTTCACGGGTACCGAGATCCTCGAGCACCACGCCTTCCGGGTCACCCGCAACCAGGACCTGGAGGTCGACGAGGACATCGCCGAGAACCTCCTGCAGGCCCTCGAACGCGAGCTGCTGCGCCGCAAGTTCGGCCCGGTCGTCCGCCTGGAGGTGGAGGAGTCGATCACCCCGGAGGTGCTCGACCTGCTGATGACCGAGCTGGAGGTCGAAGAGAGCGCCGTCTACCGTGTGCCCGGCCCGCTCGACCTCGGCGGCCTGTTCGCCATCGCCGGCCTGGACCGCAGCGAGCTGAAGTACCCGCCGTTCGTGCCGTCCGAGGCGGCGCTGCCGCACGACGCGAACATCTTCGCCACCCTGCGCGACCACGACGTCCTCGTCCAGCACCCGTACGACTCGTTCACGACGAGCGTCGAGCGCCTGATCGAGGAGGCCGCCGCCGACCCGCAGGTCCTGGCGATCAAGCAGACGCTGTACCGCACCAGCGGCGACTCACCGATCATCGACGCCCTCATCGACGCCGCCGAGGCGGGCAAGCAGGTCGTCGTGGTCGTGGAGATCAAGGCGCGCTTCGACGAGCAGGCCAACATCACCTGGGCGCGCAAGCTGGAGCGGTCCGGCTGCCACGTCGTGTACGGCTTCGTCGGCCTCAAGACCCACTGCAAGGTCGCGCTGGTCGTCCGCCAGGAGTCCGACGGCACGCTCCGCCGCTACTGCCACATCGGCACCGGCAACTACAACCCCAAGACCGCCCGGATCTACGAGGACTACGGCCTGCTCACCGCCGACCCGGACGTCGGCCAGGACGTCAGCGCCCTCTTCAACCACCTCACCGGCTACTCGCGCGACACCGTCTACAAGCGGCTCCTCGTCGCCCCCGACTCCCTTCGCGGCGGCCTTGTCCGGCGCATCGAGCGGGAGGTGGAGCACCACCAGGCGGGCCGCCCGGCGCGGATCCGGTTCAAGTGCAACGCGCTGGTCGACGAGGTGCTCATCGACGCGCTCTACCGGGCGTCGCAGGAAGGCGTGCCGATCGACGTCTGGGTCCGCGGTATCTGCGCGCTCCGCCCCGGCGTGCCCGGCATGTCGGAGACGGTCCATGTCCGCAGCATCCTCGGCCGGTTCCTCGAGCACTCCCGCGTGTACGCCTTCGAGAACGGCGGAGACCACGAGGTCTGGATCGGCAGCGCCGACCTCATGCACCGCAACCTCGACCGCCGGGTCGAGACCATCGTCCGGGTCACCGACCCGGCCCACTGCGCCGACCTCGTCGGCCGCTTCGAGCTCGCGATGGGCGTGGACACCAAGTGCTGGCTCCTCGACGAGAGCGGCGTTTGGACCCGGCATGAGGGGGACATCGACGTGCAGACCCAACTGATGCGGGCACGCCGCTGGAGGACCGTTGACGCCTGACCCCCCGGGGACCATCCGCGCCGCCGGCGCCGTGCTGTGGCACCCCGGGCCGGACGGCCGTCCGCTCGTCGCCATCATCCACCGCCCGCGGTACGACGACTGGTCGTTTCCCAAGGGCAAGGTCGACCGCGACGAGCACCTCGTACGCGCCGCCGCCCGCGAGGTCTGGGAGGAGACCGGGGTCTGGCCGGTGCTCGGCCGCCGGCTGCCCACGGTCCGCTATCCCCGAGGCGACCGGCCCAAGCGGGTCGACTACTGGGCGGCCACCGGCGACGAGGGCCGGTTCGTGCCCAACGACGAGGTCGACCAGATCGAGTGGCTGCCGCTCGACGAGGCGAAGGGACGCCTCTCCTACGAGCACGACGTCGCCGTCCTGGAGGCGTTCGCCGCCGGCCCCCTCCGCACGACGCCGTACATCATCCTGCGGCACGCCAGCGCGGGGGAGAAGCGCGACTGGCAGGACGACGACCTGCTGCGCCCCCTCGACGAAGAGGGTCGCGCCCAGGCCCAGCGGCTCGACGACGTGCTCACCTGCTACGGCCCCACCCGCGTGATCAGCTCGGCGACGGCGCGCTGCCTGGAGACCGTGCTGCCCTACGCCGCCCGGACCGGCTCCGAGACCCGCACCGACTGGGCCGTCACCGTCGGCGCCTCGAAGGCCCCGGGCGACCGCATCGCCGAGTTCCTCGCCGACGGCGTGCCCGTCCTGATCTGCACCCACGGCGAGCTCGTCCCCGAACTCGTCTCCCGCGCCTGCGAGGAACTCGGCGCCGAGCCGCCGGACGACCCCAGGCTCCCGAAGGCCGGCTTCTGGGTCCTCCAGGTCGCCGACGGCGCCCTCGCCTCCACCGAACACCACGCCTGCTGACCCGCCGGACGGTCAGCGCAGGGTACGGAAGAAGGCGCGGACGTCGGCGACGAGCAGTTCGGGGGCCTGAAGAGAGGCGAAGTGGCCGCCGGTGTCGAACTCCGACCAGTGGGTGACGTTGTTCGACAGGGCCGCCAGCGCCCGGACGGCCCGGTCGCCGAGGAACCTGGCGACACCGGTCGGCACTCCGGAGGAGGACGGCCGGCCCCAGCCGTCCGCGACCATTTCGCGGTAGAGGCGTGCGGCGGAGCCGGCGGTGGAGGTGAGCCAGAAGGCGGTGACGTTCGTCAGCACGGCGTCCCGGCCGGCGAGCGGCTGCCGGGTCCGCGTCGGGTCGTGGTCGACGAACCACTCCAGGTTCCAGGCCAGTTGCCCCGCCGGAGAGTCGTTGAGGGCGTACGCCACCGTCTGCGGGCGGGTGGCCATCTGGGTGGCGTACCCCGAGTGGGCCTGCCACCAGGCCTGGTTCGCCTGCGCCTGCTCGCGCTCGGCGCCGGAGAGCAGGTCGAGCTCGTGCGGGCCCGTCGGCGCCGAGGCGTTGACGAGCGCGTTGACGTGGACGCCGACCACGTTCGCCGGGGCGACGCGGCCGAGTTCCGTGGAGACGATGGAGCCGAAGTCACCGCCCTGGGCGCCGTAGCGGTCATAGCCGAGGCGGCGCATGAGCTCGGCCCAGGCCCGTGCGACGCGTTTGCTCCCCCAGCCCTTCTCCCGCGTGGGTCCGGAGAAGGGGAATCCCGGCACGGAGGGGGCCACGACGTGGAACGCGTCGGCAGGATCCGCGCCATGGGCCCGCGGGTCGGTGAGCGGGCCGATGATGTCCAGGAAGTCGGCCACGGTGCTCGGCCAGCCGTGCGTGACGATGAGCGGGACGGCGTCGGGCTCGGGGGAGCGGGCGTGCAGGAAGTGCACGTTCTGCCCGTCGATCGTCGTGGTGAACTGCGGCACCTCGTTGAGCCGCGTCTCGTGGACCCGCCAGTCGTATCCGTCGATCCAGTATTCGACCATCTCCCGGAGGTAGGACCGGGCGACTCCGTAGTCCCAGCCCACGCCGGGGAGCTCATCGGGCCAGCGGCTCCGGGCGAGCCGGTCCCGCAGGTCGTCGAGCTCCGCCTGCGGGATGTCGATCTTGTACGGGTTGATCTCCATGACGTGCGCCAATCGTCGATCACATCGGGCCGGATGGCCGGACGCGGATCACGGTAGGAAGCAATCAGGTCAGTTATCGGCCGCTCTGCCGGTGACGTCCGCGACCTGGGCGAGGAGCGCCACTGCTCACCGGAGCCTCGATCGATACGGCCCTGGTCATCTCGTCCCGAGAAGCCGGCGCAGCGCGGTCGGTGTGCGTCCCAGGTGTTCGCGGACGGTGCGGGTCAGGTGCGCCTGATCGGCGAAACCCAGATCGGCGGCCAGGTCCGCGAGGCCGGTCTCGCCCTGCGCGAGGCGGTCCATGGCCCGGCCGACGCGGACCCGGTTGCGATAGTGGGTCAGCGACACGCCCATCTGCTGGGAGAAAACCCGGCTCAGCCGGTACGGCGAGACCTTCAGCAGGCCGGCCAGTGGGCACAGCCCCGCCGCCTCCGGCACCCCAGCGATGATCGCCTCCCGGGCCGCCGCGGCGAGTGCCCGGTCGGCGGGCCGCGGCCGCTCGGCCGGCCGTCGTACGGCCGCCGCGACGAGACGAAGCAGCTCCTCCGCCAGCGCATAGTCGATGTCGCCGCTCCCCGCGGCGGCGAGGAGCCGGCGGTGAGCCAGATCGACGCGGGCGTCGACGTACACCGTCCCGTTGTTCGCACGGCCTTCCCACAGCGACGGCGCGAAGCTCACCGACGTGCAGACATCGCCGCCGGCGGGGTGGGCGAAGCGTTCCTCCTCACCCGGCGCTCCCAGATAGCCGACGGTCCGATCCAGGTCGGCCTCGGCACCATCGGCCCACCGCCGGAACCGCCCACGGCGTACCAGCACCATACGGTGGTCGCCGCGCGCCTCCGGCTCCGACCATCGCGTGTGATCGGCCCGGCAGTCCACCGCGCTCACGGCGAAGTCGGGCCGGGCGGCGAGGGTCACGGGTGACAACACGCCGTGGACGATACGCGGCGGGTGTGACGGAACGCCCCGCAAGGATCTTCAAGACCTCGCGGTGCTCCGGACCGGATGCTGGGCGAGCAAGCCGACGACACCAAGGGAGTCATCGATATGGCCGTCAACGCGAAGCTCACCGCGATCATCATTGACTGCGCCGCGCCGAAGGCGCTCGCCGAGTTCTACCAGAACATCACCGGCTGGCCGATCACCCACAGCGACGACGACTCCGCCTACCTGGGCGGGGGACCCGTGCAGCTCGCCTTCCAGCGGGTCGACGGCTACGAGGGGCCGGGATGGCCGGACGCAGCCAAGCACGCTCACCTCGACTTCGCGGTCGCCGATGTCGACGTCGCGACCAAGGAACTGCTGGCATCGGGCGCCACCAAGCCCGACTACCAGCCCGGCGAGGGCCAGTGGACCGTCCTCGCCGACCCCGAAGGACACCTGTTCTGCATCGCGGCGGCCTGAACGGGAGCGCCGATGGCGCACACCGCGTGAGTCACGTTCCTCGCGGGGTGTGCGCCGTGCCGTGACGTGGTCAGGAGTCCGGGAAGAGCCAGAGACCCTGGTCGGCGGAGGTGCGTACGAACGCGGCGAGGGCCTCGATGCCGCTCAGGGGGACGACCATGTCCTCATCGAGCCGGACCTTGTCCGTGCCGGCGGCGAGCGCCTCGGCCAGCCACCGGATGAGGTGGTCGGCGAAGTCGCGGACCTGCGCGGGATCGTGCAGCTCGTACAGGTTCACGCCAAAGGTGCCGTTGACCCACTCCCGGTACACCTGGCCGCGGAAGCCGGTGAAGTCGCCGTCGGAGGGCCAGAACAGGCCTTCGGGGAAGTCACGGGGGATCTCTTCGAACGGGTCGAGGTCCGCTGGGGGCTCCCACTCCCACGTGACCGGCGTCTCCAGCGTGTCATGCCCTGTCACCGTTGGGTCCCCTGGGCGGACGGCGTAAACATCGAGTCCCATGGCCCGATCGTCGCACATTGTGATCACTTGTGCGGGAAAATGGGGCAGCGTTCGCCCAGGGGACATCCCGCCGATTCCGGGGCCTACCAGGGGAGGGGGCCGTCGGCGGCGAAGTAGCCTCCGGTCGGGCCGTCGGAGCCCACCTGCGCCATGCGGACGATGATCTCGGCGCCCTCCTCGACGGTCTGCGTGCCCGTGTTCCCGTTCAGGTCCGTCTTGGTGTAGCCGGGCTCCACCGCGTTGATCCGCATGTTCGGGAACGCCTTGGCGTACTGCACGGTGATCATGTTGACTGCGGCCTTCGACGCCGGATAGGCGACGCCCGGGTAGGCGAACGTCGGTGTGCCGGGAGTGGTGACCCGGGTCAGCGAGGCCAGGCCGCTGCTGACGTTGACCACCACGGGGGTGGCGGACCGCTGCAGCAGCGGCAGGAACGCGTGGGTGACGCGGACCACGCCGAAGACGTTGGTCTCGAACGTCTGTCGCGTCACGTCGGCGGTCAGGTCCGCGGCGCCGATCACCGTGTTCCCTTCGCCGCGTCCTTCGACGCCGGCGTTGTTGACCAGTACGTCCAGCCCGCCGTCGGCCTCGATGGTCTTCACCGCGGCGGCGACGGACGCGTCGTCGGTGACGTCGAGGACGACCAGCCGCGCGCCCAGCCGCTCGGCGGCCCGGCGTCCGCGTTCGGCGTCTCGGCTGCCGATGTAGACGGTGTGGCCCGCCGCGATGAGCCGGCGGGCGGTCTCGTGGCCGAGACCCTTGTTCGCTCCGGTGATGAGTGTCGTTGTCATGGTTCCAGCCTGCGGCCGGGCGATGGGGTCAGCCAGTGTCCCTGACTTCCTGGGACCGCTGGTACCAGGCAGGTTCGTGGACGGCGGGGCAGACTGGTGGCCATGACAGCGACGGAGTTCGGGCAGGCGGTGCGCCGCTGGCGCGATCGGGTCCCGCCCGAGGCCGCCGGGATGCCGGCGGGCGGGCAACGGCGCGCGCCCGGGCTGCGCCGCGAGGAGTTGGCCCTGCTGGCCGGGATCTCCGTCGACTACGTCACCCGCCTCGAACAGGGCCGCGCCGCCAACCCGTCGGTACAGGTGGTCGAGGCCCTGGCCAGGGCGCTCCGGCTGTCGGGGACCGAGCGCGCACACCTGTTCCGGCTCGCCGGGCTGGCGCCGCCGGGCCCAGAAGCGGTGCCTGCGTACATCCCGCCGAGCGTCCAGCGGATGCTGGACAGGCTGGCCGGGACGCCTGTTGCGGTGTACGACGCGTCCTGGACGCTGCTTCTGGCAAACCCGCCGTACGCGGCGTTGATGGGCGATCCGTCCGGCTGGCGGGGCAACCAGCGCAACGGCGTGTGGCGGAACTTCCTCGGCCCGGGCACCCGGGTCCGGCACACGCCGGAGGCCCGCCGAGAGTTCGAGGCCGCGCTGGTCGCCGACCTGCGCGCGGCCGCCGGCCGCTATCCGGCCGACCAGCGCCTACGGCGGCTCGTCGCGGAACTGCGCGCGGACAGTGGCCGGTTCGCGGAGCTCTGGGATTCCGGCACCGTCGGCCACCACGAGTCCGCGCGCAAGACCATCGATCACCCGCGGGTGGGCCCCCTGACACTGGACTGCGACATCCTCACCGTGGCGGGCAGCGACCTGCGCATCATGATCTACACGGCCGAGCCCGGCACCGAGGACGCCGACCGCCTGGCCTTGCTCACCGTGCTCGGCACCCAGGCACTCGTCGAGTAGCCACCCACTCACCCGCTCGGCGGCACAGCACCGGATCGGTCGCCGAGGGCTAAGTCCGCAGGTCTCGAGACCCGTCACCAGGGTGCCGAGGTCGGCAGGTCTCGGGACCCGTCACTCGGGGGCAAAGGCGGCAGGTCTCGGGATTGGTCGCACGGGCGCGAGGTCGGCAGGTCAGCGGATCGGTCGCCGGGCGCTGAGGTCGGCGCGGTCGGCGGCGGCCTGGCCGGACAGCCAGCCCTCCCGGTCGGTGCCGGGGGTGATCCGGCGGCCGGTGAGCCTGGGGAACATCGCGCGCATCGCCTCGTCGACGGCCTGGTCGCGGGCCGCGAGGACCGGCAGCAGGTCGGTGCCGGGCATCTCGGCCGCGGCCCGGCGCTCGGCCGTGCCGGTGGCCTCGGCGAGGCGTTCGCCGATGCGAGCGGCGTAGGAGGCCAGGAAGGACCGCCGGAAGGCGCGGGTACGGGAGCGTCCGCCGGAGCGGCCCTCATGGGCGAGCGCGGAGTCCGCCTGCACGAGGAGTGATGTGAACAGCAGTTCGACGGCGTCCAGGTCGGCGGGGAATCCGAGCACGGTCGAGAAGCCGAGGGCCCGGGTCCAGACGGCACGGCACCGGTTGGCCTCGGCGACGGTGCCCAAGAGGGCCGCTTTGGGGGATTCGTACGGCGTGTCGATGGGCAGGCGGCGGCCGACGGGCCCGGCCTGGCCGTCCGCGCGGACCTCCTCGGCCCGCGTGGCGAGGAGCGCCTGGTCGATGCGGTACCGGGCCATCAGCTGCTGGGCCCGAGCGGTCAGCGCCTCGGCCTCGTCGGGGAACTCCGTCGACTCCGCCTTGGCCAGGAGGGCGCGGATCCGGTCCAGCGTTCGCCGGTCGACCCGGCCGGTGGCTCGGTCCCGAGTCCGTTCCCAGGTCCGGTCTCCAGCCCGTTCCCCGGCGCGGCCCCCGGTCTGCTCCCCGGCCGGCCCCCCGGCCCGGTTCCCGGTCCGCTCCTCGGCTCGGTTCCAAGCCTGCTTCCCGGTCTGGTCGCCGTCCGTGGAACGCCGGGCCTCGCCCGGCGGTGGGCAGAGGAACTCCAGGCGGGGGAGGCCGCGCAGCAGCGTGATCAGCTGGAGGGCGCAGCTGGTCGCCGTGGCCTCGTCGGTGCCGTGACGGCCCGCCCACGCGGTCAGGAACGCCTCATCCCGCGTCCACCACACCTCGGCGCCGAGCTCGACCAACTGGGCGTGCCATCGATCGTCAACGGTCGCCGCCGGATAGGCGCGCATCTCGGCGGCGATCGCGTCGGTCATCATCCGGCCGGCCCGCCTGCCGTGCGTACGGGCCGCGTAGCGGACCAGGTCGGCCGGCTGCCAGCCGATCCGCCAGCCGGCCGTGACGCCGCCGGTCAGTGCGTCGGTCACCAGGCGGCTCATCCTCGGCTCGCGCGCGCCTGGGCCGACCGGCGGGACGGGCTCACTCTTCCGGGGGCTCGGCGTAGCGTTGCAGGTAGAGAGGTTCGCCGAGCTTCTCGAGGAGTTCGAGCTCGGTCTCGAGGTAGTCGATGTGCTCCTCTTCGTCCGCCAGGATGTCCTCAAAGATCCGGGCGGAGGTGACGTCGCCGCGCGAGCGCATGAGCTCGATGCCGGGGCGCAGGCGCTCGACGGCCTCCACCTCGACGGCGAGGTCGGACCGGAGCTGTTCCGGCACGGTCTGGCCGATGCGCAGCGCGCCCAGGCGCTGGTAGTTCGGCAGGCCTTCGAGGAAAAGGATGCGGTCGGTCAGGCGTTCGGCGTGCCGCATCTCGTCGAACGATTCGGCACGGGTGTGGCTGGCGAGCCTGGTGAATCCCCAGTGCTCCTGCATCTTGGCGTGAAGGAAGTACTGGTTGATCGCCGTGAGCTCGGCGGTGAGCTGCTCGTTGAGCAGACCGATGATGTCCCTGTCACCTTCCATACCAAGCAATCGTGGCACGGCGACGGGCTCGGGAAGCCGACCGACCCGCGGTAAGGCCGGGCCGTTGCGGGGACGATCCGTGGTCAGGCCGCTGCGGTGGCGACCGCGTCCGTGGCGAAGTGTTCTTCGATCAGGTCGCGGATGCGGCCCACGCAGGTTCCGCAGCCGGGGCGCATGCCGCAGGCGGAGCGGACCTCCTTGGCCGAGCAGGCCCCGGACCGCACATGGTCGCGCACGTCATCGTCCGTGACGGCGTGGCAGACACAGGCGTACATAGGGGGAGAGCCTCTCGGTTGATCCATTAGGTAAGGCTCTCCTAAGCTAACGCAGTGTGTGCGGAGCTGGCAATGTGGGCGGCGACACACTGCCGGTTACTGGTGCAAACCGGTATGTAGTTCCGCGTGTGAGACGATCACGGTAGGGAAGCTCAACCCATGTGATACGCGTATGGCCGGGCGATCCCTATCCTCTCGGGGCTCACTACGACGGCGCAGGCACGAACTTCGCACTGTTCTCCGAAACGGCCGTACGAGTCGAACTCTGTCTGTTCGACGACGAGGGGCGCGAGACCCACCTCGACCTCCCTGAGACCTCCGGCTTCGTCTGGCACGGCTACCTGCCCTCCGTCGGCCCCGGGCAGCGGTACGGATACCGGGTGCACGGCCCGTACGATCCCGGCAGGGGGCAGCGGTGCAACCCCGCCAAACTGCTGCTCGACCCGTACGCCAAGGCGATCGAGGGCGAGGTCGACTGGGACGGGTCGGTCTTCTCCTACCGGTTCGGCGCCCCGGCGGAGTTCAACGACGACGACAGCGCCCCGCACATGCCGAAGTCCGTGGTGATCAACCCGTACTTCGACTGGATGACCGACCGTAACCCCCGCACGCCGTACCACGAGACGATCATCTACGAGGCGCACGTCAAGGGCCTGACCAAGCTGAACCCGGACATCCCGGAGGCGCAGCGCGGCACGTACGCGGGGCTGGCCCATCCGACGGTGATCGACTACCTCCAGGAGCTGGGGGTCACGGCGGTCGAGCTGATGCCGGTGCACCAGTTCGTCCACGACGACGTCCTGCTGAAGAGGGGCCTGAAGAATTACTGGGGCTACAACACGATCGGCTTCTTCGCCCCGCACAACGGGTACTCCTCCACAGGTCAGCTCGGCGAACAGGTGCAGGAGTTCAAGCTGATGGTGCGGACCCTGCACGAGGCGGGCATCGAGGTGATCCTCGACGTGGTCTACAACCACACCGCCGAGGGCAACCATCTCGGCCCCACCCTCGGCTTCCGGGGCATCGACAACGCCGGCTACTACCGGCTCGTCGACGGCGCGCCGGAGTACTACATGGACACGACCGGCACGGGCAACAGCGTCAACGTCCACCAGCCGCACGCGCTGCAGCTGATCATGGATTCGCTGCGGTACTGGGTGACCGAGATGCACGTGGACGGGTTCCGGTTCGACCTGGCGTCGGCGCTGGCGCGGGAGTTCCACGACGTGGACCGGCTGTCGGCGTTCTTCGATCTGGTCCAGCAGGACCCGATCGTGTCCCAGGTGAAGTTGATCGCCGAGCCGTGGGACGTCGGCGAGGGCGGCTACCAGGTCGGCAACTTCCCGGCCCTCTGGACCGAGTGGAACGGCAAGTACCGCGACACCGTGCGCGACTACTGGCGCGGCGTGGACGGCCGGCTGCCGGAGTTCGGCAGCCGGTTCACCGGCTCCAGCGACCTGTACGCCGACGACGGGCGGCATCCGATCGCCTCGGTCAACTTCGTCACGTGCCACGACGGGTTCACGGTGCACGACCTCGTCTCGTACAACGGCAAGCACAACGAGGCGAACGGCGAGGACAACCGCGACGGCGCCGACGACAACCGCTCGTGGAATCACGGCGTCGAGGGCGAGACGGACGACCCGGACATCATCGGCCTGCGCGAGCGCCAGAAGCGGAACATGCTGACCACCCTGCTGCTGTCCCAGGGCGTGCCGATGCTGTCCCACGGCGACGAGGCCGGCCGGACCCAGCACGGCAACAACAACGCCTACTGCCAGGACAACGAGATCTCCTGGATGACCTGGTCCGACTCGCCGGAGCAGGAGATCCTGCGGGCGTTCGTGCGGCGGGTGACCGAACTGCGCCGCGAGCATCCGGTGTTCCGCCGCCGCCGCTTCCCTACCGGCGACGGCGACATCGTCTGGTACACCACCAACGGCAGGCCGATGACCGACGCCGACTGGCAGACCTCGTACGCCAAGGCGATCACGGTCTTCCTCGACGGCGACCGCATCGCCGAGCCGGGCCGGCACGGCGAGCCGATCCGCGACGACTCGTTCCTGCTGCTGTTCAACGCGGCCGACCTCGACCTGAACTTCGCGCTGCCCGACACCGGCGGAGGGATGTGGACCGGCGTGCTCGACACGGCGACCCCGATCGAGGTGTACGACGACCACGAGCGGCCGGTGGTCAGCGCAGGGGAGAAGGTGCTGGTCGAGGCGCGATCGATGCAGGTGCTGCGCCGTGTCTAGACGCCCGACCGCGACGTACCGGCTGCAGCTGCGCCGGGAGTTCGGCTTCGCCGAGGCCGGGGAGCTCGCCGGCTACCTGGCGGCGCTCGGCGTCTCGCACGTGTACCTGTCGCCGATCCTGCAGGCCGTCCCCGGCTCGGCCCACGGCTACGACGTCATCGACCACGCGCGGATCTCCGACGACCTCGGCGGGGAGGAGGGCTTCCGGGCGATGGCGGCCCGGATGCGCGCGCACGGCCTGTCGATCATCGTGGACATCGTGCCGAACCACATGGCGATCCCCGCGCCGGAGAGCCTCAACCGGGCGTTCTTCGACGTCCTGCGGCAGGGGCCGGACTCCCCGTACGCCCGGTGGTTCGACGTCGACTGGTCCGAGGGTGTCATCGTGGTGCCGGTGCTCGGCTCGCCGGACGACGAGCTCCGGCCGGACGGCGACGTGCTGCGCTACCACGACCACGTCTTCCCCCGCGAGGGCTGCTACCGCGCGACCCACTGGCGCGAGCCGGACCTGAACTACCGCCGCTTCTTCGACATCTCCACCCTGATCGGGCTGCGGGTGGAGGACTCGGAGGTCTTCGACGCGACCCACGCCGTCATCCTGCGGCTGCTCGACGAGGGACTGATCGACGGCCTGCGGATCGACCACCCCGACGGGCTCGCGGACCCGCGCGGCTACCTGCGGCGGCTCGACCGGCCCCGCGGCTGGGTGGTCGTGGAGAAGATCCTCATCGGCGAGGAGACGCTTCCCGCCGACTGGCCGTGCGCGGGCACGACCGGGTACGACGCGCTCGGCATGATCGGCGGGCTGTTCGTCGACCCGGCCGGGGACAAACCGCTCACCGAGGCGTACACCGCGCTGACCGGCGGCCCCGCCGACTTCACGGAGGTCGAACGTACGGCCCGGCGGTTCGCCGCCGACCGGATCCTCGTGCCGGAGGTCCGCCGCCTGACCGCGTTGCTGACGCGGATCCTGCCGGACGCGGACCCCGACGCGCTGCGGGAGGTCCTGGTCGAACTGCTCGTCGCGATGCCGGTGTACCGCGCGTACATCGTGCCCGGCGAGGAACCCCCGGCGCAGGCCCTGGAGATCGTCGCCCAGGCCGCGGCCGAGGCCCGCGCCGTGCTCCCGGACGGCGACCTGCTCGACAAGGTCATCCCCCTTGTGCTGGGGCTCGGCGGCCGCGACGCGGTTCGGGACGAGTTCGTCGTACGGTTCCAGCAGACGTCCGCGCCGATGACCGCCAAGGGCGTCGAGGACACCGCCTTCTATCGCTGGTCCCGGCTGGCACCCCTGAACGAGGTGGGCGGCGACCCGACGCGGTTCGCGGTCTCGCCGGAGGAGTTCCACGCCTACTGCGCGCGGATCGCCGCCGACCGGCCCCGTACGCTCACGACGCTGTCGACGCACGACACCAAGCGGCAGGAGGACGTACGGGCGCGGCTGGCCGTCCTGTCGGAGCTGCCGGACGAGTGGGTCGCCGCCGTCGGCCGCTGGCGGTCGCGGGCGCCGGAGAGCACCCTGGAGCCCGACCTGGACTACCTGATGTGGCAGACGATCGTCGGCGCCTGGCCGCTGCCCGCCGACCGGCTCCGGGAGTACCTCACGAAGGCGATGCGCGAGGCCAGGAGCCGTACGTCGTGGACGGACCCCGACCCGGCGTACGAGGAGGCGGTCCTGGCCCACGCGGACGCGGTCCTCGCCGACCCGGTGCTGACCGCGGACGTCGCCCGGTTCGCCGACCGGATCGCGCCGTACGCGCGCGTCAACTCGATCAGCCAGAAGCTGGTGCAGCTCGCCATGCCGGGCGTGCCGGACGTGTACCAGGGGTGCGAGCTCACCGGCCTGTCCCTCGTCGACCCCGACAACCGGCGGTCGGTCGACTACGCCCGTCGCCGGGAGCTGCTCGCCGACCTGGACGCCGGGACCACCCCGGCCGACCTCGACGGGGAGAAACTTCTCATCACCTCGCGGCTGCTGCGGCTGCGCGAGCGGCATCCGGACTGGTTCGAGGGCGGCCACGAGCCGGTGACGGTGACCGGACCCGCGGCCGCCCACGCCGTGGCGTTCCGGCGCGGCGGCGCGGTCGTCGTCGCGACACGCCTCCCCGCAGGCCTCGAACGGCGCGGGGGCTGGGGCGCCACCCGTCTCGACCTGCCCGGAGGCCCCTGGCACGACGTCCTCACCGACCAGTCGTACCCCTCCGGCCTGGAGCTGAGCGGGGTGCTCCTCCTGCTTCCGGTCGCCGTGCTGATCGAGGCTCCGTGAAGTACGAGGTATGGGCGCCGGCCGCCGAGAACGTCGAGGTGGAGACCGGCGGGACCCGGCACGCCATGACGCCCGCCGGGCGGCCCGGCTGGTGGACGGCGCGGATCGACGCGGGCCCCGAGGGACAGGACTACGGCTTCGTGCTGGACGGCGATGGACCGTTCCCGGACCCGCGCTCGCCCCGACAGCCGAACGGCGTGCACGGGCTCGGCCGTACGTACGACCACGAGCGCTTCACCTGGTCCGACGAGGGATGGAGGGGGCGGCCGCTGCCGGGCAGCGTGCTGTACGAGCTGCACGTCGGCACCTTCACCCCCTTGGGCACGTTCGACGCGGCGATCGAGCGGCTCGACCACCTCGTCGACCTCGGCGTCGACGCCGTCGAGCTGTTGCCCGTGGCCGCCTTCCCCGGACGGCACGGCTGGGGGTACGACGGCGTCCACCTGTGGGCGGTGCACGAGCCGTACGGCGGCCCGGACGGGCTGAAGCGCTTCGTGGACGCCTGTCACCGGCGCGGCCTGGCCGTCGTCCTCGACGTCGTCCACAACCATCTGGGCCCGAGCGGCAACCGGTTGTCGAGATACGGCCCGTACTTCACCGACGCCTACGAGACGCCGTGGGGCCCGGCCGTCAACGTCGACCGGGCCGGCTCGGACGAGGTCCGCGCGTTCATCGTCGGCAACGCGCTGATGTGGCTGCGCGAGTACCACGTCGACGGGCTGCGGCTCGACGCCGTGCACGCCATCCGGGACCAGCGCGCCGTCCACATCCTTGAGGAGCTGGCCGAGGCGGTTTCCCGGCTCGCGGCCGAGACGGGCCGGGAGATGTTCCTCATCGCCGAGTCCGACCTGAACGACCCACGCCTGGTCACCTCGCGCGAGGCGGGCGGGTACGGCCTCGACGCGCAGTGGAGCGACGACTTCCACCACGCCCTGCACACGCTGCTCACCGGCGAACGGCACGGCTACTACGCCGACTTCGGCGCCCCGGAGGCGCTGGCCAAGACGCTGACCAGGGTCTTCTTCCACGACGGGACGTGGTCGTCGTTCCGGGGCCGCTCGCACGGGCGGCCGGTCGACACCCTCCGCGTGCCCGGCCACCGCTTCCTCGGCTTCCTGCAGAACCACGACCAGATCGGCAACCGCGCCACCGGCGACCGGCTCTCCGCGAGCCTGTCCCCGGGCCGGCTCAAGGTCGGGGCGGGCCTGCTGCTCACCGCGCCGTTCACGCCGATGCTGTTCATGGGCGAGGAGTGGGGCGCCCGCACCCCGTGGCGGTTCTTCAGCGACCACCAGGAGCCCGAGCTCGCCCGGGCCGTCAGCGAGGGGCGGCGCCGGGAGTTCGCCGATCACGGCTGGGCGGCAGACGACGTCCCCGACCCCCAGGACCCGGAGACCCATCGAAGTTCGATCCTGAACTGGGCGGAACTCCGCGAGCCGCACCACCGGGAGCTGCTCGACTGGTACCGCGCGCTGATCGCGCTGCGCCGCGCCCGGCCGGAGCTCACCGATCCCCGCCTGACCGAGGTCGCGGTGGAGTACGGCACGTCATGGCTCATCGTCCACCGGGGTCCGTTGCGGGTCGTGGCCAACCTGGGGACGGAGCCCGTGCCCCTGCCGGACGGCGAACCGCTCCTGGCCTCCACGCCCGGCGTCCGTGGCCGATTGCCCGGCGAGTCGCTCGTCGTGCTGCTCACGGGCCATGGATGACGGTCAGCCGAGGCGCGCGAGCCGCTTGGCGGTGTCCGCCGCCAGCCCGCGTACGAGGGCGGTCGTCTGATCGTCCGGCCGGGTGTGGGTGCGCGCCGACACGTCGACCAGGGCGTTGGAGATCCGGAACCTCACGTGCACGTCGTACACGACGACGCGGGAGAACACGATCACCCACGTCATCGTGTCGACGCGGGCGTACCCGCCGTCGCCCACGGCGACCGGCGTCGTCGGTCTCCCGCCGTTCCGGGCGGCGTCGGCCCACACGGCCAGGGACTGTTCGGCTCGTGTGACGCCCGAGGTACGGCGCTCGGCGACCCTGGTCTCGGCGCGGATCCGCACCGTACGGAAGGGACGGTCCTGGCCGGCCGGGACACTGCTCCACTTGCACTCCGAGGAGGTGTCGCCGTCACCGAATCCCAGGAACGTCCTCGGCCGTGAGTCTCCGGGCTCCCGGGCGCCGTTCGGCACCAGCGCCGCCAGCGAAGCCGCCGGCGGCAGGAGACGGCCGGCGTCGACCCGGGAGAACCGGCCGTCGGGCGTGAACAGCCCGATATACCAGGCCGCCGCGATGCCGCACGCGACGGCGGCCGCCACAGACGTCAGAACGATGGCCGGTCCGCGGCCGTGCATGTGACGGCGGGGACGCGGAGGGTGATGGGACATGATCGGAAGAATGGCACGTCCTGTGGGCCTCTGCCGGAATGACGGCCCTAGGAAGCTCCGCCTGCGGCGTGCGCCGGGACGGTCTCGCCGTCGCCCTGCGGGTGGAAGGTGCGGCGGTAGGCCATCGGTGACACGCCGATCGCCGCGTGCAGGTGCTGGCGCAGCGAGACGGCGGTGCCGAAGCCGGCCCGGTGGGCGACCTGGTCGACCGGCAGGTCGGTGGTCTCCAGCAGGTGCCGCGCCAGCTCCACCCGCTGCCGGGAGAGCCATCGGCCGGGGCTCATGCCGACCTCCTCCTGGAACCGGCGCGTCAGCGTCCGCACGCTCATCCCGGCCCGCGCGGCGAGCTCGGGCAGCGTGATCGGCCGGTCGAGGTGCTCCAGCGCCCAGGCGCGGGCCGGCGCGGTGCCCTCGTCGTACGGCTCAGGCACCGGGCGCTCGATGAACTGCGCCTGGCCCCCGTCTCGCCACGGCGGGACGACGACGCGGCGGGCCACCCGGTTGGCGACCTCGCTGCCGTGGTCGCGGCGGACGACGTGCAGGCACAGGTCGGTGCCCGCCGCCGCCCCGGCAGAGGTGAGCACGTCGCCGTCGTCGACGAACAGGACATCCGGGTCGAGCCGGATCCGGGGAAAGCGTCGCTGGAACTCGGCCGCCTCGTTCCAGTGGGTGGTCGCCGGACGGCCGTCGAGCAGCCCCGCCGCTGCCAGCACGGAGACACCGGTGCAGATCGACATGATGCGGGTGCCCGGCCGGATCAGGGCCAGGGCCGCCGCGATCTCCTCGGGAAGCCGGTCGATGGGCTGGCATGCCCCGAAGGGCGGAATGACGACGGTGTCGGCGGTGGCCAGCGCCGTCGCGTCGTGGTCGACGACGATCGAGAAGTCGGCGTGCGTGCGCACCGGCCGGCCGTCCACCGTGCAGGTGACGACCTCGTAGAGCGGCTCGTCGTCCGGGCCGTACGCGGCGCCGAAGATCCGCCCGGGGATGCCGAGCTCGAACGGAACGGTGCCGTCCAACGCGAGGACGACGACGCGATGGAGAGATCCGGGCGGAACGGTCATGGCCAGATTCTTTCACACGATGTCCATATGGCCACTCCCGGTCGGCGGGCGGCTGCCCGAGGCTTGGTCCGTCGGCACGACCACGAGAAGAAACGGAAGACTCGATGAACACCATGCGGGCGATCGTGCAGGACGGGCCCGGCGGCCCGGAGGTGCTGAGAATCGCCGAGGTCGAGCGGCCGGAGCCGGACCGGGTCGAGGTCCTGGTCCGAGTGCACGCGGCCGGCGTGAACCCGGCCGACTGGAAGACCCGCGCGGGGGGCGGTTCGGTGCCGGGCCTCGGGTGGGACGTGTCGGGCGTCGTCGAGGCGGTCGGCCCCGGCGTGACGCTGTACGAGCCGGGGGACGAGGTGTTCGGGATGCCGCGCTTCCCGCATCCGGCGGGCGCGTACGCCGAGTACGTCACCGCGCCGCCGCGCCACTTCGCCCGCAAGCCGGCGGGGATCGATCACGTCCAGGCCGCCGCGCTGCCGCTGGCCGCGCTGACCGCCTGGCAGGGACTGATCGACACGGCGGGCGTCCAGGCGGGGCAGCGGGTCCTGATCCACGCCGCCGCCGGAGGGGTCGGTCACCTCGCGGTGCAGATCGCCAAGCTGAAGGGCGCGTACGTGATCGGGACCGCCCGGGAGGCCAAGCACGAGTTCGTGCGCGGTCTGGGCGCCGACGAGGTCGTCGACTACACGAAGGTGGACTTCGCCGAGGCGGTGCGGGAGGTCGACGTCGTACTCGACACGATCGGCGGCGACTACGGTCTCCGGTCCCTGGAGACCCTTCGCGACGGCGGCACCCTGGTGTCGTACGTGCCGCCGGTCGAGGACGACCTGCTGGCCGCGGCCGAGAAGCGCGGCATCAAGGCCGGCTGGACCCTCGTCGAGCCGGACTACGCGGCGATGAAGGAGATCGCCGCCCTGGTCGAGGCGGGGAGGCTGCGCGTCGCGATCGACTCGGTGTTCCCGCTGGAGGACGCCGCCAAGGCCCACGAACACGGCGAGACCGGCCGCACCACCGGCAAGATCGTGCTGACGGTGGCTCCCTGACGATCCGGGTCGGGGCTCATCGGCCGAGCAGGCGGTCGATGGCGCGGCGGGCCCGTTCGGGGGCGGCCGGGTCCCGGTGCAGCTGGATGGCCTGGCCCGCGGCGAGCCCCACGCCGCCCAGCTCGAAGACCAGTTGATCGACGTCGGTGTCCGGGGGCAGGTCACCGGCGTCGACGGCCGTCCGCAGCTCGGCCGCCGCGTAGTCGGACCAACGGGACAGGGCGGCGAGCACGGCGTCCCGGACGGGGCCGGGACGTCCGTCGAACTCGGTGGCGACCGAGGTGAGGAAGCAGCCGCCGTGCCCCTCGTCCGCCATGTACGCGATCCACTCATCGAAGGCGCGGGTCAGCCGGTCGACGCCGGGATCGGCCCCCGCGGCGCGTGCCGGGACCCGGTCGGCGAACTTCTCGACCGCGGCGTCGAGCGTCGCGAGCTGGAGCGCCTCCTTGGTGCCGAAATGGCCGATCACTCCGGCCTTGCTCATCCCGAGTTCGGTGGCGAGCCGGCCGATGGTGACGCCTTCGAGCCCCTCGGCCGAGGCCAGCGTCAGGGCGCACTCGATGATCCGGGTCCGGGTGGCGGCCGTTTCGACGGCGGACTTGCGCGGGCTCACGACGCCAGTTTAACCTACCGACCGTTCGCTAAAAGCATACGATCGTTCGGTAGCTAAAGGGGCGACATGAAAATTCATCACCTCAACTGCGGATCGATGCGTGAGATCGATCCCGCCGACGCGGCAGATCACCGGTTGGAGCCCGCGCGGGCGCTGAACCACTGCCTGCTCGTCGAGACCGACGACGCGGGTCTCGTCCTGGTCGAGAGCGGATTCGGCACGCCCGACGTCGACCGTCCGGAGGAGACCCTCGGCCGGACCTTCCTGGACCGGACCCAGGCGCTGCTCGACCCGGAGGAGACCGCCGTACGGCAGATCCGGCGCCTCGGCCACTCGCCCGACGACGTCCGCCACATCGTGCTGACCCACCTCGACCTCGACCACAGCGGCGGGCTGCCGGACTTCCCGCACGCCACCGTTCACCTGCACGACGCGGAGTACCGGGCCGCCATGGCCGCCACCAGCGCGCATCCCGAGCACACCCTGCGCTACCGGCCCGCGCACTGGGCGCACCGCCCGCACTGGAGGACCTATGAGTCGCGGAAGGGCGAGTCGTGGTTCGGGTTCGACGCCCTCGAACTCGACGGCCTGCCCCCGGAGATCCTGCTGATCCCGCTCGCCGGGCACACCGAGGGCCACTGCGCCGTGGCCGTACGGGACGGGGACCGATGGCTCCTGCACGCCGGCGACGCCTTCTACCACCACGGGCAGGTCGAGCCGGACGACCGCTGGTCCATGCCCCTGTGGGAGGCGCTGGAGGAGATCACGGAGATCGACCGGCCGCTGCGCGCCGCCAACCAGGCCCGCCTCCGTGAGCTCCTGCGCGACCACGGCGACGAGGTCGAGGTCTTCTCGGCCCACGACCCCTGGGCCTTCGCGCGCCTCGCCGCTCGGCAGTGACCGACCGGTGCCGGATCACGGTGATCCGGCACCGGTTCCGGCGCGCCGGCGATTCCCGGGAGCGGCGATTCCCGGGAGCGGCGATTCCCGGGAGCGGCGATCCCCGGGAACGGGGATCCCCGGCAGCGGTGAGCCGCTCATCGGTCGGCTGCCTAGGTGGTCGGCAACGGCTCCTCGACGACCGGCGCCGGCAGCGCGAGCGTGAGGCGGCGTACGTCGGGGACGGCGAGCACGAGCACGCACGCGGTCACGACCAGCACGGCCGTTCCGGCCAGGGCGGCGGACGGGCCGACCGCGGCGCCGAGCGGCCCGGCCACAGCGAGGCCGACCGGGGTCAGACCGAGCGAGGTGAGCCAGTCGTAGGCCATCACCCGCGACAGGGCGCGCGCCGGGATGTACTGCTGAACGGCGGTCAGCCAGAGGGAGTTCATGAACGTCAGGCCGCCGAACGCCAGACCGGCGGCGACGGCGACGAGCGGCGCGGGCGCCCGGGCGGCGAGGAGGGCCAGGGGAAGGCCGAAGACGGCGAGCAGCAGGTTGCACGCGGTGAACGGGCGGCGCGGCCGTACGCGGAGCGCGATCACGGCTCCGGCCACGGCGCCGAGCGCGCCGCCCTGGGTGATGACGCCCCAGGCGACCTGGCCGCCGAGCGACCGTACGGCGACGAGCGGACCGAGCGTCAGGTAGCAGGCGCTCGCGAGGTTCCAGACGGCGTGGACGATGAGGTTGGTCCAGTACCAGCGGTGGCGTCGCATCTCGGTCCAGCCGCCGGCCAGTTCCGTCCAGAAGCCCTCCCGGGGCGTGCCCTCATGGCGCACGCGGAGCAGCGCGAGCGTTCCGACGCTGACCGCGAACGTCGCCGCGTCGAGCAGGAAGGCCCAGCCCGCACCGGCGGTGATCACCAGGGTGGTGGCGATCATCGGCCCGAGCACCTGGCCCGCCTGGCGGGAGAACTGGGTGAGGGCGTTGGCCTGCTGGAGGCGGCTCTCGTCCACGGTCGCGGGGATCAGCCCGTCGGCGGCGGGCATGAAGAACGCCGACGCCGCGCCGGACAGCGCCGACAGCGCGATCAGGTGGCCGAGGCGGATGACGCCGCCGAGCAGCTCGAGGCCGATCGTGAGCTGGACCAGCAGGTTGACGACGTCCGCGGCGAGCATCACGACGTGGCGGGGGAGGCGGTCGGCCCAGACCCCGCCGACCAGCACGAGGAGCAGCCGGGGGACGGCGGCCGCCGCGAGCACCGCCCCGAGGTCGGTGGCCGATCCGGTGGCCTGGATGACGGCGAGGGCGAGCGCCACCGGCGTGACGGCGTCGCCGAGACCGGACAGGGTCTGCCCGGTCCACAGCAGCCGGAACCGGCGGTCGGCGAGAGGAGTGAACACGCCGAGGAGATTACTGCGAAATCGTACTATCCGAAAGCGTATTATCCGATCGGCGGGATACTGGGGGCATGGAGAGGGACTCGGTCGACCGGCACGTCGAGCGATGGCTCCCCGAGTTGCCGGACCTCGATCCGCGCGCCGAGGGCATCGTGACCCGGATGCAGTTCATCGTCCGCCACCTGCGCCGGAACAAGGAGCGGGTGCTCAAGGAGCGCGGCCTGCAGATGGGCGAGTGGGAGATCCTGCACGCCCTGCACACCCAGCGCGGGCTCGGCGAGCCGTACCGCGCCGCCCCGACGGCGCTGGCCGACGCCGTCGGCGTGCCTCCCACCACCATGACGAGCCGGCTGGACCGCCTTGAGGGACGCGGCTTCGTCGTCCGCACCCACGACCCGGCCGACCGGCGGCGGCTCCTCGTCGAGCTGACGGACGCGGGCCACGCCGCGTGGCAGAGCGCGATGGCCGGCCTCGACCGCGGCGAGAAGGAACTGCTCGCCACCCTCCACCCCGACGAGCAGGACCGGCTGGCCGAACTGCTCCGTCCCCTCATGCGCCACGTCGACGCCCGGACGTGATCCGGCGGGCCGAGCCGAGGTGCCTGCGGTACGGACGTGGACGCCTGAGGGCGAGGCGAGGGTATTTACTTTGCATTAGCGCGGTTATCGGTATGTCTGACGCAGGCCTACGACTGGAAGATCGCAGGTCAAGGCCCCGCTACTACCGAGGAAACGTTCTTGAATAGCTCTACGATCGGTTCATGACCTCAGTTCTGCTCGCCGAGGACGACACGTCCATATCCGAGCCTCTCGCCAGAGCGCTGCGGCGGGAGGGATACAACGTCGAAGTCAGTCCCGACGGTCCGCAGGCTCTCGAGCGGGCGCTCGGGGGCGGGGTGGACCTCATCGTCCTGGATCTCGGCCTTCCCGAGCTCGACGGGCTCGAAGTGGCTCGGCGCGTTCGCGCCGAGGGCCACGGCGTGCCGATCCTCATCCTCACCGCCCGCGCCGACGAGGTGGACACGGTCGTCGGCCTCGACGCCGGCGCCGACGACTACGTCACCAAGCCCTTCCGGCTCGCCGAGCTGCTGGCCCGCGTACGCGCGCTGCTGCGCCGGGGCAGCACCGAGACACCGATCGTGCAGGGTGTCCGGATCGACGCCGAATCCCGTCGCGCCTGGATGGGAGACCAGGAGCTGCAGCTCACAACCAAGGAGTTCGACCTGCTACGCGTGCTCGTCCGTGACGCGGGCAAGGTCGTCACCCGAGAGCAGATCATGCGGGAGGTGTGGGACACCAACTGGTGGGGGTCGACCAAGACCCTCGACATGCACATCTCGTGGCTTCGGCGCAAGCTTGGAGATGACGCGGGCAGTCCGCGTTACATCACGACCGTGCGTGGAGTGGGCTTCCGCTTCGAGCGCGGTGACTGATCTTGTGAACCCGGCGTGACCACCCCCTGGTCACGTCTCGGGCGAAAGAGAGGCACCCCCATGAGGCGACGGCTCCTGCTGTCCACGCTGGCCGTCGCGGTCGTCGCCGTGCTCCTGCTCGGCATCCCTCTGGGCTATGCGACCCATCGGCTCCTCTACGACGAGGCCGAACAGCAGGTCGAGCGGGAGGCGGCGACCGTGGTGGCCGGCGTCAACCTCAAACAGGAAGGCAAGCAGTCCATCGTCGGCGATCAGATCGCCAGGGAGTTCCCCAGCCGGTACATCGTCGTCACCCTGGCCAACGACGAGGTGATCACGGCCGGGGTCGCACCGCCCAAGGGCGCGCACGTCATCCGGAAGACCGCCAACGACCGCGGCGTCAGGGTGCAGGTGTCCCGGGACGCCGCCGACATCGAGGCCGAGGCCCTGCGCACGTTCATGCTGATCGGCAGCCTCGTCGTGCTCGGCGTCGGCGTCGCGGTCGGGCTGGCGATGGTCCAGGCGCGGAAGCTCACTCTGCCGCTGATCGACCTGGCCGAGACCGCCGAGCGCCTCGGTTCCGGCAACGCGCGGCCACGTCGCCGCCGGTACGGCGTGCCGGAGGTCGACCGGGTCGCGGAGGTGCTGGACCGCAGCGCCGTGCGGATCGCCGACCTGCTGGCCGCGAGCCGTGAGTTCGCCTCCGACGCCAGCCACCAGCTGCGTACGCCGCTGACGGCGCTGTCCATGCGGCTGGAGGAGATGGTCGAGGCCGCGGAGTATCCGGACATCGTGCGGGAGGAGGGCGCGGCCGCCGGCGCGCAGATCGAGCGCCTCGCCGCGGTGGTCGAGCAGCTTCTCGCCCGGGCGAAGCACGACCCCACCGGTGACGCGGTCCCGGTCGACGTCGACGACATCGTCGACCAGCAGGTGGAGGAGTGGGAGCCGGTCTTCCGGCGTGAGGGACGGCGCGTGGAGGTGTCCGGCGTCCGGGATCTCAGCGCCGTGGCGAGTCCCGGCGGTCTCTCGCAGATCGTCGCGACGCTGCTGGACAACTCGCTCATGCACGGCGGCGGGACGGTCACGATCCACACCAAGGAGACCGCATCGTCGATCGTCGTGGAGGTCGGAGACGAGGGTGAGGGGGTTCCGCCGGAGCTGGAGCGCCGGGTGTTCGACCGCAACGTCAGCGGACGGTGGCAGGGCACCGGGCTCGGGCTCTACCTCGCGCGCTCGCTGGCCACGGCGGACGGCGGGCGGCTGGAGCTCATACGCGCGCGCCCGGCGACGTTCGCGATCTTCTTGCGGAAGGCCGACGAGGTCCTGCTGGCCCGGGAGCGCGTGGTCAGCGGGCCCGCCTAGCTGTTGACGGGCGCCTCGGATCGGTCGGCCGGCGAGGGCACCTGGGCCTCGGGCAGGCCGGTGTGCGGGTCGACCGGAGGCGCCGTCGGCGGCAGGAAGACCCACTTCTTGTACGCCCAGTAGCGGAACAGGGTCGCCACGCCGGTGCCGATGATCTGCGACACGTTGAACGCCACGCCGTTGCGGATGTCGAGGATGTAATGGGTGAAGCCGATGAACACCCAGGTGATCACCAGGCCGACGCCGTTGAAGACGAAGAACAGGACGTACTCGCGGCCCAGGCCGGTGTTGTCGCGGTGACGGAACGTCCAGAACCGGTTGGCGAAGTAGGAGAAGGTGGTCGCCGCGACGGTGCCGACGCCGAACGACGTCAGCGGGCCCACGTGCAGGCCGAGATGCAGGGTGTCCGAGATGCCGATGGTGATGATGAAGTTGAGCACGCCGATCGTCCCGAACGCCGCGAGTTCGTGGATCAGATGAGCGAATCTCTCGTAGAGGCCAATGACGAAACGCACGACAGTGGGCCCTTTCCTTCGGGTTCGGCGGCTGATCGCGCGCCCCGGCACACCCGGATCTTGATACCCCTGGCTTACCAGGTTAGACGCCGTCTCCCGGCGTGTCGTTCAGCCGGGATCCGGCGAAGTACGGCGACACGCCGTACCGATCCCGGCCAACCCACACCGACCGACCTCCGTGCCGATCCCGACCAACCCACCCCGACCGACCTCCGTGCCGATCCCGACCAACCCACCCCGACCGACCTCCCGGCCCGCCCGCGTATGCTCGTCGCCCGTGAACCCGGTCTCTGAGCACGGCGGATAGGCTTCGGGCGTGACGGACAGGCAAGACATCCCGGTCGTCGGCATGGTCGGCGGCGGGCAGCTCGCACGGATGACCCAGCAGGCGGCGATCGCGCTCGGCACGCCGCTGCGGGTGCTCAGCGACAGCGCCCACGCCTCCGCGGCCAAGGTCATCGCCGACGTGCGCATCGGCGACCACCGCTCCCTCGACGACCTGAGCGCCTTCGCCAAGGGCGCCGACGTCGTCACGTGGGACCACGAGCACGTGCCCGGCGAGCACATCCGCGCACTGGAGGAGGCCGGCGTCGCCTGCCGCCCCGGCTCCGAGGCCCTGCTGTACGCGCAGGACAAGCGCGTGATGCGCGAGCGGCTCACCGAGCTCGGCGTGCCGTGCCCGGAGTTCGTCGTCCTCGACGACGCGCCCCTGGCGACGCTCGAGGCGTTCGGCCGGGACACCGGCTGGCCGGTCGTGCTCAAGGCGACCCGCGGCGGCTACGACGGCAAGGGCGTCTGGGTCTGCGCGTCGCTCGACGAGGCCCGTGCCGTCGTCGAGCGCGCCGCCGCCGAGGGCGTCGGCCTGCTGGCCGAGCGGCACGTGCCGTTCCGCCGGGAGCTGGCCGCCCTCGTCGCCCGCTCCCCGTACGGGCAGGGCGCGGCGTACCCGGTGGTGGAGACGGTGCAGCGCGACGGCATCTGCCACGAGGTGATCGCGCCCGCGCCCGGCCTGGACCCCGAGCTGGCGGAAGAGGCCCAACGGCTCGCGCTCGGCATCGCCGACGCCCTCGGCGTCACGGGCCTCCTGGCCGTCGAGCTCTTCGAGACCGAACGCGGCGTCCTGGTCAACGAGCTCGCCATGCGCCCGCACAACTCCGGCCACTGGACCATCGAGGGTTCACACACGTCGCAGTTCGAGCAGCACCTGCGCGCCGTGCTCGACCTGCCGCTCGGCGACACCACGCCGACCGCGCCGTACACCGTCATGGCCAACGTCCTGGGTGGCGAGGACCCGGACGTGTACAAGCGTTACATCCACGTCATGGCCCACGACCCCGCCGTGAAGGTGCACTTCTACGGCAAGGAGGTCCGGCCCGGCCGCAAGATCGGCCACGTCACCGCGCTCGGCGACGATCTGGAGGAGACCCGCGAGCGGGCCCGCCACGCCGCTGACTACCTGAGAGGGACGATATGACCGTCGGCGTCGTCATGGGCAGCGACTCGGACTGGCCGGTGATGAAGGCCGCCGCCGAGGCGCTGGAAGAGTTCGACGTCGCGTACGAGGCGGACGTGGTCTCCGCCCACCGCATGCCGAACGACATGATCGCGTACGGCTCGGACGCGGCGTCGCGGGGTCTCCGCGTGATCATCGCGGGCGCGGGCGGGGCCGCCCACCTGCCGGGAATGCTCGCCGCGGTCACGCCACTGCCGGTGATCGGCGTGCCGGTGCCGCTGAAGTACCTCGACGGCATGGACTCGCTGCTGTCGATCGCGCAGATGCCCGCCGGGGTCCCCGTCGCGACCGTGGCGATCGGCAACGCCCGCAACGCCGGCCTGCTGGCCGTCCGGATCCTCGCGGCGAGCGACCCGGAGCTGCGCGAGCGCATGGAGGAGTTCCAGCGCGACCTGTACGCCCAGGCCAAGAAGAAGGGCGAGCGCCTGCGCCGCGGCTAGCCGGCGTCGTTGTCGGTCATGGGCGGTTGAATGCGCCCATGACCGCTGTCGATCTCGCCCGGCGCCTTCCCGACATCGCGACCGTCCGGGCGCTCAGCCAGTCCTTCGCCGTCCTGGACAAGATCCTCAGCCCCGAAGGCTTTCCCTCTTACGGCTTCGCCAGCCGATGGACCGAGGGCGAGGAGCTCGCCTCCATGAACAACGGCAGCGGAGACGAGTACTCGATCGTCTTCACGTCCGCCGGGGCCTTCATCCGCGGATTCGATCACGAGTCCCCGATGAGTCCCTACGGCGACGACGACTTCGCCCTCTGGCCCGGCCTCGTCGAGTCGGTCCCCGCGGAGTTCACCGCCCAGGTCACCGAGCCGGCCTTCTGCCACTACGACCTTTCAGGTGATCTGTTCCTGGCGGCCACCGTCTGCCTGTGGCGACGACACGACGACCCGGCCTGGAGCGCCGGCGACATCGACTTCCCCGAGGCGGACCGGACCGGCGACCCGGACGGGGCGGATTGGATGTTCGGTCTCCTGGCCGAGGGCACTCCCGAGGCCTATCGCGCCTACGCCGAGGACTACTTCGAGGTCGTACTCGACCCGGCCGACGTCCGGCACGTCTTCGAGCACCGCCCCCTGACCGCCGACCTCGTCCGGCGTATCAACCCCGACACCGACCTCGCCGCCCTCGCCGGGACCCTCGAGACCATCGGCTATCCGCGTGCCGGAGTCTGAGCCGGCTCTGACGTTCTTCGCGCCGTCGTGCAACCTTTTCGGCGCTTCGTCATCTCTTGTTCGTGAAGATCGAACAAGAGTTGGCGACGGCGGCCCGACCCGACCCGGCCGACGGTGTGCGATCGGGCGAGCGGCGGATGCCATCGGCCGGGCCGCGGTGGCGGGCCGCCGTCGTTCCGGGCGTTCCCGGCCTGGCCGCCCTGGCCATGGGGTTGTGGGGAGCGGGGCGACTGTCGTGGTGGCGCGACGAGGCCGTGACCGCCGGCGTCGCCCACCGCCCGGTCGTCGACATCCTCCGGTTCGTCGCCCACCTCGATGCCGTGCACGCCGTGTACTACCTGTTCATCCACTGCTGGATGTCCGTGTTCGGGGCGAGCGAGCTGTCGCTGCGGCTTCCTTCGATCGCGGCGTTCGCCGTCGCCGCGGCGGGAACGGCGATCCTCGGGTGGCGGCTGCTGTCGCCTTCCGGCGGGCTGCTGGCCGGCCTGCTGTACACGGCCTCGCCGTTCGCGAACCACTACGCGCATGAGGCCCGGTCCTATGCGCTGGTCACCGCGCTCACGGTCGTGTCGACCATCCTGTTCCTGCGCCTGGTCGAGTCGGGCACCCGGCGCAGTGCCGCCGCCTACGGCGCGGGACTGGTGGCTCTGGGGCTCGTCCACTTGTTCGCGCTGCTCGTCGGCGCGGCGCATCTGGTGTCGCTGCTCGTCGCGCGCCGGAACGGAGTCGGCGTTCCCCTGCGCCGCTGCTTCGGCGCGGTGACGTGCGCGGCCCTCGTCCTCAGCCCACTGGTCGCCGTGGCCGCCTCTCAGCGCGACGTCCTGAACTGGCTGAGGCGTCCGGGCTGGACGGACGCCTGGACCCAGATGAAGGCGTTCGCCGGCGGCAGCGCGACGGCGTGGCTGCTGATCGCGGCCGTCGTCGGAGGGACCGCCCTGGCACGGCGGCGCGGTCCGGTCGGCGTACGGGCGCTGGCGTTGCCGTGGCTCGTCGTGCCGACGGCCACTCTGATGCTGATCTCCCAGGTGTCTCCGTGCTATCTGGGTCGGTACGTCATCGGCAGCCTCCCCGCGTTGGCACTGTCTGCCGCCGCCGGCCTGGTCCGCCTTCCGTACCGGGCATGGATCATCGCGCTGGTCACGATCGGAGTGCTGGCCGCTCCCCGTCAGATCGCCCAGCGCCGGCCGGAGAACTGGCCCGATCATCTGCGCGAGGCGGCGGCGATCGTCGATCGGTATCGGCACGACGGTGATGCCATCGTCTATCTGCCGATCAACCGTCGTGCGGTCGGCGAGGCGTATCCGGAGACGTTCCATCGCCTGCGGGACATCGCGATGCTGCGTTCACCCGCGCAGGCGGCCGACCTGGGCGGCACCGAGGTCGACGCCGCGCAGGTCGTGAGCCGCCTGCGCGACCGGGCGACGACCCGCGTATGGCTCATGGAAGGCCAGACACTCTGGCGCGGCCCGAGCCTGGACGCCCAGAACCGCGCCAAGGTCGAGACCCTGGAGCGGGACTTCCGGCAGACGGGCCGCTGGCAGGTGCGCGGCCTCACGCTCACCCTGTTCGCCCGATGACCGCCCCGCATGATCCAGATCACTCCGAATCGTGCGCCGGCCCATGCAACCCGGCGGGCGCGTCGGCGTCTCTTCCCTGTGAGCATCCCCATCCGGTCATGGCCGGCCGATGCCCCGGAACTGTCCGGGCAGACCGCCGAGGACGCGGTCCGCGTCCTGTACGAGGCGCACGCCCGGGACCTGGTACGGCTGGCAGTGGTCATGGTCGGCGACCGTCAGGACCGCTACATCGCCCGGTTCGCCGTCCGGGCCGGCGGAGACACCGTCACGGCGGTCGTCACGCGCAGCGGATCGGACGACGGCCCGTACACGGTGGAACGATTCTTCCTGTCCACCGGCCGACGGGTCGGGCCGACGGCCCGCATCTCCGGACGCGGCAGTGAGACGGTCGCTTTCGACGCCACCGGCGACCATCTGCTGCTCACCGTCGGCAAGGCCCTCCTCCGGATCGACGACGGGCAGGTCCGACGCCTACGGAAGGGGCACACCACCACCGATCTGGTCTACCTGGCGTGGTGAGCGCCGTCGGGGCGGCCGGTGTTCCGGTCGCCCCGGCGGCGGCGGTGTGCCTTCTGCCGGCAGGCCCCTCCGCAGAACCGGGGCGGTCTTCCGGTGCGCGCCGTCTCGATGGGTGCCCCGCACTCCGCACAGTGCGCCGTCTTCGTGGCGGGCCGCGCACGCGCCGCCTCCGGCGGACTTTCGTTACGCGCCTCGCGCGCCTGTTTCGTTACGGGCGGCAGGTCGGCCGGATGCTCCAGGCGGGCGGACCGGAGTCCGTCACAGACGATCGCGGTGGCGCGCCCGGACGGGCCTTCCTGCTCCATGCCGATGCAACCGCGTGCCAGACGCTGGACGTCGTCCACGGTCACATCGGCGCGTACGGCACCGGCCCGCTGGGCTCGTTCGAGCAGCGCCGCGAGCGCGGTTCGGTAGCGCTCCCTGAGCTCGGGCGCGACCTCCACGCTCCGCCCCGTCCGGACCATGAGCGCCTCGCACAGCGCCCTGTTGAGCGAGGCCCGCTCCACGACCAGGGAGAATGCGGCGAAGAACGCAGCCTCTGGATCGTCGTCGGCGGCCAGGGCACGCGTGTCGTCGACGAGGCGGGCGAGCCGGTCGGCCACCACCGCCTCGAACAGGGCCTCCTTGCTCGCGAAGTGGCGGTACACCGTTCCCGGCCCGACCCCGGCGCGCCGGGCTATCTCGCTCAGGGGCACGGCGAGCCCGTCGGCGGCGAACACCTCCTGAGCGGCCTGGAGCACACGGGCGCGGTTACGCCGGGCGTCCGCTCGCCGTTCTCCCGTCCCAGAGTCGACGGATCCGGACATGCCACCTCTCTTCCCTCCGCGGTCGGGGCCGATTGACAACCGGAGTGCGTGTTCCGTAACGTCTCAACCGGAGCGATTGCTCCGATTCTATCCGTGAGCCCGGCCTAGGGCCCCTTCTCTCTGGGAGTCTTCCGTGTCCGCATCACCGGCCACCGCCACACCTCGTCAGGTCGTCGAGCGTTTCATCCGCGCCTCCGCCGACAACGCCTGGGACGACGTCGCCGACCTGTACGCGCCGGACGCCGTCATCGAGCTTCCCTTCGCCCCGCCGGGAATCCCCGAGCGCTTCGAAGGGCGCGAGGGTCACCGCGCCCGGTTCAAGGCCGTCGCCCCGGCGCGCCGCTTCACCAAGGCCGATCCGCTGGTCCTCTGGGAGACCTCGGACCCCGAGGTGGTCATCGCCGAGTACAGCCTGCACGGCACGATGACCCGTTCCGGCCGGCCGCTCGTCTTCTCGTACGTCATGGTGATCCGGGTCAGGGGCGGCCTTATCGTCCACTCGCGCGACTACGGCGACAGCCTCGCCGGCGCCGAGTTCCGCGACGAGATCGCCGAAGTCCTCGGCAGGTGATCAGCGGGGCAGGCGGAGGCGGGCCCATTCGATGGCCGGACAGCGGTCCATGACGACGTCGAGGCCCGCCTCTCGCACGCGCCGCGCGGCGGCCTCGTCGATCACATCCAGCGGGAACCACACCGCCCGGACCTCACCGTCCCGCCGCGGGCCGTACGAGGCGAACAGCTTGATCGCCTCGTCGGCGACCTCGCCCGCGTGCTCGGCCCGCCGGTAGACACCGACGACGTCCACCCGCTGCGTCATCTCGGCCAGCGAGGAGACGCCCGATTCGCCGAGGACGGTCTCGGCGGCGGGATGGACCGGGACGATCGCCTTGCCCCGGGACTGGAGGAGCTGGGCCATGTCGTACGCGGTCCGGCCCGGGTTGTCGCGCAGCCCGACGAAGGCCCACGTGCGCGAGTCGAGCAGCACCCGGCGGGTGACGGCCTCATCGGCGTAAGAGTCGCTCATGACCGTGCAAACCGCCGGGCGGCCCGCCGCCTTCCCGGCGACGGGCCGCCCGGCCGCGAACCCAGGGGTTCCTAGCGCTCGCTAACGCCGGCCGACCGCGAACCGGGGGTGCGGGCCGCCCGTCCCAGCGAGCGGTAACGCCGGACGACCGCGACCCAGGGCCCCAGCGCCGGCCGGCTGCGAACCCGAGGTGCGCCCGTCCCGTCGGGCGGTACTGCCGGCCGGCCGCGAGTTAGGGGCGTCCGAGCGCGCGGTACTGCCAGCCGGCCGCGCGCCAGAGCTCGGGGTCGAGCGCGTTGCGGCCGTCGACGATGTTGCGCTCGGCCACCGCGGAGCCGAGGACCTCCGGGTCGATCTCCCGGAACTCCTTCCACTCCGTGAGCAGCAGCACGACGTGCGCGTCGGCGGCGGCGTCCATCGCCGACGTGCCGTAGTGCAGGTCCGGGTGGGCCCGGCGGGCGTTGTCGAGCGCCTGCGGGTCGTACACCGTGACCTGGCCGCCCTGGGCGCGGATGGAGGTCGCGACGTCGAGGGCGGGCGAGTCGCGGATGTCGTCGGAGTTCGGCTTGAACGCCGCGCCGAGCACGCCGACCGTACGGCCGATGAACGAGCCGCCCAGCAGCTCACGTGCCAGGTCGACCATGCGGATGCGGCGCCGGATGTTGATGGCGTCCACCTCGCGCAGGAACGACAGCGCCTGGTCGACGCCGAGTTCACCGGCGCGGGCCATGAACGCCCGGATGTCCTTGGGCAGGCAGCCTCCGCCGAACCCCAGGCCCGGCCCGAGGAACTTGCCGCCGATCCGGTCGTCGTAGGACAGGGCCTCGGAGAGCTTGGTCACATCGGCGTGCGCGGCCTCGCAGACCTCGGCCATCGCGTTGATGAACGAGATCTTCGTCGCGAGGAAGGCGTTGGCCGACACCTTGACGAGCTCGGAGGTGGGGAAGTCGGCGACGATGAAGGGGACGTCGTCGGCGATCATCGTGGCGTAGACCTCGCGCAGGACCTTCTCGGCGCGGTCGGAGCGGACGCCGATGACGATGCGGTCCGGGTGCAGCGTGTCCTCGACGGCGAAGCCCTCACGGAGGAACTCCGGGTTCCAGGCGAGATCGACGACGTCTCCGGCAGGGCTCAGCTCCGCGATCTGCCTGCTCAGCCGCTCAGCGGTGCCCACCGGGACGGTCGACTTGCCGACCACGACGCAGGCCCGGGTGAGCAGCGGCGACAGGGAGTTCACCGCGTCGTCGACGTAGCTCATGTCGGCGGCGTACTCGCCGGGTTTCTGCGGTGTTCCCACGCAGATGAAGTGGACGTCGCCGAACTCGGCGGCCTCTTCGTAGGACGTGGTGAACCGCAGCCGGCCGTTCTCCAGGTTGCGGCGCAGGATCGGCTCGAGTCCCGGCTCGAAGAACGGGAGGTCGCCCCGTGCCAGCCGGGCGATCTTCTCGGCGTCCACGTCCACGCCCAGCACCTCGAACCCAAGGTCGGCCATGCAAGCCGCGTGGGTGGCGCCCAGGTAGCCGGTACCGATGACGGTCAAGCGTTGTGCCAAGGTCCCGCCTCCTTTCCAAAGAGTGTTGTGCCCGAACCCCGTCTTCCTCCCCACGGGCCGCTCGGCATGCTACCGGCCCTACTGGCGAGTAGGTTTACCGCGTACGATCGGCGTATGACCAGAGACTTTCCTCTGTACGAACTCTCTGAAGAGCACCAGATGCTCCGCGAGACGGTGCGCTCGCTGGCCGATGACAAGATCGCTCCGCGGGCGGCGGAGACCGACGAGTCCGGGGAGTTCCCCCAGGCGGTCTACGACGCGCTC